>NZ_FODW01000003.1:461909-638894 GCF_900110475.1 Enterobacter sp. NFIX58 | reverse complement strand
GTTCGGTCCCTATCTGCCGTGGGCGCTGGAGAATTGAGGGGGGCTGCTCCTAGTACGAGAGGACCGGAGTGGACGCATCACTGGTGTTCGGGTTGTCATGCCAATGGCACTGCCCGGTAGCTAAATGCGGAAAAGATAAGTGCTGAAAGCATCTAAGCACGAAACTTGCCCCGAGATGAGTTCTCCCTGAGTCTTTGAGTGTCCTGAAGGAACGTTGAAGACGATGACGTTGATAGGTCGGGTGTGTAAGCGCAGCGATGCGTTGAGCTAACCGATACTAATGAACCGTGAGGCTTAACCTTACAACGCCGAAGCTGTTTTGGCGAAGAGACGAACAATCAAATTTCAGCCTTGTTCCGGTTTAACAGAATTTGCCTGGCGGCTTTAGCGCGGTGGTCCCACCTGACCCCATGCCGAACTCAGAAGTGAAACGCCGTAGCGCCGATGGTAGTGTGGGGTCTCCCCATGTGAGAGTAGGGAACTGCCAGGCATCAATTAAGAAGAACCCCGTACCGGAAGGTGCGGGGTTTTTTGCTTTTGTTTTTCCACTCTGGCTTTTGTCTTAATCCCTTATCCTGCTAATGGAATGTGTGATCTCTGTCTCAATGTGATTTATAACAAAATTATAACATTTCATTTACGAGGTTATTGAGTCTCCAGGCTCAATACGCCGCAGTTTATGGCAGGAGCATAATCACAATGACAGAAAGCATGACATCAAACGGGACGCTGGCTCACAGTGATACCCGAAGAAGGGTATGGGCAATCATCAGCGCCTCTTCAGGGAATCTGGTTGAATGGTTCGACTTTTACGTCTACTCATTCTGTTCACTCTACTTTGCACATATTTTCTTCCCCTCCGGCAACACCACCACGCAGCTGCTACAAACGGCAGGAGTCTTCGCCGCAGGCTTCTTGATGCGACCCATCGGGGGTTGGCTGTTCGGCCGTATTGCGGATCGTCGCGGGCGTAAGGCCTCTATGCTGATCTCGGTGTGCATGATGTGCTTTGGCTCGCTGGTGATCGCCTGCTTACCGGGATATGCATCGATTGGTACCTGGGCACCGGCGCTACTTTTGCTGGCCCGCTTATTCCAGGGATTATCGGTGGGCGGTGAATACGGTACCAGTGCAACCTACATGAGTGAAATTGCACTGGAAGGCCGTAAAGGTTTTTACGCCTCATTCCAGTACGTCACGCTGATTGGCGGTCAACTGCTGGCCATTCTTGTGGTGGTGATCCTGCAGCAAATTCTGACGGACGAACAACTTCACGCCTGGGGATGGCGGATCCCTTTCGCAATGGGCGCTGTACTGGCGGTCGTTGCACTTTGGCTACGCCGTCAGCTAGATGAAACCTCTCAGAAAGAGGTCAGGATGCTGAAGGAGGCGGGAACATTCAAAGGGTTATGGCGTAACCGCAAAGCTTTCCTGATGGTGCTGGGCTTCACTGCAGGCGGCTCTCTCAGTTTTTATACGTTCACCACCTATATGCAAAAATACCTGGTAAACACCACCGGCATGCACGCAAACGTCGCCAGCGTGGTCATGACCGTGGCACTGTTTGTCTTTATGCTCATACAGCCTATCGTCGGCGCGCTCTCGGATAAAATTGGCCGACGTACGTCAATGCTCATTTTTGGCGGATTGTCGGCATTATGTACCGTCCCCATTCTGACAGCGCTTCAGCATGTCTCTTCACCGTATGCTGCCTTTGCGCTGGTGATGGTGGCGATGGTGATTGTCAGTTTCTACACCTCCATCAGCGGGATACTGAAAGCCGAGATGTTCCCGGCGCAGGTCCGTGCGTTAGGGGTAGGGCTCTCTTATGCGGTCGCCAACGCGGTGTTTGGCGGATCGGCGGAGTACGTAGCGCTGTCGCTTAAATCATGGGGAAGCGAAACGACATTCTTCTGGTACGTAACGGGAATGGGGGCACTGGCGTTTGTTGTCTCCCTGATGCTGCATCGCAAAGGGAAAGGCATTCGACTTTAATACCGCGCCATCTGCCATACGGCATAGCCGGTCGTTGCGCCAGCGACATCCCAGGCGAAATCTTTCCAGCTCCAGCCGCTCCCTGCGGGGCGGCTATCCCACAGTTCTTTTGATGCCCCAAGACTTACTGAGAACATCAGCCCGATCGCCGCGCTACGATCCCGGCTGTATCCCTGATGCTGGGCATATTCATTACCGGCTGCGGACAACATCGCGGAAGCGAGAAAATGCTGTGCTTTATCCTGTCCGGACCAGCTATCGTTGGCCATATGGCTACAGCCACTCAGGAAAATGACGCTCAGTAACAGAGGAATACGCATCAACGGGCCCCATAAAAAAGCCCTGCGGGTGACAGGGCCTGGACATTACAGAATACGGCTGATAAGTCGGTCGATACGGATACGACGTAAGCGGCGAATAAGCTTGCGAACTTTCACCGGATAATCGGCAATGCTCTGCAGTTCGCGGTAGTGATTCACCACGGTTGTATGGGTGCGAATCAGCTCCAGCTCGCGCTCACGTTGGGCGGCTAACTCATGCTGCGGGTCATGGATCAGGATAGCGTTTTCCAGATCCAGTCGCCACGCGCGCGGGTTCAGGTTGTTACCGGTCAGCAGCATCCACTCATCGTCGACCCACATGCCTTTCAGATGGTAACTATTGTCTTCATCTTTCCAGAGACGCACAACCAGCTGGTCAGTGTTGACGTAATACTGTAAGCGGCTCAGGAAACGGCGAAGGTTAATCTCATAGAGATAAGGCAATGCACCGATGATTTTGAACGGCTGATCTTCGGGAATAAAGAAGTCGTTTGCCGTTTTATCACCCACGATGATTTCCACTTTTTTACCCTCGCGCAGCAGCTGAATGATATTACGCACCAGCACGGCAGGAAGGTTGAAATACGGCGTGCAGATAGTGAGTTTCTGCTCCGCGCACGGCATCAGATGGAAAATCGTTTTGTTCAGCAGGCTTGATTTGCCGAGCCCTACCAGCGGGGTAACGGATAACTCTTCGTTGTTCGCATCGCCCTGAAAATGATAGACCGCATCGCGCAGCTCCTGGCGGAAGGCGCGAACATCATTTTTGATTTCCGGGCTTTTAGGGCGCTCGGGATCGTCAAGACGATTAACACCACGGCCATGAACCAGATTTTTATCAACCCAGTTGAACATGATATCGGCCATCTGCGGATTACGGATCAGATGGTAGCGGTCGTAGCGATATTTATCGAGCTGATGAAGGTAGACATCATTGAGACTGGCGCCGCTGTAAAGCACGCTGTCATCAATAATGAACCCCTTGAAATGAAGAACGCCGAGCGCTTCACGGGTATTCACCGGGACGCCATAAACAGGCACGTCAACGCCAGGATTTTCCTGCGCTGTGCGGCAATACCAGTCAGCATTGGTGTTAGACGCGGCAGCGCCAATACGGCCACGCTGGGCGCGATGCCAGTCTACCAGCACGCGTACATCCAGTTCCGGACGCTGACGTTTGGCTTCATAGAGCGCGTTCAGGATCGCGCGCCCGCCTTCATCCTGTTCAAGATACAGTGCCACAATGCAAATGCGTCGCGTGGCGCTGGCAATCTTTTCCAGAAGCGTCTCCCGAAAATGAGCGGGAGCGTAAAAGAACTCTACATCATCAACTGACTGAGAAATCTTCGGTAGTTGAGCAAGGTGTTGTTGATGTTTATTACGCTTAAATTTTGACAACATCACAGTGCGTTTCTTCTCTGTTCATTGAAGGGTTGTCTGTACTATGCAAACAACATAAGCGGACAATGATACCACCAGTCCCGTCCAAAGTGGGTAACATTTCCAGTAGCTTACTCGCGTTTGTCTGCTGATGACAGACTGAGGGACAAGGCAACAATACCTTCGTCCAGCTGAATATCAACGTCAAACCCAAGTTTTCGCGCCAGGGTCACCATACCGCGATTGTTAGGCATAGTAATGCCATTAAGGCGTAACAATCCGTGATCTCGCGTATAACTGATGAGTTTTTCCAGCAGTCGTCTTCCCAGGCCCAGACCTTTAAGATCGGAGCGTACCAGCACGGCAAACTCCGCATCGACGTTATCCGGGTCAGAAATCGCACGCGTGACGCCGAGGATCTCATCACCCTTATCGGCGCAACGAACGGCAACAAACGCCATTTCTCGATCGTAGTCGATCTGGGTCATATTGGCTAAATCATCGTGGGTAAATTCGTTGATTTCGCTAAAATAGCGATAATAAAGATCCTCTTTCGTGACCTGAGAGATAAAGGCCCGCAACTGGGGCTCATCTTCCGGCAGAATAGGGCGGAACAAGGCGCGTTCCCCATTTTTCATCTCAACCCACTCCTCCAGCTGCAGGGGATACGGGCGGATCGCAAGACGGCTTTCTCTGTCTCCTTCAAAGGGCGCGATATCCAGGGTCACGTCCAGCGCCGTAAACTCATTGCCGGAGGCAAGCAGCGGATGAATGTCCAGCCGCTGGATCTCGGCACAATCCACAATCAGGTTAGAAACCTGCACCAGGAACTGACTTAGCCCGGCAATATCAAGCGGACGCAGCGCGCTCCGGCCGCGGATCTTTTTGCTTTTGATCGCCTGGATAATCAGATAACGTGCCAGGTTCATGTTCAGCGGCGGTAACGCCACCACGGCCTGTTCCTCCGGGCGCCACTCCACGCCGCCTTCACCCAGCATGATGAGCGGGCCGAAGACGGGATCGTGTTCGACCACCACCCGTAACTCCTGAGCGCCTGCGCGGTTAGCCATGCTTTGCACCAGCAAGCCGTGGATCCTGGCCTGTGGCCAGGCCATTTTGACCCGGTCAAAAATGGCGTCTGCGGCCTGCTGCACCTCAGTCGCTGTACGCAGGTAGAGCATCACCCCCTGAACGTCAGACTTATGCGGAATATCCGGGGAGCGCAGCTTCAGGGCAACCGGATAGCCAATCTGCTCGGCAATATGCACGGCCTCAGCGCTGTCGCTGGCGATCCAGGTCGGCAGGGTCTGCATCCCGTAGCTGCCCAGAATGGGCTGGACTTCATGCGTATCCAGCGACGTTGCGCCTTCTTCGATTGCCTGCTGCAACAGCCGGTGAACGTCGACGGTATTGGCCGTCAGATTTCCGGGCAACGCCGGCGTCTCGCGGAGCTGTTTCTGGTTGCGGCGATATTCCACCATGTGCATGAACGCGGTAATGGTGCCTTCCGGCGTGCGGTAGGTTGGAAGTCCGGCTTCGCTGAACAGACGTCGCGCCTCCTGCGAAGAAAACTCTCCGCACCAGTTGGTCAGCAGGGTGACATATTTGCCTCGTGGATGGTTGCGCACGGCCTCAATGAGCGCGCGCGCGCTTTCGCTGCCCGGCGCGACCGCGCTGGGGGAGTGGATAATCATCAGCGCATCGAAATCCTGGCTATCCAGCAAAATGGAAATGGCCCTGATATAGCGCTCGCTGCTGGCATCATCGCGCAAATCAAGCGGATTGCCGGGCGTCACGCTGGTCGGAAGCGCATCTTTCAGGCGCTGCAGCGTCTCTTCACTCAGCGTGGCCAGCTTGCCGAAACGCCGCCACAGCTCATCCAGGGCGAGTGCGGCGGGGGCGGCGCCGTTACTGACAATCATTAACTTCTCGCCGCGCAACGGGCGCATATGGCTTAACGTCTCAACGGCGGAAAAAAGCTCGTGGGTATCCTGTACCCGCAGCAAACCCGCGCGCTGAATGGCGGCGTCCCAGGCGGGATCCATGCCGGAATGGGAATGCAGCAGACGCTGTGCCGCAGGGCTACGTCCACTTTTGATCACCAGGATCGGCTTATTGCGCGACGCGCTTCGTGACGCCGAGACAAAACGACGCGCGTCGCTGAGGTGCTCAAGATAAAGCAGGATCGCACTGGTTTTACCGTCGCGCGCCAGAAAATCCAGTAGCTCATCGACGTCGATATCCAGACTGTCGCCGAGCGCAATGAAGTAGGAGAATCCCATTTCACGCTGCTGCGCCCAGTCGAGAATGGTGTTCGATACTGCAGCCGACTGCGAGATAAACGCGAGCTTGCCTTTGCGGATTGGAACCGGAGAGAAGCTGGCATTCAGCCCCTGCCAGGGGGCGAGCAGGCCCAGACTGTTTGGCCCAAGAATGCGCATTTGATAGCGGCTGGCGCAGGCCAGAAGCTCGGCTTTCTGTTCAGGCGGAGACGAGAGAATAATGCAGGTTTTACAGCCTTTCTTGCCGAGCGATTCCAGCAGTTCCGGATTCCGTTTTGCGTTTGTACACAGTACGGCAAGATCCGGTACGAAAGGCAGGCTCTGTACATCAGGCCATGCAAGCACTCCCTGAACCGCCTTATACGCCGGTGTGACGGGCATGACGGGACCATTAAATCCCCCGGCCAGCAGGTTGCGCATCATCAGATAGCCAGCACGATCCGGTTTCATTGATGCGCCGATGACGGCAATGGATTTAGGACGAAGTAGCGCTTCTAACCCTCGCTGGCTCATGCAGGCCTCCTGTGAATGCAAGCGACCTGATGATTTTAAACGCTTTCCGTCTCGGCTGCTGTGACGCTGCCCTTATGAACGGTTTTTCCCGCCAGATAGCGTTCCCGGAAACAGGAGAAATGGTTGCCCAGGGCGTGAGCCGCAGCGGTATCACCCGCCAGGTCCAGAAGCGCAATGGCCACTTCGGCGGTGCAGTATTGCCCGTCAGCATGCGCTTCACGCAGGCGATAGGCGGAGACGCGGGACAGATCGACAGAAATCACCGGCAGTGCGTCGAGATACGGGCTTTTACGAAACATTTTTCGCGCTTCGGTCCAGGTGCCGTCCAGCATAATAAACAACGGCGGTTTACCGGATGGCGGCGTCGAAAGCACCTGGCGATCGACACCTGCATATGACGCAGGGAAAACGACCATCGGCTGATAGTCCGGGCTTGCCACTAAGTCGAGCAGCGCCTGAGGGGGCTCAGTACGGGACCACTGAAATGCCGAGGTATCCGGCAGAATATCGGCAATGAGGCGACCTGTATTGCTGGGCTTCATCGGCTCGGTATCAAACATGACCAGACAAAAACGGCTCTGGGCCGTACTCGGCGCCAGCGTCTCGCACAGGCAAACCTTCAGCGGCAGCAGGCAGCGCTGACAGCGGCGAATACGGTTTCCGCGCGCGAGGAAGGGGCGGGTAGCGCGCGCAAGGCGTTCGGCGCGTAATTGAAGAACAGCGTTATCAGTCATGGGCGAAATGCAGGAAAAACCCTATTTTCGCAGAGGCGAGAACGGGGCACAAGATGTGCCCCGAGAATGTTACAGCGACTCGTTTAACCAGCTTTCAAAAGGCGCTTTAGGCACCGCACCGTTGAGCATATCGAGCACTTCACCATTTTTGAAAATCATAATGGTCGGGATGCTGCGAATGCGAAAACGGGCGCTCAGTTCAGGTTCAGCTTCAGTATTGACCTTAACGAAACGTATTTTTCCGCTGCGCTCTTCGGCCACGTCTTCGAAGATCGGCGCGAAGCTACGACATGGGCCGCACCAGGGCGCCCAGAAATCAACCACAACAGGAAGATCGTCCTTGAGGAGTTTGTCCAGCGTAGCACCCGTCGCGTTAATGACCTCGCCATCAAACAATTCATGGCCGCAGCGTCCGCATTTCGCACCATCTTCAATCCGATCGTCCGGAATGCGGTTAAGAGCCTGACAGTTGGCACATACGGTATTCATAACTAACCTCTGATAGAGCCGTGGGACAGCGGCAAAATGCCGATAATGTTTCTAATATGTTACATATTATCAATGAGCCTGTTTGAAACAACAATGCGTTTTATTCAATGAGAACAATAGTCACAGGCTTTTGTACGAAATTATGGCTATGCGCTGGCACATCGGGTAATCTGCGCGCTTCGCGCAGCGCTGGTGGAGAAAAGCATGAACGACGAAATGAAAAATAAAAGCGGCAAGGTCAAAGTGATGTATGTCCGCAGTGATGATGACTCTGATAAACGCACCCAAAATCCGCGTACCGGAAAAGGTGGCGGGCGTCCGGCGTCTTCTCGTGCAGACGGTGGCCGTCGCCCCGCCCGCGATGACAGAAACAACCGCGGTGATGACCGCAAACGTGATGACCGCAAGCGTGACGATCGCAAACGCGATGACCGTCCACGGGATGACTTCTCACGTGATAACGCCTCCCCGTGGCGCACCGTTTCTCGTGCCCCTGGCGACGAAACGCCAGAAAAGGCCGATCACGGCGGTATCAGCGGTAAAAGCTTTATCGACCCGGAAGTGCTGCGCCGTCAGCGTGCGGAAGAGACTCGCGTGTATGGTGAAAACGCCTGCCAGGCGCTGTTCCTGAGCCGTCCTGAATGTATCGTCCGCGCCTGGTTTATTCAGAGCGTAACCCCGCGCTTTAAAGAAGCGCTGCGCTGGATGGCGGCAAACCGCAAAGCCTACCACGTGGTTGATGATGCCGAGCTGACCAAAGCATCCGGTACCGAACACCACGGCGGCGTCTGCTTCCTGATCAAAAAACGTAACGGTACGACCGTTCAGCAGTGGGTCAGTCAGGCGGATGCCGATGACTGTGTACTGGCGCTGGAAGACGTGGGCAACCCGCATAACCTGGGCGCAATGATGCGTAGCTGCGCTCACTTTGGCGTGAAAGGCGTGCTGTTGCAGGATGCCGCGCTGCTGGAATCCGGTGCCGCGATCCGTACTGCGGAAGGCGGAGCCGAACACGTACAGCCGATCACCGGCGACAGCGTGCTGGATGCCCTTGAGCAGTTCCGTAAAGCGGGTTATTCCATCGTGACCACCTCGAGCCATGCCGGTACGCCGCTGTTTAAAGCGACGCTGCCACGCAAAATGGTGCTGGTGCTGGGTCAGGAACGCGATGGTCTGTCTGATGCGGCCCTCTCTAGTGCGGATCTGAGCGTCTCTATTGATGGGACAGGCAATGTGGAAAGTCTGAACGTATCCGTTGCGACCGGTGTACTGCTGGCCGAATGGTGGCGTCAGAATAAGGCATAAGCCTCTTCATGTGCCGGGTCAGACCCGGCACATTCAAATACTATTCGCTCTCTGCCGGTAACACAGGCATCCAGTCAATGGGCGTTTCGCCACGTTTTTCCAGCCATTCGTTCGCCAGAACAAAATGATTACTGCCAAAGAAACCGCGATGTGCAGACAGCGGTGACGGGTGCGGCGCTTTCAACACGTGATGACGCTGACGGTCAATAATCGCCCCTTTCTTCTGCGCGTGCGATCCCCAGAGTAAAAACACGACCCCTTCACGGTGTTCGTTGATCAGGCTGATGACTTTATCGGTGAACGTCTCCCAGCCCAGGCTGGCGTGCGAGTGCGCCTGGCCGGCCCGAACGGTGAGTACCGTGTTCAATAACAGCACGCCCTGACGCGCCCAGCTTTCCAGGTAGCCATGGTTTGGCCGGGTAAACCCGGGCACGGTTCCCTCAAGCTCTTTATACATGTTGAGCAGAGAAGGAGGGATCGCCACGCCGGGACGTACGGAAAACGCCAGCCCATGCGCCTGACCCGGGCCGTGATAGGGATCCTGGCCCAGAATGACCACTTTCACATCGCTCAGTTCGGTGTAGCGAAAGGCGTTGAACACATCTTTCTGCGGCGGGTAAATCGTCTGTCCGGACTGGCGCTCAGCCGCAACGGTGCTGAGCGTATTGATAAAATAGGGCTGCTGCTTTTCTTCTGCCAGCACGTCATGCCAGGTTAAAGGTGTCGTCATCTCGCTCTCCTGCGAATTTCAATCTCTGACTAGCTTACCTGCTAAAGCCTGGTGAGCAAAATTCCACGCCGAAATGTGCGCTAAGTGGCTAAATTTATGTTGAAAATGTGCAGGTTAAATTGAATTGGTAAGGTCGTGAAATTGATCTAAAGCAATAAATTCAAACCACACTCTTTATGTGGTTGGTGTTTTTGTTGATTTAAATCAATAAATCACCGGGGTGTGAATGATATATATACACACAAGAAACAATGGTTTTACCAATTGGCCGCGAGAGGCCGACATCAGTTAATGTAGCCTAAGGGAGGCAACACATGATTACAGGTATCCAGATTACTAAAGCTGCAAATGACGATCTGCTCAACTCTTTCTGGCTGCTGGACAGCGAGAAAAACGAAGCGCGCTGTGTCGTCGCGAAAGCGGGTTTTGCTGAAGATGAAATCGTGCCGGTGAGCAAACTGGGCGAAATCGAATACCGTGAAATTCCAATGGAAGTGAAACCGGAAGTGCGCGTGGAAGGTGGTCAGCACCTGAACGTAAACGTACTGCGTCGCGAAACGCTGATGGACGCGGTTGAGCACCCAGAAAAATACCCACAGCTGACCATTCGCGTGTCCGGCTATGCGGTACGCTTCAACTCTCTGACCCCAGAACAGCAGCGCGACGTTATCGCGCGTACCTTTACTGAAAGCCTGTAAGGCTTCAGCTACGGGGGGAATAAAAAAGCCGGGGATTTCCCCGGCTTTTTTTTACTCTTCCGTTTTTGTCTCTGGTGCAGCAGAGCTTGGCTTACGGCGCTTACCAATATTTTTGGTATCGCGGTGGCGCTGCTTCACGCGCGGTTTCTCTTTTTCTTTCTCTTTTCTCTCAGCACGTTTCGCGAGCGCTTTCTTGGACGGTTTACCCGTCATTTTTTCACTCGGCGCACGCGTGGTTGGGCGCAGGCCATCAATAACGCGCGCTTTCAGCGGCTCGTCAACATAGCGGCCAATTTTCTGCAGCAGCAGGTAGTCATGCGCTTCGACCAGTGAAATCGCAATCCCTTTGCGGCCCGCGCGGCCGGTACGGCCAATACGGTGCAGATAGGTATCGCCGCTGCGCGGCATATCGAAGTTAATGACGTGGCTGACGTCAGGGATGTCGATCCCGCGAGCGGCAACGTCTGTGGCAACCAGCACGTTAACGCGGCCATCGGTCAGGCGCTTAATGCCTTCGGTACGCTTGATCTGCGCCATCTCGCCTTCAAGATAGCAGTTGTTGATCCCGGCGTTACGCAGCATTTCTGCCAGCTCATGCACGCGCTCGCGCTTACGGACAAACACGATTGTGCGCAGCGCATCTTCCTGCTTCAGCAGGTGTTTGAGCAATTCGACCTTGTGCTCAAGGTTGTCCGCGCGGTAGTACCACTGGTGGATCTTCTTACGCTCACGGGTGGACGGCGTCGCCGACACTTCTACCGGATCTTCCAGCAGACGCTCTGCAAAGTCTTTAATCGCTTCCCCTTCGAGGGTGGCAGAGAACAGCATCGTCTGGTTACGCCAGCGCGTTTCCCCGGCAATGTGCTCGATATCCTGTGCGAAGCCCATGTCCAGCATACGGTCGGCTTCGTCGAGGATCAGCGTTTCAACCGCGCGGCAGTCGAAGTTCTCTTCTTTAATGTACTGCAGCAGGCGGCCCGTCGTTGCAACGACGATGTCCTGGTTTTCGCTGAACACTTCGGCGTGGTTCATATACGCAACGCCGCCGGTGATGGTCGCGATATCCAGATGGGTATTTGCCGCGAGTTCACGCGCGTGATCGGCCACCTGCATGGCCAGTTCGCGCGTCGGCGTCAGGATTAAAATACGCGGCGGGCCAGATTTTTTACGTGGAAAATCGAGCAGATGCTGCAACACAGGCAGCAAATAGGCTGCTGTCTTCCCCGTGCCGGTTGGCGCAGAACCGAGCACATCGCGGCCCTCAAGCGCAGGCGGAATGGCCGCTGCCTGAATGGCGGTCGGGCGTGTAAAGCCTTTGCTCTCAAGTGCATTGAGCAGGCTTTCATCGAGTTCAAGTTCGGAAAAAGTCGTTACAGTCATGTTCTACCTCTGTGTGGGGCGCTGATTATAGACGTTACGGCTGTAATCTTCATCTGTTTGTATGGATATCGCTTTTCGGCCACTTCGCTTTCCCCTATGCTACTCCAGTTTCACTTAGAAGGTTGCTCCGACATGTCTCAACTCAAAGCGCAGCTGCGCCGCGATGGTTTTACGTTTAAACAATTTTTTGTCGCTCACGATCGCTGTGCCATGAAGGTCGGTACGGACGGTATTTTACTGGGCGCGTGGGCGCCTGTCGCAGGGGTTAAGCGTATTCTTGATATCGGTACCGGCAGCGGGCTGGTGGCGTTAATGCTGGCGCAGCGCACGGAAGAACATGTCACCATCGATGCCGTCGAACTGGATGCGCAGGCGGCAGAGCAGGCAAGTGAAAATGTGGCCGAATCCCCCTGGGCTGCCCGCATGAAAGTGGACTGCGCCGATGTGCTCGCCTGGGCGCCTGAACAAACCGCGCGTTACGACCTGATCGTCAGCAACCCTCCCTACTATGCGCCCGGCGTTGAGTGCGGGACACCCGAGCGCGAACAGGCGCGTTATACCCGTTCCCTCGATCATAAAGCGCTGCTCACCAGTGCGGCCGAACTCATCTCCGAAGAAGGCTTTTTCTGCGTGGTCCTGCCAGAGAGTACCGGCAACACGTTCATCGGTATCGCGCAGGAGATTGGCTGGACGTTACGTCTGCGTACCGATATTTCGGATACGGAAGGGCGACTGCCACACCGCGTGCTGCTGGCGCTCTCGCCGAAAGAGGGTGAATGCTTTAACGATCGAATGGTGATCCGTGGGCCAGACCAGCGTTATTCCGAAGATTACACTGCCCTGACCCAGGCGTTTTATCTGTTTATGTAAACCTGCGGGGCGAGGATCGACGGGCCGGACTCCGCAAGCTGATCCGGATAGTCCAGCGTATAGTGCAACCCGCGGCTCTCTTTACGCATCATCGCGCAGCGAACGATCAGCTCGGCAACCTGCACCAGATTGCGCAGCTCCAGCAGATTATTCGATACGCGGAAATTGGCATAATACTCATCAATTTCCTGCTGCAGCATCGTGATGCGGCGCAGCGCGCGCTCAAGACGTTTCGTGGTGCGCACAATCCCGACGTAATCCCACATGAACAGCCGTAGCTCATGCCAGTTATGCTGGATCACGACCAGCTCGTCCGGATTTTCCACGCGGCTTTCATCCCAGGCAGGCAGGCGCTCTGTCTCGCGGGCGTAGGGCATGCGTTTGGTGATGTCTTCTGCGGCCGACCAGCCGTAGACCAGGCACTCAAGCAGCGAGTTAGACGCCATACGGTTCGCGCCGTGAAGCCCGGTATAGCTGACCTCACCGATAGCATACAGGCCATCGACATCGGTACGCCCATGATCGTCAACCATCACCCCACCGCAGGTATAGTGGGCGGCTGGCACAATTGGCACCGGATCGCGCGTTAAATCGATGCCAAGGTTGAGCAGCTTTTCGTAAATCATCGGGAAGTGCTGGCGAATAAACTCTGCAGGTTTGTGGCTGATATCAAGATACATGCAATCCACGCCAAGACGCTTCATTTCATGGTCGATGGCGCGGGCAACGATATCGCGCGGGGCCAGTTCGCCACGAGAGTCAAAGTCTGGCATAAAGCGGGTGCCGTCAGGGCGTTTCAGATAGGCACCTTCGCCGCGCAGGGCTTCCGTCAGCAGGAAGTTGCGCGCCTGAGGATGGAACAGGGCGGTTGGGTGAAACTGATTGAACTCAAGGTTCGCCACCCGGCAGCCGGCGCGCCAGGCCATCGCGATACCGTCTCCGGAGGCAATGTCCGGGTTCGTGGTGTACTGATACACTTTAGAGGCGCCGCCCGTGGCCAGCACTACAGCCTTCGCCTGGCAAGTTTCCACCTTCTCTTTATTGCGGTTCCAGACCCAGGCGCCCACCACGCGACGCGTGCCCGGCAGGCCAATCTTGTCGGAGATAATCAGGTCAACGGCGTTACTTCGTTCAAGCACACGAATATTAGGATGGCTCAGCGCCTTGCCGACCAGCGTGGTCTCCACTTCTTTCCCGGTGGCATCCGCTGCGTGCAGGATACGGCGGTGGCTATGGCCGCCTTCACGCGTCAGGTGGTAGCTCTCTTCACCGTTGGGTTGAACCTGCGTATCGAATAAGACGCCCTGATCGATGAGCCACTGCACGCAATGGCGGGCATTGCTGGCGACAAACTCTGCGGCATGCGCATCCACGATCCCGGCCCCGGCAATCAGCGTATCGTCGACGTGGGAGGCAATGCTGTCTGTCTCATCAAACACGGCGGCAATCCCGCCCTGGGCATAAAACGTGGAACCCTCGCTTATCGGCCCTTTACTCAGAACGATAACGTTTTGATGCTCGGCCAGGCGTAGCGCCAGAGAGAGACCGGCAGCGCCGCTGCCGATGATCAGTACATCACAATGGAGTTCAGGTGTTGTGTTCATGATTGTTGTTTAATTTACTAAACAGTGTTAGGCCAGAATAGCACCTGAATGCGATTTATCGCACGTTTTTTTTAATGGCTGTTGCAATGACTAAACGCGTAAGCAGAGGTAAACGGAGGGTAAATGAGTGAAATTATTTTGCGAAGCAGATCGTTAGCGTCAGATTTTGTGATGAAATAAAGACTGGGTTGCGTTACTCTTCTGGCGGGAAAAAGATGTTTCTTGTCAGAAAGTGGTGCGTATCGTGAACAGACTTATAATGAGAGAAAATGAACAGTCTGCGGCGCGATGAACAAAAACAAAGGCGTTACGGAACTTATTGAAGATCAGACACTCTAATTCGGTGCTTGCTCAAAGTGCGGTATTTTTAGAGTGGCGTTTCGATAACGCGTGGAATTTAGGTTTGGGGAGACATTACCTCGGATGAGCGAGCAGTTAACGGACCAGGTCCTGGTTGAACGGGTCCAGAAGGGAGATCAGAAAGCCTTTAACTTACTGGTGGTGCGCTACCAGCATAAGGTGGCGAGCCTGGTTTCCCGCTATGTACCGTCAGGCGATGTGCCTGATGTGGTGCAAGAGTCTTTTATTAAGGCCTATCGCGCGCTGGATTCGTTCCGGGGAGATAGTGCTTTTTATACCTGGCTGTACCGTATTGCGGTCAATACGGCAAAGAATTATCTGGTCGCTCAGGGCCGTCGTCCGCCTTCTAGTGATGTGGACGCAATCGACGCCGAAAACTTCGAAAGTGGCGGCGCATTGAAAGAAATTTCGAACCCTGAGAACTTAATGTTGTCAGAAGAACTGAGACAAATCGTTTTTCGCACGATCGAGTCGCTCCCGGAAGATTTACGCATGGCAATTACGTTACGGGAGCTGGATGGTCTGAGCTATGAAGAGATAGCCGCTATCATGGATTGTCCGGTCGGCACGGTACGTTCACGAATTTTCCGTGCGCGAGAAGCTATTGATAATAAAGTTCAACCGCTTATCAGGCGTTGACGATAGCGGGATACTGGAAAAGGTATTAGGCATGCAGAAAGAAAAACTTTCCGCTTTAATGGATGGTGAAACGGTGGATAGTGAGCTGCTCAACGAGCTGTCTCATTCTCCCGAAATGCAAGAGACCTGGGAGAGTTACCATCTCATCCGTGACACCCTTCGCGGTGACACCGGCGAGGTTCTCCATTTCGATATCTCAGCCCGCGTTATGGCGGCGATTGAGAATGAGCCTGTTCATCAGACCACTCCGCTGATTCCTGAAGCTCAACCCGCGCCTCACCAGTGGCAGAAAATGCCATTCTGGCAAAAGGTGCGTCCGTGGGCCAGCCAGCTTACCCAAATGGGTGTGGCTGCATGCGTATCGCTTGCAGTTATCGTTGGCGTCCAGCACTATAATACTCAGTCTGAAACTAATCAGCAGCCAGAAGCGCCAGTGTTTAACACACTGCCGATGATGGGCAAAGCCAGCCCGGTAAGCCTGGGCGTACCGGCTGATGCTTCCGCCAGCGGCGGTCAGCAACAGCAGGTTCAGGAGCAGCGCCGTCGCATTAATGCGATGTTGCAGGATTACGAGTTGCAGCGTCGTCTGCACTCTGAACAGCTTCAGTTTGAGCAGGCGCAGACACAGCAAGCTGCTGTGCAGGTGCCCGGAAACCAAACTTTAGGAACGCAATCGCAGTAATGAAGCAACTTTGGTTCGCCATGTCTCTGATGGCGGGTAGCCTGTTCTTCTCTGCCAACGCCTCGGCTGATGTATCATCCGGGGCGTTGTTGCAGCAAATGAATCTGGCCAGCCAGTCACTCAATTACGAGTTGGCATTTATCAGCATCAATAAGCAGGGCGTCGAGTCGTTACGCTATCGCCATGCCCGTCTTGATAATCAGCCGCTCGCCCAGCTTTTACAGATGGATGGCCCGCGTCGGGAAGTTGTCCAGCGTGGTAACGAAATCAGCTATTTCGAGCCCGGCCTGGAGCCTTTCACGCTGAATGGCGACTATATCGTTGATTCTCTGCCGTCACTCATTTACACCGACTTCAAACGGCTGGCCCCTTACTACGATTTTATCTCGGTAGGGCGTACGCGTATTGCGGACAGACTGTGTGAGGTGATCCGTGTTGTCGCCCGGGATGGAACGCGCTACAGCTATATTGTCTGGATCGACGCGGAAACCAAGCTCCCCATGCGTGTAGATCTGCTTGACCGTGACGGTGAAACGCTGGAACAGTTCCGCGTTATCTCCTTCAGCGTGAACAATCAGGTTGGCAACAGCATGCAGAATCTGGCTAAGGCCAGCCTGCCGCCGCTGCTTTCCGTTCCGGCAGGCGATTCCGTTAATTTCAACTGGGTACCTGCCTGGATCCCACAAGGGTTTAGCGAAGTGTCCAGCAGCCGTCGTCAACTGCCAACGATTGAAACGCCGGTGGAATCGCGCCTGTATTCCGATGGTTTGTTCAGCTTCTCGGTGAATATCAATCGCGCAACGGCAAACAGCGCCGAACAAATGCTGCGTACCGGGCGCCGTACGGTGAGCACAACGGTACGCGATAACGCAGAGATCACTATTGTGGGTGAACTTCCTCCGCAAACGGCGAAGCGCATCTCCGACAGCATTAAATTCAGGGCCGCACAATGATCAAAGAGTGGGCGACGGTAGTCTCGTGGCAAAACGGCATTGCGCTGGTGAGCTGCGATGTAAAAGCCTCATGCAATAGCTGCGCATCCCGAGCCGGTTGCGGCAGCCGCGTGCTGAATAAGCTCGGGCCGCAAACATCGCACACGATTTCTGTGCCAAGCGAACAGCCGCTGATGGCCGGGCAGAAGGTTGAACTGGGCATCGCGGAAGGCAGTCTGCTCAGCTCCGCCATGCTGGTCTATCTCTCTCCGCTGATCGGGCTGTTTATTATGGGCGGCGTTTTCCAGATGCTGTTTGGCACCGACGGAGCCGCCATGTGCGGTGCCGCATTAGGTGGTCTGGGGGGATTCTGGCTTGCCAAAGGCCTCTCCCCGACGCTTGCCGCGCGCGAGGAGTGGCAGCCTGTCATTCTCAGCGTTGGGCTGGCGCCAGACCAGCTTCGCGTCGAGACGCTCTCTTCTGAGGCCCGGTGATTCATCGGGCTTTATCATTTTTACGTCTTAAAACAGAAAACGTCCTTTCTTCACGCTATACCTGGCGCTAAGTCCATTTCCAGGTAGCGGAGATGTAGTGTAGAATGCTGCGTTTTCGCACTGAAAAACGTCAGGCTAAGAACAGCGGCCTCCAGGAATTCGTAAGGCATAATTATTTAACTATATGAAGAACATACGTAACTTTTCGATCATTGCTCACATTGACCACGGTAAGTCGACGCTGTCTGACCGTATTATCCAGATTTGCGGTGGCCTGTCTGATCGTGAAATGGAAGCCCAGGTTCTGGACTCCATGGACCTGGAACGCGAACGCGGTATCACCATCAAAGCGCAGAGCGTCACGCTGGATTACAAGGCGGCTGATGGCGAAACCTATCAGCTGAACTTTATCGACACCCCAGGCCACGTTGACTTCTCCTATGAGGTTTCACGCTCGCTCGCGGCCTGTGAAGGCGCGCTGCTGGTAGTCGATGCCGGGCAGGGCGTAGAAGCCCAGACCCTGGCAAACTGCTACACCGCGATGGAAATGGACCTCGAAGTTGTGCCGGTTCTGAACAAGATTGACCTGCCAGCCGCCGATCCTGAGCGCGTCGCGGAAGAGATTGAAGATATTGTCGGCATTGACGCGACCGATGCCGTGCGCTGCTCTGCTAAAACCGGTGTCGGCGTGACCGACGTGCTGGAACGTCTGGTGCGTGATATTCCGGCCCCGGAAGGCGATCCGGATGCCCCGCTGCAGGCGCTGATTATCGACTCCTGGTTCGATAACTATCTGGGCGTTGTCTCCCTGGTGCGTATTAAAAACGGCACCATGCGCAAAGGCGACAAAATCAAGGTTATGAGTACCGGACAGGTCTACAACGCCGACCGTCTGGGTATCTTCACGCCAAAACAGGTTGATCGTACCGAGCTGACATGCGGTGAGGTAGGCTGGCTGGTATGCGCCATCAAAGACATCCTCGGTGCGCCGGTGGGCGATACCCTGACCGGTGCGCGTAACCCGGCAGAAAAAGCGCTGCCAGGCTTTAAAAAGGTGAAGCCGCAGGTTTACGCGGGCCTGTTCCCGGTCAGCTCTGACGACTACGAAAACTTCCGTGATGCGCTTGGCAAGCTGAGCCTGAACGATGCCTCCCTGTTCTACGAGCCAGAAAGCTCAACGGCGCTGGGCTTCGGCTTCCGCTGCGGCTTCCTCGGCCTGCTGCACATGGAGATCATTCAGGAACGTCTGGAGCGTGAATACGATCTGGACCTGATCACCACCGCGCCGACGGTAGTGTATGAAGTTGAAACCACCTCGAAAGAAGTGATCTACGTCGACAGCCCGTCCAAGCTGCCGCCGCTGAACAATATTCACGAGCTGCGTGAGCCTATTGCCGAATGTCACATGCTGCTGCCGCAGGAATTCCTCGGTAACGTCATTACGCTGTGTATTGAGAAGCGTGGCGTGCAGACCAACATGGTTTACCACGGTAACCAGGTCGCGCTGACCTATGAAATCCCGATGGCGGAAGTGGTACTCGACTTCTTCGACCGTCTGAAGTCCACCTCCCGTGGCTATGCGTCACTGGATTACAACTTCAAACGCTTCCAGGCTTCCAACATGGTGCGTGTGGACGTGCTGATCAACGGCGAGCGTGTGGATGCGCTGGCGCTGATCACCCACAACGACAATGCGCCATACCGTGGTCGCGAGCTGGTTGAGAAGATGAAAGATCTGATCCCGCGTCAGCAGTTCGATATCGCGATTCAGGCGGCCATCGGCAACCACATTATCGCGCGTTCCACCGTGAAACAGCTGCGTAAAAACGTTCTGGCGAAGTGCTATGGCGGTGACGTCAGCCGTAAGAAAAAGCTGCTCCAGAAGCAGAAAGAAGGTAAGAAGCGTATGAAGCAGGTCGGTAACGTCGAGCTGCCGCAGGAAGCATTCCTTGCCATCCTTCATGTTGGTAAAGACGGCAAATAACCCTAAGGAGTTGGCATGGCGAACATGTTTGCCCTGATCCTGGTCATTGCTACCCTGGTGACGGGTCTGCTGTGGTGTCTGGATAAGTTTATCTTCGCCCCAAAACGTCGTGAACGTCAGGCTGCCGCACAGGCAGCCACTGGCGATGGTATTGACGCGAAAACCCTGAAGAAAGTCGGTCCGAAACCGGGCTGGCTGGAAACGGGCGCCTCGGTGTTTCCGGTGCTGGCGATTGTGCTGGTGGTACGTTCGTTTATTTACGAACCGTTCCAGATCCCATCAGGTTCAATGATGCCAACGCTGCTGATTGGTGATTTTATTCTGGTAGAGAAGTTTGCCTACGGCATTAAAGATCCTATTTACCAGAAAACGCTGATCGAAACCGGTCATCCGAAACGTGGCGACATCGTGGTGTTCAAATATCCGGAAGATCCGCGCCTGGACTACATCAAGCGTGCGGTAGGTCTGCCGGGTGACAAAGTGACTTACGATCCGGTTGCGAAAGAAGTCACCGTTCAGCCAGGCTGCAGTTCCGGTACCGCATGTGAAAACGCGCTGCCAATCACCTACTCAAACGTCGAGCCAAGTGATTTTGTGCAGACCTTTGCCCGTCATAACGGCGGTGAAGCGACCAGCGGATTCTTCCAGGTACCGAAAGGCGAAACCAAAGATAACGGTATCCGTCTGGTTGAGCGCAAAGAGACGCTGGGCGACGTGACGCACCGGATCCTCACCGTGCCAATCGCGCAGGATCAGCTGGGTATGTACTATCGTCAGCCGGGTCAGCAGCTGGCAAGCTGGATTGTACCGCCGGGCCATTACTTCATGATGGGTGACAACCGCGATAATTCTGCGGACAGCCGTTACTGGGGCTTTGTGCCGGAAGCGAATCTGGTGGGTAAAGCGACCGCGATCTGGATGAGTTTTGAGAAGCAGGAAGGCGAATGGCCGACCGGCGTACGCCTGAATCGTATTGGCGGAATCCATTAATTCTCACTAAATGAACGTGTAGCCGCTAATTAAAGCGGCTACACGAATTATTTCACCGATAAATCTCTTCGAACTAACGACATCCCCTGTCGTTGTGTATAGAATATTCCCCCGAAGTTTAAGGTTGGCCCTGCAAGGGTGCCACGGCACACGAAACCGCGTTGGTTTTCTCAGGTCGGTTTCGTGTGCTGCATTTTTGACGCATTCATTTATTGGTATCGCATGAACCCCATCGTAATTAATCGGCTTCAACGGAAGCTGGGCTACACTTTTCATCATCAGGAGTTGTTGCAACAGGCATTAACCCACCGCAGTGCCAGCAGCAAACATAATGAGCGTCTCGAGTTTTTAGGCGACTCTATTTTAAGTTTCGTGATTGCGAATGCGCTTTATCATCGTTTCCCGCGTGTGGATGAAGGGGATATGAGCCGCATGCGTGCCACGCTGGTTCGGGGTAATACCCTTGCGGAAATCGCGCGCGAATTTGAACTGGGGGAATGTCTGCGTCTTGGGCCGGGTGAACTGAAAAGCGGCGGCTTCCGTCGTGAATCTATTCTTGCCGATACGGTCGAAGCATTAATTGGTGGTGTGTTCCTGGACAGCGATATCCAGACCGTCGAAAAGCTGATCCTGAACTGGTATCAGACGCGTCTGGACGAAATCAGCCCGGGCGATAAACAGAAAGATCCCAAAACGCGCCTGCAGGAATATTTGCAGGGTCGTCATCTGCCGCTGCCATCTTATCTGGTGGTGCAGGTTCGTGGCGAAGCGCACGATCAGGAATTTACCATCCATTGCCAGGTCAGTGGCCTGAGTGAACCGGTGGTGGGCACAGGTTCAAGCCGTCGTAAGGCTGAACAGGCTGCCGCCGAACAGGCGTTAAAAATGCTGGAGCTGGAATGAGCGAAGAAAAGACCTATTGCGGATTTATTGCCATCGTCGGACGTCCGAACGTTGGCAAATCCACCCTGTTGAATAATCTGCTTGGGCAGAAGATTTCCATCACCTCGCGTAAGGCGCAGACCACGCGTCACCGCATCGTCGGTATCCATACTGAAGGCGCGTATCAGGCGATCTACGTCGATACCCCGGGTCTGCACATGGAAGAGAAGCGTGCCATCAACCGTCTGATGAACAAGGCGGCGAGCAGCTCGATTGGCGACGTGGAGCTAGTGATTTTCGTTGTGGAAGGCACCCGCTGGACACCGGACGACGAGATGGTGCTGAACAAGCTGCGCGACGGCAAAACGCCGGTCATCCTCGCCGTCAACAAAGTTGACAACGTGCAGGAAAAGGCCGATCTGCTGCCGCATCTGCAGTGGCTCGGTAGCCAGATGAACTTCCTTGATATCGTCCCGCTGTCTGCGGAGACGGGGCTGAACGTGGACACCATCGCGGGCATCGTGCGTAAGCACCTCCCGGAAGCGATTCACCACTTCCCGGAAGAGTACATCACCGATCGTTCTCAGCGCTTTATGGCGTCTGAAATCATCCGTGAAAAGCTGATGCGTTTCCTGGGTGCTGAACTGCCGTACTCTGTGACGGTGGAGATCGAGCGTTTCCAGAGCAACGAGCGTGGCGGCTACGACATCAACGGCCTGATCCTCGTTGAGCGTGAAGGGCAGAAGAAGATGGTGATCGGCAACAAAGGCGCCAAGATCAAAACCATCGGTATCGAAGCCCGTAAGGACATGCAGGAGATGTTCGAAGCGCCGGTTCACCTCGAACTGTGGGTGAAAGTGAAATCTGGCTGGGCCGATGATGAGCGTGCTCTGCGCAGCCTCGGTTACGGCGAAGACCAGTAACGCAAGACGACGAGCATATGGATGGATGGCAGCGCGCCTTTGTCCTGCATAGTCGTCCCTGGAGCGAAACCAGCCTGATGCTGGACGTCTTCACGGAAGAGTCGGGCCGCGTGCGCCTTGTTGCAAAAGGCGCACGTTCCAAACGTTCTAACCTGAAAGGCGCCTTACAGCCTTTCACGCCGCTGCTGGTACGTTTTGGTGGGCGAGGGGAAGTCAAAACCCTGCGCAGCGCCGAAGCCGTCTCCCTGGCGCTTCCTCTCTCAGGCATCACGCTCTACAGCGGTCTGTATGTCAATGAACTCATCTCTCGCGTTCTTGAACATGAGACGCGCTTCTCTGAACTTTTCTTTGATTATCTGCACTGTATCCAGGCGCTGGCTGGCGCAACCGGCACGCCCGAGCCTGCGCTGCGGCGTTTTGAACTGGCGCTGCTGGGCCATCTTGGGTACGGGGTCGATTTTCTGCACTGTGCGGGCAGCGGTGACGAAGTGGAAGACACCATGACCTACCGCTACCGAGAAGAAAAGGGCTTTATTGCCAGCATCGTGATCGACAACAGCACCTTTACCGGGCGCCAGCTCCGGGCGCTGTATGAGCGCGAGTTTCCCGATCAGGATACCCTGCGCGCAGCAAAACGCTTTACCCGGATTGCCCTCAAGCCGTATCTTGGCGGCAAGCCCTTAAAGAGCCGCGAATTATTCAGGCAGTTTGTGCCGAAACGTTAGACTACAGAATCGAAAAGAAAACCGAGGATTGTCATGGCTGAATTACTGTTAGGCGTCAACATCGATCATATCGCCACGCTGCGTAATGCGCGCGGCACGGCATATCCCGATCCGGTTCAGGCGGCGTTTATCGCTGAACAGGCTGGCGCCGACGGCATTACCGTTCATCTGCGTGAAGACCGTCGCCACATCACCGACCGCGACGTGCGCATTCTGCGCCAGACGCTGGATACCCGTATGAATCTGGAGATGGCGGTCACCGAAGAGATGCTGGCGATTGCCTGTGAGACCCAGCCGCACTTCTGCTGCCTGGTGCCGGAAAAACGCCAGGAAGTGACGACCGAAGGCGGTCTGGATGTGGCCGGTCAGCTCGACAAAATGCGCGATGCCTGCAAGCGCCTGGCGGATGCCGGTATCCTGGTTTCGCTGTTTATTGACGCCGATTTCACCCAGATTAAAGCGGCAGCCGACGTGGGCGCGCCGTACATCGAAATTCACACCGGCTGCTATGCCGATGCCAAAAATGATGAAGAGCAGGCGAAAGAGCTGGAGCGTATTGCTAAAGCGGCCACCTACGCGGCGAGCCTGGGTCTGAAGGTCAATGCCGGTCACGGCCTGACCTACCATAACGTGAAGCCCATTGCCGCCATCCCGGAAATGCACGAGCTGAACATCGGTCACGCGATCATTGGCCGTGCGGTGATGAGCGGCCTGAAAGAGGCCGTCTCAGAGATGAAACGCCTGATGCAGGAAGCGCGTCAGTAATGGCCATTCTGGGCTTAGGCACCGATATCGTTGAAATAGCCCGCATTGAAGCGGTGATCGCCCGCAGCGGCGATCGCCTCGCAAGACGCGTGCTGAGCGATAACGAATGGGCCATCTGGGAAGCGCATCAGCAGCCTGTGCGTTTCCTGGCGAAGCGCTTTGCGGTAAAAGAGGCGGCCGCCAAAGCCTTCGGAACCGGCATTCGTAACGGTCTGGCGTTCAACCAGTTTGAAGTGTTTAACGATGAGCTGGGTAAGCCAAGCCTGCGCTTATGGGGCGAGGCGCAAAAGCTGGCCGAGAAGCTGGGCGTGAATCACGTGCACGTGACGATCGCCGATGAGCGCCACTATGCCAGCGCAACGGTGATCATCGAAAGTTAAAGTTTGTCCGCGTGGTGCATCAGGACAAACTTATCCCATAGCTGCTCTTCGCTCTCGACGTGTGCCGGATCCTTCAGGATGGTATTGGGGATCGGGCACACTTTCTGACAGGTCGGCGTTTCATAGTGGCCGATGCATTCGGTGCAGCGGTCGCTGTTAATCTCATAAATGCTGTCGCCCATCGAAATGGCCTGGTTCGGGCATTCGGGCTCGCACATATCGCAATTAATGCATTTTTTGGTAATTAACAGCGCCATCAGGAAATTCTCAGAAACAACACAAACTGGGCGGGCATTATACGCGTCAAACCAGTTTCTTTACCAGTTCTTCGCTGTGGCGAATGCGCTCGGGCGCACGCTCCAGATCCTGCTGCACCAGCGCCATAAACAGCAGGTCCGTCAGCATCATTTGTGCACTGGTGGACGAGATAGCCGCGCTGCGCGTGGCCTGCTCCTCGGCAATGGTATATAAACAGCGCGTGGCCCGCTGCTGCAGGGCATTCGGCGTAAAACCGGTGATCGCCAGAATTTTACCGCCGACGCGCAGGACTTCATCGGTGGCCATGTTGATCTCGCGGCGCTCGCCGGAATAGGAGATCGCCAGCAGCAGATCGTCAGGATCCATCGCCTGTACGGTCGCCAGCAGGGCGTGCATATCCTGCTCGACGATGGCGTTAAGGCCAATTTTTGTCAGCTTCCAGCCAAAGTTACGCGCCACAAGTCCGGACGCGCCGATGCCGGTCAGAATGATTCGCCGTGCGCCGCGCAGCATCGCCACGCTCTCCAGCAGCTTCTCTTCCGTATTCACATCGAGCGTCGCATGCATGGCCGCCACGTTCTCTTTGATCAGCTTTTCGCCGACCAGCCGCATCGGATCGTCTCCGCGGATCTGATTATGCACCGGCATGGACTGCGGATTGGGGTTACTGACCAGCGCTTCACTGATCGCCAGCTTGAGGGCGGGGAATCCCTTAAAGCCAATCTTCTGCGCAAATTTCACCACGCTGGACTGGCTCACCCCGGCTTCACTCGCCAGCTGCTGCGAGCTGAGATGGCGCGCGTGGTCGGGCTGAGAAAGCAGAAAATCCGCCAGTTTCTTGTCGCTTTGGGCAAAGCCTGCGTAGCGCTGGCGAATGCGAATTAAACAGTTCATACGGTCTCCTGGCGAAAATGTGATTATCTGCGCAAATACGGATTTTGCTCGCCTGAATGAATTTTATATTCCATTATAGTGTGATTATTATGAATTAAAAATTCTTGAGGTACAAAAATGAATCTTGGCTCACTTGTTTCTGAAACGCGTAACCCGCAAACCATGGATCTGGATGCGCTCTCCACCCTGGAGCTGGTTAACCGCTTTAATCAACAGGATACGCTGGTCGCGCAGGCAGTGAAAGAGACATTACCTGAGGTGGCGAAAGCGGTGGATGCGGCGGCGGAAGCCCTCAAGGCCGGTGGACGCATTATTTACATGGGGGCGGGGACCAGCGGGCGTCTTGGGGTCCTGGACGCGTCAGAATGTCCGCCCACCTTTGGAGTGCCGCATGGTCTGGTGGTTGGGCTGATTGCCGGTGGACCCGGTGCGCTGCTGAAAGCCGTTGAAGGGGCGGAAGATAACAAACAGCTGGGCGAGGATGACCTGAAGGCGCTGAATCTGACGGCGAAGGATCTGGTGGTCGGGCTGGCGGCATCCGGGCGCACGCCATACGTGATTGGCGGGCTGGAATACGCTAACCAGACCGGCTGCACGACGGTCGCCATCTCCTGTAACCCAGGCTCACCGATTGCACAGGTGGCCGCTATCGCTATCTCTCCGGTGGTTGGGCCGGAAGCGCTCACCGGCTCCACGCGCCTGAAATCCGGGACCGCGCAAAAGCTGGTGCTCAATATGATCTCCACCGGCGCGATGGTGAAGTTCGGCAAGGTGTATCAGAACCTGATGGTGGATATGCAGGCCACCAACGTGAAGCTGGTGGACAGAGCCTGCCGCATGGTGATGGAGGCGACGGGCGCAGGCCGTGAAGAGGCGGAAGCGGTGCTCAAACAGACCGATCACGATGTTAAGCCTGCCATTCTGATGATCTTAAGCGGGCTGGATGCGGCGAGCGCGAGAGCCAAACTCGATGCGCATAACGGCTTCTTACGGGCGGCATTAGAAAACTAACAGAGGCGTGTATGGACAAAACAGCAGCGCTCGCCAGCGGTATCCTGCAGGGGATCGGTGGGGAAAAAAATATTCAGCGTCTCGAAAACTGCATGACGCGGGTACGCGTCGAGGTGCATAACGACGACCAGCTTGACGTGCCACGTCTGAAGCAACTTTCCGGCGTCAGCGGCTACGTGAAACAGGGTCAGCAGCATCAGCTGATTGTCGGCCCGGGGAAAGCGGCGCAGGTTGTCGATGCCATGCGGGCGCTGATGGGCGTTAGCGCGAGCGTGTCGATTGACGATGCTGAGCGCACCAAAGCGCAGGTGAAGGCCAAATATAAAGCCCCGATGAGCGACGCGCTGCGACAGCTCGCAAACGTCTTTATTCCGCTGATCCCGGCGTTTATTGCTTCGGGCCTGATCACCGGGATCATCAATATCCTCAAGCGACCGGATATTGTGGGGGATTTCGCCACGCAGTATCCGAACCTGCTGGGGATTCTCGGGATCTTCGGCAGCGCGGTGTTCGCCATCATGAACATTCTGGTCGGGGTCAATACCGCGAAGGTGTTTGGCGGATCGCTGGCGATGGGCGGCGTGATGGCGGGCATCTTGTCCAGCCCGCAGCTGGCGCAGATCACGCTGTTTGGTGAGGCGCTCCAGCCCGGCCGCGGCGGGGTGATTGCGGTGCTGCTGGTGGTCATCCTGATGTGCTGGATTGAGAAAAGGCTGCGCGCGGTTCTGCCAGGCTCTATCGAGCTGATTCTCAACCCGCTGCTGACTACGCTGATTACCGGTAGCGTAGCGATTGTCGCCCTCCAGCCGTTAGGCGGGTGGATCTCTGAAGCCATCGCCCACGGTGCGTCGCTGGCGATTGACCGTGGCGGCCTGTTAGTGGGCGCGGTGCTGTCGGGTACTTTCCTGCCGCTGGTGCTGACCGGGCTGCATCAGGGTCTGGTGCCGATCCACGTCGAGCTGGTGCAGGCGCACGGCTATAATGCGCTGCTGCCTATCCTGTCGATGGCGGGGGTAGGGCAGGTCGGTGCGGCGATTGCCGTACTGATGAAAACCCGCAACGCGCGTCTGAAAAAGGTGATTAAAGGCGCACTCCCGGTCGGCCTGCTCGGTATTGGCGAGCCGCTGATTTTTGGCGTCACGCTGCCGCTGGGTAAACCGTTCCTCGCGGCCTGTCTGGGCGGCGCGGTAGGCGGGGCGCTGATCAGCTACTGGAAGGTCGCAACCGTTATTACCTTTGGCATTTCGGGTTTACCGCTGGCATTAACCATCGTGACCGGAAAAGTGATGCTCTATCTGTTAGGCTATTTAGTAGCGGTGATCGCCGGGTTCCTGTTTACCTGGCTATTAGGATTCAACGACCCAGAGGAGTAAGGTTTGGCAAATCACGCGCGTCGCGTTGTCTTTTTCGACCTGGATGGCACGCTGCATCAGCAGGATATGTTTGGTACGTTTATGCGTTACCTGCTGCGGCGTCTACCTCTGAATGCGCTGCTCGTGCTACCGCTCTTACCGGCGATCGGTATCGCGCTGCTGGTGAAAGGCCGTGCGGCGCGATGGCCGATGAGCCTGCTGCTGTGGGGATGTACGTTTGGGCACAGCGAAGCGCGGCTTAAACAGCTGGAGCAGGATTTTGCGCACTGGTTTCGCGGCCACGTCGCCGCCTTTCCGGTGGTGCAGGCGCGCCTGACCGGCTATCTCGATGCGAATGATGCGGACATCTGGCTGATTACCGGCTCCCCGCAGACGCTGGTGGAGCAAGTCTATTTTGATACCCCCTGGCTTCCGCGCGTGAATCTTATTGCCACGCAAATTGCCCGCGGCTACGGCGGTTGGGTACTGACGATGCGCTGCCTGGGGCATGAAAAAGTGGTCCAACTGGAGAAACGCATCGGTACGCCGCTGCGCCTGTACAGCGGCTACAGCGACAGTAAACAGGACAACCCGCTGCTCTATTTTTGCCAGCACCGCTGGCGCGTTACGCCATCAGGTGAACTCCAGCAACTCGAATAGTCTTATCCATAATCGGCGTGTATAATGCCGCCCGCTTTTCGACTGGAGTATCAACCGTTGTCCAACCCTGAACTCGACCATGAATACTGGATGCGCCATGCGCTGACGCTGGCTCAGCGTGCCTGGGACGAGGGCGAAGTGCCCGTGGGCGCCGTGCTGGTCCACAATAACCAGGTGATTGGTGAAGGATGGAACCGCCCCATTGGTCGCCACGATCCTACCGCGCACGCCGAAATCATGGCGCTTCGTCAGGGCGGTCTGGTGCTGCAAAACTATCGCCTGCTTGATACCACGCTGTATGTGACGCTTGAGCCATGCGTGATGTGTTCCGGGGCGATGGTACACAGCCGGATCGGGACTTTAGTCTTCGGTGCGCGGGATGAAAAAACCGGCGCGGCCGGTTCACTGATGGACGTGCTGGGTCACCCGGGGATGAACCACCAGGTGAAGACTATCGGCGGGGTGCTTGCACCAGAGTGTTCGGGGCTATTAAGCGATTTCTTTCGAATGCGCCGTCAGCAGAAAAAGCAGCAAAAGGCAGAATTGAAGCCGTCGGCCGATTAAGCTCGTCCGGTGCCACGACAGGGTAGCTTTGGGCCAACTGTTTGGCCTCTGTCGCCTCTTTCTCTTTCTCCAGCAGATACCCGACCAGGCTAATCTGATATTTACGGATATTTTCCACGTAGGCGTAGGCTTCATGCCCGCGCGCGTAGCCGTACGTCAGCTTGTTATACCATGGCTTCTGGCTTAGCAGCGGCAGCCGCTGCTTTACGTCTGACCAGCTGTCCGGGTTGCCTTTCGTTTTTGCCGTCAGCGCTCGCGCATCCAGCATATGCGCATAGCCCATATTGTAGGCCGCCAGAGCGAACCAGATCCGCTCCTCTTCCGGCACCGTTTCCGGGACTTTGGCCATCATATCCTGCAGGTAGCGCGCGCCGCCGCTGATGCTCTGTTCCGCATCGGTACGGTCATTGACGCCCAGGCTCAGCGCGGTATTTTTGGTTAACATCATCAAACCACGTACGCCAGTCGGAGACGTGGCCTGGGTATCCCAGTGGGATTCCTGATAAGAAATAGCCGCCAGCAGTTTCCAGTCAATTTCCTGGGCGTATTTTTCGAACAGCGGCTGCAGGTCCGGCAGGACACTGTCTACCGCACGCAGGAAGCTGCGGGTGTCAACGTAGTCAAAGTCATCACCATGCCCGAGGTACTTCTCCTCCAGGCGCGCCAGCGTACCGTCTTCATTCATGGTGTTGAAGAAATCGAGCATCGCGGCAGAGAGGGTCTGATCGTCATCGAGCTGAGTAAACCAGGTCACAGGCTGCTCGTCGGTGACGTCCAGCGCCACGGCGATTTCTGGATGTACCCGCTGGAACAGGCTGATCGCGACCGAATCGGCGATGGTGTAGGGGACTTTCTGATCTTTTACCTGCTCCAGCAGCTCCGTCGTGCCGAGTTTCGCATCCACCGTCCAGCTCAGGTCCGGATATTTCTTCTCCTTGAGCTCACGCAGATCGTCAATCACCACGTGACCGGGGGCAATCGTCAGCTGCCGATCGTTAATCGAGGCCAGCGAGCGCGGGCGCAGGCTCCCGACGCGATAAACCAGCTGCTGCGAAACGGAGTAGTAGGTCGGGCCTGGCTGATAGTTTTTGCTGCGCTCGCTGTTATACACCAGCCCGGCGGCAAGCATATCGGCATCGTCGTTATCGAGGTCATCAAACAGTTGGTTGATATTCTGGCGGACGGTGATTTTTAGCTTCACGCCAAGATAATCGGCGAACTGTTGTGCCAGTTCATAATCCAGACCAATGATTTTGCCGTTGATGTCGCTGTAAATCAGCGGAGAGTTAAGGGTACTGACGCGCAATGCCCCCCGCTCCTGAATGGCGGCGATACGGTTTTCGGCTTTGCCGATCCAGGGGAGGGAAGGCCAGAGGGCCACTGCCAGCAGCAACGTTACAATGCCGATGAGCAGATAATTAATCTTTAATTTTTTCAATTAGTTAATTCTCTGCGACGCCGGTTGCCTCAGTCTGCTGTAGCCATGTTAACAATAAGGTTTGCCATTGAATGAGCGGCATTTTGCGTAAACTTGCGCCACTTGGCAACCAATTAGAGAGACAGGTCACATCTATTGTTAAATCTCTTCGTCAATTTTATTTCGACGCAAACGGTTTCGTCGGCGCTCAGGATTCTCTATAATGACGCCCGTTTTCCCCCCTTGCGCACACTGTAAGCGCCCCGGCGCTTCGAAGACGAGAGACTTATGATGGAAATTCTGCGTGGTTCGCCTGCACTGTCTGCCTTCCGTATTACCAAACTGCTGGCACGTTTTCAGGCGGCCGACCTTCCGGTAAGCAATATTTACGCTGAGTATGTCCATTTTGCTGACCTGAATGCCCCCCTGAATGCAGAGGAGCGCGTACAGCTGGAACGCCTGCTCAAGTATGGCCCAAGCCTCAGCAGCCATACGCCAACCGGCAAACTGATCCTTGCGACGCCGCGTCCGGGCACCATCTCCCCCTGGTCTTCCAAAGCCACCGACATCGCCCACAACTGTGGCCTGAGCCAGATTAACCGTCTGGAGCGCGGCGTGGCGTACTACGTGGAAGCCTCTACCCTGAGCGACGCGCAGTGGCAGGCGGTCGCGGCTGAACTGCACGACCGCATGATGGAGAGCGTGTTTGCCTCTCTCGATGACGCGCAGAAGCTTTTCTCCCACCATCAGCCTGCGCCGGTACAGAGCGTGGACCTGCTGGGGCAGGGCCGTCAGGCACTGATTGACGCCAACCTGCGTCTCGGCCTGGCGCTGGCAGAAGACGAAATCGACTACCTGCAGGATGCGTTCGTTAAGCTCAACCGTAACCCGAACGATATCGAGCTCTATATGTTCGCGCAGGCGAACTCTGAGCACTGCCGTCACAAGATTTTCAATGCCGACTGGATTATTGACGGCGAACAGCAGCCAAAGTCGCTGTTCAAAATGATCAAAAACACCATGGAGCAAACTCCTGACCACGTGCTGTCTGCCTATAAAGACAACGCCGCGGTGATGGAAGGTTCCGAGGTGGGCCGCTTCTTCGCCGATCGCGAAGCAGGGCGCTATGACTTCCATCAGGAGCCCGCGCATATCCTGATGAAGGTTGAAACCCACAACCACCCGACCGCGATCTCCCCGTGGCCGGGTGCGGCGACCGGCTCCGGCGGTGAAATCCGTGACGAAGGGGCGACCGGTCGTGGTGCAAAACCCAAAGCGGGTCTGGTCGGTTTCTCCGTCTCCAACCTGCGTATCCCGGGCTTTGAACAGCCGTGGGAAGAAGACTTCGGCAAGCCAGAGCGCATTGTGACCGCGCTGGATATCATGACCGAAGGCCCGCTGGGCGGCGCGGCGTTTAACAACGAATTTGGTCGTCCGGCGCTGAACGGTTACTTCCGTACCTATGAAGAGAAAGTGGACAGCCACAACGGCGAAGAGCTGCGCGGCTACCACAAACCGATCATGCTGGCGGGCGGGATCGGCAACATCCGTGCCGATCACGTGCAGAAAGGCGAGATCGTCGTCGGCGCGAAGCTGATCGTGCTCGGCGGCCCGGCGATGAACATCGGTCTGGGCGGCGGTGCGGCCTCTTCGATGGCCTCCGGCCAGTCTGATGCGGATCTCGACTTCGCGTCCGTGCAGCGTGACAACCCTGAGATGGAGCGTCGCTGCCAGGAAGTGATCGACCGCTGCTGGCAGCTGGGCGATGCTAACCCGATCCTCTTTATCCACGACGTGGGCGCGGGCGGTCTGTCCAACGCCATGCCGGAGCTGGTGAGCGACGGCGGTCGCGGTGGCCGTTTCAACCTGCGCGATATCCTGAGCGATGAGCCGGGCATGAGCCCACTGGAAATCTGGTGTAACGAATCCCAGGAGCGCTACGTGCTGGCCGTTGCGGCGGATCAGCTGCCGCTGTTTGACGAGCTGTGCCGCCGCGAGCGCGCGCCGTATGCCGTCATCGGTGAAGCGACCGAAGAGCAGCACCTGACTCTGAGCGACACCCATTTCGACAACCAGCCGATCGATCTGCCGCTCGACGTTCTGCTCGGTAAAACGCCGAAGATGACCCGCGACGTGCAGACCCGTAAAGCGGCGGGCAAAGCGCTGGATCGCCAGGGCATTACCGTAGCTGAAGCCGTTAATCGCGTGCTGCACCTGCCAGCTGTCGCGGAGAAAACCTTCCTGGTGACCATCGGCGACCGTACCGTGACCGGTATGGTATCCCGCGATCAGATGGTTGGTCCGTGGCAGATCCCGGTGGCAAACTGCGCCGTGACCACCGCGAGCCTCGACAGCTACTACGGCGAAGCGATGGCGCTGGGCGAACGCACCCCGGTCGCGCTGCTGGACTTCGCGGCCTCTGCCCGTCTGGCGGTCGGTGAAGCGCTGACCAACATCGCCGCCACGCAGATTGGCGACATCAAACGTATCAAGCTCTCCGCAAACTGGATGGCCGCTGCCGGTCACCCAGGCGAAGACGCGGGCCTGTATGAAGCCGTGAAGGCGGTGGGTGAGGAACTGTGTCCTGCCCTCGGCCTGACCATTCCGGTGGGTAAAGACTCCATGTCGATGAAAACCCGCTGGCAGGAAGGTAACGAGCAGCGCGAGATGACCTCCCCGCTGTCGCTGGTGATCACCGCGTTTGCCCGCGTGGAAGACGTGCGTCACACCGTTACGCCGCAGCTGGCGACCGAAGATAACGCCCTGCTGCTGATTGACCTGGGTAAAGGCCACAACGCGCTGGGCGCCACCGCGCTGGCGCAGGTTTATCGTCAGCTTGGCGATAAGCCAGCCGACGTGCGCGACGTGGCGCAGCTAAAGGGCTTCTACGACGCCATCCAGGCGCTGGTGGCGCAGCGTAAGCTGCTGGCCTACCACGACCGTTCCGACGGCGGCCTGCTGGTAACCCTGGCAGAGATGGCCTTCACCGGCCACTGCGGGGTTGAAGCCAACATCGCTACGCTGGGTGAAGATCGTCTGGCGGCGCTGTTTAACGAAGAGCTGGGTGCCGTGATTCAGGTGCGTGCGGCAGATCGCGACGCGGTTGAAGCGATTCTGGCGCAGCACGGTCTGGCTGACTGCGTGCACTATCTGGGTAAAGCCGTTAAGGGCGATCGCTTCGTCATTGAAGCTGACGGTCACGCCGTGTTCAGCGAAAGCCGCACCACGCTGCGCATGTGGTGGGCGGAAACCACCTGGCAGATGCAGCGCCTGCGTGATAACCCGGAATGTGCCGATCAGGAGCACAACGCGAAGGCCAATGACCAGGATCCAGGCCTGAACGTGAAGCTCTCCTTCGACATCAACGAAGACATCGCCGCGCCGTACATTGCGACTGGTGCGCGTCCGAAAGTGGCCGTGCTGCGCGAGCAGGGCGTTAACTCCCACGTTGAGATGGCTGCCGCCTTCCACCGCGCGGGCTTTGACGCTATCGACGTTCACATGAGCGACCTGCTGGCCGGACGGACCGGTCTGGAAGATTTCCAGGCGCTGGTGGCGTGCGGTGGTTTCTCCTACGGTGACGTGCTGGGTGCGGGCGAGGGCTGGGCGAAATCTATCCTCTTCAACAGCCGCGTGCGCGACGAGTTCGAAACCTTCTTCCATCGTCCGCAGACCCTGGCGCTGGGCGTGTGTAACGGCTGCCAGATGATGTCTAACCTGCGCGAGCTGATCCCGGGCAGCGAAGCCTGGCCGCGCTTTGTGCGTAACCAGTCTGACCGCTTTGAAGCGCGCTTCAGCCTGGTGGAAGTGACCCAGAGCCCGTCTCTGCTGCTGCAGGGAATGGTCGGTTCGCAGATGCCAATCGCGGTGTCCCACGGCGAAGGTCAGGTAGAGGTGCGTGATGCTGCGCATCTGGCTCAGCTGGAGAGCAAAGGTCTGGTAGCGCTGCGCTTTGTCGATAACTTCGGCAAGGTCACGGAAACCTACCCGGCCAACCCGAACGGTTCGGTGAACGGTATTACTGCGGTAACCAGCGAAAGCGGTCGTGCAACCATCATGATGCCGCATCCGGAACGTGTGTTCCGTACCGTGAGCAACTCCTGGCACCCGGAAAACTGGGGCGAGGACAGCCCGTGGATGCGTATCTTCCGCAACGCCCGTAAGCAGCTGGGTTAAGTTTCAGCGTCCTGACTGTAGGCCCGGTGAGCGCGAGCGCCACCGGGCTTTTTTGTCTCTGTCGCAAAATCGCGACAACACTTTGGTTTGGGTGTCTCCAAAAGGAGACATTTAACTTATTGATTTATATGTGGCAGGAAAGGTTCCCGTTAAGGTGTTGCTGAACAGCGACACTTAGCCTGGAAATCATTCAACCGATAACGAACGGGTTAAGCGAGTAAAAATTATATATTTCAAGGTGATAATTTTTTGTTTTGCATTCTGGCACGGGTGTTGCATAATATTAATCAGTGGCTCATTCACCTTCTTATGTCAGCCCCTTCGGGACGTGCTACATAAACTTCGAATGACGCACAAAAAGGTGCCTGCCGTCCAACTACTGATCATAGCGATGCTTTATCAGGCCAGGGCGAAACGTCGAGTTAGGCACCGCCTCATTCCATGACAAAGCCGGGTTTTTACCCGGCTTTGTTGTATCTGAAGGGCAGACTCAGTTACGCTCTGCGTAAACCCCATTAAGAGAGTAATGCGTTGAAACGCTGGCCCGTTTTTCCCCGCTCCCTGCGACAGCTCGTCATGATGGCCTTTCTGCTGATCCTGCTGCCGTTGCTGATCCTTGCCTGGCAGGCGTGGCAAAGCCTGAACGCGCTGAGCGCGCAGGCGGCATTAACCAACCGCACGACGCTTATTGACGCCCGGCGCAGTGAGGCCATGACCAACGCCGCCCTGGAGATGGAGCGCAGCTATCGTCAGTACTGCGTGCTTGACGATCGCACGCTGGAAAAGGTGTACCAGAGTCAGCGCAAGCGCTACAGCGAAATGCTGGATGCCCACGCCGGCGTATTGCCTGACGACAAGCTGTATCAGGCGTTACGTCAGGATCTGAACGATCTCGCACAGCTGCAGTGCCAAAATAGTGGACCCGATGCCGCCGCCGCCGCGCGCCTGGAAGCCTTCGCCAACGCGAACACCGAGATGGTGCAGTCAACGCGCACGGTGATTTTCTCGCGCGGCCAGCAGCTTCAGCAGGAGATCGCCGAGCGCGGCCAGTTCTTCGGCTGGCAGGCGCTGGTGCTGTTCCTCGTGAGCCTCGGGCTGGTTCTGCTCTTTACCCGCATGATCATCGGCCCGGTGAAGGGCATTCAGCGGATGATCAACCGCCTGGGGGAGGGGAAATCACTCGGAGATACGGTCGCCTTTAAAGGTCCCCGCGAGCTGCGATCCGTAGGCCAGCGCATTATCTGGCTGTCCGAGCGCCTGGCGTGGCTTGAATCACAGCGTCATCAGTTCCTGCGCCATATCTCCCATGAGCTTAAAACACCGCTGGCCAGCATGCGCGAAGGGACGGAACTGCTGGCGGACGAAGTGGCAGGGCCGCTTACGCCCGAACAGAAAGAAATTGTCGAGATCCTGGATAACAGCAGCCGCAATCTGCAGAAGCTGATTGAGCAACTGCTGGATTACAACCGCAAGCTGGCTGACGGGGCGGTTGTACTGGAAAACGTCGACATTGAACCGCTGGTGGATATGGTGATCTCCGCCCATAGCTTGCCAGCAAGAGCTAAAATGATGCATACCGGTGTAGAGCTGAATGCGCCGACCTGTCTCGCTGAACCCATGCTGCTAATGAGCGTGCTGGATAATCTTTATTCCAATGCGGTGCACTATGGTACTGAATCCGGTAACATTTATATCCGAAGCTATACGAAGGGTTCCCGGGTGTTTATAGACGTCGCTAACACCGGCACCCCGATCCCCGATGACGAAAAAACCATGATCTTCGAGCCCTTTTTCCAGGGGAGTCATCAGCGGAAAGGTGCGGTGAAAGGCAGTGGTCTGGGCTTAAGCATTGCCCGGGACTGCATACGACGTATGCAGGGTGAGCTAAACATTGCCACGGACGAACGTTCGGATGTTTGCTTCCGTATTGATCTGCCCCTGAGCCGGAAAAATCAATAAAATGAATCTATGTCTGGTGAGTATGTCACACGTCTTTTCACGCGCCGTACGCGCGGTGTTTTCCCGCAGCACGCTTCGCCTGAGCCTGCCCTGTTTATTTCTGGCTGGGTGTGTTTCCCATGTGCCGCAAAGTGCGATTAGCGATAAACAAGAAGATAAATGGCCCGATAACCAGCTGGCCGATTTCCTCTCAACCCGCTGTGACGACATCTGGAACCTGTCGGGGCATGACGTCGAAAGTAACCCGCTGTTCTGGCTGCGCGGGATAGACTGCGCCCAGCGTCTGGCGCCGGTTGACGCCCGCGCGAAAGCGGCGATGTTGGATGATGATACCTGGCAGGACGCGTTCAAGCGTGGGATTTTGCTGGCGGATGCGAAAATCACTCCCGTTGAACGCCGCGCCAACGTGACCCGACTGGACACGTTTGTGGTCAATCTTCCGGTACAGATCCGCCCGGTATACCAGCTCTGGCGTGAGGGACAGACGCTACAGCTTCAGCTTTCTGAAGAGCGCTCCCGCTACAGCAAGCTGCAACAGTCAACCGATAGCGAGCTTGATACACTGCGCCAACAGCAGCAACATTTACGTACGCAGCTGGATACCACGACGCGTAAGCTGGAGAACCTGACCGATATCGAAAGACAGCTCTCGTCGCGTAAATATCAGCCGGGGAGTTCATCCGCTGCGCCGGACAGCGATACGCCGAAACAAGAGGATGTGAAGCATGACGAGCCGTAAACCAGCCCATCTCTTACTGGTGGATGACGATCCCGGTCTGTTAAAGCTGCTGGGGATGCGTCTGGTGAGTGAAGGTTACAGCGTCGTGACCGCGGAAAGCGGGCTGGAGGGGCTGAAAATTCTCAGCCGCGAGAAAATCGATCTGGTGATAAGCGACCTGCGGATGGATGAAATGGATGGCCTGCAGCTGTTTGCGGAGATCCAGAAGCAGCAGCCGGGGATGCCCGTGATTATCCTGACCGCGCACGGGTCGATCCCGGATGCGGTTGCCGCGACGCAGCAGGGGGTATTCAGCTTCCTGACCAAGCCGGTGGACAAAGATGCGCTGTATAAGGCTATCGACAGCGCACTGGAACATGCCGCTCCGGCGGGGGATGAAGCGTGGCGGGAGCCTATCGTCACCCGCAGCCCCGTGATGCTGCGCCTGCTGGAACAGGCGAGGATGGTGGCGCAGTCTGACGTCAGCGTGCTCATCAACGGCCAGAGCGGAACCGGGAAAGAGATCCTCGCGCAGGCGATTCATAACGCCAGCCCGCGCAGCAAGAACGCCTTTATTGCGATTAACTGCGGCGCGCTCCCGGAACAACTGCTTGAATCCGAACTGTTTGGTCACGCCCGCGGCGCATTCACCGGCGCGGTAAGCAGCCGTGAAGGGCTGTTCCAGGCGGCGGAAGGTGGCACGCTGTTCCTGGACGAGATTGGCGACATGCCCGCGCCGCTGCAGGTCAAGCTGCTGCGCGTGCTGCAGGAGCGCAAAGTGCGCCCGCTGGGCAGCAACCGCGATATCGATATTAACGTGCGAATTATCTCCGCTACCCACCGCGATCTGCCAAAAGTGATGGCCCGCAACGAGTTCCGCGAAGATCTCTACTACCGTCTGAACGTGGTCAACCTGAAGATCCCGGCGCTGGCCGAACGTGCGGAAGACATCCCGCTGCTGGCGAACCATCTTTTGCGTCAGGCGGCCGATCGTCATAAACCGTTCGTGCGCGCGTTTTCCACCGATGCGATGAAGCGGCTGATGGCCGCAAGCTGGCCGGGTAACGTGCGTCAGTTGGTCAACGTGATTGAGCAGTGCGTGGCGCTGACCTCCTCACCGGTCATCAGCGACGCGCTGGTGGAGCAGGCGCTGGAAGGGGAAAACACGGCGCTGCCGACGTTTGCCGAAGCGCGTAACCAGTTTGAGCTGAACTATCTGCGTAAGCTGCTGCAGATCACCAAAGGCAACGTGACCCACGCGGCGCGGATGGCCGGGCGCAACCGCACCGAGTTTTACAAGCTGCTCTCGCGTCACGAGCTGGAAGCGAACGATTTTAAAGAGTAGTACCGCAAAATTCGCCTGAATATGGTACTGTGAGCAATCGATTACGAGGCAGCTTACAGGCAAGAGTTTAAGGACCCACCATGAAAAAGATTGATGCGATTATTAAACCTTTCAAACTGGATGATGTGCGTGAAGCGCTGGCGGAAGTCGGCATCACCGGGATGACCGTGACGGAAGTGAAAGGTTTTGGTCGTCAGAAAGGTCACACCGAGCTTTACCGTGGCGCAGAATACATGGTCGACTTTCTGCCGAAAGTGAAAATTGAAATCGTGGTCAGCGACGATATCGTGGACACCTGCGTGGACACCATTATCCGCACGGCGCAAACCGGCAAAATTGGCGACGGTAAAATCTTCGTCTTTGACGTGGCGCGCGTGATCCGTATCCGTACCGGCGAAGAAGACGACGCCGCGATTTAACGTTCTTGCCGGGTGGCGCTGCGCTTACCCGGCCTACAAAACTCTTCGTAGGCCTGCGCAAGCGAAGCGCCGCCGGGCGATTACAGCACCTTATGCGGGCCGAAGCACTCGTAATGAATGCTGTCTTTGTTCACACCCAGCCCCACCAGCTGCTGCGCGGCATACTGCATAAACGCCACCGGCCCGCAGACGTAGAACTGCATGTCCGGCGCGCTAAACGCCCCTTCCATCTGGCTTAAATTCATCAGACCTTCGCTGTCAAAGCGGGCAGCTGCGCGGTCTGCATCCGTCGGCAGGCGATACCAGGTATGCGCGGTGAAACGCGGCAGGGAGGCCCCGAGCGTTTTCACCTCATCCGCAAAGGCATGCACGTCGCCGTTTTCGGCGGCATGGAACCAATTAACCTGTGCACCGTGGTGTGATTTTGCCAGCGTATCAAGCATGGCCAGCATCGGCGTCTGGCCGACGCCCGCAGAGATCAGCGTGACCGGCGTATGGGCTTCAACGGCCATAAAGAAGTCGCCCGCTGGCGCGGCCAGATGGACCATGTCGCCCACGTTCGCTTCGTTGTGCAGCCAGCTGGAAACCTGACCGCCGTCCTCACGCTTCACCGCAATGCGGTAGCCTTTACCGTTTGGCTTGCGGGTAAGAGAATACTGGCGGATCTCCTGATGCGGGAAACCTTCAGGCTTCAGCCACACGCCCAGATACTGCCCTGGCTGGTAATCGGCCACCGGTTGACCGTCCACCGGCTCAAACTCGAAGCTGGTGATTAACGCGCTGCGCGGCGTTTTCTCAACGATGCGGAACGCGCGCGTGCCTTCCCAGCCGCCGTTCTTACTGGCGTTTTCGCTGTAGATCTGCGCTTCACGGTTGATAAACACGTTTGCCAGCACTCCGTAGGCTTTACCCCACGCATCCAGCACCTCCTGGCCCGGGCTGAACATCTCGTCCAGCGTTGCCAGCAGGTGACCACCCACGATGTCGTATTGCTCGGGTTGGATCTGGAAGCTGGTATGTTTCTGCGCGATTTTTTCCACCGCAGGCAGCAGTGCCGGCAGGTTTTCAATATTGCTGGCGTACGCCGCGATGGCGTTGAACAGCGCTTCACGCTGATCGCCGTTACGCTGGTTGCTCATGTTGAAAATCTCTTTGAGCTCCGGGTTGTGCGTGAACATGCGATCGTAGAAATGGGCGGTGAGTTTAGGGCCGGTTTGCACCAGCAGGGGAATGGTGGCTTTTACGGTAGCGATGGTTTGAGCGTCGAGCATGAGCGCGTCCTTTTGATGTCACTTTAATGATGTATTTTAAATGCATCTTATAAAAAATACCCCTGCGTTGTAAATGGTTCTTTGCAAGATGAAAAATATGCATCACAAACCTGAAAAGAAATCCGCTGGAAAGGGCGAGCGCTTTATTCCTCAAACCCTTGCGTGGCGGGAAGGAAAACGTTTGCGTAAAATCGTTTGTCAAGACCTGTTATCACAGAACTAATCAGTTATACTGTTGCCCGTCGTCCAACAGGACTGCCTTTTCAGGCCAAAATTTACTTGTTAGCTGAGTCAGGAGATGCGGATGTTAAAGCGTGAAATGAACATTGCCGATTATGATGCCGAACTGTGGCAGGCTATGGAGCAGGAAAAAGTACGTCAGGAAGAGCACATCGAACTGATCGCCTCCGAAAACTACACCAGCCCGCGCGTTATGCAGGCGCAGGGTTCTCAGCTGACCAACAAATACGCTGAAGGTTACCCGGGCAAACGCTATTACGGCGGTTGCGAGTACGTTGATATCGTTGAGCAGCTGGCTATCGATCGTGCGAAAGAACTTTTTGGCGCTGACTATGCAAACGTCCAGCCGCACTCTGGCTCTCAGGCTAACTTCGCGGTCTACACCGCACTGCTGCAGCCGGGCGATACCGTTCTGGGTATGAACCTGGCGCAGGGCGGCCACCTGACTCACGGCTCCCCGGTTAACTTCTCCGGCAAACTGTACAATATCATCCCTTACGGTATTGATGAGTCCGGTAAAATTGACTACGAAGACATGGCGAAGCAGGCTAAAGAGCACAAACCGAAGATGATCATCGGTGGCTTCTCTGCTTACTCCGGTATCGTTGACTGGGCAAAAATGCGCGAAATTGCAGACAGCATCGGTGCTTACCTGTTCGTTGACATGGCGCACGTTGCGGGTCTGATCGCTGCAGGCGTTTACCCGAACCCGGTTCCACACGCTCACGTTGTGACCACCACCACCCACAAAACCCTGGCGGGTCCACGCGGTGGCCTGATCCTGGCGAAAGGCGGTGACGAAGAGCTGTACAAAAAACTGAACTCCGCGGTGTTCCCAAGCGCGCAGGGTGGCCCACTGATGCACGTTATCGCGGCAAAAGCGGTCGCGCTGAAAGAAGCGATGGAGCCAGAGTTCAAGGTTTACCAGCAGCAGGTTGCTAAGAACGCCAAAGCGATGGTGGAAGTGTTCCTGAACCGTGGCTACAAAGTGGTATCCGGCGGGACTGAAAACCACCTGTTCCTGCTGGATCTGGTTGATAAGAACCTGACCGGTAAAGAAGCTGACGCAGCCCTGGGCCGCGCCAACATCACCGTGAACAAAAACAGCGTGCCAAACGATCCGAAGAGCCCGTTCGTGACGTCCGGTATCCGTATCGGTTCTCCGGCCGTGACTCGCCGCGGTTTCAAAGAAGCAGAAGTGAAAGAACTGGCTGGCTGGATGTGTGACGTTCTGGACAACATCAATGACGAAGCGGTTATCGAGCGCGTCAAAGGTAAAGTTCTGGATATCTGCGCACGCTTCCCGGTTTACGCATAATTCCTCTGCTTTGCAGAAATAAAAAAGGCCGCGCATGCGGCCTTTTTTTATGGCTTAACGCCGGTCCAGGGAGATGGCGCCTGGCCCCACAATCGCCAGCAAAATAAAGGCGCCAGCAATACTGACGTTCTTGTAGAAGTTAATCATGTTCGGTACGACCGCATCACCGGTCATATCCCAGTAATGATGCCCAATCACCGCCGTTCCGAGAGTGTAGAACACAAACAGTACCGCGAGAGGACGGGTGAAAAAGCCCAGTACGATCAGAATGGCGGCAGGCACTTCCATGACTACCGCAATAATGGCCGCCAGCATGGGCATCGGCGTGCCCAGCGAGGTCATGTATTGTACGGTGCCGCTAAACCCCGTCAGTTTTGGATAACCAAAGATAATAAACAGCACGACAAGCGCGATGCGGCCAATGAGCAGCAGCAGGTGACGTGACTGGCCGAAATCGAGATAACGTAGTGAGTTCATGGCAGAAAAACCTCTGCAAGTGGAGTAATTTAAACGTAATACATATTTTCATTCCCTGCCATAAGCCAGACGATTGCACAAGATGTTAATTTTTCGTTAATTTATAGCAGGCTATCTACTTGCTTAATTTTTATATTCTCGCCAGACTATGGCCTCGATTTCGGGAGGGATTCATGGTCTTGCATTCCACGCGCTGGCTGGCGCTCAGTTATTTCACCTATTTCTTTAGCTACGGCATTTTTCTGCCTTTCTGGAGCGTCTGGCTTAAGGGTATCGGCCTGACGCCCGAGACCATCGGCGTTCTGCTGGGAGCCGGGCTGGTGGCGCGTTTCCTCGGCAGCCTGCTGATCGCCCCACGCGTCAGCGATCCCTCCTTACTGATCAAGGCCGTGCGTATTCTGGCTCTGTTGACCCTGGTCTTTGTGGCCTGCTTCTGGGTCAGCCACCAGTTTGCCTGGCTGATGGTGGTGATGGTTGGCTTTAACCTGTTCTTCTCACCGCTGGTGCCGCTGACGGATGCCCTGGCGAACACCTGGCAAAAGCAGATCACCATGGACTACGGTCGCGTGCGCCTGTGGGGCTCTATCGCCTTTGTGATTGGCTCGGCGCTGGTGGGCAAACTGGTCAGCCTGTACGATTACCGCGCCATTCTTGCCCTGCTGAGTATCGGTATTGCCTCGATGCTGCTGGGCATGCTGCTGCGACCGTCGGTGATGCCGCAAGGGGAAAGTCGCCATCAGGAGAGCGCGGGCTGGCCCGCATGGCGGAGCCTGGTCGCACAGAGCTGGCGTTTTCTGGCGTGCGTATGCCTCCTTCAGGGGGCACATGCGGCATACTATGGTTTCAGCGCCATCTACTGGCAAGGCGCAGGATATTCCGCTTCCGCCGTGGGCTATCTGTGGTCGCTGGGCGTGGTGGCCGAAGTCATTATCTTTGCCCTGAGCAAAAAACTGTTCCGTCGCTTTGGCGCGCGTGACCTGCTGCTACTTTCCGCCGTGTGCGGCGTGGCGCGCTGGGGGATTATGGGCTGGACGACCGATCTGCCGTGGCTGATTGTGGCGCAAATTCTTCACTGCGGCACCTTTACCGTGTGCCATCTGGCGGCCATGCGCTATATCGCTGCGCGCGAGGGCGGGGACGTGATTCGCCTGCAGGCCGTCTATTCGGCAGTGGCAATGGGGGGCAGTATCGCGATCATGACGGTCTTTGCAGGGTTCCTCTACCAGCATCTGGGGCATGGCGTGTTCTGGGTAATGGCTCTGGTGGCGCTACCGGCAATGTTTGTTCGACCGAAAGTGGCCGCACGCGCGTAACTACGATTCCAGCATGGCGCGAATATGTTCTTGCTGCTGCGCGTTCAATGTCTCAACGGCATGGATCAACGGCGGCGAGAACAGCGGCAGGGCAGTCGGATAGGGGGTGATAACCAGCGCGGCTTCGCGCGGCGCTCCCTCTTTCTGAAAAGCCTGTAGCGTCAGATAGCGAATGTTGAGCGGCAGCAGCGTCAGCTCGCGAAGCTGCTGTTCGATCTGCTCCTCACTGGCTTTGTCTTCTCCCGTCAGCAGGATCACCTGTTTTTCATGCAGGTCGGTCTCCTGCATCAGCCAGGCCCCAAAAATCACCGCCACGAGGCTCATCTCTTCATCGGAAAAACGTAGCCCAAATTCCGCCTCCAGCTCAAACAGCGCCTCTTTCGTAGTGCGTAACAGTCGGGGATAAAGGCGGTGGATCTCCTCCGGCAGGCTGTTGTCGATGCCGATCTCAAACAGCGAACGGTCCAGCGCCTGAGCCAGATGGATATACAGCTGATCGGTCAGCCCTTGCTCATCGCTGAAGTTCATCCCCGTCTGGGAACGAAAGCGGGCCACCATGCGCACGATGGCCCGGCGTAGACGCTGATCCTGCTGGTGCTTATCAAGCACCGGATCGGGCGTGCGGAGCATCATAAACAGCAGCGCCAGAAACAGCTGTTCATCTCCGTGAGCACCCTGCGGGACGCGCCGTCTCCAGTGGCGCACGATCTCCTGCGCCGTAAAATACTCCCCTCTTGACTGGGTCCAGCTGCGCTGAACGTGGGAAAACTGCGGCGTATTCCCGAGCTGGTGCTGAATAAGGCAGTATTGCAGATAGAGCTGTAAAAACTGGACGTCGCGGCATTCAAACTGGCGCTGGAGCTTGCGTGAGCAGAAGCCGATCAGCGCCCGCAGGTTCGCATCGTCGTAAAGCGGGCGCGCGATGCCGTGTTGTTTAAGCGCGGTTTTTAATGCGGGGGTAAACTGGTGCGAGACGAACTGCGGGCAAAGCCGTAGCGCCCGGCGCAGCCAGTGCAGCAGGCATAAACGCTGATTCAGGGCTGTGCCTTCAATCCGGTAGCAGCCGTCGTGGTGCGTAACGATATCCAGCCGGTGATAGCGCTGGATTTCATCGCGCGTCTCGGCTATATCTTGCCGTGCCATCGCGTCGTCCACGCCGTTGGCAGCGATTATGCTCTGTGCGGTGACGGCAGCATCGGGCAGGTAAAGCATCAAAAGCACCTGGCAGCGGCGCTGCGAACTGGAAAGCACAGATGGAATTTCAAGCGTCGTCATCATCTGTCGGGTATCCAGTGTGAATGTTTGATAAGAATAGCTAAAGGATGAGCGCTGAAAAGCGCGCCGGCAGGCCTTTCATTCAGGATTGCTGGGGAACATCACAGAATTTTTGACGTGAGGAATTGATGCAAACAGTTAAACAATGTGCGATGGCGTTATTTTTGGCGGTTATCAGCTTAACTGCCAGCGCACACCCTCACAGCTTTATTGACCTCAAAACCGAGCTGTTTACCGACGGCACGCAGCTGAGCGGCCTGAAAATGCGCTGGACGATGGATGAAATCACCTCGGCTGACCTGCTCTATGACGCGGGAAACGCGAAGCCCGGCGATGAAATCTGGAAAAAGCTGGCAGCGGAAGTAATGGCCAACGTGCTCGGCCAGCACTACTTCACCGAGTTCTGGCATAACGGCCAAAAGGTCAAATTTCTGAACCGACCAACGGAATACGGGATGACGCGTGAAGGGCACCAGGCGGTGCTGACGTTCGTGCTTCCGCTGGCGCATCCTCAGCCGCTGGCCGGGCAAACGTACACGTTTTCCACTTTTGATCCCACTTACTATGTTGATATGCGCTATGACAAAGACAGCGACGTACGGCTGCCGGACGCGCTGCAAAAAAGCTGCAAAATTGGCGTTCATACCCCGAAGCCCAGCGAAGAGATGCTGAACTTTGCGGTCTCACTCGACAAGGACGATGCCCCACCCGAGGATATGGAATTGGGTAAACAGTTCGCACAGGAGGTGACGTTACAATGTCAGTGATCTCCTCTCCGGTTCGGAAACCTCGCCGCTGGCTGCATCTCTGGCCGCTGGCGCTCTTTTTGCTGTTAGCGGTTTGCGGCGCGCTGTGGCTGTGGCAGGCCTGGCCGCAGGTCATGATGAAAAGCATTATCTGGCAGCGTGAGGTCAACCAGCAGATGAGCGGACTGCTGAAGGCGGTGGCGGAGAACCCGACCAAAGCGGGCGGATCCCTGCTGGCGTTCAGTTTTGTCTATGGCGTTCTGCACGCGCTGGGGCCGGGGCACGGCAAAATCGTGATTACGACCTGGCTCGCCACCCATCCGTCAAAGCTGAAATCGAGCATCGGCCTGACGCTGGCTTCCTCGCTGCTACAGGGCGGCGTGGCGATTGCGCTGGTCGTTGTTGTGCTTTCACTTTTGCAGCTTCCGGCGCGCCAGCTGCACATGAGCAGCTTCTGGCTGGAGAAAGGGAGCTATGCGCTGGTGGGCGTGCTGGGGCTGATCCTGTGCTGGCGGGCGCTGAAAAAGCTGCGCGTGCTATTGCAAAAACCGACATTCAAAGCCTTTACGCCGCACCACGTTCATGATGAACACTGCGGCTGCGGACATCAGCATTTGCCCACGCAGGAACAATTACAGAATGGCGACGACTGGCGCGCGAGGTTGATGATTGTTCTCTCGATGGGCATGCGCCCGTGCTCGGGTGCCATCATGGTGCTGCTGTTCAGTAAGGTCATCGGCGTGTTCGGCTGGGGCATGCTGTCCGCGCTGGCGATGGCGGCTGGAACCTCTCTCACCATTTCGTCTTTAGCGCTGCTGGTACACAGCTTCCGTCAGCTGGCGGTCAAACTCAGCGGCAATAAAACGCCGGTGCTGTGGCGACAGATAGGGTGGACCACGCTTGCGCTGGCGGGTGGGGTGATTCTGCTGGTGGCGGCGGTGACGATGTGGATGAGTGCGGTACCGGTGGGAAGGGGATTACGGCCTTTCTAGCGTACAGAGGGATTTTGTTGGCCCGGTAAGCGTAGCGCCACCGGGCTTAACAAACTGGATTAACGCTTCAGCGCATCGCTCAGTTCATCACGCATGTTGGCCAGCATGGCTTTAACAACGCGTGGGTTACCCGCAACGATGTTGCCGGTAGACATATAGTTATGGCCGCCGGTGAAGTCGCAAACAATGGCGCCTGCTTCACGCGCGATCAGCTCGCCCGCAGCAAAATCCCATGGCTTCAGTGAGAGTTCGAAGTAACCGTCAACGCGGCCGGTTGCCACGTAGGCCAGATCCAGCGCAGCAGAACCGGTGCGACGGAAGTCCGCGCATTCGGTGAACAGTTTGCCCAGGATATTCATATAGGTGGTCGCGTGCTGTTTCGCCTTGAACGGGAAACCGGTCGCCAGGATGGTGCCGTCCAGATCGCGTGCGTTGCTGCAGCGCAGACGGTAGCCGTTCAGCTGCGCGCCCTGACCGCGGGTCGCGGTGAACAGTTCGTTACGCATTGGATCGTACACAACGGCGACTTCAGTACGGCCTTTAATGCGTACTGCGATAGACACAGAGAAGTGTGGCAGGCGTTTGACGAAGTTGGTGGTGCCATCCAGTGGATCGATAACCCATTGAACATCCTGATCGGTACCTTCATGTTCACCGCTTTCTTCGGTGATGATGGTGTGCTGTGGGTAAGATTTGCGGATCGTTTCGATAATAATCGCTTCTGCGGCTTTATCGACGTTTGTCACGAAATCATTGCTGCCTTTCTGGCTGGTTTCTACGGAGTCTGGCGTTTCGTAGTGTTTGGCAATTACATTACCCGCCTTGCGCGCTGCGCGCACGGCGATGGTCAGCATCGGATGCATCGGTCTCTCTCACTGGATGTTAAAGAACAGGAAAATCGGCGCAGAGTATAGCAGCGGGATCGGATTATGTCTCCCGTTTATGATAATATGCCCGAATATTCTTCAGACACTGAATTCAGACATTAAAAATTATGCTGCAAAACATTCGAATTGTGCTGGTCGAAACATCGCATACCGGCAACATGGGCTCCGTTGCCCGCGCTATGAAAACCATGGGCTTAACGAACCTGTGGCTGGTTAACCCGCTGGTGAAACCTGACTCGCAGGCTATTGCGCTGGCGGCCGGGGCCAGCGACGTGATCGGCAATGCCCAGATCGTCGATACCCTTGACGAAGCGCTGGCTGGCTGCAGCCTCGTTGTCGGTACCAGCGCGCGTTCGCGCACGCTGCCGTGGCCAATGCTCGATCCGCGTGAATGCGGCCTGAAAAGTGTCTCGGAAGCAGAACAGGCACCGGTTGCGCTGGTATTTGGCCGCGAGCGCGTTGGCCTGACCAACGATGAACTGCAAAAGTGTCATTATCACGTCGCGATTGCGGCAAACCCGGAGTACAGCTCGCTGAACCTGGCGATGGCGGTGCAGGTTATCGCCTATGAAGTGCGTATGGCGTGGCTGGCAACGCAGGAAAAAGAGGTTGAGCCTAAAGAAGAGACGGCTTACCCGCTGGTGGACGACCTTGAGCGTTTCTACGGTCACCTGGAGCAGACGCTGCTCTCGACCGGCTTTATCCGCGAAGGCCACCCGGGTCAGGTAATGAATAAGCTGCGCCGTCTGTTCACCCGCGCGCGTCCGGAAAGCCAGGAGCTGAACATCCTGCGCGGGATCCTGGCGTCGATTGAGCAGAAGAATAAAGAGTAGTGTCGTCTGTTCGCCGGGTGGCGCTTCGCTTACCCGGCCTACAAAACCGTCGGTCGGGTACGCGAAGCGTCACCCGACAAAAAACGGCACGGAAGGTTAAATACCTGACTAAAACAGTCAAGTAAATAGTTGACCATTTTAGTCAGGAATGTCAGACTTGGCCCTGCTATGCAATACCCCCATTTTACAATAAAAAACCCCGGGCAGGGGCGAGTTTGAGGTTAAGTAAGACATGAGACTGACATCTAAAGGGCGTTATGCCGTGACCGCGATGCTGGACGTTGCGCTCAACTCCGAAGCGGGCCCGGTTCCGTTGGCTGATATTTCTGAACGACAAGGGATCTCCCTCTCTTACCTGGAACAGCTGTTCTCCAGACTGCGTAAAAATGGACTGGTTTCCAGCGTTCGTGGCCCAGGCGGCGGTTATCTGCTGGGTAAAGACGCGGGCAGTATTGCAGTTGGCGAAGTGATCAGCGCAGTTGACGAATCCGTTGACGCGACCCGTTGCCAGGGTAAAGGCGGCTGCCAGGGCGGCGATAAGTGCCTGACCCACGCGCTGTGGCGCGATCTGAGCGACCGTCTGACCGGCTTCCTGAACAACATCACCCTCGGTGAGCTGGTGAACAACCAGGAAGTTCTGGACGTATCGGGCCGTCAGCACGGCCATGATTCCCAACGCAGCACCCGCGCGCAGGACGCTATCGACGTCAAATTACGCGCGTAATAAAACGATAAGTATTTCAGAATCAGGCCGGGGCGAAGACTCGCCCCGTGTACTCGGTCGTACATCCAGCCGGTTGCCTGATTCCTTGCATTGAAGCGATGTACGGAGTTTATAGAGCAATGAAATTACCGATTTATCTCGACTACTCCGCAACCACGCCGGTGGACCCGCGTGTTGCCGAGAAAATGATGCAGTGTCTGACCCTGGACGGAAACTTTGGTAACCCAGCTTCCCGTTCACACCGTTTTGGCTGGCATGCTGAAGAGGCGGTTGATATCGCCCGTAATCAGATTGCTGACCTGGTGGGTGCCGACCCGCGTGAGATTGTTTTCACCTCCGGTGCGACCGAATCCGACAACCTGGCGATCAAAGGTGCAGCCAACTTTTATCAGAAAAAAGGCAAGCACATCATCACCAGCAAAACCGAACACAAAGCCGTGCTGGACACCTGCCGTCAGCTGGAGCGTGAAGGGTATGAAGTCACCTACCTGGCGCCACAGAGCAACGGCATCATCGATCTGAAAGAGCTCGAAGCGGCCATGCGTGATGACACCATTCTGGTCTCCATCATGCACGTCAACAACGAAATCGGCGTGGTACAAGACATCGCGACCATCGGCGAAATGTGCCGTGCGCGCGGTATCATCTACCACGTGGACGCGACCCAGAGCGTGGGCAAACTGCCTATCGACCTGAGCCAGCTGAAAGTGGACCTGATGTCTTTCTCCGGCCACAAAATCTATGGCCCGAAAGGGATTGGCGCGCTGTACGTTCGTCGTAAACCCCGTATCCGCATCGAAGCGCAGATGCACGGTGGTGGTCACGAGCGCGGCATGCGTTCCGGTACGCTGCCTGTTCACCAGATCGTGGGCATGGGCGAAGCCTACCGCATTGCAAAAGAAGAGATGGAAACCGAGATGGCACGCCTGCGCACGCTGCGTAACCGTCTGTGGGACGGCGTGAAGGATATGGAAGAAGTGTATCTGAACGGCGATCTCGAGCAGGGCGCACCGAACATCCTCAACGTCAGCTTCAACTATGTTGAAGGCGAGTCGCTGATCATGGCGCTGAAAGACCTAGCGGTTTCTTCCGGTTCTGCCTGTACGTCTGCAAGCCTTGAGCCATCCTACGTGCTGCGTGCGCTGGGTATGACTGACGAGCTGGCACACAGCTCTATCCGTTTCTCTTTAGGTCGTTTCACTACCGAAGAAGAGATTGACTACACCATCAAGCTGGTTCGCAACGCCATTGGCCGTCTGCGCGACCTTTCTCCACTGTGGGAAATGTTCAAGCAGGGCGTGGATCTGAACAGCATTGAATGGTCACATCACTAATCGGTACATAAGGAGAATTCAATCATGGCATACAGCGAAAAAGTCATCGATCATTACGAAAACCCACGCAACGTTGGCTCTTTTGACAACAGCGACGAATCTGTTGGTAGCGGCATGGTCGGTGCGCCAGCGTGTGGCGACGTGATGAAGTTGCAGATTAAAGTCAACAATGAAGGTATCATTGAAGACGCGCGCTTCAAGACCTACGGCTGCGGTTCTGCAATTGCGTCCAGCTCCCTGGTTACCGAATGGGTGAAGGGCAAGTCTCTGGACGAAGCACAGGCAATCAAGAACACGGATATTGCTGAAGAACTCGAACTGCCACCGGTGAAAATTCACTGCTCAATTCTGGCAGAAGACGCGATCAAAGCCGCTATTGCGGATTACAAAAGCAAACGTGAAGCAAAATAATTGAGGTTTGAGTATGTCGATTACCCTTAGCGACAGCGCTGCCGCGCGAGTAAGCTCTTTTCTGGCGAACCGTGGTAAAGGCTTTGGCCTGCGACTGGGCGTACGTACCTCCGGCTGTTCTGGTATGGCTTACGTACTGGAGTTTGTTGACGAACCGGCGTCTGACGACACCGTGTTTGAAGACAAGGGCGTGAAGGTGGTGGTCGATGGCAAAAGCCTGCAATTCCTCAACGGCACTCAGCTGGACTTCGTTAAAGAAGGCCTGAACGAAGGGTTCAAATTCACGAACCCGAACGTCAAAGACGAGTGTGGTTGCGGCGAAAGCTTCCACGTTTAACCGCGCGTCATCCGAAACCCCACCGTGGCGTTACCCGCTACGCGTGGGGTTTGTTTTAACAGGCTACCCCTGAGATTGTTATGGATTACTTCACTCTCTTCGGACTACCCGCTCAATACCCGATTGATCTCCAGGCGTTGACGATCCGTTTTCAGGATCTGCAGCGTCAGTACCATCCGGACAAATTCGCGAGCGGTACTCAGGCAGAGCAGCTGGCTGCGGTTTCCCACTCTGCCACCATCAACCAGGCCTGGCAGACGCTGCGCCATCCGCTGGCGCGCGCTGAATATCTGCTCTCGCTCCACGGTTTTGATCTGGCGAGCGAACAGCATACCGTGCGTGACACGGCGTTTCTGATGGAGCAGCTGGAGCTTCGCGAAGAGCTCGATGAGATTGAACAGGCCAAAGACGAAGCGCGTCTGGAAAGCTTTATTACGCGCGTAAAGGGCATGTTCGATACCCGCCATCAGCAGATGGTGGAGCAACTGAACAACGAGACCTGGGACGTGGCGGCAGATACTGTGCGCAAACTCCGTTTTCTCGATAAACTGCGAAGCAGTGCTGAACAACTCGAAGAAAAGCTGCTCGATTTTTAATTTCGGAAGCAATTATGGCCTTATTACAAATTAGTGAGCCTGGCTTAAGTGCCGCACCGCACCAGCGTCGTCTGGCGGTGGGTATTGATCTGGGCACCACCAATTCCCTCGTGGCGACCGTGCGCAGCGGCCAGGCGGAAACGCTGGCTGATGAGCAGGGGCGCCATCTGCTGCCTTCCGTGGTCCACTACCAGCAGCAGGGTCACGCGGTAGGCTATGACGCCCGCGCTAACGCCGCGCGCGATCCGGCGAATACCATCAGCTCCGTCAAGCGCATGATGGGCCGCTCGCTGGCCGATATTCAGACCCGCTACCCGCATCTGCCGTATCAGCTGCAGGCCAGTGAAAACGGCCTGCCGATGATCTCGACCGCGGCCGGTCTGCTGAACCCGATTCGTGTTTCTGCTGACATCCTCAAAGCGCTGGCTGAGCGCGCTACGGCAACGCTCGGTGGCGATCTGGACGGCGTGGTGATCACCGTTCCTGCCTACTTTGACGATGCACAGCGTCAGGGCACCAAAGACGCCGCGCGTCTGGCGGGCCTGCATGTGCTGCGTCTGCTGAACGAACCAACGGCGGCGGCGATTGCCTACGGCCTCGATTCCGGTCAGGAAGGGGTGATCGCGGTTTACGATCTCGGCGGCGGGACGTTTGATATCTCTATCCTGCGCCTGAGCCGCGGGGTGTTTGAAGTGCTGGCGACCGGCGGGGATTCCGCGCTGGGCGGTGATGACTTCGACCATCTGCTGGCGGACTACATCCGCGAGCAGGCGGGCATCAGCGATCGCAGCGATGCGCGCGTACAGCGTGAACTGCTGGATGCGGCCATCGACGCCAAAATCGCCCTGAGCGATGCGCAGACGGTTACCGTCAATGTTGCGGGCTGGCAGGGTGAGATCTCTCGCGATCAGTTCAGCGATCTGATCGCCCCACTGGTGAAACGCACCTTACTGGCCTGCCGTCGCGCATTGAAAGATGCGGGCGTTGAGGCGAACGAGGTGCTGGAAGTAGTCATGGTGGGCGGTTCGACCCGCGTGCCGCTGGTGCGCGAGCGCGTGGGCGAATTCTTTGGCCGCACGCCGCTGACCTCTATCGACCCGGACAAAGTGGTTGCCGTGGGCGCCGCGATCCAGGCCGATATTCTGGTTGGCAACAAGCCGGACAGCGAAATGCTGCTGCTGGACGTCATCCCGCTGTCGCTGGGCTTAGAAACCATGGGCGGCCTGGTGGAGAAAGTGATCCCGCGTAACACTACCATTCCGGTGGCGCGCGCGCAGGAGTTCACCACCTTTAAAGACGGCCAGACCGCGATGTCCATCCACGTGATGCAGGGCGAACGCGAGCTGGTGCAGGACTGCCGTTCTCTGGCGCGCTTTGCGCTGCGCGGTATCCCGGCGCTGCCTGCGGGCGGGGCGCATATTCGCGTCACCTTCCAGGTGGATGCCGACGGCCTGCTGAGCGTCACGGCGATGGAAAAATCCACCGGCGTGGAATCGTCCATTCAGGTGAAGCCGTCCTACGGCCTGACCGATGGCGAAATCGCCTCTATGATTCAGGACTCAATGAGCTACGCCGAGCAGGATGTGAAGGCGCGTATGCTGGCGGAACAAAAAGTGGAAGCCGCACGCGTGCTGGAGAGCTTGAACGGTGCGCTCGCTGCCGACGCCGCGCTGTTAAGCGCCGCTGAGCGCCAGGTGATTGACGACGCTGCCGCGCGCTTAAGCGCCGTGGCCGAAGGTAATGACGCTGACGCAATAGAAGAAGCCATTAAAAACGTTGATAAACAAACCCAGGACTTTGCTGCTCGCCGCATGGACAAATCTGTCCGCGTCGCGCTGAAAGGCCAGTCCGTGGACGAGGTTTAATATGCCAAAGATTGTAATTTTGCCTCATGCGGACCTCTGTCCGGATGGCGCTGTTCTGGAAGCGAAGACCGGTGAAACCATTCTCGATGTTGCCCTGCGTGCAGGTATCGAAGTGGAACACGCCTGTGAAAAATCCTGTGCCTGCACCACCTGCCACTGCATCGTGCGTGAAGGTTTTGACTCTCTCGCCGAGAGCACCGAAGACGAAGACGACATGCTGGATAAAGCATGGGGTCTGGAGCCAGACAGCCGCTTAAGCTGCCAGGCTGCGGTGACCGATGAAGATCTGGTCGTGGAGTTCCCACGCTATACCATCAACCACGCACGCGAGCATTAATATGGGACTGAAGTGGACAGACAGCCGTGAAATCGGCGAAGCGCTCTACGACGCGAACCCGGATCTCGATCCGAAGACCGTACGATTCACCGATATGCATCAGTGGATCTGCGATCTGGAAGATTTCGACGACGATCCAAACGCATCCAATGAAAAAATTCTGGAGGCGATTCTGTTAGTCTGGTTAGATGAAGCAGAATAAATAACAAAACGGGCTGCCTTCAGGCGGCCCGTTTGCTAGTTGCTAATAAGGAAAAATAAAATGACCGAAGCGATGAAGATTACGCTCTCTACGCAGCCCGCCGACGCGCGCTGGGGCGAGAAAGCCAGTTACAGCATCAACAACGACGGTATTACCCTGCACCTGACGGGCAACGATGATTTGGGCCTGATCCAGCGCGCCGCGCGTAAAATTGACGGTCTGGGCATCAAGCATGTCTCGCTGGAAGGCGAAGGCTGGGACACCGACCGCAGCTGGGCGTTCTGGGCGGGTTACAAAGGGCCGAAAGGCACCCGCAAAATTGAGTGGGCGAACCTCGACGAAGCCGGTCAGAAAGAGCTGGAAAGCCGCCTGCAAATCATCGACTGGGTACGCGACACCATTAACGCTCCGGCGGAAGAGTTAGGCCCTGAGCAGCTGGCGCAGCGCGCCGTTGACCTGCTATGCGGCGTGGCGGGCGACAAGATGTCCTACCGCATCACCAAGGGTGAAGACCTGCGCGAGCAGAATTACATGGGTATCCACACCGTGGGCCGTGGTTCTGAGCGTCCACCGGTGCTGCTGGCGCTGGACTACAACCCAACCGGCGATAAAGACGCCCCTGTCTTTGCCTGCCTGGTAGGTAAAGGTATCACCTTCGACACCGGCGGCTACAGCCTGAAGCAGAGCGCGTTCATGGACTCCATGAAGTCCGACATGGGCGGCGCGGCCACCATCACCGGTGCGCTGGCGTTTGCCATCACCCGCGGTCTGAAAAAGCGCGTGAAGCTGTACCTGTGCTGCGCGGACAACATGGTCAGCGGTAACGCCTTCAAGCTGGGCGACATCATTCGCTACCGTAACGGCAAAAACGTTGAGGTGATGAACACTGACGCCGAAGGCCGTCTGGTGCTGGCCGATGGCCTGATCGACGCGTCTGCCCAGAAGCCTGAGCTGATCATCGACATGGCGACTCTGACCGGTGCGGCGAAAACCGCGCTGGGTAACGACTACCACGCGCTGTTCAGCTTTGACGACAAGCTGGCCGCACGCCTGCTGGCCAGCGCTGCGGCGGAAAACGAACCGTTCTGGCGTCTGCCGCTGGCCGAGTTCCACCGTAGCCAGCTGCCGTCCAACTTTGCCGAACTGAACAATACCGCCAGCGCGGCGTACCCGGCGGGTGCAAGCACCGCAGCAGGCTTCCTGTCTCACTTTGTTGAGAACTACCATGAAGGCTGGCTGCACATTGACTGCTCCGCAACGTACCGCAAAGCGGCGGTTGAGCAGTGGTCCGCGGGCGCGACCGGTCTGGGCGTGCGTACCGTAGCGAACCTGCTGACGGCTGAGTAATCTTTTTAGCCGGGTGGCGCTACGCTTACGCGCGCCTTCGGAGTCATCATATTGCCCGGCGGCGCTGCGCTTGCACGGACCTACGGTTTTGTAGGCCGGGTAAGCGAAGCGCCACCCGGCGTTTTTTGAAGTAGCCAAACTATGTCAGATACCAAAAACGAATTAGAGACTCTGCTGGAACAGGCGGCGACCGAGCCCGCCCACCGTCCGGCATTTTTCCGCACGCTGCTGGAGTCCACCGTCTGGGTACCAGGTACCGCCGCGGAAGGTGAGCAGGTCGTGGAAGACAGCGCGCTGGATCTGCTGCACTGGGAGAAAGACGACGGCACGTCGGTGATCCCGTTCTTCACCTCGCTGGAAGCGCTGCAGGAAGCGGTTGAAGACGAACAGGCGTTCGTGGTGATGCCGGTGCGTACCCTGTTTGAAATGACGCTCGGCCAGACGCTGTTCCTCAACGCCAAGTTGCCGACCGGGAAAGAGTTTACGCCGCGTGAAATCAGCCACCTGATTGGCGAAGAGGGCAACCCGCTCAGCACGCAGGAAGTGCTGGAAGGGGGCGAAACGCTGCTGCTGTCTGAAGTGGCCGAGCCGCCCACGCAGATGATTGATTCTCTGACGACGTTGTTCAAAACGCTCAAGCCCGTCAGGCGCGCGTTTCTCTGCTCCATCAAAGAGCGCGCGGACGAAAAGCCGGTGCTGTTGATCGGTATTGAAGCCGATGGCGATTTCGACGAGATCGTTCAGGCGGCGGGCAGCGTGGCGACCGACACGCTACCGGGCGATGAACCAATTGATATCTGTCAGGTGAAAAACGGTGAGAAGGGCATCAGCCACTTTATTACCGAGCACATCACGCCGTTCTATGAGCGTCGCTGGGGCGGGTTCCTGCGCGATCTCAAAACCAACCGCATCATCTGATTTCTGCGGGGTGAATGTCACCCCGTTGCTTCCAGCAGCAGTAAATCCATCAGCAGCACCAGATTCGACTCAAACGACGTCACCCCTGCGGCTTCGGCGGCGTAGTGCACCGCTTCGTCATAGAGCGCAAAGTGAACGTCGGCCATCTCCGCCAGCGTGTTGGCCGAGGCGCGGGTAAACGCGACGATGGTCATGCCGACGTTTTTGGCTATCCGCGCTTTATCCAGCACCTGCTCCGTTTCGCCGCTGCGCGAGACGGCAATAAACACCTGATAGCGGGCGGCATTGCTGAGAAAAATGTTCCGGCTGTCGCCCGGTCCGGAGATAAACGCCGTTTTGCCCAGCACCTGCAGCTTCTTGGTCAGGTACTCCGCAAACAGATAAGAGAACCCGGCTCCGTAGAGAAAGAAACTCTCTTTCTGGCGCAGCAGGTTAGCAAACTGCTGGCGTTTGTCCTGGGTGACCCACTGAAAGGTGTGCTGATAGTTGGCGATAAACTGATTAAACAGCGCCGGGAGCTCAGGGGGCGATTGCCCCTGAACGGCAATGTGCGGCGTGTCGGTGAGCAACTGCTTGCAGTGCCAGATAAACTCGCTAAAGCCGCTGAACCCCAGCTTCTGGCACAGCCGCATAATGGTGGCGGTAGAAACGAATGTCGCCTGTGCCAGCTCGCGAACCGTAATATTGCCCACCAGCAGCGGATGCTCCGTGAGGTGGGCGAGGACGCGATACTCCGCGCGGGTCAATGACGCTCCGCGCGTTAACAGCGTGGCCAGGCGGTTATCCATTATTTCGCGGGTTCGACAGGCAGATCGTCTCGCGCACCCCATTCGCTCCAGGCGCCGTCGTAGAGCGTGACGTCGCTTACGCCGAGCGTGGCGAGCGCCAGAATGACCACGCAGGCCGTTACGCCGGAACCGCAGCTGGCAATCACTGGACGATGTAAATCAACCCCTGCCCGGTCAAAAATGGCGCGCAGTTCGTCGGTAGTTTTCAGCTCGCCCTCAAATACCAGATCGCCCCACGGCACGTTCAGCGCGCCCGGAATATGTCCGCGCTTCAGCCCCGGACGCGGTTCATCCGCTTCGGCCTTGAAGCGAGGAGCAGGGCGGGCATCGACGATTTGCGCCGTTTTTTCATGGCTCACGACCAGCACGTCGGTCAGGCGTTTTACCACGTGGGTGTCAAAGGTCGCGTCGAATTCACCTTCCGGCAGCGTGACGTCACCCTGCTGAAGCGGCAGCTCGTCGCGCTTCCAGCCCGCCAGCCCGCCGGCAAGAATCGAGACTTTTTCCACGCCGAAGTTTTTCAGCATCCACCACGCGCGCGGCGCGGAGAAGAGGTTACCTTCATCATAGACAACGAGGTGTTTGTCTTTGCTGATGCCCAGCTCGCGCATCGCCACGGAAAACGCTTCCGGGCGCGGCAGCATGTGCGGCAGGGGAGAGGTGTGATCGGAGAGGGCTTCAATATCAAAAAATACCGCACCCGGCAGATGCCCGGCACGGTATTCACCGGGCACGTCACGATGCTCTTGTCCCGGAGGGGCCATACGCGCGTCGATAATCTGAACTTCCGGATCGTCGCCGTGCTCAATCAGCCAGTCGGCAGCGACAAAATATGAGGTGGACATGGTTTGCCTCCATTCTTTTCCGTAAAAAAGGATTGTCGGTGTTTTTTCTGACACCGACAAGCAAACCACGTTCAACTCGCGAGCAAGCCCCTATTTTTTCACCGGTTCACCGTCCTGCCAGGCTTTTTGCAGCGCTGGCCAGTAGTCGCGGTTGGCCTCAATCATCTCATCCAGAATGGCTTTTGCATGTTCCATGGTCGGCACGGTGCGGTTGAGGGTAAACGCCTGCAAGGCTTTCTCATAGCTGCCTTCGATAGTCGCCTCCACCAGCAGCTGTTCAGATGCGAGCTGCTGTTGCAAAAGCGTCTGATGGAACAGCGGCACCTGACCAATACGGATCGGTTCTGGGCCCTCGGAGGTGATATAAGCGGGAACTTCCACCACCGCATCGTACGGTAGGTTGGTAATCGCCCCGCGGTTTTCCACCATCACCAGATGGCGGCTTCGCAGGTTAAAGGCCAGCGAGCAGGCCACATCGACGATAAACTCGCCGTGGACGCCCACGTGGAAGGCATCCGGTAAAATTCCGGTGCGTTGATATTCTTCGGCGGCGGCGAACAGCTTTTTCTCGCGCCCGTCCATCACTTCATTCGCGCGGGTATAGTCCGGGTTCTGGTGCGCCACAATCTGGTTCGGCATCAGGTAATACTGCAGATACGGGTTCGGCAGATACTCGGGGAAATTGTCCATGATCGGCTTGATGTTGCGCCAGGTTTTCACCCAGGAGGGGTCAGAATGCTGCGGATCGGTTTTAGCCGCATCTTCCGTCAGCAGGCCAAACTTAGCGATATGCTTACGCAGCGCCGGGAGCTTGTCTTCGCCGTCCACCAGCACGCGGGTAAACCAGCCGAAGTGGTTCAGGCCGAAGTAGTCCACTTCCAGCTTGCGGCGATCGACACCCAGAATCGCCCCCATATTGCGCATGGCGGCCACCGGCATATCGCAGATGTTCAGCACCCGCGCATTTGGCCGCAGACGGCGCACGCCCTCCGCGACGATCGCCGCCGGGTTGGAGTAGTTCACGATCCAGGCTTTTTCATGCGCGTAGCGATCCACCAGATCGATAAGCTCCACCATCGGTAGGATCGTGCGCAGTCCGTACGCCAGGCCACCGGGTCCGCACGTTTCCTGACCCACCACGCCGTGACGCAGCGGGATCTTCTCATCCTGCTCGCGCATCTTATACTGACCGACGCGCATCTGGGCAAAGACGAAATGGGCGCCGCTGAAGGCCACTTCCGGGTCGCTGGTGACGGTAAATTTGATATGCTGACTGTGGTCGCGAATGACCTTCTCGACGACCGGCGCAATGGTGTTCTGACGCGCCTCGTCGATATCGTACAGGCGAATTTCGGCCAGCGGGAAATCCTGCAGGCGCACCATCAGGCTTTTCACAATGCCCGGCGTGTAGGTGCTGCCGCCGCCGGCAATCGACAGAATGAATGGGGGTGTAAACATCTTTAGCTCCTTTCAGAGAAACGTCTCAACGGCTTCTCGCATTTTTTTGACATGCAGCCCGTAGACCACCTGAACGTTGTTACCTTGTTTGATAATCCCTTTCGCGCCGGTCGCCTTCAGACGCGGCTCGTCGATAATGGCGACGTCCTTTACCGTGACGCGTAAGCGGGTGTAGCAGTTGTCCACCACTTCAATATTTTCCCGGCCGCCCAGCCCCACCACGATGGACTCGCCCAGACCGTCGTTATTGCCCTTCGCCTGGTACTCCTGCTTGCTGTAGAGGCGCGTCTCCTGGTCCTCATCTTCACGACCCGGCGTTTTCATGTTGAAGCGCAGGATCAGAAAGCGGAACACCACGAAGTAGAGAGCGAACATGATCAGTCCGACCAGGATGTACATCGGCCAGTTGGACTTGGCCGTGCCGAGCGGCAGGTTGTAGAGGATGAAGTCGATAATCCCGTTGGCGCCGATGGCGTGAACGCCCAGCAGGGAGAACAGCATCATGCCGATGCCGGTCAGCACCGCATGCACCACGAACAGCAGCGGGGCGACGAACAGGAAGGAGAATTCAATCGGCTCGGTGACGCCGACCAGCAGCGAGGTCAGCGCCGCCGGGATCAGAATCGCTTTCGCCGCCGCTTTACGCTCTGGCCTGGCGGTCATATACATCGCCAGCGCCGCGGCGGGCAGGCCAAACATCTTGCTGATGCCGCGGGCGTCCCACACCACGGTGCTGCTGAGCTGCTTCACGTCCGGGCAGGCCATCTCAGCGAAGTAGATATTGCGCGCGCCCTGATACACCGTGCCGCAGACCTCCTGCGTGCCCCCGAGTTCGGTATAGAGGAACGGGGTATAGACCAGATGGTGCAGGCCAGTGGGGACCAGAATGCGTTCCAGGAAGCCGTAGATGGCCACGCCAAACGGTCCGGAGCCTTTGATGGCCAGCGCCAGGGCGCTAATGCCGTGCTGGGCAAACGGCCACAGTTCGCTCATCACCACGCCGAGCACCATGGAGACCGGAAGCATTACAATGGCGACAAAACAGTGGCCGGAGTAAATCGCCATCGCACCGTTAAACTGTACGCCGGAATATTTATTGTACAGGTATCCCGACAGCGCCCCGGTCAGGATCCCGGCGAAAACGCCCATCTCCAGCACCTGGACGCCCAGCACCATGGTCTGCCCGGCCGCCTTCATTTCGGCTGCAGGCGCCAGCGCGCCCTGCAGCTGCAGCGTGACGTTCATGGCGTTGATGAATACGACAAAGGTGACCAGCCCAATCAGCGCGGCATAGCCTTTATCGCGCGTCGCCAGACCAATCGGAATACCAACGGCAAACACCAGCGCCAGGTTCACCAGCACCGACACGGCCGATTTCGCGATAAGCTGACCAAGATGCTGAATCAGCGGATGGCCAAGAAAGGGCAGGTATTCAGCGAGATTACCGTTACCCAGCACGTTACCAAAGGCGATAAACAGACCGACGATCGGTAAGATAAGCACCGGTCCGTACAATGATTTTCCGAAATTTTGTAGGGCATTCACGGCTCGTTTCATGGCTTTCTCTCTTATTGAACCGCGCACTCGGGGTGCGTCATGGTTATAAAACTAGCAGCCTTCAGGGACGCTTATCCAGCTATCCTCTTGTTTTAAAAACAAATGACGTGAAAGGTAACATGTGACGTTTGGGGCTGTGATCGCGGTTCCATCACGGCGTAGCGGCGTGTTGCCATTCTGCGAGGCGCTTTCCAGATTCTAAAATTGGACTTTTTGAATTAATGAAACTTGCGGATAATACTTATCCGGACGACGACCAACAGGCCCCCTCAGGGCCAGGGACAAAGGATGAAACCGTTTCGCTTAGCCGCGCTCTCCCTTGCGCTGCTTACCACGTTTACGCTTGTCGGCTGTGATAACAGCGACGATAAATCTCAGGCTGCGGCTCCCGCGGCATCCACCGCATCCACACCGAAAGCCGCGGAAAAGCCAAATGCTGAAACGCTGGCTAAGCTCGCCGCCCAGAGTCAGGGAAAAGCGCTGACCCTGCTGGATGCCTCTGAAGTTCAGCTCGACGGTGCCGCCACGCTGGTGCTGACATTCTCGGTTCCGCTGAATCCCGATCAGGATTTCGCGAAAACCGTGCATGTCGTGGACAAAAAAAGCGGCAAAGTTGACGGGGCGTGGGAACTTGCGCCTAACCTGAAAGAGCTTCGCCTGCGCCATCTGGAGCCCAACCGCAACCTGGTCGTCACCGTTGAACGGGGCCTGCAGGCGCTGAACAAGGCGACGTTCGGCATTGATTATGAGAAAGCCCTGACCACCCGGGACGTTGAACCCACCGTTGGTTTTGCCAGCCGCGGCTCGCTGCTGCCGGGTAAGGTGGTGGAAGGGTTGCCGGTAATGGCGCTCAACGTCAACAATGTTGACGTCAACTTCTACCGCGTGAAGCCGGAATCGTTGGCTTCCCTTGTCAGCCAGTGGGAATACCGTAACTCGCTGACCAACTGGGAATCCGACAACCTGCTGAAGATGGCGGAGCTGGTTTACACCGGTCGATTCGATCTTAATCCGGCGCGCAACACGCGCGAAAAATTACTGTTGCCCCTGAAGGATATTAAACCGCTCCAGCAGTCTGGCGTTTATATCGCGGTCATGAACCAGGCCGGGCACTACAACTACAGCAACGCCGCGACGCTCTTTACCTTAAGCGATATTGGCCTGTCCGCTCACCGTTATCATAATCGCCTGGACATCTTCACCCAGAGTCTGGAGAACGGTGCGGCGCAGTCTGGCGTCACCGTCACCCTGTTGAACGATAAAGGGCAGACGCTTGCCGAAGCGAAAAGCGACGGTGATGGCCACGCAAAGCTTGAGACCGACAAAGAGGCCGCGCTGATCCTGGCCAGTAAAGACGGCCAGACCACGCTGCTTGACCTCAAGCTTCCGGCTCTTGATCTGGCGGAGTTTGATATCGCAGGGAGTCCGGGCTACAGCAAGCAGTTCTTTATGTTTGGCCCACGCGATCTCTACCGCCCGGGCGAAACGGTGATCCTCAACGGCCTGCTGCGCGACAGTGACGGTAAGCCACTTCCCGATCAGCCCGTGAAGCTCGACGTGCTGCGACCGGATGGACAGGTCGCGCGTACGATCGTCGTCAAGCCGGAGAACGGACTCTATCGCTTCAACTATCCGCTGGACAGCGGGGCGCAGACCGGCATGTGGCATATCCGCGCCAACACGGGCGATAACCTGCAGCGTCTGTGGGACTTCCACGTTGAAGACTTCATGCCAGAGCGTATGGCGCTCAACCTGAGCGGACAAAAAACGCCGGTTTCACCGCAGGATAACGTCGACTTTAACGTGGTCGGCTATTACCTGTATGGCGCTCCGGCCAACGGTAACTCTCTGCAGGGCCAGCTCTTCCTGCGTCCGCTGCGTGACGCGGTGGCCGCGCTGCCGGGCTTCCAGTTTGGTGATATCGCCGAAGAGAACCTGAGCCGCAGCCTGGATGAAGTGCAGCTTACGCTGGACGAGCAGGGACGTGGGCAGGTTTCTACCGAAAGCCAGTGGAAAGAGGTGCACTCTCCGCTGCAGCTGATTCTGCAGGCCAGCCTGCTGGAGTCGGGCGGTCGTCCGGTGACGCGTCGTGCTGAGCAGGCGATCTGGCCGGCGGCTGAGCTGCCGGGTATTCGCCCTCAGTTCGCCAGTAAAGCCGTTTACGACTACCGCACCGATACGACCGTCAACCAACCGATTGTTGATGAGAACGGCAACGCCAGCTTCGACATCGTGTATGCCGATGCCAGCGGCGCGAAAAAGGCCGTTTCCGGGTTACAGGTTCGTCTGATTCGCGAGCGTCGGGACTACTTCTGGAACTGGTCTGAGAGCGAAGGCTGGCAGTCTCAGTTCGATCAGAAAGATCTGGTCGAAGGTGAGCAGGAGCTGACGCTTAAGGCCGATGAAACGGGTAAAGTCACCTTCCCGGTGGAATGGGGCTCTTATCGTCTGGAGGTGAAAGCGCCTGATGAGATGGTCAGCAGCGTGCGCTTCTGGGCGGGGTACAGCTGGCAGGATAACAGCGACGGCACCGGCGCTGCACGCCCTGACCGCGTGACCTTGAAACTGGATAAGCCAGCCTATCAGCCAGGCGACACCATCAACCTGCACATTGCCGCGCCAGCCGCAGGCAAGGGCTATGCGATGATCGAGTCCAGCGAAGGGCCGCTGTGGTGGAAAGAGATCGACGTACCGGCAAACGGACTGGATCTCGCTATCCCGGTCGACAAGGCCTGGAAGCGTCACGACCTCTACCTGAGTACGCTGGTGGTACGTCCCGGAGATAAATCCAAATCCGCCACGCCGAAACGCGCGGTCGGCCTGCTGCATCTGCCGATGGGTGACGAAAATCGCCGCCTGAATATTGCGCTCGATAACCCGCAGAAAATGCGTCCAAACCAGACGCTCTCGGTGAAGGTGAAAGCCAGCGTGAAAGAGGGGGCCGTGCCGCAGAAGGTGAACGTCCTGGTATCGGCGGTGGACAGCGGCGTGCTGAATATTACCGATTACGTCACGCCGGATCCGTGGCAGGCTTTCTTTGGTCAGAAGCGTTACGGCGCGGATATCTACGATATATACGGCCAGGTCATTGAAGGGCAGGGCCGTCTGGCCGCGCTGCGCTTTGGTGGCGATGGGGATGAACTGAAGCGCGGCGGCAAACCGCCGGTGAACCACGTCACCATCATTGCCCAGCAGGCACAGCCGGTTACGCTGGATGCCAACGGGGAAGGCACAATTACATTGCCAGTTGGAGACTTCAACGGTGAGCTGCGTCTGATGGCGCAGGCCTGGACGGAAGAGGATTTCGGCAGCAGCGAAAGCAAGATTATCGTGGCCGCGCCGGTCATTACCGAGCTGAATACCCCGCGCTTCCTGGCAAGCGGAGATACCTCGCGGCTGACGCTGGATATCACTAACCTGACCGACCAGCCGCAAACGCTGAATATCGCCCTGAACGCGACAGGCAAACTGGCGCTGGAAGGCGCGCAGCCTCAGCCGGTTCAGCTGCCACCGGGGGCGCGCAGCACGCTGTTTATTCCGGTACGCGCGCTGGACGGTTATGGTGACGGTGAAGTGACCGCGCAGGTGACCGGCCTGCAGCTTCCAGGCGAGACCTTCGCCCCGCAGCAGAAGAGCTGGAAAATCGGCGTGCGTCCGGCGTTCCCGGCGCAGACGGTCAATACCGGTGCCATGCTGAACCCTGGCGAATCGTGGACCGCACCGGCGCAGCACAGCAACGGTTTCTCTCCTGCCACCCTGCAGGGGCAACTGCTGCTGAGCGGCAAACCACCGCTCAACCTGGCGCGCTATATTCGCGAACTGCAGGCCTATCCGTATGGCTGTCTGGAGCAGACCACCAGCGGTCTGTTCCCGTCGCTCTACACCAACGCGGCGCAGCTAACGGCGCTTGGCATCAAAGGTGATACGGACGATAAACGCCGTGCCGCCATTGATATCGGTATTTCCCGTCTGCTGCAGATGCAGCGTGAAGACGGCGGGTTCGCGCTGTGGGATAAAAACGGTCCGGAAGAGTACTGGCTGACGGCCTACGTGACCGACTTCCTGGTCCGTGCGGGCGAGCAGGGCTACAGCGTGCCCGCCGATGCGGTGAATAATGCCAATAGCCGGTTGCTGCGCTACCTGCAGGACCCGGGCATGATGTCTATTCGCTACAGCGACGATACGCAGGCCAGCAAGTTCGCCGTGCAGGCCTATGCCGCGCTGGTGCTGGCACGTCAGCAAAAAGCGCCGCTGGGCGCGCTGCGTGAAATCTGGGATCGTCACGCTCAGGCGGCGTCCGGCCTGCCGCTGATGCAGCTGGGCATGGCGCTCAAGCTGATGGGCGATGCCCCGCGCAGCCAGCAGGCGCTGGATCTGGCGCTCAAAACGCCGCGCAACGACAGCAAAACCTGGATGGCCGATTACGGCAGCCAGCTTCGCGATAACGCGCTGATGCTCTCCCTGCTGGAGGAGTACAAACTTCTGCCGGATGCGCAAAATACGCTGCTGAATGCCCTGTCTGAGCAGGCCTTCAGCCAGCGCTGGTTGTCCACTCAGGAGAGCAATGCGCTGTTCCTGGCCGGTCGTTCGCTGCAAACTCTGTCCGGTGCATGGCAGGCGAAAACCTCCCTGTCAGATTCCGCATCAGGTGGCGATAAAGCGCAGGTACAAAACGTGAGCGGCGATCAGCTTGTCGCGCTGCAGGTGACCAATACCGGTACTTCACCGCTGTGGGTCCGCCTTGATAGCACCGGTTATCCTGACTATGCTCCTCAGCCGAGCTCGAACGTGCTGCAGGTTGAACGCCATATTCTGGCTACGGACGGCAGCACGAAATCGCTCTCTTCGCTGAAGAGCGGCGAGCTGGTGCTGGTATGGCTGGAAGTCAAAGCCAGCCAGAACGTGCCGGACGCGCTGGTGGTGGATCTCCTCCCTGCGGGTCTGGAGCTGGAAAACCAGAACCTGGCAAGCAGCAGCGCCAGCCTGCAGGACAGCGGTAGCGAAGTGCAGAACCTGCTCAGCCAGATGCAGCAGGCGGACATTCAGCATATGGAATTCCGCGACGACCGCTTTGTGGCGGCCGTGCCAGTAAATGAAGGTCAGCCGGTTACGCTGGTTTATCTGGCGCGCGCCGTGACGCCGGGAACCTACCAGGTGCCGGTTCCGATGGTCGAGTCTATGTATGTGCCGCAGTGGCGGGCAACGGGTGCGGCCAGTGGCCCGCTGATTGTTGTTCCGTAATATGCGAATGGCACGTTTGACACGCTCCCGCTGGCTGTGGCTGGCGGGAGCGCTTCTCGTTTTATGGGGGCTGATTGTCGCCGCCGACCGCCTGTGGCCGTTGCCGCTGAAAGAGGTTAACCCTGCCCGGGTGGTGGTGGATGAGAAGGGCACGCCGCTCTGGCGTTTTGCCGATAGCGACGGGATCTGGCGCTATCCGGTTACGATCGAAGAGGTCTCTCCCCGTTATCTTGAGGCGCTGATCCAGTACGAAGATCGCTGGTTCTGGGATCATCCCGGCGTAAACCCGCTTTCTGTCCTGCGTGCCGCCTGGCAGGATCTCAGTTCCGGGAAAGTCATCTCTGGCGGAAGCACGCTCACCATGCAGGTCGCGCGACTGCTGGACCCGCATCCGCGCACCTTTGGCGGTAAAATTCGCCAGCTCTGGCGTGCCATGCAGCTGGAGTGGCATCTTTCCAAACGCGAAATCCTCACGCTCTATCTCAATCGCGCCCCATTTGGCGGTACGCTGCAGGGCGTGGGTGCGGCAAGCTGGACGTATCTCGGCAAGCCGCCGTCGCAGCTCAGCTATTCCGACGCGGCGCTGCTGGCGGTGCTGCCGCAGGCACCGAGTCGTTTACGCCCGGATCGCTGGCCTGAACGGGCCGAAGCGGCGCGCAATAAAGTGCTCGACCGCATGGCGACGCAGGGCGTCTGGTCCGCAAAGCAGGTCAAAGAGTCCCGTGAAGAATCAGTATGGCTGGCGCCCCGGCAGATGCCGCAGCTGGCGCCGCTCTTTGCACGCATGATGCTCGGCAAAAGTCGCGACACGAAAATTGTCACCACGCTGGATGCCGGACTGCAGCGGCAGCTGGAAGAGCTGGCGATGAACTGGAAATCCCGCCTGCCGGCACGCAGCTCGCTGGCGATGATCGTGGTCGATCATACCGATATGAAAGTGCGCGGCTGGGTGGGATCGGTGGATATCAACGATGACACGCGTTTTAGCCATGTGGATATGGTCAATGCGATCCGATCGCCGGGATCGGTGTTAAAACCCTTTATCTACGGCATGGCGCTGGATGATGGCCTGATCCATCCCGCCTCGCTGCTTCAGGACGTTCCCAGAAAAACCGGTGATTATCGGCCCGGGAATTTTGACAGCGGGTTTCATGGACCGGTCAGCATGAGTGAAGCGCTGGTACGCTCCCTCAACCTGCCTGCCGTTCAGGTGCTGGAAGCCTACGGACCAAAACGATTTGCCGGGATGCTGAGCAACGCAGGCCTGCCGCTGATCCTGCCTGCGGGGGCGCAGCCGAATCTGTCTCTGATCCTCGGTGGGGCAGGCGCGCGGCTGGCAGATATTGCTGCGGCCTACAGTGCTTTTGCCCGACACGGTAAGGCGGGAAGGCTGCGCCTGCAGCCGGGCGATCCGCTGACTGAACGTCCGCTGTTATCACCGGGCTCGGCGTGGATTATTCGCCGTATTCTGGCCAATGAAGCGCAGCCGCTGCCGGATAATGCGCTACCCCAGGTTGCGCCGCTGGCGTGGAAAACCGGTACCAGTTACGGCTACCGTGATGCCTGGGCCATCGGTCTGAATGCCCGTTATGTGATAGGCATCTGGACCGGACGACCGGACGGCACGCCCGTGGCGGGACAGTTTGGGTTTGCCAGCGCGGTTCCGCTGTTAAACCAGGTCAATAACCTGCTTCAGTCGCGCTCAACGGTAGACGAAGCCCGTCTGCCGCGCGATCCGCGTCCGGCAAGCGTCGGGCGGGGCGTGATCTGCTGGCCGGGCGGCCAGTCGCTACCGGAAGGCAGTGAAAACTGTCGACGTCGCCTGTCGACCTGGCTGCTGGAAGGCAGTGAACCGCCCACGCTGCTCCTGCCCGAACAGGAGGGCATACGCGGGATCCGTTTCCCGGTCTGGCTGGATAAAACCGGCAAACGCGTGGCCGCAGATTGCCCGGATGCTACTGAAAAAGTCCTGGATGTCTGGCCGCTGCCGCTGGAGCCGTGGCTGCCTGCAACCGAGCGTCGTGCGGTACGGATTCCGCCTTCATCAACAACCTGTCCTCCACTCTCGCAGGACGCACCTGCACCACTCATTCTGACCGGCGTGCGTGAAGGGGCCGTTATTAAACGTCTCCCGGGTGAATCCCGCGTTTCGCTGCCGCTTCAGGCGACCGGCAATAGCGGTGAGCGCTGGTGGTTTTTGAACGGTGAACCGCTGAATGTGAAAGGAAGCGTTTACACATTACAGCTTGATAAGTCGGGCGATTATCAGTTACTCGTTATGGATGAGACCGGGCAGGTCGCGACGGTGAATTTTACGCTTCAGTGATCTGAAAACAGCTTTCTGATGTGAGCTGTTGCTAAAACTCGTCTTATTTTAAAAAAATGTTACCTGAATCCATAGGCAATGGCGCCATTGCTCATTATAATCCGCGCCACACCATACTCAGGTATGCAAAACAACAGAACATTGACAGAGGTTATCATGGCTATTGAACGTACTTTTTCCATCATCAAACCAAACGCGGTGGCAAAAAACGTTATTGGCAGCATCTTCGCTCGCTTTGAATCTGCAGGGTTCAAAATTGTTGGCACCAAAATGCTGCACCTGACCGTTGAGCAGGCGCGCGGCTTCTACGCTGAGCACGAAGGTCGCCCATTCTTTGACGGCCTGGTTGAGTTCATGACCTCCGGTCCAATCGTGGTATCCGTACTGGAAGGCGAAAACGCCGTACAGCGTCACCGCGATCTGCTGGGTGCAACCAACCCGGACAACGCGCTGGCAGGAACTCTGCGCGCTGACTACGCTGACAGCTTCACCGAGAACGGCACCCACGGTTCTGACTCTGTTGAATCTGCTGCACGCGAAATCGCTTTCTTCTTCGCAGAAGGCGAAGTGTGTCCACGTACCCGTTAATTTAACGGTTTCGTTTACACATTATTTTCGTAAATGCCGCGTCCAGACGTGGCATCCCTGCGCCAGACTTTGTACAATGCAACGCCCCGGACGAGCAGACCGCTTTCCGGGGCGTTTCTATTCAACCCTCCATGGGCCATAACGTGTAACAACGAGGCCGGTAAATATTATGTCTGAATTAGTGAATACCTCCGAAGTCGCCATTCCTGCGGTTCCCAATAAAAATGGAAAAATCAACCTGCTGGATCTGAACCGTCAGCAGATGCGCGAGTTCTTCAAAGAGATGGGCGAAAAGCCGTTTCGTGCCGATCAGGTCATGAAGTGGATGTACCATTACTGCAGCGACAATTTTGATGACATGACTGACATCAACAAGGTCCTGCGCAATAAGCTCAAAGAAGTGGCAGAAATCCGTGCACCGGAAGTGGTGGAAGAGCAGCGCTCCGCGGATGGCACCATCAAATGGGCGATTGCGGTCGGCGATCAGCGTGTTGAAACCGTCTACATCCCGGAAGAAGACCGCGCGACGCTGTGCGTCTCCTCCCAGGTTGGCTGTGCGCTGGAGTGCAAATTCTGCTCAACCGCGCAGCAAGGCTTTAACCGTAACCTGCGTGTTTCAGAAATTATCGGCCAGGTCTGGCGTGCTGCGAAAATCGTGGGCGCGGCAAAAGTCACCGGCACGCGCCCTATCACCAACGTGGTGATGATGGGGATGGGTGAACCACTGCTGAACCTGACCAACGTCGTTCCGGCGATGGAAATCATGCTGGATGACTTTGGCTTTGGCCTGTCCAAGCGTCGCGTCACGCTGTCGACCTCAGGCGTTGTGCCTGCGCTGGACAAACTCGGCGACATGATTGACGTCGCGCTGGCGATCTCCCTGCACGCACCAAACGATGAAATTCGTGACGAAATTGTGCCGATCAACAAAAAGTACAATATCGAAACCTTCCTCGCTGCCGTACGTCGCTACCTGGAGAAATCCAACGCCAACCAGGGCCGCGTGACCATCGAGTACGTGATGCTGGACCACGTCAATGACGGCACCGAACATGCGCATCAGCTGGCTGAACTGCTGAAAGATACGCCGTGCAAAATCAACCTGATCCCATGGAACCCGTTCCCGGGCGCGCCGTATGGCCGTAGCTCGAACAGCCGTATCGACCGTTTCTCCAAGGTACTGATGGAGTATGGTTTCACCACCATCGTGCGTAAAACGCGTGGTGATGATATTGATGCCGCATGTGGACAGCTGGCTGGTGATGTCATTGACCGTACCAAGCGCACCCTGCGTAAACGCATGCAGGGCGAGACGATCGCGGTTAAAGCTGTTTGATTATTATGCACTCGCGGCGCATTATCTGCGCCGTGAGACATAACCTTACTGAATAATCAGTCAGATTCGTGAAGACTGATCAATAATTACGGTGCGTTTCATCCGACTTTCGGGCAGTATGTAACGACGTAACAACAGTTTAGCCGTACGGGCAGGGCTGTACTGTCATCTCCGGGCTGACAGTCTTATACTCTCTGTTCAAGGTTAACTGACCAGAAGTTTCGCGGTGCGGGTGGCATTGTGACTCACCAGCGCCTGAACCCTTATTTTTCACGTACCAGTAGTTGTAGCGAATGAATACTGAAGCCACTCACGACCAACATGAAGCACTCTCCACTGGCGTTCGTCTTCGCAACGCCCGTGAACAACTCGGACTCAGCCAGCAAGCCGTTGCGGAACGCTTGTGCCTGAAGGTTTCCACGGTTCGCGATATTGAAGAAGATAAGGCGCCTGCCGATCTGGCTTCAACGTTCTTGCGCGGTTATATCCGCTCTTACGCAAAACTGGTGCACATCCCCGAAAACGAATTACTGCCAATGATGGAGAAGCAGGCGCCGGTCCGTGCAGCAAAAGTTGCGCCGATGCAGACCTTCTCCCTGGGGAAACGTCGTAAAAAACGTGATGGCTGGCTGATGAGCTTTACCTGGCTGGTGCTGTTTGTGGTGGTCGGTCTGACCGGTGCATGGTGGTGGCAAAACCACAAGGCGCAGCAGGAAGAGATCACCACCATGGCCGATCAATCCTCCGCCGAACTCAACCAGGCCGGAAATGATAACGCCCAGAGCGTGCCGCTGAATACCGACGGAGCGGCGTCCTCCAGCGAGCCACAGACCGCAGCGCCAGACGCATCGGCGACTGGTGCAGCACAGGCTCCGGCAGCAACGGCTAACACCGCTGCGCCTCAGGCTCAGGATCAAAATGCGGTGGTTGCCCCTTCTCAGGCAAATGTTGATACGGCGGCGAACGCGCCTGTAGCTACTCAGCCTGCAGACAATACCGCAGCGTCTCTGCCAACCAGCCCGGCGGGTACGGCGACAACAGCAGCCGACCCTAATGCGCTGGTAATGAACTTCAGCGCCGACTGCTGGCTGGAAGTGACTGACGCGACAGGTAAAAAACTGTTCAGCGGCCTGCAGCGTAAAGATGGCACGTTAAACCTAACAGGCCAGGCTCCCTATAAACTTAAAATCGGCGCTCCGGCAGCGGTACAGATCCAGTATCAAGGAAAACCTGTCGACCTGAGCCGCTTTATCAGAACTAACCAGGTTGCACGTCTTACCGTTAATGCCGAACAATCAGCAGCACAGTAACAGACGGGCAACGCGGGAGATTTTTCATGCATAACCAGGCTCCGATTCAACGTAGAAAATCGAAACGGATTTACGTTGGGAATGTGCCAATCGGCGATGGGGCACCTATCGCCGTTCAGTCGATGACCAACACGCGCACCACCGATGTGGAAGCGACGGTCAATCAAATCAAAGCATTAGAACGTGTAGGCGCGGACATTGTTCGCGTCTCCGTCCCGACCATGGATGCCGCTGAGGCGTTCAAACTGATCAAACAGCAGGTCAGCGTTCCGCTGGTGGCTGATATTCACTTCGACTACCGAATCGCACTGAAAGTGGCCGAATACGGCGTCGATTGTCTGCGTATTAACCCGGGCAACATCGGTAACGAAGAGCGTATCCGCATGGTTGTGGACTGCGCCCGCGATAAAAATATTCCTATCCGTATCGGCGTTAACGCCGGTTCGCTGGAAAAAGATCTGCAGGAAAAATACGGTGAGCCGACGCCACAGGCGCTGCTCGAATCCGCGATGCGTCACGTCGATCATCTCGATCGTCTCAACTTCGATCAGTTCAAAGTAAGCGTAAAAGCCTCCGATGTGTTCCTTGCCGTAGAATCTTACCGCCTGCTGGCAAAGCAGATCGACCAGCCTCTGCACCTCGGGATCACCGAAGCGGGCGGCCTGCGCAGCGGCTCGGTAAAATCCGCGATCGGTCTGGGGCTGCTGCTCTCTGAAGGGATCGGTGACACCCTGCGCGTCTCGCTGGCGGCCGATCCGGTCGAAGAGATCAAGGTCGGTTTCGATATCCTGAAGTCGCTGCGTATTCGCGCGCGTGGGATCAACTTCATTGCCTGCCCAACCTGTTCGCGTCAGGAGTTTGATGTGATCGGGACGGTGAATGCCCTGGAGCAACGTCTGGAAGACATTATCACCCCGATGGACGTCTCTATCATCGGCTGCGTGGTGAACGGTCCGGGTGAAGCACTGGTGTCAACCCTGGGCGTGACCGGTGGTAACAAGAAAAGTGGTCTCTATGAAGATGGCGTTCGTAAAGATCGTCTGGATAATAGCGACATGATCGACCAGCTTGAAGCCCGCATCCGTGCGAAAGCCGCCATGATGGACGAGACACAGCGTATTAACGTTCAGCAGGTTGAAAAATAACGTGATGGGAAGCCGCGAGCTTCCCATGTATGATTGAACCCATTCTTTGGGTTTTTTTTGTATATAGAAAGAGAATAAACGTGGCAAAAAACATTCAAGCCATCCGCGGCATGAACGATTATCTGCCTGGCGAAACCGCCATCTGGCAGCGCATTGAAGGCACGCTGAAGCAGGTGCTCGGCAGCTACGGTTACAGCGAAATCCGTTTGCCGATTGTAGAGCAGACCCCGTTATTCAAACGCGCGATTGGTGAAGTTACCGACGTGGTTGAAAAAGAGATGTATACCTTTGAGGACCGCAACGGCGACAGCCTGACCCTGCGTCCGGAAGGGACGGCGGGCTGCGTACGCGCCGGCATCGAACATGGTCTTCTGTACAATCAGGAGCAGCGCCTGTGGTATATCGGCCCGATGTTCCGCCACGAACGTCCTCAGAAAGGGCGTTATCGCCAGTTCAATCAGCTGGGTGTGGAAGTCTTTGGCCTGCAGGGCCCCGACATCGACGCTGAACTGATTATGCTGACCGCCCGCTGGTGGCGTGCGCTCGGTATCGCCGATCACGTTTCCCTCGAGCTGAACTCTATCGGTTCTCTGGAAGCGCGCGCTAACTACCGCGATGCACTGGTGGCGTTCCTGGAACAGCATAAAGAGAAGCTGGACGAAGACTGCAAACGTCGCATGTACAGCAACCCGCTGCGCGTTCTGGATTCCAAAAACGCAGATGTTCAGGCACTGCTGAACGATGCGCCTGCGCTGGGTGATTATCTGGATGAAGAATCTCGCGAACACTTCGCGGGCCTGTGCAAGCTGCTTGAAGCGGCTGGCATCGCCTACACCGTAAACCAGCGCCTGGTACGCGGTCTGGACTACTACAACCGTACCGTGTTTGAGTGGGTGACCACGAGCCTCGGCTCTCAGGGCACCGTGTGCGCGGGCGGTCGTTATGACGGTCTGGTTGAGCAACTTGGCGGTCGCGCAGCACCTGCTGTAGGCTTCGCGATGGGTCTTGAGCGACTTGTTTTGCTGGTTCAGGCAGTTAATCCGGAATTTAAAGCAGATTCCGTTGTCGATATATACCTGGTGGCCTCAGGCGCGGAAACGCAGTCTGCGGCAATGCAGCTTGCCGAACGCGTGCGCGATGCGCTGCCGGGCGTTAAGCTGATGACCAACCATGGCGGCGGCAACTTCAAAAAACAGTTTGCTCGTGCCGATAAGTGGGGCGCAAGTATCGCACTGGTGCTGGGTGAGTCCGAAGTGGCCAACGGCGAAGTGGTGGTGAAAGACCTGCGCTCTGGTGAGCAGACAACGGTAACGCAGGACGGCGTTGCGGCGCACTTGCGCACTCTATTGGGCTAAGGAGAAGGACTGCGTGGAAATTTACGAGAACGAACACGATCAGGTCGACGCGATTAAACGCTTCTTTGCTGAAAACGGCAAAGCGCTGGTTGTTGGGGTTATTTTAGGTGTCGGTGCGCTGGTAGGCTGGCGTTACTGGAACAATCATCAGGCGGATTCCGCGCGCGGCGCGTCCCTGTCCTATGAAAATACCGTGAGCGCAATTCGTGCCGATCAGCCGCAAACGCTGACGGCGGCAGAAAAATTTGCGGCTGACAACAAAAACACCTACGGTGCACTGGCTGCGCTGGAAGTGGCTCAGCAGTACGTTGATAAGAACGAACTGGATAAAGCCGTAGCACAGTTGTCTCAGGGCCTTGCTGCCGCCAGTGATGAAAACCTGAAAGCGGTGATCAATCTGCGCCTGGCACGTATTCAGGTTCAGCAGAAGAAAGCTGACGATGCGCTGAAAACGCTCGATACCATCAAAGGCGAAGGTTTTGCTGCCATCGTTGCCGATCTCCGCGGTGAAGCACTGCTGAGCAAAGGTGACAAAGCGGGCGCGCGTAAAGCGTGGCAAGCTGGCGTAGAGAGCAATGCTTCACCTGCGCTGAGCGAAATGATGCAGATGAAAATAAATAATTTGTCCGTCTGAGAGGGACCCGATGCAATTGCGTAAATTACTTCTGCCAGGACTGCTTTCTGTTACGTTATTGAGTGGTTGTTCACTGTTCAGTGGCGAAGAAGACGTTGTGAAAATGTCCCCACTGCCGACGGTTGAAAACCAGTTTACCCCATCCACCGCGTGGGATGTCTCCGTGGGCAGTGGGATTGGTGATTTCTATTCCAACCTTCATCCAGCGTATGCAGACAGCGTTGTCTATGCGGCTGACCGCAAAGGTACCGTGAAAGCGGTGAACGCGGATGACGGAAAAGAAGTGTGGTCCGTTAACCTGGCGGAAAAAGACGGCTGGTTCTCCCGTAAGCCTGCACTGCTGTCTGGCGGCCTGACCGTTGCCGGTGGCCACGTCTACGTGGGCAGCGAAAAAGCGCAGGTTTATGCCCTGAACAGCAGCGACGGCTCCATTGCCTGGCAAACAACCGTGGCGGGTGAATCCCTGTCGCGTCCGGTAGTAAGCGACGGCCTGGTGCTGATTCATACCAGCAATGGCCAGCTGCAGGCGCTTAACGAAGCGGACGGCCTGGTGAAATGGACCGTTAACCTGGATATGCCTGCGCTCTCTCTGCGTGGCGAATCTGCCCCGGCTACCGCATTTGGTGCTGCCATTGTCGGCGGTGACAACGGTCGCGTGAGCGCCGTGCTGATGCAGCAGGGCCAGATGATCTGGCAGCAGCGTATCTCTCAGGCCACTGGCTCAACGGAAATTGACCGTCTGAGCGACGTGGACACAACGCCGGTCATCGTTAACGGTGTGGTTTACGCGCTGGCCTACAACGGCAACCTGACCGCGCTGGATCTGCGTAGCGGCCAGATCATGTGGAAACGTGAACTGGGCTCGGTAAATGATTTCATCGTTGAGGGTAACCGCATCTATATGGTTGACCAGAACGACCGTCTGCTGGCCCTGAGTACCGAAGGCGGCGTGACGCTGTGGACGCAAAGCGACCTGCTGCACCGTCTGCTGACTGCGCCAGCGCTGTACAACGGTAGCCTGGTTGTCGGCGACAGCGAAGGGTATATGCACTGGATCGATCCGGATAACGGCCGCTTTGTTGCGCAGCAAAAAGTCGACAGCTCCGGTTTCCTGACCGACCCGGTTGTGGCCGACGGCAAACTGCTGATTCAGGCAAAAGACGGCACGCTGTACGCGATCACGCGTTAATTACCCGGCGGTTGTAGTATACTAAACGGCTCCTGTTCACTCAGGAGCCGTTTTGACATTTTTAAAAACGCCGCGAAAGCGACGTTATTTTGAATTTTATGAGGCTTCAAACATGGTACCTGTGGTCGCGCTTGTCGGGCGCCCTAACGTTGGAAAATCCACTCTTTTTAACCGTTTAACACGCACCCGTGATGCGCTGGTTGCGGATTTCCCGGGGCTGACGCGTGACCGTAAGTACGGTCGTGCAGAGGTGGAAGGACGCGAGTTCATCTGTATTGATACCGGTGGTATTGACGGCACAGAAGACGGCGTGGAAACCCGCATGGCGGAACAGTCGCTGCTGGCGATTGAAGAAGCGGACGTGGTGCTGTTCATGGTGGATGCACGCGCTGGCCTGATGCCGGCGGACTCCGCTATCGCTAAACACCTGCGTTCACGCGAAAAGCCAACCTTCCTGGTGGCGAACAAAACCGACGGCATCGATGCCGATCAGGCCATCGCGGATTTCTGGTCTCTGGGCCTGGGTGAAATCTACCCTATCGCGGCATCGCATGGCCGTGGCGTTACCAGCCTGCTGGAAACCGTTCTGCTGCCGTGGGTTGACGAAGTGAACCCGCCGGAAGAGGTGGACGAAGACGCTGAATACTGGGCGCAGTTTGAAGACGGAGAAGAGGGCGAAGAAGAAGAGCCTGAAGACGACTTCAACCCGCAGGATCTGCCGATCAAGCTGGCTATCGTGGGCCGTCCAAACGTAGGTAAGTCTACACTAACTAACCGTATTCTGGGTGAAGAGCGCGTGGTCGTTTACGACATGCCGGGCACCACCCGCGACAGTATCTACATCCCGATGCAGCGCGATGAGCGTGAGTATGTCCTCATCGACACCGCCGGGGTGCGTAAGCGCGGGAAAATCACCGATGTTGTGGAAAAATTCTCCGTTATCAAAACCCTGCAGGCGATCGAAGATGCCAACGTCGTGCTGCTGGTTATCGACGCACGCGAAGGGATCTCCGATCAGGACCTCTCTCTGCTCGGCTTTATCCTCAATAGTGGGCGCTCACTGGTTATCGTGGTCAACAAATGGGATGGCCTGAGCAACGAGGTTCGTGAGCAGGTGAAAGAGACCCTCGACTTCCGTCTGGGCTTTATCGACTTTGCTCGCGTGCACTTCATCTCTGCGCTGCACGGCAGCGGCGTGGGTAACCTGTTCGAATCCGTGCGCGAAGCTTACGACAGCTCCACCCGTCGTCAGAGCACCGCCATGCTGACCCGTATCATGAATATGGCTGCGGAAGACCATCAGCCGCCACTGGTGCGCGGTCGTCGCGTGAAGCTGAAATACGCCCACGCTGGTGGTTATAACCCACCAATCGTGGTGATTCACGGCAACCAGGTGAAAGACCTGCCGGATTCCTACAAGCGCTACCTGATGAACTACTTCCGTAAATCGCTGGACGTGATGGGCACGCCTATCCGTATCCAGTTCAAGGAAGGGGAAAACCCGTTCGCCAATAAGCGCAACACCCTGACGCCAAACCAGATGCGTAAGCGTAAGCGCCTGATTAAGCACATTAAGAAAAGCAAATAAGCTTTGCTGCTCTCACGAAAGCCCGCGATGATCGCGGGCTTTTTTTTGCCCAATCATACCGCCGGTTTTCCCTGTGTGAAGTCAATCACTATTCACTTTTAACCATGTTTAAATCTAAGAAAGTAGACAATCGTCGAATTTTCATCTTAAAGTCCAGGGTCCGGTACTAGACAAAACTAGCGCCTGGTTATCAAATGGTTAACTAACCTTTCGCCGCATGTAAAAAATCGGCCAGATACGTAACTGGCCGGCGTACCTGCTGGTGTTTACAAGCACGACGACATACCTTTCGGGAGAATTATGCAATCCACTGTTAATCAAAAAGAGAGCCGAACGTTCTTCGGCCACCCGTATCCGCTCGGTTCGCTGTTCTTCACCGAGATGTGGGAGCGTTTCTCGTTTTACGGCATTCGTCCGTTACTGATCCTGTTTATGGCCGCCACCGTCTATGACGGCGGGATGGGCCTGGCGCGTGAAAACGCCTCGGCGATTGTCGGTATCTTTGCCGGTACCATGTACCTGGCTGCGCTGCCGGGCGGCTGGCTGGCGGATAACTGGCTCGGTCAGCAGAGAGCCGTCTGGTACGGTTCGATCCTGATTGCGCTCGGTCACCTGTCGATTGCGCTCTCGGCGGTGATGGGCAACAACCTGTTCTTTATCGGACTGATGTTCATCGTGCTCGGCTCCGGGCTGTTCAAGACCTGTATTTCGGTGATGGTCGGTACCCTGTATAAAAAAGGCGACGCGCGTCGCGACGGCGGCTTCTCGCTGTTCTATATGGGTATCAACATGGGCTCGTTCATCGCGCCGCTGATTTCCGGCTGGCTGATTAAAACCCACGGCTGGCACTGGGGCTTTGGCATTGGCGGTATCGGGATGCTGGTGGCGCTGATTATCTTCCGCGTGTTTGCCGTTCCGGCCATGAAACGCTATGACGGCGAAGTCGGCCTCGACTCCACCTGGAACAGCCCGGTGGTGAAGCGTAACGGCGTGGGCGTTTGGCTGCTGGCGCTGGCGGCAGGCGTGGCAACGCTCGTGACGCTGATTGCGCAGGGCGTGATTGTGATTAACCCGGTCGCGGTAGCCAGCGTGCTGGTCTACGTGATTGCGGCGTCCGTGGCCCTCTACTTTATCTATCTGTTTGTCTTTGCGGGCCTGAACCGTAAAGAGCGCGCCAGACTGCTGGTCTGCTTTATTCTGCTGATCTCCGCGGCGTTCTTCTGGTCCGCGTTTGAACAGAAGCCAACCTCGTTCAACCTGTTTGCCAACGACTACACTAACCGCATGATCGGCGATTTCGAAATCCCGGCGGTGTGGTTCCAGTCAATCAACGCCCTGTTCATCATCCTGCTGGCACCGGTGTTCAGCTGGGCGTGGCCGAAGCTGGCGAGCATGAACATTCGCCCGAGCAGCATCACCAAGTTTGTTATCGGTATTCTGTGTGCCGCAGCGGGCTTTGGCCTGATGATGCTGGCGGCACAGAACGTGCTGAGCAGCGGTGGGGCGGGCGTATCGCCGTTTTGGCTGGTGGGCAGCATCCTGATGCTGACGCTCGGCGAACTGTGTCTGAGCCCGATTGGCCTGGCGACCATGACGCTGCTGGCGCCGGAGAGAATGCGCGGTCAGATGATGGGGCTGTGGTTCTGTGCCAGCGCGCTGGGTAACCTGGCGGCGGGTCTGATTGGCGGCCACGTGAAGGCCGACCAGCTGGATATGCTACCGGATCTCTTTGCGCGCTGTTCCGTCGCGCTGCTGATTTGTGCCGCGGTACTGATCGTCCTCATTGTTCCGGTACGCCGCATGCTGGAAAATGCGCAGACTAAACCGGCAGCTAACGCCTCATAAACCTCGGGCTTGCCGGGGCGGCGTTATGCCCCGGCAATTTACTCAACGAGGTAAGAACATGCTGTTAGGGTTTGTTGGTCTTGGCGCAGTCGTTGAAACAGCTTACCTGCCCGCAATACGAAAATGCTTTGATAATCCCCCGCACTTTTTAGGCTTTGATATCCAGCCCGTAAAACAGCCGGAGGGGGTAACGCGTTGTGCCACACTGGCTGAACTCCTCTCCCAGCCGCTTGATACCCTGTTTATTACCACGGCGTCGCTCCACCATCTTGAGGTGCTTGAACACGCTCTCGCCTCATCGGTTTCCCGCATCGTGGTTGAAAAACCGATCGTTGCCACGCTTGCTCAAATCGAAAAGCTCAACGCGCTGCTGGCAAACCCCGACGTTGCACCCCGCGTGCTGGCGCTCGATCACTGGATGGCGCGCCTCGAAACGGTGAAGCGGTCGCTGGTGGGCACTGTTTCTGACATCGTCAAAATCGACGGCTTTTTGCAGGAGCCGAGCGGATTTAACGCTGCAGGGGAGCCCATCGCGCTTAACTTTGCTACCGGCGAACCGGACACCCGTACGCTTCGTCACCCTGACGGCGTGATTCTGGATATCGGTACGCACGTGCTGGCGATGCTGCGCGAAACGGTGCGTTATCTGGGCGGGAATGATGAGATGACGTTGCAGGTGGTGACGGCTAAAGACCGCCTGGGCCGCGCTATCGCAAAAGGCGACCTGACCACAGCGGAGGGCGAGGCGCATCTGCAGGGCCGCATCAGCGGCGTGCCGGTGGATATCTGGCTTAATAAATATGCGGGACCCGCTGGCGGGCAAAAAGGCTTACGGATCTGGTTGCGCGACGGGCGCATCATTAGCTACGACCGGCGCGGTGCGGAGGATGTGCTGGAGCTGATTGAGGGTGAGAACATTCAGCGCTGGCATATCCCCGGGACAATCTACGAGCACTGTCTTACCGGACACATTCTGGGCACGAACAGCCTGTTTGAACGGGATCCGCACGAGGTGAGCCGCACAACGCGTCGCCGAATCGAGGAAGTTGAGCTGCTGCTGACCTTGCAGCAACAGCTGCGTGGCCCGCACTGAACGCAACGTGGTAAAATTATTGCAGACCAGAATGCTTTAAGGAGTCACCATGACGATTACCTGCCCGGATTGCCAGGCACCGCTTGAGCCCCTGAACGGGGTGGCACACTGCGAGAGCTGTAATAAGGATATTGCGCTTGAAGCCCGCTGCCCGGAGTGCCATCAGCCACTCCAGGTCTTAAAAGCCTGCGGGGCGGTGGACTACTTCTGCCAGAACGGCCACGGTCTTATCTCTAAAAAACGCGTGGAGTTTGTTCGGGCCGAAGGTTAATCGCACACGCAGCCTTCGCCTTTCTTCCACAGCTCGACCAGCGACTCGGGCGCTTCCTGCTCCGGTACCAGCACGATGATATCGGCGTAGTGCGCCTGATTTTGCCCGGTCCAGATAATCTGGATGCGGAAATAGCGCTGGTCGCCGCTGCCGGGTGACGAGGCCTGTCCCGGCGGCTGACCGCGCGGAAAGGCCTGCTCCAGGATGCTTACCAGGCGCTGGCGCTGGGCCTCATTGAGCGAGGAGAGCGCAATGGTGCGCTGGCCGCTCAGCTTGGGAATATAGGCGACGCCGCCTTCCCGGGCCAGCTCAACCACGGCGTCATCCGTCAGTTCCGGAACCTGCATTTACAACACTCCCACCTGTTCCCAGGCTTGTTTAATGGCCGCCCCAACGTCGCCGCCGGAGCGTTTCTCTCCATGCGCGATCGTCAGTTTTGCGAAGGCCTCAAAATCTGCATCCTGCGCCAGATTGCGATCGCAAACCGTGTCGTACCAGGCATAACCCGCTTTTTCCCAGGCGTAGCCGCCGATCGCCGTCGCGGCCAGATAAAATGCCCGGTTGGGAATGCCGGAGTTCAGATGTACGCCGCCGTTATCCTCACGCGTTTTGATGAAATCCTTCATGTGTGCAGGCTGCGGGTCTTTGCCGAGCAGCGGATCGTTGTAGGCGGTGCCCGGTTCAGACATCGAGCGCAGCCCTTTGCCATTGATGCCTTTCGCCAGTAATCCCTCACCAATCAGCCAGTCCGCTTTATCGGCGGTTTGCTTCAGATGGTACTGCTTCACCAGTGAGCCAAACACGTCCGACAGCGACTCGTTCAGCGCGCCGGACTGCTCAAAGTAGATAAGCCCGGCTTCGGTCTCGGTCACGCCGTGACTCAGCTCATGCGCCACGACGTCTATGGCGATGGTGAAGCGGTTAAATATTTCCCCGTCGCCGTCGCCAAATACCATCTGCTGACCGTTCCAGAAGGCGTTCTGATATTCCCGGCCATAGTGAACGGTACCGGTTAAAATAAGCCCTTTGTTATCGAGCGAATCGCGCTGATATTCCTTCCAGAAGAAATCATGGGTAATACCCAAATACTCGTAGGCTTCGTCTACTGCCACATCGCCGTTCGACGGCTGACCTTCATAACGCACCTGCGTACCCGGTAGCTCCTGAGTTTGCTTCGCGTCGTAGATATCCCGCTCCAGCTGCCCGGCTTTATTCACGTGCGGCGCGGCGGGTTTGCCCGGCATATGGGCCATCAGCGTCTGGACGTGGGTTAAGGTCTGGCGGGCACAGCGCTGCTGCGGTTCGGAACCGCTTTCGATAATACGACGAAGAATATACGGGGGGATCACGCTATAAAGATGGAACATGCTGCTCTCCTTATTAAAAAAGGGAATAGCAGCAGTATAGTAAGTAACCGGCGAAGAATTATCCGGTTTTACGCTGACGCGTCTTTTTCACCGGTTTAATTGATTTCACTTCGCTTTCTACCCAGCCGTCTGACAGACGCGTCGTCAGCACATCGCCAGTATTCACCTGTTTGGTTTGCTTCAGCACCTTGCCGTCCGTCGCCGTCGTCACGCTATAGCCGCGCGCCAGCGTGGAGAGGGGGCTGACCGCTTCAAGGTGGGTCACCGCATTGCCAAAGCGTTCGCGGGTGGTGCTCAGTCGCGCGCGGAGAGTGTCCGCCAGACGGTACTCCAGCTGTTGAATCCGCGTTTGCGCGCGATAAATTTTCGGCTGCGGGTTCTGCTGGTTCAGACGCTGCGTCACGCGCTGTTGGCGCGACACCGCGCGCTTGATCTGCGTGTCCATCGCCACGTTCATGCGCTGGCGCAGACGCTCCAGCACGGTTTGCTGACGCGCCAGACGCAGCTGCGGGTGTTGCTGCTGAAGACGGTGATGAAGCTGGGTAAAGCGACGGGTCCGGTTGGCGAGGTAGTAGTCCATCGCCATCTCAAGACGTTGCTGGCCGCTCTGGATCTGACGCAGCAGCTCCAGCTGGTTGCGGCTGACCACCTCTGCCGCCGCGGACGGCGTCGGCGCGCGGAGATCCGCGACAAAATCGGCGATCGTCACGTCCGTTTCGTGGCCGACGGCGCTCACCACGGGGATCTGACTTGCAAAGATTGCCCGCGCCACGCGCTCGTCGTTAAAGCTCCACAGATCTTCCAGCGAACCGCCGCCGCGTCCGACGATTAAGACGTCGCACTCCTGACGGGCGTTCGCCAGCTCAATGGCGCGCACAATCTGCCCCGGCGCATCGTCACCCTGCACGGCGGTCGGGTAGATGATGACGGGCAGGGAAGGATCGCGACGTTTCAGGACGTGCAAAATATCGTGCAGTGCCGCACCGGTTTTCGAGGTGATGACACCCACGCAGTGGGCAGGCGAGGGTAGTGGCTTTTTGAACTGCTGGTCGAAAAGTCCCTCTTCCGAGAGCTTCGCCTTTAACTGTTCGTACTTTTGCTGCAGCAGGCCTTCGCCCGCAGGCTGCATGCTCTCGACGATAATCTGATAATCACCGCGCGGCTCATACAGGGTGATATTGGCGCGCACCAGAACCTGCTGGCCGTGCTGAGGGCGGAACGTCACGCGGCGGTTGCTATTGCGGAACATCGCGCAGCGCACCTGAGCGGTATCGTCTTTTAGCGTAAAGTACCAGTGGCCGGAGGAGGGCTGCGTGAAGTTAGAGATTTCACCGCTGATCCAGACCTGTCCCATTTCCTGCTCAAGCAGCAAACGCACCGTCTGATTAAGGCGGCTGACGGTATAAATTGAGGAGGATTGAGAGGATAACATGTGAGCGGGATCAAATTCTAAATCAGCAAGTTATTCAGTCGATAGTAACCTGCTGAGAGGCAATCGCAAGCTTTTTTATAAAAAAGTGTAGATGCAATCGGTTACGCTCTGTATAATGCCACGGCAATATTTAACCACCCAGGTCAGAGATATTGCCCATGCTACGTATCGCTAAAGAAGCACTGACGTTTGACGACGTCCTCCTCGTTCCCGCTCACTCCACTGTTCTGCCGAATACTGCCGATCTCAGCACGCAGTTGACGAAAACCATTCGCCTGAACATTCCTATGCTCTCTGCGGCAATGGACACCGTGACTGAAGCGCGCCTGGCTATTGCCCTGGCACAGGAAGGTGGCATTGGCTTTATTCACAAAAACATGTCTATCGAACGTCAGGCGGAAGAAGTTCGCCGCGTGAAGAAACATGAATCCGGCATCGTGTCCGATCCACAGACCGTTCTGCCAACTACCACCCTGCACGAAGTGAAGGCCCTGACCGAGCGTAACGGCTTCGCCGGTTACCCGGTGGTGACCGAAGAGAACGAGCTGGTCGGTATTATTACCGGTCGTGACGTGCGTTTCGTGACTGACCTGAACCAGCCTGTCAGCGTGTACATGACGCCAAAAGAGCGTCTGGTCACCGTTCGCGAAGGTGAAACCCGCGACGTGGTGCTGGCAAAAATGCACGAAAAACGCGTTGAAAAAGCGCTGGTTGTTGACAGCAACTTCCACCTGCGCGGCATGATCACCGTTAAAGATTTCCAGAAAGCAGAACGTAAGCCTAACGCCTGTAAAGACGAGCATGGCCGTCTGCGCGTTGGCGCTGCGGTAGGCGCAGGTGCTGGTAACGAAGAGCGCGTTGACGCGCTGGTTGCTGCGGGCGTTGACGTCCTGCTGATTGACTCCTCTCACGGCCACTCCGAAGGCGTGCTGCAGCGTATTCGTGACACCCGTGCCAAATACCCTGACCTGCAGATCATCGGCGGTAACGTGGCCACTGGCGCAGGCGCTCGCGCGCTGGCTGACGCTGGCTGCAGCGCGGTCAAAGTGGGTATCGGTCCTGGCTCTATCTGTACCACGCGTATCGTGACCGGCGTGGGCGTTCCGCAGATCACCGCGGTGTCTGACGCGGTTGAAGCCCTGGAAGGGACCGGTATTCCGGTTATCGCTGACGGCGGTATCCGCTTCTCTGGCGACATCGCAAAAGCCATCGCCGCTGGCGCCGCTGCCGTGATGGTTGGCTCCATGCTGGCCGGTACCGAAGAATCCCCGGGTGAAATCGAACTCTACCAGGGCCGTTCTTACAAATCCTACCGCGGCATGGGCTCCCTGGGCGCGATGTCCAAAGGTTCCTCTGACCGTTACTTCCAGACCGATAACGCTGCTGACAAACTGGTGCCGGAAGGTATCGAAGGTCGCGTTGCCTATAAAGGCCGTCTGAAAGAGATCATCCACCAGCAGATGGGCGGCCTGCGCTCCTGTATGGGTCTGACCGGCTGTGGTACCATTGACCTGCTGCGTACTAAAGCGGAATTCGTACGCATCAGCGGTGCGGGTATCCAGGAGAGCCACGTTCACGACGTGACGATTACCAAAGAGTCCCCGAACTATCGTCTGGGCTCCTGATAAGTTTCCGCGCCCGGCTTCTGCCGGGCGCTCTGTTTTTGTTTCACTTGCCTCGGAATTAGCGTCAATGACGGAAAACATTCATAAACATCGCATTCTCATCCTGGACTTCGGTTCGCAGTATACTCAGCTGGTGGCGCGTCGCGTACGTGAACTGGGCGTTTACTGTGAACTGTGGGCGTGGGATGTCACGGAAGCACAGATTCGCGAATTCAATCCAAGCGGCATCATCCTGTCCGGCGGCCCGGAAAGCACCACCGAAGAGAACAGCCCGCGCGCGCCGCAGTACGTGTTCGAAGCTGGCGTGCCGGTATTCGGCGTTTGCTACGGTATGCAGACCATGGCAATGCAGCTGGGCGGCCACGTAGAAGGCTCCAGCGAGCGCGAGTTCGGCTATGCGCAGGTTGAAGTGGTTAACGACAGCGCGCTGGTGCGCGGTATCGAAGACTCCCTGACCGCAGACGGCAAACCGCTGCTGGACGTGTGGATGAGCCACGGCGACAAAGTCACCGCTATCCCGTCTGACTTCGTGACCGTTGCCAGCACAGAGAGCTGCCCGTTTGCCATCATGGCGAACGAAGAAAAACGCTTCTACGGCGTGCAGTTCCACCCGGAAGTAACCCACACCCGTCAGGGTATGCGCATGCTGGAGCGCTTCGTGCGCGACATCTGCCAGTGTGAAGCCCTGTGGACCCCGGCAAAAATTATCGACGACGCCGTTGAGCGTATCCGCCAGCAGGTTGGCGATGACAAAGTGATCCTCGGCCTCTCCGGCGGCGTGGACTCCTCCGTGACCGCGATGCTGCTGCACCGCGCTATCGGCAAAAATCTGACCTGCGTCTTCGTGGACAACGGCCTGCTGCGCCTGAACGAAGCCCAGCAGGTTATGGACATGTTCGGCGACCACTTCGGTCTGAACATCGTTCACGTGGAAGGCGAGCAGCGCTTCCTGGACGCGCTGAAAGGCGAGAACGATCCGGAAGCAAAACGTAAGATCATCGGTCGCGTGTTCGTGGAAGTGTTCGACGAAGAAGCGCTGAAGCTGGACGACGTGAAGTGGCTGGCGCAGGGCACCATCTACCCTGACGTGATCGAATCCGCGGCATCCGCCACAGGCAAAGCGCACGTCATCAAATCTCACCACAACGTGGGCGGCCTGCCGAAAGAGATGAAGATGGGGCTGGTGGAGCCGCTGCGCGAGCTGTTCAAAGACGAAGTGCGCAAGATCGGTCTGGAACTGGGTCTGCCGTACGACATGCTCTACCGTCACCCGTTCCCGGGCCCGGGTCTGGGCGTGCGCGTGCTGGGCGAAGTGAAGAAAGAGTACTGCGACCTGCTGCGTCGTGCGGACGCGATCTTCATCGAAGAGCTGCACAAAGCTGACCTGTACAACAAGGTAAGCCAGGCGTTCACCGTGTTCCTGCCAGTTCGCTCTGTCGGCGTAATGGGCGATGGCCGTAAGTACGACTGGGTTGTTTCCCTGCGTGCGGTGGAAACCATCGACTTCATGACCGCGCACTGGGCGCACCTGCCGTATGACTTCCTGGGCCGCGTGTCTAACCGCATCATCAACGAAGTGAACGGTATTTCCCGCGTGGTGTATGACATCAGCGGTAAGCCACCGGCTACGATTGAGTGGGAATGATTTCCCAACCGGATACGTCTGGTACTAACAGGTTCTAAATTATCTCTAAGCCCGCGGATTGCGGGCTTTTTTTTGGGCCATGGCTGGCAATACCATGTCAGGTGAGTGCCACGAGCGGGCGCAACGTAATGCTATCCATTAAATCCTTATTCGATGCGTTCCACATTTGGATGACGATCGGTTGCGGATTCATGGAAAATGTCACCCAGCCAGCCGGCAATCTCGCCTTCAGTCATATCGTCAGGAATAGCGATGTCATAGAGTCGAGAAAACTTTCTCTCCGTCAGGTCAGCACGAAATACCAGCCACCGATCATGCTTACGTTGAACGCCAATATGCCGTCCAAAAACGTTATATATCAGCATATGCAATCTCCGATCATGCTAGTGAGTTCCTGTATCTATGATACATGTCAGATCAGGCCAGAGCGTAAATCGTACAAATATGAAAGGTCAGCGTTCGCATCTCGCTTACAGTGGACATCATGCTTCTGTATCTGCTCTGTCTGCTCTGTGCCAAAAGCGGACTTTACAAATGTCATGATAACTGCTAATGAATCTTGGGGTACGACTAGCCGTTGAAGTCTATAAAAATAAAATCGCCTATCTGCAGTTACTTATCTATATTTTAAATCGATATAAAAAAGCGTAATATTCATAGTTAAATTAGTCACCTATATGTGAAGAGGTTTATCAAGATGGAAGTTAAACTAATAGCTAAAAGCCCTAAAAATTGCGATGAAAACGAGTTAAAAACATTCGAAAAACTAGTAATCGAGGGGGCTGAAGTCGATTCTGTGGGGCTAAGTGGAAGGATATCTAATGCTGAGCATCTGTTCTTTATCTATGCCAAGGAGCAATGTGTTGGTATTGGCGCAATCAAGCATCCAGATGCAGGGTATAAATTAGGTTCTTTTATAAAAGCAGGTGTTCCCGAGCAAGAAAAATACGATTGTGAGCTAGGATGGATCTACGTCAATGAAAAAATGAGAGGACTACAACTAGGAAATAAATTAATGGAATCAATATGTAATTACATGTCTGAAAATTTATTAGACAAGAGATGCTTTGCAACAGTTCGTCAAAATAATGATCGTATGCAGCATTTGTTCGTAAAGTATGATTTTTCAAAAGTCGGTAATTCATACTTAAGCAGAAGGGGTGATTATTTCCTAGATCTATATGTAAAGGCATAATCAGCCCAAATATTCATATTTAACCACGTGCCTACTTCTTTACTTAAATAAAATTGAGTAGGAAGCTAAATACTTCAATTCCCGCTCCTCGCTCTCCACTGCGGCGGCTCTGTGCCAAGAGCGGATGACTTTTAATAATTCATGTACTTTTAAAGAGTTTTGCATATCATTTTTTATTTTCTTCACCATCTTGTTGCTGCTGATCAGTTTCTACCTTATGTTCCTGCGGGTTGGTTGGCCGCGTAGGAGGAAAAGTTTGGGCTACGTGGTAAAGACCATGATCATTGATATAATGGAGATGCTTATTTCTCTCTGCCAACTGTTCTTTGGCTTCATTAAATGCAGCTTCCGCTTTGGGTAGCAAATTTTTAGAACCAGCCATTATGTGGTAATCATAACCTTCTAAAAGGAATACTTCGCTAACAAATTTATCCACTGCTGCTTTAGTAATTCCTTTCCCGTAGCTCTTAACATCAACCCTTGCTTTAACACGAGTGTTATCTAACACAATGACCGCACGGGCCTCTGAGTCATCTTTGAACGTCCCTTCACCAATACCAATAACGGTTTCTATATCACTTTTACTTCCTACAAGAACAATATCGACTCCCTGATCAGCGGTGTGCGTACTTGTTGGCCTGAGCGGCTCAATCCCACCTAAAGCAATGCTTGCGTCATTCAGAATACCCAACACCATCAATTCACCGTTTTTACCCTTATTATCACTCATTGTTAAGGCTCCAGCTGAAGGATGGCAAAATCGTTATAAAGGCTGTATTCAAGTTTGAGGTTAAGTAGATGCCGAAGCTCAGTCATGTGCATTATTTTTGAATAATGTTCCGCTCGATCTTCCTCTTTAGCGATAAGATCAGCCGCGGCAATTATTAGCTCGTCAATAAATTTCTCGGCCTTCAATTTTACTTGTGTAATTGCATCACCTGCTATGCAGGGATACCCGACTTCATCAGTACCTGATTCATCACCGTAGATCACGACCTTCTGTTCACCTATTACATCATAGATTTCTGACAAAAAATCATCCTCAACATGGCAATTTTTCGTGCCCGGAAATTCCGTGCCATCAATCAAGTGGAGGTCTTGTGATTGAGGGTAAATCTTGAAATATAATGTTGCCATAATCCCTCCTAGGGTTAGCTTTAGAATGACCATAATACCTTACTTGCAGTAAGCATAGTAGTAGCTATCAGATGGCTAAGTCTTTTGAAGACATCACTATTAAGTTGGTCAATGTTAAAATTCGGTGATGATGAAAAGTTGATATAAAAAGTCATAAGTATATGATTTATAAAAATAAAAATCACTCAGCACATTTTTTCAATATCAAAACAACCACCTTTAGGAGGAATGATTATCACTTCAGTAGGCGGAGCTCTATTCTCGTCCATGATTCCAGCGGTCTTACCAGTGGACCAAAATTGACACCACCAGCTTCGGCATGTTCCGATATCATTCTCGCATCAAGGTGTGAGTAATGAGATGATTTTCGTCATTCAATTAAGTCTCTACCAATTCATGGATGAGGAATACCCTCATTCATAGCAGAGATTACTAAGAATGTGGCGTAATGCGTGTCTGGATACCCACGCTACGATGGCCTGTGAGAACTGACAGCCAGTAATCTGGGCGTTATGGGCTATAGATGTCTGCTCCTCACTCATAGCTGCCGGTTAAATATTTTTTATTCATCATGCGAGGCGGCAGTCATCATCGCTGATGGTCCCAATAAGCTCTATAAATAATAGAAAGGAAAATTAAGGCTGTTCTTCTGCAATATTGGCAGAGCCAACGGTCAGCTCATAGTGATATTTCGCAAGTTCAAGTTGATCCATATCGCCATTGTGCTCAAAGTCGTCTTTTGCAGCCTTAAGCATGTCATCCGCTTTTTGTCTCAGTATCCCGGTTGTTGTTTTCTTCGTTTTTACGGCCTGAACAAGACGTTTGCAGAATGTTTCACCATCAGTCATTTCAAGATTTGCATCTTTCAAGCTATCGGGTGTTGAAACGGTCGGTGCAAGGCTGCTGTTGAAAAATGCCGTAGTCGCCAACTTGTAGCAGGGGGATTTTGCGTTTGCAAATTGAGTGAATAACAACATGAGGAAAAAGAAGTGTTTTAATCCGCAGCAACATTTCATTGTTTTATCTCCGTTAGTGATTAGGTAGTTATCGAGCAGAATACGCGATTCTTTAGGTAAAATTTTGTCATTGGGAATAAATTTTAGTCTGTCCGGTTGGTCGTGGATTAAAGGGAAGAAATAACCAAGGTCACAGGTGGAGGATTACTTAACAGCTGATTTTTCCCTGTCAGTAGAGCTGGGGGTAATCACTGAACTGTCTAGGTCGCATAGAAAATAGACTGAATGCCCCGGTTCTGGCAGAAAGTGGGGAGTAATGATTACGGTATGCCCATTGTTGGTACCATATGCCTTACAAGTGGTCGACGAACAGAATTGGCGGCCCGTTGGGCTGCGGCCGTAGAGCCCTGAACGCCCTAGGAGTAGAAATTATGGCCTGACGAATGCTGGTTACTGCAGGTTTACTTGAAGTTGTATGGGCTTATGCAATGAAGTTGTCCGATGGATTTACCCGCCCACTGTACTCGATAGTGACTTTCATCGGCATGATAGCAAGTTTTGCCTTACTCTCGGCGGCAATGCGCTCATTACCGCTGAGAGCGGCTTATACCATCTGGACTGGGATAGGAGCAGTAGGCTCATTTGTTGCTGGTCTGTATTTTCTCGGAGAACCCGCAACGCCGAAGCGCATACTCGCTGCGTTGGTGATTGTAGCGGGCCTTATTATGATGAAACTGGCATCCTGAGATATCCGCAGTGTTGGGCTGGGGCAATCTGACCCAGCAGCATCACCTATTTGAAGCAGCATCTTTATGTCCGCTTCTCGCTCAGAGCGGACCCGCCCACAAGCACACTCCCTTTAGCGCATAGTCGTTCAGGTCTTTAAATCGCATGACTCACCGGGATAGGGCCCTTACAATTGCCTCCGAGCCGAACTTTAGACGACTATTTAAGTCAACAAAAAGCTAAACGGGCTGTTTCCTGTTGAAACTCAGAACCCTCCAGGGTTTTTCACCCTCATGATGGTACCACCGCGCCCGGCGTAAAGCCGACACTCATTAACCAACGGAGATTATCATCTTGAACAAATCAATACTCGCATGCTCTGTGGCCGTGCTGCTGGTCGTGTCCGCCATGTCCGCCCAGGCCAGGACCCCCGCCAGGCTCAAGTCGCCAGTATCGGGCGTGCTCTGCGACCGATATGTATGCGCCAATGACAAGGGATTATCCCGCGCGTTGACAGAGACCTATCTCGGTAAGAAGGCTGCTGCAAACGAGGTGTTCACGTCGAGCAATGTCGATCTGACTGAATTCACCTTTGCCAACGGTATTTTCTGCGATGTGAAGGAGCGACTGTGCCGTGAAGATCGCTATTATGGCGCGAACGGACAGCGCTCCGGGGCGGTGTCTAAAAAGTACACAACGCTGCTCTTTGGCGAATAATGGTGATGAAAAGAGACCACAGTGAAAGGCTACGTTATAGAGATATAAATTATATTTTGTAGTGTATATTATAAATGCTGATCGGGTTGTCAAAATTAAATTTCTTGTTATTGGTTATGTTGCGGAATATTACTCTGTCACTACGCTTTAGCTGAGCGTAACAGTGAAGCGGTCTGGTTACGTGAATTCCCATTCACTACCATGAGCGAATAAAGGAATGAAAAACCGCATAATGATTGTCGGCGGCGGCACGGGAGGAACCATTGTTGCCAACCTGCTGGCCAGGAAATTACGACGTGAAATTGCTGCCGGTCAGGTAGAGCTGGTACTGATTTCCGAATCACCAGTGCACTACTACAAACCCGCTTTTATGTATGTCGCCTTTAACCTCTTCCATCACCATGAACTGGCCCGGCCTGAACGGCAATTACTGAGTCCGGAAATTCAATTTATTACCGACAGGATTGAATCTTTCGATTTTAAGCAGCGTCGACTGTACGGAGCCAGTAAGCGACATTACGACTGGGATCTGCTGGTTATTGCCACCGGCTGCACACCTTTTACACAAAAAATCCCTGGCCTTGCCGACGCGGGCGATCATTTTTATCAATACGCGGCGGCCAGACAATTAGCGCATAAGCTCTCCACCATTAAAAAGGGGCGAATATTTATTACCGTCTCTTTCCCGGAAACGCCGAATGTGCCCCACCAGTGCGGCATCGCCCCTATTGAAACCACGCTGATGGTTGACGATTATCTGCGCCAGCGTGGGGTGCGTAATCAGGTTGAGATTGTTTATACCTATCCGACCGTCGCGCAGCTGCTGCGAAACTGCCTGTTCCTGCAACGTCCGGTGGGGGAGGCGCTTGGCGATATTTTTGCCGCCAAAGGAATACAGCATCAGCGTGGTTTTACCTTAAGCCATGTCGATCCTGACAGCAAAATTGCCTATTCCGCCGAGGGCGATTCACAGAATTTCGACATCCTGATGGCAACGCCTCCCATTCGGGCAGTCGACGCGGTGCGTGATACCGGGCTTAGCGAGGTTCAGAACGGTGAAGGCTGGCTGCCGACGGATCACCAGACGCTGGGCGTCTACGGTTTAGAAGGGGTATATGTGATCGGCGATACCGTCGATCTGCCGATCAGTAAAGCGGGAGGGTCGTGCCACAACCAGGCGCCCGTCATTGCTGACAACATTGTGGCGGAGCTCTACGGCAGACCGCCCGGAAGCGGTAACCATTATGATGGACGGGTTCAGGCCGTCGCGCAGATGGGGCTCTGGGCCGGCATGCCGTTGGTATATGACTATCGCAATGACGTGACCCCCATGCCGGCGACAAAACTCGGCGGCATGCTGCGAAACGGTTTTAACCGTGGACTGTATTGGGGCGTCGTGAGGGGGATGTTCTGATGAGTGACCAGGAACAGTTACTAAAAAGCCTTGCCCCGCTTATGGCGGGCAATCGCCTGAATAATCTGGTTGATCTGCTTGCCGTCGTCGCAGACCTGCTGGAAATGGCCGATAACGCGATGGTCGAAAAACTGGCTGGCGTTTTTGACGATGTCGTGACCGTCGGCTGGGAAGGGGGAACCGCGCTACGCATGGCGTGGGGGGAGCAGGTTAACCGGGAAGGGGATATCTCGCTTCGTCAGGTGTTTACTATGCTCAACGACCCTGATACCCGCCGCGGCATCATGCTTTTGCTGCGCGTGTTACAGATTACGGGGCAGCGTCTAAATGCCCTCGCTTCGGTCAGCTATCCTGAGTGTCCTGAGATCGAAAACCGCTAAGATCGAGCGGATGTTCACCGGAAACGGCGATTATGCCGGGTAGCGGGTTTATGTTACCCGGCCTGTTGAGCGGTACCGTGGGCTATTTATCCCCGCCACCCAACCGATACGCCAGCGCCACCACCAGCGACTGCACCAGGCACAGCGTTGCCGACTGAGACCGAAACGCGTCTACCTGCGCCTCTTTCACCACAAAGCAGAGATCGCTGAACGTCGCCAGCGGGCTGATTTGGCTGTCCGTAATCACGATCTGCCGCGCGCCAACGCTGGCGGCGGTTTCGCTGACCATCACCGTCTCTTCCGCGTACGGCGAGAAGCTGATCGACACCACAATGTCGCGCGACTTAATACGGCTGATCTGCTCGCGCAGCATCCCGCCCATGCCGTCGAGCAGGATAGGGCGGCACTCCAGATGGCTCAGTGCATAGGTAAGGTACGCGGCGACGCTAAAGGAGCGGCGCAGTCCGGCGATGTAGATGGTATCGGCGTCGGCCAGCAGCTGTACCGCGCGCTCCAGCATCTCCGGCTCGGCGCGGGCGGCCAGCTGCTGCAGCGCCTGCGCGTTTGAACGGGCAAACTCCTGCAGGATATCGAGCGGCGTTTCCGGCACGGCCTCGCTCTCCATCTCGCGGAACAGACGGGCGCGGTCGCTGTAGCTGGCGGTCTCCTCCACCAGGTTCATGCGAAACAGCTGTTTCATTTCGTTGAAGCCGGTGAAGTCAAAGGCGTTGGCAAAGCGGATCAGCGTCGAGGGCGGCACGTCGGCGCGCTCGGCAATGACGGCAACCGTATCGAAGGCTACGCTGTTGGTGTTGTCCAGCACGTAGCGGGAGACCTGCTGCAGCCTCTTGCTCAGGCTATCGTAGCGATCGCGGATTTGCTGCTGCAGTTCGTTCAGGCTGGTTGCTGTCGTCATCTTATCCCCCAAATACAGTCATATGATTCTAAACGCAAAACCGCGTCTTTTAAATGTCGGCCATCCATCTGGCAGCAAAAATGAAACAGAAGCTTCAGTCATTTCCTCGCCCGAAATCCCTTAATAGCGCACGCGGCGTCAGTGGTGCTGGCTGTTAACATAAAAATCCATCCTTGATCACAATAATCATCATTTATTTTATTTCAACTTAAAATGGAATATTTGTTTCATATATAGTGGTCAGTACACAGTGTTCAGGTCACAGTCACGTATCAACAGCGAGAGGTTAAGGATGGAGACGGTAGCGAATTTTATTCACGGCGAATGTGTCACCGGTTCAGGCCAGCGCGTTCAGGCGATCTTCAACCCGGCCACCGGCGAGCAGATCCGCCAGGTGGTGATGAGTACGGCACAGGAAACGGAGCAGGCGATTGCCGCCGCGCAGCAGGCGTTTCCGGCGTGGGCGCGTCATGCTCCGCTTAAGCGCGCGCGCGTGATGTTCCGCTTCAAAGCGCTGCTGGAAGAGAACATGGATCGCCTGGCTCGCCTCATCAGCGAAGAGCACGGCAAGGTCTTCTCCGACGCGGTGGGCGAACTGACCCGCGGCCTGGAAGTGGTGGAGTTTGCCTGCGGTATTCCGCATCTGCAAAAGGGCGAACACTCGGCGAACGTCGGGACCGGCGTCGACAGCCACTCGCTGATGCAGCCGCTCGGCGTCTGCGCCGGGATCACGCCGTTTAACTTCCCGGCGATGGTGCCGATGTGGATGTTCCCGATTGCGCTGGCGACCGGGAATACCTTCGTGCTGAAACCGTCGGAAAAAGACCCTTCTCTGGCGCTCGCGCTGGCGCAGCTGCTGAAAGAAGCCGGCCTGCCGGACGGCGTCTTCAACGTGGTGCAGGGCGATAAAGAGTCCGTTGACGTGCTCCTGACCGACCCGCGCGTGCAGGCGGTGAGCTTTGTCGGCTCCACGCCGATTGCGGAATACATTTACCAGACCGCGTCCGCCCACGGTAAGCGCTGCCAGGCGCTGGGCGGTGCGAAAAACCACTGCATTTTAATGCCGGATGCCGACATGGAGATGGCGACTAACGCCATCATGGGCGCGGCCTACGGCGCGGCGGGCGAGCGCTGCATGGCGCTCTCGGTGGTGCTGGCGGTGGGGGATAACACCGCCGATGACCTCTGCGCCCGGCTCGAAAAACAGATTGCCGGGCTGCGCGTCGGACCGGGGCTCGACCAGACGCCGGAAAACGAAATGGGGCCGCTCATCTCCTCCGCGCACCGTAGCAAGGTGCTGGGCTACATCGACAGCGGGGAAGCGCAGGGGGCGACGCTTCGCGTGGACGGCCGCGGCTTTAGCGTGAAGGGCCACGAGCAGGGCTATTTCGTCGGGCCGACGCTGTTCGATAACGTCACCCCGGAGATGACCATCTATAAAGAAGAGATTTTTGGTCCGGTGCTTTCTGTGGTGCGCGTAGCAGATTACGCCAGCGCGGTGGACCTGATTAACCGCCATGAATATGGTAATGGCTCGGCAATCTTCACCCGCGACGGTGGCTGCGCGCGTCGCTTCTGCGAAGAGGTGCAGGCGGGCATGGTGGGGGTCAACGTGCCAATCCCGGTGCCGATGGCATTCCACAGTTTTGGCGGCTGGAAGCGCTCCATCTTCGGGGCGCTCAACGTCCACGGCAACGACGGCGTGCGTTTCTACACCCGAATGAAAACCATCACCGCGCGCTGGCCGGAAATGCAGCAGGAGACAGGCGCTGCGTTCTCCATGCCGACGCTGGGCTGACAGGAGGCGTTATGCAAACCGAACGTATGACCATGGCTCAGGCGCTGGTCCGGTTCCTTAATCAACAGTACGTTAGCGTGGATGGTCACGAAACGCCCTTCGTGGAGGGCGTCGCCACCATATTTGGGCACGGCAACGTGCTGGGTATCGGCCAGGCGCTGGAGCAGGATCCCGGTCATCTGCAGGTGATGCAGGGCTGCAACGAGCAGGGCATCGCCCATATGGCGACGGGATTTGCCAAACAGCATCGGCGTCAGCGCATCTTTGCCGTCACCTCCTCTGTCGGTCCGGGCGCCGCCAATATGGTCACGGCCGCGGCAACCGCCACGGCGAACCGCATCCCGCTGCTGCTGCTCCCGGGCGATATCTATGCCAGCCGCCAGCCCGACCCGGTGCTGCAGCAGATTGAGCAGTATCACGACCTCAGCATCAGCACCAACGACTGTTTCCGTCCGGTCTCCCGCTACTGGGACCGCATTAACCGCCCCGAGCAGCTGATGAGCGCGATGCTCAGCGCGATGCGAACGCTTACTGACCCGGCAGATACCGGTGCGGTGACGATTTGCCTGCCGCAGGACGTGCAGGGGGAAGCGTGGGATTACCCGCTGAGCTTCTTCGCGCGTCGCGTGCACCACATCGAGCGCCGTCCGCCCGATCCGCAGCGTCTGGCGCAGGCGCGGGCGCTGATCGCCCGCAAGCGTCGTCCGCTGGTGGTGTGCGGCGGCGGCGTGCGCTATTCCGGCGCACATGAGGCGTTTCGCGACTTTGTCGAGACGCTGCAGCTGCCGTTTGCCGAAACCCAGGCCGGAAAGGGGGCGCTGGTAAGTGACCACCCACTTAACCTCGGTGGCGTAGGGGTGACGGGCGGAATGGCGGCCAACCAGCTCGCGCCGCAGGCTGATCTGGTGATTGGCATCGGCACGCGCCTGACCGACTTTACCACCGGCTCCAAGGCGCTCTTTTCCCATCCGGATGTCGAATTTCTGCTGCTGAACGTGGCCGAGTTTGACGCCCTGAAGCTGGACGCCACGGCGCTCATTGCCGACGCTCAAACCGGGCTCGAGGCATTGACCCACGCGCTTGGTGATTACCGCAGCGGCTGGGGAGAGGCAATCGCTGAGGCGAAATCCGCCTGGCGCGACGAGTGCCGTCGCCTGTGGGATCGCCAGTGGCGTCCGGACGACGCGCCCGAAGTGGCGGGGCACCTGGACGCGCAGTTGGCGGAGTACGGCGAGACGCTCAACACCCGCCTGACCCAGACGCGGGTGCTGGGGCTGATCAACCAGCATATTGAAGATAACGCCATCGTGGTGGGCGCGGCCGGTTCGCTGCCGGGCGATTTACAGCGCCTCTGGCAGGTCAAAACGCCGGACAGCTATCATCTGGAGTACGGCTACTCCTGCATGGGTTACGAGATTGCGGCAGCCCTCGGCGCGAAGCTTGCCCGGCCCCAGCAGCCGGTATACGCCATGGTGGGGGATGGCTCCTACATGATGCTGCACTCCGAGCTGCAAACTGCCGTTCAGGAGGGCATTAAGGTCACCGTTCTGCTGTTTGATAACGCCAGCTTCGGCTGCATTAACAACCTGCAGATGGGGCACGGCATGGGCAGCTTTGGCACGGAAAACCGCCATCGCAACCCGGAAACCGGACGGCTTGACGGTCCGCTGGTGAAGGTCGACTTCGCGCAAAATGCGCAGAGCTACGGCTGCCGCGCGTGGCGGGTGCACGACGAGCAAACCCTGCTGGCGGCGCTGGAGGCGTCCCGCGCGCATCCTGGCCCCACGCTGCTGGACATCAAGGTGCTGCCGAAGACCATGACCCACGACTACGCCTCCTGGTGGCGAACCGGTGATGCGCAGGTGGCGGAATCATCTGCCGTGCGTGAAGCCGCGGAGCAAACGCAGGCGCAGGTGAAAAAAGCCCGTCAGTATTAAGTTTTTCCGTCGTAACGAAATTTTCATTTCATTTTCCCCTCACCCTAACCCTCTCCCCAAAGGGGAGAGGGGATGGTGTGGTGCACTCTTTTCTCCCTCGCCCCTTTGGGGAGAGGGCCGGGGTGAGGGGAGCTGCTGTATGTCCTCCCATGTTGTGAGATTGATAACAAAATTTATCTCATTCATCTCAAAAGTGTTAACCCGCACTCAAAAACATAATTTTCACTATTTATAAAAATGAAATAAATGTTTTATTTATAGGGTCGTTAGTTCACAGCATTCACCAACACCGGGAGCCGTTATGTTTAACATTGCTTTACTGGGCGCTGGCCGAATTGGCCAGGTACATGCAGCTAACATCGCCGGCCACGGCGCGACCACGCTCTGGTCCGTGGTTGACCCGAATCAGGAATTTGCCACCCGCCTCGCCACGCAGTATCAGGCCCGCCAGCAGAGCCTGGATGAAGCGATGACCGACCCTAACGTTCACGCCGTGCTGATCGCCTCCGCCACCGATACCCACGCGGACCTGATTGAAATGGCCGCCCGCCACGGCAAGGCCATCTTCTGTGAAAAGCCGGTCCACCTCGACCTCGCCCGCGTGCGCGACTGCCTGAAGGTGGTCAAAGAGTATGACGTGCCGCTGTTTATCGGCTTTAACCGCCGCTTTGACCCGCAGTTCCGCCGCGTGAAAACCGACGTGCAGGCCGGGCGCATCGGCAAGCCGGAATCGCTGCTGATCATCTCCCGCGACCCGTCTCCACCGCCTGCGGAGTACGTGCGCGTCTCCGGCGGCATGTTCCGCGATATGACCATTCACGATTTTGACATGGCCCGCTTCATCATGGGCGAAGAGCCGGTGTCGGTGTATGCCCAGGGCAGCAACCTGGTGGATCCGGCGATTGGCGAGGCGGGGGATATCGATACCGCGTTTATCGTTCTGAAATACGCTTCCGGCGCGATGGCGACCATCGTCAACAGCCGTCGCTCATCTTACGGCTACGACCAGCGCCTGGAGCTGCACGGCTCCGAAGGGCTGCTGTGCGCGGGCAACATTCTGGAAAACCAGGTGCAGCACTACGGCAAACAGGGCTGCACCAGCGCGCTGCCGGAACACTTCTTCCTGCAGCGCTACAAATCCGCTTACGCCGCGGAATGGGAACACTTTGTCGCGGTCCTGCGCGGCGAAGCGGTGCCTGACTGCAGCGGCGATGATGGTGAACGTGCGCTGTACCTTGCGGATAAAGCGCTGGAGTCACTGCGCAGCCAGCGCGAGATCGTCCTCTAAACACCACAACCCTACACAGAGAGACATAATAATGAAAAAACTGATCGTAGCCGCCCTCATCGCCATGACGTCCGGGGCCGCCCTCGCCGAAAACGAGCAAATTGTTTTCAGTACGCCAAACCTGGCCATGCCGTTTGAAGTTCACATGCAGCGCACGGCGGTAAAAGCCGCAAAAGAGATGGGCGTGAAGCTTCAGGTGCTGGACGGGCAGGGCAGTTCACCGAAGCAGGTGGCTGACCTGGAAAACGCCATCACCCGCGGCGCGCAGGGCTTTATCGTCTCCCCGAACGACGTGAATGCGGTCTCCAGCGCGGTGGATGAAATTCAGGATGCGAAGCTGCCGGTGGTCACCCTTGACCGTTCCGTCGACAGCCAGAAGAAGGTGCCGCACTTTGGCGCCAATAACTACAAAGGTGGCCAGGCGATTGGCGACTTCGTCAAAACCAAATTCCCCGACGGGGCGGAGATCATTCTGCTGACCGGCCAGCCGGGCTCCTCCTCCAACATCGAACGCACCAAAGGGATCCGCGACAGCCTGAAGGCAGGCGGGGATAAGTACAAGATCGTCGCCGATCAGACCGGCAACTGGATGCGTTCTGAAGGGATGCGCATCGTGGAAAGCGTGCTGCCCTCGCTGCCGAAACGTCCTCAGGTGATCCTCTCCGCCAACGACGACATGGCGCTGGGGGCGATTGAAGCGCTGCAGAGCCAGGGCGTGAAGCCGGGCGAAATTCTGGTCACCGGCTTTGATGCGGTACCGGAAGCGCTGGCCCGCGTGCGCGACGGCTGGCTGGCGGTGACGGCGGATCAGCGTCCGGGCTTTGCGGTGCAGACGGCGATGAGCCAGCTGGTGGCCAACGTGCGCGAGAAAAAAGCCATCACCGGGGCCGACTACCCGCCGACGCTGATCACCAAAGAGAACCTGCAGCAGGCTGAGCGTATCGGTGAGGCCGGTAACTGATTTATCCGCAGCCGCCGCTGGCGCGGCGGCTCACTCTAAAGGAGGAGCAGACCGATGTCGCAACCCTTACTGAAAGTGACCGACCTGGCAAAAAGCTTTTCCGGCGTCTGGGCGTTAAGCAGCGCCCAGCTGACCGTCGGCGCGGGCGAGATCCACGCCCTGCTGGGGGAAAACGGGGCGGGTAAATCCACGCTGCTGAAGGCGCTCGCGGGGGCGCAGCCGCAAACCCGCGGGGAGATCTGGTTCAACGGCGAAACGCTGCCGGTGGACGACTCCCCGGTGGAACGGCAGAACAAGGGCATTATCACCATCTATCAGGAATTCAACCTGCTGCCCAACATGACCGTCGCGGAAAACATGTTTCTCGGGCGCGAGCCGCGTAAACGTAACCTGATCGTCGACGAAAAGGCGGTCAATCAGGAGGCGCAGGTCATTCTCGACTATCTGCAGCTGAACGTTGCACCGACCACCCCGGTCGCCCGCCTGAGCGTTGCCCAGCAGCAGATGGTGGAGATCGCCCGGGCGCTGACCCTCAACGCCAGGCTAATCATTATGGACGAACCCTCCGCCGCGCTGAGCGACAGCGAGGTGGAAAGCCTGCACCGCGTGGTGCGCGAGCTTAAAAACCGTGGCGTGAGCATTATCTATGTCACCCACCGCCTGCACGAAGTTTTCCAGCTCTGCGACCGCTTCACCGTTTTCCAGGACGGCCGTTTCACCGGCACCGGCGCGGTGGCGGAGACCAACGTCGAACAACTGATCCGCCTGATGGTCGGGCGCGACGTGGCCTTTAATCGCCGTCCCGCCAGCGAAACCCATCATGAGGACAAACCCGTCCGTCTGGCGGTGAAGGGGCTGAGCCGCGAAAAGCCGCCCCTGGATCCGCACGGCATCGCCCTGCATGACATCAGCTTCCACGTTCACGCCGGGGAGGTCTTAGGCATTGCCGGACTGGTGGGCGCGGGACGCACCGAGGTGGCGCGCTGCCTGTTTGGCGCAGACGCGTTTACCGCCGGGAGCTTTGAGCTGGACGGCGTACCGTACCAGCCGCGCGACCCGCTCTATGCCCTCGACCAGGGCGTGGCGCTGGTACCGGAAGACCGCAAAAAAGAGGGGGCGGTGCTGGGACTGTCGATTCGCGACAACCTGTCGCTCTCCTGCCTCTCCTCGCTGCTGCAGTGGCGCTGGTTCGTGAACACCCGCAAAGAGGACGATCTGATCGAGTCCTACCGCAAGGCGCTGCAGATCAAAATGGTCAACAGCGCGCAGGAGGTGCGCAAGCTCTCCGGCGGTAACCAGCAAAAGGTGATCCTCGCGCGCTGCATGGCGCTCAACCCGCGGGTGCTGATCGTCGATGAGCCGACGCGCGGCATCGACGTGGGGACCAAATCGGAAGTGCACCAGGTGCTGTTTGACATGGCGAAAAAGGGCGTGGCGGTGATCGTGATTTCCTCCGATCTGCCTGAAGTGATGGCGGTGTCAGACCGGATCATCACCCTCAGCGAAGGCCGGGTGACCGGCGAGATCCACGGTGACGACGCTAACGAAGAACGGCTGATGACGATGATGGCCATCAACCACAACGCCCTGAACGCGGCATAACGGAGTTTCTCATGACGCAGATGATTTCTAAAACGCAGGCCCCGGTCAAACGCGCCGGACGCATCGATCCCATCGCCTTCTTCGAGCGCTTCGGGGTTCTGATTTTCATGATCCTGCTGCTGATCTTCTTCCAGTCGCAGAACAGCAATTTTTTCTCTGAACGCAATATTTTCAACATCCTGACCGAAGTCTCCATCTACGGGATCATGGCCGTGGGGATGACCTTTGTCATCCTGACTGCCGGGATTGACCTCTCCGTGGGCTCCATTCTGGCGGTCTGCGCCATGACCGCGGCGTACGTGATTAAGGGCGACAACTTCACCACCGTCGACCCGAACGCCTGGGGCGGCATGAGCTGGCTGATTGGGCTGGGGATTTGCCTGGCGATGGGCACGGCGATTGGCTTCCTGCACGGTCTGGGCGTGACCCGCCTGCGCCTGCCGCCGTTCATCGTGACCCTCGGCGGGATGACCATCTGGCGCGGCCTGACGCTGGTGATCAACGACGGCGCGCCGATTGCCGGTTTCGATCAGGGCTACCGCTGGTGGGGGCGCGGGGAGCTGTTCGGCATCTCCATTCCGATCTGGATCTTCGCCATCGTCGCCCTCGGCGGCTATCTGGCGTTGCATAAAACCCGCTGGGGCCGCTTCGTCTACGCCATCGGCGGTAACCCGGAGGCTGCGCGCCTGGCGGGGGTGAACGTCAAGCGCGTGCTGGTCAGCGTCTACGTGCTGATTGGCTGCCTGGCGGGGCTGGCGGGCTTCATTCTGAGCGCGCGTCTGGGGAGCGCCGAGGCGGTGGCCGGGATCTCCTTTGAGCTGCGCGTCATTGCCTCGGTGGTGATTGGCGGCACCTCGCTGATGGGCGGCTACGGGCGCATCGGCGGCACCATTATCGGCTCCATCATCATGGGGATTCTGATTAACGGCCTGGTGCTGATGAACGTCTCGGCCTACTACCAGCAGATTATCACCGGATTAATTATCGTTCTGGCGGTGGCGTTTGATACCTACGCCAAGAGCCGTCGCGGCGCACTGTGAGGATCACGATGAAAGAGGTTCGTATTGGATTGATTGGCACCGGGTATATCGGCAAGGCGCACGCTATCGCCTATGCCCAGGCCCCGACGGTGTTCAACCTGCGCGGCAGGCTGGTGCGCGAAATGGTGGCGGAAGTCACGCCGGAGCTGGCGGCAGCGCGCGCGCAGGCGTTTGGCTTCAACCGCTCCACCGGCGACTGGCGGGCGCTGGTGGCCGACCCGGCGATCGACGTGGTGGATATTTGCTCACCCAACCATCTGCATAAAGAGATGGCGCTGGAGGCGATCCGCCACGGCAAGCACGTCTACTCGGAGAAGCCGCTGGCGCTGAACGCCCACGACGCACGGGAGATGGTCGACGCCGCGAAGCGGGCCGGGGTGAAAACGCTGGTGGGGTTCAACTACATGAAAAACCCGACGGCACAGCTGGCGAAGGAGATTATTGCCCGCGGCGAGATTGGCGAGGTGATCCACTTCTACGGCACCCACAACGAAGACTATATGGCCGACCCGCGCTCGCCCATTCACTGGCACTGCTTCAAAGAGACCGCCGGGCTGGGAGCGCTGGGCGACCTCGCGGCGCATATCGTCAACATGGCCCAGTACCTGGTCGGGGAGATTGAGCAGGTTTGCGGCGACCTGAAGATCGTGGTCCCGGAACGCCCGGCGAAGGCCGACTCGTCGGACATGGTTGCCGTCGAAAACGAGGATCAGGCCCACGCCATGGTGCGCTTCGCGGGCGGGGCGCAGGGCGTGATTGAAACCTCCCGCGTCGCCTGCGGCCGCAAGATGGGGCTGTCGTACGTCATTACCGGGACGAAAGGCGCCATCAGCTTCACCCAGGAGCGCATGGCGGAGCTGAAGCTCTATCTGCATGACGATCCGGTTAACCGTCAGGGATTCCGCACCTTACTCGTTGGCCCTGCACACCCCGACTACGCCGCGTTCTGCATGGGCGCAGGCCACGGGATAGGCTTTAACGATCAAAAAACGGTGGAGGTGCGCGATCTGGTGGACGGGATTGCCGCCGACGTGCCGATGTGGCCGGACTTCGAAGAGGGCTGGAAGGTGTCGCGCGTGCTGGACGCGATCGCGCTCTCGCACCAGGAAGGCCGCTGGCTGAACGTGAACGACATTGTCTGATGAGGTATCAACGTGGAAAAGCAGTTTGATGTGATATGCATGGGCCGCGTGGCGGTAGACCTCTACAGTCAGCAGATTGGTGCCCGTCTGGAGGATGTGTCGAGCTTTGCCAAATACCTCGGCGGCTCGTCCGGCAACGTGGCGTACGGCACCGCGCGCCAGGGCCTGCGCTCGTCGATGCTGGCGCGTGTCGGCGATGAACATATGGGCCGCTTCCTGCGGGAAGAGCTTAACCAGGTGGGCTGCGATACCAGCCATCTGATTACTGATAAAGACCGCCTCACGGCGCTGGTGCTACTCGGCATTAAAGACCGGGACACCTTTCCTCTTATTTTTTATCGCGATAACTGCGCGGATATGGCCATTACGGCCAGCGATGTGGACGAAAGCTACATTGCCTCCGCACGTTGTCTTGCCATCACCGGGACTCACCTTTCTCATCCTCAGACCCGCGATGCGGTGCTGACGGCGCTGGGCTATGCCCGCCGTCACGGCGTGCGCACGGTGCTGGACATCGACTACCGTCCGGTGCTGTGGGGGCTGACCTCCTTAGGCGACGGTGAAACGCGCTTTATCGCCGCCGATAAGGTCACCCGCGAGCTGCAGGAGGTGCTGCACCTCTTCGACGTCATCGTCGGCACCGAGGAGGAGTTTCACATTGCGGGCGGCAGCACGGAGACCCTGCAGGCGCTGGGGCAGGTGCGTGCCGTGAGTGAAGCAACGCTGGTCTGCAAGCGCGGCGCCCTCGGCTGCTCGGTCTATACCGACGCCATTCCACCCCGGCTGGACGACGGCCTGACGGTGACTGGCGTGCGCGTGGAGGTGCTGAACGTCCTCGGCGCGGGGGACGCGTTTATGTCCGGCCTGCTGCGCGGCTACCTGAACGACGAGGGCTGGGAGCAGGCGTGTCGCTATGCCAACGCCTGCGGCGCGCTGGTGGTCTCGCGCCACGGCTGCGCCCCGGCGATGCCGAGCAAAATCGAGCTGGATGACTATCTCTCCCGCGCTGCGGATGTGCCGCGCCCGGACCTCGACCCGCGTCTGAACCACCTCCACCGGGTGACCACCCGCCGCCGCGAGTGGCCGGAGCTGTGCGTGATGGCCTTCGACCACCGCAGCCAGCTTGAGGATATGGCGCTGCAGTGCGGCGCGTCGATCGGGCGCATTCCGGCGCTGAAGCAGTTGATCCTGCAGGCCAGCCGCGAGGCGGCGAGCCGTGCCGGGCTGGAGGGCAAAGCTGGCCTGCTGTGCGACGGCACCTTTGGTCAGGACGCGCTGAACGCCATCACCGGCGAGGGGTGGTGGATTGGTCGCCCCATTGAGCTGCCGGGCTCGCGTCCGCTGGAGATGGAGCATGGCAACATTGGCACCCAGCTCATCAGCTGGCCGCAGGAGCACGTGGTGAAGTGTCTGGTCTTTTTCCATCCGGAAGACGCTCACGGCCTGCGCCTGGAGCAGGAGCAGAAAATTGCCGAGGTGTATCACGCCTGCTGCCGGTCCGGGCACGAGCTGCTGCTGGAGGTGATCCTTCCCGCCAGCATGCCGCGCAGCGACGAGCTCTACCTGCGCGCCATTTCCCGCTTCTACAACCTCGGCATTTATCCCGACTGGTGGAAGCTGCCGCCGCTCTCAGCGGAGGGCTGGACGGCGCTGAGCGAGATTATCGAACGCCGGGACCCGCACTGCCGCGGGGTGGTGATCCTCGGCCTGGACGCTCCGGCGGAACAGCTGCGCGCCGACTTTAGGGCCGCAGCGGGGCAGACGGTAGTAAAAGGCTTCGCCGTAGGGCGCACGCTGTTCGGCGATGCCTCCCGCGCGTGGCTGAAGCACGATATTGATGATGCGCAGCTGGTGGCGCGCATCCGGGACAACTACCTGCAGCTTATCGCCTGGTGGCGCGAGCGCGGACACGCATAATGGAGACGACAATGAGTGTACAACTGGGCATTAACCCGCTGACGTGGACGAACGACGATCTGCCTTCTCTCGGCGCGGAGACGTCGCTTGAGACCTGCCTGAGCGAAGGTAAAGAGGCCGGTTTCGCCGGTTTCGAGTTGGGTAATAAGTTCCCGCGCGAAGCGCGCCTGCTCGGCCCCATCCTTCAGCGCCACGACCTGCAGCTGGTCTCCGGCTGGTATTCCGGCCGCCTGCTGGAGCGCAGCGTGGAGGAGGAGATCGCCGCCGTGCAGTCCCACCTGACGCTCCTGCGCGAGCTGGGGGCGAAGGTGCTGGTCTTTGCGGAAGTGAGCGGCTGCATTCACGGCGAGCAGCAGACCCCGGTGCATCTGCGCCCGCGCTTCCCGCAGGCGCGCTGGAAGGAGTACGGCGAGAAGCTTACCGAATTTGCGCGCTACACCCAGCAGCAGGGCGTGCAGATTGCCTACCATCACCATATGGGCACGGTGATTGAGTCCGCCGACGACGTGGACAATCTGATGACCCACACCGGCGACGCGGTGGGGCTACTGCTGGATACCGGCCATCTTACCTTTGCCGGGGCCGATCCGCTGGCGGTGGCGCAGCGCTGGGCGTCGCGTATCAACCACGTTCACTGCAAAGACGTGCGTGCCGACGTGCTGGCGGATGTGAAAAACCGTAAAACCAGCTTCCTTGATGCGGTACTGAGCGGAGTGTTTACCGTGCCGGGCGACGGCTGCGTGGATTACCCGCCGATCATGCGGCTGCTGAAGGCGCAGAACTATCACGGCTGGCTGGTGGTGGAGGCGGAGCAGGATCCGGCCATTGCCCATCCGCTGACCTACGCCCGTCTGGGGTATAACAATCTGAGCCGTCTGGCGCGCGACGCCGGACTGATTTGAGGAGGTGACATGTCACGTCTGTTATCACGCTGGCAACAGCCGAACGCGGAGGGGCGCACCCAGTCCGTCACGCCGGAAAGCGCAGGGTGGGGGTACGTCGGCTTTGAGGCGTATGAGCTACAGGAGGGGCAGACGCTGACGCTGCCCGCCGTCCGCGAAGAGCGCTGCCTGGTGCTGGTGGCAGGACGCGCCTCCATCAGCACGCCTTCCGCGCAGTTTAACGACATCGGCGAGCGGATGAGCCCGTTCGAGCGCATCAAGCCGTGGGCGGTGTACGTCACTCCGCAGGAGACGGTGCAGGTGAAGGCGCTGACGACGCTGGAGCTGGCGGTCTGCGCTGCGCCGGGCAAGGGCACCTGTCCGACGCGGCTGATTGCGCCGCAGGATATCGACGGTGAAGCGCGCGGCAAGGGCCACAACCAGCGCTACGTGCATAACATTCTGCCGGAAGACAAGCCCGCCGACAGCCTGCTGGTGGTGGAGGTCTGGACCAACGAGGGCTGCACCAGCTCGTACCCGAGCCACAAGCACGACACGGATAACCCGCCTCAGGAGACGTATCTGGAGGAGACCTACTACCATCGCCTCAACCCGGAGCAGGGGTTCTGTATGCAGCGGGTTTACACCGACGACAGAGCGCTGGATGAGTGTATGGCGGTCTACAACCGTGACGTGGTCATGGTGCCGAAGGGATACCACCCGGTGGCGACGATGGCCGGGTATGACAGCTATTATCTCAACGTGATGGCCGGGCCGGTGCGCAAATGGATGTTCACCTGGGAAGAGGATCACGCGTGGATTAATCGGGATTATCCCGCGGATGGCGGGCGCTGAGGCTGTTTTTTGCCGGGTGGCGCTGCGCTTACCCGGCCTACAATTCGCAAAAAATTACTTTGCGTCAATCGCCTGCTCAATCGTCCGGGCAACGATCTGCGGCTGGCTCACCATCGACACGTGGCTCGCCGCCACCTCGGTGGTTTTCGCGTGGATCGTCTTTGCCATCGTACGCTCAAGATCGGGGTTGATCATTCGGTCATTCTTGCTGACCACAAACCAGCTCGGTTTGTCATGCCACGCCGCGTGGGCGACCTTTTCACCAAACGCCTCGGCCTTAATTGGCCCCTGCGTGGCTGCAATCGTATCTTGAATGGCTGGCTTCACGTCCGGCGCGAAATCCTTCCTGACGGCTTCCGTCGGCAGGTATAAATAGCCGTCCGCCGTTTTGGCAATGCCCGCGCTGCCCGGCGGTGCAGGGTAGCTTCCTGCCAGGTCCGCCGTCGACTGGCCGGAGTCCGGCGCGAAAGCCGCCACATACACCAGCGATTTTACCCGCGCATCGTTGCCCGCTTCGCTAATCACGGTGCCGCCCCAGGAGTGACCCACCAGCACTACGTCACCCCGCGCGCGGGCGATGGCCCGCTTTGTGGCGGCAACGTCATCTTTTAGCGACGTGAGCGGCAGCTGGACGGCAATGACCTCTGCGTGCTGTTTCTGCAACAGGGTAATGACCTTATTCCAGCTGCTGCCGTCCGCAAACGCGCCGTGGACCAACACGACGCTGGTTTTACTCTGCGCAAAGGCGCTGGCGGAAAGCGCCAGCAGGCCTGCCGTGACTACAGACAGTGCTTTCATCTTCAGACTCCTTAAAAATGGTGGACCGCCGCGTGGGGCGGGACGGTGAATTCAACGGTTTTGTGGTCGAGCGGCTTGTGCGTCGGGTCGGCCAGAATTATCGTCACCTTGTGTTTACCGGCGGGCAGCCCCACCAGGATCACCGGCTCTCCGCTGGTGTCAGCCCAGTGCCACGGTGCATCATCCACCACCACGTGAATGTGCCCGATGCGCGGGGTGACCTTGAGCGCGTCGGGCCCGAATACCGGCTCGATGCGAAGGTTTTCGGCGCGGTACTGGATAAACACCGCGCCTTTGCTCAGCGGCCCGGCAAGCGGCGGATCGACGATCAGTTTTGCAGGCGGCTGCGGCTGCGCCAGCGGGGCAACGGCGGCGGGGCCGTTAACGTCCGCGGCGCTCAGATTGTCCAGAGGTGTGGCCTGGGCACCTGCGACGGATGTCAGGACAAGCAGGGGGAAAATTACGTAGCGACGAATCATTGCTCTCTCTCCTCATCAGTTCTCAATGGCGACAGGGAAAGAAAACCATTTTTATGTATCGGAGATATTTGCCGGAGGGGGCGTTTTGTACCCGTTTGTCACCGTGGCCCGCGGGATACAGTGCGATACAGTTTGCCTCCCGGGACGGCGCACAATGGCTATCGCCAGCCCGGCAATCAGCAGCGTCAGGCCCGTCGATACCCCCATTGCACCCGCGATCCCCAGCGTTTTATTTAGCCACGCATAGGCATACGGTGAGGCTGCGGCCATAAGCTGACCGGGGATAAGCAGCATGCCCGTGCGGCGGGCATAGCTTTCCGCGCTAAACAGCTCCAGCGGCAGGGTGGCTTTGACAAGGGTAACCAGCCCGTTGATGGCCCCATAGCCCAGCACAAAGCCGGCCGCACACCAGACAAACAGGGCGCTGCTCAACCCAACAAGAAAACAGAGCGGCATGGCGAGAGCGGTAAAAAGCGTTAACGTGAAGGGCGTTAAGCGAGCCCCCGCCAGCACCTCCAGCGAGCGCGCGCCCGTCTGGCCGATTCCCCACAGCATGCCGATAGCGACCGGCAGGCCGTAGTGGGCAATAAACTCCGGCAGATGGGTGGAGGTGCCGTTAGAGACAAAGGTGATGAGGGCAATGAAGGCGGCATAAAGCCAGCCGTTTCGGCGCTCGTTGTTCAGCGGCGGTGCGGCGATTTTCGTCGTCACCGTCAGCCGCTGCCGGGGAAGCGTGCGGATCAGCAACGCGCTCAGCAGGCCAAGCAGGGCATAAATGCGTAATGCGTCCTGCCAGCGCATCACGTGAAGCAGCGCATCGCCCAGCGGCCAGAAGACGACGGAGGCCAGCCCGCCCGCCAGCGTGACGCGCGAGATTGTTCTTCGCGCCTGCTGTCCGTAGAGGTTGACCAGCGCGGCGAAGAGCGCATCGTACAGCGACAGGCGCATTCCCACGCCTGCGACCAGCCAGGCGCCGTACCAGCCATAAAGCGTCCGGGTATACGCCATACAGGCACAGCTTGCGGCGATCAGCAGCGTTCCGCCCATCACCACCTTCTGACCGCCAAAGCGTGCCAGCAGGCGGGCGACAAAAGGGGATACTACCGCCATCACCAGCATCGCCAGCGTCAGGCCGAGGTAAATCTGCGGTGATGACCATCCCCGGTCGGCTGAAATGGCCAGCGCAAAGGTGCCGGGCATATAAAACGAGATCCCCCAGTTGATGAGCTGATTGCACCCGGCCGTGAGGGCGAGGCGGTGTGGCAGGGCAGGTATTTCCATGAGTGTTCATTCCGCTATGCAGTTGTCCTGAGCATAACGGGCGCGGTATTGTGCTGGCAGGGCCGCAACCTTATGCGCGGTATAAGAGAAACTTTGAATGACGACGCTTAATCTGGGCTATCTCGCCACCTTCCGTCTGGTGATCCAGCGCGGCAGTTTTTCAGCGGCAGCGGACGTGCTGGGCCTCTCCCAGCCCGCCGTCAGCCTGCAAATACGCCAGCTGGAGCAGTTTCTGCAAACGCGGCTGGTGGAGCGTACCGGGCGAGGGATTAAGGCGACGGCTGCCGGAGAAACCTTGCTGGCGCACGGGGAGCGTATTCAGCAGGTGGTGGATGACGCCATCCGGGCCGTGAATGCGTTTAGCCACGACGTAAGCGGCACCATTACCCTTGGCACGGGGGCAACGGCCTGCATCCATCTTCTGCCGCCGCTGCTGGAGCAGCTACGCCGCGACTATCCGCTCCTGAGCGTGGGGGTCACGACGGGCAACACCCTCGACATCGTCAGAGCTATCGAAGAGAACCGTCTCGATATGGGGCTGGTCACGCTGCCGGTGAGTGGCAGAGCGCTGGACGTGATGCCGGTGATGGACGAAGAGTTTGTCTTTATCGCCTCAAGGGAACAGCAGGCTGTATTCAGGGACTTCACCCCAGCCGCGCTGCACGCTCATCCGCTGATAGCCTTTGAATCAGGTAGTGGGACCCGGGCGCTGATCGACGGCTGGTTTGCCGCCCAGGGTTTAGCGATCGCGCCGGTGATGCAGCTTGGCAGCATCGAGGCGATCAAACGGATGGTTCGCGCAGGGCTGGGCTACAGCATCGTGCCGCGCATGGCGGTGGAACAGGAGGTCGATCGCGAAGGGCTATGGGTGATGTCGCTGATGCCCATGCTGCAGCGGCAGCTGGCGGTGGTCATGCGGCAGGATAAAATCCTCAGCAAAGGGATCGCGGCCCTTATTCGGCTCGTGCAGCATCCTTCGGCGGTTTAGCGGTCAGCGGTGTCGACGGTCAGGCTGGATTGCTGCGACTGGGTTTTATCCTGATGGTGGTACCAGGCGCCAATCGAAGAGTAAACGAAGCGGCCAAAGAAAAACAGGAAGCTGATGAGCAGTATGATGCGGGTCATTCGGGTGTTAAATCGATGTCGTTTGCGCATACGCGTGACCTGACTCACTCTGTTTTTCCTGGATAAGCCCTTCCGGGCGATAAGGATATTAAGGCACAGCGAGAAGATGGGGTCAATTCTGTGATGTGTAAATAACCGTCAATGTTTACATTAATTAATGTTATTGAAATTAATCAACGCATTTACCATATTGATAATATGAAGAAAAAGATGTCGAAAAAACGCCACAAAATGTTATTTGCGTAAAGTAGTTTGATTTATGTCAACGGATTCCCGGCCCTGATATTTAAAATCCTTCCTCCACACTGTTCGCCCGACATGCTGCCGGGCGGCGCGTACGTCAGGTTGGATGCCTGTCTTTATTTCCCTCTGGAGCGATAGGGGTTTAACCGGGCATCTATGACTATTCTCGCTTTCCTGAAAAACAATGCAAACCGCTGGTGGGCATTGCCGCTTATTTTACCTGTGGTTTTACTTCCCGCGCTGAGCGTTGCGAATACGTTTACGCAACTGGGCGACGGCATTGTGGCACTCTATTATTTACCGCTCTCATTTTTGCTTTCGCTGATGATGTTCTTTGGCCTGGAAGCGCTGCCCGGGATCGTATTATCCCTGTTTATCCGCTATTACCCGTCGGTCGGGATGTTTGAAACGGTTGCCGGTGTGCTCCATTTTATCGTCCCTTTAGTGCTCAGCTGGGGCGGCTACCGGGTGTTTGCGCCCAGACGCAATATGACGGCGTACGGCGACATCCGCTTGATGGCGCAGCGCATCTTCTGGCAGGCCTTCTGCCCCGCGACGCTGTTTCTGGTGCTGTTTCAGTTTGCCGTGTATCTGGGCGTGTATGAGAGCCGCCAGAGCCTTGCGGGATTAAACCCTCTTAATATTCGTACGCTCATCAACTACCAGGCGCTGCTGGTCAGCGGGCTGACGGGCGTGCCGCTGAGCTATCTGCTGATCCGCCTGATTCGTCATCCGCGCTATATTAAAAGTCTTTTCTCGCAGATCCGTGCCCAGATAGACAAAAAGGTGACGGTCGCTGAGTTTGTGCTGTGGGCGATTGCGCTAGGCGGACTGCTTACGCTGCTGCTGCTCCCGATGAATGAAAACAGTTCCATATTCACCACAAACTATACCCTGTCGCTGCTGATGCCGGTGATGCTCTGGGGCGCGATGCGTTTTGGCTATAAGCTGATATCGCTGATCTGGACGCCGGTGCTGCTGGTGTCAATTCACTACTATTATCACTATATCCCGCTGAACCAGGGGTATGACATTCAGCTGGCGATCACCTCGTCCAGTTACCTGGTCTTCTCGTTTGTGGTGATTTATATGTCGATGCTGGCGACTCGCCAGCGCGCCGTGAATAAACGTTCCCGCAGGCTGGCGCTGCTCGACCCGGTCGTCCATATGCCTAACCTGCGGGCGCTGTCGCGCGATCTGGCGAAGAATCCGTGGTCGGCGCTCTGCCTGCTGCGCATTCCGGAGCTGGAAATTCTGGGCCGAAATTACGGCGTGCTGCTGCGTATTTTGTACAAACAGCAGCTGGCGCAGTGGGTAAACGGTACCCTCCAGCCCAACGAGCAGGTGTATCACCTCACCGGGTATGACATGGCGGTGCGGCTCAACGCGGAATCGCACCAGCAGCGAATTGAAACCCTGGACGAGCATATCAAGCAGTTCCGCTTTGTCTGGGACGGCATGCCGCTGCAGCCGCAGGTGGGCGTAAGCTACTGCTATGTCCGGTCCCCGGTTAACCATCTTTATCTGGTGCTGGGTGAGCTGGGGGTGGTGGCCGATCTGTCACTCTCCTCAAACCATCCGGAAAATCTTCAGCAGCGTGGTGCCGTCCATTTGCAGCGCAGCCTGAAGGATAAAGTCGCGATGATGAGCCGCCTGCAAAAGGCGCTCGATAACGACGAATTCACCCTGCTGGTTCAACCCGTTCGCGGCCTGCGTGGCGATCGCTATCACGAAGTCCTGCTGCGGATGCCGGATACAAACGGGCTATTGATCTCTCCCGACCAGTTCCTGCCAGTCGCGCAGGAGTTTGGTTTGTCCTCCCGGGTGGACCTGTGGGTGCTTGAGCATACGCTGCGCTTCCTGGCCGCGCATCGCGAGAGCCTGCCCGGCCAGCGTTTTGCCATTAATCTGGCCCCCTCAACCGTATGCCGGGTGCCGTTCCCGCTTGAGGTGAGTCGCCTGCTGGCGAAATACGCCATTGAGCCGTGGCAGCTGATTTTTGAGGTGACGGAGTGCAGCACCTTCGGCAGCGGGGAGCAGGCGCTACACATCCTCCAGCAGTTGCAGAAAATGGGGGTACGCATTGCAATTGATGATTTCGGGACCGGCTATGCAAGCTATGCGCGGCTGAAAAGCGTGGATGCCGACATTCTCAAGATCGACGGCAGCTTTATCCGCAATATCGTCAACAACAGCCTGGATTATCAGATCGTGGCGTCTATCTGCCATCTGGCGCGCATGAAGAAGATGCTGGTGGTGGCAGAGTATGTCGAGACCGAGGAAATACGTAGCGCGGTTCACGCGCTAGGCATCGATTATGTGCAGGGCTATCTGATTGGCAGGCCAGCGCCGCTTGAATCACTGCTGGAAACGGAGGCGTCCTGCGCGGACGCCTGAACCGTTACGCGGCGACGTCAGCGCTCTCTTCTTCAATTTTGAGCAGCCAGCCAGTGACCGCTTCCCAGTACTGTTGTTCTTTTTCCAGGTCCAGCAGGACCAGCGCATTCTGGCTGAACCAGTCGTGCGGGAAGCTCAGCGTCCAGTGATGGTCGTCGGTTTTAAGCTTCAGCGTGGGCGGCGTGGTGGTCGCCTGACGCTGGTTATTGAGCAGCACGCCAAGACGCAGCAGCTGAATGAGCGGCAGGAACTGCTTTTTCTTGAACAGCGTGAAGCGCGGCAGGTCGTCGAGCTTGATGGCTTTGCGGTGATACCGCACCAGGGTCGCCATCATGGTTTGCTGCTCCTGGTTGAAGCCAGGCAGATCGCTGTTTTGCAGAATATAGGCCGAATGGCGGTGCATCCCGCTATGGTTGATGTTCAGCCCCACCTCATGGAGCATCGCGGCCCATTTTAACAGCGCGGCAAGCTGCGGGTGCGCGAGCTTCGGATTCTGCTCTTCCCACTGCTCGTACATCTGCACCGTGGTGTCCAGCACGCGCTTCGCCTGCTCGCGGTCGATGTTGTACTGGTTAGCCAGGCTTTGCGCGGTGCGGCTGCGAATATCCTGATGGCGGAAACGGCCTTCCATTTCGTACAGCACGCCTTCGCGTAGCGCGCCGTCGGAAAGGCGCAGCTCTTTAATGGCGAGGGCATCAAACACGCCGCAGAGGATGGCCAGCCCCGGCACGAAGACCGCCTTACGCTCGTCGGAAAGACCCGGCAGGCTGAGGGCGTCAAAACTTTTATGCTTCAGCACTTCGTCGGTCAGCAGCGTCAGGCGTTCGGGCGTGATGAACCCGTCTTTTTCACCCATTGCCAGCAGCACCTCATGCGCCGCTTTGATGGTGCCTGACGCGCCCAGCGCCACGTTCCAGCCCTGAATCCGGTACTGCCAGGCCAGGTTTTCCAGTTTCTGGACTGCTGCCATACGCGCACGCTGGAAGTTCTCGCGGGTGATGGTGCCGCCCGGGAAATACATCTGCGCGAAGCTGACGCAGCCCATACGGCGGCTTTCCACCAGGCGAGGCTCAAAGTCTTCGCCGATCACCAGCTCCGTAGAACCGCCGCCGATGTCGATCACCAGCTTGCGCCCTTTTTCCGGCTGGGTGTGTTCGACGCCCATGAAAATCAGACGCGCTTCCTCATTACCGGAGATGATCTCAATCGGGTAGGGGATCACTTTTTCGGCCCGCTTGAGAAACTCTGGCGCGTTCAGCGCCTGACGCAGGGTGTGGGTGCCCACGATGCAGACGCTGGAGGGCGAGAAGCCCTGCAGGCGTTCAGCAAACAGCGACAGGCAGTTTAACCCACGCTCCATTGCCTCTTCGCTGAGCATGCTGCGTTCATCAAGGCCATCCGCCAGGTGCACGCGCTGCTTCAGACGACCAATGATCTGCAGCGCGCCATCCACCTCACGGGCGATGACCATATGGAAACTGTTAGAGCCTAGATCGACCGCGGCGAATTCCTGCGGGCGTGGGGTCTTATCATTTATCGGCATAGGTTAATCGGGTTGCTCGAGTGATTTGATATAGTCGTAAATCGCCAGTTGCGACCGCACTTTGCGGCGGTTGCCGCGCGGTACATAGCGGTTACTGAGTTCTTTGTCGATATAGCGTGCTTTCACGGTATCGCTGAACAGAATCTCGATGATGTCGAGGATCTGCTGCTTCAGGCGCGGATCCAGCAGCGGTGCCGCGACTTCAATTCGGTAGTCAATATTGCGCGTCATCCAGTCTGCCGAAGAGAGATAGACCTGTTTATCACCCGCATTATCGAAAATATAGACCCGATCGTGTTCCAGGTAGCGGTCAACAATGCTGATCACGCGAATATTGTCGCTGATGCCTTCCAGTTCCGGGATCAGCGAGCACATGCCGCGGATCAGCAGGTTAACCGGCACGCCGGAGCTGGACGCGGCGTACAGCCTGTCTACCAGCCCTTTGTCCACCAGGTTGTTGAGCTTCAGGGTGATGCCGGACGACAGCCCTTTCTGGGCATTGGCGATCTCTTTATCGATCATATCGTACAGCAGACGGCGCGAGTTCTGCGGCGAGACCAGCAGATAGTCGAAGCTTACCGGACGGTACGGGTTCTCAATAAAGTTAAAGACCCGGCGCACCTCGTTGGTGATGCGGGCATCGGCGGTCAGCAGCGAGTAGTCGGTATAGATTCGCGCCGTTTTCTCGTTAAAGTTCCCGGTACCGATGTGGGCATATCGCACCACGTCGTCGCCCTCTTTACGGGAGATCAGGAACAGCTTGGCGTGAATTTTCAGACCCGGCGCGGAGAAGATCACGTGTACACCGGCTTCCGTCAGACGGCGCGCCCAGTGAATGTTCGCCTCTTCGTCGAAGCGCGCCTGCAGCTCAACCACCACGGTCACTTTTTTGCCGTTGTGCGCGGCGTGGATCATCGCATCGATGATGCGGGAATCTTTAGCCACGCGGTAGATGTTGATTTTGATCGCCAGCACGCTCGGGTCGAACGAGGCCTGTCGCAGCAGCTCCAGCACGTGTTCAAAGGTGTGATACGGATAGTAGAGCAGAACATCGCGCTCGCGAATGGCGTCGAACCCGTTGCGGAATTTATCAAACCACAGATGGCGCAGGCGCGGCAGCGGCTTGTTCACCAGATTGGCCTTGCCGACGTTCGGGAAGCCAATAAAGTCTTTAAAGTTGTGGTAACGGCCGCCCGGCACGATGGAGTCATAGCGTGAAATGGTCAGCTTCTCGCGCAGCATTTCTACCATAGCGTCCGGCATATCGCGCTGATAAACAAAGCGCACCGGCTCGGCCGTCAGACGCTGTTTCAGGCTGGAGGACATCAGCTCCATCAGGCTGGCCTCCATCTCGTGCACCAGGTCATATTCGGCGTCACGGGTCATCTTCATCGAGTAGGCGTTTAACGCATCGTAATCGAAGAAGCCTTTGAAAATGTCGTCGAGACAGTAGCGCAGGATGTTGTCGAGCAGGATCATCGGCTTGCGTCTGCGCGGGGTTTCCGGCGGCAGGTTCACGAAGCGCGGGACCTTGTCGGACGGGATCTCCAGCAGCGCGTAGCGAATGGATTCACCGCGAATAATTTCTACGGCCAGATAGGTGTAGTCATCTTTCAGGAACTGCACCAGATCGGTTTCGCGGTTGATGAGAATCGGGGTAATGTGCTGGCGCAGGTACTGTTTAAAATAGTGGCGCAGCCAGTTTTGTTGGTTAACGGAAAGCTGACGTTCGTTAATCAGGAAGATTTGATTACGCGCCATCTCCAGCAGCAGTTCGTTATACAGGCCGTCAAATTCCTGATCGGCTTTCAACACGCGGGACTGGATTTTGCCCAGCAGGTGCCGCGAGTGCGAGTTTAGGCCCTGTTCTTCGCTGATGATGATGCGTCTCTTTAGCTCGGCAAAGCGAACCTTGTAGAACTCATCCAGGTTGTTGGAATAGATGCCCAAAAAACGCATGCGTTCGATCAGCGGGTTACTTTTGTCAGCCGCTTCCTGGAGTACACGTTCGTTAAATGCTAACCAGCTTAGCTCTTTCTCGATATATAACTTTTCCTGACCCATTACAGCTCACACTCCAGTTCAATCACAGGACGTGGTAAATCCGTCTCGTCCTTATTATGGCGAGCATTTCCACGATATGTCCAACAGTGCCAGAAAAGTATGACAGTTATTTTTTTTGTTGGGGAATTTAGAGGGTTGGGGGAGGGGGGCGCTGCGCTTATCACGACCTACGGGATCGTAGGCCCGTGCAAGCGAAGCGCCGCCGGGCAATTCAAAGAGACTACTCTTCGGCAGCATGACCCTGTGGGGGTAACTTCACGCCATCCAGCCAGGCTGCGCCGTCGCGCATTTCAAGACGCCCGTCGACAAACCAGCTTACCACCAGTGGGTAAATGGCATGCTCCTGGGTCTGCACGCGTTCGGTCACGTCTTCTTCGCTGTCGCCGTCAAAGACCGGGACTTTGGCCTGCAGGATAACCGGACCGCCGTCCAGCTCGTCGGTCACGAAATGCACGGAGGTGCCGTGCTCCTCATCGCCGTTTTCCAGAACCTGACGATGGGTGTGCAGGCCGGGATATTTCGGCAGAAGAGAAGGGTGAATATTCAGCAAACGTCCGGCGTAGTGCGCGACAAAGGCCGGGCTCAGAATGCGCATATAGCCCGCCAGCACCACGACGTCCGGCGCGTAGGCATCAATCTCCTGAACCAGCTCGCGGTCAAAGGCTTCACGCCCGGCGAACTGGCTGGCTTCCAGCGCGTGCGCGGGTATGTTCGCTTCCCGCGCGCGCTCAAGGCCGAACGCGTCGGCCTTGTTGCTGAATACTGCCCGAATGGTGCCGTTGATTTTCTTCTGCTTGCAGGCGTCTATGATGGCCTGCAAATTGCTTCCGTTGCCGGAAATGAGCACCACGATGTTTTTCATTCAATGACCACACGCTGTTCGGAATCGGAGGCTTTAATCGTACCGATTTTCCACGCGTTTTCACCTTTTTCGGTCAGCAGCTTGACCGCTTTATCCGCTTCGCTTGCCGGCAGGGCGATAACCATGCCCACGCCGCAGTTAAAGGTGCGGTACATTTCGTGAGAGCTCACGTTGCCTGCGGTCTGCAGCCAGTTAAAGACCGCTGGCCACTGCCATGAGGACTCGTCGATCACCGCCTGGGTGTTGTCCGGCAGCACGCGCGGGATGTTTTCCCAGAAGCCACCGCCGGTCAGGTGGGCAATAGCGTGCACGTCAACGTTCTCGATCAGTTCCAGCACGTTCTTCACGTAGATGCGGGTTGGGGCCAGAAGATGGTCAGCCAGCGGTTTCCCTTCAAGCTCGGTCGTCTGTGGGTCGCAACCGCTCACCTCGAGGATTTTACGCACCAGGGAGTAGCCGTTGGAGTGCGGGCCGCTGGAGGCCAGCGCGATCAGCACATCGCCATCCGCCACTTTGCTGCCGTCAATAATTTCTGATTTTTCTACTACGCCGACGCAGAAGCCTGCGACGTCATAATCTTCGCCGTGGTACATGCCCGGCATTTCCGCGGTTTCACCGCCGACCAGCGCACAGCCAGACTGCAGGCACCCTTCGGCGATACCATTAATGACGCTTGCCGCGGTATCCACGTCCAGTTTGCCGGTCGCGTAGTAATCGAGGAAGAACAGCGGCTCTGCGCCCTGAACCACCAGGTCATTCACGCACATCGCGACCAGATCGATACCGATCGTGTCGTGACGTTTTAAATCCATCGCCAGGCGCAGTTTGGTGCCTACACCGTCAGTTCCCGAGACCAGAACAGGTTCACGATATTTTTGCGGCAGCGCGCACAGTGCGCCGAATCCACCCAGACCCCCCATCACTTCCGGGCGGCGGGTTTTTTTCACCACACCTTTGATTCGGTCAACCAGCGCATTACCTGCGTCAATATCAACACCGGCATCTTTGTAGCTGAGAGAAGTTTTGTTGGTCACGGCTTAAATCCCCACGCGATTGCATAGCTAGTAAGAAAAATCGGCGCAATTCTAACAGTCCAGGCAAACGTTTGCGAGCCTATTCTCGGCGAAAGGATCTTTTTTTACGCGCAGCCTGCCAGTGCGCCCAAACTTGCGTCTGTTCACGAAAATGAAACCGGTTTCGGTATTCTCCTTGCAACCCGAAACGGCTTTGCACATCATTCAACTGAAACCGGTTTCTGTAATTGTTTTTGCAGAAAATAACGCAGAATGAGGGAAAGCGAATGTCAGGATTTAAAGCAGATTTTCTGTGGGGCGGTGCGGTTGCGGCGCACCAGCTGGAAGGCGGCTGGAAAGAAGGGGGTAAAGGGGTAAGCGTAGCCGACGTCATGACTGCAGGCGCGCACGGCGTGCCGCGTGAAATCACCAACGGCGTGCTACCGGGGAAAAATTACCCTAACCATGATGCCATCGATTTCTACCACCGCTATAAAGAAGACATCAAACTCTTTGCCGAGATGGGGTTCAAATGCTTCCGCACCTCTATCGCCTGGACGCGCATTTTCCCGAAAGGGGACGAGCGTGAGCCGAACGAGGCTGGCCTAAAATTCTATGACGACCTGTTCGACGAGTGCCTGAAGTACGGTATCGAACCGGTTATTACCCTCTCTCACTTCGAGATGCCTTTCCACCTGGTCACCGAATACGGCGGCTGGCGCAACCGTAAGCTGATCGACTTCTTCGTTCGTTTTGCAAAAGTGGTTTTCCAGCGCTATCAGCATAAAGTGAAGTACTGGATGACCTTTAACGAGATCAACAACCAGGCCAACTTCCATGAAGACTTTGCGCCGTTCACCAACTCCGGGCTGAAGTACGCGCCGGGCGAAGACCGTGAGCCGGTGATGTTCCAGGCCGCACACTATGAGCTGGTGGCCAGCGCGCTGGCGGTGAAGGCGGGGCGCGAGATTAACCCGTCCCTGCAGATCGGCTGCATGATTGCCATGTGCCCAATCTACCCGCTGACCTGCGCGCCGGACGACATGATGATGGCGATGAACGCCATGCACCGCCGCTACTGGTTCACCGACGTGCACGTGCGCGGCAAGTACCCGCAGCATCTGCTCAACTACTTCGAACGTCGCGGCTTCACGCTCGATATCACCGAAGAAGATAAAGCCGCGCTGACGCAGGGCTGCGTGGATTACATCGGGTTTAGCTATTATATGTCCTTCGCCACCAAGGCGACGGCGGACAACCCGCAGCTGGACTATGACGAGAGCAAGAGCCTGGTCTCCAACCCGTACGTGCAGAAATCCGACTGGGGCTGGCAGATTGACCCGGTGGGGCTGCGCTACTCCCTCAACTGGTTCTGGGATCACTACCAGCTTCCGCTGTTTATCGTTGAAAACGGTTTTGGCGCAATCGACGTGCAGGAGAGCGACGGCACGGTGAACGACCAGTACCGCATTGACTACCTGGCCGCCCACATTCGCGAGATGAAAAAAGCGGTGGCGGAAGATGGCGTAGACCTGATGGGCTATACCCCGTGGGGCTGTATCGACCTGGTGTCTGCCGGTACCGGTGAAATGAAAAAACGCTACGGCTTTATCTTTGTCGATAAAGATAATGAAGGCAACGGCACGCTGAACCGCAGCAAGAAGAAGTCATTCGACTGGTATAAGCAGGTGATCGCGAGCAACGGGGATAACCTGTAATTGTCGGGTGGCGCTAACGCTTACCCGACCTACACTACACGTAGGCCCGCGTAAGCGCAGCGCCACCGGGCAGAACCCGCACTTAAGCCGGAGACGTATCTCCGGTTTTTTGTCTTTGCTTGATCCCTGTCAAGCAACATGGGTATGGCCTAATCCGAAAAAAGCGGTATAATCCCGCGATTTTTTTGCGGATGCCATTCAGAGGAGAAAGAGAATGAAGATTGTGGAAGTGAAACACCCACTCGTTAAACACAAGTTGGGCCTGATGCGTGAGCATGACATCAGCACGAAGCGTTTTCGCGAACTGGCCTCTGAAGTCGGCAGCCTGCTGACCTACGAAGCGACCTCTGATCTGGAAACGGAAAAAGTCACCATCGAAGGCTGGAACGGTCCGGTACAGGTTGAGCAGATCAAAGGTAAGAAAATTACCGTCGTGCCTATCCTGCGTGCCGGTCTCGGCATGATGGAAGGCGTGCTGGAGCACGTGCCAAGCGCGCGCATCAGCGTGGTGGGGATCTACCGTAACGAAGAAACCCTCGAGCCAGTTCCTTACTTCCAGAAGCTGGTGTCCAACATCGACGAGCGTATGGCGCTGGTGGTTGACCCGATGCTGGCAACCGGCGGTTCAATGATTGCCACTATCGACCTGCTGAAAAAAGCGGGCTGCAGCAGCATTAAAGTGCTGGTGCTGGTTGCGGCACCGGAAGGGATCGCGGCGCTGGAAAAAGCGCACCCGGACGTTGAGCTGTATACCGCCTCTATCGACCAGGGCCTGAACGAGCACGGATACATCATCCCGGGGCTCGGCGATGCCGGCGATAAGATCTTTGGTACGAAATAATCGAATAACGATAAATAAGCCGACTTTGATAGTCGGCTTTTTTTTGAATAAAACACCAACAACGATACTACTCAGAGGAAAACACTATGACGCGCCGTGCTATCGGGGTGAGTGAAAGACCGCCGCTTTTACAGACTATCCCGCTTAGTTTGCAGCACCTGTTCGCCATGTTTGGCGCAACCGTGCTGGTGCCAATCCTGTTCCACATTAACCCGGCTACCGTGCTGCTGTTCAACGGCATCGGTACGCTGCTGTACCTCTTCATCTGTAAAGGCAAAATCCCGGCGTATCTCGGGTCAAGCTTTGCCTTTATCTCTCCGGTGTTATTGTTGCTGCCGCTGGGTTATGAGGTCGCGCTGGGCGGCTTTATCATGTGTGGCGTACTGTTCTGCCTGGTCTCCTTCATCGTGAAGAAAGCCGGGACCGGCTGGCTGGACGTGATGTTCCCACCAGCGGCGATGGGTGCCATCGTGGCCGTCATCGGTCTCGAACTGGCGGGCGTGGCGGCGAATATGGCCGGTCTGCTGCCTGCGGACGGCCAGTCACCGGATTCCAAAACCATTATCATCTCGCTGGTGACGCTGGGCGTAACGGTGTTTGGCTCCGTGCTGTTCCGCGGCTTTATGGCGATTATCCCGATCCTGATCGGCGTGCTGGCAGGCTATGCGCTCTCCTTCGTGATGGGCGTGGTGGATACCACCCCGATTGCCGAGGCGCACTGGTTCGCGCTGCCAACCTTCTACACGCCGCGCTTCGAATGGTTTGCGATCTTCACCATTCTGCCTGCGGCGCTGGTGGTGATTGCGGAGCACGTCGGCCACCTGGTGGTAACGGCGAACATCGTTAAGCGCGATTTAATCCGCGATCCGGGCCTGCACCGCTCCATGTTTGCGAACGGTTTCTCCACCATCATCTCCGGTTTCTTTGGGTCTACGCCAAACACCACCTACGGTGAAAACATCGGCGTGATGGCGATTACCCGCGTTTACAGCACCTGGGTTATCGGCGGCGCGGCGATCATCGCCATTCTGCTCTCCTGCGTCGGCAAGCTGGCGGCAGCGATTCAGATCATCCCGGTTCCGGTGATGGGCGGCGTGTCTCTGCTGCTGTACGGGGTAATTGGTGCCTCCGGTATTCGCGTGCTGATTGAATCTAAAGTGGATTACAGCAAGGCGCAGAACCTGATCCTGACGTCGGTGATCCTGATTATCGGCGTGAGCGGCGCGAAGGTGCACATCGGCGCGGCCGAGCTGAAAGGCATGGCGCTGGCAACCATCGTCGGCGTGGGCCTGAGCCTGATTTTCAAGCTGATCTCCGTGATCCGTCCGGAAGAGGTGGTGCTGGACGCTGACGAAAACGAAAAAGCGTCACACTGATCCTATAACCGGGCGGACGATCCGCCCGGTTCTCTCCTTGCAGGTTCCGTGTTAAACTCCATGCCGATTTTATGTCAGATCTGGTTGAGGTACTTCTGAACGGACCGGCACAGCTCTCTCTGCCACTCTATCTCCCTGACGACGAAACGTTTGCGAGTTTCTGGCCGGGTGATAACCCCTCTTTACTGGCTGCACTGCAAAACGTGCTGCGTCAGGAACACAGCGGATACATCTATATCTGGTCACGCGAAGGCGCGGGGCGCAGCCACCTGCTGCATGCCGCCTGCGCGGAGCTCTCTGCGCGCGGTGATGCGGTAGGCTATGTGCCGCTGGATAAACGAACCTGGTTTGTCCCTGACGTGCTGGAGGGGATGGAACATCTCTCCCTGGTCTGCATCGATAACATCGAATGCGTGGCGGGGGATGAGCCGTGGGAAATGGCGATCTTTAACCTCTACAACCGCATTCTGGAATCGGGCAAAACCCGGCTGCTGATCACCGGCGATCGTCCGCCTCGCCAGCTGAATCTGGGACTGCCGGATCTGGCGTCTCGCCTGGACTGGGGCCAAATCTATAAGCTTCAGCCGCTGTCGGACGAAGATAAGCTTCAGGCGCTACAGCTGCGCGCAAAGCAGCGCGGCTTTGAGCTGCCGGAAGACGTGGGCCGTTTCCTGCTGAAGCGGCTGGATCGCGAAATGCGTACGCTGTTTGACACGCTGGATCAGCTCGATCGCGCCTCCATTACCGCCCAGCGCAAGCTGACCATTCCGTTTGTGAAAGATATTCTGAAGCTATAGTTGTGCCGGGTGGCGGCTGCGCCTTACCCGGCCTACATAAGGCACCCGTAGGCCCGCTAAGCGCAGCGCCACCGGGCAGAAACCATCAGAGGATCTCGAGCACGTCTTCCGGCGGGCGTCCAATGCGCGCCTGGCCGTTCGCCACGACAATCGGGCGCTCAATCAGCTTTGGATTTTCAACCATCGCCTGTATCAGCTGGGCCTCGGAGAGACGGCTGTCATCCAGGTTAAGCGACGTATACAGATCTTCTTTCTTGCGCATCAGATCCCGCGCACTGCCCATGCCCAGCATATGCAGCAGCTGGCGGAGGGTCTGTGCGTCCGGTGGGGTGTCGAGGTACAGCACCACCTCCGGCTCCACGCCGTTAGACTTCAGCAGGCTCAGGGTATCGCGGCTCTTGGAGCAGCGCGGGTTGTGGTAAATTTTTACGGCGTCTGTCATGACGTGAATTCTCCTTGATTACATCTTCTCGTACGGCTTGAAGCGCTGCTGCAGGCCGCGAAGATGATCGATACGCGCGTCGTATCGGGCCTGCTGGAGGCTGCCGAGTTTGACCTGCGAGCTGGCGCTGCTGAGCGCGGAAATGGCCTGATCGAGGCGGCCCACCAGGGCAAAGCCTTCGGCACGCGCCGCCAGCTCCTGATCGCGGTTGCCGAGCTGGGCTTCCGCCTGAGCGAGCAGATCCCAGCCGTTTTGATCGTCTTTATTATTAAAGGTGTAGCGGTTCAGGATGGTCGCTGCTTCACCCGGCTGGCCGCCCTGCAAGTAAGCGTTCGCCAGGTTAAGCTGCAGCACCGGGTTGGTACGGACGTCTTTCGCCCCTTTCAGGCGGTTAATCGCATCGGCAGGCTTTTTCTGCCCCAGATCGATATCCGTCGACAGATCGAGGTACCACGGGTTGTTTGGGTCGGCAGCCAGAAGCGGCTGCAGCGCCTTACGCGCCTCGTCGTATTTGCTGGCTTCCATCGCCTGGAGCGCCTGACCATACTGCGCGGCGTTCTTCTCGCGCACGTTGCCTTTCGCCAGGGTATCCAGCAGGTCGCTGGTGAGCTGGTTACGCCCGGAATTGTACATCCCCAGCGTTCTCACTTTCGCCATGTAGAAATCCTGCGAAGACTGGACCACAACCGGACGCATCTGGTTGGCACGGTTACGCGCGTCCGACAGACGGCTTTCAGGCAGCGGGTGCGTGAGCAAAATTTCCGGTGGACGGGAAGAATAACGCGCCTGATCGAGCAGTTTTTCGAGGAAGCTCGGCATGGCCTGCGGGTCAAAGCCTGAACGCTGTAACACCTGGATGCCGATGCGGTCTGCTTCCTGCTCGTTCTGCTGGGTAAAGCTGATCATCCCCTGGCGCGTTCCTGCCAGCGTACCGGTCAGCGCTGCCATCCCGGCCTGCGGGCTGGCCATCGCCAGCAGAATCGATCCCAATGCGCCCACCCAGGTAAGGGGAGCGTTACGTTTCTGGTCTTCCATCGCACGCGCCAGGTGACGCTGCGTGACGTGCGAAATTTCGTGCGCCATCACCGAGGCCAGCTGGCTTTCGTTGTCTGAGTAACGGAATAACGCCGAATGCAGCACCACGTTACCGCCAAAGAAGGCGAAGGCGTTGATTTCGTCGTTATTGATTAAATAGAAATGGAAGGGGGTTCTGACCGAATCGGCGTGCGCCACCAGACGCATTCCCAACCCGTTTATGTACTGTACCAGCAAAGGGTCGTTAATCAGCGGGGCGCTGCCGCGCAGCTGGCGAACATAGTAATCCCCCATTTGCATCTCTTGCCCAATAGAGAGCGTGCTTCCTGCTGTGGTGCCCATGTCCGGCAATGTATCGGACGAGTCAGCAAAAGCGGGCAACACCTGACCGACCGTCACCGCGGCAATCAGTGTTGCAACCAGTGTTTTTCTCAATTGCCTGAACATAACCACTGTCCTGTATGTTGGATGTGCTAATTTGACCGATGAACCGGCATATCGTTCATCTCTGCTGCCCTGCGAGTGTAGCCGTGTTGTAGCATGAAGAAAATCCCATTCATCAGGCTTTTGCGGATTGCGATCGGGATACAAAAAGCGAAAGTCTTTTTTGTGACAGTTAGATACAATTCACCGTCTCACTCCCGCCATTCGATTCAGGGAAGGGTTGTATGCTCGAAATGTTAATGCAGTGGTACCGGCGTCGCTTCAGCGACCCGGAAGCTATTGCTTTGTTGGTTATTCTGGTTGCCGGGTTCGGTATCCTGTTCTTCTTCAGCGGTCTGCTTGCCCCTCTGCTGGTGGCGATTGTGCTGGCGTACCTGCTGGAGTGGCCCACGGCGCGCCTGGAACATATCGGCTGTTCCCGCCGCTGGGCGACCAGCATCGTGCTGGTGCTGTTTGTTGGCATCCTGCTGCTGATGGCCTTTGTGGTGATGCCGGTTGCCTGGCAACAGGGAATCAACCTGATCCGCGATATGCCCGGCATGCTGAACAAGCTGTCTGATTTCGCCGCCACGCTGCCGCGTCGTTATCCTGCGCTGATGGATGCCGGGATTATCGACGCGATGGCCGAAAACATGCGCGCCCGCATCATGACGATGGGCGATTCGGTGGTGAAGTACTCGCTGGCGTCCCTGGTCGGACTGCTGACGCTGGCGGTCTACCTTGTACTGGTGCCGCTGATGGTCTTCTTCCTGGTGAAAGATAAAGACCAGATGCTCAACGCCGTGCGCCGTATTCTGCCGCGCAACCGCGGGCTGGCGGGGCAGGTCTGGGAAGAGATGAATCAGCAGATCACCAACTACATTCGCGGCAAGGTGCTGGAGATGATTGTCGTGGGGGTCGCCACCTGGATTGGCTTCCTGATTTTCGGCCTGAACTACTCGCTGCTGCTGGCGGTGCTGGTAGGGTTATCGGTCCTGATCCCGTATATCGGCGCGTTTGTGGTGACCATTCCGGTGGTTGGCGTGGCGTTGTTCCAGTTTGGGCTGGGAACCGAGTTCTGGAGCTGCTTCGCGGTGTACCTGATTATTCAGGGGCTGGACGGTAACCTGCTGGTACCGGTGCTGTTCTCCGAAGCGGTAAACCTGCATCCGCTGGTGATTATCTTATCGGTGGTGATTTTCGGCGGGCTGTGGGGATTCTGGGGCGTGTTCTTCGCCATTCCGCTGGCAACGCTGATTAAAGCAGTCGTCCACGCGTGGCCGGATGTGCCGGCGGTAGAAGAGCAGTAAGTTTTGCCGGGTGGCGCTGCGCTTACCCGGCCGACTTATCCTTTTAGGTCGGGTAAGGCGAAGCCGCCACCCGACACTCACTTTCAGGCACTTTCTTTCAGCCAGTTCAACACCACGTCGTGGTGGTTGCTGGTTTTGAAGTCGTCAAACACGTGTTCAACTTTACCGTCAGCGTCAATCAGGAAGCTGATGCGGTGAATGCCGTCGTAGGTTTTACCCATAAACGTCTTCTCGCCCCAGACGCCGAACTGCTCGCAAACCTGATGATCTTCATCAGAAAGCAGCGTGAAGTTCAGCAGCTCTTTTTCAGCAAATCGTGACAGCTTTTCTGGTTTATCGGTGCTGATACCCAGCACTTCCACGCCGACTTTCTTCAACTCATCCATGTTGTCGCGTAAGCCGCAGGCCTGTACGGTGCAGCCGGGGGTCATGGCTTTCGGGTAGAAATAGACCAGAACACGCTGTCCCTGGAAGTCGGTCAAATTTACTTGCTCGCCGTCTTGATCCGGTAAGCTAAATTTCGGTGCGATGTCACCGGCTTTCAGTGGATTCATTACTCAACTCCATCCTGTTCGTGCTGCGAATAATTGACGACGCTTATACTGCCCTGCGCGTTTAATTCTGTACAGAGGGCTTTGAACGCTTGCTCGATATTTGACGCATCCTGTGATGCAGGACTGTGCGCGGTAATTTGAATAAAGAGCGTGGGAACCGTGCTTGCGTCCCCCGGCTGTGTGCGGGAAACGAGCTCGGCGATGTTCATCTGATGGCTGTCAAACAGCGCGGTGAAGCGCTCAATCAGATGCGGAGAATCAGGCACTTCAACCTGCACCCAGACGGTAGAAGGCATAGCCGGACGCGGTCGCGCGGTGGTGCGCTTCATGACGATCAGCAAGTCCAGCTCGGCGCCTTTCAGCGGCAGGGTCGATTCAATCAACGTGATGGCGTTCCATGTCCCGGAAAGCAACATAATGAATGTGAACTCTTCGCCGAGCATGGCCAGACGGCTGTCTTCGATATTACAGCCGCAGCTGCTTACGTGGCGGGTGATGGTGTTCACGATACCCGGCCTGTCGGCACCCAGCGCAGTGATAACCAGGTAATGTTGTGATGAGGTTGTCAAACCTGTTCTTCCTTTGCATGGTTAAGTCTTCCTAAGGAAAGCATAAAAAAAACATGCATACAACCGCCTGAGGGCCTCAGGTCGCTTGCTTTTATTACAGTTCCAAACGTACCATTGAGACTCTTGTTCGCACAGAGGATGGCTCATGTTCACGGGAAGTATTGTCGCGCTTGTAACACCGATGGATGAAAAAGGTAACGTCTGCCGGTCTAGCATGAAGAAGCTGATTGATTACCATGTCGCCAATGGAACCTCGGCGATCGTTTCGGTAGGGACTACCGGTGAATCTGCAACGCTGAGCCACGACGAGCACGGCGATGTGGTTATGCTGACCCTGGAACTGGCTGACGGACGTATTCCGGTCATCGCGGGCACAGGCGCGAATGCCACCGCAGAAGCGATCAGCCTGACTAAACGTTTTAACGACAGCGGCATTGTCGGCTGTCTGACGGTGACCCCTTACTACAACCGTCCCACTCAGGAAGGTTTGTTCCAGCACTTCAAAGCCATCGCTGAACATACTGACTTGCCACAAATTCTGTATAATGTGCCGTCCCGTACTGGTTGCGATATGCTGCCGGAAACCGTTGGCCGTCTCTCGGAAGTAAAAAATATTATCGGTATTAAAGAGGCGACAGGGAACTTAAGCCGCGTTCATCAGATCAAAGAGCTGGTTTCAGACGACTTTATCCTGTTGAGCGGTGATGATGCGACCGCGCTGGACTTTATGCAGCTCGGTGGTCATGGCGTGATCTCCGTAACGGCAAACGTTGCGGCGCGCGACATGGCTGAAATGTGCAAACTGGCCGCGGCCGGTCACTTTGATGAAGCGCGTGTCATCAATCAGCGTCTGATGCCGCTGCACAATAAATTATTTGTCGAACCCAATCCGATCCCAGTGAAATGGGCATGTAAGGAGTTGGGGCTTGTAGCAACCGACACGCTGCGTCTGCCAATGACACCGATTACCGACCACGGTCGTGATATCGTCAGGGCAGCGCTGAAGCATGCCGGTTTGCTGTAGAGTTTAGGGAGATTTGATGGCTTATTCAGTACAGAAGTCGCGCCTGGCGAAGGTTGCGAGTGTTTCGCTTGTTATGCTGCTCGCTGCCTGTAGTTCAGACTCGCGCTACAAGCGCCAGGTGAGCGGTGATGAATCCTATCTGGATGCGACCCCGCTTGCTGAACTTCACGCACCGGCTGGTATGATCCTGCCGATTCAGAACGGCGATTATAATATTCCCGTGACCAACGGCAGCGGCCTGGTCGGTAAAGCGCTTGATATTCGTCCACCAGCACAGCCTCTGGCGCTGGTTAACGGGGCGCGTACCCAGTTCACCGGTGATACCGCGTCTCTGATGGTTGAGAGCGCGCGCGGTAGCACGCTTTGGCCACAGGTTGTCAGCGTCATTCAGTCGAAGAACTACACCATCGATAAACGCGATGACGCCAGCCAGACGTTAACCACCGACTGGATCGAATGGAACCGTCTGGATGAAGATCAGCAGTACCGCGGTCGCTATCAAGTCTCCGTAAAACCACAGGGTTACCAGCAGGCGGTCAACGTTAAGCTGTTGAACCTCGAGCAGGCGGGTAAACCGGTTGCGGATGCCTCGTCCCTGCAGCGTTACAGCACCGAAATGCTGAACGTGATTGCCGCAGGTCTGGATAAAACCGCGACCGATGCCGCCAACGCCGCGCAGAGCCGCAACGGTGTAACCTTCGATGTCCAGAGCGGCGCGGATGATACTGGCCTGCCAATGCTGGTGGTGCGCGCACCGTTTAACCAGACCTGGCAGCGTCTGCCTGCGACGCTGGAAAAAGTGGGCATGAAAGTCACTGACAGCACCCGCTCAACCGGCAGCATAACGGCAACCTATAAGCCGCTCTCCGACAGCGCATGGCAGGAACTGGGTGCAAAAGATCCTCAGCTTGCCTCCGGTGACTACAAAATTCAGGTCGGTGACCTTGATAACCGCAGTAGCCTGCAGTTTATCGATCCAAAAGGTCACACGCTGACCCAGTCGCAGAACGATGCGCTGGTCGCTGTCTTCCAGGCAGCATTCAGCAAATAAATACGAGGGCTGGTGAATCCAGCCCTTTTTATTTTCGTGCTACGCAAACGTGTGCGTGGCATAATATCCCCAGTTTTGAACACAAATCATCACACCAGGAGTAATGAAGATGCAGAAGCAAGCTGAGTTGTATCGTGGCAAAGCGAAGACCGTATACAGCACGGAAAACCCGGATCTGTTGGTGCTCGAGTTCCGCAATGATACGTCAGCAGGGGATGGCGCACGCATTGAGCAGTTCGATCGTAAAGGCATGGTGAACAACAAGTTCAACCACTTCATTATGACCAAACTGGCCGAAGCGGGTATCCCGACTCAGATGGAAGCGTTGCTGTCCGATACGGAATGTCTGGTGAAAAAACTGGATATGGTTCCGGTTGAGTGCGTTATTCGTAACCGTGCGGCGGGCTCCCTGGTGAAGCGTCTGGGCATTGAAGAAGGTATCGAACTGAATCCACCGCTGTTCGATCTGTTCCTGAAAAACGACGCCATGCACGACCCGATGGTCAATGATTCCTACTGCGAAACCTTCGGCTGGGTGAACAAAGAGAACCTGGCGCGCATGAAAGAGCTGACCTACAAAGCCAACGACGTGCTGAAAAAATTGTTTGATGACGCGGGCCTGATCCTCGTCGACTTCAAGCTGGAGTTTGGTCTGTTCAAAGGCGAAGTGGTGCTGGGCGATGAGTTCTCACCGGACGGCAGCCGCCTGTGGGACAAAGAAACCCTGGATAAAATGGACAAAGACCGTTTCCGTCAGAGCCTGGGTGGCCTGATTGAAGCCTACGAAGCGGTTGCTCACCGTTTAGGCGTTAAGCTCGACTAACTCCCTCACTTGCCAAAGGATGTTCGCATCCTTTGGCGTCTTACCTTTGTTTCCTATGGTAATCTTGTCGTTAACCGCCTACGATCATAGCTATTATAAATGGAATAGTTCGAGGTGGTTATGCGCTGGCAAGGGCGTCGTGAAAGTGACAATGTAGAAGACAGACGCAGTGATGGCGGCGGCGGTCCTTCCATGGGGGGACCCGGCTTCCGTTTACCCAGCGGCAAGGGCGGTATCATCCTGCTGATAGTGGTGCTGGTCGCGGGGTATTACGGCGTCGATCTCACCGGGTTAATGACCGGTCAGCCGCTGCAACAGCAGCAGCATTCTCAGCGCTCCATCAGCCCGAATGAAGATGAAGCGGCCAAATTTACCTCCGTGATCCTCGCCACAACGGAAGATACCTGGGGTCAGCTCTTCGAGAAAATGGGGCGCACCTACCAGCAGCCAAAGCTGGTGATGTACCGGGGCGCCACCCGCACCGGATGCGGTACCGGACAGTCCGTGATGGGGCCGTTCTACTGCCCGGCGGACGGCACCGTCTATATCGATCTCTCCTTTTACGATGACATGAAACGCAAGCTTGGCGCTGACGGCGATTTTGCCCAAGGCTACGTGATCGCGCATGAAGTCGGCCATCACGTGCAAAAGCTGCTGGGGATTGAGCCAAAAGTGCGCCAGCTGCAGCAAAATGCGTCTCAGGCGGAAGTGAACCGTTTGTCCGTCAAAATGGAGCTGCAGGCGGACTGCTTCGCGGGCGTCTGGGGCCACAGCATGCAGCAGCAGGGCGTGCTGGAATCCGGCGATCTTGAGGAGGCGCTGAATGCCGCTCAGGCGATCGGTGACGACCGTCTTCAGCAGCAGAGCCAGGGGCGCGTCGTGCCGGACAGCTTCACCCACGGTACCTCACAGCAGCGCTACAGCTGGTTTAAACGCGGTTTCGACAGCGGCGACCCGGCGCAGTGTAATACCTTCGGCAAAGCGATGTAATGCTGGCGTTTGATCAGCTGATACGCGAGCTTGAGCGCACCGGCCATCGTCGGCTGGTGGTGCTCAGCGGCGAGGCGCAGTGGACGTTGAGTCAGGCGACTGACCTGCGTAATACCCTGCCGGGAGACTGGCTGTGGCTGGATGATAATCCCTCTAAAGCCCTCAGCGGATTGCTGGGACGCGAATATCGGCATGCTGTCTTTGACGCGCGCGCCGGGTTTGACGTCTCAGCCTTCGCCGCGCTCAGCGGGACGCTGCGCGCCGGAAGCCTCCTGGTACTGCTGGTCCCTCCGCTTGCTGACTGGGCCGACAGGCCAGACAGCGATTCTTTGCGCTGGAGCGACAGCGCGGAGCCGATCGCCACTCCACACTTTGTGCACCACTTCTGCCGGACGCTTGCCGCCGATCCGGATGCGATTGTCTGGCAGCAGCATCGCCCCTTGTCCGTTCCCGTTGCGCCGGATTTACCCGCCTGGCAGCCTGCCAGCGGCGCACCGCAGCGCGAGCAGGCGGAGATCCTCGACGCGCTTCTGACCATGCCTGCGGGCATTGCCGCGGTAACGGCACCGCGCGGGCGCGGAAAGTCAGCGCTGGCTGGGATGCTGCTCAGTAACATTCAGGGGAGTGCGGTGGTCACGGCACCGGCTAAAGGGGCAACGGATGTCATTGCGCGCTTCGCGGGCCAGCATTTTCACTTTATGGCCCCGGATGCGCTGCTGGCCTCCGCGCTGCAGGCCGACTGGCTGATTGTCGATGAAGCGGCTGCCATCCCGGGCCCGCTGCTGGAGAAGCTGGTCACGCGCTTTCCGCGCGTAGTGTTAACCACCACGGTGCAGGGCTATGAAGGAACGGGCAGGGGTTTCCTGCTGAAGTTTTGCGCCCGTTTTAGCGGACTGCGGCATTATGCCTTATCGACCCCCATTCGCTGGGCTGCCGGATGTCCGCTTGAGCGGTTCGTGGCGAATGCTCTGTTATTTGATGATGCGCTTATCGACCGCAAACCGGAAGGCGATGTGCGTATAACGCCGCTGGCGCCGCGGATGTGGGAGAGCGACCCGGCACGCGTGGCAAGCGTTTATGAACTGCTGTGTGCTGCACACTACCGCACGTCACCGCTCGATTTACGCCGGATGATGGACGCGCCCGGACAGCACTTTGCTGTTGCCGGGACGGAGGCAGAGATTGCAGGCGCGCTCTGGCTGGTGGAAGAGGGCGGGTTGTCCCCTGAGCTTAGCCGCGCCGTGTGGGCGGGATACCGGCGTCCACGCGGGAATCTCGTGGCGCAGTCCCTGGCGGCGCACGGCGGCTCTCCGCTTGCGGCGACGCTGAAAGGGCGACGGGTTAGCCGCATTGCGGTTCACCCCCTGCGCCAGCGGGAAGGCATCGGGCAACGGCTTATCCGTAGCGCCCGCGGGGAAGATTATCTGTCGGTGAGTTTTGGCTACACCGACGAGCTGTGGCATTTCTGGCAGCGGTGCGGGTTTGTGCTGGTGCGGATGGGGAGCCATCGGGAAGCCAGCAGCGGCTGCTACACGGCGATGGCGCTGCTGCCGCTGAGCGAGGCAGGGCATCGGCTGTGCGCGCAGGAACATCAGCGTTTGTGCCGGGATATGCGCGTCCTGTCGGCCTGGAACGGTGAAAAGATCCCGGTGGACGACGGCTGGGAAGCTACCCTTAATAGTGATGACTGGCGGGAGCTGGCGGGGTTTGCTTTTGCCCATCGCGCGTTTTCAACCTCGGTTGCTGCGCTGACGCGGTTGTTGCTCACCGTTGATATGCCGCTTCCGGCCCTGCGGGGGAAAATGGCAGGGAAAACGGATGAGGTCGGGCGAAAAGCGTTGCTGGCCAAGCTGCGCAGTGAAACCGCGCAAGCGCTTGAAAGTCTTGATTATCCCCGCTGCCAGCAGTTGAAGGAAGCCATTTTGCAATGGCAATTTTTTCAATGACTTCTTCAGTAAAGTGGCATGGTCATTCCCGCCGGGAGGCGTAGAATCCAGGTCATCTATTAAGGAGACCACCATGAAACATGACCATTTTGTTGTTCAAAGCCCTGACAAACCGGCTAAACAGTTACTGCTTCTGTTTCATGGGGTTGGCGATAATGCCGTCAATATGGGTCAGATTGGCAGCTGGTTTGCGCCCGTTTTTCCCGACGCGCTGATTGTCAGCATCGGGGGCGTAGAGCCATGCGGCCCGAACGGGCGCCAGTGGTTCTCGGTTCAGGGCGTGACGGAAGAGAACCGTCAGGCGCGCATTGATGCCATCATGCCGACCTTTATCGAGGTCGTCCGCTACTGGCAGCAGCAGAGCGGCGTAGGAGCCGATGCCACTGCGCTGATTGGCTTCTCGCAGGGGTCAATCATGTCGCTGGAAAGCGTAAAGGCGCAGCCAGGTCTGGTGTCACGGGTGATCGCGTTTAACGGCCGTTTTGCGACGTTACCGACAAGCGCAACCACGCAGACCACGATCCACTTAATCCACGGCGGTGAAGACCGGGTGATTGAACTCTCGCATGCGGTTGCTGCCCAGGAAGCGCTGATTCGGGAAGGTGGGGATGTGACGCTGGATATCGTTGACGATCTGGGCCACGCCATTGACGACCGCAGCATGCAGTTTGCGCTCGATCGTTTGCGCTATACCGTACCGAAACACTACTTTGATGAAGCGCTCAGCGGCGGTAAGCCGGATAACGATGATATTGTTGAGTTTATGTGAGGTTACCCCCTCTCCACAGGAGAGGGGGTACAGACCGGTTACTTCTTCTGGTCTTTCTTCGGCCAGTCGTCGTCATCGTCCCACTTGTCGTTGAAATCACGGTGCGGGGGAAGATCCGGTTTGTTGGCGAGAAATTTTTTATGGTCCACGCGCTTAAGGTCTTTAATCACGTTAAGCAGTACGCCGACCAGAAAAACCAACACCAGAACCCACCAGTACTTTGAAAGCCAATCCATTCGCTATTCCTCTCAGAGCGTTCGTCAGGCGACGATTTGCTCCATAATACGTTGATACATACGGGCCAGCAGTTGTAAATCTGCCGCATTGACACACTCATTTATTTTATGAATGGTTGCGTTCACTGGCCCCAGTTCGACAACCTGAGCACCCATACGGGCGATAAAGCGTCCGTCTGAGGTACCACCCGTTGTCAGCAGCTGTGGCTTAATTTCATTATAGTGCTCGATGGCGTTCACCACCGCATCCACCAGTTTGCCACGCTGCGTCAGGAACGGCTGGCCGGAAAGCCACCACTCCACGGTATAGCGCAGCTGATATTTTTCCAGCAGGGCGATAACGCGCGCCTTGATCATCTCATCGGTCAGTTCCGTGCTGAAGCGGAAGTTGAACTGGACGAAGTAATCCCCCGGGATCACGTTATTGCTGCCGGTTCCGGCCTTGACGTTTGCTATCTGCATGCTGGTCGGCGGGAAGAACTCGTTACCCTTATCCCACTCAATCGCCACCAGCTCGCTCAGCATTGGCGCGGCGCGGTGGACCGGGTTATCGGCCAGATGCGGGTAAGCAACGTGGCCCTGAACGCCGTGAATGGTCAGGTTACAGGTCAGCGAGCCACGGCGTCCGTTTTTGACGACGTCACCCACCACTTCGGTGCTGGACGGCTCACCGACCAGACAGTAGTCGAGACGCTCGTTGCGTGCCATCAGCGCTTCAACGACCTTTACGGTACCGTTGTGCGCGCTGGCTTCTTCGTCGGAGGTGATCAAAAACGCGAGACGGTTTTTGTGGTTCGGATGCTGCGCCACAAAGCGCTCTGCCGCCACGACCATCGCCGCCAGAGAGCCTTTCATGTCTGCCGCGCCGCGACCAAACAGCATGCCATCGCGAATGGTCGGCTCAAACGGCGGGTTAATCCAGCGATCCGCGTCACCGGCGGGAACGACGTCAGTATGCCCGGCGAAGGCCAGCGTTTCGCCCTGTCCGCGCCACGCCCAGAAGTTCTGGGTATCGCCAAAATCCATGCGTTCAACGGTAAAACCGATGGCACGCAGGCGTTCAATCATAAGAGCCTGACAACCTGCGTCGTCCGGGCTAAGGGAAGGACGGCGAATAAGCTGCTGAGTCAGCTCAATGACCGGGCATGACATAAACTACACCTCAACGAAAAAAGTCGGAATAAAGGGTTTCACTGAAACCCAGCAGCATAGGCTGCCCTGGCGCGCAGAGCAATGGGCGTTTGATAATTGCCGGCATCTCGAGCATCAGTTTTGCCGCGCTGTCGGCATCTTTGATGCTGGCGCGCAGAGAGTCGTCCAGTTTACGCCAGGTGGTACCGCGGGTGTTCAGCAGGGCTTCCCAGCCCAGTTCGCGAATAGCGCTATGCAGAAATTCTGCATCGAGCCCATCGGCACGGTAATCGTGGAAGCGGTACTCCACGCTGTTAGCGTCCAGCCAGCGGCGGGCTTTTTTGATGGTGTCGCAATTTTTAATGCCGTACATCACTACCATGGTGAATCCTTTTGATGTTCTGATAATTAAATGTTCAGTAAATTCGAAGATATATCCTTAAGTGGAATATAACACATTCAGGAATTGTCTGGATTAATGCGCCTGCTTAATTCGACTCACAACTGTACGCTGAATATTCTTTCATCATTTAAGCATAGATGTCCATAAACTTTAAAAACCCAATAAACTCAGCCAATAAAATAAAACTCACCCGTTCGTAGGGTTATTTCAAAATATTGCTGGCCGTCACAAAAAATTGAGGGCTCTCCGTTCATATTTATCATAAATCCCCGCAGGACGTGGGGTACAATCACAGCAATTGGTTAAATAGTCTTCACAATGATGGTACGTTTTTGTAGAATGCGCATAATAATAAGAGAGGTTGTTATGATTGAACGTGAACTGGGGAACTGGAAAGATTTTATCGAAGGCATGCTTCGTAAATGACATTCAGTAAGAATTGCAAGAGCACTAAAATAAGTAAAATAACCATAGTGTGAATTAATCACACAGTAAAAAGGCGGCCGATAAAGCCGCCTTTTTTTATTTCAACCACTTACTCAGGACGTTCCTTTAGCGGGAAGCGGCGACGCACCAGCACAAAGAACAGCGGAACGAAGTAAATGGCCAGGATGGTGGCCGAAATCATGCCGCCCATCACTCCCGTGCCGACGGCATGCTGGCTGCTGGAGCCTGCGCCAGTGCTGGTCGCCATCGGCAGTACACCAAAAATAAACGCCAGCGACGTCATCAGGATTGGGCGCAGGCGCTGACGGCAGGCGTGCAGCGTGGCGGCCATCAGTTCGTGGCCTTTGGCATTCATCTCGTTGGCAAACTCAACGATCAGAATGGCGTTTTTCGCCGATAGCCCAATGACGGTGAGCAGGCCCACCTGGAAGTAAACATCGTTCTCCAGGCCTCGCATCCAGGTCGCGAGCAGCGCACCGATAACCCCAAGGGGCACGACCAGCATGACCGAGAACGGGACCGACCAGCTCTCATACAGGGCGGCAAGGCAGAGGAAGACCACCAGCAGCGAGAGCGCGTAAAGGGCGGGGGCCTGCGCCCCTGAGAGACGCTCCTGGTAAGACATGGCCGTCCACTCGAGACCAAAACCGGCGGGCAGCTGTTGCACCAGTTTTTCCATGGTGTCCATGGCGGTACCGGTGCTGACGCCCGGCGCGGCTTCCCCGACGATTTCAACCGCAGAGTAGCCGTTATAGCGTTCCAGGCGTGGCGATCCGCTCTCCCAGTGCGAACTGGCAAAGGCGGAGAACGGCACCATGCCGCCAGCATTATTTCTGACAAACCAGCGGTTAATATCATCCGGCAGCATGCGGAACGGCGCGGCGGACTGGACATACACTTTTTTCACGCGGCCGCGATCCATAAAGTCATTCACATAGCTCGACCCCCACGCCGTTTGCAGGGTGTCGTTGATATCGTTGATCGAGACGCCCAGCGCCTGCGCCTTACGCTGGTCGATATCCACCTGAAGCTGGGGGCTGTCGTCGAGGCCGTTATGGCGAACGCGGGTCAGGCCGGGATCGTTGCCTGCCAGCGCTAACAGCTTATCGCGTGCCGCCATCAGCGCCGTGTGGCCCGCACCGGCGTGATCCTGCAGCTCCATATCGAACCCGGCGGAACTGCCCAGCCCGCTTATCGCCGGCGGACTGCTGGCAAAGACGCGCGCTTCTTTGATGTGCGCAAAGGCTTTTGTCGCACGTTCAATAATGGCAAACGAGGTGCCCGTCCGGGTATCGCGCTCGTCCCAGTCCTTCAGGCGGACAAACATGCGGGCGACGTTCTGCCCGTTACCACCCGGGCCAGAGCCGACGGTAGAGAAGACCGACACAACGTTATCTTTCTCTTTGGTGAAGAAGTACTGTTCCACTTTCTGGACCACTTTCAGCGTCTGCTGCTGCGTTGCGCCGCTCGGAAGCTGCACCGAGGTGGTGAACATCCCCCGGTCTTCCATCGGCAGGAACGAGGTGGGCAGGTGCAGGAACAGCCAGACCATGCCGCCCAGCAGCACAACGTAAATCATCATCCAGCGCAGGCTGCGGTGCAGTACGCGACCAACGGCAGATTCATACCGCGCGGCGTTGCGGTTGAACATGCGGTTAAACCAGCCGAAGAACCCTTTCTGCCCGTGATGCTCTCCTTTGTGCAGCGGTTTCAGAATGGTGGCGCACAGCGCGGGGGTGAGGATCAGCGCGACCAGCACGGAGAGCACCATCGCCGAGACGATGGTGATCGAGAACTGGCGGTAAATCGCCCCGGTGGTGCCGCCAAAGAAGGCCATCGGGATAAAGACGGCCGACAGCACCATCGCAATCCCGACCAGCGCCCCCTGAATTTGCCCCATGGACTTGCGCGTCGCCTGGCGCGGAGAGAGCCCTTCTTCGCTCATGATGCGCTCGACGTTTTCAACCACCACGATGGCATCATCCACCAGAAGGCCGATTGCCAGCACCATCGCAAACATCGTCAGGGTATTAATGCTGTACCCGAAGGCGTAGAGCACCGCAAAGGTCCCCAGCAGCACCACGGGGACGGCAATGGTGGGGATCAGCGTCGCGCGGAAGTTTTGCAGGAACAGGTACATGACCAGGAACACCAGCGCGATGGCTTCGAGCAGAGTCTTCACCACGTCTTCAATGGAGGCTTTTACGAAGGAGGTGGTTTCATAGGCGACTTTGTACTCCAGCCCGTGCGGGAAATACTGCGACAGCTCGTCCAGACGGTCTAACACCAGTTTTGCCGTCGCCATTTCGTTCGCGCCGGAGGCCAGTTTAATCCCCAGACCGGAGGCCTGATTGCCGTTAAAGCGGCTCAGGTAGTCGTATTTCTCCGCCCCCATTTCCACCGTGGCGACATCGCCGAGACGCACTTCCGACCCGTCCTGATTCACGCGCAGGGTGATATTGCGGAACTGGTCCGGCGTCTGCAGCAGGGATTGCGAATTAATGGTGGCGTTCAGGGCTTGCTTATCAACGGAAGGCGTTCCCCCCAGTTGCCCTACGGCAATCTGGGCGTTCTGGGCTTTGATAGCATCCGTCACGTCGGTTGCCGTCATCTGGTAGCTGTTCAGCTTATTGGGATCGAGCCAGATACGCATGGAGTATTGTGAGCCGTAGGCGTCGATATCCCCGACGCCGTTAATCCGGCTGATGGGATCCTGAATATTACTGGCGACGTAGTCCGCGATGTCCTGTTTATCCATCGAGCCATCTGTCGAGACAAACGCGATGGTCAATATGTTGGTATCGCCGGTTTTACGCACGGTCACGCCCTGGTTTTGCACCGCCTGGGGCAGCTTGCGCATGGCCGATTGCAGCTGGTTTTGGACCTGCTGCACCGCTTCGTCCGGGTCGGTGCCCGCCTTAAAGCTCAGGGTGACCGTCGCCTGTCCCGTGGCGCTGCTTTGCGAGGACATGTACATCAGGTTATCCAGACCCGTCATGTTCTGCTCGATAACCTGCGTCACGGTATTTTCCAGCGTCTGTGCGGACGCGCCGGGGTAGTTTGCGGTGATGCGCACGTTCGGCGGTGCCAGGTCGGGGTATTGCTCAACGGGAAGTGAAGTAATCGCCAGGACGCCTGTCAGACACAACAGGATGGCAAGCACCCAGGCAAAAATGGGGCGATCGATGAAAAAATTCGCCATGAAAGTGTGACCTCGTTTTGCTGCACGTCATTATTGTTTATTGCCCGCATAACTTTAGCGGTAAGGCCCAGGTCAAACGTGGAGAAATAAAGGAGATAGTGTAAATTATCATGCGCTTTTCCCTGCGCTTCCCTCTTTACCGTTATTTACCCGTTAACGGCAAAGGCGCCGGGAACGTCACGCTGACCAGCGTGCCGCCGTTTTGCGGCTGTGAAAAGTGCAGCACTCCTCCAAGCCGCTGCGCGCGTTCGCGCATAATGTTCAGTCCGTAATGTCCCGGCGGCTCGCTGGCTTCGCCAATCCCGATGCCGTTGTCGCGAATGCTGACGCTGTGCGTACCGTCCGCTGCGGTCACGCAGCTGACGGTGATTTCGCTCGCCTGCGCGTGCTTAATGGCGTTCAGCACGGCTTCACGCACGATCTGCAGCAAATGCACCTGCTTTTGCGCGTCCAGCGCCAGCGAGGAGAGGCGGCAGTCGAGATGCAGTTTCGCCTGCGTCTGGCTCTGCAGCCCGTCGAGTGACTCCTGCAGCGCCGCGGGTAAATTCGCATGGTTCAGCGTCAGGCGGAAGGTGGTCAGCAGCTCGCGAAGCTGCTGCCAGGCGTTGTTCAGCTCGCGGGAGAAGTCGGTGATAATGGCCTGCGCTTGGGTATTTTCTTCCGGCACGGCGCGTTTGAGCAGCGCAAGCTGAATGCGCAGATACGACAGCACCTGCGCCAGCGAATCGTGCAGCTCGCGGGCAATAGTGGCGCGCTCTTCCATCAGCAGCAGCTGCTGGTAATGCTTTTGCGCCTGGTTAAAGTACAGTCCGCGCCCGAGCATGGTCGCCACGCTTCTCATCAGCGGAAGGGGGACACTGTCCGCCTTGCTTTGCCAGCGCAGCTCGCCGTAGAGCGTGTCCTGCATCAGTACCGGCAGGTTTTGCAGAGGGATACCCTCAGCCTCCGTCCCTTCACACAGCCGCCAGTCGTCGCTGGTGCGCAGTTCCAGATAATTCATCTGCGTATAGTCATGGACAATCTGCAGGATATGCCGGAAACAGTGGCTGTCTATCTGCCCGGTATTGAGCGCCTGCGAGCACTTGAACAGCATGTCGAGCTGCTGGTGGGCTTCGTGCAGGTGCCGCGTCTTTTCCGCAACCGAGGCTTCGAGCGAACGGTAGAGCGTATCGAGCTCGGCTGACATGTGGTTAAAGGCACGCGAAAGCTGGCCCAGCTCGTTCGGCAGGGCGCTATCCGGCGCAGGGGTGGCAAACTCACCGCGCTCAATGCGTTCGCTGGCCGCCACCAGGTTGTTCAGCGGCAGCACCACCTGACGACGGATGCGTCGCAGGGTAAACAGCGTCAGCAGCAGGATCCCGAGTGCGCCAGCCAGCGAGAGCAGGGTGACCGTCTGAATTTTATGTTCGGTGTAGTGCTGGAGGGCGAGCACAAAGGCATCAATGCGGCCGACAAAATCTTCAATATTGCGTTGATACCACGCGTTGTCGCCGCGGGCGATGTGCGCATCCATCTCCTGCCAGGCCACATGCAGCTGCTGATAGCGTGCTTTCACATTGTCCGGGACGTACCAGCGGTTCAGCTTCTGCAGGGCAGGCGCGCCGAGCGTCTGTTGCCAGCTCTCGCGATGTGCCTCAAGGAAAGGGCTGTTGCGCTGCATCTCGTAGCCCAGACGATAGCTCTGCATGCGCAGTGAGCCAGCGATGTTGATGGCTTCGGCATCGCGCTGGCTGCTGGCCAGCGTCAGCAGCGCGACGGTGCTGCTGAGCACGGATAGGGCAATGATCGAAAAGAAAGCCCAGGCAAGGCTTCCGGAAACGGGTCGTTTAACGGTCACAGAACGGCTCTCTGAATAAAATTGATCTGCCACAGGTTCACTGGAAATAATTGGGCGTTCCGGGCATTTGAACATTGCCCGATCGCACCGTGATGCGTAAATACCATACTCTTATAAAGAGAAAGGTTATTGAACCAAAAACAGGTGTGGTTATGAATCGTTTTATTATGGCTAACAGCCAGCAGTGCATTGGGTGTCGCGCCTGCGAAGTGGCCTGCGTGATGGCGCACAACGATGAGCAGCATGTCCTGAGCGAGCGCCATTTTCATCCCCGTATCACGGTCCTGAGATCCGGCGAGAAGAGCCGCCCGGTGACCTGCCATCATTGCGAAAATGCACCCTGCGCGCAAAGCTGCCCGAACGGCGCCATCAGCAAATGCGATGACAGCGTACAGGTGAATCAACAAAAATGCATCGGCTGTAAGGCCTGCGTGGTGGCCTGCCCGTTTGGCACGATGGAGATTATCGTCACCCCGCTCGACAATGGCAGCGTGAAGGCCTCGGCGAATAAATGCGATCTCTGCCTGACGCGTCCACACGGCCCGGCCTGTATCGAAAATTGCCCCGCAGATGTCCTCTCCCTGGCGACGCCTGCCGTGCTGGATAATCTGGCGAAATCGCGCCGACAGCGCACGGCCTGCCTGGAGGCGCAACCCTGGCATGATGCGGAGGCCGTCAGCGTGGACGCGCCGCGTACCAAACTGCAGCAGATGCAGGCGACGGCGCCTCGCGGCGAGCCCGACAAGCTGGCTGCCGTCGAACGCGTGAGCCATTTTAGCGAAATTTACCTGCCGTTCCGGGCCGAACAGGCCGCCCGCGAGGCGTCGCGCTGCCTGAAGTGCGGCGAGCACAGCATTTGCGAATGGACCTGCCCGCTACACAACCACATTCCGCAGTGGATTGAGCGCCTCAACGCGGAGGATATCACCGGCGCGGCTGAGCTTTCTCATCAGACCAACTGTTTACCTGAAATTACCGGCCGCGTCTGTCCGCAGGACCGGCTATGCGAGGGGGCCTGCACGCTGCGTGAAGCGGCGGGCGCCGTGACCATCGGCAACATTGAGCGCTATATCGCCGATCGGGCGCTGGCGATGGGCTGGCGGCCGGATATGTCCGCCGTCACGCCGTCAGGTAAACGTGTCGCGATTGTCGGCGCGGGGCCCGCCGGGCTGGCGTGCGCCGACGTGCTGGCGCGCCACGGCGTGAGCGTGACGGTCTATGACCGGCATCCGGAGATCGGCGGTTTGCTGACCTTTGGCATCCCGGCATTTAAGCTCGACAAATCGCTGCTCGCGCGGCGCAGAGAGATATTTACCGCGATGGGGATCCGCTTTGAGCTGAACTGCGAGGTGGGCCAGGACGTGTCGATGTCACAGCTAAAGCACGATTACGACGCCCTGTTTATTGGGGTGGGAACCTATCGTTCGATGAAGGCGGGTATCCCGAACGAGGACGCGCCAGGGGTCTACGACGCGCTGCCTTTCCTGGTGGGCAACACGCGGCATGTTATGGGGCTGGAGGCGACGGCCAGCGAACCGTTCATCGACACCCGTGGCCTGAACGTGGTGGTGCTGGGCGGAGGCGACACCGCGATGGACTGCGTCCGTACTGCGTTACGCCACGGGGCGGCAAACGTCACCTGCGCCTATCGTCGGGATGAGGCCAACATGCCAGGCTCGAAGAAAGAGGTGAAGAACGCCAGAGAAGAGGGGGCCGCGTTTGAGTTTAACGTTCAGCCGGTTGAGCTGACGCTGGATCCGAACGGTAAGGTCAACGGTATCCGGATGCTGCGAACCGTGCTCGGTGAACCGGATGCGCAGGGACGGCGTCGGCCCGTTCCGGTGGCGGGCAGCGAGTTTGTGATGGCCGCGGATGCGGTCATCATGGCGTTTGGTTTTAATCCTCACGCGATGCCCTGGCTGCAGGCGCAGGGGGTTGAAACAGACGACTGGGGACGGATCGTGGCCTCGGTCGAAAGCCGCTACCGTTACCAGACGACCAACCCGCAGATCTTCGCCGGGGGCGATGCGGTACGCGGCGCGGATCTGGTGGTGACCGCGATGGCGGAAGGACGTCATGCCGCGCAAGGAATACTCGACTGGCTGGGAGGTAATGCGCCACAGCATCATTAATCCGGCGGGCGACAAAGCGGGATTCACGGCGTAGTATAGGACGACTCATTGTGTCGTGGAGCCCGTATGACCCTGAAAATAGACGTTATCAAAGACAAAATTCTCTCTGAAAACTACTTTGTCCTGCGTAACATCACCTACGATCTGACGCGTAACAACGGTGAAGTGATCCGCCACAGGCGCGAGGTCTACGACCGCGGCAACGGGGCAACTATCCTGCTCTATAATCGTGAAAAGCAGAGCGTGGTGCTGATCCGCCAGTTCAGGGTGGCAACATGGGTCAATGGCAACCCGGACGGACGTCTGATTGAAACCTGCGCGGGCCTGCTCGATGACGATGAGCCGGAAGTCTGCATCCGCAAAGAGGCCGTCGAAGAGACCGGCTTCGAAGTGGGCGAGGTCAAAAAGGTCTTCGAGCTGTTTATGTCGCCGGGCGGCGTGACGGAAATTGTCCATTTCTTCATCGCGGAATACAACGACGCGCAGCGCACTCACCGGGGCGGCGGCGTAGAGGATGAAGATATCGAAGTGCTGGAGCTTCCTTTTGCCCGGGCGCTGGAGATGGTGCGTTCAGGCGAAATCAGGGATGGTAAGGCGGTGATATTACTGCAGTATTTACAGACGACCGGGCTGATGAATACCCCTTTCGAACGGATATAGCCTATTTTTCGGGTATATCTGATAAATCCGATTGAGCAACCCCGGCGGGAACACGAAGATACTGCCCAGTTACGCGTTTTCGTTCCGGGATTGTGCCATTCATGCGCTACAGCGTCTTTTTATTTTCCCTGTTTTATGTGCTCCTCGCGCCGCAGGTGCGGGCTGCACCCGCGCAGCAAGCCTTTTCTGACTGGCAGGTGACCTGCAATAACCAGAACTTTTGCCTTGCCCGCAACACGGGCGAACACCGTGGTCTGGTCATGACGCTCACCCGAAGCGCCGGGGCGAAAACGGATGCCACGCTGCGTATCGATCTCGGCGGGCTTGATACGCCTTCCGTGAAAGAGCCTGAGATTGCCCCCCGGCTGCTGCTGGATAATATTCCCCTGAAGCTGGACAAACAGCGCTGGCAGCTGACGCCCTGGCATCTGAAAACGGACGATGCGGCCACCATCACCGCCTTTCTGAAAAATATCCAGGAAGGGAAGGCCCTGACCCTTCGCGGCGGTAAGCAGGTGATATCTCTGAGCGGTCTGAAAGCCGCGCTGCTGTTCATTGATGCGCAGCAAAAGCGCGTGGGCAGTGAAACCGCGTGGATCAGAAAAGGTGACGATCCGCCGTTAAGCGTACCGCCCGCACCCGCCCTGAAAAAGGTGGCGACCGTTAATCCTACCCCAACACCGCTTTCCCATGCCGAACTGAACGACCTGCTGGATTATGGCACCGGCAGGATGAACAGCAGCCAGTGCTCGCTGGATCCTAACCGCCGGGAAGTGCGCGTCACCGCGTTAACCGATGACAAGGCGCTGCTGATCGTCAGCTGCGAGGCGGGGGCCTATAACACCGTCGATCTGGCGTGGCTGGTGTCACGTAAGAAACCGTTCTCTGCCCGCAGCGTCAGGCTGCGTCTGCCGTTTACGCCGTCAAGCGACAGCAGCGAAATAGAGTTGATGAACGCCAGCTTTGATGAGAAGACGCGCGAGCTGACCACGCTCTCGCTGGGGCGCGGTATGGGCGACTGTGGGTTCCAGACGCGCTGGCGGTTTGACGGCCAGCGTTTCCGCCTGGTGCGTTATGCTGAGGAACCCAGCTGCGATAACTGGAACGGGCCAGACGCCTGGCCCACGCTGTGGATCACGCGGTAGCTTTTAGCCGGGTGGCGCAGTCGCTTACCCGGCCTACAAATCTTGCGGTCTGTGGCAATGTACCGGGTGGTGGCTTCGCCTTACCCGGCCTACGAATCATGTGGTCTGTGGCAATGTGCCGGGGGGCGGCTTCGCCTTACCCGGCCTAAGAATCTTGCGGTCTGTGGCAATGCGCCTGGTGGTGGCTTCGCCTTACCCGGCCTACAAATCTTGCGGTCTGTGGCAATGTGCCGGGTGGCGGCTTCGCCTTACCCGGCCTACAAATCTTGCGGTCTGTGGCAATGTACCGGGTGGTGGCTTCGCCTTACCCGGCCTACAAATCTTGCGGTCTGTGGCAATGTGCCGGGTGGCGGCTTCACCTTACCCGGCCTACAAAAAACCGAGCCGTAGGCCGGGTAAGCGATAGCGCCACCCGGCAACGCAGGCCGCACTACAGCACGCTCAGCGCCTTCTCCACCACGTTCTCAACCGTAAAGCCGAAGTACGGGAACAGCTTATCGGCAGGAGCGGACTCACCGTAGCCCCGCATGCCCACAATCGCTCCTTTGAGCCCGACATACTTGTACCAGTAGTCGGCAATACCGGCCTCCACCGCCACGCGCGCCGTGACGCTGGACGGCAGGACCGATTCCCGGTACGCCTCGTCCTGGGCGTCAAAGATATCCGTGGAAGGCAGGGAGACGACCCGCACCGCGTGGCCTTCGGCGGTCAGTTTCTCCGCCGCTTTCACCGTGATTTCCACCTCTGAACCGGTCGCAATCAGGATCACGTCCGGCTTGCCGCCGCTGTCTTTCAGAATATAGCCGCCGCGAGCGATGTTTTTCACCTGCTCCGGCGTGCGCTCTATCTGCGCCAGGTTCTGGCGTGACAGAATCAGTGCCGTCGGGCCGTTATGGCGTTCTACCGCCAGCTTCCAGCCCACCGCCGCTTCGACCTGATCGCAGGGACGCCAGGTGCTGAAGTTTGGCGTCAGGCGCAGGCTCGCCAGCTGTTCAACCGCCTGGTGGGTGGGACCGTCTTCTCCCAGACCGATGGAGTCGTGGGTATAGACCATAATCTGCCGCGCCTTCATCAGCGCTGCCATGCGCGCCGCGTTACGGGCGTACTCGACGAACATCAGGAAGGTGGCGGTGTAGGGCACGAAGCCGCCGTGGTGAGCGATGCCGTTGGCGATCGCGGTCATCCCGAACTCGCGCACGCCGTAGTGGATATAGTTCCCGGCAATGTCCTCTTTCAGCGATTTCGAGCCCGACCAGATGGTCAGGTTACTCGGTGCCAGATCCGCCGAGCCGCCCAGCAGTTCAGGGAGAAGAGGGCCAATCGCATTCAGGGTGTTTTGCGACGCCTTACGGGTGGCGATTTTTGCCGGGTTGGACTGCAGGTTTTCAATCAGCGCCTGAGTTTTATCGTCCCAGTCCTCCGGCAGACCGCCGCTCATGCGGCGGGAAAACTCGGCGGCCAGATCCGGGTACGCTTTTTTGTAGGCGGCAAACTTCTCGTTCCAGGCGTGCTGGGCTTTTTCACCCGCTTCACGGGCATCCCAGGCTCTGTAGATCTCTTTCGGGATTTCAAATGGCGGGTATTTCCAGCCCAGCTTCTGGCGGGTCAGCGCCACTTCTTCGTCACCCAGCGCCGCGCCGTGCGCCTCTTCTTTGCCCGCCTTGTTCGGTGAGCCGAAGCCTATAACCGTGCGGCAGATAATCAGGGACGGTTTGTCCTTCACGCTCTGCGCTTCCTGAATCGCTTTTTTCACCGCCTCAGGATCGTGGCCGTCGATCTCATGCACCACGTGCCAGTGGTAGGCCTCGAAGCGTTTTGCCGTGTCGTCAGTGAACCAGCCTTCGGTTTCCCCGTCGATGGAGATGCCGTTGTGATCGTAGAACCCGATCAGCTTGCCCAGCCCCAGGGTGCCCGCCAGGGAGCAGACCTCGTGGGAGATCCCCTCCATCAGACAGCCGTCACCCATAAACACATAGGTGTAGTGATCGACAATCTCGTGGTCCGGCTGGTTGAACTGTGCCGCCAGCGTACGTTCGGCAATCGCCAGCCCGACCGCATTTGCCAGCCCCTGACCGAGCGGCCCGGTGGTGGTCTCCACGCCCGGCGTATAGCCGATCTCCGGGTGTCCCGGGGTTTTGGAGTGCAGCTGGCGGAAGTTTTTCAGCTCCTCAAGCGGCAGATCGTAACCGGACAAGTGTAGCAGGCTGTAGAGCAGCATCGAGGCGTGGCCGTTGGAGAGAATAAAGCGGTCACGGTCATACCAGGTGGGATCGTTGGGGTTGTGCTTCAGGAAGTCGTTCCACAGCACTTCGGCAATATCGGCCATGCCCATCGGTGCGCCGGGGTGGCCGGAATTGGCTTTCTGCACGGCATCCATGCTGAGGGCGCGGATGGCATTGGCGAGCTCTTTACGGGACATAGTTCACTCCGTGGCAAGGTTAAAGTTTGGCAGCGAGAAGATCTTCAAGTTTGCGCTGGTCGACGGCGAACAGACGGATACCTTCCGCCAGTTTTTCCACGGCCATTGCGTCCTGATTGTGCTCCCAGCGGAACTCCGCTTCGGTCATGGCTTTCGGTTTTGGCAGAACGGTAGAGGTTGGCACCAGCTTGCGGATCACCGTCTCTTCTTTGTCCTGTAGTTCTTTGAGCAGGTTAGGGGAGATGGTCAGGCGGTCGCAGCCTGCCAGAGCAAGGATCTGCTCGGTACGGCGGAAGCTGGCCCCCATCACGATGGTTTCGTAGCGATGCTGCTTGTAGTAGTCGTAAATATTGCGCACCGATTTCACCCCCGGGTCCTCATCCACCACGTACGGATCCATCGGCTGTTTCGCCTGGTACCAGTCGTAGATGCGGCCTACAAACGGTGACACCAGGAACACGCCCGCTTCGGCACAGGCGCGCGCCTGGGCAAAGGAGAACAGTAGCGTCAGGTTGCAGTGAATCCCCTCTTTTTCCAGCACCTCTGCGGCGCGGATGCCTTCCCAGGTCGACGCCAGCTTGATCAGAATGCGTGATTTATCGATCCCCTGCTCCTGGTAGAGTTCCACCAGACGACGCGCTTTATTAATGCTCTTTTCTTTATCGAACGAGAGGCGGGCGTCGACTTCAGTCGAGACGCGCCCCGGAATGCTTTTAAGAATTTCCGCACCAAAATTAACCGCCAGCTTGTCGCTGGCTTCGGCGACCTGCTGCTCCTGCGTTTTCCCGCGCTGCTTACCGTAGGCAATCGCGTCATCAATCAGATGACTAAAATGGGCAAGCCCGGCTGCCTTGAGCAGTAGCGAAGGGTTAGTGGTCGCATCCTCCGGCTGGTAGTGACGAATCGACTCGATATCGCCGCTGTCGGCTACCACGGTGGTGAATTGTTTGATGCCGTCTAGCTGGTTCATAAATGATTACTCCTTGGAAATAAAAGAGTTAGATGAGTGCGTTAGTTCACACTTCTGGAAAAATCATGATGGACTTAACAAAAAAGCATAGCAGACGGGGGAAGCATTGCTTTTGAGACGGGTAACATGGCTGTTATAAATTGATAACAATTTTTAATGTGTGATGGTGAGAGTTTGGCAGCCTTCAAAGTTTAGGAGGCAGTCTGAGGCGATACTAGGCGGCACACCAGGGTGTGCAACCGGATCGCTTTCGTCACCCTTTTGACCGATACGTGAAAGGATAAATAAGATGGATGAGCAGTTGAAACAGAGTGCCCTCGATTTTCACGAGTTCCCTGTCCCGGGCAAAATTCAGGTCTCCCCAACCAAACCGCTGGCAACCCAGCGCGATCTGGCGCTGGCCTATTCGCCGGGCGTAGCGGCCCCGTGTCTGGAAATCGAAAAAGATCCGCTGGCGGCCTACAAATATACCGCGCGTGGCAACCTTGTTGCCGTGATCTCTAACGGCACGGCGGTACTGGGTCTCGGTAACATCGGCGCGCTGGCCGGTAAGCCGGTGATGGAAGGCAAGGGGGTGCTGTTCAAGAAATTCGCCGGTATCGACGTGTTTGATATCGAGGTGGACGAGCTCGATCCTGACAAATTCATCAACGTGGTGGCCGCGCTGGAGCCGACCTTCGGGGGGATCAACCTGGAAGACATTAAAGCGCCGGAATGTTTCTATATCGAGCAGAAGCTGCGCGAGCGTATGAACATTCCCGTGTTCCATGACGACCAGCATGGTACGGCCATTATCAGCACCGCCGCCATTCTCAACGGCCTGCGCGTGGTGGAGAAAAATCTCTCCGACGTGCGCATGGTGGTGTCGGGCGCAGGCGCCGCGGCCATCGCCTGTATGAACCTTCTGGTGGCGCTGGGAATGCAGAAACACAACATTGTGGTCTGTGACTCTAAGGGCGTGATTTACAAAGATCGCGAGCCGAACATGGCGGAAACCAAAGCGGCGTATGCGGTAGAAGACGACGGTAAACGCACGCTTGAGGACGTGATCGACGGCGCGGATATCTTCCTCGGCTGCTCGGGTCCGAAGGTGCTGACCCAGGAGATGGTGAAGAAGATGGCGCGCGCGCCGATGATCCTGGCCCTGGCCAACCCGGAACCGGAAATTCTGCCGCCGCTGGCGAAAGCGGTGCGTGAAGATGCCATTATCTGTACCGGGCGTTCCGACTACCCGAACCAGGTCAACAACGTGCTCTGCTTCCCGTTCATCTTCCGCGGCGCGCTGGACGTCGGCGCGACGGCAATCAACGAAGAGATGAAGCTTGCCGCCGTGCACGCCATCGCGGAGCTGGCCCACGCCGAGCAGAGCGAAGTGGTTGCCTCAGCCTATGGCGATCAGGATCTGAGCTTTGGCCCGGACTACATCATTCCAAAACCGTTCGACCCGCGTCTGATTGTCAAAATTGCCCCTGCGGTGGCCAAAGCGGCGATGGATTCCGGCGTGGCGACGCGTCCGATTGAGGATTTCGACGCTTACGTCGATAAACTCACCGAGTTTGTTTATAAAACGAACCTGTTCATGAAGCCGATCTTCTCCCAGGCGCGCGCCGACGCGAAGCGCGTGGTGCTGGCGGAAGGGGAAGAGGCGCGCGTGCTGCACGCCACCCAGGAGCTGATCACCTTAGGCCTGGCGAAGCCGATTCTGATTGGTCGTCCGAGCGTGATCGAAATGCGTATCCAGAAGCTGGGCCTGCAGATTAAGCCGGGCGTCGACTTCGAGATCGTCAACAACGAATCCGATCCGCGCTTCAAAGAGTACTGGAGCGAATACTACGCGATCATGAAACGTCGGGGGATCACCCAGGAGCAGGCGCAGAAAGCCGTCATCAGCAACACGACGGTGATCGGCGCGATCATGGTTCATCGCGGCGAGGCGGATGCGCTGATCTGCGGCACCATCGGCGATTACCACGAGCACTTTAGCGTGGTGCAGGAGATCTTCGGCTATCGCGACGGCGTGCACACCGCCGGGGCGATGAACGCCCTGCTGCTGCCAAGCGGCAACACCTTTATTGCCGATACCTACGTTAACGACGATCCCACCCCGGACGAGCTGGCGGAGATCACCGTGATGGCCGCCGAGACCGTGCGTCGCTTTGGTATCGAACCGAAGGTGGCGCTGCTGTCGCACTCTAACTTTGGTTCGTCTAAATCGGCGGCGGCGTGCAAAATGCGTGAGACGCTGGCGCTGGTGCGCGAGCGCGCGCCGGAGCTGATGATTGACGGGGAAATGCACGGCGATGCAGCGCTGGTGGAGAGCATCCGTAACGAACGTATGCCGGACAGCCCGCTGAAGGGATCGGCAAATATCCTGATTATGCCGAACGTGGAAGCGGCGCGTATCAGCTATAACCTGCTGCGCGTCTCCAGTTCTGAAGGGGTGACCGTAGGACCGGTGCTGATGGGCGTGGCAAAACCGGTGCATGTGTTAACGCCGATTGCCTCCGTGCGCCGTATCGTGAATATGGTGGCGCTGGCGGTGGTTGAGGCGCAGACGCAGCCGCTGTAATTGCTGCGTCTCGGGTGGCGCGTTCGCTTACCCGACCTACGGGTTGAGTAGGCCGGATAAGCGCAGCGCCATCCGGCAGTTACACCCAATCCCGAACCTGAATAAACTCTTTTAAGGCAGCCTCCGGGCTGCCTTCTTTTGGCTCGTAGCAGTACTCCCAGCGCACCAGCGGCGGCATCGACATCAGAATCGACTCCGTGCGCCCGCCGGTCTGCAGGCCAAACAGCGTCCCGCGATCCCACACAAGGTTGAACTCCACGTAGCGCCCGCGGCGGTAGAGCTGGAACTCACGTTCGCGCACGCCGTAGTCGGTGTTTTTACGGCGTTCGACGATGGGCAGATAGGCGTCGGTATAGCCTTCACCTACCGCGCGCATAAAGCTGAACGCGGTATCAAAATCAGGCGTGTTGAGGTCGTCAAAGAACAACCCGCCGATGCCGCGCTGCTCGTCGCGGTGCTTCAGGTAAAAGTAGTCGTCGCACCACTTTTTATATTTCGGGTAAACGTCTTCGCCAAACGGCAGACAAAGGTCCCGCGCGGTGGTGTGCCAGTGCACGGCATCCTCTTCGAAGCCGTAGTAGGGCGTCATGTCGAAACCGCCGCCAAACCACCAGACCGGATCGGCCCCCGGCTTTTCCGCAATGAAAAAACGCACGTTGGCGTGGCTGGTCGGCACAAACGGGTTGTGCGGATGCACCACCAGCGAGACGCCCATCGCTTCGAAGCTGCGGCCCGCAAGCTCAGGACGATGTGCCGTCGCAGACGCGGGCATGGCGTCGCCATGAACGTGGGAAAAATTCACCCCGGCCTGTTCAAAGATGCCGCCGTTACGCAGCACGCGGCTGCGCCCGCCGCCACCGGCCTCGCGCTGCCAGGTATCTTCCTGAAATTCTCCGCCGTCTGCGGCGGCCAGTTTCTGGCAAATCTCATCCTGCAGCTGCAGCAGGAACGTTTTGACCAGTTGAGCATTGGGTTTCATCAACGTTTCCTGGAGTGCGCTTTTTGGTTATCGAACCAGTTGAAGTAACTGATAATGCCGGAAGCGATGGCGTTGGCAATCTTCTGACGAAATGCCGCGGTGCCGAGGAGTCGCTCCTCTTCCGGGTTGGTAATGAACGAGGTTTCCACCAGCACGGACGGGATGGACGGTGATTTCAGCACCACGAACGCCGCCTGCTCGGTGCCTTTACTGTGCAGTCGATGCACCGGCTTAATCTTTTTCAGAATATGCGAGCCGAGCGTCAGGCTGTTTTTGATCGTATCCGTCTGCACGAGGTCGAACAGCACCTGCTGTAGCAGGTGGTCCTTGTCAGTGGCTTTCTTCCCGGCGACTTCATCCGCCCGGTTTTCGCGATCGGAGAGGTATTTCGCCATGGCGCTACTGGCGCCGCGGTTGGAAAGCGCAAACACCGAGGCGCCGGCGGCTGACGGGTTGGTAAAGCCGTCGGCGTGAATCGACATAAACAGATCCGCCCCGTGCTGGTGGGCGATCTCTACGCGGTCATACAGCGGAATAAAGGTGTCGCCAGAGCGCGTCAGGCGGGCGTCAATGCCGTTGCTGCGTAAAATCGCCCGCACATTTTTTGCAATCGCCAGCACGACGTGTTTTTCTTTCGACCCGTTTTTGCCGATGGCGCCGGTATCAATACCGCCGTGGCCCGGGTCGAGCATCACCAGACGCTTCGCGCCCGGCTTTTTCGTTTTCGGTTTGCTGTGTCCGTTACTGGTTTTGAGCGTGCTCTCGTTTTTCGCCTGAGCCTGCTTTGCGATGCCCGTTAACGTTAAGGCCGCCAGCCCCGCTTTGAGAACCTGACGACGCGATGTGAGTGCTTTTAATGGTTTGAATGTGCTCATGCGGCCTGAATACTAAAAAATGGGGTCCTGGTGTTATATCGTATCGCGTTTAGTGTTACGACAGTCCATAGTGAGAATTGTTTTACTTTTCATTTCAATACGTGACAAAGTGACATTATGCCAAATTTTGGCGAGATTTTCCCCGGTTATTGGCTAAAGGCGTGGTTCGCGCCATAATCACTGTTTTTAAACCCGAAAAGGCGGTTAATACCATGGAGATACGCGTTTTTCGCCAGGAAGATTTCGAAGAGGTGATCACCCTTTGGGAGCGCTGCGATCTGCTGCGTCCGTGGAACGATCCGGAAATGGATATCGAACGTAAGGTGAATCACGACGTCAGTCTGTTTCTGGTCGCGGAAGTCAATGGCGAGGTCGTGGGGACGGTCATGGGCGGTTACGACGGCCATCGCGGCTCGGCCTATTATCTGGGCGTGCACCCGGAATACCGTGGTCGCGGCATCGCCAATGCGCTGCTCAACCGGCTCGAGAAGAAGCTGATCGCCCGCGGCTGTCCGAAAATCCAGATCATGGTGCGGGAAGATAACGACGTGGTGCTGGGCATGTATGAACGCCTGGGCTACGTACACGCTTACGTGCTGAATTTAGGGAAGCGTCTCATCGAAGATGAAGAGTACTGAGATCCATCCGGCAGACTATGACGCGCAGGGGCGCGTCAGGCTGCCCTTTTTATTCTGGTGCGTTCTGCTGCTCCAGGCCCGGACCTGGGTGCTGTTCGTGATGGCCGCCGCGTCGCGCGGGCAGGGCGACACGCTGCTGACGCTCTTTTATCCCGATCACGATGCCTTCTGGCTCGGCTTGCTGCCGGGCGTACCGGCGGTGGTGGCTTTCTTATGCAGCGGCCGACGGCATACGATCCCGCGTTTGTGGCGCGCGCTTCGTGGGCTGCTGATCCTTGCCCAGATTGCGCTGCTCTTCTGGCAGCCGGTACTCTGGTGGTACGGTGAACCGCTGACGGGCATCGGCGTTGCGCTGGTGGTTGCCGATATTGTGGCGCTGCTGTGGCTGCTGACCAACCCGCGCCTTCGCGCCTGTTTTGCGCCGCAGGATGATTAATGCGGCACTTTTTGCCGATGTCGCACTCCAACAAGCGTTGATTTAACACGTAAGGACGTTTCAATGAAATCGCTGCGTTTACTCTTATGCGCTCTCCCGCTGGCATTGACCGGCTGTTCGACGCTCTCCTCCATTAACTGGTCCGCCGCGTATCCGTGGAACTGGTTTGGCTCATCAACGGAAGTGACCGAGCAGGGCGTGGGGAAAATTACCGCCGCGACGGCGCTGGATCAGAATGCTATTCAGGATGCGCTCAGCAGCGATTACCGCCTGCGCAGCGGCATGAAAACAGAGAATGGCAATATAGTGCGCTATTACGAAGCGCTGAAGGGCGATAAGCTGGCACTGGTGATCAACGGTGACAAAGGCACGGTAAACCGGATCGCGGTGATGGACGAAGATATTCCGACCGCCAGCGGCGTGAAGGTCGGGACCCCGTTTAGCGATCTTTATAAGCAGGCCTTTGGCAACTGCTCCAGCGCGCCATCCGACGACAAGGTTGCAGTGGAGTGTAAGGCGGAAGGCAGCCAGCACATCAGCTATGTTTTTACCGGCACCTGGAGCGGTCCGGAAGGGTTGATGCCGTCTGACGACACGCTGAAGAGCTGGAAGGTGAGCAAAATACTCTGGAAGCAGTAATTTGCGTCTGAACAAACCGCCTCGCTGAAATCCGGGTATAATAGCCGCCATCAATGCCACGCTGACGTGGCATCTTTATTTCAGGAGGAGCGATGTCTCAGGTTCAGAGTGGCATTTTGCCAGAACATTGCCGCGCGGCGATTTGGATTGAAGCCAATGTCAAAGGGGACGTGGATGCCCTGCGTGCGGCCAGCAAAGCGTTTATTGATAAACTGGCGACCTTCCAGGCCAAATTCCCGGAAGCCCACCTCGGCGCCGTCGTTGCGTTTGGCAATAACGTCTGGCGTCAGCTGAGCGGCGGGGAAGGGGCGGAAGAGCTGAAAGACTTCACCCCTTACGGCAAAGGCCTGGCTCCGGCGACCCAGTACGACGTGCTGATCCACATTCTTTCTCTGCGTCACGACGTGAACTTCTCCGTTGCCCAGGCTGCGGTGGCGGCCTTTGGCGACAGCATTGAGGTGCAGGAAGAGGTTCACGGTTTCCGCTGGGTCGAAGAGCGCGATCTGAGCGGCTTCGTCGACGGAACGGAAAACCCGGCGGGTGAAGAGACGCGTCGTGAAGTCGCGGTAATCAAAGACGGCGTGGACGCGGGCGGCAGCTACGTGTTCGTGCAGCGCTGGGAGCATAACCTCAAGCAGCTTAACCGCATGAGCGTGCACGACCAGGAGATGATGATTGGCCGTACGAAAGAGGCCAACGAAGAGATCGACGGTGATGACCGTCCGGTCACCTCGCACCTGACCCGCGTTGACCTCAAGGAAGACGGTAAAGGACTGAAGATTGTCCGCCAGAGCCTGCCGTACGGCACGGCAAGCGGCACGCACGGCCTCTACTTCTGCGCCTACTGCGCGCGCCTGTATAATATTGAACAGCAACTGCTGAGCATGTTCGGCGATACCGACGGCAAGCGCGACGCCATGCTGCGCTTCACCAAACCGGTGACCGGCGGCTACTACTTCGCGCCGTCCGTTGAGCGTCTGCTGGCGCTGTAAAACCGCTCTCCATACGTAGGCCGGGTAAGCGTTAGCGCTACCCGGCAATTTTCCCTGCCCCTTATTCCCTTTTCTGCTTCTAAATCACCAAACGGTATATAAAACCGTTACTCCTTTCATCCCCGTTATAAATATTATGACTATAAGATAGTCATCACATTTATAAGGGTGCGCAATGGCCGTTACTGTACTGAAAAAAGGAACTCTGGCGCTGGCAGGTTTACTGCTGGTGGCACAGGCGCAGGCGACTGAACTGTTGAACAGTTCGTATGACGTCTCCCGCGAGCTGTTTGCCGCCCTTAACCCCCCGTTCGAACAGCAGTGGGCGAAAGACAATAACGGCGATAAGCTGACCATCAAGCAGTCCCACGCCGGTTCGTCCAAGCAGGCGCTGGCCATTCTCCAGGGGCTGAAAGCGGATGTGGTGACCTACAACCAGGTCACTGACGTGCAGATCCTGCATGACAAAGGCAAGCTCATCCCGGCGGACTGGCAGAGCCGTCTGCCGAACAACAGCTCGCCGTTCTATTCCACCATGGGTTTCCTGGTGCGCAAGGGCAATCCGAAGAATATCCACGACTGGAGCGACCTGGTGCGTTCCGACGTGAAACTCATTTTCCCGAACCCAAAAACCTCCGGTAACGCGCGTTACACCTATTTAGCGGCGTGGGGCGCGGCGGACAAGGCTGACGGTAACGATAAAGCCAAAACCGAGCAGTTCATGACCCAGTTCCTGAAAAACGTCGAAGTGTTTGATACCGGCGGCCGCGGGGCGACCACGACTTTCGCAGAGCGCGGTCTGGGCGATGTGCTGATCAGCTTCGAGTCGGAAGTGAACAACATCCGCAAACAGTATGAAGCGCAGGGCTTTGAGGTGGTTATCCCGAAAACCAACATTCTGGCCGAATTCCCGGTCGCATGGGTGGATAAAAACGTGCAGGCAAACGGCACCGAGAAAGCGGCAAAAGCCTATCTCAACTACCTGTACAGCCGTCAGGCGCAGACCATCATTACCGATTACTACTACCGCGTGAACAACCCGGACGTGATGAACAAGCTGAAAGATAAATTCCCGCAGACCGCGCTGTTCCGCGTGGAAGATCATTTTGGCTCCTGGCCAGACGTGATGAAAACGCATTTTGCCAGCGGCGGTGAGTTAGACAAACTGCTGGCGGCGGGGCATAAGTAATGTTTGCAGTATCGACTAAACGCGTGCTGCCGGGCTTTACCTTAAGCCTCGGGACCAGCCTGCTGTTCGTTTGCCTGATCCTGCTGTTGCCGCTCAGCGCCCTGGTGATGCAGCTTGCGCAGATGAGCTGGGCGCAGTACTGGGACGTGGTCACTAACCCCCAGGTGGTGGCGGCCTATAAGGTGACGCTGCTGTCGGCGTTTGTCGCCTCCATTTTTAACGGCGTGTTTGGTCTGCTGATGGCATGGATTTTAACCCGCTATCGCTTCCCGGGCCGCACGCTGCTTGACGCCCTGATGGATCTGCCGTTTGCGCTGCCGACGGCGGTCGCCGGCTTAACCCTCGCGTCGCTTTTCTCCGTGAACGGGCTGTACGGCGAGTGGCTGGCGAAATTTGACATCAAGGTGACCTATACCTGGCTCGGTATCGCGGTGGCGATGGCCTTTACCAGCATCCCGTTTGTGGTGCGTACCGTGCAGCCGGTGCTGGAAGAGTTAGGTCCGGAATACGAAGAAGCGGCGGAAACGCTGGGCGCCACGCGTTGGCAGAGCTTCCGCAAGGTGGTGCTGCCGGAGCTGTCTCCGGCGCTGATGGCGGGCGTCGCGCTGTCGTTTACCCGCAGCCTCGGCGAGTTCGGCGCGGTGATTTTTATCGCCGGGAACATCGCCTGGAAAACGGAAGTGACCTCGCTGATGATTTTCATTCGCCTGCAGGAGTTTGATTATCCGGCGGCGAGCGCGATTGCTTCGGTGATCCTCGCGGCCTCGCTGCTGCTGCTGTACTCGATTAACACTCTGCAAAGTCGCTTTGGTCGACGTGTGGTAGGTCACTGATGGCGGAAGTTACGCAATTGAAGCGATACGATGCGCCCCGCATCAACTGGGGTAAATGGTTTCTGATTGGGGCGGGCGTGCTGGTGTCCGCCCTCATTCTCGTCGTGCCGACGATTTATATCTTCGTTCAGGCGTTCAGCAAGGGCCTGATGCCCGCGCTGGAAAACCTGGCGAACCCGGATATGCTGCACGCCATCTGGCTGACCGTGCTGATTGCCCTGATTACCGTTCCGGTGAACCTGGTGTTTGGTACCCTGCTGGCGTGGCTGGTGACGCGCTTTAACTTCCCGGGACGTCAGCTGCTGCTGACCCTGCTGGATATTCCGTTTGCCGTGTCGCCTGTGGTGGCCGGTCTGGTGTACCTGCTCTTCTACGGCTCCAACGGCCCGCTGGGCGGCTGGCTGGATGCGCATAACCTGCAGATCATGTTCGCCTGGCCAGGCATGGTGCTGGTTACCATCTTCGTGACCTGTCCGTTCGTGGTGCGTGAGCTGGTGCCGGTGATGTTAAGCCAGGGGAGCAACGAAGATGAAGCGGCGGTGCTGCTGGGGGCTTCAGGCTGGCAAATGTTTCGTCGCGTGACGCTGCCGAACATTCGCTGGGCACTGCTTTACGGCGTGGTGCTGACCAACGCCCGCGCGATTGGCGAGTTCGGTGCTGTTTCCGTTGTTTCCGGATCCATTCGCGGTGAAACCCTGTCGCTGCCGCTCCAGATTGAACTGCTGCAGCAGGACTACAACACCATCGGCGCCTTTACTGCCGCAGCGTTGCTGACGCTGATGGCTATTTTGACCCTGTTTTTGAAGAGTGTGGTGCAGTGGCGTTTAGAAAATCAGGAAAAACGTCTGCATCAGGAGGGAAATCATGAGCATTGAGATTGCCAATATTAAGAAGTCTTTTGGTCGCACCCAGGTGCTGAATGATATCTCGCTGGATATCCCTTCCGGACAAATGGTGGCGCTGCTGGGGCCGTCTGGCTCCGGCAAAACCACGCTGCTGCGTATTATCGCCGGGCTTGAGCATCAGACCAGCGGGCACATCCGCTTCCACGGTACCGACGTGAGCCGCCTGCACGCCCGCGATCGTAAAGTGGGCTTTGTGTTCCAGCACTACGCGCTGTTCCGCCACATGACCGTGTTTGACAACATTGCGTTTGGCCTCACCGTGCTGCCGCGTCGCGAACGCCCGGATGCGGCAACCATTAAGGCGAAAGTGACCAAACTGCTGGAGATGGTGCAGCTGGCTCACCTGGCGGACCGTTTCCCGGCCCAGCTGTCCGGCGGGCAGAAACAGCGCGTGGCGCTGGCGCGCGCGCTGGCCGTTGAGCCGCAAATTCTGCTGCTGGATGAACCCTTTGGCGCGCTGGATGCGCAGGTGCGTAAAGAGCTGCGCCGCTGGCTGCGTCAGCTCCATGAAGAGCTGAAATTCACCAGCGTCTTTGTGACCCACGACCAGGAAGAGGCGATGGAAGTCGCGGATCGCGTTGTGGTCATGAGTCAGGGCAACATTGAGCAGGTTGACGAGCCGGAACAACTCTGGCGTGAACCGGCGACCCGCTTCGTGCTGGAGTTTATGGGCGAGGTGAACCGTCTGCAGGGCACCATTCGCGGCGGACAGTTCCACGTCGGCGCGCACCGCTGGCCGCTGGGCTATACCTCCGCGCATCAGGGGCCGGTCGATCTGTTCCTGCGTCCGTGGGAAGTGGATGTGAGCCGTCGAACCAGCCTGGATTCACCGCTGCCGGTGCAGGTGCTGGAAGCGAGCCCTAAAGGGCACTATACCCAACTGGTGGTACAGCCGCTGGGCTGGTATACCGAGCCGCTGACGGTGGTCATGCGCGACGACGTCCCGCCGCATCGGGGAGAACGCCTGTTTGTCGGTCTACAGCATGCCCGTATTTATCACGGCAAGGAACGCATCGAGACGCGCGAGGATATTGCTCTGGCGGAGTCAGCCTGATAGTTTATTAGGATGTTTATCGCCCGGTGGCGCTGCGCTGACCGGGCATACAGCTAAAACTGTGTCTTGTAGGCCGGGATCGCTGCGCGCAACCCGGCTTTTTTATTGAGTAAAAATCGTGAATACACTCGAACATACCATCGGCAACACGCCTCTGGTCAAGCTTCAGCGCATGGGGCCAGACAACGGCAGCGAAATCTGGGTCAAACTCGAAGGTAATAACCCGGCGGGGTCGGTGAAAGACCGTGCCGCGCTGTCGATGATCGTCCAGGCCGAAAAGCGCGGCGAGATTAAGCCGGGCGACGTGCTGATTGAAGCCACCAGCGGCAACACCGGTATCGCCCTGGCCATGATTGCGGCGCTGAAAGGCTACCGCATGAAGCTGCTGATGCCGGATAACATGAGCCAGGAGCGCCGCGCCGCGATGCGTGCCTACGGAGCCGAGCTGATTCTGGTGACCAAAGAGCAGGGGATGGAAGGCGCGCGCGACCTAGCGTTAGAAATGGCCGAGCGCGGTGAAGGTAAACTGCTCGATCAGTTTAATAACCCGGACAACCCTTACGCCCACTACACCACCACCGGCCCGGAAATCTGGCAGCAAACCGACGGGCGAATCACCCATTTTGTCTCCAGCATGGGCACCACCGGCACCATTACCGGGGTATCGCGTTTTCTGCGCGAGCAGGATAAAGCCGTCACCATTGTCGGCCTGCAGCCGGAAGAGGGGAGCAGCATTCCGGGCATTCGCCGCTGGCCGGCGGAGTATATGCCCGGCATCTTTAATGCGCAGCTTGTGGACCAGGTGCTGGATCTTCACCAGCGCGAGGCGGAAAATACTATGCGTGAGCTGGCCGTGCGCGAAGGCATCTTCTGCGGCGTCAGCTCGGGCGGCGCGGTAGCGGGCGCGATTCGGGTGGCGCAGGCAAACCCGGGCGCGGTGGTGGTGGCGATTATTTGCGATCGCGGCGATCGCTATCTGTCTACCGGCGTCTTTGGTGAAGAGAGTTATTCGCAGGGGGCGGGAATTTAAGCGTCATGGAGATGATTCTATTCCGGGATAATACCCGGGCGCAGCAAACCGATATTGTCGCGGTGCAGTCGCAGGTGGTGTATGGCAGCGTGGGAAACAGCATCGCGGTGCCGAATATACGAACCCACAGGCTGAACGTCACCGCCGTGCCAACGGTACTGTTCAGCAACACGCCACACTATGACACGTTCTACGGCGGCGTGATCCCCGACGAGTGGTTCAGCGGCTACCTGAAGGCGCTGGAAGAGCGCGAGATCCTGCGCGAGCTTAAGGCGGTCACTACCGGCTATATGGGAAATGCCAGCCAGATCGTCCTGCTGGCGCAGTGGCTGAAGGCGGTCAAAGCGCAGCATCCTGACCTGCTGGTGCTGGTCGACCCGGTTATCGGCGATATCGACAGCGGAATGTACGTGAAACCCGAGATCCCCGAGGCGTATCGGGAGCACCTGCTGCCGCTGGCGCAAGGGATCACGCCAAACGTCTATGAGCTGGAAGTGCTAAGCGGCAAACCGTGCCGCACGCCGGAAAGCGCCATCGCGGCGGCACAGGGACTGCTCTCTGAGAGCCTGAAATGGGTGGCGATCACCAGTGCGCCGGTCGCTGACGACCCGCAAAACATCCACGTGGTGCTGGTCACCCGCGAGGGCGTTACCGTCAGTGCGCATCCGCGGGTAGAAACCGATCTGAAAGGGACGGGCGATCTGTTCTGTTCAGAACTGGTGAGCGGCATTGTTGAGGGGAAAACCGTTGCCGATGCCATTCGCATGGCTGGCGATCGGGTGACGGACGTGATGCTCTATACCCAGTCGAAAGGCTACGACGAGCTTATCCTGCCGGCATAAACAAAAATGGCGCCCGAAGGCGCCATTTTACTGTGCGGCAAGAATTACTTCTTGATGCGGATAACCGGGGTTTCACCCACGGTGACGCTGCCAGACAGTTTGATCAGTTCTTTGATTTCGTCCATGTTGGAGATAACAACCGGAGTCAGGGTAGACTTGGCTTTTTCTTCCAGCAGTGGCAGATCGAATTCAATCACCGGGTCGCCAACTTTCACACGCTGGCCTTCTTCCGCGATACGTTTGAAGCCTTCGCCTTTCAGTTCAACGGTGTCGATACCGAAGTGAACGAACAGTTCGATACCGCTATCAGATTCGATAGAGAACGCATGGTTGGTTTCAAAAATTTTACCGATGGTGCCGTCAACTGGAGCAACCATTTTGTTGCCAGTTGGTTTGATAGCAATGCCATCACCAACGATTTTCTCAGCAAACACTACATCCGGCACGTCTTCGATGTTGACGATCTCGCCGGAGAGCGGAGCAACAATCTCAATAGTTCCGGAGTCTTTCTTATCATCAGAAACCAGAGATTTCAGTTTATCGAACAAACCCATGATCTTCTCCTAAGCAGTAATTTGGGCCGCATCTCGTGGATTAGCAGATTGTTTTTTCTTCAATGAACTTGTTAACCAGCGTCATTAACTCGTCCGTTGTCGGTTGAGCAAGAGCCTGCTCTGCTAACACCTTCGCATCTTCGAAGTTCGTGTTACGGATAATCTTCTTAATGCGCGGGATGGAAATGGCGCTCATAGAGAATTCGTCCAGACCCATACCCAGCAACAGAAGTGTAGCACGTTCGTCGCCTGCAAGCTCACCACACATGCCAGTCCATTTACCTTCTGCATGAGAAGCATCAATAACTTGCTTGATCAAGTTCAGTACGGACGGTGACATTGGCTGGTAGAGATGTGAAATCATATCATTACCACGGTCAACTGCCAGGGTGTACTGCGTTAAATCATTGGTACCGATACTAAAGAAATCAACTTCTTTGGCTAAATGACGCGCAATGGTCGCCGCCGCTGGTGTTTCCACCATCACGCCGATCTCGATTGACTCGTCAAACGCTTTACCTTCGTCACGCAGTTCCTGTTTGTAGATTTCGATCTCTTTCTTCAGTGCACGCACTTCTTCAACAGAGATAATCATCGGGAACATGATGCGCAGCTTACCGAACGCAGAGGCACGCAGGATCGCGCGAACCTGGTCACGCAGGATCTCTTTACGATCCATCGCGATACGGATTGCACGCCAGCCCAGGAACGGGTTCTCTTCTTTCGGGAAGTTCATGTACGGCAGCTCTTTGTCGCCACCGATGTCCATGGTACGGACGATAACCGCCTGAGAGCCACACGCTTCAGCCACGGCTTTATACGCGGCAAACTGCTCTTCTTCTGTAGGCAGTGCGTCGCGGTCCATGAACAGGAATTCAGTACGATAGAGACCTACGCCTTCCGCACCGTTGCGCTCAGCGCCATCAACGTCGCGGACGGTACCGATGTTTGCGCACACTTCAACCTGATGGCCGTCCAGGGTGATGGCTGGCAGGTCTTTCAGCTTAGCGAGTTCCGCTTTTTCAGTCGCAACCTGCTCCTGAACCGCGCGCAGTTTATCGATCTCTTCATTGGTTGGGTTGACGTAAACCAGATTGTTTACGGCATCCAGAATCAGATAGTCGCCGTTTTTCACCTGAGAGGTGACGCTACCGGTACCCACGATGGCAGGCAGTTCCAGAGAACGCGCCATGATAGAGGTGTGGGAGGTACGGCCACCCGCGTCGGTGATGAAACCGAGGACCTTTTTCAGGTTCAGCTGTGCGGTTTCAGACGGGGTGAGGTCCGCGGCAACCAGGATCACTTCATCCTGAATTGCGCTCAGGTCGATAATGGCCAGACCCAGGATGTTGCGCAGCAGGCGCTTACCGATGTCACGTACGTCAGCCGCACGCTCTTTCAGGTATTCATCATCCAGTTCTTCCAGGGCAGTTGCCTGACCTTCGATAACTTCATGCGCAGCCGCGTCGGCCGTCATGCCTTTATCTTTAATCAGGGCTATGATTTCCTGCTCCAGCTCCTCATCTTCGAGCAGCATGATGTGCCCTTCGAAGATGGCTTCTTTTTCTTCACCGAAAGTTTCGCCAGCTTTAGTTTTGATTGCTTCCAGTTGCGCAGATGCCTTGGCACGACCGCTCAGAAAACGTTCAACTTCCTGATCAACCTTGTCGGCAGAAATTTTTTTCCGGTCGATGACGATCTCGTCTTCTTTCAGCAGCAGTGCTTTGCCGAAAGCGATACCCGGGGATGCTAAAATGCCTGAAATCATAACCCTACCTTACTTGTGACTGATATTTAAAAGAACCCGGAAACTTACTCGAGCTCAGCCATCAGTTTTACCAGATGCTCAACTGCTTTCTGCTCGTCTTCACCTTCCGCAGAGATGGTGACAACGGTGCCCTGGGTCAGACCCAGAGTCTGCAGTTTGAACAGGCTTTTTGCGCTCGCGCTTTTGCCGTTGGAAGTCACAGTGATTTCAGAAGAAAAGCCTTTTGCTTCTTTAACAAACTGAGCAGCAGGGCGGGTGTGCAGACCGTTCGGAGCGGTAATGGTAACTTCTTGCTGGAACATTGTATTTCCCCAACTTATAGGTTTAGTGTTGTGGAACTAAAGTCTAGCCTGGCGACTGAACTTTAGCCTGTATTGTTAGCGCTGACGTTTCGATCGTCATTAAACATTATGCAGCGAAAGCAAGACTTGAACCAAATCATAAAATCGATTCAGCAAGGCTATTTCATTCGCTGATTAATTTCACGCATCAAAATAATTGCTGGTTTAAATACCAGACCCTACGGGGTGAAGCAATGCCAGGAGGGGTAAAAGTTTGAAGCAGGCCACAAAAAAGCACCTGAAAAGGTGCTTTTTTACGCGTTATTAACATGCTGGCACTACTGTTGCAGCTCTTTTTCAGTGAAGAGATCGGCAAACAGCGCGGTGCTCAAGTAACGCTCACCCGAGGAAGGAAGGATAACCACAATATTCTTATTGGTAAAGGCTTCATCTTCCTGAAGCTTGAGCGCTGCCGCAACGGCCGCACCGGAAGAGATACCCGCCAGAATACCTTCTTCATCCATCAGGCGACGCGCGGTAGAGATGGCTTCTTCGTTCGTAATGGTGATCACTTTATCGATCAGCTTCAGATCCAGGTTGCCCGGAATGAAGCCTGCGCCAATACCCTGAATTTTGTGCGGGCCAGGTTTGAGTTCTTCCCCCGCCAGCGCCTGGGTGATAACCGGTGAGTCAGTCGGCTCAACGGCAACGGTAATCAGATCTTTTTTACCCTTCGTGCCTTTAATATAGCGTGACACGCCGGTCAGCGTACCGCCGGTACCCACGCCGGAGATAAAGACGTCAACCTGGCCGTCAGTATCTTCCCAGATTTCCGGGCCGGTGGTCTTCTCGTGAATTTCCGGGTTTGCCGGGTTGCTGAACTGCTGCAGCAGCAGGTATTTCGCCGGATCGCTGGCCACAATCTCTTCGGCTTTCTGAATGGCACCTTTCATGCCCTTCGCGCCTTCGGTCAGCACCAGGTTCGCGCCCAGCGCTTTCAGCAGCTTACGACGCTCGATGCTCATGGTTTCAGGCATGGTCAGCGTCAGCTTATAGCCGCGCGCGGCAGCAACATAGGCCAGAGCGATCCCGGTATTGCCGCTGGTCGGTTCCACCAGCTCAACGCCAGGCTTCAGTACGCCACGTTTTTCAGCATCCCAAATCATGTTTGCACCGATGCGGCATTTTACGCTGAAGCTCGGGTTACGTGATTCGACCTTCGCCAGGATGCGTCCATTACCGATACGGTTCAGTCGAACCAGGGGCGTATGACCGATAGTCAGCGAGTTGTCTTCATAAATCTTACTCATGGCCTGTCCTTAACTGTATGAAATTGGGATACCGACCCAGCATACCTGCTAAGCAGGTAGGGGGAAGTAAGGAATTCGCATATCTATATACTGCAAGGAAATAATGGGGATCAGTATGGAATAAGGGGCGGCATAAGCCACCCCTGCTTTACACATTTTTGCATTATTTCCATAACGCGTGCTTAGCACGGTAGCAGTCCACCCACATTGCCGTCGCGCCGCAGACGGCAACCGGCATAATGAACAGATTCAGGAAGGGGATCATGGTAAACAGGCTGGTCAGCGCACCAAACTGCATATTGGCAACCTTCTGGCTGCGCAGGGCAGTGCGCATCTCTTTAAACGGTACCTTGTGGTTGTCGAACGGATAGTCGCAGTACTGGATGGCCAGCATCCAGGCGCTGAACAGGAACCACAGCACCGGTGCCACCGTCTGGCCAATGCCGGGCACAAAATAGAGGATAAGTAGCACAATCGCGCGGGGCAGGTACCAGGCAAACTTTTGCCATTCACGCTTCATAATGCGAGGGAGGTCTTTCATGATCCCCCATATGCCCGTGTCCGGCGGTGTTGCGCCAGTAAGGCGCGCTTCCAGCTGTTCCGCCAGCAAACCGTTAAACGGTGCGGCTATCCAGTTGGCAATCGTCGAGAAGAAGTAGCCAAACACCAGCAGCACGGAGATCACCGCCACCGGCCAGAGCAGGTAGTTAAGCCACTGCAGCCAGTTTGGCACATGGCTCATCAGCGACGGGATCCAGCTCTCCAGCTTTGTGAACAGCCACCAGAACGCGCCGCCCATCAGAATAATGTTGATCAACAGCGGCAGGATGACGAAGTGTCGAATACCCGGCAGGGAGACCAGTTTCCAGCCCTGAGAAAAATACCAGACGCCGCTGCGCGGGGGGGAAGAAGATGTTGAAACCATAGCCAGGCTGTACTCCTTTTTACACAACCAGTGGAATTGCCCGCCTATATTATCCACTTACGGACCAATGACCAGTTCGGAAATGTTCGAAAAACCAGCAAAAAGCACGATTTCCTTCATCTTTATGCTGTGAATGCTCTGCACACACTTGCACTTGACGTAAACGGCAAATACTCTTAGTGAGTAAATGTTTGCCGTGGTGGCAAGGTGTTAGAACAACAGAGAATATAATGATGCAGGATTTGCGTCTGATATTAATCATTGTTGGCGCGATCGCCATAATCGCTTTACTGGTACATGGTTTCTGGACCAGCCGTAAAGAGCGTTCCTCGATGTTTCGCGATCGCCCACTGAAGCGCATGAAGTCCAGTCGTGACGACGATGACAGTGAAGATGACATCGATGGAAGCGACGACGACGGCGTGGGTGAAGTTCGTGTTCATCGGGTCAATACTGCGCCCGGCGTAGGTCATGGGGAGCATGAAGCGCCTCGTCCTTCGCAGCACCAGTATCAACCGCCGTATGCTTCTGCACAGCCGCGCCAGCCAGCGCCGCAGCCTGTGGAAGAACCGGTGCGCCAGCCGCCGCAACAGCCTGTCTATCAGCAGCCTGCTGCGCCACAGCCGGTTCAACAGCAACCGCTGCAGCAGCCCGTGCAACAGCAGCCTGCACAGCCGGTACGACAACCGCAGCAGCCTGTTCATGTTCAACCTGCGCCGCAGCCCGCGCCAGCCCCGCACGTTGAGCCTGAGCCCGTTGCAGAGCCAGAACCGGTTGTTGAAAAACCGCAGCGTAAAGAAGCGGTGATCATCATGAACGTGGCCGCGCATCACGGTAGCCATCTCAACGGTGACGTTCTGCTTAACAGTATTCAACAGGCAGGCTTCAAGTTTGGCGATATGAACATTTTCCATCGTCACCTGAGTCCTGACGGTAGCGGCCCGGCGCTGTTCAGCCTGGCCAACATGGTTAACCCAGGTACCTTTGATCCGGACATGACCGGTGATTTCGTTACGCCTGGCGTCACTATCTTTATGCAGGTGCCGTCTTACGGCGACGAACTGCAAAACTTTAAGCTGATGCTGCAGTCCGCTCAGCATATCGCTGACGAAGTCGGTGGTGTGGTGCTCGACGATCAGCGTCGAATGATGACCCCGCAGAAACTGCGCGAGTATCAGGACCGCATCCGCGAAGTTAAGGAAGCTAACGCGTAATCGCCGCGTTGACTTCAACTCCTCCTCAACCCCCGCATGTCGGGGGTTTTTTCTCATTGATGGTGTGATATGGACTCAATCGAACAACAACTCACTGAACTGCGAACCACGCTTCGCCATCATGAATATCTCTATCATGTTATGGACGCACCGGAAGTCCCGGATGCGGAGTATGACCGCCTGATGCGTGAGCTGCGGGAATTAGAGGCGCAGCATCCTGAACTCATCACGCCGGATTCCCCCACCCAGCGCGTCGGCGCAGAGCCGCTGGGGGCCTTCAGCCAGGTGCGGCATGAAGTGCCAATGCTGTCGCTGGATAACGTCTTCGATGAAGAGAGCTTCCTCGCGTTTAACAAGCGCGTGCAGGATCGCCTGAAAAGCAGCGACGCGCTCACCTGGTGCTGCGAGCTGAAGCTGGATGGCCTGGCCGTCAGCCTTCTCTATGAAAACGGCGTGCTGGTGCGTGCCGCGACGCGTGGCGACGGCACGACGGGTGAAGACATCACCACTAACGTGCGTACCATCCGCGCGATCCCGCTGAAGCTTCAGGGTGACAACATTCCTGCGCGTCTGGAAGTGCGCGGCGAGGTGTTCCTGCCGCAGGCGGGCTTCGAGAAAATTAACGAAGAGGCGCGTCGCACCGGCGGGAAGGTGTTTGCTAACCCGCGTAACGCGGCGGCGGGCTCGCTGCGTCAGCTTGACCCGCGCATCACTGCGAAGCGACCGCTTACTTTCTTCTGCTACGGTGTCGGTATTCTGGAGGGCGGCGAGCTGCCGGATACCCATCTCGGGCGTCTGCTGCAGTTTAAGGCGTGGGGACTGCCGGTGAGCAACCGCGTTCAGCTCTGCGACTCGCCGGAAGCGGTACTGGCGTTCTACCACAAGGTGGAAGAGGAACGTCCGACGCTCGGCTTTGATATTGATGGCGTGGTCATCAAGGTGAATTCACTGGCGCTGCAGGAGCAGCTGGGCTTCGTGGCGCGCGCGCCGCGCTGGGCGGTGGCGTTTAAGTTCCCAGCTCAGGAGCAGATGACTTTCGTCCGCGACGTGGAGTTCCAGGTGGGACGTACGGGGGCCATTACCCCGGTCGCCCGTCTGGAGCCGGTGCAGGTGGCGGGCGTGCTGGTGAGTAACGCCACGCTGCATAACGCCGATGAAATCGACCGCCTGGGCCTGCGTATTGGTGACAAAGTGGTGATTCGCCGCGCGGGGGACGTGATCCCGCAGGTGGTTAACGTTGTGGAGTCAGAACGTCCTGACGATACGCGCGAGGTTGTCTTCCCAACCCATTGCCCGGTGTGTGGCTCGGACGTTGAGCGTGTGGAAGGTGAAGCCGTGGCGCGCTGTACGGGGGGCTTAATCTGTGGCGCACAGCGTAAAGAGTCACTGAAGCACTTCGTTTCCCGTCGCGCAATGGACGTGGACGGCATGGGCGACAAGATTATCGATCAGCTGGTTGAGAAAGAGTATGTCCACACGCCAGCGGACCTCTTCAGGCTGACCGCAGGTAAACTGACCGGTCTGGACCGCATGGGGCCAAAGTCAGCCCAGAACGTGGTTAACGCGCTGGAAGCCGCCAAAGAGACCACCTTCGCCCGCTTCCTGTACGCGCTGGGCATTCGTGAGGTGGGTGAAGCCACGGCTGCGGGGCTGGCGGCGTATTTTGGTACGCTGGAGGCGCTGGAAAAGGCGAGCATCGAGGAGCTGCAGAAAGTCCCGGATGTCGGCATCGTCGTTGCCACGCACGTCTTTAACTTCTTTGCCGAAGAGAGTAACCGTAACGTCATCGGCGAACTGCTGGGAGAGGGCATTAAATGGCCCGCGCCGGTGGTGGTCAATGCTGAAGAGATCGACAGTCCGTTCGCCGGTAAAACGGTGGTGCTCACCGGCAGCCTGAGCCAGCTTTCACGCGACGATGCTAAAGCCCGTCTGGTGGCGCTGGGGGCCAAAGTGGCGGGCAGCGTGTCGAAGAAAACCGACCTGGTGATTGCCGGAGATGCGGCGGGTTCGAAGCTGGCGAAAGCCCAGGAGCTCGGCATTGAGGTTATCGACGAAGCGGAAATGATGCGTCTGTTAGGAGAGTAACGTGGAGAAAGAGCAGCTCGTTGAGATCGCCAATACCGAGATGCCGTTCGGTAAATACAAGGGCCGCAGGCTGATTGATTTGCCGGAGGAGTATCTGCTGTGGTTTGCCCGTAAGGATGAATTTCCGGCAGGGCGACTGGGCGAGCTGATGGCGATAACGTTACTGATCAAAACCGAGGGGCTGACCCAGCTGGTGCAGCCCCTGAAACGTCCTTAAGCCTTCGCGGCGCGGGTCGCTTCCTGCGCCAGCTTTTCGGTCTGGCGCTTGTAGCGACGCGCCAGCACCGCGCAGACCATCAGCTGGATCTGATGGAAAATCATCAGCGGCAGCACCATCATCCCAATCACCGAGGTCGGGAACAGAATGTTGGCCATCGGGATGCCGTTCGCCAGGCTCTTCTTCGAACCGCAGAACACAATCGTAATTTCATCCGCTTTGTTGAAGCCGCACTTACGTGCCACAAAGACGTTTACCGCTATTACAATCGCCAGCAGGACAATGCTGACCACCACGATAAACAGCAGCGAGCCTGCCCCCACCTTGTGCCAGATCCCGTTCACGACCGCTTCGCTGAAGGCGGAGTAAACCACCAGCAGAATCGAGGTCTGGTCGGTTTTTGAAATCCATTTTTTATGCTTCGCCACAAATGCGCCGGTCCACGGACGGGAGAGATGACCCAGGACAAAGGGCAGCAGCAGCTGCAGACAGATTTTGCCCACCTGCTCAAGGTTACCTTCCGCACCGTGCATGTTCATCAGCAGGCCCACCAGCAGCGGCGAGACGAAAATCCCCAGCAGGCTGGAGGCTGATGCCGAGCAGACCGCGGCCGCCACGTTCCCTCCCGCGAGAGAGGTAAAGGCAATGGCGGACTGCACCGTGGCCGGAAGAATACAGAGATACAGGAAGCCGGTGTAGAGCGCCGGGTCGACGTTAACCGGCGCCCACCAGGCAAACAGCACCCCGAGGATCGGGAACAGAATAAACGTGCTGCACATCACCCAGAGGTGCAGTCGCCAGTGGCTACCGCCCGCGATAATGGCTTCACGGGAGAGTTTTGCGCCGTGCATAAAGAACAGCAGCGCGATGGCGGCCGTCGTCAGTCCTTCAAAGAACGGGACGAACCCGCCGCGAGCGGGAAAGAACGAGGCCAGTAAAACGGTAACCACCAGGGTGAGCGTAAACGGATCAACAATACGAAATAGTTTCATAATGACTCCTGAAAACAGATGTCGCTATTGTGCTTTTTTCCATTTGAGAAATAAAATTGATTTATTGCATCCATTCATGAATTAAACAGATGAATTATTCCTTACGCCAGCTTCGCATTTTCGTCACCGTCGCCCATGCCCGCAGCTTTAGCCGGGCAGGGGAGATGATTGGCCTGAGCCAGTCGGCGGTCAGCCACAGCGTGAAAGAGCTGGAGAATCAGACGGGGGTAAGATTACTCGATCGTACCACGCGCGAAGTGGTGTTGACCGAAGCCGGGCAGCAGCTGGCTCTGCGCCTTGAACGGCTGCTGGATGAACTGAACAGCACGCTCAGAGACGTGGGAAGACTGGGTCAGCAGCTTTCAGGTACCGTGCGGGTTGCGGCCAGCCAGACGATCTCTGCGCACCTTATCCCGCAGTGTATTGCCGAGGGAAGCCATCGCTACCCGGACATTGATTTTGTGCTGCATGACAGACCGCAACAGTGGGTGCTGGAGAGCATCCGCCAGGGAGATGTCGATTTTGGTATTGTTATCGATCCCGGCCAGGTGAGCGATCTGGAGTGCGAAAGCGTACTTTCAGAGCCCTTTTTGCTGCTCTGCCGTGACGACGATCCGCTGGCCGCGTTACCGGAGGTCAGGTGGCAGTCACTGCAGGGCGCGAACCTGGTTTTACAGGATTATGCTTCGGGCAGCCGCCCGCTGATTGATTCCGCGCTGGTGGATCAGAGGGTCAAGGCAGCAATCGTGCAGGAGATTGGTCACCCGGCAACGCTGTTTCCCATGGTGGAAGCCGGCATTGGCATCAGCATATTGCCCGCCCTGGCGCTTCCCCTGCCGCAGGGAAGTCGACTGGCCGTGAAGCGGTTGACGCCCGTTGTTGAGCGAAAGCTAATGCTGGTGCGGCGAAAAAATCGTTCACTCTCGGGGGCGGCGCAGGCTATCTGGGAAGTGGTGCGTATCCAGGCACAGCGATTAACCGAGGCCCGCATACGCGATCCACTGTTTAACGCATCAGAAGATTAGATGTAGATATCAATCTGATTAGTGTCTGACGGGCTATTCACGCCTTCCACTTTGCCCAGTTTTTGTTCCTGCTTTTTCTGGGCCTCTTCGGCCTGCTGGCGCTGCAGCGCGGCGAGCTGCGCCTGCAGCACTTTAATCTGGGTCTGAATCAGTTCCTGCTGCTTTTTCTTCTCATCGGTGCTGATGGGGCTGTTCGACAGCTCTTTTAACTGCTGGGTCAGCTTTTTGATCTTGTCGAGAATGCGGGTGATTTGCGCAGAGATATCGTTACTGCTCGAAGTGCCACTCGCGCCGCTGGTTTGTATCTGTTGGGTTGAAGCCTGAATGGTCGTCATACTTTTTCCTCGCGTTATAAAACAGAGGTATCGGCACCGACGGGATTAGCTTGAGCAAAACTGCCATATCTGGCAGGGAGTTGCATCGATACACAATCAGTATTGATGGTGCGGTGAAAGTGTATTGGAGGTCACCGGCAGGCTGCGGATATAAGACGTAAGTCATGCGATCCCCGCATCGCGATCTTCATCCTTAAGGAGCCTCTATGACCCTCTCGAATAATCCGTGGTACTGCGCCGACATCATTCGCGCCGCTAAGCCGAACTTCACGCCTCGCGTGGCATTTATTCTCGGCTCTGGCCTGGGTGCCCTTGCCGACCAGATTGATGACGCCGTTTCCCTGAGCTACGAAACGCTGCCTGGCTTCCCGGTGAGCACCGTGCATGGCCATGCCGGGGAGCTGGTGCTCGGGCATCTTGCCGGGGTGCCGGTTGCCTGCATGAAGGGGCGCGGCCATTTCTATGAGGGGCGCGGGATGTCCATCATGACCGATGCGATCCGCACCTTTAAGCTGCTGGGGTGCGAACTGCTGTTTAGCACCAATGCGGCGGGCTCGTTGCGCCCGGACGTTCAGCCAGGCAGTCTGGTTGCTCTGAGCGACCATATTAACACCATGCCGGGCACGCCGATGGTGGGGCTGAACGATGAGCGCTTTGGCGAGCGTTTCTTCTCGCTGGCCAATGCTTACGACGCGGATTACCGCGCCATTCTGCAAACCGTGGCGACGAAAGCCGGCTTCCCGCTCCATGAAGGGGTGTTTGTTTCTTATCCCGGTCCGAACTTCGAGACGGCGGCCGAGATCCGCATGATGCAAATTATCGGCGGCGATGTGGTGGGCATGTCCGTAGTGCCGGAAGTGATTTCCGCGCGTCACTGCGGCCTGAAGGTCGTGGCCGTTTCTGCGATTACCAATCTCGCGGAAGGGCTGGGCGATATCAAACTCTCGCATGAACAAACCCTCGCTGCCGCTGAGCTTTCCCGCCAGAACTTTATCAATCTTATCTGCGGTTTTCTTCGCCATATTGCCTGAGTAAAACAATAAAGTGGCCCGTGAGGGCCACACTGCTATAAGGAATGGGTTATGAACATCACGACTCGCTTAAAGATGATGTCCTTTATGCAATATTTTATCTGGGGGAGCTGGCTGGTTACCCTCGGCGCTTACATGATTAACACCCTACATTTTACCGGCTCCGACGTGGGCATGGTGTACAGCTCCAAAGGACTTGCCGCGATTGTTATGCCCTCGCTGGTGGGAATTATTGCCGACAAATGGCTGCGGGCAGACCGCGCCTACGTGATTTGTCATCTCGTTTGCGCCGTCGCGCTCTGCTATGCCGCACAGGTCAATGAGCCGGGCCTGATGTTCTGGGTCATGCTGGTGAATGCGATGGCCTTTATGCCCACGATTGCGCTGTCGAATACGATTTCTTACTCCTGTCTTGAACAGGCAGGGCTGGATACGGTGAGCCATTTTCCGCGAGTGCGGGTGTATGGCACCGTGGGCTTTATTGCCGCGATGTGGACCATAAGCCTGATGGGGGCAGAGCTGAGCAACCTGCAGCTCTATATGGCGGCTGCCGCGTCCGTGCTGCTGGCGCTCTATTCTCTGACATTGCCAGCCATTCCGGTGGCGAAAACAAAAACGTCTCCGTCGCTGGCCAGCAAGCTGGGCCTCAATGCGTTTGTCCTGTTTAAACAGCCCCGCATGGCGGTGTTCTTTTTATTCGCGATGCTGCTGGGGGCCGTGCTGCAGATAACCAACACGTTTGGCAGCCCCTTCCTGCATGATTTTGCGCGTAATCCGGCGTATGCCGATAGCTTTATCGTCAAATATCCGTCCATCCTGCTCTCCGTTTCGCAAATCTCTGAAGTGTTCTTCATTCTGACCATTCCGTACTTCCTCGGACGCTTTGGTATTAAAACGGTCATGCTGATGAGCATGGTGGCCTGGATGCTGCGGTTTGGGCTGTTTGCCTTTGGCGATCCGTCTGCAACAGGCTTTGTGCTGCTCATGCTCTCAATGATTGTCTACGGCTGCGCGTTCGACTTTTTCAATATTTCCGGCTCGGTGTTTGTCGAACAGGAGGTGAGCGCCGATATCCGCGCCAGCGCACAGGGGCTGTTTATGACAACCGTTAACGGTATCGGGGCCTGGTTCGGATCGGTATTGAGCGGTATGGCCGTCGATTATTTCTCGGTGGACGGAGTGAAGGACTGGCAGACGATCTGGCTGGTATTCGCGGCCTATGCCCTGGCGCTCGCGGTGGTGTTTTATTTCAGCTTTAACTATCGCCATACCTGCAAAAACAGCGAGATGCGCACAGTTGCGCACTAAATTTCCCCTCTGCACGATGAAAGGCTTTAAGGTAGGCACATAAGTGTTATCGCCAGGATATGTTTTGATGGAACGCGCCTATCGGACCGATCTCAAGCTGCTGCGCTATTTTCTGGCCGTGGCGGAGGAGCTGCATTTTGGACGGGCTGCGGCCCGTCTCAATATGTCTCAGCCGCCGTTGAGCCTGCATATTAAAGAGCTGGAAAGCCAGCTGGGGACGTTACTGTTTATTCGCCACTCGCGAAGCGTCGCGTTGACGCATGCCGGTAAGGTGCTGATGGAAGAGTCCCGTCGTTTGCTTGCCGGTGCAAACCAGGCGCTGGCTCGCGTTGAGCAGATTGGCCGGGGGGAGGCAGGGCGCATTGAGCTGGGTATTGTCGGTACCGCCATGTGGAGTGAGGTGCGCACGGTGATGCGCGCTTTTTTGAAATCGCACCCGAATGTAGATGTCGTATTCCGCGAGAAATCCCCGGTCATGCAGATGGCGCTGCTTGAGCGCCGGGAGCTGGATGTGGGCATCTGGCGAATGGCAACCGAGCCCACCGCTGGGTTTACCAGCGTACGGTTACGTGAGGCTGCTTTTCTGGTGGCGATGCCGGAGGATCATCGGCTGGTGAGCGAATCATCGATTGCGCTCGCAGAGTTGCAGGACGAGTATTTTGTCACGATGCCTTCAGCGCATTCTGACTGGGCATTTTTACATCGCGTCTGCCAGCAGGCCGGGTTTTCGCCGATGATCGTGCGTGAAGCCGTTGAGCCGCAAACGGTACTGGCGATGATCAGCATGGGCATGGGGATTACGCTTGCCGCAGACAGTTACGCGCAAATGCAGTGGCCGGGCGTGGTGTTCCGCCCGCTGAAAGAGCGTATACCGGCAGATTTGTATGTGGTGTATGACGAGAAGCAGGCGACCCCAGCGGTGAAGACATTGATTGCGACGTTAACAATGTAAATCGCAGATAGCAAAAAAGCGCCTTTAGGGCGCTTTTTTACATTGGTGGGTCGTGCAGGATTCGAACCTGCGACCAATTGATTAAAAGTCAACTGCTCTACCAACTGAGCTAACGACCCGAAATGGTGGGCGATGACGGGCTCGAACCGCCGACCCCCTCCGTGTAAAGGAGATGCTCTACCAACTGAGCTAATCGCCCA
>NZ_FODW01000003.1:0-461784 GCF_900110475.1 Enterobacter sp. NFIX58 | reverse complement strand
GATGACGGGCTCGAACCGCCGACCCCCTCCGTGTAAAGGAGATGCTCTACCAACTGAGCTAATCACCCCCGCTGTGTGGAGTCGCATTATAGGGAGAGTTGAAAATGAGTCAACGCATTTTCTAAAGTTTTTATTCGTTCGTCGTAAAATTAAGCAAAACGATCGCGAAACGGGCAGTGGCGCATGATTTCTAAACAAAAATCGCAAACTCTGGCCCGATTCAGGGAACAACATTGAGGAATCGCCGCACAGTGATAGAATATTGCCCATCGTTTTTTCCCCAGGATTTGCCGATTGCCGGCATCTTTATAACGTAAGGCCATTTCATGAAAATCAAAACTCGCTTCGCGCCGAGCCCGACAGGCTATCTGCACGTCGGTGGTGCACGTACCGCTCTCTATTCCTGGCTTTTCGCACGCCACAACAAAGGTGAGTTCGTGCTGCGTATTGAAGACACCGATCTTGAGCGCTCCACGCCAGAAGCAATTGAAGCCATTATGGATGGGATGAACTGGCTGAACCTGGAATGGGACGAAGGTCCCTATTTCCAGACCAAACGCTTTGACCGCTATAACGCCGTCATTGATGAGATGCTGGTCGCGGGCACGGCGTATAAGTGCTACTGCTCCAAAGAGCGTCTGGATGCGCTGCGCGAAGAGCAGATGGCGAACGGTGAAAAGCCGCGTTATGACGGCCGCTGCCGCCATGACCACAGCGAGCATGCTGCTGATGAGCCTTGCGTCGTGCGTTTTGCTAACCCGCAAGAGGGGTCTGTGATCTTTGACGACCAGATCCGTGGCCCGATCGAATTCAGCAACCAGGAGCTGGACGATCTGATCATCCGTCGTACCGATGGTTCCCCAACCTACAACTTCTGCGTGGTGGTTGACGACTGGGATATGGAAATTACCCACGTTGTGCGCGGTGAAGACCACATCAACAACACGCCACGTCAGATCAACATTCTGAAGGCGCTGAATGCGCCGGTGCCTGTCTATGCGCACGTCTCCATGATCAACGGTGATGACGGCAAAAAACTGTCTAAACGCCACGGTGCGGTGAGCGTCATGCAGTATCGCGACGACGGCTATCTGCCAGAAGCGCTGCTGAACTATCTGGTGCGTCTGGGCTGGGCCCACGGTGACCAGGAGATCTTCAGCCGCGAAGAGATGATCGAACTCTTCTCTTTGAGCTCAGTCAGCAAATCCGCCAGCGCGTTTAACACTGACAAGCTGCTGTGGCTGAACCATCACTACATCAATACCATGCCGCCAGAATATGTGGCGACGTATCTGCAGTGGCACATTGAGCAGGCAAATATTGATACCCGCACGGGCCCTGAGCTGGCGGATCTGGTGAAACTGCTCGGCGAGCGCTGCAAAACGCTGAAAGAGATTGCTGAAAGCTGCCGCTACTTCTATGAAGAGTTTGATGCGTTCGATGCGGACGCCGCGAAGAAACACCTCCGCCCGGTTGCGCGTCAGCCGCTGGAAGTGGTGCGTGACAAGCTGGCTGCCCTCACCGAGTGGACCGCTGAGAATGTGCATCACGCCATTCAGGCGACGGCGGACGAGCTGGAAGTAGGTATGGGTAAAGTCGGTATGCCACTGCGCGTTGCGGTGACCGGTGCAGGTCAGTCTCCGGCGCTGGACGTAACGGTTCATGCCATCGGCAAATCACGCAGCGTGGCGCGCATTAACAAGGCGCTGGACTTCATCGCTGAACGTGAAAATCAGCAGTAATCACCTCTAAGAAAAAAACGGCAGGGTAACCTGCCGTTTTTTTTATGCCTCTTTTTCCGCGATACCCAGACGTGTAAGAAAACCGTGAATGCCTTCGCGTTTCAAAAAGGCGTCCAGACGCTTCTGTTCTGACGGCGTCATACTCTCCAGCGTCTCTATAATGCCCGGAGACAGGTTTGAAGAGGGGCCATTATAGGCAGACGTGGCCTCCGCGAGATGGTAAACCGCCTGACGGTTGCGGATCGCCGGGAGACTCATTATATGTTCCTTCACGCGTGCATCGACATGAATGAGCCGCGCGCGACCGCCTTTCACGCCGTTGAGCCCTTCGGTTTTCCACCCCTGCTGACGTATCCAGCGATTGACCGTTTGTCTGGCGACGCCCAAACTTTCCGCCAGCTCTTCCGTGGTCATTTTGCTCCGTAATCTTTTCATATCAGTCCCGATCGCGTATCCCTAAACGTTGCAACAATCCGGTGATCCCTTCCCGTAATAACAGCGATGTCATCTGCTTCTGCTCTTCCGGCGTCATTTCATTAGCCAGCGTCAGGAGGAGGGTATGAAGCGAACGATCATGGCTGGTGCCTTCTGGCAGTTCGGACGTTTCGCTTGCCCGACGTGCGCTGCGGATAAAGTCACGGACTTTTTCGTTCACATGTACCAGGCGCGCTTTTCCGCCCTGGACGCCTGGTTTTGGTGACGTAATCCAACCCTCTTTGCGTACCCATTTATTGATGGTCTGGCGGCTATAGCCAGTGAGCAGGGCTAACTCTTCTGGCGTCATTCGTTCCTTGATCATACAATTTCCTGAATATCTGTGGGGTTAATTAACGGCTCATTTTATAGCACCGTTTTACGTGAAAACGTGACAGGCTTAACTCCTGATTACGAGCACGCTCGCAAAGTGATTCATTTGCATGATTTTTCGGCGATCGAACGGCGGTCATTGATTTTGCCGTTGACACTCCGCAGCGGAATTCATATTATGCCGCCCGTCAACATGACAGCTTTACGATGGGGCTATAGCTCAGCTGGGAGAGCGCTTGCATGGCATGCAAGAGGTCAGCGGTTCGATCCCGCTTAGCTCCACCAAACTCTGAACCCAACAGAGTGCGGTCAGTAAAGTCACATGTGGGGCTATAGCTCAGCTGGGAGAGCGCTTGCATGGCATGCAAGAGGTCAGCGGTTCGATCCCGCTTAGCTCCACCAAAATTGTAAACCCTCGTCATATGACGAGGGTTTTTTTTTATCTGTTTGTAACGTCCATTACTGCATTTTGTTATCAAAAAGAAGGTATTCCTGTACCTCTCCTCAATCGACATCAATAAACCAGTCTATAAATAGACTTGAACTTGATTCGTGCAATTAATAAACCTATTATCCATCCGGTCAATGATTCGAACGGATAATATATTCCCCAATTTAATGAATAGAAAAACGTATAATAATGTAAAGATATTTATGATTGCCCTGGCACTTTGCCTGATTGCGGTACCTGTCTCCCGTTATCTCTCTCCGCGTGCAATTGTTAATGGTCATGACGTTTATTTAGCATGGTTGCCACTCAGCGTGATGCTGGCGGTAATTTTGATATTTGGGCGCCGGGCAATTCTTCCCATTGTGTTAGGTTTTACTGTCACTAATTTATTTTATGTTAATTTAGCACCGCTACAATATTCAGTTTTGCTTTTCTGTCAGACCTTTGCGCTGTTTGCGGCGTGCGGCCTGCTGCGCCTTATGCTGGGCAAGCGCTGGCGCCACAACATTCCTAACAAGCACATTGGGCTACGTATATTCTGGCTCGGTTTTATGGTGCCGTTAGGTATTAAGCTGTCGATGTATATGGCAGGCTATTTGTTTGATTTTCCGGTGACTATTTCAACCTATTTTGGCGAAGGAACGGTAATTTATAACGTTGTGGATATTCAAAGCCTGATATGCGCGGGGCTGATTTTTACTATGATGTTCTATTACCCATTAAGAATGATAATTAATCCTCGTTATGCCATCGCCTTCTGGCGGCGAAGCGTGAAGCCCGTGTTTTATCACAAGAATCCATTATATATTTTTGTCTGGCTGATGCTTTTAGGCTTCATTCTCGTCATTTTATGTGGTCCTTTTGAATCACCGGTCATTGCGGGTTATTTGATGCCGCTGATTTTTATTCTTTTTACCTTAGCAATAAGCCGCCTGACCTATGCGTTGATTTCTCTGCTGTGGGCCATCTCAGCGCTCCTGCTGTTGACCTACAACTACAACTTCCTTAACGGGGTGGAATCGGGCCATTCGCTCTCCTTTATCCTCTCCGTGCTGATCTCTTTCGCCATCTGCTTGCTTTACATGTCGCGAATTTACCAGCGCAGCGAGTGGCTGAAGCGGGGCTGGCAGGACAGGGCGCTGACCGATCCTCTTACCGGTTTGCCCAATATTCGCGCGCTGGAGGATTACCTTGAAATCCATCCGGATGCCAAAGTGTGCATTCTGCGCATGGACAATCTGGAGTTTTTGAGCCGCCACTACGGCATTATTATGCGGGTCCACTGCAAACGAACGATCGCCACGTCGCTTCAGCCGCTCCTGCAAAAAGATGAGCTGCTGTTCCAGCTGCCCGGAAGCGAGTTGGTGCTGGTCTTGCTCGGGCCGGAGATTGCTGAACGTCTCCAGCATATGGTCGATCGGCTCAACAGCAATAAGATTTTCTGGAACAACACCGGGCTGGATATTGAGTTTGGCGCGTCCTGGGGAATGGTCGAAAACGGCGAAAAGCTGCATCACACGCTGGGGCAACTGAGCTGGCTGGCAGAACAGGCCTGCGGAGAGCAAAACGTACTCGCGCTCACGAATAGCCTTGAGGCGGCCTCAGGACAGACGACAGAGCGTGTCCTGATGCTGGCTCGGATTAAGCATGCCCTGGAGGCGGGGCAGTTCCATTTGTATGCGCAGCCGATCCAGAAGGCGGACGGAAGTGGGTACTATGAAATCCTGACGCGTATGGAGAGCGAGGGGGAGATTATTACCCCTGACCGCTTTATTCCGCTGATTGCGCAGTTCAACCTCAGCCACCGGTTTGATATGTGCGTCATGGAAAAATTACTGATGTGGCTGCGCGATAACCCTGCAACGCACGCTGGCGCCCGTTTTTCCGTCAACCTGATGCCGCTGACGCTGATGCAAAAAGAGGTGGCGACCGAGATTTGCGCGCTGTTTGAACGGTACGGCGTGGCACCGCAGGCCGTCGTGATCGAGATTACCGAAGAGCAGGCATTCTCTAATTCAGGCTCGAGTATCAACAATATTCAGCAGCTGCGGGATTACGGTTTCCGGATCGCCATTGATGATTTTGGTACTGGCTACGCTAACTATGAGCGTCTCAGACGCCTGCAGGCGGACATCATTAAAATCGACGGCTGCTTTGTGAAAGACATTTGTACAGACGACATGGATGCAATGATCGTGCAGTCGATGTGTAATCTGGCAAAGACGAAATCGCTCTGCGTCGTCGCGGAATATGTGGAAACACCGGCACAGCGGGAGATGCTGCTCCGCTTTGGTGTGGATTACCTGCAGGGCTACCTGATAGGTAAACCCAAACCGCTGGAAGAATTGCGGGCATAAAAAAACCGGGAGCCAGGCTCCCGGTTTTTGTTTAACGATAAACGTTACAGAACCAGTGCCGCAATGGACGCGGACAGGACGCTCACCAGCGTAGAGCCATAAACCAGCTTCAGGCCAAAGCGAGAAACCACGTTACCCTGCTCTTCGTTCAGGCCTTTAATCGCACCCGCGATAATCCCGATGGACGAGAAGTTCGCGAAAGAGACCAGGAACACGGAGAGAATGCCTTCCGCGCGCGGAGAAAGCGTGCTGGCAATTTTCTGCAGATCCATCATCGCAACGAATTCGTTAGAAACCAGCTTGGTTGCCATGATACTGCCCACCTGCAGCGCTTCGTGAGCCGGAACACCCATCACCCATGCAACCGGGTAGAAGATGTAGCCCAGAATGCCCTGGAAGGAGATACCCAGCACCGCGGCGAACAGGGCGTTCAGGCCAGAAATCAGCGCAATGAAGCCGATCAGCATGGCGGCAACGATGATCGCGACTTTGAAACCGGCCAGAATGTACTCACCCAGCATTTCGAAGAAGCTCTGGCCTTCGTGCAGGTTTGACATCTGGATATTCTCTTCGCTGGCGTCAACGCGGTATGGGTTGATCAGCGACAGAACGATAAAGGTGCTGAACATGTTCAGTACCAGCGCAGCCACCACGTATTTTGGCTCCAGCATGGTCATATACGCGCCCACGATAGACATGGAAACGGTAGACATTGCGGTTGCCGCCATGGTGTACATGCGGTTGCGGGACATCTTGCCGAGAATATCTTTATACGCGATGAAGTTCTCAGACTGACCGAGGATCAGGGAACTGACGGCGTTGAAAGATTCCAGTTTACCCATGCCGTTCACTTTGGATAACAGGAAGCCAATTCCACGGATCACGAACGGCAGAACGCGGATGTGCTGCAGAATACCGATCAGCGCGGAGATGAAGACGATAGGGCATAGAACCTTCAGGAAGAAGAACGCCAGACCTTCGTCGTTCATTTTACCGAAGACAAAGTTGGTCCCTTCGTTGGCAAATCCGAGCAGTTTTTCGAACATTTCGGAGAAGCCTTTCACGAAGCCGAGGCCTACGTTGGAGTTCAGGAAGAACCACGCAAGTAAAACTTCAATGACCAGCAGTTGGACAACATAACGAATACGAATTTTTTTGCGGTCTGTGCTGACCAGCAATGCGAGTGCAGTAACGACAACAAGTGCCAGGACAAAATGAAGGACGCGGTCCATATTTGCTCCAAATATGAGGCAGGTTTAATTTTCGTGCACATTCTATGTAACAAGAGAAAAGAAAACGAGATCGAGGACACACTATAGTTACATCCTGTGACGAGTCTCAAAAATAGTGATCCACAATACATTTTTGTTATGTTAGGTAAATGAGTGAAAAGTTAAGTTTGTGTGCTAGTCTTCACAAAAGAGCCCGCGATTTGAGTTTCTGTTAGATCGCCCAGCTTACCCGCCCGTCTATCGTTCAAAGCTATCAGAGAAATCACTGCAAACTTCATAAATGATCTTGATAATCATTCTCATTTTGATAGCATTAAACATAGCAAAGGCTATATTTCAGAGGCAGAAATGACAAACAGTCGCGTAGAGGGTAGCAGTGGCAGAGCAGCGCGCAAGTTGCGGTTCGCATTAATGGGACCTGCGTTCATCGCTGCCATTGGCTATATCGATCCAGGTAACTTTGCGACCAATATTCAGGCCGGGGCCAGCTTCGGCTATAAGCTGCTGTGGGTGGTCGTCTGGGCTAACCTCATGGCGATGTTGATTCAGATGCTCTCCGCAAAGCTGGGGATTGCGACGGGTAAAAACCTGGCGGAGCAAATCCGCGACCATTATCCGCGTCCCGCCGTCTGGCTCTACTGGGTTCAGGCTGAAATCATCGCCATGGCTACTGACCTCGCTGAATTTATCGGCGCAGCAATCGGCTTTAAGCTGATTCTGGGCGTGTCGCTGTTGCAGGGGGCAGTACTGACCGGGATTGCCACGTTCCTGATCCTGATGCTACAGCGTCGAGGTCAAAAGCCGCTGGAGAAGGTCATTGGCGGACTGCTGCTGTTTGTGGCGGCGGCCTATATTGTCGAACTGATTTTCTCACAGCCGAATCTGGCGCAGCTCGCTAAAGGGATGGCGATCCCAAACCTGCCAACCTCGGAAGCGGTGTTCCTGGCCGCCGGGGTGCTGGGGGCGACCATCATGCCGCACGTGATTTATCTGCACTCCTCGCTGACGCAGCATCTCCACGGTGGGACGCGTAAAGAGCGTTACTCCGCCACCAAGTGGGACGTCGCGATCGCCATGACCATCGCGGGGTTTGTCAATCTGGCGATGATGGCAACAGCAGCCGCCGCTTTCCACTTTAACGGTCATACCGGTATTGCCGATCTCGACCAGGCGTATCTCACGCTGGAGCCGCTGCTGAGCCATGCTGCCGCCACGATATTTGGTCTTAGCCTGGTGGCTGCTGGTCTCTCTTCTACAGTGGTGGGTACGCTGGCAGGCCAGGTGGTGATGCAGGGGTTTGTCCGGTTCCATATTCCGCTGTGGGTGCGTCGCTCCGTTACCATGCTGCCATCATTTATCGTGATTCTGATGGGGCTCGACCCCACGCGAATTCTGGTCATGAGCCAGGTGCTGCTGAGTTTTGGTATTGCGCTGGCGCTGGTGCCGCTGCTGATCTTTACCAGCGATAAAACCCTGATGGGTGAGCTGGTCAACTCGACGCTGGTGAAACGGACCGGGTGGGCCATCGTGGTGGTGGTGGTGGCGCTGAACCTGTGGTTGCTGATAGGCACAGCGTTGGGGCTGTAAAAGAAAAAGGAGCCATGAGGCTCCTTTTTGCTGTTAGTCGTGGCCGTGGTGACCATGTCCGTGACCTTTGCCGCGACCCCAGCCGCCGCGACGGTCGTCACGATCCCGCCAGCCTTCACGGTAACCGCGTTCATAGGCGCTGTCTTTATACCAGCCGCGGTGTCTGCCGTTATCATGTTTCCACCAGCGGTCGCCGCGCCACTCATAGTGACGATGCCAGTAATCACGGTCGCGCCAGTAGCCGCCGTCCCAGTATCTGCCGTAGTCGTCACGATCGCCAATTTGTAATTTTACTGATGGCAACAGGGTGATTTCGCCCGCAGTGGCGATCAGCGGCGCCGAAGCCAGTAATACCGCTGCAAGAATCAGTGACCTGAACATACTCTTTCTCCTTCACGATCGGGGCCTTTGTTGGGCCTGTTAACGCAATTTTACGAGTTGGTAAACCTTCGTATCATCGCCTCAACTCCGAATTCCTGGGTTAGAGCACTTTTTGCTAAAAGTGGTGTTATTTTGAGCTGCTGAGGATCGCGTCTATGCGGGCCAATTCTTCCTCTGAGAAATGGCGGTTTGCCAGCATTCCCACGGCGTCATCAATCTGAGCCGCTTTACTTGCCCCAATCAGCACCGAGGTCACTTCCTCATGGCGTAATACCCAGGCCAGCGCCATCTGGGAGAGCTTCTGGCCGCGACTTTCTGCCAGAGCATTCAGCTTCCTGACTTTTTCCAGCTTCTCTTCGGTGAGCTGATCGGGTTTAAGGAACTGACTGCCGCTTGCCGCGCGTGAGTCTGCAGGAATGCCGTTCAGATAGCGATTGGTCAGTTGCCCGCCAGCCAGCGGCGAGAAGGGAATACAGCCGACCCCTTTTTCCTGCAACACGTCCAGCAGTCCCGCTTCCGGCGCACGTTCAAAGAGGGAGTATTTCGGCTGGTGGATCAGGCAGGGTGTCCCGAGGTCATTAAGGATATCAATCGCCTGGCGAGCCAGAACAGCCGGGTAGTTCGATAATCCGACATACAGAGCCTTCCCCTGACGCACCACATGGTCAAGCGCTTTCATGGTTTCCTGAAGCGGCGTTTCCGGATCTGGCCGGTGATGATAGAAGATATCCACATACTCCAGCCCCATGCGCTTCAGGCTTTGATCGAGGCTTGCCAGCAGATATTTGCGCGATCCCCAGTCGCCGTAAGGACCCTCCCACATGGTATAACCCGCTTTGGTGGAGACGATCAGCTCGTCGCGCCAGGGCAGGAAATCCTCCTGCAAAATACGGCCGAAATTACGTTCGGCGGATCCGGGAGGCGGGCCATAGTTGTTGGCAAGGTCGAAATGCGTAATGCCCAGATCGAACGCACGCTGTAAAAGTTGACGGCTGTTTTCGATAAGGGTGGCGTCACCAAAGTTATGCCACAGCCCAAGCGAGATGGCGGGCAACCTGAGCCCGCTTCGTCCGCAGCGACGATACTCCATTGTCCCGTAACGATTTTTGTCCGGCTGATAACCCATTTTCGTAACCTCTGGCGCTGAAGTGAAAAATCAGTGTATGCGTTTACATTTACGTGAAAAAAAGCAGCATAGCGCAGCCTTTTTTGTAAAGCATTCTTTCCATGTCCTTCTTATCGCCAATTCTGGACACCCATCACGCTTATTTAATACTCAAGGTGAGGTCAAAACATTAGAAGGATACCTGTTTATGCGTACCCCATACTGCGTCGCCGATTACCTGCTGGACCGTCTTACAGATTGTGGAGCCGATCATCTGTTTGGCGTGCCGGGCGACTATAACCTGCAGTTTCTCGACCATGTAATAGACAGCCCGGATATCTGTTGGGTGGGCTGTGCCAACGAATTAAACGCCTCTTACGCCGCTGACGGATATGCACGATGTAAGGGCTTCGCCGCGCTGCTGACGACATTTGGCGTAGGAGAGTTAAGCGCCATGAACGGCATTGCGGGCAGCTACGCCGAGCACGTTCCGGTCTTGCATATTGTGGGTGCGCCGGGGATGGCATCACAGCAAAGAGGGGAGCTGCTGCACCATACGCTGGGCGACGGTGAGTTTCGTCACTTTTATCATATGAGCGAGCCGATCACCGCTGCACAGGCGATCCTGACCGAACAAAACGCCTGTTATGAAATCGACCGGGTGTTAACGACCATGCTCCGGGAGCGTCGCCCCGGCTATCTGATGCTGCCTGCCGACGTGGCAAAAAAAGCCGCCACCCCTCCTGTAAACGCTCTCACGCTCCGGCATACGCATGCCGACAGCGCCTGCCTGAAAGCATTCCGGGATGCTGCAGAAAACAGGCTTGCCAGGAGCAAGCGTACGGCGCTGCTGGCCGATTTCCTTGTCCTGCGCCATGGCCTGAAGCATGCGCTACAGAAATGGGTCAAAGACGTGCCGATGGCACACGCCACCATGCTGATGGGCAAAGGGATATTCGACGAGCGTCACGCTGGTTTTTACGGCACCTACAGCGGTTCGGCGAGCGCTGGCGCGGTAAAAGAGGCGATTGAAGGGGCGGATACCGTACTGTGCATCGGCACGCGATTTACTGATACCCTGACCGCCGGCTTCACGCATCAGCTTACCCCGGCGCAGACGATAGAAGTTCAGCCTCATGCCTCACGCGTTGGTGATATCTGGTTTACCGGCATCCCCATGCTTCAGGCAATCGAAACGCTGGTGGAGCTGTGCAAACAGCACGTGCACGAGACGCCCGTGGCGTCCTCTCAAAGCGCGATGGCCTACCCGCAGCCGGATGGCTCGCTGACGCAGGCGAATTTCTGGCAAACGCTGCAGACGTTTATTCGTCCGGGAGACATCATTCTTGCGGATCAGGGCACCTCGGCCTTCGGCGCGATCGACCTTCGTCTGCCGGCTGATGTGAATTTTATCGTCCAGCCGCTGTGGGGATCGATTGGCTATACGCTGGCGGCGGCATTTGGCGCACAAACGGCCTGCCCGAACCGGCGCGTGATTGTTCTGACGGGGGATGGCGCGGCGCAGCTCACCATCCAGGAGCTCGGCTCGATGCTGCGGGATAAACAACACCCCATCATTCTGGTCCTTAACAACGAAGGGTATACGGTGGAAAGAGCGATCCATGGGCCTGAGCAGCGGTATAACGACATTGCGCTATGGAACTGGACGCAAATCCCGCAGGCACTGAGCCTTGATCCTCAGGCCCAGTGCTGGCGGGTCAGTGAAGCGGAGCAGCTGGCGGACGTCCTTGAAAAAGTGGCGCATCACGAGCGGCTCTCGCTGATTGAGGTGATGCTGCCGAAAGCCGATATCCCACCGCTGCTGGGGGCGATCACCAAAGCGCTGGAAGCGCGCAATAGCGCCTGATTATTTGTCGTTTCGCCAGGCCATCATCATCGGTTTGCCCGCCAGCAGGAGCCAGGCGGGCAACATCACGATACAAAGCAGAGGGAAAAGCGTCGAATCCGGTACGACGACCGCCGCCATAAACAGGCTTAGCCACGCGTCGCGCGTGACCACCAGAACCAACCCCAGAATAGAACAAGAGACGGTAATCGCCGCCGGGACCGCGTCGACATGCTCGTGCAGCATCAGCCCCAGCGCGACGCCGACAAAGACCGCCGGGAAGATACGCCCACCACGGAAACCGCAGGCGGCCGCTACCACCAGCGCTGCCAGCTTGATCACGGCAAACAGCAGATAGTCGGAGACGCTAAATATCTGGCTGAAAGCCAGCTGCTGCATCTCGTCCAGCCCTTTAAACAGCGTCACCGGCCCGCCGATTGCGCCTAAAATACCGAGGATCAAACCGCCAGCTCCCAGAATTAACACCGGGTGTTTGAGTCGATGCATCAGCCGGTGCAGACGTGGAAGACACCATACTGCCACCATGCCCAGCGCAATGGCGATGGCGACGACGATGGCGCCGCTGAAGATATCGGCGATTTGCATCTGGCCGTAGTGGGGCAAGGAGAGTGAAAAATGGGGATGGAAAAACAGGCTGGTGGTCAACGCCCCGGCGGCGGCGGCCATCAGCGGAGCAAACAGTTTATCCCAGAGCGGGACATCGTTATTGCTACTGAGCGTCTGCGAAAAGATCAGTGCTGCCGCCACGGGCGTGCCGAAAAGCGCCCCGATGGTGCCTGCTGAGGCGAGAATGGTCCAGTCCAGCGCGCCGACGCGGGGCAAAATGCGTGAACCGAGAAAAACTGCCAGGCCAATATTCACGGCCATAATCGGATGCTCTGGCCCCAGGCTGACACCGCCGGCCAGACCGAGAATCAACGCGATAATCAGCCCCGGCAGTGCCGAAGGGGAAACCGGGGCACCAATCAGCGGTTCCTGCGCCGGGTCTGGTCCAGCATGGCCGGGACTGAAACGGATCACCAGGCCCACCGCAATACCGGTTAACGTCAGCATCCCAACGATCCAGGCAGGAGAGTCAGCGGTGACGCCCAGTCCTGCAGGAAGCGCGTTCCATAATAGTGTTTGCAGCACCGACGCGACTTTCATCACGACGATGAGCACCAGACTTGAAACCACGCCAATGATGAGCGCCGGAATGGCCAGCAACAGCATGGTTCTGGCTCGCGGGTGGAGCATGATGATTTCCTTGTACAAAACGGTATGACGTTACTTTGCACATTAAGCCTTATGGCAATAGTGCAAAAGGTGCTGAAACGGTAAAGTTATTCTGTGACGAAGATCGATAATCCATGGGCATTCACCTTCCGGTCGTTGTTGTTATCACGCCTTGAATTTACAGTGTCCCAAAGATTTATTCTGACTTTAGCGGAGCAGTAGAAGAATGACAAAGTATGCTTTGGTAGGTGATGTGGGCGGCACGAACGCGCGCCTCGCATTATGCGATGTAAGTAGCGGTGAAATTTCCCGGGCGAAAACCTATTCCGGGCTGGATTATCCAAGTCTTGAGGCCGTTGTCCGCGTCTATCTGGACGAGCATCAGGTAAGCGTCGAAGATGGCTGCATCGCCATTGCCTGTCCGATAACCGGCGACTGGGTCGCCATGACCAACCATACCTGGGCATTCTCCATCGCCGAGATGAAAAAAAACCTCGGCTTTGCGCATCTTGAAATCATCAATGACTTCACCGCGGTGTCCATGGCGATCCCGATGCTGAAGTCTGAGCATCTGATCCAGTTCGGTGGCGCTGAGCCGGTCGAAGGTAAGCCGATTGCGGTTTACGGGGCCGGTACCGGTCTGGGCGTTTCACATCTGGTGCACGTTGCTCAGCGCTGGGTGAGTCTGCCGGGTGAAGGCGGTCACGTTGACTTTGCGCCAAACAGCGAAGAAGAGGGCATTATCCTCGAAGAATTACGCGCGGAGATCGGCCACGTCTCCGCCGAACGCGTGCTGTCAGGACCGGGGCTGGTGAACCTGTACCGGGCGATTGTGAAGTCAGACGGTCGTCTGCCGGAAAACCTGCAGCCGAAAGACGTCACCGAACGCGCGCTGGCGGACAGCTGCATTGACTGCCGTCGTGCCCTGTCGCTGTTCTGCGTGATTATGGGACGCTTCGGCGGCAACCTGGCGCTGACGCTGGGCACCTTCGGGGGCGTTTATATCGCGGGCGGCATTGTGCCGCGCTTCCTCGACTTCTTTAAAGCCTCCGGCTTCCGCGGCGGGTTTGAGGATAAAGGGCGCTTCAGAAGCTACGTGCAGGACATCCCGGTTTATCTGATCGTGCATGATAACCCAGGCCTGCTGGGGTCGGGTGCCCACCTGCGTCAGGTTCTCGGTCAGATTCTCTGATGCCTGGCCCTCTCCCACGGGAGAGGGCTTTTTCGTTACAGGTGCATAAGCTGGCGGAACTCTTTCACCTTGCTGCGGCTCACCGGCACCTGAAAATCCAGATCCTTCAGGCGCAAGATATAGGTGTTGTTAAACCACGGTTCGATCTCGCGGATCTTGTTTAAATTCACGCAGAACGAGCGGTGGCAGCGGAAAAAGTGCGACGCAGGCAGCTTGCTGCAAAACTCGGTGATGTTCATCGCCATCACGTAAGATTCCCGCCGCGTATAAACAAACGTCATCTTTTCATGGGCTTCGGCATAGTAGATATCATTGACCGGCGTCACGATGATGCGCTCATCTTTGACCAGATTAATGGTGTCGTTTTCCCGTACCGTTGGGCTGGCGCTTGCAGGGGCGATCTGCTGCTGCCATGCGGCCTCCAGCTTTTGCAGCATGCTGACAATCCGCGACTCCTGGTAAGGCTTAAGGATATAGTCAAACGCTTCCAGCTCGAAGGCCTCTACCGCGTGCTCTTTCCATGCGGTAACGAACACAATAAACGGCTTATGGGCAAACTGATTGATGTTTTGCGCCAGCAATACGCCATCCAGCGACGGAATGTTGATATCCAGGAAGATGGCGTCGACCCGGTTATGCTGCAAAAACTTCAGCACGTCCAGACCGTCATCAAAGGTGCCCACAATCTCCATCTGGCTGTGGGTGTTGATAAGCCAGGTTAGCTCCTGTTGAGCCAGGATTTCATCTTCTACAATGATGACTTTCATGGGTTACTCCACCTGGGGCAACAGTGATGTTGTTGAATGAACGGGAGTGCGCTCGTTCGGGACGTAAAAAGCAATTTCGGTACCCGGTTCAAGACGCTGAATGTGCAGCCCATCGCCGTAAAGCAGCTTGACCCGGTGATGCACGTTCAGCAGGCCGATTTTATTTCCGGGCATCTCGTTAGACTCCACGCGCTCAATAACTTTTGGATCAATGCCGTGGCCGGTATCGCGCACCGCAATACGCACGCGGTTGCCGCTTTCGGTGACGCTGATGGTGACGACCCCTTTGCCTTTACAGGGCTGAATGCCGTGAACAATCGCGTTTTCGACCAGCGGCTGGATAAGCAGGCTCGGGATCACGCAGTTGACCTCTTCATCAATATCGTAAATGACCGTGAGTTTGTCGCCAAAGCGCGCCTGCTCAATCGCGATGTAGTCTTTGATCTGATACAGCTCTTTTTTGATGTCGATCTGCTCGTCATCTTTTAGCTCGATGTTGTAGCGCAGATAGCGCGACAGGTTAAAAATCAGCTGTCGCGCGGTGTCCGGATTAAGACGTATGGACGAGGAGATCGCGTTCAGCGCGTTAAACAGGAAATGGGGATTGATTTTGCTCTGCAGTGCGCGCAGCTCTGCCTTATTTGCCATCTCACGCAGCTGTTCTGCACGGGAGACTTCCAGCTGGGTGGAGATAATCTGCGACAGGCCAATCGCCATCTCCTGGAGCGAGGAGGTGATCTGATGCGCGTGACAGTAATAAATCTTCAGGGTGCCCGTCACGACGCCTTTCTCCCACAATGGGATCACCAGCATCGAGTGGATTTCCGGCGTTCGGTGGGCTTCATCATTATTTTTAATGATGATTTTACCGTAGTTGATCGCCTGTCTGGTGGTTGGGCTGATGGTGTCATCGTTGTCGCGATAGTTGTGTTCCCCGACGCCAACGTAGGCCAGCACGTGGTCAATGTTGGTGATGGCGACGGCGTCTGCGTGGATGTCGTGGCGGATAATCTCGCAGACCTGACGCAACGACTCCGCGTTAACGTGGCGAAAAAGCGGCAGCGTTTTGTTGGCGATATCCAGTGCCAGCTTGGCCTGACGGGCGGCGCTGGCCTCTTTTTCCCCTTCAACGCTTTGCACCAGCAGCACGATAAAACCGATGCACACGCTGCCCAGGATCATCGGAATCCCGATTTTCGAGACGATATCCAGCCCCAGCGCGGTGGTCGGGGCCCAGACGACGACCAGGATCATGGTCAGCGTTTCGCATACCATGCCTGCGACGATCCCTGCGCGCCAGCGCTGTTTTTTCGGGATTTTGCGGCTGATCCAGCCGGAGAGCACCCCGGCGATAATGCTGGTAATAAAGCAGGGCACCGCCGTGACGCCGCCGATATCAATCAGGTAGCGATGGGTTCCGGCAATCACGCCGGTGATAACGCCCACCCACGGGCCAAACAAAATTCCGCCGGACATCACGGCGATAATGCGCACGTTAACCAGCGAGCCCTCTACCGGCACGCCTGACCAGGTGCTGAACAGGGCGAACAGCGAAAAGATGGCGGTAACGGCCAGCAGCTCTTTTGGCGAGTGGGCGGATTTGTGCAACAGCTCGCGAAACAGGCGAATGCGGATGAGGAAGAACAGGCAAATCAGCATTAATGCCGCACGGTCAAAAACCGCCAGCAGCATAGTGAATATTTCGTGCACGAGTAGACCTGGGAAAACGGGAAAGAACCATGATAAAAAACCTGACGCGTATTGACCAGCTATCCGTCAGGTTTATCAAATGAGGAAAAACCATAATTCTTAAAGGGGATTGTCCGGCGGTCACGGACACGGCCTGATTTTTTATAGCCAGCGTATCGTCAGGTAACTGTTTTGATATCATCCTGTTAAATAACGGCTATCAGAAAGCCAACCCTGAAACAGGGGCTTCCGCTTTTTGGCACTGCCAGGTTCCGGTTTTCAGGCGATCGCTTTTTTTTCATTTCCCTCTCGACAGCATGATTTTTTTCAGGTTATTTTCTAAGCATGCCACATCGGTGGCAGCGTCGCTCGGACGGTCCGGGCGCTAACGTTAATCTGAGGAATCTATGGCTGAATTCAGTCCTGAACGCCGTTTTACGCGTATCGATCGTCTCCCCCCTTATGTTTTCAATATCACTGCTGAACTGAAAATGGCTGCGCGTCGGCGCGGCGAAGATATTATTGATTTCAGCATGGGTAACCCTGACGGCCCAACGCCGCCGCATATCGTTGAAAAGCTCTGCACGGTTGCCCAGCGTCCGGATACGCACGGCTACTCGACCTCTCGCGGTATTCCCAGATTACGTCGCGCGATCTCGCGCTGGTATCAGGATCGCTATCAGGTTGATATCGATCCGGAAAGTGAAGCGATTGTCACCATCGGCTCGAAAGAGGGGCTGGCACATCTGATGTTGGCCACGCTGGATCATGGCGATACGGTGCTGGTGCCTAATCCAAGCTACCCGATCCACATCTACGGCGCGGTGATTGCCGGGGCGCAGGTCCGTTCCGTTCCGCTGGTGGAAGGTGTCGATTTCTTTAACGAACTTGAGCGTGCGATTCGCGAAAGTTATCCGAAACCGAAGATGATGATCCTCGGTTTCCCGTCAAACCCAACCGCCCAGTGCGTGGAGCTCGATTTCTTCGAGAAAGTCGTCGCCCTGGCTAAACGTTATGACGTGCTGGTGGTTCATGATTTAGCCTACGCTGACATCGTCTATGATGGCTGGAAAGCGCCTTCCATCATGCAGGTTCCGGGCGCGCGTGACGTGGCGGTCGAGTTCTTTACGCTGTCAAAAAGCTACAACATGGCGGGCTGGCGTATTGGCTTTATGGTGGGTAACAAAACGCTGGTGAGCGCACTGGCGCGCATTAAGAGTTACCACGACTATGGTACCTTCACGCCGCTACAGGTCGCGGCTATCGCTGCCCTGGAGGGCGACCAGCAGTGCGTTCACGAGATTGCCGCCCAGTATAAGCGCCGCCGTGACGTGCTGGTAAAGGGCTTGCATGAAGCGGGCTGGATGGTGGAAATGCCGAAGGCGTCTATGTACGTCTGGGCAAAAATTCCGGAGCCGTACGCGGCGATGGGATCGCTGGAGTTTGCCAAAAAGCTGCTGCAGGATGCGAAGGTGTGCGTATCACCGGGCATTGGCTTTGGTGATTATGGCGACACCCATGTGCGATTTGCCCTGATTGAAAACAGCGACCGCATTCGTCAGGCGGTGAGGGGCATCAAGAGTATGTTCCGGGCCGACGGCCTTCTTTCGTCTAAGAGTGTGGCTGAACATCCCGCGTCGACATGACATAAAAAAACAGGAGCCGATGGCTCCTGTTTTTTTGACTGCATGTTCTTCACTAGATCATCAGGGCAAAGGTTCCGGCCCAGACTAAAACAATCACCGAAATGCCCATAAAGAAATATTTCACGTTTCATCGCTCCGCGTATCTTGTGGTACGCATTTAAAAACAGAGTCCACCTGATTATAGAGAACTGAAATCCGGTCAAAACGGAAATGAGAATTTTCCCGTTACGCCGCTCACTCCAGCTCAGAATTCTGTGCTTTCCTGTTGCCAGACGGCGCTAATGTACGCCTAAAAATGAGGGGTGACAAGAGGGATTTTTTTAAATAATTTCCGTTACTTACGAGTGTCGTGGAACGGCGACAGTTTGATTTCGCATCGCAATAAATTCACTTTGGGCGACGCAATGAAAGACGATTTCTCAACGGGATGACAGGTGATTGAAAAGGTTAGTTTCTTAGCGAAACTAACCTTAATGAAAGGCTTAAATATAGAGTGAGGCTTCGCCAAGAGGGCGGGTTTTGAAACGACGATGCATCCACAGATACTGCTCTGGCGCACGCATGATTTCAGTTTCGATGACTTTATTGATAAACGCCGCGGCTTCGCACTCGTTTTCCGGATAGTTAGCCATTTCAGGAGAGATGTGCAGACGATAGCCTGATTTATCTGCTTTTCTCACCATCGTTACGGTCAGCATTGAGGCGCCTGACAAACGAGAAATGACAAAGGTGCCGTTAGTCGTCGCAACCTCTTTAACCGCAAAGAAAGGCGCAAAGCTGCTGCCTTTACGTCCATAATCCTGATCGGGTGCAAACCAGACGGCTTCACCTTTCTTCAGGGCACCGACCATACCGCGCAGATTGTTACGGCTGATCATCGCCTTATTGGAACGCATGCGGCCACGCGTCTGGACCCACTCCATCAGCGCACTGTTGTGTGGTCGATAGGTCGCCATCATTGGCTGGCACAGGCCCATCACGCGGCCACCCAGTTCCAGCGACATAAAGTGAACGCCGACGACCATCACGCCGCGTTTTTGCATCTGCGCGCGTTGCAGGTTATCCAGTCCTTCTACATCAAACCACTTACGGACACGCTCATCCGGCCAGAACCAGGCCATGCCGGTTTCAAGCAGCGCCATGCCGATAGACTTAAAGTTTTCAGCGATGAGCTTCTCGCGCTCTTCGGCATTGTACTGAGGAAAGCAAAGCTCAATATTTTTCCGCGCGATAGATTCGCGACGTTTCAGGAAGACGCGCGAAGCGCTGCCCAGTTTCGACCCCAGCAAACGCAGTACAGGGTACGGAAGTTGAACCAGCAGCCAGAGAACGCCAAGACCAAACCATGTAAACCAGTAACGCGGGTGTAAAAACGCGCGTTGAAATTTGGATTGAGACAAAATAGTGAAACCTATGTGAAGCCTGTAAAGGTAGCGCAGAGTTTGCGATACGACGTGCCGATAAGACCGTTCTTCAAGGTGATGGTTGCAGGCTTTACCGAACTTTACGGCGTTGCCTGGCCACTGCTGATTTGGGCGGGCGGCGTAATGTAGCACCGTTATACGATATGTGCTATTACTCGTTTTTGATTAAAAAAGCGGCAGTTCGGAAGGTGATTGATTTTACAGATTTTATAGGCAGTCGCATGAAAGCGCCTTTCCTGCCTGAGCGGAAGGCAAAAGCGTTAGCGCTCATAGGGAAGGCGTAAAGAAAAAAAACGGTATTGTTGATTTGCGCCAAATTAAACATTTACGCCTTTATTTATTCCTCCGCATAATAAATAAGAAATTTCTTCGTGAAAATTCTTAAGCGTTATTCATACCATCAATGGAATAGCCATCTGCTTTCATCCATTCCTGTCTTCTTTTAATCGTGCCGCAATAAGATATTGTCGTTCTTTCGCGCTTTTTGACGTTATGCTGTGATGCAAATCAAAACATGATGTTTTTATAAACATCTCTCTGGCTACAACCCCTTCTGCGATACAAATATTCGATTTGTGCGAAAAGAGCAGTTTCTTTTCCTGATTTAGTTGTCCTATTTACGATAATGTCTTAGTGGAAAATTCTTAAGAAAATTCTTGTATCGGATTAATGATCTGTGTATTTGATTTTGTTTCGATCATTATTCTATTATTGCGCATCAAGAACGATACCGTGAAGTTGGCATAGCAAAACAAAGAGGGATGATTAGATGGCTGACAGTTTTCAGAATGAGGTGCCTAAGGCACGTATTAACCTGAAGCTTGACCTGCATACTGGCGGAGCAAGCAAGAAAATGGAATTACCCTTGAAATTGCTTGTTGCGGGTGATTTCAGTAATGGGCAGGAATCTGCGACAATATCTGAGCGCGAAAAGATTAACATCACCAAAAATAATTTTGACAGCGTTCTTTCCGAATATTCCCCAAAAGTTAACCTGGCCGTTAAAAATACGCTGTCTGACGATGGTGGTGAGGACAACATTCAGCTGACTTTCCAGAGCATGAAAGATTTCACGCCAGAGCAGGTGGCTGCCCAAATTCCACAGCTGAAGGCGATGCTGGCAATGCGCAACTTGCTCCGCGATCTGAAAGCCAACCTGCTGGATAACCAGACTTTCCGAAAAGAGCTGGAGAAAATCGTTCTTGACCAGTCACTTAGTGCTGAGTTGCGAAATGAACTATCCGCACTGGCTTCAAAAAAACCTTAACCATCATGCTGTTTTAACGGATTAATCAAGGAATGCTCATGTCTGTACAAAATAATACTGCTGGCGGGGAAAGCGTGGTGCTGGAACGCCCTGCTGTGGGTGGGGTATACGCTTCACTGTTTGAGAAAATCAATCTGAACCCGGTCTCCGAACTGAGCGCGCTGGATATCTGGCAAGATGCGCAGGCGATGTCGGATGCGACCGCTGACGAGCGTCTCACCGCAGGTATGCAGGTCTTTCTGGAATGCCTGACCAAGGCAGGCTCGAAGGTCGAAAAACTGGATAAAAGCCTGATCGATCACCACATCGCTGAGCTCGATTACCAGATAAGCCGCCAGCTCGACGCCGTTATGCACCATGAAGAATTTCAGGCGGTTGAGAGCCTGTGGCGCGGCGTGAAGTCGCTGGTTGATAAAACGGATTTTCGCCAGAACGTAAAAATTGAGCTTCTGAGCATGTCTAAAGAAGACCTGCGCCAGGACTTTGAAGACAGCCCGGAAATCATCCAGAGTGGTCTCTATAAACACGCCTACATTGATGAATACGATACCCCGGGCGGCGAGCCGATTGCGGCGCTGATTTCCGCTTATGAGTTCGATGCTTCAGCGCAGGATGTCGCTCTGCTGCGCAACATCTCTAAAGTATCTGCGGCTGCACATATGCCATTTATCGGCTCGGCAGGCCCGAAATTCTTCCTCAAGGAGTCCATGGAAGACGTCGCGGCGATTAAAGATATTGGTAACTATTTTGACCGCGCGGAGTACATCAAGTGGAAATCGTTCCGCGATACGGACGACGCTCGCTACATCGGTCTGGTGATGCCCCGCGTACTGGGACGTTTACCGTATGGCCCGGATACCGTTCCGGTTCGCAGCTTTAACTATGTTGAAGAAGTCAAAGGTCCGGATCACGACAAATATCTGTGGACGAATGCGTCGTTTGCCTTCGCGTCCAACATGGTGCGTAGCTTCATCAATAATGGCTGGTGTGTACAAATCCGTGGCCCGCAGGCCGGGGGGGCGGTTCAGGATCTGCCTATCCATCTGTATGACCTGGGTACCGGCAATCAGGTAAAAATCCCGTCTGAGGTCATGATCCCTGAAACGCGTGAATTCGAGTTCGCGAATCTGGGCTTTATTCCTTTGTCCTACTATAAAAACCGCGACTATGCCTGCTTCTTCTCAGCCAACTCCGCCCAGAAACCGGCGCTGTATGACACCGCAGATGCAACGGCCAACAGCCGCATCAACGCACGTCTGCCGTACATCTTCCTGCTGTCGCGTATTGCCCACTACCTGAAGCTGATTCAGCGCGAGAACATCGGTACCACCAAGGATCGCCGACTGCTGGAGCTTGAGCTGAACACCTGGGTCCGCAGTCTGGTGACCGAAATGACCGATCCGGGCGACGAACTTCAGGCATCTCATCCACTGCGTGATGCAAAAGTGGTGGTGGAAGATATTGAGGATAACCCGGGCTTCTTCCGCGTGAAATTGTATGCGATTCCGCACTTCCAGGTGGAAGGGATGGACGTCAACCTGTCGCTGGTTTCCCAGATGCCGAAAGCGAAATCGTAATAACAGGCAGGAAGCCGATGAAAACGGAACAACCGTTATGGGGTAGGGGCATTATGGTCGCTCCCCAGCATTTTCAGCAACAGGTCGCGTATGCGGCCTGGTCTGCCGAGTGTATTGCCCGGCTGGGCCTCTCCTGCCCGTGGGGGGTGATAAATGCTACCTTCGAGCCGGAAGCTCTCAGGCTTGGACGTCTTCAGGCCCGTCATCTGCATGTCCGTTTTCAGGACGGTACGCTGATTGATACAGACAATGCTGATTCGCTGCCTCCGGTACTGTCGCTTGAAAGCGAATCGCAGGAGCTGACGGTGGTGCTGGCGCTCCCGCTACTGCGGGCGAACGGCGGCAACTGCCTGAAACCCGATGAGGTGGCCGAGCGTCCGGTGCGATATCGTCAGCGCTGGCGGGATGTACGCAATACCTTTGGGGAAGACACTCGTCAGATTGCCGTGATGCAGCCTGAACTGACGCTGCGTTTTGCCCATCAGAACAACAGCGATTATCTGACTTGTCCGGTCGCCCGCCTGCAGCAAGACTCGCAGGGTACATGGCTATTGGATGAAACATTTCTTCCTCCGCTGTTGACCCTCCAGGGGAGCCGTTGGCTGGTTACCCAACTGGAACAACTACTGACACAACTGCGTGCGCGACTGTGCCGTCTGATGGCAATGCGGCGTGAAAGCAATGAGCGCATGGCTGATTTCGCCGTGGCAGATGTATCACTGTTCTGGCTGCTCAACGCGCTGAACAGTGCCGAGCCCGTGCTGGGTCAGTTCCAGCGTAATCTTCAAAGCCCACCGGAACGTCTGTATCCGGAACTTTCTCGCCTTGCAGGGAGCCTGCTGACCTTTTCCCTGGAACATCAGGTGAGCGCCATACCGGCCTGGCATCACGAGCAACTCAATGCGGTATTTCCACCGCTGTTTGATTTGCTTGGCGATCTGCTTGAAGCCAGCCTGCCGTCACGCGTGGTGGCCCTGGCACTCGACTATGACCCACGGCTGCACTTCTGGCAGGCTCGCCTGCATGACCCGCGTCTGCGCGAAGGGGCTGATTACTATCTTTCTGTGCGCTCACCGATTCCGGTGGCGCAACTGCAGGAGCAGTTTCCGCGCCAGTGTAAGGTGGGCAGCCCTGACCATGTGCGCGGGATCGTCAACTCTTCCCGCGTGGGCGTGCCGCTGACGCCGCTGCGCCATGTGCCAGCCGCCATTCCACTGCGCCTGGAAAATCAGTATTTCAGTCTCGATCTCTCCCATCCTCTGGCGACTGAAATGCTCCAGAGTGGGACATGTATGTTTTACGTCCCGGGCATGCTCGGCGAGCCTGAACTTGAACTCTTTGCGGTATTGAGAACATGAGTGAACGTAAACACGGCGCTGTCGTGTCTGTTGATATTGACGCACTGCTGCAGGATACCTGGCTTCAGGTCATCAGCCTTCGCTATGGCCCGCAGTTTCAGGAAGGAGAAGGTCGGGTCTTGTGGGAACGCTGTATCGCTGATGTGGAACGCGTTCAGCGTGAACTGAAAGCGAGTGAACTTGATGAAGCCAGCTGTAAGCATATCCTCACTGCACAATGTGCATTGCTTGATGAGGCAGTCAAAGGGCGCGGTGTAGAGGATGATGCCTGTGTGCAGTGGTATGACATTCCTCTGCAGGGACACTTCCTCGGCACAATGGACGCGGGTGACACTTTGTGTGACAGGATGCGCGATGTGCTGCGTGAACCTGCACCAGATAATGCCGTACTGACCTGCTTCCAGCGGGTAATGATGCTCGGATTTCTGGGAGATTTTCGTGCGCTAAACGATCCGGAACGCCAGAAGCTGGTCAGCGCCCTCAATGAGCGCGTTACACCGTTCAGCTACCCGCAGACCCATCCAGTTCTGGCAGAGAGCCGCAGCGGACGGGGAGCGGGAGGCTGGCTGGCGTCATGGCCCGCGCGTATCGGCCTGAGCGTGATTGTTCTTGCCGCACTCTGGTGGGGACTGGATCGCTGGCTCGATCAGATGCTGCTGACCCTGTTGCCGGGAGTCGTAAAATGAGTCCTGTACAACAGCGCGGGCTTGCGCTGTGGGCTGCCCTGCTGAGTGCTGTGGTCTGCCTGGCTTTTCTGCCGTTATCCCGGCTGGCTTCAGTGCTCGTTCTGCTGGCGATGATCGGGGTCATAGTCGCGTTCTGGTATATCGCCAGACCTCGTGCGGAGCATGACGTCAACCTGCGTCTGGATGACCTTCCTGAAACCACTTACCGTCAACCTGTGGTGTTGGTTTGTGGCGATATGCCTCTGACCTGGCCGCAGCAGTCACCAGTACTGATCGTCACGCAGGGATGCTGGATCCGCGTTGAGGACCATCAGGATCTGGAGCAGGTTGCCCGTCAGATTCTGTGGCAGCGCCCGGACTGGGGGCGTCAGCTGTCGGTGATGGTCAGTGTCTGCCCGCAGAAACATGTCGACAGCGAAGCCCTGACAAGTCGTCTGCTGGCTCTGCGCTGGCAAATCAGCCAGTTGCGTAAAGAAACGGGACAGTCTGTGCCACTCATTCTGAATGGTCAGATTGGCAGCGCGATGACGGATGACATGCTCTGGCAGGCCGCTATTCCGGGTGAAGGGTGGACTGTCTGGCGTGAGTCGAATGCGCCTTGTTCGATCGCCGCGTGGGTCACCACTGGCGGTGCGCCTGTGATGCAGCAGCAGGTGCTGATGAACAGCCTGATGAGCTGGTTCCATCAGCATGTCCAGGCGGTATTCATCGATGAGAATCCTGATATTCCGGTCATTGCACCTGCAGCGCAGCTGTGGGGAATGGGACCGATTCTTGCCGGAAGCCTTGCGTCCTCTGCCTGGACGGCATGGTTATCGCGTCATACTGCCATGCAGCAGGTAGCCGGCTGGCAACCGATAGGGACGGACAGCACGGTGATCTCACCCTTACCGGATTTCATCCTGCCGCTGCTACCGGAAGGAAGTGGACTTACTCCCCGCGCCCGCACCTGGCGCTGTGCCCTTGGTCTTTTCACCCTGGCGGCCATCGCCGCGCTGCTCAGCAGTGGCTGGAACAATCGCCAGTTGCTGCATCGCGTGAGCTTCGATATAGCCCGTTACGACAGTCTCTCCACGGATGACTACGGCCCGAAAGCTAGCGCCGTTGCGGCCCTTCGTGAGAATTCTGCGTTGCTGGATGACTATGCACGTAACGGCGTACCGGTCCGGCTGGGCCTGGGGCTTTATCAAGGGGAACGTCTACGGATATCCCTACTGGAAGCGATCCGCTCGTATATGCCGCCGCCTCCTAAACCGCAGCCAACCCCAAAACCAGCACCGAAAATAGTGAGGCTCGACAGCATGTCGCTGTTCGATTCCGGCAAGTCCGTGCTGAAAGCGGGTTCCACCAGGATGCTGGTGAATTCACTGGTTGGCATCAAAGCGAAACCGGGCTGGCTGATTGTCGTGTCTGGGCATACCGATAACACTGGCAATCCGCAGCTGAACCAGACGCTGTCTCTGAAACGCGCCGAAGCGGTGCGCAACTGGATGCGGGACACGGGCGACGTGCCCGAAAGCTGTTTTGCGGTGCAGGGCTATGGCGAAAGCCGTCCTGTCGCAACCAACGACACCCTGGAAGGGCGTGCGCTCAACCGCCGTGTCGAAATCAGTCTGGTACCGCAGGCGAATGCCTGTCAGATACCCGGCAAACACCCGGCGCCATCGCAGGATGATGGCGCTTCACTACACAATGGAGAGTAATTCCATGGCAATTCCTGTTTATCTTTGGCTGAAGGACGACGGCGGCGCGGACATCAAAGGGTCTGTTGACGTTCAGGATCGTGAAGGCAGCATCGAAGTGGTTGCACAGGAGCATATCCGGCTTTTCTCCGGAGATAAAATGGCAGTCGCTGTATAAGGGTTTACCGGAAGAGATTTATCCCGAAGATGCGCCTCTGCTGGTGCGGGTTATGTTTGACGATCTGCAACAATGGAACTGGCTTCAGGCGCTTGCAAAAGAAATGTCCTCAACGGCACCTTTACTGATTATATGTTCGCCATGGACATTGTCTGGATTGGGTAAATGGCTTACTGAAATCGTTAATGCCCGCCAGGAAGGCAGAGAAGGTGTTTTTCGGTTCTGGGATACTCGTATTTTTTCTTATCTTTTTACGGATATTCTGAGCGCTGAACAGCAGGCGCAACTTAAAAGACCCGTAATAGGCTGGGGATGGCAGGATCGTGATGGACAGTCGGTATGGCTTACAGGAAGCGGGAAAATCCCGAAGCGCGACGAGTGCGCTGAGCAAGTAGATTTCAGCGATAAGCAATATGAAAAACTTATGTGCTTATGTGATGCAAAACGTTTTATTGACCAGAAGTTACTAATGACAACGATGTTTGCCTCAAAGGAAGCTGAATTCAGGGCGTGCTTTGAGGGAATGGTGAGCGCTACCCAGGCCGGCGTATTGTTCGACGATAAACGTGATGCCTGGGTGATCGACTATTTGACCCGATTGCATGCCGGAATTTGATAATGAAGGTGCTGAAAGTATGTCCTAAGTAACCACGGATCTGTTACCGGCCTGAATTTCCGGCTCAGGTCCAGCAGGTGTAAGAGTGGACGACGCAATACAAGGAAAATAAGGATGAAGATAACAATATCAGGCGTATTACTGGGTGTTTTCTTACTGGCCGGATGCAGTCAGCCAAAGGCTGAGGCGCAAACGCAAAGCGGTGGGACGGGAACAATAAAAGCCATCAACCATACCAAATGGGCCATCAATCATTTCAGCGTAAACGGTCAGTCGGGCATAGATGCTATTGGCCCTTTTGACGGTGGCGGAGGTGGTTGCTGCTACGGGGCACCTGCGGTCTGGAAGCCCGGAATGACGGTCAGAATTGACTGGGAAACTGGCAAGGGTTCTTCTGCTGGTTTTCCAGGATTTGCAGATGAAGAAAAGTACCTTGCATGGAAAACTAAAATCGATGCACAAAAGAAACAGCATAGTCTGACAGTTTCTGTTCCCGATTATACAGGACAGGAGACCTGCGGTATTACGGTGCATTTTTTACCCTGTGATGATGTGAAGGTCACAACCAGTTGCTGGTCACCTGCTAATGCAAATTACCCGATCAAACTCCCCCTGGAAATGAAGGAGCCAAAAGTATGTCCGAAGTAACCACGGATTTAGTCTGGTATCAACCTGAATTTCCTGCTCGTGGCAGCAGGCTTACAGCCTGCCAGTCATAACCTGAACAGAAAGTTATCCCGGGCCGGAAATGATTTAATTATGTCAACCGACGGCACAACTAAATGATTTTACCTGTAAGAGTGGACGACGCAATACAAGGAAAATAAGGATGAAGATAACAATATCAGGTGTATTACTGGGCGTTTTCTTACTGGCCGGATGCAGTCAGCCAAAGGTTGAGGCACAAACGCAAAGTGGTGGTGCAGGAACAATAGAAGCGATTAACCATACCAAATGGGCCATCAATCATTTCAGCGTAAACGGTCAGTCGGGTATTGATATTATCGGGCCTTTTGATGGCGGCGGCGGGGGGTGTTGCTATGGCGTACCGGCAGTCTGGAAGCCGGGAATGGCTGTTCGCATAGACTGGCAAACTGGTGTTGGAACTTCTGAAGGTTTCCCCGGGTTCGCTGATCGTGAAAAGTATAAAGCTTGGGAAAGAGAAATTACGGCACAAAATCGCCAACACAGCAAAACAGTCCCACTGCCAGATTATACAGGACAGGAAACCTGCGGTATTACGGTGCATTTTTTACCCTGCGATGACGTAAAGGTAACGACCAGTTGTTTCACCTACGGTAGTCCGTCCTACCCGATCAAACTACCGCTGGAAATGAAGGAGCCGAAAGTATGTCCGAAGTAACCACGGATCTGGTCTGGTACCCACCTGAGTTTCCTGCTCGGGGCCGCAGGCTTAAAGCCTGTCGACCATAACCTGAACAGAAATTTATCCCTGAACAGAAATGATTTAATTATGTCAGCCGGCGGCACAACTAAATGATTTTACCTGTAAGAGTGGACGACGCAATACAAGGAAAATAAGGATGAAGATAACAATTTCAGGCGTATTACTGGGTGTTTTCTTACTGGCCGGATGCAGTCAGCCAAAGGCTGAGGCACAAACGCAAAGCGGTGGTACGGGAACAATAAAAGCGATTAACCATACCAAATGGGCCATCAATCATTTCAGCGTAAACGGTCAGTCGGGCATAGATGCTATCGGGCCTTTTGACGGCGGTGGCGGTGGGTGTTGCTATGGTGTACCGACAGTCTGGAAACCCGGAATGACAGTACGTATAGACTGGGAAAGCGGTGAGGCTTCCACAGAGGGATTCCCGGGATTTGCTGACTATGAAAAATATAAGGCCTGGGAAAAGAAAATGAGTGCAAATAACAGAGAACATAGCAAAATAGTACCGCTTCCCGATTATACAGGACAGGAAACCTGCGGTATTACGGTACATTTTTTACCCTGTGATGACGTAAAGGTAACAACCAGCTGCTGGTCACCTGCTAATGCTAATTATCCAATCAAACTTCCGCTGGAAATGAAGGAGCCGAAAGTATGTCCGAAGTAACCACGGATTTGGTCTGGTACCCGCCTGAATTTCCTGCGCAAGGACGTTTGCCTTCGCAGGCGACACTGGTGGGGAAAAATTGCAGGCAGCAGGAAAGCCGGGAGCGAGCTTACCGCAATGAACTCTGCCAGGCTAAAAACAAGCTGGTAGATATGCCTTGCTGCAAAACACTGCATATTAGTCTGTTCTTTGATGGCACCGGTAATAATATTAATAACGATCTTTATCTCTCTGAGCAAAAACACCCGACAAATATTGCTCGTCTGTTTCGTGCCTCTATCGGCAGCGGGTATGCAGGGGGTATTGGTCAGTCTGATGCTCTTTTTGACAGCAATGAAGCCGTTTCCGGGCGGTATTTTAAATATTATATTCCGGGCGTGGGCACCCCTTTTCCTGAAATTAACGATCTTGACTATACCGGTTGGGGGCTGGCTACAGCGGCGATGGGAGAGGAGAGAATTAACTGGGGGCTCCTGCGCATTATTGATGCTCTGAAATTTACGCTGACTCAGAAATGGATGAGTAATGCTGAAAGCCGAAAAGCACTGGATCGAATGGGTACGAGCTGGGCCACCTTTGGTTTAACCGGGAGCCATAATCGTTACGAAACGTTTACCGATGAGCTAAAAAAGCTGAAGCCTTTGCTGGGTCCTGCGTTGCAGCAGCCGAGCCCCACGCAGCCAAAGCTGTTGGCGATTAAGCTGTATGTGTACGGCTTCTCTCGCGGGGCGGCCGCAGCGCGTGCCTTTGTCAACTGGCTGAGCGAGCTGCTGCCCGTACCAACAGGCAAAGACGAAAAGCCCGAGCAGTGCCTGATGGTTGATGAATTGAAAATTCCCGTCAGCGTGGAATTTCTTGGGCTGCTGGATACCGTGGCGTCCGTGGGGGTTGCGCATGTAGCCCCGGTGGCGGAAGGGCATATGTCCTGGGCCGACAACACCCAGGAGTTGCCAAATGAAAAAACTTACGGCGGACTGATTAAGAATTGCGTGCATCTGGTGTCCTCCCACGAGCAGCGTCTTTGTTTCCCGCTGGACTCTATTCGTCGAGCTGACGGTCAATATCCGGCAAACAGCAAGGAAATAGTTTATCCGGGTATGCATTCAGATATTGGCGGCGGGTACCCACCAGGTGATCAAGGGAAAGCAAATTATATAGATGTAAGCGATAGTCAGATACTTTCCCAAATCGCGTTACATGATATGTACTGCAACGCTTTTAGTGCTGGAGCTCCATTAAAGGTTGCGATTAATGCTATACCTGATGATTTAAAAAATGATAGATGGCGAACTCTTCCTCTTGATGTCCTTAAGGAGTATTCACTCCACCCATCGTTAATTAACCGCTTCAACGCCTGGCGAGAACTCACACTTAATCTCCCCCCCTCAGGGAAGAAAATAACTGACGAACAGGCTGCAGAATATGATCCTCCTCGGGCGACAGTCAGTCTCGAAAAAGCCTTCGAAAATCAGATAGCCTGGATCACCGCGTGGCGAATCGACCGCTATGCCAAAGGCACCATGCTTACTACGCCGTTTTACCTGCGGGCATCGGACAAAGATGGCAACCCGGGAGCGCTGGAAACGTCCAAAGTTAAACGGGACCTGAAGCAGGGGGCGGTTGAGGCCCGACGGAGAGAGAAAATCGCCAGCCAGCCTGCAGATAAAATGGATGAGTTAGTGCTGGAAGCCGGGATAAAGGACTTTGACCCGGATATCGCTCAAACCCAGCTGAAGCAGGCCGCGGTGGAGTTTGGCGAAGACTATCGACAACAGCTCCGCAGCCCGACCAGCATTGGGCAACTGGTGCTGGCGGCCATCCCGCACAACACCATATTCCTGCTTAATATCGATGACAGGCCGCGAGAATATGCCCTGATCAAAGCCTCAGCCGACACGAAGGTTGCGACATTGTTCCCGCCGCTCGGAGAGGCCTCAAACGCTGACACCCCGGCCGGGCTGGTCAGAGCGCTTTTTGACGATCAGGTACATGATTCCCGTGCGTGGTTTATGCATTACGCGCTGGGAACGCGTGAGCCCTGGGGGAGCTACTTCCTCTACCGGATGATCTACTTCGGTGATAACTGCAATAAATCGCTCTCTCCGTTGACCATTGCCGGTGATGTCGTTGGAGCCGCCACGGTGGTGGGTGGGGTGATCTTCAGCTTCAGGCAGAAAGGCACGTCGGCAAAACTGGCTGGCCTTGCCGCAACGGCCGGGCTATTCACGCTGGAATCTCAGGCAGTGGATTACCTGACCGGACTGGCTATCCCAATGGTCGACAACGCTGATGCGTTAAAAGCCTTTACCACAGAGCCTGGCGTGGTCACGGCGCAACAGACCGCAGCAATAGGTGAAAAGCGCCTGGAGATGGCGAAATTAATTATTCAGTCCGGATGGCTGGAAAAAGCACAATCGCTGGTGACTACCTGAGCAGGAGGCAGTGAATGAAACAGGTCATTCGTGAGGGAGATACCCTGAAGGAGTATGGCGGTAAGGTTCTGGGGGGACACTATCTCTGTTTTGGTAAAGGGATAGCCGCTAAAGGGGATGCGGTTAAATGCAACAAGCACGGTATGACGATCATTGCGGAAGGCAGTACACTCTCAGAGGTCGATGGTCAGCCTGTCGCCCTGCATGGACATCGCTGCGCGTGCGGCTGCACGCTGGTGAGTTCCTTCCCTGATTTTGGTATCGAACAGTGAGGAACGTGCCGGAGTATCCTGTCTGGGAGACAGCCAGAGCACCCATAACCCGTCGCTGGCTGCAGGCAGGGGCATTTATTATTTTACTTGCCGGAGGCGCTGGGGCGTTGACTGGCGAGGCAAACCGCAGCGCTGCGGCTTTTGCGGTAATGGGCTTTGCCCTGGTCTCCATCGGTTTTCTCTGGCTTTGCCGACTGCTTTATTACCGCTTCTCTTTGCACCATGCAATGGCCTGGCAACGCAACGTCAGGCACGAGCAGAGCCTGTGGTGGGAAGAACATCAAAGCCTGCTTGGGCTGCAAGACGTCCTGCTGCTTGGCCCGGCAGGTGTGGAAACGGTGGACTGGCAAAGGGTGCTTCGCCGTATTCAGCGGCCCCCTGCTGAACGTCACGAGTCTGGTGGGAAAACACTGCGTATTGCCCGAACCTTCTCCACAGAGAGTCAGGAACGGGAGCAGCAGCTGGTTCGCGCGCTGGTGATGCAGTGGAAGACGAGCCCACGCGATATGCCGCGGTCGATCTCGCAGTGTTTTTTTCTGGGAGATGCCCTCGTATGGTCAGCTTTTTATGCACAAATGAAGGACTCTTTTCCAGGGATCGCATTGCCAGACCAGCCTGAACGCTGGGAGGGAGAGGCGACGCTTGCGAGATTGACGGCCCTGCTTCGTGAGGATGCGAAAAGTCAGTATCTTGTGGTTGGATGCGTTTCATGCCCCGCTTCACCTGATAGCCTGTTGCCCGCAGGGGAGTCCGCAGTACTGTGGCTGATAGGCACTGACGCACCAGTGGTGATGCCTCGGGGGGAATATTATGACGCCTTTGCTTCAGACAAATTGAACATCGTCTGCGAACGCGCAGTTACTCAATGTGAACTTAAGGAAGATCCGGCCGCCTGCATTTTGTTTTCGCATCCTCAAATTCCCCAGATTGACGAGTGTGGCTGGAATACCACCCATAACCTGCAGGACAGCTATTGGGGAATGCCGGGAAGCATGGAACCTCTTATTGTTATTTCTCTTGCCGCTCTTTTTGCCCAAAACGAAGCACAGCCTTGCGGCTGGATTAGTACCGATCCTCAACATACCCTCGCTCTTGGAATAGTAAAGCCACATGGAAAAGGAAAACGCCCTTAAACCAGACACAAGTATCTCGACTGCCGTAACGGTGACTATCACCCTTGCTGTTGTCACTTTGGTGATACTTTTTGGAGGCCTCCTCTACTGGTATTTCGCTGTTGATGTCTCGCTGGGCTGGGAATCGGTTCGGCCCCTGCTTATTGTCTGCGGCATTGCCTGGATTGCGTTAGTTTGCCTGATTGTGCTGGGTTTTCTCGGCGTTCAGCTGTGGCAGATATGGCATGTCAAGACGCTCTCGACGCGAGGAGAGAGAGAAAACCACAGAAAGCAAAAAGTAAAACAGCAGGGATTAAAAGCCGAAATCGCGGGTTCTTTGCGCAAGCGCTACACCCTTTTCTGGCGCCGTAACGTCCGCCTGCTGCTGGTTACCGGTGATGAGACGGCAATCGAACAGCTGGTTCCTGGTCTGCAGGAAAACCAGTGGCTTGAAGACAATCGTACTGTACTGATTTATGGCGGCAGTCTGGCTTCTGAGCCCGATCGCGAAAAATACACCGCGCTGCGTAAACTTCGCCGGGGACGTCCACTGGACGGGGTTATCCGGGTCATACCTCCAGCATTTAACCTGACACCACAGATGAGTGACAACGATTTACGCGGGCTGGAAAAAATCAGCGAACTGCTGCGTTATTCCGCACCGGTATGGTTATGGCAACTGCGCGACAGTAAATGGTCGCAGGCTAAGCGTATTGAGCAGGTGGTGGGGGCTCATTTCCCGCTGCGCGCTAAAGAAAGCGACATTATCGGTCAGCTTGAACTGATGCTGCCGGCATTGCGGACGCAGGGGGTGAACCAGGCCGCTGAGAACAACCGTCACGATTTCCTGCTACGTCTGGGCCAGCATCTCAAAGACGGCGGCATTGCCCGTTGGGCTCAGCAACTGACGCCATGGCTCTTTATCTCTCAGCAGCGTGTTCCGCTGCGTGGCCTGATATTTAGCTGCCTGCCGGACAAAAAATCTACTGACGCAGAGTCCTCTATCGCGTCTGTACAGCGTCATGCCCTTACTCTGCCCGTAACCTGGCAGGGTATTATTGAAGACTGCACCCGAGTTCGTGGCCGCCGTGTTGGTATGGCCTGGGAACAGACGCTGGCCTGGACACTGATGACCATCATCGGTATCTGGGGAGCGGGTACACTGCTGTCGTTCGCGGTCAACCGCATGCAGATAGTCTCTGTTGCCGAGCAGGCGCATGCGCTGGTGGAGCATCCTTCCGTATCGGATTACCAGCTCACGGCTCTGCATACCCTGCGTAATGACGCTGGCCGCCTGCAGCACCGTATTCAGGAAGGAGCGCCCTGGTACCAGCGCTTCGGTCTGGACCATAACCAGCAGCTGCTCGATGCGTTGCTACCCTGGTACGGCGTGGCAAACAACCGCCTGATACGCGACCCGGCGAATCAGACGCTGACACAAAAACTCAGCGCATTGGCAAACTCTGCCCCCAACAGTGACCAGCGTGCACAGCTGGCGAAGCCGGGTTATGACCAGCTTAAAGCGTGGCTGATGATGTCTCGTCCGGATAAAGTCGACGGCGCGTTTTACGCCCAGACTCTGAAAAGCGTGCAGCCGACACGAATGGGTATTTCTACCGGTCTGTGGCAAAGCCTGGCGCCGGATTTGTGGGCCTTCTACATCACCGAACTGCCTAAGCAGCCCCAGTGGAAAATCACACCGGATGTGCAGTTGGTCAGCCAGAGTCGCCAGTTGCTGTTGCAGCAAATTGGGCGTCGTAACGCTGAAAGCACACTGTATGAAAATATGCTCAAGTCAGTGCGTCGTAACTTCGCCGATGTCTCCCTGGAGGACATGACCAGCGGTACCGATGCGCGTCGACTTTTTACTACCGAGGAGGTCGTGCCGGGCATGTTCACCCGCCAGGCCTGGGAAGGTGGCATTCAGCAGGCTATCGAAAAGGCTGCAAATTCCCGCCGGGATGAAATTGACTGGGTGCTGAGTGATTCCCGTAAAGCCGTATCGGCGGATCTGTCGCCGGAAGCGCTCAAAGCACGCCTGACAGAGCGTTATTTCATTGACTTTGCCGGCAGCTGGTTGAATTTCCTTAACAGCCTGCACTGGAACCCGGCAAACAATATTGCGGACGTTACCGACCAGCTTACGCTGATGAGCGATGTCCGCCAGTCGCCACTGATTGCCCTGATGAATACCCTCGCCTGGCAGGGACAGACAGGCCAGCAAAGCGAAGGTCTTTCGGACTCCCTCATCAAATCGGCTAAAGATCTCGTCGGTGGAAAAGATAAACCTGCCATTGATCAGTCTGCGTCAGGGCCGCAGGGGCCGCTGGACGATACCTTTGGCCCGCTGCTACAGCTTCTGGGTAAAAACAAAGGCGGTAACGTCATGTCGGCGGACAACTCCCTGAGTCTGCAGACGTATCTGACCCGTATCACCCGCGTGCGTCTGCGACTGCAGCAGGTGGCCAGCGCTTCTGACCCGCAGGCAATGATGCAGACCCTGGCGCAGACCGTATTCCAGGGCAAAAGCGTGGACCTCACCGACACTCAACAATACGGTAGCCTGATTTCGGCAAGTCTTGGTGAGGAGTGGAGCGGATTTGGCAGCACAATGTTTGTGCAGCCGCTGACCCAGGCCTGGGAGACCGTACTTCAGCCGTCGGCAGCCAGTCTGAATGACAAATGGAGCCGCTCGGTTGTCGCGAACTGGCAAACTGCCTTTGACGGTCGTTTCCCGTTTGCTGCCAGCAAAAGTGATGCCTCTTTACCGATGCTGGCTGAATTTGTGCGTAAGGACAGTGGACGGATAGAGCGCTTCTTGTCGACAGAGCTCAACGGTGTGTTGCACAAAGAGGGTAGCCAGTGGGTACCGGATAAGGTCAACAGCCAGGGGCTGAACTTTAACCCGGCCTTCCTGCGGGCCATTAACCAGCTGAGCCAGCTGTCAGACATCCTGTTCACCGATGGCAGTCAGGGCATCAGCTTTGAGCTGCAGGCGCGTCCTGTGCCACAGGTGGTGGAGACGCAGCTAACCATTGATGGACAAAAGCTGCACTACTTCAACCAGATGGCCGACTGGCAAAGCTTCCGCTGGCCGGGAGAGACTTACAAGCCGGGAACGATGCTGACATGGACCACGGTCAACGCCGGTGCGCGCCTGTTCGGGGATTACAGCGGAACCTGGGGCTTTATCCGCTGGCTGGACTTGAGCAAGCGTCAGCAGCTTGACCGCAGCCAGTGGATGATGAGCTTTACCGCACCGGATGGTCGCACCCTGCAGTGGGTGCTGCGCTCCCAGCTCGGAAAAGGCCCGCTGGCGCTGTTGGATCTGCGTGGTTTCACGCTGCCGGATCACATATTCAGTGTCGACAGCGCGGCCACCGCTCAGGCGCTGATGGCTAATACGGAAAACAATGACATGGAGGGCGTCGAATAATGAGCGCATTGCAGAATTTGGTTACCGCCTGTCAGGCTGACGATGCTCAGCTGCGTGAACAGGCGCAGACGCGCACGGATAACTGGCAGCCCTGGCTTGCTCCGGTAAGCGTAGCCAGTCCGACAGGGGAAGACCCGGGATATGACGATGATTTTCAGCGTATCCGCGAAGAGGTTAATAAGCTCTCTGGGATTGATACCGAACTGATATGCACGCTTGCTGAAAAGTTACTGACCACCACGGCCAAAGACATCCGGATTGTGACCTACTACTGCTGGGCGCGTCTCCACCAGCATGGCGAAGCCGGCTTTGCCGAAGGGCTTGAACTGCTTGCCGGATTATTGCAGCGCTACGGCATGCAGCTTCACCCGCAGCGGGACCGAAGCCGCAAGGCTGCACTGGAATGGCTTGCCGGTAGCCGTGTCCTGGACAGTCTGTCACTGTTCCCGGAGGTCATACGCGAGGATGCACAGCGTACAGCCGGGGCCTTGCTGCTCATCAGTACCTGTCTGGAGACAGAGCCGGAGGCATCGCGGCCAGAGCTGAATGCCCTGTACAGCGGGCTGGAGTCTCGCCTGATGAAGGCCGGTGGTGTGGATGCCGTGGTACCGCAGAACGCAGGGAATAAGGCGCAGTCACAGCCCTTTACGCATGCGACCGAGTCAGATGCGCCGGTTCTGAACCGCATCACCTCCGGTCAGGATTTGCTGGCCCAGGCCCGTACCCTGACGGGATATCTGCGCGAGCAGCCCGATGGCTGGCTTGCCGCACACCGGCTGATGAAAAGCCTGCGCCATGACACGCTGCGAGCGATCCCTGCACCGGATGCCGAAGGGAAAACACGTATCGAACCACCGCGGGCTGACCAGCGGGCAATGCTTAAACGGTTGTACCTGCAGCAGAGCTGGCTGGAGATACTGGAGCAGGCGGACAGCACCTTCTCGCGTGGTGCTAATCACCTCTGGCTGGATTTGCAGTGGTATATCCACCAGGCTCTGGTGAAATTGGGGCACGATGTGCTTGCCGATATCATCATCGCCGATCTGAAAGGGCTGCTGAGCCGTCTCACAGGACTTGAAACGCTGGCCTTTAATGACGGAACGCCGTTTGCCGATGAAGTCACGCTCAACTGGATAAATCAGAGCGTGCTGGACGATTTGTCCAACTGGCGGGATGAGCCGGTCAGTGCTGCTGCTCAGACAGATAACGATATCCTGCTCCTCGAGCCGGAAGCGCTGGAGAAAGCGGACACTGACGGTCTGGATGCCACCCTTCACTGGCTCCAGACCCGTCCAGGTTGCGACTCTACAAAAGACAAATGGCTGCTGCGCCTGCTGATGGCCCGCATAGCCGAGCAAAAGGGTAAAAATGAGCTTGCCCTGCATCTGCTGGGTGAACTCGATAGCGCCGCACGGTCAATCACCCTCACGCAGTGGACACCGGCCCTGTTATTTGAAGTGAAATCCCGTCGCCTCAGACTGCTACGCATGAAAGCTACACGCAGTGAAACCGATAAATCACGTCTTCAGCCGGAGATGGACCAGCTTCTTGCCGGTCTGATTGCGCTCGACCCGGCAAGTAGTGCGGTGCTTTGCGGATAAAAACGCCTGGCTACCTTTAACATTCCTATACTCAGGTTTTTTATGGACGACTTAACCCTGCGTTACTACGACGCTGAAATGCGCTACCTGCTGGAAGCCGGCGAAGAGTTTGCCCGTGCTCACCCCGAGCAGGCGGCAATGCTCAATCTCGATAAAGCGGGCGCGCGCGACCCTTACGTGGAGCGGCTTTTCGAGGGCTTTGCCTTCCTGATGGGCCGCCTTCGTGAAAAGCTCGACGATGACTTACCGGAGCTGACCGAAGGCCTGGTCAGCCTATTGTGGCCGCATTACCTGCGTACCATTCCGTCAATGTCGGTGGTGGAGTTCACCCCTGACTGGCGTGAGATGAAAGAGCAGATGCGCATCGCCAAAGGTTTCGAAGTGAACTCGCGGCCGATCGGCGAGAAGGCCACGCGTTGTCGGTACACCACAACCAAAGAGATCACCCTCCTGCCGTTGTCGCTGGAGCAAGCCCGCTTGTCGACTGACCCTGACGGGCGTTCGGTTATCAGCCTGCGCTTTAACTGCAGCCATCTTGCCGACTGGAGTCGTATCGATCTCAGCCAGATCCCGCTCTACTTCAACGCTGATGCACCGCTGGCCTGCGCAATGCATGAAGCCTTTACCATGAATACAGCGCGCATCTGGCTGCGGATGCCGGGCGACATGGACAGAAGACCGCTCGACGGGTATTTCACCGCGCTGGGCTTTGGCGATGATGACGTCCTGTGGCCGAAGGGAAGCAGCAGCTTTAGCGGCTATCAGCTGCTGCTCGAGTACTTCACCTTCCGTGAGAAATTCATGTTCACGGGGCTGCGTGGGCTGGAGACCGTGGCCTTTCCGGCTGAGCTCCCATGGTTTGAAATCGACGTGGTGCTGGCAGAACGCTGGGAGCATGATTTCAGCTTTACCGAAAAGCATCTGCGCCTGAACTGTGTGCCGGTGATTAACCTGTTCCCGCTGGAATCCGATCCGCTGACGCTCAATTCCCTGCAGACCGAATACATGCTGCGCCCGATGCGCGTGCAGGATGGCCACACCGAGATATATGCGGTGGATTCGGTGATGTCATCGAGCCAGCATACCTACGTGCCATTTTCAAGCTTCCGCCACAAGGGCGGAATGATGCGCCATGAAGCCCCGGAATATTACTACCACACCCGCGTGCGCCGTGGCCCGTCGGGGTTGCATAACACCTGGCTTATCCTCGGCGGGGAAGCGTTTGATAACCACACGGTGCCGGAGGATGAAAGCCTGTCGCTGACGCTAACCGGCACCAATGGCCAACTACCTCGCAGAGCGTTGCAAAGTACCGTGCTCGATACAGTGATGAAAACCACTTCAGCCAGTATCGCCGTGCGTAACCTGTGTGCGCCGACGCTGCCTTGTTATCCGCCAGCACAGGATCGCTTTCACTGGCGTGTGCTGAGCCATCTCGGCAGCGGCTTCCTGTCGATGATGGACAATGCCGACGTGCTGCGCGGCACGCTGGCGCTGTACGAGTGGACTGACAGCGAGATGAACCGCCGTCGTCTGGAGGCGATTATCGATGTGAAGCACAGTGAAACGGAACGCTTTGAGCAGGGATATCTGGTGCGCGGGGTGCAGATTGAGGTGACGCTTGAGAGCAACGGCTTTGCCGGGCGCGGCGATATCTGTCTGTTCGGCGAGATGCTGAGCCGCTTCTTTGCACTGTACACCGATATCTATCTGTTTAACCGCCTGATTATTATTCTGCAACCGACCGGAGAGCGCCTGGAATGGGAAGAGAAGCACAACCGCCGTATTCCCGGCTGACCCCGCGGCTGGAGGCCGATCTTCACCGCATCAACTTTTATCGTTTATGCCAGCTACTGGAGAAGCGCCATCCGGACAGGCCGCTGATGGGCTCTACCAGCCATCCGGCGGATGACCCGGTACGCTTTGCGCCGCACCCTGGAATGGGGTTCCCGGCCAGTGAACTGAAGGCTGTCGAGTATGACGAGGATGATGACAGCAGGCCACCGATTATCCGCACGACCTTTATGGGGATGTACGGTGTTGATTCGCCTCTACCGACTGCCTATCTCGATGACATTTCCCAGCGCCGGGAAGGACATGAGGCGCTGCAGGGGTTTCTGGATATTTTCAGTCATCGCATCCTGACGCAGTTTTACCGCGTCTGGCGTAAATACTCGTATCCGGCCACGTTTGAGCCCGGCGGTACCGACAGCATTTCGCAGTCGTTATTGGGTCTGGTTGGTCTGGGAATACCGGGCACTGCGAATCATATAGCCACGCCAGTGTCCCGCTTTCTGGCGCTACTGGGTGTGCTGCAGCAGCCGGGCAAAACTCAGGAAGGGATGCAGGCACTGGTGCGCCTGCTGGCGCCCGATACGACGGTGCAGGTGAGTCCGTATTGTCTCCGGCCTGTAGATATTGACAGGCCGCTGGGTTTTTACGGTGACGAAGAGTTTCTTCTTGATGGCAATACGCCTCTGGGTGACGAAGCGATGGATGCCGGCAGCCAACTGCTGGTTGCTCTCGCAACGGACAACGAACAGGAAGCGCAGGGCTGGAAACCGGATGGCCAGTTGTACCTGGATTTCCTGGTAATGCTACGGGTATATCTGGGCTGGCGGTTTAAAGCCAGAATTACCCTGACCACTTCCGTACGTCTGCTGGCCGTTCCACCGCTTGGAGACAATCCTTTCTGGCTGGGACTGAACGGCGTGCTGGGCGCTGATGATGATAGCCTTCCGGATGATATTCCTGAGACCTTTACGACAGAGCTGGGTTATTACAGTGGCCTGGAGCCTGCAAAAACACAACAAGGAAACAGACGTGTTACGTACAAGTTTAATTAAGACTACGCGTTGGCTGATGCCGCTGATAGCACTCACTCTGACGGGCTGTGGGGTAACGCAGAGCGTCACCGACGGTACCAGATCGGCGTTCAATTCTGTGTTCTATAAAAAAATTAAAATCCTGCATCTGGATTTTACCGCACGTGAAGCGCTGAACACCGACTCCCGTGAAAGTAACTCGCTGTCTCAGCCGGTGGTGATAAGGGTTTACCAGCTCAAAGACCGCAAAACCTTTGATAAGACGGTGTATCAGCAGTTGCTTCAGGATGATAGCACCATTCTCAAAGACGACATGCTGGCCATTCGTGATGTCGTGGTGAAACCGGGTGGCGATGCAAACCTTGATATGCCAATGGAAGAAAAGGCGCAGTTTGTCGCGGTGGTAGGGCTGTTCCGCCATCCGGATATGGACAACAACGCCTGGAAGCAGGTTATCAAACGCAGTGACCTGGATCCGGATAAACCACGTATCCTGGAAGCAGGTGATAACTCTCTGACGCTGCAACCGCTTAAGGACGACTGATGCCCTACGGACATAACACGCCTTCGCTGTATGAAATGTTAACGGGAAATTTTACAGGTGGCCTCAATCTCAACCAGGTCAGTGAGGAAAATCAGGTCATCCTCTCGGTACTGGATAACATGCAGCGTATCCTCAACTGTCGTGCCGGCACGCTGGCGCATCTGCCTGACTACGGCCTGCCGGATATGACCAAAATCCTGCAGGGCATGCCGGGAACGGCCCATGAGCTGATGGGCACATTGTCTGCCGTCCTGCTCAAATATGAACCCCGCCTGAAAAAAATAACCGTTGTCCTGCTGGAACAGAACGTCCCCGGCGAACTGTGCTATGCCATTGACGCTGAACTTAAAGGGATTGGCCTGGTGCGCTACGGGACTGAATTTATGCCCGAAGGACGGGTCCTGTTAAGGCATCTCAGGCAACAGCAGTATCTCGACACCACTCTTCGTATATAAGGTCCGATAACATCATGTCTGTAAAATTACAGTTCCTGAAGAAGTTGCAGGCACGCCAACCTGCACCTGTTCCTGCCATCAGCAAGAGTCAGGCTGATATTGCAGAGTTTCGCCAGCGAATGGCCCAGCTTCAGGAGCAAATGGACGCGTGGCTGACGGATACGGGACTGAATGTGGAGCCACTGACGGTATCCGTTCCAGATCTGCTGGTGGAGGGCGGGGCTTTTGAGATTTCCGGTATCGTTTTGCGCTATGACAGCCGGGCGGTCAAATTTATGCCGATCTTTCTGTATGGACAGGGCGTCGCCGGTTGTGTCGAGGTGACTTTCTATTCCGGGGACAAGTTGATTTCTCAAGGACGTCTGTTCATGCGGGTGGGGAACGCAAATGGCTGGATCTTTACTCCCCCTGATACCTCATCCCGGTCCGGACAACTATTTGATGAAGGTGTATTTTTCGGTCTGATTTTAGCGCTGCTGCCATAGCGATATTTCTGAGTCATTGCACTTTTAAACGCAAAATAGCCCCTCACATCAACTGACGAAATTAACCACACGGATATGCAGGCCCTCCAGGATGACCACACATATAACGTTAAAAACCGGCGGCGACCCGCGCACGCTGCCAGATTACGCCGCCCTCCGCGATGAGCTCAGCAAGCTGGCGCATCCTGCTCGCCCGGATGTAAACTGGCAATATGTCGAAAAACGCTGTCTCTCTCTGTTTGAACAAAACGGTGTGGAGTTGCAGACTGCGGCCTGGTACACCCTTGCCCGGACTCACCTGTCTGGATTGGCTGGCCTGAACGAAGGGCTGGCGATTCTGGAGGCCCTGATTAGCCATCAGTGGGACGTTTTCTGGCCGAAGACGCTACATACTCGTCTGGAGATCCTTACCGGCCTGAGCCAGCGACTGCAGCAGCGCATGCGTATGCTTCCACTCAACAACAGCCATCTAAGTGAGCTTTACAGTGCTGAAACGTTGCTTACCCGGCTGAGTGCGGTGCTCCAGCGTCTTGAACTGAAACACCTAAGCCAGTTCGATACGTTACGAACAATGATACGTTCGAATGCTGAACGGCTGGAAAGCAGTAATGACGCATCAGATCTGAATGCACGCATGATGCCCGGTTGCGAATTACCTCAGGAAAGGGCAGAACCGGTTGACGACGTGAAATGGGTCTATGTTGTGCAGCCGGAAAATCAGCCTGATGCAGAGGGTCTTACGACAGCGCACGGGGCGGTCAGACCATGGAAGCCTTTTGTCGCCGGGATGTGTTCTATGCTGGTGGTCAGCCTCGCCGCGGCGTGGGGAGGGGGCTTTCTGTCCAGACCCGATCCCTTAACGACTCAGGTTGTTGCCTCGCTGGCGCCGTTACCTGAAGTACTTACACCTGCTCAGCAAGAGGCGTTAGCACAGCGAGGCACTTTACCGTCCACGTTTATCACAGAAACGCAGCAGCAGCTTGCCCGACTGGATAAGCTGCCCCCTGACTGGAATATTTCCTACAGCCTTGAGCTGTTAGCGCAACTCCAGACGGTGCGGCCGGAGGAGGCAAAGCCGCTTGCCGTGCAGTGGCAGCAAAAATTTAACGCGGCAGCGTTGCCTGCTGAGGCCATGAACAGCTGGTATCAGGGAATGATGAAGCTACAGCAACTGAGCCATCGGCTGAGTAGTCTGGATGAGCAAAAGGGAAAATATATCACGGTGAGTGAGCTTAAATCGGTGGTTTTTTCGACTATACAGTCATTTAACCAAACAATACCGGCTGAAGAACAACTCAGACGCCTGTCACAGCATCCAGCAGGAGGTGTGCTTCCTGAAGCTGAAAAGACCCAGCTGGAGTTGCGTCTTAAACAGCTGGCAACGCGTTACGCTCAAATAAAACGGGATTCTTCTTCGCAGTAAATTCTGCGGTGGACAGGCGAATGTGTTCAACAACACGTGGAGGTCAAAGTGTCCCCTGCAGGAATCGAACCTGCAACTAGCCCTTAGGAGGGGCTCGTTATATCCATTTAACTAAGGGGACGAGGCGGCACGAGTATAGCCTTATTTACACTATGCGTTAAGCGCATCGCCGCCTGACTGCTCAAAGAGTCACCATTCAGGACGATTTTTTTGTCGATTTATCATCATTTTCCCGTGCCTTAAGCTCAGCTTTGCGTTTGTTCGACATGTCGTTACGGATTTGGGCATGGCTTAACAGCGCGAAGATAAACGTTCCGCCGCAGATGTTACCCGCCAGCGTCGGTAGGGCGAACGGCCAGAAAAAATCGCTCCAGTGAAGCGTACCGTTAAAGACCAGATACAGTATTTCAACGGTACCGACCACGATATGCGTGGTATCAGCCAGCGCAATCAGCCAGGTCATCAATATAATCACCACAATTTTGGCGCTCCCTGCTGAAGGAAACATCCAGACCATTGTGGCGATGATCCAGCCGGAGATGATGGCATTCGAGAACATCTCCACCGGCGTGTTTTTCATCACATCCATGCCGATTTTTACAAACGCGTCCCGGGTGGGTTCATCAAAGATCGGCATGTATTCAAACGCCCAGGCCGCGATGCCTGTGCCGATGATATTACCCAGCAGGACGACGCTCCACAGACGCATCAATAAACCGAAGTTGCCGAGGGTAGGGTTTTGCATTACCGGCAGAACGGCGGTCACCGTGTTCTCGGTAAACAGCTGCTGGCGGGCCATAATGACAATCACAAAGCCGAAGGTATAGCCGAGATTCTCGAGTAAAAATCCGCCGGGTACGCCTTCCAGCTGAACATGAAATATCCCTTTGGCGAGCAGAGATGCGCCCATTGAGAGCCCAGCGGCGATAGCTGACCAGAAGAGGGCCATGGCATCGCGCTCCATCTCTTTTTCACCGTCCTGACGGATATGCTCGTGGATGGCCATTGCGCGGGAAGGCAGGCGATCTTCATCAATTTCTATTTTCTCGCCGCGCGCTTTCTCCTCACTTTCAATTTCAATTTCCTCATTGCTCTCGCCAATTTTTTCTTCGCCCACTTCTTTCATATCTGCTCCCGGAGGTTGATCTTTCTGTTAAGCGTAGCGGCTTTTGTCGGGATGCCTGTGGGGATGCTCTTAAATTGGCGGCAATGACAACAAAGGTGATACATCTCTTTCAAAGACATTATAAAATTGCCAGCGAAACGAATTCCAAAAGCCAGGCTATGCTGAGATCAGAGTCACGGTGGTTACTGCCCGTAATTGTGCTCATAGACATCGGTAAACGTGCTGTTACAATCGCTTGCACGTTTACAGACGGAGCGTCAACGGCTCCGTTACGGATGGCAATCAACGATAGCCATACTGAACAGGGAGATATTTATGAAACTTCGGCTGTCGGCGCTTGCGCTGGGCGCGACGATGCTTGTGGGCTGCGCCAGCTCCGGGGAGCAAACGGGACGCTCCGATCCTCTCGAAGGATTTAACCGCTCCATGTATAGCTTCAACTACAACGTGCTGGACCCGTATGTGGTTCGCCCGGTGGCAGTGGCATGGCGCGATTATGTTCCACAACCCGCGCGTAACGGGTTAAGTAACTTTACCAGCAACCTCGAAGAGCCTGCGGTAATGGTGAACTACTTCCTGCAGGGCGACCCGTATCAGGGGATGGTGCACTTTACCCGCTTCTTCCTGAACTCCATTCTGGGGATGGGCGGCTTTATTGACGTCGCTGGCATGGCGAACCCGAAACTGCAGCGTGAACAGCCGCACCGTTTTGGTAGTACGCTGGGGCATTATGGTGTCGGCTACGGCCCTTACGTTCATCTGCCGTTCTATGGCAGCTTCACCGTGCGTGATGATGGCGGTGATATGGTCGATACGCTGTATCCGGTTCTGTCGTGGCTGACCTGGCCGCTGTCGGTAGGTAAATGGACGGTGGAAGGGATTGAAACCCGTGCACAACTGCTCGACTCTGACGGTCTGCTGCGCCAGTCTTCTGACCCGTACATTATGGTGCGTGAAGCGTACTTCCAGAATCATGACTTTATTGCCAACGGCGGTAAGCTGAAGCCGGAAGAGAATCCAAACGCGAAGGCTATCGAAAACGAACTAAAAGATATCGATTCCGAGTAAATAAAAAAGGTGAGCAATGCTCACCTTTTTTGATTCCAGTACGATTAGAACGCGTAGTTGAAGTTCGTACCGAACAGCCAGGCTTTACCTTCAGAGGTAAACTCGTAAGGGCCTTCCTGGAACGTAACTTTCTGACCGTGCATATAAGAAACGCCCGCATCGATGGATGCATTCTCGTTGAACGCATATGTCGCGCCAGCACTTAACCAGAAGCGGTCCTGATCCGGAATGGAAATAGAACGCTTGTCTGCCGGAACCGGGCTGTCGTCAAATGCGATACCGGAGCGGAAAGTCCAGTTTTTATCGTAGTAGTAGGTGGTACCCAACGCAATACGATAGGCGTCGTGGAAGCTTTCGTCCTTATAGAACAGCGTTTGACCATTGGTTCCGGTCGCTTTCAGCTCCTGGAACTGGCTCCAGCTGGTATAGGCCAGGCTATAGTGGATCGCCCATTGAGGTGCAACGCGGTTGTAACCGGACACTTCCCACATTTCTGGCAAATGCAGTGACAGTGAACCTGGAACGGTCTGGTTTGACGTTCCCCAAGGAATGGTGGTACCCGCACCAGGAACCAGGTTGTTCACCGGCTTCAGGATGCCGCTCTTGTAATCGCCGTCGAAGTCAATTTTCACTTCGGAACGATAGGTCAGGCCCCAACGGTTGTTTTTGTCCAGCTCGTACAGGATACCGGCGTTCCAGCCATAGCCCCACTCATCACCTTCAAGACTGGCAATTTTATTGCTGTTTTTTGGCAGGCGAGCAGTTTGCTCTCCGGAGTAACGTTCAATTTTGGCATCGGCGTAGACGGCATCAAAGCCCAGACCAAAGCTCCAGTTATCGTTCAGGCGATAAGCACCGCTCAGGTTCAGGTTCAGCGTAGTGAGGTCTGTTTTACCGCCGTATTCACCAGCCGGATAGTTGCTATTGAACTCGGTAGCAAGGCCGTAGTTAGAGGTTACGGATGCTCCCCAGCCAAACTGTTCATTGATAGGTGCAACGAAGTGCAGGTTAGGGACCCATGCTGTTGGGGCAATATTGTCCGCTTTAAGGCTCGCACCAGTGAAAGGCGACTTGCCTGAAATGTTGACATCAGGATCGATATAAACCGCACCAGCAGAGAAGGTCGGACGATCAAACATCATGATCAATGCAGGGTTACGACTCGCGTTACCCGCATCATCCGCAATCGCACCTTCCCCCGAATACGCGCGGCCAAGGCCAGAGGAAGAAAATTCGTTTAACTGAAAGCCCGCTGACCATGCGGAAGTGGAGACGAGTGCCACTGCGACTGCCAGCGCAGTCTTGTTGAACAGGGTTTTCTGGCTCATGACCATAACCTCATTGAGTTATTTTTATTCAATAATTGTTACATACCGTAACAGGAGCGCGAAGTGTAGGGTCTGAGGTATGACAGACAAATCAGACCAGTGGCCAGAGTATAGGTCCGACCAGCCTGAATGTTGCAAGTTTGTTTATTAATATTTTCAAACATGTTTCGTGAAACGAGATCTGCTTGGCAAAATTGTGACCATCGCGACTCACCCAAAAGGGTGGTTTTTGTTTTAGATCATTTTTTAGTGTGATATTGGTCACTTATCCGATTTTGCGCCATTAACGGCTGGAGAGAGCCCGAGCCGGGGCGTAAAATAGCAGCATCGTGTTTATTTCGCGCGCTGCGCGAATACAGAGGAAATTGAGCTATGAGTAAATGCAGTGCTGATGAAACCCCGGTTTGCTGCTGTATGGATGTTGGGACCATCATGGACAACACCGATTGCACCGCGTCTTACAGCCGTGTGTTCACCAACCGCGCCGAAGCGGAAGAGACCCTGGCCGCGCTGAGCAAGCGTGCGCGTGATGTTGAATCCGATCCGTGTGAAATCAAGTCGACCTTTACCGAAGTGGAAGGCGGCGTGAAGCTGGACATCGACTTTGTTTTCGCCTGCGAAGCAGAAACGCTGATTTTCCAGCTGGGTCTGCGTTAATCCTTTTTGCCCGGCGGCGCTTCGCTTGCACGGGCCTACGATCGTGTAGGCCGGGTAAGGCAACGCCGCCACCCGGCAACATACCGCACAAATGCCCCTGCCATGCAGGGGCATTTTCTTTTTTTTCTCTGTGTTTTAGCTCGCATTTTTTCGTTTCCCCGATTGGCTGAATGTAAAAAAATGGTTAAGACTATTATCAGGTCAGACCACTTTGCGTTTGCGAAAATTTTTTTACAGGGGAATGTTATGAGTCAGGCATTACCGCTTATTACCCGTCAGGGCGATCGCATTGCCATCGTCAGTGGATTGCGCACGCCATTTGCGCGTCAGGCAACGGCGTTCCATGGCATACCGGCCGTCGACCTGGGGAAAATGGTAGTGGGGGAGATGCTGGCTCGCAGCGAAATTCCGCCGGAGGTCATCGAACAGCTGGTTTTTGGCCAGGTCGTGCAGATGCCTGAAGCCCCCAATATCGCGCGGGAAATCGTCCTCGGTACCGGGATGAATGTTCATACCGACGCCTACAGCGTCAGCCGCGCCTGCGCAACCAGCTTCCAGGCCGTGGCGAACGTCGCCGAAAGTCTGATGGCGGGTACCATTCGCGCCGGGATAGCGGGTGGAGCGGACTCCTCTTCGGTACTGCCGATTGGGGTCAGTAAAAAGCTGGCGCGTATCCTGGTCGATGCCAACAAAGCCCGCACGACGGGTCAGAAGCTCAAACTCTTCTCGCGTTTACGTCTGCGCGATCTGATGCCTGTCCCCCCTGCCGTAGCGGAATATTCCACCGGCCTGCGCATGGGCGATACCGCCGAGCAGATGGCGAAAACCTACGGCATTACCCGAGAACAGCAGGATGCGCTGGCGCATCGCTCGCATCAGCTTGCGGCAAAAGCCTGGTCGGAAGGCAAGCTGACCGACGAGATCATGACCGCCTACATTCCGCCCTATCGCGAACCGCTTGCGGAAGATAACAATATTCGCGGCACCTCAACGTTGGCGGATTACGCCAAACTGCGCCCGGCGTTTGACCGCAAGCACGGCACCGTGACGGCGGCGAACAGTACGCCGCTGACGGACGGGGCTGCCGCCGTGATCCTGATGACGGAATCCCGTGCGAAGGAGCTGGGCATTACTCCCCTGGGCTATTTACGCAGCTACGCCTTCACCGCCATTGACGTCTGGCAGGACATGCTGTTAGGTCCGGCGTGGTCCACGCCGCTGGCGCTGGATCGTGCGGGGCTGACGCTGGCTGATTTAACCCTGATTGATATGCACGAAGCGTTTGCCGCACAAACCCTGGCAAACGTCCAGCTGCTGGCAAGCGAGCGTTTCGCACGCGATGTGCTGGGCCGCGCCCATGCCACAGGCGAAGTGGATCAGAGTAAATTCAACGTGCTGGGCGGCTCTATCGCCTACGGTCATCCGTTTGCCGCCACCGGCGCGCGAATGATCACGCAAACATTACATGAACTCCGTCGCCGTGGCGGCGGGTTTGGCCTTGTAACCGCATGTGCGGCGGGCGGCCTTGGCGCAGCAATGGTTCTGGAGGCTGAATAATGGATATGCCATCTGCATTTAATCTGACGGTTCGCCTCGATAACGTGGCCGTTATCACTATTGATGTGCCTGATGAAAAGATGAATACCCTGAAGGCTGAATTTGGCGTTCAGGTGCGCGCGATGCTAAAGCAGATCCGCGAGAACAAAGCCATTCGCGGCCTGGTGTTTATCTCTGCCAAACCCGACAACTTTATAGCCGGGGCGGATATCAACATGATCGCCCGGGCGCAAAGCGCGCTGGAGGCCGAAGAGCTGGCGCGTCAGGGCCAGCAGGTGATGGCGGAGATCAACAGCCTGCCGATCCCGGTTATCGCCGCGATCCACGGGGCGTGTCTGGGCGGTGGGCTGGAGCTGGCGCTGGCCTGCCATAGCCGTATATGTACCGACGATCCGAAAACCATTCTGGGCCTGCCGGAAGTGCAGCTGGGGCTGCTGCCTGGCTCCGGCGGAACGCAACGTCTGCCGCGCCTGGTGGGCGTCAGCACGGCGCTGGAGATGATCTTAACCGGTAAACAGCTGCGTGCCCGTCAGGCGCTGAAAGCCGGTCTGGTCGATGACGTCGTGCCGCAGTCCATTTTGCTGGAGGCCGCCGTTGAGCTTGCGCTGAAAGGGCGTCAGGCAAGACGTCCTCTGCCGGTTCGCGAGCGCGTGCTGGCCGGCCCGCTGGGCAGAACGCTCCTGTTCAACATGGTGGGCAAAAAGACCGAACAAAAGACCAAAGGCAATTACCCGGCGGCAAAGCGGATCCTGGACGTGATCGAAACCGGGCTGTCGCAGGGCAGCAGCAGCGGCTATGCCGCGGAGGCCAAAGCCTTTGGCGAACTGGCGATGACGCCCCAGTCACAGGCGCTGCGCAGCATCTTCTTCGCCAGCACTGAGGTGAAAAAAGACCCGGGCAGCGAGGCATCGCCTGCGCCGCTGCGTGCCATTGGCGTGCTGGGTGGGGGGCTTATGGGCGGCGGTATCGCTTTTGTTACCGCAAGCAAAGGCAAATTGCCTGTACGCATCAAAGACATTAATCCTAAGGGAATCAACCACGCGCTGCAGTACAGCTGGCAGAACCTTGATCAAAAGGTCAAGCGCCGCCATATCAAGGCAAGCGAACGTGATAAAACCCTGGCGATGATCTCCGGCACAACGGATTACAGCGGTTTTGCGCACCGCGATCTGGTGATTGAAGCCGTGTTTGAGGATCTGGCGCTTAAGCAGCAGATGGTGGCAGACGTTGAGCAGCATTGCGCCCCGCACACCATTTTTGCTTCTAACACGTCGTCATTACCGATTGGCGATATCGCGGCAAAAGCCGCGCGTCCGGAGCAGGTGATCGGACTGCACTTCTTTAGCCCGGTAGAAAAAATGCCGCTGGTGGAAGTTATTCCACACGCGACCACCAGCCCGCAAACCATCGCCACGGTAGTCAAACTTGCGAAGAAGCAGGGTAAAACGCCGATCGTGGTCGCCGACAAAGCCGGCTTCTACGTCAACCGTATTCTGGCGCCGTATATTAATGAAGCCATGCGGCTGCTGACGGAAGGCGAGAAGATCGAGCACGTCGACGAGGCGCTGGTAAAGTTTGGTTTCCCCGTGGGCCCAATCCAACTTTTGGATGAGGTGGGAATAGACACCGGCACTAAAATTATACCTGTACTGGAGGCGGCTTATGGCGATCGTTTTAGCCCGCCTGCAAACATTGTTTCTGCAATTTTGAAGGACGATCGCAAAGGCAGAAAAAATGAACGCGGTTTCTATCTTTACGGCGCGAAAGGGCGTAAAAGCAAGAAACAGGTCGACCCTTCGGTTTATGGGCTTATTTCGACCACCGGTCAGGGAAAACTGTCCGCCGTTCAGTGCGCTGAACGCTGCGTGATGATGATGCTCAATGAAGCGGCGCGCTGCTTCGGTGAACAGGTAATCAAAAGCGCGCGCGATGGCGACATTGGCGCGGTATTTGGCATTGGTTTCCCGCCGTTCCTTGGCGGCCCGTTCCGTTACATGGATATGCTCGGCGCGGGTGAAGTGGTTGCTATCCTGCAACGTCTGGCTTCGCAATATGGTCCACGCTTTACACCGTGTGACGAATTATTGCAGATGGCGGAACGGGGCCAGACATTTTGGCCTGCAAGGGAAACTGTCCTCGTAAGCTGAGGTCAAAGAAGGGTAAATCCTGAGGTGAATGAACCTGTTCTGGCGATTTTGTAAACAGAGATTGACTATACTTACGCCATTGAGGTAAAAAACAGCGTTTCATTCACCGAATGGATCAGGCACAATGCCCGGCCATCGGGTTTTCTACCTCTCAGCATTTATCGCGGGTAGTTAACGCCGGTGATTCTGGTTAACAAAAGCGGTGCAATATGCAAGTTTTTATCATGCGTCACGGCGACGCGGCACTCGATGCCGCCAGTGACTCAGTACGTCCTTTGACCGTGTGTGGCTGCGACGAATCTCGTCAGATGGCGACCTGGCTTAAAGGTCAAAAAGTGGACATCGAACGCGTTCTGGTGAGTCCGTTCCTGCGTGCTGAACAGACGCTGGAGGTGGTAGGGGAGTGTATGAACCTGCCGGCCAGCGTGGATGTTCTTCCTGAACTCACCCCCTGTGGCGATGTAGGCCTTGTCAGTGCCTATCTTCAGGCGCTGTGCAATGAAGGTGTTGCATCCGCGCTGGTCATTTCCCACCTGCCACTGGTTGGCTATCTGGTATCTGAGCTGTGCCCGGGCGAAACGCCGCCGATGTTCACGACATCCGCCATTGCCAATGTGTCTCTGGACGAAACGGGTAAAGGTGTCTTTAACTGGCAAATGAGTCCGTGCAACCTGAGGATGGCAAAAGCCATCTGACGTGACGTGTGATTGTGCGGGGGCGCAAAACAGGCCTCCCGCCGTCCTGTCAGGGTAATTCTGGCGGCTGCCACTCTTCCACTTCAATCAACACCAGCAATGCGGCATCTCCGCCGTACTCTTTGGGTGCCTGATGAAACGCCATCACGTGTGGGTGCTGAGCCAGCCACAGCGGCGTCTGTTGCTTGAGGATATGCTTACCGTGGCCGTGCATCACGCAGGCGCAAAAAACATGTTCGCGGCGACAGGCGGCGATCAATGCCCCCAGCTCCTGTTTTGCCTGCATCTGCGTTAAACCGTGCAGATCGAGAAACAGCTCCGGCGAATAATCTCCGCGACGTAACTTTTTCAGTTCAAAATGGCTGACATCTTCGCGCACGTACTTCACCGCACCCTGCGTATTGAGCAGCGGCTGAAATTCATCTGAAAAATAGTGGCTGTTATCCGCCTGCTCCTGCAGCAGCCGTTTGACCGGGACTTCGCTGATTTTTTTACGCTGCGGGCGATGAACGATGGTGTCCTGCGCGATTTTCCGCGTCCCGGTCATTAGCTGGCGGAAGAGCGCCTGATCCTCCTCGCTGAGGGATGTTTTCTTTTTCATTCGTCATTCTCATCTCGTATTTCCGATAGTGTACCCGACTAAACGCATTTTTTAACCTCAAGCGGTACGCGTCATTGCTGATTTATCGCCGTCTTCATGGCAAACTAGCCGCCGAAAATTATGCGAGCATGCCCTGGAGGAAAGAGTGGATAAAATATTTGTCGATGAAGCAGTAAACGAGCTGCATACCATACAGGACATGTTGCGCTGGTCGGTTAGCCGCTTCAGCGCCGCCAATATCTGGTACGGACACGGTACCGACAACCCGTGGGATGAGGCCGTACAGCTGGTGCTGCCATCACTCTATCTGCCGCTGGATATTCCGGAAGACATGCGCACCGCGCGCCTGACCTCCAGCGAAAAACACCGCATCGTTGAGCGCGTGATCCGCCGCGTCAACGAACGCATCCCGGTCGCCTACCTGACCAACAAAGCCTGGTTCTGCGGCCACGAGTTCTATGTCGATGAACGCGTGCTGGTGCCGCGCTCGCCGATTGGTGAGCTGATTAACAACCACTTTGAAGGTCTGATCGGCCATCAGCCGCAGCACATCCTGGATATGTGTACCGGCAGCGGCTGTATCGCCATTGCCTGCGCTTACGCCTTCCCGGAAGCGGAAGTCGATGCCGTCGATATCTCCACCGATGCGCTGGCCGTGACCGAGCACAACATTGAAGAGCATGGACTGATCCATCACGTCACGCCAATTCGCTCCGATCTGTTCCGCGATCTGCCGACGCTGCAGTACGATCTGATCGTCACTAACCCGCCGTACGTCGATGCGGAAGACATGTCCGATCTGCCGAACGAATACCGTCACGAGCCGGAGCTGGGTCTGGCGTCAGGATCTGACGGCCTGAAGCTGACCCGCCGCATTCTGGCCTGCGCGCCGGATTATCTGACCGACGACGGCGTTCTGATTTGTGAAGTGGGCAACAGCATGGTACATCTGATAGAGCAGTACCCGGATGTGCCGTTCACCTGGCTTGAGTTCGACAACGGCGGTGACGGCGTCTTTATGCTGACCAAAGCGCAGCTGCTCGACGCGCGCGAACACTTCAGCATCTATAAAGATTAATCCAGCGGGCTTCGGCCCGTTTCACAACGCTCAAACACAAACAACAACATCGGAGCCGTGATGGCAGGAAACAGTATTGGACAGGTATTCCGCGTGACCACCTTTGGCGAGTCGCACGGGCTGGCGCTGGGCTGTATCGTTGATGGCGTACCGCCAGGCATCGAACTGACCGAAGCCGATTTGCAGCACGACCTCGACCGTCGTCGTCCGGGCACCTCTCGCTACACCACGCAGCGTCGCGAGCCGGACCAGGTCAAAATTCTCTCCGGCGTCTTTGAAGGACGCACTACAGGCACCAGCATTGGTCTGCTGATTGAAAACACCGATCAGCGCTCCCAGGATTACGGCGCCATCAAAGACGTGTTCCGTCCGGGCCACGCCGACTATACCTACGAACAAAAGTACGGCTTCCGCGACTATCGCGGCGGCGGACGTTCTTCTGCGCGTGAAACCGCGATGCGCGTGGCGGCGGGCGCCATTGCCAAAAAATACCTGCAGCAGAAATTTGGCATCGTTATCCGCGGCTGTCTGACCCAGATGGGCGACATTCCGCTGGCGATCAAAGACTGGGATCTGGTCGAGCAAAACCCGTTCTTCTGTGCCGATGCCGACAAGCTGGACGCGCTGGACGAACTGATGCGGGGCCTGAAAAAAGAGGGCGACTCCATCGGGGCGAAAGTGACCGTTGTGGCCGACGGCGTCCCGCCAGGCTGGGGCGAGCCGGTATTTGACCGTCTCGACGCCGACATCGCCCACGCGCTGATGAGCATCAACGCGGTGAAGGGCGTTGAGATTGGCGACGGTTTTGACGTGGTATCCCTGCGCGGTAGCCAGAACCGTGACGAGATCACGAAGGCGGGCTTCCAGAGCAACCACGCGGGCGGCATTCTGGGCGGTATCAGCAGCGGGCAGCAGATTATTGCCAACATCGCGCTGAAGCCAACCTCCAGCATTACCGTGCCGGGCCACACGATTAACCGCGATGGCGAAGAAGTTGAGATGATCACCAAAGGACGTCACGATCCGTGCGTGGGGATCCGCGCGGTGCCGATCGCAGAGGCGATGCTGGCGATCGTGCTGATGGATCACTTCCTGCGCCAGCGCGCGCAGAATGCGGATGTGACGACCACCATTCCACGCTGGTAAACATGAAAAAAACCGCAATTGCTCTGCTGGCGCTGCTGGCCAGTGGAGCCAGTCTGGCCGCGACGCCATGGCAAAAAATCACCCACCCGGTGGCGGGGAGCGCGCAGTCCATCGGCGCCTTTTCCAACGGCTGTATCGTTGGCGCGCAGGAACTTCCGCTGCAATCAGACACCTATCAGGTGATGCGTACCGACCAGCGTCGCTACTTTGGCCATCCGGATCTGGTGCTGTTTATTCAGCGTCTTGGCAACCAGGTGCATAACCTGGGGCTGGGCACGATGCTGATCGGTGATATGGGGATGCCTGCTGGCGGTCGTTTTAACGGTGGACACGCCAGCCATCAGACCGGTCTGGATGTGGATATCTTCCTGCAGCTGCCGAAAGCGCGCTGGAGTTCAGCGCAGCTGCTGAAGCCGCAGGCGCTGGATCTGGTGTCGAGCGACGGTAAGCGCGTTGTGCCCTCACTGTGGACGCCGGATATCTTCAGCCTGATTAAGCTGGCGGCAAAAGATAACGACGTCACGCGGATCTTCGTCAACCCGGCTATCAAGCAACAGCTGTGCCTCGATGAGGGAACCGATCGCGACTGGCTGCGCAAAGTGCGTCCGTGGTTCCAGCATCGCGCGCACATGCACGTTCGCCTGCGCTGCCCGGCGAACAGCCTGGAATGTGAAGATCAGCCGCTTCCGCCGCCAGGCGATGGCTGCGGTGCGGAACTGCAAAGCTGGTTTGAACCGGCAAAACCTGGAACCTCTAAGCCTGAGAAGAAGACACCGCCTCCGTTGCCGCCTTCCTGCCAGGCGCTACTGGATGAGCATGTACTTTAATGGATAATTTCGTCGATCTGTTTATGGTGTCACCGCTGCTGCTGGTGGTGCTGTTCTTCGTGGCCATGCTGGCCGGTTTTATTGATGCCCTTGCGGGCGGCGGTGGGTTATTAACCGTACCCGCGCTGCTGGCGGCGGGCATGAGCCCGGCGCAGGCGCTTGCCACCAACAAGCTGCAGGCCTGCGGCGGCTCGCTCTCAGCGTCGCTCTATTTTATCCGCCGCAAGGTGGTGAGCCTGGCCGACCAGAAGCTCAATATCCTGATGACCTTTATTGGTTCCACGTCGGGCGCGCTGCTGGTTCAGCACGTGCAGTCGGATATTTTGCGCCAGATCCTGCCGGTTCTGGTCATCTGCATCGGGCTTTATTTCCTGCTGATGCCGAAGCTCGGCGAGGAAGACCGCCAGCGTCGTCTGCACGGTCTGCCGTTTGCCCTGATTGCCGGGGGCTGCGTCGGCTTTTACGACGGTTTCTTCGGCCCGGGGGCGGGCTCGTTTTACGCGCTGGCGTTCGTGACGCTGGCCGGGTTTAACCTCGCCAAGTCGACCGCTCATGCCAAAGTGCTCAACGCGACGTCGAACCTCGGCGGCCTGCTGCTGTTTATCATTGGCGGCAAGGTCATCTGGGCAACCGGATTCGTCATGATGGCAGGGCAGTTCCTGGGCGCGCGCGCGGGTTCGCGTCTGGTATTAAGCAAAGGACAAAAGCTGATTCGACCGATGATCGTCATCGTCTCGGCCGTAATGAGCGCCAAACTTCTTTATGACAGCCATGGACAGGAGATCCTCACCTGGTTGGGGATGCATTAATGAACAGTACGCATAAATACGAACAGCTGATTGAGATTTTTGACGGCTGTTTTGCTGACGATTTTAATACCCGTCTGATTAAAGGCGACGACGAACCGATCTATCTTCCTGCTGATGTAGAGGTTCCGTATAACCGCATCGTCTTTGCGCACGGCTTTTACGCCAGCGGTTTGCACGAAATTTCGCACTGGTGCATCGCCGGAAAAGCGCGTCGCGAGCTGGTGGACTTTGGTTACTGGTACTGCCCGGACGGGCGTGACGCCGCAACGCAGGGCCAGTTTGAGGATGTGGAAGTGAAGCCGCAGGCGCTGGAATGGCTATTCTGCGTCGCGGCGGGTTTCCCGTTCAACGTGAGCTGTGACAACCTCGAAGGCGACTTCGAGCCAGACCGTATCGTCTTCCAGCGCCGCGTGCATGCGCAGGTGATGGACTATCTTGAGAAAGGCATCCCGGAACGTCCGGCGCGCCTGATTGAGGCCTTACAGAATTATTACCACACGCCGGTGATCACGGCGGAATGCTTCCCTTGGCCGGAAGATCTTTAACAGAGGAAAGAAGATGATCGCAGAATTTGAATCACGCATTCTGGCGTTAATTGATGACATGGTGGAACACGCCAGCGATGATGAGCTGTTCGCCAGCGGTTATCTGCGTGGTCACCTGACGCTCGCGGTAGCTGAGCTGGAAGCAGGTGACGATCACTCTGCCGACGCTGTTCATGAGGAAGTGACCCGCAGTCTGGAGAAAGCCATTCAGGCCGGGGAACTTTCTCCGCGCGACCAGTCTCTGGTGCTGGGCATGTGGGACAATTTATTCCAGCAGGCTAAACGCTAAGCCGCCGCCTTCTCTTCCCTCTCCCTGTGGGAGAGGGTTAGGGTGAGGGCACCAGGCCGCACCTTACTTAACCTTCTTCCCCTTCAGCAGTTTCCGTACCCATAATCGATTCGGATTCAGGCCCGCAAGCGTAACCCTGTCCAGCGGAATCGGCTCGTCGCTCATCTGCGCGGCTAACACTTCGGCCAGCAGCGGGGCAGAGCACAGCCCGCGGGAACCCAGTCCGCCCAGCATAAACAGCTCTGGATAGACCGGTGAGGCCACCGCGGTTTCCTGGTGTTCAGCCAGATCCTCATAGGCCGCAAGCGTCGCCTCGTAGTCCGGCACGTTGCCCGCCATCGGCAGATGATCGCGGGTGGCGCAGCGCACGCCGCAGCGCGCGTCACCCTCGCTAACGTCGACCTCTTGCGCCCACGCCGCATCCGGGAAACAGTCAATCAGGCGCTGGCGGTTTTGCAACTGATCCGCCTCGCTGTAGTGCATCTCCGTTTCGCCACGATGATAGCTGGCCCCGATGCAGTGATGGCCGTTAGAGGGATTTTGCGGCGTCAGATAGCCGTCATAGCACAGCACCTGGCGCAGTTTGCCGAGCGCAGGCGCGGTCGGGATATGGCTCACCTGGCCGCCGACCGGATAAACCGGCAACGTCGCTGTCTGAATAAACTGGCTGATGTGATGCCCGTTGGCCAGCACAACGCTGGCATGGCTCGCCTCCTTGCCATCAGCGAAACGCAGATCCCAGTGTTCTGTCCGGGTGAGCGATTCCACCTTGTGGCCATACTGCACCGTCAGCCCTCGCGACTGCGCCAGGGCAATGACCGCCGCGGTCAGTTCAGCCGGGCACAGCCAGCCGCCGAGCGGATACTGAATGCCCCCGCACCCGGTTTCCACGCCAGCGGTGTCTTTAACCTCTTGCGCGCTCACCGCGCGGGCAATCTCTTCGGGCAGGCCCAGAGAGAGCATCTGCGCGATCTTCTGCTGGCTCTTTTCATCCCAGCCAAGCTGCGTGACGCCGCACCAGTCATGGTCGAACGCCACCGGAAGCGCGTCATACAGGCGACGGGCGAAGGTAAACGCTGCCGGGAAAAACTGGAACAGGGCCGGGTCGTGCGCGCTTAAAAGCGGATAGAGCGCCCCCTGACGGTTGCCGGACGCGCCGCTGGCGGGCGCGTCGTCAGCACAGTAGAGCGTGACCTGCCAGCCGCGCTGGAGAAGCGCGAGCGAAAGCAGGGCGCTGGCGATCCCGCCGCCAACGATCGCCACGTCGCGCGATGCGCTCGCGCGGCGCGCAAACCAGGGCGTCTGAGCGGGGATGTCCAGCGTCTGCTCCATCCTGCCGACCAGCATGTCGCGCTTGCGGCCAAAGCCTTTGGTCTTCTGCATGGTAAAGCCCGCCTCCTGCAGCCCACGGCGGACAAAGCCCGCCGAGGTGAAGGTGGCAAGCGTTGCGCCAGGGCGAGCCAGCCGCGCCATCGCGTTAAACAGATGCTGGCTCCACATGTCCGGGTTTTTGGCAGGGGCAAAACCGTCCAGGAACCACGCGTCGACCTTCTGATTCATCGAATCATCGAGCCTGTCGGTCAGGTCGTTGATGTCGCCGAGCCATAAGTCCAGCGTGACGCGTCCGCCGTCCAGCATCAGACGATGACAGCCGCCGATGTGGGGCGGCCACTGCGCCTGAAGCTGCTCCGCCCAGGGCGCAAGCTCCGGCCAGCGCTGGTGGGCAAGCCGCAGATCGTGCGCGGTGAGCGGGAATTTTTCGAAACTGATGAAATGTAATCTTTGTAGCGTAGCCTCGGGGTGAGCAGCGTGGAACTGGTTAAACGCCTGCCAGAGGGTTAAAAAATTCAGCCCGGTGCCGAAACCACTTTCCGCGACCACAAACAGGCTCCGCGGGTGCGCCGGGAAGCGGGTGCTGAGCTGGTTTCCGTCGAGGAAAACATAGCGAGTTTCTTCGAGTCCGTTATCATTAGAAAAATAGACATCATCAAAATCTCGGGAAACAGGTGTACCCTCAGCGTTGAATTCGAGGTTGGCGGGTTGTATAGCGTTTTGTTTCACGTAAGTTACTCGTCTGACAGGCAGTGGCACGATCTTAACGATGTGAGTCCATCGGTGCAAATTTCCGCAGAAAATGTCTGATCGGACTTGTTCGGCGTACAAGTGTACGCTATTGTGCGACTCGAAACTTACTATAGTGCGACTTACAGAGGTATTGAATGAAACGTGCAGTGATTACTGGCCTGGGCATTGTTTCCAGCATCGGTAATAACCAGCAGGAAGTCCTGGCATCTCTGCGTGAAGGACGCTCCGGGATCACTTTCTCTGAAGAGTTTAAAGATTCAGGTATGCGTAGCCACGTATGGGGTAACGTCAAACTGGACACCACCGGTTTGATTGACCGCAAAGTGGTTCGTTTCATGAACGATGCCTCTATTTATGCTTATCTCTCCATGCAGGAAGCGATCAAAGATTCTGGCCTGAGCGAAGAGGTTTATCAGAACAACCCGCGCGTGGGTTTGATCGCTGGTTCCGGCGGCTCATCTAAAGCGCAGGTATTTGGTGCTGACGCAATGCGTAGCCCGCGTGGTCTGAAAGCGGTAGGTCCGTACGTGGTGACTAAAGCCATGGGTTCTGCGGTTTCCGCATGCCTGGCGACCCCGTTCAAAATCCACGGTGTGAACTACTCCATCAGCTCTGCGTGTGCGACTTCCGCGCACTGCATCGGTAATGCTGTTGAGCAGATCCAGCTGGGTAAACAGGACATCGTATTTGCTGGCGGCGGCGAAGAGCTGGGCTGGGAAATGGCCTGCGAATTCGACGCGATGGGCGCACTGTCCACCAAGTACAATGAGACTCCGGACAAAGCTTCCCGTACCTACGATGCGCACCGTGACGGTTTCGTCATCGCGGGCGGCGGCGGTATGGTTGTGGTTGAAGAGCTGGAGCACGCCCTGGCACGTGGTGCGCACATCTATGCTGAGATCGTGGGCTACGGTGCAACGTCTGACGGCGCCGACATGGTTGCGCCATCCGGCGAAGGCGCGGTGCGCTGCATGAAGATGGCGATGCACGGCGTTGACACCCCAATCGACTACCTGAACTCTCACGGTACCTCTACGCCGGTAGGCGATGTGAAAGAGCTGGGTGCGATCCGCGAAGTCTTCGGCGACAACAGCCCGGCGATCTCTGCGACCAAAGCCATGACCGGTCACTCTCTGGGTGCGGCTGGCGTTCAGGAAGCGATCTACTCTTTGCTGATGCTGGAAAACGGCTTTATCGCCCCAAGCATCAATATCGAAGAGATGGACGAGCAGGCTGCTGGCCTGAACATCGTGACCAAACCAACGGAAGCGACGCTGACTACCGTCATGTCTAACAGCTTCGGTTTCGGCGGCACCAACGCCACGCTGGTCATGCGTAAGCTGAAAGCATAAGTTTTATGTTTGATTCAGAAGGGGAGCCATAAGGCTCCCTTTTTTTATGCATTGACAAGCAGCTGATCTCACAGGCAAACTTCACAACTCAACATTATCCTCACGATAATGCGTAAGCGTTTAACGTCAACCAACGCACCTTAATCCTGATAATCAGGTAGAGGGGGCGTGGCATTTCCCCGCCTTACTCTTCATCTCGGAGTAAAGCATGACTGCAGTAACTCAAACAGAAACAACCCCTTCAGCGAACGTCTCGCTGTTCCGTATCGCCTTTGCGGTATTCCTGACCTATATGACCGTTGGTCTGCCGCTGCCGGTGATCCCGCTGTTCGTTCATCAGGAGCTGGGCTATGGCAACACCATGGTCGGCATTGCCGTGGGCATTCAGTTTTTAGCCACGGTATTAACCCGCGGATATGCCGGACGACTGGCGGATCAGCACGGTGCAAAACGCTCGGCGCTGCAGGGGATGTTTGCCTGCGGGCTGGCGGGCGGCGCCTGGCTGCTGGCGGCACTTCTGCCGGTCGACGCGGCGTATAAATTTGCGCTGCTGGTGCTGGGCCGTTTAATCCTGGGCTTTGGTGAAAGCCAGCTGCTGACCGGCACCCTGACCTGGGGAATGGGACTGGTGGGGCCAGCACGTTCCGGCAAGGTGATGTCCTGGAACGGCATGGCCATCTACGGCGCGCTGGCCGCCGGTGCACCGCTTGGCCTGCTGATCAACAGCCAGTTTGGTTTTGCGGCGCTGGCTGCCACCACCATGGCGCTGCCGCTGGTGGCATGGGCGTTTAACGGCTCGGTGCGTAAGGTGCCCGCGCACAAAGGCGAACGTCCTTCCCTGTGGAGTGTGGTCGGCCAAATCTGGCAGCCGGGCCTGGGCCTGGCGCTGCAGGGCGTGGGTTTTGCGGTAATAGGGACGTTCGTCTCGCTCTATTTTATGAGCCGCGGCTGGGCGATGGCCGGTTTTACGCTTACCGCGTTTGGCGGCGCGTTTGTTCTGATGCGCGTGCTTTTTGGCTGGATGCCGGATCGCTTCGGCGGCGTGAAGGTGGCGGTGGCGTCGCTGGTCATTGAAACCATCGGTCTTCTGCTGTTGTGGAATGCACCCGTGGCATCCGTGGCGCTGCTGGGTGCGGCGCTGACCGGCTGCGGCTGTTCTCTGATCTTCCCGGCGCTGGGCGTTGAAGTGGTGAAGCGCGTGGCCCCGCAGGTGCGCGGGACGGCGCTCGGCGGCTATGCGGCGTTTCAGGATATCTCATACGGCGTTACCGGGCCGCTGGCCGGGCTGTTAGCGACCTCGTTTGGCTATCCGTCCGTCTTCCTGGCCGGTGCGGTTTCCGCGGTGGTGGGGATCGTGGTGACGCTGGTGGCGTTTCGCAGAACGTGAGTCTTTGTTGCCGGGTGGCGGCTGCGCCTTACCCGGCCTACGGTTCGAGCCGTTGTAGGCCCGGTAAGCGCAGCGCCACCGGGCAAAATATCAAGCAACCAGCCAGAAAATCGCCAGCGCAATCAGCAGTGCAATAAACATCAATCCCGGACGCGCAGAGAGGGTTCTGAAGGTCTCCACGACCGGCGCAAACAGCGGGCTGTAAATCGGCTGAACATTTCTCACCTCCGGCACGCCGCCTTCGCGCTCGGCGCGGCGAACGAAGATCTGGTTGAGCAGGTCCTGCACCTGCGCGGTAGTCAGTACCGTCTGCGGCGTGGCCTGCCAGTTTTGCTGGGCATAATCCCGAATCACCTCGAACTCGTGCGGTTCAAGCGGCTGTTTCAGCGCGGCCTGGACAGTATGCAGAGTCGGGGCGCTCTGGGTGCTGAGCGTCTGGCGTGCCTGGAGCCAGGTCACCAGATGGGTAAACTGTTTGGCCGGGATCAGCTCGCCCGCCTTCACGCCGGACAGCTCCAGCATGGATTGCCAGATGAGCTTCGTCGGCTCGCCGGTGGCCGCGGCCAGCTTGGTCACCATCTGCTTGAGCGTATTGTGCTCGGCGGGCAGCAGCGGACGCTCGGTCGCCGGACGTACCTGCGGCTGCGGAATCGACAGCTCATTGTTCTGCAGCAGCGTCAGCACGGTTTTGAGCTGATCGGGCGTCAGCTGGCCCAGCGCGGTCTGACCATACTGCTGGCGAATAAAATCACTCACCGCCTGGCGGTTATTTCCCTGGCCCAGCAGCTCCGTCAGCTGAGAAACAATCTGGCGCGTGGTGTGGTTCTGCTGCGCGGTCGTAATACGCTGGTTCAGATTTTGCTCGGCAGCGGGGAAATGGCGCGACTGCAGCGGTGCGTCGTTCCTCACGCCTAAATCATGCTTCACCCCGGCCCAGACTTCCGCGTTTTGCTGCGAAGTCAGCGCAATCAGGCGCGTGATCAGTCGCTCCAGCACGGTGCGCTGTTGCGTGGATAGCGGTTGTTCACCGGCAACGTTTGGCGTGACAGGGCTTTCACCCGGAGGGCGTGGCGGCGTACCTGAAATGGGCTGCATCGTCAAAAATCCTTAAAGTCAAAACTCAGCGTAAACCTGGCAGACGTATATGCCTGGCGGCCAGATTATGGCACACTTGGCAGGTTTTCTTCCTCTCAAACAGGTACTCAGACGTGAAAATCCTCGTTGATGAAAATATGCCTTACGCCCGTGAGCTGTTTAGCCGCCTGGGTAACGTTAAGGCTGTTCCTGGTCGCCCGATCCCGGTCAACGAACTGGACGACGCCGACGCCCTGATGGTGCGCTCGGTGACCAAAGTAAATGAGGCGTTGCTCGCCGGTAAGGCGATTAAGTTCGTTGGGACCGCAACGGCAGGGACCGATCATGTGGATGATAAATGGCTGAAGCAGGCCGGAATCGGTTTCTCCGCCGCGCCGGGCTGTAACGCGATTGCCGTCGTGGAATACGTTTTCTCCTCGCTGCTGATGCTGGCCGAGCGCGACGGGTTTGCGCTGAAAGACCGCACCGTGGGGATTGTCGGCGTGGGTAACGTCGGCGGGCGCCTGCAAAAGCGCCTGGAAGCGTTAGGGATCCGTACGCTGCTGTGCGATCCGCCGCGCAAAGACAATGGCGATGACGGGGATTTCCGCTCGCTGGACGAGCTGGTTGAACAGTGTGACGTACTGACGTTCCACACGCCGCTGTTTAAAGAGGGGCCGTATAAGTCGCTGCATCTTGCCGATGAGGCGCTCATTCGCCGTCTGAAGGCTGGCACTATTCTGATAAATGCCTGTCGTGGTCCGGTAGTCGATAACGCCGCGCTGCTGAGGTGTCTGAACGAAGGACAAGATCTCAGCGTGGTGCTGGACGTCTGGGAGCCGGAGCCGGACCTCAACGTTGAGCTGCTTAACAAGGTGGACGTGGGCACCGCACATATCGCCGGTTATACCCTCGAAGGGAAAGCCCGCGGCACGACACAGGTCTTCGAGGCCTACAGCGCCTTTATCGGTCATCCGCAGCAGGTGGCGCTGGATACCTTACTCCCCGCGCCTGAATTTGGCCGCATTACCCTTCACGGCCCGCTCGATCAGGCAACGCTGAAAAGGCTGGTGCATTTGGTGTATGATGTGCGCCGCGATGATGCGCTGCTGCGTAAAGTGGCGGGGATCCCGGGTGAGTTTGATAAGCTGCGCAAGCACTACGTTGAGCGCCGCGAGTGGTCTTCCCTGTATGTGATGTGCGACGACGCCTCGGCGGCGACGCTGCTGCATAAGCTGGGGTTTAACGCCGTTCATCATCCGGCGCATTAATGTCTTCTTAATGCTCCCTGTCGGATACTCCGACAGGGACGCTTTTTTATTTCTGGAGTAAACCACCATGTCTGAAGGCTGGAACATTGCCATTTTAGGTGCCACGGGTGCCGTGGGCGAAGCCCTGCTCGAAACGCTTGCTGAGCGTCAGTTCCCGGTGGGCGATATTTATGCGCTGGCGCGTACCGATAGCGCGGGTGAGCATCTGCGTTTTAACAGTAAATCCGTCATGGTTCAGGATGCGGCGGCGTTCGACTGGACGCAGGCGCAGCTGGCGTTTTTCGCCGCAGGCGCTGAAGCCACTGCGGCGTACGTTGAAGAGGCGACCAACGCAGGCTGCCTGGTCATCGACCTGAGCGGCCTGTTCTCCATGGAGCCGGATGTGCCGCTGGTGGTGCCGGACGTGAACCCGTTTGTGCTGGCTGATTACCGCAACCGTAACGTCATTGCGGTACCGAACAGCCTGACCAGCCAGCTGCTGACCGCCCTGAAACCGCTGATCGACGACGGCGGCCTGTCGCGCATTACCGTCACCAGCCTGCTGTCCGCGTCCGCAAACGGCAAAAAGGCCGTTGACGCGCTGGCCGGGCAGAGCGCGAAGCTGCTGAACGGCATTCCGATTGACGAAGATGATTTCTTTGGCCGCCAGCTGGCGTTCAACATGCTGCCGCTGCTGCCGGACCGCGAGGGCTCCGTGCGCGAAGAGCGTCGTATCGTCGATGAAGTGCGTAAAATTCTGCAGGACGATGGCCTGATGATCTCCGCAAGCGTCGTGCAGTCCCCGGTCTTCTACGGCCACGCGCAGATGGTCGGCTTTGAAGCGCTGCGTCCGCTGGCGGCAGAAGAGGCGCGCGATGCGTTTGGCCGCGGGGAAGACATCGTCCTCTCTGAAGAGAGCGAGTTCCCGACCCAGGTGGGCGATGCCACCGGCAGCGCGCATCTTTCCGTTGGCTGCGTGCGTAACGACTACGGTATGCCGGAGCAGGTCCAGTTCTGGTCCGTTGCCGACAACGTTCGTTTCGGCGGCGCGCTGATGGCGGTCAAGATCGCTGAAAAACTGGTGCAGGAGTACCTGTACTGATGTCAGACGTGGAACAAAAGCCGGTTCATAAAATTGCCCTCGGTATTGAGTACGATGGCAGTAAATATTATGGCTGGCAGCGTCAGAATGAAGTGCGCAGCGTCCAGGAGAAGCTGGAGAAAGCGCTCTCTCAGGTGGCAAACGAGCCGATTAACGTCCTGTGCGCAGGCCGTACGGATGCAGGCGTTCACGGCACGGGGCAGGTGGTTCACTTTGAAACCACCGCCGTGCGTAAGGATGCCGCCTGGACGCTGGGGGTAAATGCGAATTTGCCTGGTGACATTGCGGTGCGCTGGGTGAAAGCTGTGCCGGATGATTTTCACGCGCGTTTCAGCGCCACGGCGCGCCGTTACCGCTACGTCATCTACAATCAGCGTCTGCGTCCGGCGGTGTTAAGCCAGGGCGTGACGCATTTTTATGAACCGCTTGATGCTGAACGTATGCATCGCGCGGCGCAGTGTCTGATTGGGGAGAATGACTTTACCTCGTTTCGTGCGGTGCAGTGTCAGTCCCGCACGCCGTGGCGTAACGTCATGCACATCAACGTCAGCCGTTTTGGCGCGTATGTGGTGGTGGATATCAAAGCCAATGCCTTTGTACATCATATGGTGCGGAATATTGTGGGCAGCCTGATGGAAGTGGGTGCCGGACACCAGCCGGAGAGCTGGATTGCAGACCTGCTGGCAGCGAAGGACAGAACGCTTGCGGCAGCCACGGCGAAAGCGGAAGGGTTGTATCTGGTCTCGGTAGACTATCCGGATCGGTTTGACCTGCCGAAACCGCCAATGGGTCCGCTGTTTTTAGCGGACTAAACAAAGGTGCAATTAGGGCTTAGACAATATGGACGTAATTCGTTTTTTAATTGATTTCATCCTGCATATTGATGTTCACCTGGCGGAGCTGGTCGCGCAGTATGGCGTCTGGGTTTACGCTATTTTGTTCCTCATTCTGTTCTGTGAAACCGGGCTGGTTGTAACCCCGTTCCTGCCGGGGGATTCCCTGCTTTTCGTTGCCGGGGCGTTATCGGCGCTGCCCACCAACGATCTGAACGTGCATCTTATGGTGGTGCTGATGGTGATTGCCGCCATCGTCGGTGATGCGGTCAACTACACGATTGGACGCGTATTCGGTGAGCGGCTGTTCAGTAATCCGGATTCAAAAATTTTCCGTCGCAGCTATTTAGACAAAACCCATGCGTTTTATGAACGCCATGGCGGAAAAACCATTATCCTTGCGCGCTTTGTGCCTATTGTGCGCACATTTGCACCGTTTGTGGCGGGAATGGGGCATATGTCCTATCGTCATTTTGCCATGTATAACGTCGTGGGGGCGCTGTTGTGGGTGCTGCTGTTTACCTATGCAGGCTACCTGTTTGGCGATCTCCCGGTGGTTCAGGAAAATCTTAAGTTACTGATTGTAGCGATTATTGTGCTTTCCGTACTGCCGGGCGTTATCGAAATCATTCGTCATAAACGTGCGGCGGCAAAGCAAGCGAAGTAAATGCACACTGGCGGTTCGACCACTTTTTTATCCAAAGTTTCGGGCTGTTATGTTTTAATGTGCAACATTCATGGTCTGTTGGAGGCAAAAATGGCATTATTCGCCTCTTATAGCAAAACTGGCATACGACCAGGTTCAGGCAGAAAGGTTATCAATGAGCTGGATTGAACGAATTAAAAGCAACATTACCCCAACGCGTAAAGCGAGCATTCCTGAAGGGGTATGGACGAAGTGTGATAGCTGCGGCCAGGTTCTGTATCGCGCAGAGCTGGAGCGCAACCTTGAGGTGTGTCCGAAGTGTGACCACCATATGCGTATGTCGGCGCGCAACCGCCTGCATAGCCTGCTGGACGAAGGTTCTCTGGTAGAACTGGGCAGCGAGCTTGAGCCAAAAGACGTGCTGAAGTTCCGCGATTCCAAAAAATATAAAGATCGTCTGGCCTCTGCACAGAAAGAGACCGGCGAGAAAGACGCGCTGGTCGTCATGAAAGGCACCCTGCACGGGATGCCGGCTGTTGCCGCTGCGTTTGAGTTCTCCTTTATGGGCGGCTCAATGGGCTCCGTAGTCGGTGCGCGCTTCGTGCGTGCCGTTGAGCAGGCGCTGGAAGACAACTGTCCGCTGATCTGCTTCTCTGCCTCCGGCGGTGCGCGCATGCAGGAAGCGCTGATGTCGCTGATGCAGATGGCAAAAACCTCTGCAGCGCTGGCGAAGATGCAGGAGCGCGGTCTGCCGTATATCTCCGTGCTGACCGACCCAACCATGGGCGGCGTCTCCGCGAGCTTCGCGATGCTGGGCGATCTGAACATCGCTGAGCCAAAAGCGCTGATCGGCTTTGCGGGTCCTCGCGTTATCGAGCAGACCGTTCGTGAAAAACTGCCGCCGGGCTTCCAGCGCAGTGAGTTCCTCATCGAGAAAGGCGCCATCGACATGATTGTCCGCCGTCCGGAAATGCGCCTGAAGCTGGCGAGCATCCTGGCGAAGCTGATGAATCTGCCAGCGCCGAACCCGGATGAACCGCGCGAAGGCGTGGTGGTACCGGATCAGGAACCCGAGGCCTGATAACTGAAAAGGGCAGGGCCGGTTGGCGCTGCCCTTTTGCTTTCTAATCTGTTAATGACAACCGGGCATTATGGAAAATAAAAGCATTCCCCAAGCCACGTCGCCCCTGGCCGCGTGGCTTTCTTATCTGGAAAACCTGCACAGTAAAACCATCGATATGGGGCTTGAACGCGTAAGCCAGGTTGCGGCGCGTCTTGACGTGCTCAAACCGGCGCCTTTCGTGTTCACCGTCGCGGGAACCAACGGTAAAGGCACGACCTGCCGTACGCTGGAATCCGTCCTGATGGCGGCGGGTTACAGGGTTGGCGTTTACAGCTCTCCACATCTGGTACGCTACACCGAGCGGGTTCGCGTACAGAACCACGAGCTGCCGGAATCCGCGCATACGGCGTCGTTTGCTGAAATTGAAGCCGCGCGCGGTGAGATCTCATTAACCTATTTTGAATACGGTACCCTGTCGGCCCTGTGGCTGTTTAAGCAGGCGCAGCTGGATGTGGTGATCCTTGAGGTCGGTCTCGGCGGACGTCTTGATGCGACCAATATCGTGGATGCGGACGTGGCGGTGGTGACTTCCATCGCGCTGGATCATGTCGACTGGCTGGGGCCCGATCGTGAAAGCATCGGCCGCGAGAAGGCCGGTATTTTCCGGGCAAATAAGCCCGCGGTGGTTGGCGAGCCGGATATGCCGTATACCATTGCTGACGTGGCGAACGAGAAGGGCGCGCAGCTGCTGCGCCGCGGTGTTGACTGGCAGTATGAGGTTCAGGACAACGGCTGGCGCTTTAGCGATGCGCAGGGGGCGCTCGACAACCTGCCGCTGCCCCAGGTGCCGCAGCCGAACGCAGCTACCGCACTGGCGGCGCTGCGCGCCAGCGGCCTCGTGGTCAGCGAAAAGGCGATCCGCGAGGGCATACAAAACGCGATTCTGCCCGGACGTTTTCAGTTAGTCAGCGAGTCACCGCGCCTGATTCTGGATGTGGCGCACAACCCCCATGCTGCGGCGTATCTCGCGGGACGTCTCAAATCGTTACCAAAAACCGGGCGCGTGCTGGCGGTTATCGGTATGCTTCATGATAAAGATATCGGCGGGACGCTGGCCTGCATGGAGAGTGTGGTCGATAGCTGGTATTGTGCTCCTCTGGAGGGGCCTCGCGGCGCGACGGCTGAGCAGCTGATGGAACATCTCGGCAAAGGCGCAATCTACAGTAGCGTGGCGCAGGCCTGGCATGCCGCGATGGCGGATGCTAAACCAGAAGATACCGTGCTGGTGTGTGGTTCATTCCACACGGTGGCACATGTCATGGAAGTGATGGACGCGGGGAGAACCGGTGGCGAGTAAGTTTCAGAACCGTTTAACAGGAACCATTGTGCTGGTCGCGCTCGGGGTGATTATTCTTCCCGGGCTGCTCGACGGGCAGAAAAAGCATTATCAGGATGAGTTTGCCGCGATTCCGCTGGTGCCGAAACCGGGTGACCGCGATGAGCCGGATATGCTGCCTGCGGCGACGCAGGCGCTGCCTGCTCAGCCACCGGAAGGCGCGGCGGAAGAGGTGCGCGCGGGTGATGCCGCCGCACCGTCGCTCGACCCGTCTCGCCTGGCGGCCACGAGCAACAGCGATATCGATCCTGTGCCGGTCGAGCAGCCTAAGCCGGTTGAAAAACCGAAGCCGGTTGAGAAGCCGCAGCCGAAACCGCAGCGTGATAAAGCGGCAGAACAGCTCGCCGCGGCGTCAGAGACGCCTCCGCCAGCAAAACCGACGCAGCAGGACGCTGCTGCCCCAACGGGTAAAGCCTACGTGGTGCAGCTCGGTGCGCTGAAAAATGCCGATAAAGTCAACGAGGTCGTAAGCAAACTGCGCAGTGCGGGATATCGTGTTTACACTTCACCTTCCACGCCGGTGCAGGGTAAAATTACGCGTATCCTCGTGGGGCCAGAAGCGTCTAAAGACAAACTGAAAGGGTCGCTGGGTGAGCTGAAGCAGATCTCCGGCCTGAGCGGTGTGGTGATGGGCTACAGCGCAAACTAAGTACGACCTGCTCCTTTAAGAGAGAGGCGATAAGCCACGGCGTTGAACATTTTTTCAGCGCCTTTTTTATTTACGCGCGGGAAGGAAATCCCTACGCAAACGTTTTCTTTTTCTGTTAGAATTCGCCCCGAACTGGATGACAGGGCGTTAAATCGTGGGACACATATGGTCTGGATTGATTACGCCATCATTGCGGTGATTGGTTTTTCCTGTCTGGTTAGCCTGATCCGTGGCTTTGTTCGTGAAGCGTTATCGCTGGTGACCTGGGGTTGTGCTTTCTTTGTCGCCAGTCATTACTACACTTACCTGTCTGTCTGGTTCACGGGCTTTGAAGATGAACTGGTCCGAAATGGAATCGCTATCGCGGTGCTGTTTATCGCAACGCTGATTGTCGGCGCTATCGTGAATTACGTGATAGGTCAGCTGGTCGAGAAAACCGGTCTGTCAGGAACGGACAGGGTGCTCGGGATCTGTTTCGGGGCATTACGAGGCGTGCTGATTGTGGCCGCGATCCTGTTCTTCCTGGATACCTTCACCGGGTTCTCCAAAAGTGAAGACTGGCAGAAATCGCAGCTCATTCCAGAGTTCAGCTTCATCATCAGATGGTTCTTTGACTATCTGCAAAGCTCGTCGAGTTTTTTGCCCAGGGCATAAACCCTGAGATGTGGCTTAACGAGGAAAAGACGAATGTGCGGTATTGTCGGTATCGCCGGTTTCATGCCGGTAAACCAGTCGATTTATGACGCGTTAACGGTGCTTCAGCACCGTGGGCAGGATGCTGCGGGTATCATCACCATTGATGCAAACAACTGCTTCCGTTTACGCAAGGCGAATGGCCTGGTAAACGATGTGTTTGAAGCCCGCCATATGCAGCGTCTGCAAGGTAATATGGGGATCGGTCACGTTCGTTATCCTACTGCTGGCAGTTCCAGCGCCTCTGAGGCACAGCCTTTCTACGTCAACTCACCGTATGGCATCACCCTTGCTCATAACGGCAACCTGACCAACGCGCATGAACTGCGTAAAAAGCTGTTCGAAGAGAAACGTCGCCACATTAACACCACCTCTGATTCTGAAATCCTGCTCAATGTGTTCGCCAGCGAGTTGGATAACTTCCGTCACTATCCGCTGGAAGCAGACAACATTTTTGCCGCGATTGCCGCGACAAACCGTCAGATCCGCGGCGCGTACGCCTGCGTGGCGATGATCATCGGTCACGGTATGGTGGCCTTCCGCGATCCAAACGGCATTCGTCCGCTGGTGCTCGGCAAGCGCGACCTCGGCGATGGCCGTACCGAATATATGGTTGCCTCTGAGAGCGTGGCGCTGGACACCCTGGGCTTTGAATTCCTGCGCGACGTGGCGCCGGGCGAAGCGGTCTACATCACCGAGAAGGGCCAGCTGTTTACCCGCCAGTGTGCCGACAACCCGGTCAGCAACCCGTGCCTGTTTGAATACGTTTACTTTGCCCGTCCGGATTCGTTCATCGACAAGATTTCCGTCTACAGCGCGCGCGTCAATATGGGCACGAAGCTCGGCGAGAAGATTGCCCGCGAGTGGGACGATCTGGACATCGACGTGGTGATTCCTATCCCTGAAACTTCCTGCGATATTGCGCTGGAGATTGCCCGCATTCTGGATAAGCCATACCGTCAGGGCTTCGTGAAGAACCGCTACGTTGGCCGCACGTTTATCATGCCGGGGCAGCATCTGCGTCGTAAGTCCGTGCGCCGCAAGCTGAACGCCAACCGCGCGGAATTCCGCGATAAGAACGTTCTGCTGGTGGATGACTCCATTGTTCGTGGCACCACCTCTGAGCAGATTATCGAGATGGCGCGCGAAGCGGGTGCGAAGAAAGTCTATCTGGCCTCTGCTGCGCCGGAGATTCGCTTCCCGAACGTGTACGGTATTGATATGCCAACCGCCAACGAGCTGATCGCTCATGGCCGTGAAGTGGATGAAATTCGCCAGATCATCGGCGCTGATGGCCTGATTTTCCAGGACCTGAACGATCTCATCGACGCGGTACGTGCCGAGAATCCGGAAATTCAGCAGTTTGAATGCTCCGTGTTCAACGGTATTTACGTGACCAAAGACGTTGACCAGCAGTACCTCGACTATCTTGATTCACTGCGCAACGACGACGCCAAAGCCGTCCAGCTGCAGAACGATCTTGAAAGCTTAGAGATGCACAACGAAGGTTGATGCTCTGGCAAGTGAGGGCGTATGCCCTCACTTGCAACTCCCCGGAAAATCCTGCACAGTCTGCCCTGAAATCAGTAAGGGCGAAAATCATGAAACGACTCATAGTTGGGCTCAGCGGCGCCAGCGGCGCGATTTACGGCGTACGTTTGTTACAGGTTCTGCGTAACGTGGTGGACGTCGAAACCCATCTGGTGATGAGCCAGGCGGCGCGGCAGACCCTCTCTCTGGAAACCGATCTCTCCCTGCGCGATGTTCAGGCGCTGGCGGATGTCGTTCACGATGCCCGTGATATCGCTGCCAGCATCTCCTCAGGCTCGTTTAAAACAGCCGGCATGGTTATCCTGCCCTGTTCAATTAAAACGCTCTCCGGCATTGTGAATAGCTATACGGACACCCTGGTGACGCGCGCGGCGGATGTGGTGCTGAAGGAGCGGCGTCCTCTGGTGCTGTGCGTGCGGGAAACGCCGCTGCACCTGGGCCATCTGCGCTTAATGACGCAGGCTGCGGAGCTGGGCGCGGTCATCATGCCGCCGGTACCCGCGTTCTACCATCGCCCGCAAACGCTGGACGACGTCATCAATCAGACGGTTAACCGGGTGCTCGATCAGTTTGACATCGACCTGCCCGACGATCTCTTCACCCGCTGGCAGGGTGCCTGAATCTGTGCACAAACCTGGTGCATGAAAAGACAAGTTGCCCTGTTTCAGGGCAATTATGCAACGGCGATCATATCCTCGACATTTAATTCGTTTTTTCCCTTTTTCTCTCTCCGGTTCGTTCGGCAGACCTGCTATCTTTCACCATTAAGGCAATATCGCAACGTTTTATTAACATATTTAACGTCGAAGTTTTGACCAGACGGCAATGTGGCATAAGACCTGCAAGATGAAGCCTGCAACACAACACACAACACAATACATAATAAAATCACGGTACTTGAGGGTAAATGTATGAAGAAGACGGTTCTGGCTCTGTCTTTACTCGTGGGGTTAAGTGCGGCAGCAGGTAGCTACGCAGCGCTTCCACAGACAGTACGTATCGGTACAGACGCAACCTACGCGCCATTCTCTTCCAAGGATGCGAAAGGCGATTTCGTGGGGTTTGATATCGATCTGGGTAATGAAATGTGCAAGCGTATTGCGGTGAAATGCACATGGGTGGGCAGCGACTTTGACGCGTTAATCCCGTCGCTGAAAGCCAAGAAAATCGACGCCATTATCTCTTCTCTCTCCATCACCGAAAAACGCCAGCAGGAGATTGCCTTCTCTGACAAGCTCTACGCCGCGGATTCTCGCCTGATTGCGCCTAAAGGCTCCCCGATTAAGCCCACCATCGACTCGCTGAAAGGCAAACACGTCGGCGTGCTTCAGGGCTCGACGCAGGAAGGCTATGCCAATGCTAACTGGCGTGAGAAGGGCGTAGACGTGGTGGCTTATCAGAACCAGGATCTGATTTACTCTGACCTGGCGGCAGGCCGTCTGGATGCGGCATTCCAGGATGAAGTCGCCGCGAGCGAAGGCTTCCTGAAGCAGCCTGCGGGCAAAGAATTCGCGTTTGCAGGCCCGTCGGTGAAAGACAAAAAGTACTTTGGTGACGGCACCGGGATTGGCCTGCGTAAGGATGATACCGAGCTGAAAGCCGCCTTTGACAAAGCCTTTGCGGAGCTGCGTAAAGACGGTACTTACGACAAACTGGCGAAGAAATACTTCGACTTCAACGTATACGGTGAATAACACCTGGCGGTAACGCACCGTAACGGTGCGTTACGGAAGTGGTTGACCCAATACGGTGCATGTGTTGCACCGTATTGGATCGCTTTGTGCATACTTACGCATTTATAATGCAAAAATTCCCGCCTGAAAGGCATTAATCTTTGCCTGACTGAGGGGATTAATGGCACATTAGCACCACCCCGTCGTCGTAAAAATCCCGTATGAAGACAGTTTGTTGAGGACAAATATGAAAAAACTCGTGTTGTCATTATCACTGGTACTGGCCTTTTCCAGCGCCACCGCGGCATTCGCAGCTATTCCGCAGAAAATTCGAATTGGTACCGACCCTACCTATGCGCCGTTCGAATCGAAGAATTCAAAGGGTGAACTGGTCGGTTTTGACATCGATCTGGCAAATGAGCTGTGCAAACGCATCAAAGCACAGTGTACCTACGTTGAGAACCCGCTGGATGCGCTGATCCCTTCCCTGAAAGCGAAAAAAATCGACGTGATCATGTCCTCCCTCTCCATCACCGAAAAACGCCAGCAGGAGATTGCCTTCACCGACAAACTCTACGCGGCCGATTCACGTCTGGTGGTGGCGAAATCGTCTGATATTCAGCCAACGCTGGAGTCGCTGAAGGGTAAACGCGTGGGCGTGCTGCAGGGCACTACCCAGGAAACCTACGGTAACGAACACTGGGCACCGAAGGGGATTGAAATTGTCTCCTATCAGGGCCAGGAAAATATCTACGCTGACCTGACGGCAGGCCGAATTGATGCCGCATTCCAGGATGAAGTCGCGGCCAGCGAAGGCTTCCTGAAAACGCCGGTCGGTAAAGATTACAAGTTTGGTGGCCCGTCCATTAAGGACGTTAAGCTGTTTGGTGTGGGCACCGGTATGGGCCTGCGCAAAGAAGACAACGAACTGCGTGAGGCGCTGAACAAAGCCTTTGCTGAAATGCGCGCTGACGGCACCTACGACAAGCTGGCGAAAAAGTACTTTGATTTTAATGTTTACGGCGGCTAATCGCCCCGTCATATAACGTGCGGCCCCTCCCACGGCGGGAGGGGAAAAGACACGGTTCCACCACTCACGATACGACAGGGCTCGCGGTATGCTGTACGGATTTTCTGGCGTTATTTTACAGGGCGCGCTTGTCACCCTTGAGCTGGCTATCAGCTCCGTGGTGCTGGCGGTGCTGATAGGTCTGGCAGGCGCAGGGGCGAAGCTTTCGGCTAACAAACCGCTGGCGCTAATCTTTGAAGGCTACACCACGCTTATTCGCGGCGTTCCCGATCTGGTGCTGATGCTGCTTATCTTTTACGGTCTGCAGATTGCGCTGAACAGCGTGACGGACGCGATGGGCATGGGACAAATTGATATCGACCCAATGGTGGCCGGTATTATTACCCTCGGTTTTATCTACGGCGCCTACTTCACCGAAACCTTCCGCGGTGCTTACATGGCCGTGCCGAAAGGTCACATTGAGGCGGCAACCGCATTTGGTTTTACCTCATCACAAACGTTTCGTCGGATTATGTTCCCGGCCATGATGCGTTATGCGCTACCGGGCATCGGCAACAACTGGCAGGTTATCCTCAAAGCGACAGCGCTGGTCTCGCTGCTCGGTCTGGAAGACGTCGTGAAAGCGACTCAACTGGCGGGCAAGAGTACCTGGGAGCCGTTCTACTTTGCGGTGGTCTGTGGCGTGATTTATCTGGTCTTTACGACCGTCTCCAATGGTGTGCTGCTTCTGCTCGAGCGTCGCTACTCCGTGGGTGTGAAGAGGGCTGACCTGTGATTGAGATTATTCAGGAATACTGGAAATCGCTGCTGTGGACGGATGGCTACCGCTTTACCGGCGTGGCGATTACGCTCTGGCTGCTGATCTCCTCCGTAGTGATGGGCGGCATTCTGGCGGTGTTTCTCGCCATTGGCCGCGTGTCGAACAATAAATTCATCCAGTTCCCGATCTGGCTCTTCACCTACGTGTTTCGCGGTACGCCGCTGTACGTGCAGTTGCTGGTGTTCTACTCGGGGATGTACACGCTTGAGATCGTAAAAGGCACTGAGATGCTGAATGCGTTCTTCCGCAGCGGTCTGAACTGTACGGTGCTGGCGTTGACGCTCAACACCTGCGCCTACACCACCGAGATTTTCGCGGGGGCAATTCGCTCTGTCCCTTACGGTGAGATTGAAGCCGCGCGGGCCTACGGCTTCTCGTCGGTGAAACTCTACCGCTGCATCATTCTGCCGTCGGCCTTGCGTATCGCGTTACCGGCGTACAGTAACGAAGTGATTTTGATGCTGCACTCGACCGCGCTTGCCTTTACCGCGACGGTGCCGGATCTGCTTAAAATCGCGCGCGATATTAACTCCGCGACCTATCAGCCGTTTACCGCATTTGGCATTGCGGCGGTGCTCTATTTAATTATCTCTTATGTTCTGATTAGCCTGTTCCGTAAGGCTGAAAAACGCTGGTTGCAGCATATAAAACCTTCTTCGACGCACTGAGAAAGATGATGGCTGAGAACAAATTAAACGTTATTGATTTGCACAAACGCTACGGCGAACATGAAGTGCTGAAAGGGGTGTCGCTGCAGGCTAACGCGGGCGACGTGATCAGTATCATCGGCTCATCCGGCTCGGGTAAAAGTACCTTCCTGCGCTGCATTAACTTCCTGGAAAAGCCGAGCGAAGGCTCGATTGTGGTGAGTGGGCAGAACATCAATCTGGTGCGTGACAAAGACGGCCAGCTGAAGGTGGCCGATAAGCACCAGCTGCGTCTGCTGCGTACGCGTCTGACGATGGTGTTCCAGCATTTTAACCTCTGGAGCCACATGACGGTGCTGGAGAACGTGATGGAAGCGCCGGTTCAGGTGCTTGGCCTGAGCAAACATGAAGCCCGCGAGCGCGCGGTGAAATACCTGGCAAAAGTGGGCATCGACGAGCGCCAGCAGATGAAATACCCGGTGCATCTCTCCGGCGGTCAGCAGCAGCGTGTCTCCATCGCGCGCGCGCTGGCGATGGAGCCCGAGGTGCTGCTGTTCGACGAACCGACCTCCGCGCTCGACCCGGAACTCGTTGGCGAAGTGTTGCGCATCATGCAGAAGCTGGCTGAAGAGGGCAAAACGATGGTGGTGGTGACGCACGAGATGGGCTTTGCCCGTAACGTCTCGAACCACGTGATTTTCCTGCACCAGGGGAAAATTGAAGAGCAGGGGCATCCGGACGAGGTGCTGGCGAACCCGCAAAGCCCGCGTTTGCAGCAGTTCCTTAAAGGCTCCCTGAAGTAAGAGGGCATCAGACCGCAGTGCAGCACAGTTGCCCGGTGGCGCTTCGCTTACCGGGCCTACAAAACCGTAGGCCGGGCAAACGCAGTGCCGCCCGGCATTCAGGCCGCACTACACTCCAGCCGGTACACCCAGTCGTCATAGCGCACGCCGTCAATATCATACGCCTTTTCCAGCACCTGCATACGCACAAACCCGGCTTTCTCCAGCACCCGCACCGACCCGCCGTTGTCCGCCAGCACGTACGCGTTAATCGCCTTCACGCCGGTCTGGTTGAACGCGTAATCACACACCGCGCGCAGTGCCTCGCTGGCGATACCTTTCCCTTGCGCGGCAGGCACAACCGTATAACCGATATCCGCCTCTTCACGATTCTCTGCGCTGATTTGCAGGCCGATATCGCCCAGCGGCGTATCATCATCCCGGGCGCGAATGACAAACACATGAGCAGCAGCGAGTCGCGCGGCAAACACGCGTCGGGTCTCTTTTTCCGGGGCGATGGCGGCCATATAGCGCATGATGCGGCGATCTTCACGTAGCGAGCGGAAGAAGGCCCAGTCAGTGGGTTCGAAAGGGGTGAGGTGAAGCCGGGGTGTGGTGATGGTTGCCATTGTTACGCCATATCTTCTGAAAATGGCCTGTCACTGTACCATATTCACCGCACCACATCCCCCAGCGCCTCTTCTAATTCATACCAGCGGAACGCAAACCCGGCCGCTTCCAGTCGTTTTGGCAGCGCTCTCTGTCCGCCTAATACCAGAACAGACGCTTCACCCATCAGCAGACGAATGACCGTGGCAGGCACGCGCAAAATTGCCGGACGGTGCAGGGCATGCCCCAGCGCGTGGGCAAACTGTTCATTACGCACCGGATACGGCGCAACCATATTGAACGGTCCGCGCAGATCGTTGTCCAGCAGCCAGAGAATCCCGTTAACCATATCGTCGATATGGATCCAGGCCATATACTGACGGCCATTACCAATGGGGCCCCCAAGTCCGAGCCTGAAAGGGGGAAGCATCTTCGCCAAAATGCCGCCTTTCGGCGCCAGAACGACACCGGTCCGCAGCAGGCAGACGCGGGTTCTATCGCTTTGCGCCGCACTGGCGATACGCTCCCACTGGGCGCAGAGTTTGTGGGTAAACTCGTTATGGGGCGGCTCTTCCTCGGTCACCACCACCTCGCCAAGATCGCCGTAGTAGCCCACGGCGGAACCCGAAATCAGCACGGAAGGCGGCGTGTGGCTGTTGCGGATCAGCTCGACCAGCTTTTCGGTGATGTTCCACCGGCTGCTGCATAACAGCTGTTTTTGCTCTTCCGTCCAGCGCTTATCGGCGATGGGTTCACCCGCGAGGTTAATGACGGCGTCGAAGCCGTCCAGATTTTGCTGATCGGCCAGATTTTTCCAGATATCGACACCCGCCCCCAGCACCTGACGCGCTTTCTCCGGGCTGCGCGTGACCACGGTAATGTCGTGATGCAAGGCCTGCAGACGCGCAATGAGGTGACGACCAATCAGGCCTGTACCGCCGGTCAGCAAAATCTTCATACAACCTCCAGGTTTACGCCTGGCGCCGCCAGCTTAACGTCATGGAGACGGAATCGGCGTAGCGCAGGGCGTGAAGTTTATCGATCTCAACTTCAGCATAAGTGACCCAGTGATGTTCGCGTGCGATATCGAGCACATCCTGAGTTAATTTTTCCAGCAGAGAGAAGCGGTTATTCTCCACAAACTGGATAATGTTTTTGGTGATTGTGCGGTAGTTCAGCGCGTCATTGATATCTTCGCTGGCGCGCGCTTTGTCTGCGGGATAGTGAATCACCACGTTAATGACAATATCCTGACGGTTGGCGATCTCTTCCTCTTTGATACCGATAAAGGTACGCAGGCGTAAATTTTTTATACGAATAATGGCGTCTGGCTGTGACATTGCAGGTCTTCTCCGTGTCAGTATTTCCTGCCCATAATACATGAGTGCCTCACAGGCACCCAGCCTCATACCGGGTTAAATTTGCTGGATTTTTTGCATCGCCCGCTCGGTCGCCGGGCGGGTCCGGATGCGCTCGAACCAGTTGTTTACCGCCGGGTAAGAGGCCAGGTCAATTCGGTGTTTTTCATGCGTATTCACCCATGGCCAGCAGGCGATATCGGCAATACTGTAATGATCGCCCCCGAGCCACGGCGTTTTCTTCAGCCGACGGTTCAGAACGTCATAGAGCCGCTGCGTCTCGACCTGATAACGTTCTATCGCGTAAGGAATGGGCTGCGGGGCGTAAGCGGTAAAGTGATGATTTTGACCCAGCATGGGGCCCAGCCCGCTCGCCTGCCAGAAAAGCCACTGCAGGGTATGGTGACGCTCACGCAGCTCGCCGCTCAGCAGCTTGCCGGTTTTCTCTGCCAGATAGAGCAAAATTTCACCGGATTCAAACAGGCTCAACGGTCTGCCCCCGTCCGCCGGCTGGTTATCAATAATGGCCGGGATTTTATTGTTCGGCGAGATAGCCAGAAAAAGAGGGCTGAACTGTTCGCCTTTGCTGATATCCACGCGAATGATCCTGTAATCCAGCTCGGCTTCTTCAAGAAAGAGGGTGATCTTATGGCCGTTTGGGGTAGGGGCGTAATAAAGGTCGATCATTCTCAACTCCTGTCCATGCGAAGAGTGGTGCCATGACAAATGAGTATAGGTGGTTGTTGTAAATCGTGAGTTTTCATCAAGTGACAGCGAGGCAAAGAGATTATATGTTGAGTAAAAACCGATCAGCCTATGAGGATGTTATGAACCAGCCCGTCATCACGTTGTGGTCCGATGCGAACTTCTTTTCCCCCTATGTTATGAGCGTATACGTTGCGCTGGCCGAAAAAGGGCTCACCTTTACGCTGAAGACCGTTGATCTTGACGGTGGTGAGCATCTTAAACCGCAGTGGCAGGGCTACGATCTGACCCGACGCGTGCCGGTGCTGGAGATTGATGGATTTGCCCTGAGCGAATCGTCGGCGATCGATGAGTATCTGGAAGATCGGTTCGCCCCCCCGGAGTGGGAACGTATCTATCCCCACGATCTGCAAAAGCGCGCCCGGGCGCGGCAGATCCAGGCGTGGCTGCGAAGCGATCTGGTGCCGATTCGCGTCGAACGCTCCACGGACGTTGTGTTTGCCGGGGTGAAAAAGCCAGCCCTCAGCGCAGAAGGTGCAGAAAGCGCGCAGAAGCTGATTGAAACCGCCACCTCGCTGCTCGCCCATGGCAACCCAAACCTGTTTGGCGAGTGGTGCATTGCCGATGCCGATCTGGCGTTGATGTTAAACCGCCTGATCCTCAACGGTGATGAGGTGCCGCAACTGCTGGTGGATTATGCCGCGTTCCAGTGGCAGCGTGCCTCCGTGCAGCGCTATGTGGCACTCTCGGCTAAGCGCGCGGGCTGATAAGCCCTGCCGCTTCAGGTATCATGGGGGCAGTCTGTTTTCCCGAGGAGTGACTGATGAAACTGATGTTTGCGTCGGATATCCATGGATCGCTGCCCGCTACCGAGCGTGTCCTTTCCCTGTTTGCACAAAGCGGTGCGCAGTGGCTGATTATTTTGGGCGACGTGTTGAATCACGGCCCGCGCAACGCGCTGCCGGAGGGCTATGCCCCTGCGCAGGTCGTGGAAAAACTCAACCAGTTCGCCTCGCGCATCATTGCCGTTCGCGGCAACTGCGACAGCGAAGTGGACCAGATGCTGCTTCATTTCCCCCTTACCGCACCGTGGCAACAGGTGCTGCTTGAACAACACCGCCTGTTCCTGACCCACGGGCATCTTTTCAGCCCGGATAATCTTCCGGCCCTCGCGGCTGGCGATGTCCTGGTTTACGGTCATACTCATATTCCGGTTGCGGAAAAACGCGGTGAGATTTATCACTTTAATCCGGGCTCGGTCAGCATCCCAAAAGGCGGGTATCCTGCGAGCTACGGCATGCTGGAAGGAAATACCCTGAGCGTTATCGCACTTAATGATCAGCAAGTTATTGCGCAGGTAGCGATTAATCCGTAAGTTACACCTCAACTGCAAACGCGCCGAAAGAGCGCTTAGAAGAGAAGGTTTCCCGATGGTGGAGCAGAGTCATTTGGCAAGTACAGAGTGGGTTGACATTGTCAACGAAGAGAATGAAGTGATCGCGCAGGCCAGCCGCGAGCAAATGCGTGCGGAGCGCCTGCGTCACCGTGCGACATATATCGTTGTGCATGACGGTATGGGTAAAATTCTGGTTCAGCGCCGCACGGACACGAAAGATTTTCTCCCGGGTATGCTGGATGCGACTGCAGGTGGCGTCGTCCAGGCGGATGAAGTGCTGCTGGATTCCGCGCGTCGTGAAGCGGAAGAAGAGTTAGGCATTGCCGGTGTGCCGTTTGCCGAGCACGGGCAGTTCTACTTCGAGGATGAACACTGTCGCGTCTGGGGCGGGCTGTTTAGCTGCGTCTCTCACGGTCCGTTCGCCCTGCAGGAAGAAGAAGTCAGCGAAGTGAACTGGATGACGCCGGAGGAAATCACCGCGCGCTGCGACGAGTTCACGCCGGATTCGTTAAAAGCGCTGGCGCTCTGGATGAGCCGCAACGCCAATAACGAATCGACCAAATCAGAGAAAGAGGAAGAGGCTGAGTAAGCTTCAGCAACTCTCTCTCAGACACAGACTGGACGCGATGGGCTTTTGATCGCGCCAGTCTCCGCCATTCAGGCGCTCCAGTAACGCTTTCCCGGCTTCAATTCCAATCTTACGATGCGGCACCGCCATGGTCGTCAGCGGCGGCTGACAGACGCGGCTCACGTCGCTATCGCCAAAGCCTACCACCGCCAGATCGTCCGGCACTTTGATTCGCCTGCGCTGGCACTCGTACAGCGCGCCACAGGCCAGCTCGTCAGAGACGCACACCAGCGCATCCAGCTCCGGCCAGGCCAGCAGGAACTCGGGCAGCTGCGCCGCGCCGGTCGAGAAGCTCGGCGGCATCGCCGCGTTAATGACCCGGTTCGGCGACATATGGTGGCGAAGCATGGCTTTGTACCAGCCCTGCAGATGCTGCTGGAAAATCCACTGCTCCTGGTTGGCACACAGCAGGCCAATATTCTGATAGCCGCGCTTAATGACCATCTCCGTGAGCTCATACATGGCCGCCACGTTATCAATCCCGATATTCATATCAATCGGATCGGCGCGCATGGCGCCCATCTCCATCACCGGAATTGAGGCGTTTTTCAGCCAGTGGCGAACGGTGTCGGTATGTTCAACGCTGAGCAGGATAGCGGCGGCAATGTTCGACGCCAGCAGCGTCTCCAGCAGTTTCTCCTCCTGCTCAAGACGATGCTGGGACTCAGCCAGCATGATCTGATACCCGGCAGGTTGCAGCACCTGCTGTAGCCCGGCGAACATCTCCGAGCAGCCTGCTTCGGAGAGGTTGGGCACCACCATGGCGATCGTCCATGACGATGCCGAGGCCAGGGCACTGGCGGCAAGATTAGGCATATAACCCAGCTCCTGCACGGCAGCTTCAATTTTTTCTCGTAGTTTATCGGAAACCTGCTCGGGCGTGCGAAGCGCACGGGACACGGTCATCGTGCCCACACCGGCAAGCTGTGCGACATCGGCGAGTGTCACTTTACCAGTACTGCGCCGTTTTCGGGTTAGAGACATACACCTTCCTGCTGACCAGACGCGTTCTTATTTTCCTTCGTTTCACGTGACAGGCAGTATACGCCTTAAATCCCTTTTTTTGCTGTGATTTAGCAACGTGATTGCAATTTGATAGCGCTATCACATTTCTGCATGATAACCATTGGTAGCGCTATCTTTGTGATCGTGATCGCAGTCAATCAGTGATGCGTTGAATAAAGTTTGCTCATCTTAAGCGTGTCGCGGGAGTGAAAAGTGCTCAAAAAATGGATATATGATACAACCATTACGCTGCAGGAGAGCGTGGAAGACTGGCCGCAGGCGCTGGAGCTGTGCGCGAAGCCGCTGCTGGATTTGCAGGTGATTGAGCCTGAATACGTCACGGCCATCATCCAGCAGCACCACACGTTAGGACCTTATTATGTGCTGGCACCAGGGCTGGCGATGCCGCATGCGCGGCCGGAGGAAGGCGCCAAAGGACTGGGGTTGTCGTTATTAAAACTAAAACAGGGCGTCTCGTTTGGTGCCGGTGAGTTTGACCCTGTCGACGTCATTATTATGCTCGCGGCACCCGACAAAAATAGCCATATCGAGATGATCTCGTCGCTGGCGGAGTTATTTTCCAGCGATACCGATATGGCCGAACTGCATCAGGTGAATACCCTGGAGGAAATTAAAACGATTATTAACCGCTTCTGATTTAATTCTTTAATCCGGTTTTTCACAACATTACGCGTCAGCGTGATGGGGCGTACTCTACTCAAAATAAGGGGACAACAATGAAAATCATGGCTATTTGCGGTTCTGGCCTAGGCAGTAGTTTTATGGTCGAAATGAATATTAAAAAGGTGCTCAAAAAGCTGGAGATTGAAGCTGAGGTTGAACACTCCGATCTCTCCTCAGCCACGCCAGGCGCGGCCGATCTGTTCGTGATGGCAAAAGACATTGCCGCCAGCGCCAGCGTGCCGGAAAGCCAGCTGGTGGTGATCAACAACATCATCGACATCAACGAACTTGAAGCGCAGCTGCGCGGCTGGTTCGAAAGACAATAACCCTGATAAGGCGAGGTGGATATGTTTATCCTTGAAACGCTGAATTTCGTTGTTGATATTTTAAAAGTCCCTTCGGTGCTGGTGGGTTTAATTGCGTTAATCGGTCTGGTTGCGCAGAAAAAAGCGTTTTCCGACGTGGTGAAAGGGACCATTAAAACCATCCTGGGCTTTATTGTACTGGGCGGCGGCGCCACGGTGCTGGTCGGGTCATTAAATCCCTTAGGCGGTATGTTTGAACACGCCTTTACTATCCAGGGGATTATTCCAAACAATGAAGCGATCGTGTCCATTGCGCTCGAAAAATACGGTGCAGCGACCGCGCTGATTATGGCCTTCGGGATGGTGGCGAATATTATCGTCGCCCGCTTTACCCGCCTGAAGTATATCTTCCTGACCGGACACCACACGTTTTATATGGCGTGCATGATTGGCGTGATCCTGACGGTGGCGGGCTTTGAGGGCGTGGGGCTGGTCTTTACCGGGTCGCTGATCCTTGGCCTGATTATGGCTTTCTTCCCGGCGATTGCGCAGCGCTACATGAAGCGCATTACCGGCAACGATGAGATTGCCTTCGGCCACTTTGGCACGCTGGGCTACGTGCTGTCCGGCTGGATTGGCAGCAAGGTCGGCAAAGGATCCCGCTCAACGGAAGAGATGAACCTGCCGAAGAACCTGAGCTTCCTGCGCGACAGCTCGATCTCCATCTCCCTGACCATGATGATTATCTACCTGATCATGGCGGTGAGCGCCGGGCGCGAGTACGTCGAGGCCACCTTCAGCGCCGGGCAGAACTACCTCGTCTACGCCATCATCATGGCGATCACCTTCGCGGCGGGCGTGTTCATCATCCTTCAGGGCGTACGCCTGATTCTGGCGGAAATCGTCCCGGCCTTTACCGGATTCTCGGAAAAACTGGTGCCGAACGCGCGTCCTGCGCTGGACTGCCCGGTGGTCTATCCCTATGCGCCTAACGCGGTGCTGATTGGCTTCCTGTTCAGCTTCCTCGGCGGGATTGTGGGGTTGTTCATCTGCGGTCAGTTTAGCTGGGTGCTGATCCTCCCGGGCGTGGTGCCGCACTTCTTCACCGGCGCAACGGCGGGCGTGTTCGGTAACGCCACCGGCGGACGTCGTGGTGCAATGATTGGCGCCTTTGCCAACGGCCTGCTGATTACCTTCCTGCCGGTCCTGCTGCTGCCGGTACTCGGCGCCATTGGTTTTGCGAACACCACCTTCTCTGACGCCGACTTCGGCGCGGTCGGGATTGTCCTCGGCAACCTGGCGCGCTTCCTGTCGCCGCTGGCCATCACCGGGCTGGTCGTGGCGCTGTTCGCGCTGCTGGTGGCGTACAACGTCTTCGCGAAAAACAAACCTGCGGGCGGTAACGCGCAGGAAAACACCGGAGCCAAATCATGAATGAGAAAGAGATAACCGAACTCGCGCGTCAGATTCGTCTTGAGACGCTGAAATCCCTGACGCAGCTGGGCTTTGGCCACTACGGGGGCAGCATGTCGGTGGTAGAAACCCTGGCCGTGCTGTACGGCGCGGTGATGAAAATCGACCCGGCGGATCCGGACTGGCCGGAGCGAGACTACTTTGTCCTGTCGAAAGGCCATGCGGGCCCGGCGCTCTACAGTACCCTGGCGATCAAGGGCTACTTCCCGACAGAAGAGCTGAGCACGCTAAACCAGAACGGCACGCGCCTGCCGAGCCACCCGGACCGCCTGAAAACGCGCGGCGTGGACGCCACCACCGGTTCGCTGGGACAGGGGATTTCCATCGCGGGCGGCATGGCGCTGTCCCACAGGCTGGCCGGGCGGCCGAATCGGGTCTTCTGCATCGTCGGTGACGGCGAGCTGAACGAGGGGCAGTGCTGGGAAGCGTTCCAGTTTATTGCCCACCATCGACTGAACAACCTGACGGTATTTGTCGACTGGAACAAACAGCAGCTCGACGGCGAGCTGGACGAGATCATCAGCGCGTTTGACCTGGAGGGAAAATTCCGCGCCTTTGGCTTTGACGTGGCGACGGTGAAGGGGGACGACATTCCGGGTCTGCTGGCAGTGACATCGCGCATCCCGGCAGCCGATGCGCGTCCGTTAGTCGTCATCCTCGACAGCATCAAAGGCCAGGGGGTGCCGTATCTGGAGCAGCTTAGCAACTCGCACCATCTGCGATTGACCGCAGAGAGCAAAGCGGCCCTCAACGAGACGATTCGCCAACTGGAGGCTTCACATGATTAAGGTTGCACCGGCAGGACAGAAAGACGCCGTTGAGATGCGTAAAGTTTACGCTGGCTTCGTGGCAAAACAGATTGAGGCCGGAAGTGACATCATTGCGCTCGAAGCAGACCTGATGAGCTCGATGGCGATGGACGGCGTGGCGCGTGATTATCCGCAGCACGTGATTAACTGCGGCATTATGGAGGCCAACGTCATCGGCACGGCAGCCGGGCTGTCGCTTACCGGACGTAAGCCGTTCGTTCACACCTTCACCGCCTTTGCCAGCCGCCGCTGTTTTGACCAGCTGTTTATGTCCCTGGACTATCAGCGCAACAACGTGAAGGTGATAGCGTCGGATGCGGGCGTGACGGCTTGCCACAACGGCGGAACGCATATGTCGTTTGAGGATATGGGCATCGTACGCGGTCTGGCGCACTCGGTGGTGCTGGAAGTCACTGATGCGGTGATGTTTGAGGACGTGCTGCGCCAGCTTATCGATCTCGACGGCTTCTACTGGGTGCGGACCATCCGTAAGCAGGCGCCGAGCGTGTATGCCCCGGGCTCCACCTTCACCATCGGAAAAGGCAACGTGCTGCGCGAGGGGAGTGATATCACTCTGATTGCCAACGGCATCATGGTGTCGGAAGCGCTGGAAGCCGCGCGCCAGCTTGAGCAGGAGGGCGTTAGCGCGGCGGTCATCGACATGTTTACCCTGAAACCCATCGACCGGATGCTGGTGAAAAACTACGCCGAGAAAACCGGGCGCATCGTGACCTGTGAAAACCACAGCATTCACAACGGGCTGGGGTCGGCGGTGGCGGAAGTGCTGGTGGAAACCTGCCCAGTGCCGATGCGGCGGGTGGGTGTCAAGGAGCGTTACGGCCAGGTGGGGACGCAGGATTTCCTGCAAAAAGAGTATGGCCTGACGGCACATGACATTGTATCGGCGGCGCGCGAGCTGCTGTAAATAAAAAAGGCGACCGGTTGAGTGGTCGCCTTTTTGTTGCCCGGTGGCGCTCGCGCTTACCGGGCCTACGGTCCTGTAGGCCGGATAAGCGAAGCGCCATCCGGCAAGACCTTACAATTACTGCTGCTGCGAAGACTGGATCGCCGTCAGCGCGATGGTGTAAACGATATCGTCTACCAGTGCGCCACGAGACAGGTCGTTCACAGGTTTGCGCATGCCCTGCAGCATTGGCCCGATGGAGATCAGGTCGGCAGAACGCTGTACCGCTTTGTAGGTGGTGTTACCGGTGTTCAGATCCGGGAAGATGAACACGGTAGCGCGACCAGCAACCGGTGAGTTCGGCGCTTTGGATTTCGCAACGTCAGCCATGACCGCGGCGTCGTACTGCAGCGGGCCGTCGATCATCAGATCAGGACGTTTTTCCTGCGCAATACGGGTCGCTTCACGCACTTTCTCTACGTCGCTACCTGCACCTGAGGTGCCGGTGGAGTAGGAGAGCATCGCCACGCGCGGCTCGATACCGAAAGCGGTCGCGGAGTCTGCGGACTGGATAGCGATCTCAGCCAGCTGTTCTGCAGTTGGATCCGGGTTGATCGCGCAGTCGCCGTAAACGTAAACCTGTTCAGGCAGCAGCATGAAGAACACGGAAGACACCAGAGAGCTGCCTGGCGCGGTTTTGATCAGCTGCAGCGGTGGACGGATGGTGTTCGCCGTGGTGTGAACCGCACCGGAAACCAGACCGTCAACTTCGTCCTGCTCCAGCATCAGCGTGCCCAGCACCACGTTGTCTTCCAGCTGCTCACGCGCAACGGCTTCGGTCATGCCTTTGCTCTTACGCAGCTCAACCAGACGGGCAACGTAGCTTTCGCGAACCACTTCAGGGTCAACGATTTCGATGCCTGCGCCCAGCTCAACGCCCTGAGAGGCCGCTACGCGGTTGATCTCATCCGGGTTACCCAGCAGCACACAGGTCGCGATGCCGCGCTCTGCACAGATAGCAGCCGCTTTAACGGTACGTGGTTCGTCGCCTTCTGGCAGAACAACGCGTTTGCCCGCTTTGCGCGCCAGCTCGGTCAGCTGGTAACGGAATGCTGGAGGAGACAGACGGCGGCTGCGCTCGGAGGTCGCGGTCAGGGATTCGATCCAGTCTGCGTTGATGTAGCCTGCAACGTATTCCTGAACTTTCTCGATACGCTCGTGGTCATCAACCGGCACTTCCAGGTTGAAGCTCTGCAGGCTCAGGGAGGTCTGCCATGTGTTGGTGTTCACCATGAAGACCGGCAGGCCGGTAGCGAACGCGCGTTCGCACAGCTTGCTGACGCGTGGGTCCATCTCGTAGGCACCGGTCAGCAAGATCGCACCGATTTCCACGCCGTTCATTGCGGCCAGACAGGCTGCAACCAGAACGTCAGGACGGTCTGCGGAAGTCACCAGCAGGGAACCTGCGCGGAAGTGTTCCAGCATGTGCGGAATGCTACGCGCACAGAAGGTCACGGACTTCACACGACGGGTGTTGATGTCGCCTTCGTTAATCACGGTCGCGTTCAGGTGACGCGCCATGTCGATTGCACGGGTGGCAATCAGATCGAAGCTCCATGGCACCGCGCCCAGAACCGGAAGCGGGCTGGATTCCTGCAGCTTAGCCGGGTCAACTTTGATGACTTTCGCTTTGGACGAGTCGTCGAAGATCTCGGACAGGTCAGGGCGAGTACGGCCCTGCTCATCCACTGGCGCGTTCAGCTTGTTGACGATCACGCCGGTGATGTTGGTATTTTTCGCGCCGCCGAAGCTGCTGCGCGTCAGTTCGATACGCTCGTTCAGCTGCTCTGGGGTATCAGTGCCCTGAGACATCACGAAAACGATCTCTGCGTTCAGGGTTTTCGCGATTTCGAAGTTCAGAGACTGGGCAAACTGGTGTTTGCGGGTTGGCACCAGACCTTCAACCAGCACCACTTCCGCGTCTTGCGCGTTAGCATGGTAGTTGGCGATGATCTCTTCCATCAGCACGTCTTTCTGGTTGCTGGACAGCAGAGATTCAACGTGGCTCATCTTCAGCGGTTCGGCCGCCGGCAGATTGGAGTTCTTGCGAACGATGGTGGTGGTCTGGTCTGGCGCATCGCCACCGGCACGTGGCTGGGCGATTGGCTTAAAGACGCTCAGACGAACGCCTTTGCGTTCCATAGCACGGATCACGCCAAGGCTGACGCTGGTCAGGCCGACGCTGGTTCCGGTAGGGATCAGCATAATAGTACGGGACACGGTTTATCCTCTTTCGTTACCGCCCAAATGGGGCGGGTTACAAAACAGCACCGCCAGCATTGCTGGCGGTGTGGAATCAGGCAGTCAGGCGGTGCGCGTCTTGCGCGATGACCAGCTCTTCGTTAGTTGGGATAACGAGAGCAGGGCGGGTGCCTTCTTTGTTGATGAAGCCAGACTTGCCGAAGCGGGCAGCCAGGTTACGCTCGTGATCAACTTCGAAGCCCAGAACGCCCAGTTTGCCCAGGGACAGTTCACGAACCATTGCCGCGTTCTCACCGATACCACCGGTGAAGATAACCGCGTCCAGACGGCCTTCCATCAGCGCAGTGTAAGAGCCGATGTATTTCGCCAGACGGTGGCAGTAAACGTCCATTGCACGTTTAGCGTCTTCTTTCTCTGCGTAGTTGTCTTCAACGTAACGGCAGTCGCTGGTGACTTCGGTCAGACCCAGCAGGCCAGACTCTTTGGTCAGCATTTTGTTGATCTGGTCAACGCTCATGCCCAGGGTGTCGTGCAGGTGGAAGATGATCGCCGGGTCGATGTCACCGGAACGGGTACCCATCACCAGACCTTCCAGCGGGGTCAGACCCATGGACGTATCAACACATTTACCGTTGCGGATAGCCGAAACAGAACCACCGTTGCCCAGGTGGCAGGTGATGATGTTCAGTTCTTCAACCGGCTTGTTCAGCACTTTTGCCGCTTCCTGAGTCACATAGAAGTGGCTGGTGCCGTGCGCGCCGTAACGACGTACGCCGTGCTCTTTGTACAGGCTGTATGGCAGGGCATAGAGGTAAGACTCTTCCGGCATGGTCTGATGGAACGCGGTGTCGAATACGGCCACGTTTTTGTCTTTCAGATTCGGGAAGGATTTCAGCGCTTCAGCGATACCGATCAGGTGAGCCGGGTTGTGCAACGGTGCGAAAGAGGCAGAGTCTTTGATGCCCTGGATCACAGAGTCGTCGATCACGACGGAGCTGGTGTATTTTTCGCCGCCGTGGACGATACGGTGACCAATCGCAGTCAGCTGAGCAGACAGTTCTGGTTTTTGTGCCAGAATAGTGTTAACGATAAAGTTCAGCGCTTCACTGTGAGCGGCGCCTGCACCTAAAGCCGCTTCTTGTTTGCTGCCGTCCATCTTCCACTTGATACGTGCTTCAGGCAGATGGAAACATTCGGCCAAACCAGAGAGGTATTCGTCACCGTTGAGCGCATCGATGATGGCGAATTTCAGTGAGGAGCTACCGCAGTTCAGAACCAGTACTAACTTACTCGACATGGAAGTACCTATTATTGATACGTGGCTAAAAAAACGTCAGTGAGTCTAACAGCGTAACGCATGATGACTCGGACATTTATGATTAACATCATGCCAAACGAACATTGTGGCATGATGGAAGAAATAACTATGATTTTATGCCATTTTGCACAATTTTCAGCCAATGGCATAATATGCAATAATTTGACGAGCTAATGATTCTCGTCTATGGCCCTATCAGGCTGGCACAGGATACCCGATACGGGGTAGAGATGACAAAATATTTTGAACGTTGTCATAGCTTGTTGTGGTTTTGCACGAAAATTTTAATTTTTATATGTGAAGTTGAGGTACAGCCATGTCGACACCAGAGAACCCGTCCGTAAATTTCTTCAGTCTGTTTCGTCGGGGACAGCATTACGCAAAGACGTGGCCAATGGAAAAGCGCCTTGCGCCGATGTTTATTGAGAATCGCACCATCCGCGCCACGCGCTATGCGATTCGCTTTATGCCGCCTGTCGCTATCTTTACGCTGTGCTGGCAGATTGCGCTGGGTGGGCAGCTTGGACCTGCCGTTGCCACGGCGCTCTTCGCATTAAGCCTGCCGATGCAGGGCCTGTGGTGGTTAGGTAAACGGTCCATCACGCCACTTCCTCCTTCTATTTTACACTGGTTTTATGAAGTGCGCGGTAAGCTGGAAGAGGCCGGTCAGGCGCTCGCCCCGGTGGAAGGCAAGCCGGATTACCAGGCGCTGGCGGACACGTTAAAGCGTGCTTTTAAGCAACTGGATAAAACATTCCTCGATGATTTGTGATTGATCATCGAAACGACGACGAAAAGAGGGCACAGTAACAATCAGTTACCGTGTCTTTTTTTTAAGTGCAATGCGCTACAGGAGTCGAAAGATGGAAATGACCCATGCTCAACGTCTGATTTTGTCCAACCAGTACAAGATGATGACTATGCTTGATCCCGATAACGCTGCGCGCTACAGCCGCCTGCAAACCATCGTCGAACGCGGCTTTGGTCTGCAAATGCGCGAACTGGACCGCGAGTTTGGCGAGCTGAAAGAAGAAACCTGTCGCATCGTGATCGACATTATGGAGATGTATCACGCCCTGCACGTCTCCTGGACGAATCTCAAAGATCAACAGTCCATTGACGAGCGCCGCGTCACCTTCTTAGGCTTTGATGCCGCAACGGAAGCGCGTTATCTGAGCTATGTTCGCTTTATGGTGAATACGGAAGGGCGTTATACCCACTTTGACGCGGGTACCCACGGCTTCAACGCGCAGACCCCGATGTGGGATAAATATCAGCGCATGCTGAGCGCGTGGCATGCCTGCCCGCGTCAGTACCATTTAAGCAGCAACGAAATTCAACAAATCATTAATGCCTGACGGAGGTGCGTGTGCAGTGTAGAGGTTTTCTGTTTGATCTGGACGGTACGCTGGTGGATTCGCTGCCGGTTGTGGAACGTTCCTGGTGCCATTGGGCTGACAGACATGGCATCGACCATCAGGACGTGCTGAATTTTATCCATGGCAAACAGGCCATCACCTCGCTACGGCACTTCCTGGCCGGACGCTCTGAGGACGACATTCAGGCGGAGTTCAAATACCTGGAACACATTGAAGCCACCGATACGGACGGCATCACCGCGTTACCGGGCGCGCGCGAACTGCTTGAACATCTGAACGAGGCGCAGATACCGTGGGCTATCGTCACCTCCGGTTCCGTGCCGGTTGCACACGCCCGACACAAGGCGGCAGGGTTGCCGACGCCGGACGTGTTTATCACGGCGGAGCGCGTGAAGCGGGGTAAACCGGAGCCTGACGCATTTTTACTGGGCGCTGAACTGCTGGGCCTCGATCCTGCAGAGTGCGTGGTGGTGGAAGATGCGGCGGCTGGCGTACTGGCCGGGTTGAACGCAGGAAGCCACGTCATCGCCGTTAACGTTCCGGCCGGTTCTCCCCGCCTGGAGGAGGCAGATTTGGTGCTGGATTCCCTGACGGCACTGTCTGTTTCAAAAGCCTCTGACGGAGTTGTAACCGTCTCGCTAAAAGTGTAATCCCATGATATGGCCCCACATTGCTGGGGCTTTTTTATGGCAAAATTCCTCATCTTCCACTGACAAGGATAGGTTGTGAACGGTGAACTGATTTGGGTCCTGAGCCTGCTTTTAATCGCCATCATTCTTTTTGCCACGGGCAAGGTACGCATGGACGCCGTCGCCCTGTTTGTCATCGTCGCGTTTGTGCTGAGCGGAACGCTGACGCTGCCGGAAGCCTTCTCCGGATTTAGCGATCCCAACGTTATCCTGATTGCTGCCCTGTTTATCATCGGGGATGGGCTGGTGCGCACCGGCGTGGCGACCATCATGGGGTCGTGGCTGGTGAAGGTGGCGGGCAGCAGCGAAACCAAGATGTTGATCTACCTGATGGTGACTGTCGCCGGACTGGGGGCGTTTATGAGCTCCACGGGCGTGGTCGCCATCTTTATCCCGGTGGTGCTGAGCGTTTCCATGCGGATGCAGAGCTCGCCGTCGCGCCTGATGATGCCCCTGAGTTTTGCCGGTTTGATCAGCGGGATGATGACGCTGGTGGCAACGCCGCCGAACCTGGTCGTTAACAGCGAACTGATCCGGGAAGGATTTGAGGGCTTCAGCTTTTTCAGCGTCACCCCGCTTGGGCTGGTCATTCTGGTCATGGGCGTGGTCTACATGCTGCTGACCCGGTTCGCCCTGAAGGGTGAAAAACAGGACAAAAACAAAGAAGGATGGAAGCGACGCACCTTCCGCGATTTGATTAAAGAGTACCGCCTTACCGGGCGCGCGCGCCGTCTGGCTATTCGCCCCGGCTCGCCGATGGTGGGACAGCGGCTGGATGACCTGAAGCTGCGTGAGCGCTATGGCGCGAACGTGATCGGCGTAGAGCGCTGGCGGCGGTTTCGTCGGGTGATCGTCAACGTCAACGGGGTGTCTGAATTCCGCGCGCGTGACGTCCTGCTGATTGATATGTCCACCGCGGATGTGGACCTGCGCGAGTTTTGCAGCGAACAGCTGCTGGAGCCGATGGTGCTGCGCGGGGAGTATTTCTCCGATCAGGCGCTGGATGTCGGCATGGCCGAGGTGTCTCTGATCCCGGAGTCGGAACTGTTAGGTAAAACCGTGCGGGAGATGGGGTTCCGTACCCGCTATGGCCTGAACGTCGTGGGGCTGAAGCGCGATGGCGTAGCGATGGAAGGGGCGGTGGTGGATGAGCCGATCCTGCTGGGCGATATCTTTCTCGTTGTCGGTAACTGGAAGCTCATTAGCCAGCTCGGACAAAAAGGGCGCGATTTTGTGGTGCTCAACATGCCTGTCGAGGAGAGCGACGCATCGCCAGCGCACAGCCAGGCGCCACACGCGATTTTTTGTCTGGTGCTGATGGTGGCGCTGATGCTGACCGATGAGATCCCCAATCCGGTCGCCGCAATCATCGCCTGCCTGTTGATGGGCAAATTCCGCTGCATTGACGCCGAAAGCGCCTATAAAGCCATTCACTGGCCGAGCATCATTCTCATTGTTGGGATGATGCCCTTCGCCCTGGCGCTGCAAAAAACCGGCGGGGTGGATCTGATCGTTAAAGGCTTAATGGACGTGGGCGGCGGGTATGGGCCGTACATGATGATGGTCTGCCTGTTTATCATGTGCGCCACCATCGGCCTGTTTATCTCGAACACCGCGACGGCGGTACTGATGGCGCCTATCGCGCTGGCGATGGCGAAGTCCATGGGCGTGTCGCCGTATCCGTTTGCGATGATGGTGGCGATGGCCGCTTCCGCGGCATTTATGACGCCAGTCTCTTCACCGGTGAACACGCTGGTACTGGGACCGGGGAACTATCGATTCAGCGATTTCGTGAAGCTGGGCGTGCCGTTTACCGTGCTGGTGATGGTGGTGTGCGTGGTACTGATACCGGTCCTGTTTCCGTTCTGAGTATTTTGCCGGGTGGCGGCTACGCCTTACCCGGCCTACAACCCCGTAGGCCCTGCAAGCGCAGCGCCGCTGGGCGAAAATCAGAGTGGCGAATCCTGGCTGATCTCATCCAGCGATAAATGGAAGCTCGGTACAAACACCTGCATAAAGTAATCCATCTCTTCGCTGCGGCGGGATTCCAGCGTTTTTTCCAGGCGCGTTTTCGCCAGCAAGAATTCGTTATTCCCTGCGGACAACTCTTCGAGACACTTCAGATAGGCACACAGCGCGTCGGCCTGTTTGACCAGCGACTTTTCATCTTCCGTATACTGATGCTCGTTGATAAGCGGCTCGAAGATATCACGCAGTTCTTCGGGCACCATCTCAATCAGCTTCTGCTGGGCAATTTTCTCAATGGCCTTATATTCCTGCGCAATTTGCGAGTTGAAATATTTCACCGGCGTCGGCAGATCCCCAGTCAGCACTTCTGACGCATCGTGGTACATCGCCAGCAGGGCGATGCGTTCTGGATTGACCTGACCGTTGAATTTGCGGTTTTTAATGGCGGCCAGCGCGTGAGCGACCATCGCAACCTGCAGGCTGTGCTCTGACACATTTTCCGTGCGGACATTGCGCATCAGCGGCCAGCGGTTGATGAGTTTCAGGCGGGAGAGGTGGGCAAAGAAATGACTCTGACTCATAGGTTACCTTTTGTCTTCACTGCGACAGGCGTTCATTGTGCGGGGAGGGGAGGCAAGATGCAAATTTGCGGATTTTGTAGGCCGGGTAAGCGAAGCGCCACCCGGCAGAAAGGCAACGTTACTGATGGTATCCGGAGAGGAAGCGCCCGAAGCGGCTGATGGCCATTTCGAGGTCATCTTCGCGCGGCAGCGTCACGATACGCACGTGATCCGGCCACGGCCAGTTAAACGCCGTCCCCTGAACCAGCAGCACTTTTTCCTGCAGCAGGAAATCAAGCACCATTTTCTGGTCGTCGTGAATATTGAAGCGCTTCGCGTCAATTTTCGGGAACATATAGAGCGCCCCGTTCGGCTTCACGCAGGAGACGCCCGGGATATCGTTAATCAGTTCCCACGCGCGGTTACGCTGTTCGTAAAGGCGACCACCGGGCACGATAAACTCGCTAATGCTCTGATAGCCGCCGAGCGCGGTCTGGATCGCGTGCTGTGCCGGAACGTTGGCGCATAAACGCATGGAGGCCAGCATCTCCAGCCCTTCAATATAGCCTTTGGCGTGTTTTTTCGGACCGTTTAACACCATCCAGCCCTGACGGAAACCGGCCACGCGGTAGGTTTTGGACAGGCCGTTAAAGGTGACGGTCAGCAGATCCGGGGCCAGCGCAGCGATTGAGTGGTGCTGTGCCGCGTCATACAGGATCTTGTCGTAGATTTCGTCGGCGAAGATGATCAGGTTGTGCTGACGCGCTAGCTCGACGATCTCCATCAGCAGTTCTTTTGAGTAGACCGCGCCCGTCGGGTTGTTCGGGTTAATAATGACGATACCGCGCGTGCGGGGCGTAATTTTTGCGCGAATATCGTCCAGGTCCGGGAACCAGTCAGAGGATTCGTCGCACAGATAGTGCACCGCTTTACCGCTGGACAGCGACACGGCAGCCGTCCACAGCGGATAGTCCGGCGCAGGGACCAGCATTTCGTCCCCGCTGTTCAGCAGGGCCTGCATGGCTTGCACAATCAGTTCGGAGACGCCGTTGCCGATATAGATATCTTCAACGGTAACATCGCGCATACCACGTGCCTGGTAGTGCTGCATGATGGCTTTACGTGCGGAGTAAAGTCCTTTTGAATCGCAATAGCCTTGTGCAGTGGGAAGGTTGCGGATCACATCAACCAGAATTTCATCCGGCGCTTCAAAACCAAATGGCGCAGGGTTACCAATGTTGAGTTTCAGAACCTTGTTGCCCTCTTCTTCAAGGCGTTTTGCCTCTTTCAGAACCGGGCCGCGGATGTCATAACAGACGTTATCTAGCTTGCTGGATTTTTCGATAGGGGACATGAACCTTTAACCTTTTCGCTATTATTGCCGCTCCCTGCCGTGGAAGTCAGCACGGAATAATGTACTCCCCCCTCGCTTCGTTTTGAAGGGTGTGCAGTAGAAGATTTTGTGCGGCGTGCAAATTTTTGATGAATCTTTTTCGCTGTGGGTACGCTTTTTCACTGTCTTAAAGTTGTGCGCATAGCGAGAGCTTAGGTTAAATGTGCTATTCATTTACCAAAATACTGTATAATGTGCTGTTAAAAATAAGTGATGAGCTGGACAGCGGTGGCAGTCACCCTGAGTGACTTTTCGTAAAACCTGAATGCTTGATACCTGTTTCTGTAATAGCATACTGTGGATAAAAGTTACCCATGTGAAATTAATGTTAAGTGCCATTAATGAATGGTCTTAATCTAAATTAAAATTTATTTATTATTAACCTATAAAATGCAACTTTAGTTAATTTTAATAAAATTAGTTTAGAAGCTTAACATTCTTCTTTAATCCTTAATATTGCAATAAGACTTATAAATAAAGTGGATTTGGGTTAAGATGTCTTCCAGGAAAGCAGAGGGTAGATGCACGTTTTTTGTATATCTGACCCTGGTTTTCCGAATTAATTGATTGTTATTGTTAGAGTTATCTCTGGCTGGAATGTGTCGCACATCTCCTGCTACGTTGACAGCGCTGCGATACAGATGGCAGAAAAGGTGTTATACCTTTAATGTAATTTACATAAACCTGCGAACATCTAAATATCCTGAACGTTTAAGAGAATAAAAATATCGTCATGAAACGTGCTTTCTGACTGTTGATATAAAGCAGCACAATAACTATCTGTCAGGCAGTCTGCCGGGCCGGGATGCGAGGGAAAATCTTCAGAGGGAATTGCTTAACTGTACACACACAGCTTCAACCCGGGCAGCTCCGCACGAGCAACCTGAAAGTGAATAGATATGATAAATGCAAATCGTCCGATAATGAATCTCGACCTCGATCTGCTGAGAACGTTTGTTGCGGTCGCCGATCTCAACACTTTTGCAGCAGCTGCTGCCGCCGTTTGCCGAACTCAGTCCGCCGTCAGCCAGCAAATGCAGCGGCTGGAGCAACTGGTTGGTAAAGAGCTTTTTGCCCGTCACGGGCGTAATAAGCTCTTAACGGAACACGGTATTCAGCTTCTGGGTTATGCCAGGAAAATTCTTCGCTTTAATGATGAAGCATGTATGTCATTAATGTTTAGCAACCTTCAGGGCGTGCTAACGTTAGGTGCATCTGATGAGTCGGCGGATACTATATTGCCGTTTCTTCTCAATCGTATTAGTTCGGTTTATCCGAAGCTTGCGCTGGACGTGAGCGTAAAGCGCAATGCTTTTATGGTTGAGATGTTAAATGAGAATAAAGTCGACCTGGTGGTCACCACGCATCGTCCCGGGCAGTTTGACTGCCTGACGCTGCGTACATCGCCTACGCACTGGTATTGCGCGGCCGAATACGTGCTGCAAAAAGGGGAGCCGGTGCCGCTGGTGTTGCTGGATGACCCGAGCCCGTTCCGAGATATGGTACTGACGGCGCTGAATGAGGCCAATATTCCGTGGCGTCTGGCGTATGTGGCATCCACGCTGCCAGCGGTGCGTGCCGCCGTGAAAGCCGGTCTGGGTGTCACCGCCCGTCCGGTAGAAATGATGAGCCCCGATCTGCGCGTTCTGGGCAAATCCGATGGCCTGCCTGCACTGCCGGATACGGAGTATCTGCTCTGCCACAATTCGTCCAGTCATAACGAACTGGCGAAGGTGGTGTTCGAGGCGATGGAAAACTACCATAACCCATGGCAGTTCGAGCGCGTTACCTCCGAAGGGGGGGATGACTCCCTGATCGTTGAAGGGGATTTTGAGTGATCGCCAGCTCAGAATTCTGGTAACAAAATGTAAGTGTAAAAAAAAGCCACTCGTGTGATTTTCACATGCAGTGGCTTTTTTTTAGCAAAAATACCCGCTTATGACGCGTGGGTTTTCAGGATATTCTATATTTATCAATGAACTAAATGGTTTTGTCTAAAACTTGTCCGTTTTCCGTTCTAACTTCATCCACATCCCTCCTATGTTAAAAAAACAGGAAATATGTTGCCGTTTTCCAGGTTGAATTAACAAAAGCGTGTCGCAGATCAAGAAAATACTCCTATTTGGGGGGAGGAATCGTTGGCAAATCCTGTCAAAATAGGAGGGTTATTTTTTTTACTTCCGAAACGGACACGATTCAACAACATACATTTGACGGAAAGTCATGTACCCACCAGGGTTAAAGGGCACCAAATGTTAATGAGAATCGCTCGATGTAATTTAATGTGAAGAAACCTTTGTTAAAGTTGACAATAGGTTATAGAAAGGAGTAAAAAACCCCATCATTTTGCTGTCTACGTCTCATTTCTGACAGTTAGTGTAAGGTTATTTGTTCCTCCCCATGAATCGATGTGATGCCCATCTGCCAGCAAGAGCAGTGTCGTTGGTATCACTTTTGATGAGTAAGCAATGAGTATGTCAACATCCACAGAAGTCATCGCTCATCACTGGGCATTCGCAATCTTTCTTATTGTAGCCATTGGCCTGTGCTGCCTGATGTTAGTCGGCGGCTGGTTCCTGGGCGGTCGCGCCCGTGCAAGGCACAAAAACACACCTTTCGAATCAGGTATTGATTCAGTAGGTACCGCTCGCTTACGCCTGTCTGCCAAGTTTTACCTGGTAGCCATGTTCTTCGTCATCTTCGACGTGGAAGCGCTTTACCTTTTCGCATGGTCGACCTCCATTCGCGAAAGTGGTTGGGTGGGCTTTGTCGAGGCCGCAATTTTCATTTTAGTGCTACTGGCCGGTCTGGTTTATCTGGTGCGTATTGGCGCGCTTGACTGGACGCCTGCGCGTTCACGTCGTGAACACATCAACCCGGAAAACAGTATCTCTAATCGTCAGCAGTAACAGCGAGGCAATAAGATGGATTATACGCTCACCCGCATAGATCCTAACGGTGAGAATGACCGTTACCCCCTGCAAAAACAGGAGATCGTAACCGACCCCCTGGAGCAAGAAGTCAATAAAAGCGTGTACATGGGCAAACTCGAACATGCCATGCACGATATGGTCAACTGGGGTCGTAAGAACTCCATCTGGCCTTACAACTTTGGCCTTTCTTGCTGCTACGTTGAAATGGTGACGTCATTCACTGCGGTGCATGACGTTGCGCGTTTTGGGGCAGAGGTACTGCGTGCTTCCCCACGTCAGGCTGACCTGATGGTGGTAGCCGGTACCTGCTTTACCAAGATGGCACCTGTTATTCAGCGTCTTTATGACCAGATGCTGGAGCCAAAATGGGTTATCTCCATGGGCGCATGTGCTAACTCTGGCGGTATGTACGACATCTATTCCGTCGTACAGGGCGTAGATAAATTTATCCCAGTGGATGTGTATATCCCGGGTTGTCCGCCTCGTCCGGAAGCCTACATGCAGGCGCTGATGCTGCTGCAGGAGTCTATCGGTAAAGAACGTCGCCCACTGTCGTGGGTCGTTGGCGATCAGGGTGTGTATCGCGCGAACATGCAGTCTGAGCGCGAGCGTAAACGTGGTGAACGTATTGCCGTCACCAATCTGCGTACGCCTGACGAAATTTAATTTGCGCCTGTAGGCCTGGAGAACACCTTCGCATATCACTACTCAAATAGCGCGAAGCCAGGCTCAACAGTCACCACGGACCATTTGCAATGGTGAACAATATGACCGACTTAACCGCGCAAGAAGCCGCCTGGCAGACCCGGGATCATCTGGATGACCCAGTCATTGGCGAACTGCGCAACCGTTTTGGGCCGGATGCCTTTACTGTTCAGGCTACCCGCACCGGGGTACCCGTTGTTTGGGTGAAGCGTGAACAATTGCTGGAAGTTGTCGATTTCCTCAAGAAATTGCCAAAACCGTACGTCATGCTGTTTGACTTACACGGCATGGATGAACGTCTCAGAACGCACCGCCAGGGTCTCCCTGCTGCGGATTTTTCCGTTTTCTACCACCTGATCTCAATAGACCGTAATACGGATATCATGCTCAAGGTGGCATTGTCTGAAAACGACATGCATCTGCCGACGATCACCAAACTTTTCCCGAACGCCAACTGGTACGAGCGTGAAACCTGGGAAATGTTCGGCATGACCTTTGACGGCCACCCGCACCTGACGCGCATCATGATGCCGCAGACCTGGACCGGCCACCCGCTGCGTAAAGACTACCCGGCACGTGCTACCGAATTCGATCCGTTTGAGCTGACCAAAGCCAAGCAGGATCTGGAGATGGAAGCGCTGACCTTCAAACCGGAAGACTGGGGCATGAAGCGCGGTACCGACAACGAGGACTTCATGTTCCTCAACCTCGGTCCAAACCACCCGTCTGCGCACGGTGCATTCCGTATTATTCTTCAGCTCGACGGTGAAGAGATTGTCGACTGCGTGCCTGACATCGGTTACCACCACCGTGGTGCTGAGAAGATGGGCGAGCGTCAGTCCTGGCACAGCTACATTCCGTATACCGACCGTATCGAGTACCTCGGCGGCTGCGTCAACGAAATGCCATACGTGCTGGCCGTTGAGAAACTGGCAGGTATTGTTACGCCGGATCGCGTTAACGTGATTCGCGTCATGCTGTCAGAACTGTTCCGTATCAACAGCCACCTGCTATACATCTCCACGTTCATTCAGGACGTCGGCGCGATGACCCCGGTCTTCTTCGCCTTTACCGACCGTCAGAAAATCTACGATCTGGTAGAAGCCATTACCGGTTTCCGTATGCACCCGGCCTGGTTCCGTATCGGCGGTGTGGCACACGATCTGCCGCGCGGCTGGGACCGTCTGCTGCGTGAATTCCTCGACTGGATGCCGAAACGTCTGGCGTCTTACGAGAAAGCCGCGCTGCGCAACACCATCCTGAAAGGCCGTTCCCAGGGCGTTGCTGCCTACGGCGCGAAAGAGGCGCTGGAGTGGGGGACGACAGGGGCAGGTCTGCGTGCGACCGGTATTGATTTCGACGTGCGTAAAGCCCGTCCTTACTCTGGCTACGAGAACTTCGACTTTGAAGTCCCGGTGGGCGGCGGCGTGTCCGACTGCTACACCCGCGTGATGCTGAAAGTGGAAGAGCTGCGCCAGAGTCTGCGCATCCTTGAGCAGTGCCTCAACAACATGCCGGAAGGCCCGTTCAAGGCGGATCACCCGCTGACGACGCCGCCACCGAAAGAGCGCACGCTGCAACATATCGAAACCCTGATCACCCACTTCCTGCAGGTTTCCTGGGGTCCGGTCATGCCGGCGCAAGAATCCTTCCAGATGATTGAAGCGACCAAGGGTATTAACAGTTACTACCTGACCAGTGACGGCAGCACCATGAGCTACCGTACCCGCGTGCGTACGCCGAGCTTTGCGCACCTGCAGCAGATCCCGTCCGCCATCCGCGGCAGTCTGGTCTCCGACCTGATTGTGTATCTGGGTAGTATCGATTTTGTTATGTCAGATGTGGACCGCTAATTATGCACGAGAATCAACAACCACAAACCGAGGCTTTTGAGCTGAGTGAAGCAGAACGTGCCGCCATTGAGCACGAGATGCACCACTACGAAGACCCGCGTGCGGCGTCCATTGAAGCGCTGAAAATCGTACAGAAACAGCGTGGTTGGGTGCCGGATGGGGCGATCTATGCGATCGCGAAAGTGCTGGGTATTCCGGCAAGTGACGTAGAAGGCGTAGCCACGTTCTACAGCCAGATCTTCCGTCAGCCGGTAGGCCGCCATGTGATCCGCTACTGTGACAGCGTGGTCTGCCACATCACCGGTTATCAGGGCATTCAGGCTGCGATTGAGAAGAAGCTCAATATCAAGCCGGGCCAGACCACGTTCGATGGTCGCTTTACTCTGCTGCCAACCTGCTGCCTGGGTAACTGCGACAAGGGGCCGACCATGATGATTGATGAGGACACTCACAGTCATCTGACGCCGGAAGCGATTCCTGACCTGCTGGAGCAGTACAAATGAAAACTGTAATTCGTACTGCTGAGACGCATCCGCTGACCTGGCGTCTGCGTGATGACAAACAGCCGGTATGGCTCGACGAATATCAGAGCAAAAACGGCTATGCCGGTGCGCGTAAAGCCCTTGGCGGCATGGCGCCGGACGACATCGTTAACGCGGTAAAAGAGTCTGGCCTGAAAGGCCGCGGCGGCGCGGGCTTCTCCACCGGTCTGAAGTGGAGTCTGATGCCAAAAGACGAATCCATGAACATCCGTTACCTGCTGTGTAACGCCGATGAAATGGAGCCGGGCACCTATAAAGACCGCCTGCTGATGGAGCAGCTACCGCACCTGCTGGTGGAAGGCATGCTGATCTCCGCGTTTGCGCTGAAAGCGTACCGTGGTTACATCTTCCTGCGCGGTGAGTACATCGAAGCAGCGGAAAACCTGCGTCGCGCGATTGCCGAAGCCACCGAAGCGGGGCTGCTGGGCAAAAACATCCTGGGTACCGGGTTTGACTTCGAACTGTTCGTGCACACCGGTGCCGGGCGTTACATCTGCGGTGAAGAGACTGCGCTGATTAACTCCCTTGAAGGCCGCCGCGCGAACCCGCGTTCCAAGCCACCGTTCCCGGCCAGCTCCGGCGTGTGGGGGAAACCGACCTGCGTAAACAACGTCGAAACCCTGTGTAACGTTCCGGCTATCCTCGCGAACGGCGTGGAGTGGTATCAGGGCATCTCCTCAAGCAAAGATGCCGGTACCAAGCTGATGGGCTTCTCCGGTCGCGTGAAAAATCCTGGCGTCTGGGAACTGCCGTTCGGTACCACCGCGCGCGAAATTCTTGAAGACTACGCCGGCGGCATGCGCGATGGCCTGAAATTCAAAGCCTGGCAGCCGGGTGGGGCAGGGACAGACTTCCTGACTGAAGCCCACCTTGACCTGCCGATGGAATTCGAAAGCATTGGTAAAGCAGGCAGCCGTCTGGGTACGGCGCTGGCGATGGCCGTCGACCACGAGATCGGCATGGTGTCGCTGGTGCGTAACCTGGAAGAGTTCTTCGCCCGTGAGTCCTGCGGCTGGTGTACACCGTGCCGTGATGGTCTGCCGTGGAGCGTGAAAATCCTGCGTGCAATCGAACGTGGCGAAGGCCAGCCTGGCGATATCGAAACACTTGAGCAACTGTGTCGATTCTTAGGCCCGGGTAAAACCTTCTGTGCCCACGCACCGGGTGCCGTCGAACCTCTGCAGAGCGCGATCAAATATTTCCGCGACGAGTTCGAAGCAGGCATCAAGCAGCCGTTCAGCAATACCCATGCGATCAATGGGATTCAGCCGAACCTGCTTAAAGCGCGCTGGTAACGACAAGAATTTTGATTAACGCTCGGTTTCGACCGAGCCAACTGGAAGCATGCTAATGGCTACGATTCATGTAGACGGCAAAGAATACGAAGTCAACGGGGCGGACAACCTGCTGGAAGCTTGTCTGTCTCTTGGCCTCGATATTCCGTACTTTTGCTGGCATCCGGCGCTGGGCAGCGTCGGTGCTTGCCGCCAGTGTGCGGTGAAGCAATATCAAAACGCGGAAGACACGCGTGGTCGCCTGGTGATGTCCTGTATGACGCCAGCCACCGAAGGCACCTTTATTTCGATTGATGACGAAGAAGCCAAACAGTTCCGCGAAAGCGTGGTGGAGTGGTTAATGACCAACCACCCGCACGACTGTCCGGTTTGTGAAGAGGGCGGTAACTGCCACCTTCAGGATATGACCGTGATGACCGGTCACAGCTTCCGTCGCTATCGCTTTACCAAGCGTACCCACCGTAACCAGGATCTGGGGCCGTTCATCTCTCACGAAATGAACCGCTGCATCGCCTGCTATCGCTGCGTGCGTTACTACAAAGACTATGCAGACGGTCAGGATCTGGGCGTGTATGGCGCGCATGACAACGTCTACTTCGGTCGTCCGGAAGACGGCGTGCTGGAGAGCGAATTCTCCGGTAACCTGGTAGAAATCTGCCCGACCGGCGTCTTCACGGATAAAACTCACTCCGAGCGTTACAACCGTAAATGGGACATGCAGTTTGCACCAAGCATCTGCCAGCAGTGTTCCCTCGGCTGTAACACCAGCCCGGGTGAGCGCTACGGCGAACTGCGTCGTATTGAAAACCGCTACAACGGTACCGTTAACCACTACTTCCTGTGCGACCGCGGTCGTTTCGGCTATGGCTATGTGAACCTGAAAGACCGTCCGCGTCAGCCGGTTCAGCGCCGTGGCGACGATTTCATTACCCTGAACGCAGAACAGGCGATGCAGGGCGCGGCAGATATTCTGCGCCAGTCGAAGAAAGTGATCGGTATCGGCTCCCCGCGTGCCAGCATCGAAAGCAACTTCGCGCTGCGCGAGCTGGTCGGGGCGGAAAACTTCTATACCGGCATCGCTCAGGGCGAGCAGGAACGTCTGCAGCTGGTACTGAAAGTGCTGCGTGAAGGCGGTATCCATACCCCTGCGCTGCGCGAAATCGAATCCTATGATGCGGTCCTGGTGCTGGGTGAAGACCTGACCCAGACAGGCGCCCGCGCAGCTCTGGCGGTTCGTCAGGCGGTGAAGGGTAAAGCACGTGAAATGGCAGCGGCGCAAAAAGTGGCTGACTGGCAGATTGCGGCGATCCTGAACATCGGTCAGCGCGCGAAGCATCCTCTGTTTGTGACCAACGTCGACAATACCCGTCTGGACGATATCGCGGCGTGGACCTACTGCGCACCGGTTGAAGATCAGGCGCGTCTTGGCTTTGCCATTGCCCACGCGCTGGACAACAACTCACCGGCCGTTGAGCTGGATCGCGACCTGCAAAACAAGGTTGACGTGATTGTTCAGGCCCTGGCCGGTGCGAAGAAACCGCTGATTATTTCCGGTACCAACGCCGGTAGCGCAGAGATCATTCAGGCCGCAGCCAACGTGGCCAAAGCCCTGAAAGGCCGCGGTGCTGACGTCGGTGTGACCATGATTGCCCGTGCGGTGAACAGCATTGGTCTGGGCATGATTGGTGGCGGCTCGCTGGAAGCTGCGTTAAGCGAACTGGAATCCGGTGCCGCTGACGCCGTGGTGGTGCTGGAAAACGACCTGCATCGTCATGCTTCTGCCGCTCGCGTTGACGCCGCGCTCTCCAAAGCGCCGCTGGTGATGGTGATTGACCATCAGCGCACCGCGATTATGGACAAAGCGCACCTGGTGCTCTCTGCGGCAAGCTTCGCAGAAAGCGACGGTACCGTTATCAACAACGAAGGCCGCGCGCAGCGTTTCTTCCAGGTTTATGACCCGTCTTACTACGACAGCAACACCGTGATGCTGGAAAGCTGGCGCTGGCTGCACTCCCTGCACAGCACCGTGCAGAGCCGTGAAGTGGACTGGACGCAGCTCGACCACGTTATCGACGCGGTGGTGGAAAAACTGCCTCAGCTGGCAGGCATTAAAGATGCCGCGCCTGAAGCGAGCTTCCGCATTCGCGGCCAGAAACTGGCGCGTGAACCGCACCGTTACAGCGGCCGTACCGCAATGCGCGCCAATATCAGCGTGCACGAACCGCGCCAGCCGCAGGATAAAGACACCATGTTCGCCTTCTCCATGGAAGGGAACAACCAGCCGTCTGCGCCGCGTTCGCAAATCCCGTTCGCATGGGCACCGGGCTGGAACTCCCCGCAGGCATGGAACAAGTTCCAGGCTGAAGTGGGCGGCTCCCTGCGCCACGGCGATCCGGGCGTGCGTCTGATTGAAGCTTCCGAAACCGGTCTGGACTTCTTCACCACCGTACCGGCGAGCTTCCAGCCGCAGGACGGTAGCTGGCGTATTGCGCCGTACTACCACCTGTTCGGTAGCGACGAGCTGTCCCAGCGTTCACCGGTCTTCCAGACCCGTATGCCGCAGCCGTACATCAAGCTTAACCCGGCGGATGCCGCGAAGCTTGGCGTTAACGCGGGTGCGAACATCGCCTTTAGCTATGACGGCCAGACCATCAGCCTGCCGCTGATTATTTCTGAAAGTCTGACAGCAGGGCAGGTCGGTCTGCCGATGGGTATGCCTGGCATCGCGCCGGTTCTGGCGGGTGCGCGTCTTGATAATCTGCAGGAGGCAAAAGCATGAGTTGGTTAACGCCGGATCTTATCGACATCCTGCTGAGCATTCTGAAAGCGATTGTTATCCTGCTGGTGGTGGTCACCTGCGGCGCGTTCATGAGCTTTGGTGAACGTCGTCTGCTCGGTCTGTTCCAGAACCGTTACGGACCGAACCGCGTGGGCTGGGGTGGTTCACTCCAGCTGGTCGCGGATATGATCAAGATGTTCTTTAAAGAGGACTGGATCCCGCGCTTCTCGGATCGCGTGATCTTTACTCTGGCACCGATGATCGCCTTCACCTCGCTGCTGCTGGCGTTTGCTATCGTGCCGGTGAGCCCGACCTGGGTGGTCGCTGACCTGAACATCGGCATTCTGTTCTTCCTGATGATGGCAGGCCTCGCGGTTTACGCGGTCCTGTTCGCAGGCTGGTCCAGTAACAACAAATACTCGCTGCTGGGTGCGATGCGTGCTTCCGCGCAGACCCTGAGCTACGAAGTGTTCCTGGGGCTCTCCCTGATGGGCGTGGTGGCGCAGGCCGGTTCATTCAACATGACCGACATCGTCAACAACCAGGCCGACATCTGGAACGTTATTCCGCAGTTCTTTGGGTTTATTACCTTTGCCATCGCGGGCGTGGCAGTGTGTCACCGTCACCCGTTTGACCAGCCAGAAGCCGAACAGGAACTGGCCGACGGTTACCACATCGAATATTCCGGTATGAAATTCGGTCTGTTCTTCGTGGGCGAGTACATCGGTATTGTCACCATTTCCGCGTTGATGGTAACGCTGTTCTTCGGTGGCTGGCATGGCCCGTTCTTACCGCCGTTCATCTGGTTCGCGCTGAAAACCGCGTTCTTCATGATGATGTTCATTTTGATTCGCGCAGCGTTACCGCGTCCGCGTTATGACCAGGTAATGTCCTTCGGCTGGAAAGTGTGCCTGCCGCTGACGCTCGTCAACTTGTTGGTAACGGCCGCTGTCATTCTCTGGCAGCAGCCATAAGGGGCAATAGACCATGACCTTAAAAGAATTACTGGTAGGCTTCGGTACCCAGGTACGCAGTATCTGGATGATCGGCCTGCATGCGTTTGCCAAACGCGAAACCCGGATGTACCCGGAAGAGCCGGTATATCTGCCGCCGCGCTACCGTGGCCGTATCGTGCTGACGCGCGACCCGGACGGTTCCGAGCGCTGCGTTGCCTGTAACCTGTGTGCGGTAGCGTGCCCGGTCGGCTGTATCTCTCTGCAAAAAGCCGAGACGGTAGACGGCCGCTGGTACCCTGAGTTCTTCCGCATCAACTTCTCACGCTGCATCTTCTGCGGTCTGTGTGAAGAAGCGTGCCCAACCACGGCGATTCAGCTCACTCCAGACTTCGAGCTGGGTGAGTACAAGCGTCAGGACCTGGTGTACGAGAAAGAGGATCTGCTGATTTCCGGTCCGGGCAAATACCCGGAATATAACTTCTACCGGATGGCGGGTATGGCAATCGACGGCAAAGATAAGGGCGAAGCAGAGAACGAAGCTAAGCCTATCGACGTCAAGAGCCTGTTACCGTAAGGAGAGGGCAATGGAATTCGCTTTTTATATCTGTGGCCTTATCGCCATCCTGGCTACGCTGCGAGTGATCACGCACACCAATCCGGTGCATGCGCTGCTGTACTTAATCATCTCGTTGCTGGCCATTTCCGGGGTGTTCTTCGCACTGGGCGCGCACTTCGCCGGTGCGCTGGAAATCATCGTCTACGCCGGGGCCATCATGGTGCTGTTCGTGTTCGTGGTGATGATGCTGAACCTGGGCGGCTCTGAAATTGAGCAGGAACGTCAGTGGTTAAAACCGCAGGTGTGGATCGGCCCGGCAATTTTGTCGGCCATCATGCTGGTGGTGATCGTTTACGCCATTCTGGGTGTTAACGATCAGGGCATCGACGGCACGCCGATTGGCGCGAAAGAGGTGGGTATCACGCTCTTTGGCCCATACGTTCTGGCAGTGGAACTGGCCTCAATGCTGCTGCTGGCAGGTCTGGTTGTGGCTTTCCACGTTGGCCGCGAAGAGCGTGCTGGCGAGGTGCTGAGCAACCGCACTGACGACCGCGCGAAAAGAAAAACGGAGGAGCGCGCATGATCCCCTTAACACATGGACTGATCCTCGCTGCGATTTTATTCGTTCTGGGTCTGACCGGTCTGGTTATCCGCCGCAATCTGCTGTTTATGCTGATCGGGCTGGAAATCATGATTAACGCCTCCGCGCTGGCCTTCGTGGTCGCCGGAAGCTACTGGGGCCAGACCGATGGTCAGGTGATGTACATTCTCGCCATCAGCCTCGCGGCTGCCGAAGCGAGTATTGGCCTGGCGCTGTTGCTGCAGCTCCATCGTCGCCGCCAGAATCTGAACATCGATTCAGTAAGTGAGTTGCGTGGATGAACATGCTTGCCTTAACCATTATTTTTCCGCTGATTGGCTTCGTGCTGCTGGCGTTTTCTCGCGGCCGCTGGTCTGAGAATCTGTCTGCAACCGTCGGCATGGGCTCTGTTGGCCTGGCCGCGCTGGTGACAGCGTATGCGGGTATCGACTTCTTTAACAACGGGCGTCAGCCTTTCAGCGTGCCGCTGTGGACCTGGATGTCCGTCGGTGATTTCAACATCGGTTTCAACCTGGTGCTGGATGGTCTCTCCCTGACCATGCTCTCCGTGGTCACCGGCGTCGGCTTCCTGATCCACATGTTCGCCTCCTGGTATATGCGCGGTGAAGAGGGTTACTCCCGCTTCTTCGCCTACACCAACCTGTTTATCGCCAGCATGGTGGTTCTGGTCCTGGCCGATAACCTGCTGCTGATGTATCTGGGCTGGGAAGGCGTGGGTCTGTGTTCTTACCTGCTGATCGGTTTCTACTATACCGATCCGAAGAATGGCGCAGCGGCCATGAAAGCGTTCGTCGTGACCCGCGTGGGTGATGTCTTCCTCGCTTTCGCGCTGTTCATTCTTTACAACGAACTGGGCACGCTGAACTTCCGCGAAATGGTGGAACTGGCGCCAGCGCACTTCGCCGCAGGCAACAACATGCTGTGGTGGGCAACGCTGATGCTGCTGGGTGGTGCCGTGGGTAAATCCGCACAGCTGCCGTTGCAGACATGGCTGGCCGACGCGATGGCGGGTCCAACCCCTGTCTCCGCGCTGATCCACGCTGCGACCATGGTTACCGCCGGTGTCTACCTGATTGCGCGTACCCATGGGCTGTTCCTGATGACCCCGGAAATTCTGCATCTGGTGGGTATCGTCGGTGCGGTCACGCTGGTGCTGGCAGGCTTTGCCGCGCTGGTGCAGACCGACATCAAGCGCGTTCTCGCGTACTCAACCATGAGCCAGATTGGTTACATGTTCCTCGCGCTGGGCGTTCAGGCGTGGGACGCGGCCATTTTCCACCTGATGACGCACGCGTTCTTTAAAGCGCTGCTGTTCCTCTCATCCGGTTCGGTGATTCTGGCCTGCCATCACGAGCAGAACATCTTCAAAATGGGCGGACTGCGTAAGTCCATCCCGCTGGTCTATGTCTGCTTCCTGGTGGGCGGCGCGGCGCTGGCGGCACTGCCGTTGATCACCGCGGGCTTCTTCAGTAAGGACGAAATCCTTGCGGGTGCCATGGCGAATGGTCATATCAATCTTATGGTTGCGGGTCTGGTCGGTGCGTTCATGACCTCCCTGTATACCTTCCGTATGATTTTCATCGTATTCCACGGTAAAGAACAAATTCACGCTCACGCAGGGAAGGGGATTACCCATCACCTGCCGCTGATTGTGCTGCTGGTACTGTCCACCTTCGTTGGCGCGATGATTGTGCCTCCGCTGCAGGGCGTGCTGCCAGACACCACCGAGCTTGAGCACGGTCGCGTTCTGACGCTTGAAATCACCTCCGGTGTGGTCGCTATCGCGGGCATCCTGATTGCCGCATGGCTATGGCTGGGTAAACGTACGCTGGTCACTGCCGTGGCCAACAGTGCGCCGGGCCGCCTGCTGGGCACCTGGTGGTACAACGCGTGGGGCTTCGACTGGCTGTACGACATGATCTTCGTTAAGCCGTTCCTGGGCATCGCGTGGCTGCTGAAGCGCGACCCGCTGAACAGCCTGATGAATATCCCGGCGATCCTTTCCCGCTTTGCAGGCAAAGGCCTGCTGTACAGCGAGAACGGTTACCTGCGCTGGTATGTGGCGTCCATGAGCATCGGTGCGGTTGTCGTGCTGGCGCTGCTGATGGTGTTGCGTTGATCGTTAAGTGAATTTTATTCGAATTCGTTGAAAATCAGGCCCCTGCTGGGGGCCTTAAAAAGGAATGTAAATCGCCATGTTACTACCCTGGCTAATATTAATTCCCTTCATCGGCGGCTTCCTGTGCTGGCAGACTGAACGCTTTGGCGTGAAGATGCCGCGCTGGATCGCGCTGATCACCATGGGATTGACGCTCGCGCTTGGCCTGCAACTGTGGTTGCAGGGCGGTTACTCACTGACCCAGTCTGCGGGCATTCCGCAGTGGCAGTCTGAGTTCATCCTGCCGTGGATCCCACGTTTCGGCATTACGATCCACCTGGCGATTGACGGTCTCTCACTGCTGATGGTGGTGTTGACCGGTCTGCTCGGCGTTCTGGCGGTACTCTGCTCCTGGCGTGAAATCGAAAAATACCAGGGCTTCTTCCACCTGAACCTGATGTGGATCCTGGGCGGCGTAATCGGCGTGTTCCTTGCCATCGACATGTTCCTGTTCTTCTTCTTCTGGGAGATGATGCTGGTTCCGATGTACTTCCTGATCGCGCTGTGGGGCCACAAGGCATCCGACGGTAAAACGCGTATCACGGCGGCAACCAAGTTCTTCATCTATACCCAGGCGAGTGGTCTGGTGATGTTGATTGCCATTCTGGCGCTGGTGTTTGTTCACCACAACGCGACCGGCACCTGGACCTTCAACTACGAAGACCTGCTGAAGACCCCAATGTCTCACGGCGTGGAATATCTGCTGATGCTGGGCTTCTTCATCGCCTTCGCGGTGAAAATGCCGGTGGTTCCGCTGCACGGCTGGCTGCCAGACGCGCACTCTCAGGCGCCAACGGCGGGTTCCGTTGACCTGGCGGGCATCTTGCTGAAAACGGCTGCCTACGGTCTGCTGCGTTTCGCTCTGCCGCTGTTCCCGAATGCCTCCGCAGAATTCGCACCGATTGCCATGTGGCTGGGTGTCATCGGTATCTTCTACGGTGCCTGGATGGCCTTCACCCAGTACGACATCAAGCGTCTGATTGCTTATACCTCCGTTTCCCACATGGGCTTCGTGCTGATTGCTATCTACACCGGCAGCCAGCTGGCGTACCAGGGGGCGGTGATCCAGATGATTGCGCACGGTCTGTCCGCAGCCGGTCTCTTCATCCTGTGCGGTCAGCTGTACGAACGTCTGCACACCCGCGACATGCGTATGATGGGCGGCCTGTGGAGCAAAATTAAGTGGCTGCCAGCGCTCTCCATGTTCTTCGCGGTGGCGACTCTGGGGATGCCGGGCACCGGTAACTTCGTCGGCGAATTTATGATTCTGTTCGGCAGCTTCAAAGTGGTACCGGTGATTACCGTGATCTCCACCTTTGGTCTGGTGTTCGCTTCCGTCTACTCGCTGGCGATGCTGCACCGCGCTTACTTCGGTAAAGCGAAGAGCGAAATTGCTGCACAAGAACTGCCGGGGATGTCGCTGCGTGAGCTGTTCATCATCCTGCTGCTGGTCGTACTGCTGGTGCTGCTGGGCTTCTTCCCGCAGCCGATTCTGGATACCTCGCACAGCGCGATGGGCAATATCCAGCAGTGGTTTGTTAATTCTGTTTCTACTACAAGGCCGTAATTCGCCATGACAATAACTCCACAACAACTGATCGCGCTGCTACCGCTGCTGATCGTCGGATTGACGGTGGTGGTTGTGATGCTCTCCATTGCGTGGCGACGCAATCACTTCCTGAATGCCACGCTGTCGGTCATCGGCCTGAACGCCGCGTTAGTCTCTCTCTGGTTTGTTGGCCAGGGTGGGGCGATGGACGTCACTCCGCTGATGCGCGTTGACGGTTACGCCATGCTGTATACCGGTCTGGTGCTGCTGGCGAGCCTGGCAACCTGTACCTTTGCGTACCCGTGGCTCGAAGGCTACAACGACAACAAAGAAGAGTTTTACCTGCTGGTTCTGATTGCCGCGCTGGGCGGCATTCTGCTGGCGAATGCGAACCACCTGGCCGCGCTGTTCCTCGGCATTGAGCTGATCTCTCTGCCGCTGTTCGGTCTGATTGGTTACGCCTTCCGCCAGAAGCGCTCGCTGGAAGCAAGCATCAAGTACACCATCCTGTCTGCGGCGGCGTCCTCGTTCCTGCTGTTTGGTATTGCGCTGGTGTACGCACAATCCGGTAACCTCTCCTTTATGGCGCTCGGCAAGAGCCTCGGTGACGGCATGCTGCATGAGCCGCTGCTGCTGGCGGGGCTGGGTATGATGATTGTTGGCCTTGGCTTCAAACTCTCTCTGGTGCCGTTCCACCTGTGGACGCCAGACGTATACCAGGGCGCGCCAGCGCCGGTGTCGACCTTCCTGGCGACGGCGAGCAAAATCGCCATCTTCGGGGTGGTTATGCGTCTGTTCCTGTACGCACCGGTGGGTGACAGCGAAGCGGTTCGCGTAGTGCTGGGCATTATTGCGTTCGTCTCCATCATCTTCGGTAACCTGATGGCGCTGAGCCAGACCAATATCAAACGTCTGCTGGGCTACTCGTCTATCTCTCATCTGGGCTACCTGATGGTGGCGCTGATTGCGCTGCAGAGCGGTGAGATGTCAATGGAAGCCGTGGGCGTCTATCTGGCCGGTTACCTGTTCAGCAGCCTCGGCGCCTTCGGCGTGGTGAGCCTGATGTCCAGCCCGTACCGTGGTCCGGATGCCGATTCACTGTTCTCCTACCGTGGTCTGTTCTGGCACCGTCCGATCCTGTCCGCGGTGATGACGGTGATGATGCTCTCTCTGGCAGGTATTCCGATGACGCTCGGCTTTATCGGTAAGTTCTACGTGCTGGCCGTCGGTGTGCAGGCGCACCTGTGGTGGCTGACTGCGGGCGTGGTGATCGGCTCTGCGATTGGTCTCTACTACTACCTGCGCGTGGCCGTGAGCCTGTACCTGAGCGCGCCTCAGCAGCTCAACCGTGATGCCCCAACCAACTGGCAGTACAGCGCTGGCGGTATTGTGGTTCTCATCTCCGCGCTGCTGGTGCTGATCTTCGGTATCTATCCGCAGCCGCTGATTGATATCGTGCAGCGAGCGATGCCATTAATGTAAAAACAAAAAACCCGCCTCGGCGGGTTTTTTTATGGTTTTCTCCCTCTCCCTCTGGGAGAGGGCCGGGGTGAGGGCACCAGCCCGCACCATGCTTAAGCCAGCTGTTTACGGCTAATCAACGGCCCGTCAATCTTCTTCATCGAGCGGTCCAGCACTTCCTCAATCACTGACGACAGCTCGTTCAGCTCAAACTTCGCGACGTAGCCATCCGCTTTCACCTTACGAATATGGTCTTCGTTGGCGTTGCCGGAAAGGGAAGAGTGGATCACGACCGGAATATCTTTCAATACCGGATCGGTTTTGATTTTGCGCGTCAGCGTAAAACCGTCCATCTCCGGCATTTCGAGGTCGGTCAACACCAGCGCGATCTTATCGGTGATGGGAACACCCTCAGCCTGCGCCTGTGCGGCCAGAACCCCAATTTTCTCCCACGCCTCTTTGCCGGTGATATGCAGCTGCGCCGGGATCTCCATCGCCTGCAGGCCTTTCTCCAGCATCGAGCGCGCCACTTTGGAGTCTTCCGCGACGATGGCGACCGCGCCCGGCTTGATATGGAATTTGGTGGTTTTCAGATTGGTGGCGTGCAGATCGTGATTGGCCGGAGTGATGTCATACAGGATCTGCTCAACGTCCAGCACCATCGCCAGATCGTTGGTATCGCTCTTCTCATCAAGACACGCAATGCTGGTGATGTAGCGACCGCTGACGGCGGTTTCCGCCGCGTGCACCTGCTTCCAGTCCAGACGCATGATGTTCTCAACCGACTCCACGGCAAACGCCTGCACGCTGCGCGCGTATTCGGTGATCAGCAGGATATTCAGCCCGGTGGTAGGCTTACAGCCCGCCACGGCGGCCAGGTCGATCACCGGGATCACCTGATCGCGAATATTCACCATTCCCATCAGCGGTGATTTCATCCCGGCGGGTTTCGTGAACTCCGGCATCGGCACAATTTCACGCAGCTTAAAGACGTTAATGCCAAACAGCTCAGATTTATTTTCGTTAAGAGAGGTGCCAAGACGGAACAGCAACAGTTCAAAACGGTTCGACAGGGTCAGATTCGCCCTGTCATCAATATCTTTCTGGAAATTATCCATTCTACCCTCGAGAGAAATGCTGACCTTTTAATCGTTATCGGCATCCTGAGGGAAAAATGAAGGACTAAACGCTGACCTGAGCGAAATCTTCGGCCAGCTCACATTCCGGGAACAGCGCGCGACACTCAGCCAGCAGCTTTTCACAGCCCCGCGCGTCGTAGCGCGAGCTGACGTGGGTGACGATGAGCCTCCCGACGCCCGCGTCACGGGCAAGCTGCGCCGCCTGTCGCGTCGAGCTATGACCCCGGCCGTTGGCTTTCTCTTCCATCGCCGTTTCAAGGGTCGCTTCATGTACCATCACGTCCACGCCCTGGGCCAGCGTGAGCGCCGCCCGGCACGGGGCCGTGTCGCCAAAAATAGCCAGCTTCTTGCCGGGCTGCGGTGCGGCGAGATAATCCTGACCGTTGATGACGCGCCCGTCCTCCAGCGTGACGGTCTCACCGTGCTTCAGGCGCTGGAACAGCGGTCCGGGTTTTACGCCATCGGCCATCAGCGCGGCGGCGTCCAGCGCGCCGGGTTTGTCATGCGCATCAATGCGATAGCCATAGCACTCGACAGGGTGATTGAGCGGCTGAGCGCTCACCTTATAATCGCCGTCATCGAAAATCAGGCCTTCGCTAATCTCAACGACCTCCAGCGGATAATCCGTCCACGACCCGCTCAGGCGCAGTGTGGTTTCAACGAATTCACGAATACCCGCAGGCCCATAAATCGTCAGCGGGTTGGCGTTACCGGCCATCGAGCGGCTGCACAGCAGGCCGGGAAGGCCAAACAGATGGTCGCCGTGCAGATGGGTGATAAAAATTTTATCCAGCTTGCCGGGGTGATAAGCGGTGTGTAACAGCTGATGCTGCGTCCCTTCACCACAGTCAAACAGCCACAGCCCGCCGCGGGTGGGGTGTTTAAGATCCAGCAGTATCGCCGTCACATTTCGTGAGCGGGTTGGCACGCCCGCGGACGTACCCAGAAAAATCAGTTCCATAACGCAATCAGCCCTTTGCCGAACGGGGAGGGGTTTAGTATAACGTGATGAACCCCAGGAAGGAGACTGACATGATCCAGTGGCAAGATTTACACCATAGTGACCTCACCGTTCATTCACTTTACGCCCTGCTGAAACTGCGCTGCGAAGTGTTCGTGGTTGAACAGACCTGCCCGTATCAGGACATCGACGGCGACGATCTCGTCGGCGAGAACCGCCATATCCTCGGCTGGCGGAATAACGAGCTGGTGGCGTATGCGAGGATTCTGAAAAGCGAAGACGATTTTGAGCCTGTCGTCATTGGCCGCGTCATCATCATCGGCAAAGCGCGCGGTGAAAAACTGGGCTACCAGCTGATGGAGAAAACGCTGGAGGCATGCCAGAAACAGTGGCCGAACAAGGCGTTATACCTGGGCGCGCAGGCGCACCTGCAGTCCTTCTACGGCCACTTTGGTTTCGTGCCGGTCACCGAGGTGTACGATGAAGACGGCATTCCCCACATCGGCATGGCGCGGGAAGCGAAGCAGGCGTAATGACGAGTCGTTGGCTATAGTTAGCGGACTGGTGTACTAACATGGAGAAAAATATGTCATTTCAATCCTGGGATACCCGTATCGACGACGACCTGGCCTTACTGAGCGAAACGCTTGAAGAGGTGTTACGTTCCTCGGGCGACCCTGCCGATCAGAAATATATTGAGCTAAAAGCCCGCGCCGAGCAGGCGCTGCATGAAGTGAAAAACCGCGTCAGCCATGCGTCTGATACCTACTACTACCGCGCCAAAAAAGCGGTGTACCGTGCCGATGATTACGTGCATGAAAAACCGTGGCAGGGTATTGGAGTCGGTGCTGCCGTCGGGCTGGTACTGGGGCTGCTCTTAGCCCGTCGTTAGGCCGCTTAACCACTCCCTATACGTGGGTACTGCTATTTATTGCCAGTACCCCGTATAATACTAGGTTTTAACAGGGAGAGGTTCGCGTGAATTCGATTTTCCTCGCGCTGGAGCAATTGCGTACCCAGCTTTCGCAAGCGTTACCCGCAACACCCGGCATACGTCATTTCGACGTCTCTTTCCCGTTAAACGACGCTTTCGACCCTCTCGCCTGGCTTGGGGCGCAGCAGTGCTATCCGCAGTTTTACTGGCAGCAGCGTAACGGCGATGAAGAGCTGGCTGCGCTGGGGGCGGTGATCCCCTTTTCCTCTCTGGCGTTAGCCACGCAGTTTTTGCGTGAGCAAAACGCGGCAGGTGATACCCGTATCTGTGGCCTGAACGCCTTTACTCCGGAGCAGGGCAGCCTCTTTTTACCGCGACTGCTCTGGCGACGCACCGCCGGCACCGCTACGCTGCGTCTGCAGCTGTGGAGTGATTATTCACTTCAGGAAGATGCCCTCGCCGCGCGGGATTTTTTAGAGCAACTCCGTCCTGCGAGATCTATCCGTCCGCTGTCCGTTCAGGTTGAGCACGAAACCCATCAGCCGCAACAGGCCGAATGGCTGACGCTTATCCGCAGAGCGACGGAGACCATCGCGCGCGGTGATTTTGAAAAGGTGGTTCTCGCCCGGGCAACCGATATCCGGTTTACACAGCGGGTTAACCCTGTCGCGCTGATGGCGGCCAGCCGCGCCCTGAATTTACATTGCTACCATTTCTGCATGATTTTCGACGCCAGCAACGCGTTTCTTGGCTCGACCCCCGAGCGTCTCTGGCGGCGGCGCGGCACGCTGCTGCGCACCGAAGCGCTGGCGGGCACCGTCGCCAGCCATGCCGATGATGGCCAGGCGCAGCGTCTCGGCGAGTGGCTGCTGAACGACGATAAAAACCAGCGCGAAAATATGCTGGTCGTGGAAGATATTTGCCAGCGTCTTCAGCACTACACGCAGACGCTTGAGGTACTGCCCCCCCAGGTGGTGCGCCTGCGTAAAGTGCAGCATTTGCGCCGCTGTATCTGGACCGAACTCAAACAGGCCGACGACGAGCAGTGCCTGCATATGCTACAGCCGACGGCGGCCGTTGCCGGATTACCGCGACAGCCTGCGCGCGAATTTATTCAGAAGGTTGAGCCCTTTAACCGCGAGTGGTACGCCGGTTCTGCCGGGTATTTATCGCCTGACCAGAGTGAATTTTGCGTGGCGTTGCGCTCCGCCCGCGTCCAGGATGACTCCCTGCGGCTCTACGCCGGGGCCGGCATTGTCAGCGGGTCTGACCCGGAACAGGAGTGGCAGGAGATCGAAAACAAAGCGGCCGGATTGCGCTCTCTGCTCCTTAGGGATTAATACTGATTCGCGCAATCCCGATTCATATCAAAATTCCAATTTTTTCTATTATTTATACTGTGTCGCATTCTTGATACCGGACAATCTCATGTCAGTAAGTTCTTTTAACCGACGCTGGGCGGCGGTGATCCTTGAAGCCCTGACGCGCCACGGCGTCAGGCACGTGTGTATTGCACCGGGTTCTCGCTCAACGCCGCTGACGCTGGCGGCCGCCGAAAACCGGGCGTTGATTCACCACACCCACTTTGATGAGCGTGGCCTCGGGCATCTCGCGCTGGGTCTGGCAAAGGTCAGCAAAGAACCCGTGGCGGTGATTGTTACTTCCGGTACTGCCGTGGCGAACCTCTATCCGGCTCTGATTGAAGCCGGGTTAACCGGTGAAAAGCTGATTCTGCTGACGGCCGATCGTCCCCCTGAGCTTATCGACTGCGGCGCCAATCAGGCCATCCGTCAGCCGGGACTCTTTTCTTCGCATCCTTCGCAGACGATTTCGCTGCCCCGTCCCACCCAGGATATTCCGGCAAGCTGGCTGGTCTCCACCGTCGATCATGCCATGGAGACGCTGCGCAGCGGGGCGCTGCATATTAACTGCCCGTTTGCCGAGCCGCTCTACGGCGAGCTGGACGATACGGGTCTTGACTGGCAGCAGACCCTCGGCGACTGGTGGCAGAGTGAGAAACCGTGGCTGCGCGAGCAGACGCACCTTGAGAGCGCGAAACAGCGCGACTGGTTCTTCTGGCGGCAGAAGCGTGGCGTGGTTATCGCCGGGCGCATGAGCGCCGCCGAAGGCAAGCTGGTCGCCGAGTGGGCGCAAACCCTGGGCTGGCCGCTGATAGGCGACGTGCTTTCCCAGACCGGGCAGCCGCTGCCGTGCGCGGATCTCTGGCTGGGTAATGCCAAAGCGCTCACCGAGCTGTCGCATGCGCAGATTGTGGTCCAGCTTGGATCGAGTTTAACCGGCAAACGGTTACTGCAGTGGCAGGCCACCTGCACACCGGACGAATACTGGCTGGTGGACGCGCTGGAAGGGCGTCTTGACCCGGTGCACCATCGCGGTCGTCGTCTGGTCAGCCGTATCGACGCCTGGCTGGCGCTCCATCCGGCTGAAAAACGCAAACCCTGGGCGGTTACCCTCCCGGACCTGTCGCGGCAGGCGTGGGAATTGACCCATGCGCGCTGTGAAGCGTTCAGCGAGGCCGGGCTGGCGCACCGTATTCGCCAGTACCTGCCCGAGCAGGGGCAGCTGTTTGTCGGCAACAGCCTGGTCGTGCGGCTGATAGACGCCTTTTCGCAGCTGCCAGCAGGCTACCCGGTGTACAGCAACCGTGGCGCCAGCGGCATCGACGGACTGATCTCCACGGCGGCAGGCGTGCAGCGCGCCAGCGCGAAATCGACGCTGGCCATCGTGGGGGATCTCTCCGCGCTCTACGATCTCAACGCGCTGGCGCTGCTGCGTCAGGTGTCAGCCCCGTTCGTGCTGATTGTGGTCAACAACAACGGCGGGCAGATTTTCTCCCTGCTGCCTACGCCGCAGAGCGAGCGCGAGCGCTTCTATCTGATGCCGCAGAACGTGCAGTTCGAACACGCCGCGGCGATGTTTAGCCTGAAATATCATCGCCCGGAAAGCTGGGAACAGCTGGGTGCCGCGCTCGGTACAGCCTGGAAACAGCCCGGCGCGACGCTGATTGAGCTGGTGGTGAACGAGGCTGACGGTGCGCAGACCCTGCAAAGCCTGCTGGCGCAGGTGAGCCAGCTGTGATCCTCTCGGGCGTGCAGCAGGCCGGAAAACCAGGCTATCCCTGGCTGGTCTTTTTGCACGGTTTTTCCGGCGATTGCCGCGAGTGGCAGGGTGTTGGGGAGCGACTTCGTGACTACCCCCGGCTGTATCTGGATCTGCCGGGTCACGGTGGATCCCGGCACCTGGGCGTCGAGGGCTTCGACGAGATGAGCGCGTTGCTCACCCGAACTCTGATTAGTTACAACATACTGAAATTCTGGCTCGTCGGGTACTCCCTCGGCGGCCGCATTGCGATGTTCCATGCCTGCCAGCAGCCAAAGGGGCTGTTGGGCCTGACGGTAGAAGGGGGACATCCGGGCCTGCAGGATGCCGATGCGCGACAGGCGCGGCTGGCATCCGACCGCCGCTGGGCAGCACGTTTTCGCAGCGAACCGCTGGATAAGGTGTTCGCTGACTGGTACCAACAGCCCGTGTTTGCCTCCCTGACGGACGCCCAGCGCGACACGCTGATCACCCTGCGCAGCCAGAACCGCGGCGCGGCGCTGGCGATGATGCTCGAGGCGACGTCGCTGGCCGTGCAGCCCGACCTGCGTGCTGCCCTGAGCGCGCGCGATTTCTCTTTTGATTATCTCTATGGCGAACGTGATGAGAAGTTTGCGGCCCTTGCCGCGGAGCTGAACGCTGTTCGCCATGCAATTCCCAACGCCGGACACAACGCCCACCGGGAAAACCCCGATGCGGTTGCGGCAAGTCTGGCTCAGATACTGCGTCTTCGAATAAAGGACACTCTATGATCTACCCTGATGAACACATGCTTTACGCTCCGGTTGAATGGCAGGACTGCTCCGAAGGCTACACCGACATTCGTTACCACAAATCCACCGACGGCATTGCCAAAATCACCATCAACCGCCCGCAGGTGCGTAACGCCTTCCGTCCGCTGACCGTGAAAGAGATGATTCAGGCCCTGGCGGATGCGCGCTACGACGACAACATCGGCGTGATTGTCCTGACCGGCGAAGGCGAGAAAGCGTTCTGCTCCGGTGGCGATCAGAAAGTGCGCGGTGACTACGGCGGATACCAGGACGACGCGGGTACGCATCACCTGAACGTCCTCGATTTCCAGCGTCAGATCCGCACCTGTCCAAAACCGGTGGTGGCGATGGTGGCGGGCTATTCCATCGGCGGTGGCCACGTGCTGCACATGATGTGCGACCTGACCATTGCCGCCGAGAACGCCATCTTTGGCCAGACGGGCCCGAAAGTGGGATCTTTCGATGGCGGCTGGGGGGCCTCCTACATGGCGCGCATCGTCGGTCAGAAAAAAGCCCGCGAAATATGGTTCCTGTGCCGTCAGTACAACGCGCAGGAAGCGCTGGATATGGGCCTGGTGAACACCGTGGTGCCGCTTGCCGAGCTCGAAAAAGAGACCGTGCGCTGGTGCCGTGAAATGCTGCAAAACAGCCCGATGGCGCTGCGCTGCCTGAAGGCTGCACTCAACGCCGACTGCGACGGTCAGGCGGGTCTGCAGGAGCTGGCGGGCAACGCCACCATGCTGTTCTACATGACCGAAGAGGGTCAGGAAGGGCGCAACGCGTTTAACGAAAAACGCCAGCCGGACTTCAGCAAATACAAACGGAACCCGTAATGCGTCGCGCGCAGGTTTACCGCTGGCAGATACCGATGGACGCGGGCGTGGTGCTGCGTGAACGGCGGTTAAAAACCCGTGATGGCTTCTTCGTGCTTCTGCAGCAGGGCGAGCGGGAAGGCTGGGGCGAGATTTCGCCTCTGCCGGGGTTTAGCCTCGAGTCGCTGGATGACGCGCGGGCGGCCTTGCTGGCGTGGGCGGACGCGTGGTGCGAGGGTGCAAATCCGGCGCTGCCGGAGGTGCCTTCCGCGGCCTTTGGTATCAGCTGCGCGCTGGCCGAACTGGACGGCAGCCTGCCGGAAGCGGGGAATTACCGCGCGGCGCCGCTCTGCACGGGCGATCCGGACGAGCTGTTCGCGCTGCTCTCCGCCATGCCGGGCGAGAAAGTCGCGAAAATCAAAGTTGGGCTCTACGAGGCGGTGCGTGACGGCATGGTCGCCAACCTGCTGCTGGAGGCGATCCCCGATCTGCATCTGCGTCTGGACGCCAACCGCGCCTGGACGCCGCTTAAGGCGCAGCAGTTTGCGAAGTACGTCAACCCGGCCTACCGGAGCCGCATTGCCTTCCTCGAAGAGCCGTGCAAAACCCGCGAGGATTCGCGCGCGTTTGCCCGCGAAACGGGGATTGCCATCGCCTGGGATGAAAGCCTGCGCGAGGCCGATTTTGAATTTGCCGCAGAGCCCGGCGTCAGCGCAGTGGTGATTAAACCGACGCTGACCGGCAGCCTGGCGAAAGTGCGCGAGCAGGTCGCGGCGGCGCATGCCCTAGGGCTGACGGCGGTGATCAGCTCGTCGATTGAGTCCAGCCTTGGGCTAACCCAGCTGGCGCGCGTGGCCGCCTGGCTAACGCCGGATACGGTGCCTGGCCTCGACACGCTGAACCTGATGCAGGCTCAGCTTCTCCGCCCGTGGCCGGACAGCGCGCTGCCGTGCCTCGACGTCGCGGCGCTGGAGCCGTTGCGATGAGTTTTACCGACTGGCCGTGGCGACACTGGTGCGCGCTGTTTGCCGATAAACCGGCCCTGAGGCTGAACGACGAGGTGCTCAGCTGGCAACAGCTGTGCGCGCGCATCGATAGCCTTGCGGCAGGCTTTCACCAGCAGGGCGTGGAGGAGGGCTGCGGCGTGCTGCTGCAGGCCCATAATCATCCGCAAACCCTGCTGGCGTGGCTGGCGCTGCTCCAGTGCGGGGCGCGTATTCTTCCCGCTAATCCGCAACTGCCGCGCCCGCTGCTGGACGTGCTGCTCCCGCAGATGACGCTGCGCTTTGCGCTGGTGCTGGACGGCAGCTACGACGGCCTTCCTGCCCTGAGCATGCGCGAGACCGCCGATGCGTATTGCGCTGCGTGGCAACCGGCGCGGCTGGCCTCTATGACGCTGACCTCCGGATCCACCGGGCTGCCGAAAGCGGCGGTCCATACCTGCGAGGCTCATCTTGCCAGCGCGCGCGGCGTTTTGGCGCTGATGCCCTACGGTGAAGACGACGACTGGCTGCTTTCGCTGCCGCTGTTTCACGTTTCCGGCCAGGGGATTTTATGGCGCTGGCTGCAGGCCGGCGCGCGGTTAACCGTACGCGAGAAACAGCCTCTGGAGCAGGCGCTGTGCGGCTGCACCCACGCCTCGCTGGTGCCAACCCAGCTCTGGCGTCTGCTGAATGCCCACCAGCCTGTCGCACTGAAAGCGGTGCTGCTGGGTGGGGCGGCCATCCCTGTTGAATTGACCGAACAGGCGCGAGAGCAGCATATACGCACCTTCTGCGGCTACGGTCTGACCGAGTTTGCCTCTACCGTCTGTGCGAAAGAGGCGGACGGCGAGCCGGACGTGGGCTGTGCGCTGCCGGGCAGAGAGGTGCAGGTCGTTAACGGTGAAGTCTGGATCAGGGCGCAAAGCATGGCCTCAGGCTACTGGCGGGATGGCGAACTGATTTCGCTGACCAACGCGCAGGGTTGGTTCGCCACACGCGATCGCGGCGAATGGCATGACGGCCGTCTGACGATCCTTGGCCGCATGGACAACCTCTTTTTTAGCGGTGGAGAAGGGATCCAGCCGGAATCGCTGGAGCGCGTTATCGCCACGCACCCGCAGGTTAACCAGGTGTTTGTCGTTCCGCTGGACGACGCTGAATTCGGGCAACGCCCGGTGGCGGTAGTGGAGTGTGAGCCGGGAACGGATATCACCTGCTTACCCGACTGGGTCAGGGACAAGGTGGCGCGTTTTGAGCAACCCGTCCGCTGGCTGCTGCTGCCGACTGAACTCAAAAATGGCGGCATTAAAGTTTCGCGCCGCGCGCTGCAGGAGTGGGTTAACGCAGCGCTGAAGGGATAATAGCCGTTTCAAATAGTTACAATCTACTGACCGGCCGCACGCAGAGTGCTTGATCCCCGGAAGACCCAGGTTAAAATCTCGCGGTTTTGGGACTTCTCTATAAAAATTGTGCGGGATCACGACAATGAAAAAAGTGGCATTACTGGGCTTCGGCCTGATGGTTGTATCTGCGGCGGCGAACGCCATTAGCATTAACGGCTCGGCGGGTCAGGATTATACCCACCTGGGCTTTGGCATGGGTACCGAGACATCCGGTCTGGCGATGACCGGCGGCTGGACGCATAACGATGACGACGGCGACGCGGCCAGCCTCGGCCTGGGTCTCAACGTTCCTCTTGGCCCGTTCCTGGCGACCGTCGGCGGTAAAGGTATCTATACCAACCCAAACGACGGTGATGAAGGGTATGCGGCGGCAGTGGGCGGCGGTCTGCAGTGGAAAATTGGCGACAGCTTTGGGCTGTTTGGTGAGTACTACTACTCTCCAGACTCCCTCTCAAGCGGTATCGACAGCTATGAAGAGGCCAACGCTGGCGCACGCTGGACCATCATGCGTCCAATCACCATCGAAGCAGGCTATCGCTACCTGAACCTGGCCGGCAAAGACGGCAACCGCGATAACGCGCTGGCCGACGGCCCGTACGTGGGCGTCAGCGCAGGCTTCTAATCTCTCCGGCGCGGCATGCTGTCGCGCCAGTTTCTCTCTGCTCCACCCCGCGTTTGCGCTATAGTGTTTTGACCAAATAAGCGGGAGAACACAATGATTAACGTGGAGATGTTATCCACCGGCGACGAAGTGCTGCATGGACAAATTATTGATACCAATGCTGCCTGGCTGGCCGATCTTTTCTTTGAGCAAGGATTACCGTTAACGCGCCGCAATACGGTGGGCGACAATCTTGAGTCACTGGTCGCTGTTCTGCGCGAGCGCAGTGAACAGTGCGACGTGCTGATTGTGAACGGCGGGCTCGGCCCCACCAGTGACGATCTCAGTGCCCTGGCCGCCGCGACCGCAAAAGGCGAAGGGCTGGTGCTGCATGAGGCGTGGCTCTCGCAGATGGCGCGTTTTTTCTCCGAACGTGGCCGCGTCATGGCCCCCAGCAACCGCAAACAGGCTGAAATTCCCGCCAGTGCTGAACTGGTCGATAACCCGGTCGGTACCGCGTGTGGGTTTGCCATGCAGCTGAACCGCTGTCTGATGTTCTTCACGCCGGGCGTGCCCTCAGAATTTAAAGTGATGGTCGAGCAGCAGATCCTGCCGCGCCTTCGCGATCGTTTTACCCTGCCGGAACCGCCGCTGTGCCTGCGTTTGACCACCTTTGGTCGCTCGGAAAGCGATCTGGCCCAGAGCCTCGATCACCTTCCGCTGCCGCCGGGCGTGTCCATGGGCTATCGCTCCTCCATGCCGATCATTGAACTTAAGCTGACAGGCCCGGCCGAACAGAAAGAGGCGATGCTGGCGTTGTGGCCCGAGGTGCAGCGCGTGGCGGGCGAAAGCCTGATCTTTGAAGGTACGGAAGGGTTGCCCGCGCAGATTGCGAAGCAGCTGCAGGCGCGTCAGCTGAGCGTGACCTTAAGCGAGCAGTTCACCGGTGGCCTGCTGGCACTTCAGTTGTCGCGCGTCAACGCGCCGCTGCTGGCGAGCGAAGTGGTGCCGTTCCAGCAGGAGACCCTGGCGCAGACCGCCCGCTGGGCGTCCGAGCGAAGGGTGAAGCATTTTGCCGGTCTGGCGCTGTTTGTCGGCGGGCTGGATGAAGAACATCTCAACTTCGCGCTGGCGACGCCCGAGGGCACCCACGCCCTGCGGGTAAAAATGAGCATTACCCGCCACAGCCTGGCGGTGCGTCAGGAGGTGTGCGCTATGATGGCGCTGAACATGCTGCGCCGCTGGCTGAATGGCAAAGAGGTGGCCAGCGAGCACGGCTGGATTAACGTGGTTGAGTCGCTGTTCGTGGAGTAACGCCTGTGCCGGGGCCTTTCGCCCCGGCCATGTTTAGCCGAGCGCCTTTGCCAGCAGCGTAATCGGATGCTCGCAGCGCTTGCTGGTGGACATCTCAATCTGCCACTTGCAGGTTTCGCAGTCCGTTACCACGATATCCGCGCCGCTCTCCTCAATCTGACGGAACAGCGGAGCGCCGATCGCCTGCGACGTTTCGTAGTTTTCACGCTTAAAGCCGTAGGTTCCCGCAATCCCGCAGCAGCACGAGTCCAGCACCGTCAGCTCCAGCCCCGGGATTAACCGCAGCAGCTCCAGCGTATAGAGCGACCAGCCCATCTTCTCCATATGACACGGCGTGTGATAGACCACTTTCAGCGGCAATTTCCCCAGCGGCAACGTCTGCCCGCTGTCCAGCTTGCGCCACAGGAAGCGCGTTGCCAGCTCGATGTGCTCGCGCAGGCCGGTGTTGTCCACGTCCAGCAGATGCGGATACTCATCGCGCAGGGTGAAGGTACAGGTGGACGAGGTCGCCAGCACCGGTATACCCTTGTCGACGATGGCTTCACGCAGGGAGGTGACATTGCTTTGAGCCTGCCTGCGCGCTTTATCGGTAAACCCGTTAGCAATCAGCGGCACGCCGCAGCACTTCTCCTTGCTAAGCAGCTGTACGCCGGTTCCCATGGCGTTCAGCACCTTCAGCAGATCTTTACCCAGCTGCGGATGGTTGTAATTCACATAGCAGCCGTGGAAAAAGGCCACCTGCTCGGCGTACTGCGCCTGCTCCGCCGCCACGGATTTATACCAGCGGCGGAAGGTGCCGTGAGAATATTTCGGCAGGCTGCGGTGATGGTCTATTTTCAGCGTGGCATCCAGCAGCTGGCGCACCGGTTTGAGAGAGGTCGCGGCATTCACCAGCGGGGCAAACGGCGTAGAGACGCTGCCCATCAGATCGGTGTGGCTCAGAATCGCGTCCCGCAGCGACGGCTTTTGCGTACTGTAGCGCGCCCGGGCGCGCTGGATAATATCGCCGATTTTCACATCCGACGGGCAGGCGACTTCGCAGCGTTTGCAGTTGATGCAGTATTTCAGGGCTTCATCGTACAGCTTGCCGTCCTTCAGGCGCAGGCGCTCGCCGTCCGGCCCGGCCTGTTTAGGCCCGGGATAGCGTGGGTTCACGCCGCTGACTGGGCAGACGGTGGTACACACCGTGCATTTGATGCAGCTTTCAAAACGGGTGTCGTTCATTGTTCAGCCTCCATGCGCTGGCTAATCTGCTCTGCCACATACAGCGCCGTGACGGCGCAGACGCCGCCACCGCATCCCTGGGCGATGGGATCGTATCCGCCCAGCAGCGAACCGATGGCAAAAAGAGTACTGACGGGCTTACCGGAAAGCTGCGGATGCAGGTGGTTATCGACAATCACGCCGAACTGCTGCCAGGGCTGCGGCGAGAAGAAATCACTCTGATACCAGTCCGCGCGGGAGGCTCGCTGGCGAACATCCAGCCCCATAATGGCTTCCCGAATGCCTTCCCGGCTGCTCAGCAGCCCGTTGCTGAAGAAACTGCCGCTTGCCAGCACCGTATAGCGGGCGCGAAGCGGAATATCCTCGTGGTTTCGCGTCCAGATTTCGCTTACCGCGCCGTCCACCAGGGTAATTTTCTTCACCTCATCCCCCGCCATCCACACGCCGCCCTGGGCAACAAACTGGCGCTGGAGCTGGGTGTGCAGGCGGATGCCGGGCACGGACGGGGGCAGCGTGGGCAGCAGGCCGAGCGAGCAGGGCAGACGATCCGAGAGCCAGCGCCAGAGCCGGTTGTCGCGTAAACCGAAGCAGGCGGGCATCAGCAGGGCGTCACAGTTGTTGCTAAGCGGCCTGAGGGCGTCATACAGCAACGGCCATTTCTCTTCGTTATCCAGAAAACGGGCGATATTCACCGCGCGAAACTCGCTCGGGTTATCGCGCAGGACATCAAGCTCAGGCAGCTCTATCTCTGCCGTTTCGGCGTTAACGCCCTGGCGACAGAGCGACGCCGCCGCGAGATGGGGCTGGAAATCCAGAAAGCCGCTAATCCCTACCACCCGCACGCGTTCCGCGCGAATGGGGGCAACGGGCACCTCCTCCGGGCTGAGCCACGCGGAACGCAGGGTGCCGAGCGGCGTGACGCGCTGGTGATTGAGCCGGGCGCTGCCCTGCAGACGTGCGCCGCAGTCTGCCAGCAGCGCTTCGGTCTCCAGCGCAAAGCGGTCAATATGCTGCGCGCCAATCAGGTGATACGGATGCTCGGGTGGCAGCTTATCGCGGTACGCTTCGTCCACCAGATCCAGCGAGCCCGACGAGAAGTGCAGGGCGCTCTGCCCCCGGGTGATAATCGCGCAGCGCAGCCCCTGCTTCGTGAGCTTAATGCCGCAGAGCAGGCCCGCCAGCCCGCCGCCGACAATCACGGTATCAAATTTCATCGTGTTGCTCCTTCTCAAGACCGCAAAGCCCCTGGTAGACCCAGCGGGTAAATTCACTTTCACGCAGGGCATCGCCCCAGGCGACAGGCTGAATACCTTTCCAGCGCTCGTTTAAAAACGCGCTGAGCTGATCGAGCGACTGGGTAGCGGTGGTGGTGTGAAAACGCTGCAACAGCCCGGCGGCGCGACAGGCGCACAGCTCGCCCTGGCAGGTGCCCATTCCGACACGGGTGCGTCGGCGCAGATCGAGCAGGCTGGTGACCGTCAGGTTCTCCACCGCGTACTGCACCTCACCGGCGGTGACGGCTTCGCACTCGCACACGAGACTGCGGCTTACTCGTCCTTCACCGAGCCACGGTGGCGTTCTGTCGCCGTGGCGGTACACCGCGGACCCGCGCAGCGGCGCGGGCAGAGAGATGATTTTTTGCAGCGTTTTTTCGGTGGACTGCCGCGATCCCGGCAGCGGCTGTTCTGCCGTGACGCACGGCCTGGTATTCCCCAGCTTGCGGCAGACGGCATCGGTTGCCCACTCGGCCATCAGGCGATAGGTCATCAGCTTGCCGCCGGTGATGGTGATAAACCCGTCCATGCCGTCGCGCGCGGCGTGATCGAGCAGCACGATGCCCCGGCTGACGTTACGTCCGCTCGGATCGTTGTCGCTGGCGACCAGCGGACGCACGCCCGCGTAGGCGCGCAGAATGCGCGTCTGCGCCATCACCGGCGCCAGTTTTTCCCCTTCGCGCAGCAGGATATCCACCTCTTCAGCGGTGACGCGGTTGTAGTCAATTTCGCTGTAGTCCACGTGGGTTGAGGTCGTCCCGATTAACGAAATGGTATCTCCCGGCACGAGGATATCGGCATCAGACGGTTTGCGGCAGCGGTTGATCACGTGGTTATTGATGCGGTGGTCGAGGATCAGCAGCGAGCCTTTCGCCGGGAACATGCGCACCGACAGGTCAGCGTATTCCGCAATCCGCTGCCCCCAGATCCCCGCCGCGTTGACCACCACGGTGGCATACAGCTCGCTGTGTTCATTGTATTGCGCATTAAAAAGCCGCACGCCGCAGATGCGGTGGCCTTCGCGGATAAGGCCGGTCACTTCGTGCCCGGTGAGGATATGTGCGCCATGCTCCCGGGCGTCCAGCATGTTGGCTGCGGTCAGGCGGAACGGATCGACGGTGCCGTCAGGGACTTTCACCGCGCCGATAAGCGCCGGGTTAACCGACGGTTCCAGCCGCCGCGCCAGCGCCGGATCCATGGTTTCAGCCTGAATGCCCGCGGCGCTGCAGGCGGTAATAAAGGTGTCCTGAAAGGCGAGGTCATCTTCAGGAAGGGTAATAAAGAGGCCGTCGGTCGGCTCAATGCAGTGTCGGGCGATACGCTTGAGGATCTGGTTTTCAGCAATACATTCGCGTGCGGATTCCGCGTCGGTGACCGCATACCGGGCGCCGCTGTGTAGCAGGCCGTGGTTACGCCCGGTTGCGCCCGTGGCGATATCATGGCGTTCCAGAAGCGTGACGCTTAAGCCGCGAAGGGCGCAATCGCGCGCGATCCCGGCGCCGGTTGCGCCACCACCAATGATTATCACATCACTATAACGAGGATCGTGACTGGTCATTGTTTACCCTCTATGTTCGTTTTTTATCATTTAGCCATATTAATTTTGTGGTTTGTTTGATTTCGAACATAAACGCGCGGAATTCGAAAGTGAAACGTGATTTCATGCGCTTTTTTGCGCATTCTGTCATATTTCTGTAACAATCTGTGCGTTGATTCACAGTAACAATCACCGTGATTTCTTAACATCCCCGCCTCTGGAATTCAGGTGCGAGCCACCTGCTCACTCATTTCAAGGCCACGGAGGCTGTTATGCTCAGTATCTTCAAACCTGCGCCCCACAGGGCGCGTCTGCCAGAGGCAGAAATAGATCCGCTCTATCGCCGTCTGCGTTGGCAAATCTTCCTGGGGATCTTCTTCGGGTACGCGGCGTACTACCTTGTACGTAAAAACTTCGCGCTCGCTATGCCGTATCTGGTGGAGCAGGGCTTTTCCCGCGGCGATCTGGGGTTCGCGCTGTCGGGGATCTCTATCGCCTACGGTTTTTCCAAATTCATCATGGGCTCCGTGTCGGATCGCTCGAATCCGCGCGTGTTCCTGCCCGCCGGTCTGATCCTGGCGGCCGCGGTCATGCTGTTCATGGGCTTTGTGCCGTGGGCAACCTCCAGCATTGCCATCATGTTCGTGCTGCTGTTCCTCTGCGGCTGGTTCCAGGGGATGGGGTGGCCACCGTGCGGGCGTACCATGGTGCACTGGTGGTCGCAGAAAGAGCGCGGTGGCATCGTGTCGGTGTGGAACTGCGCCCATAACGTGGGCGGCGGTATTCCGCCTCTGCTGTTCCTGCTGGGGATGGCCTGGTTCAACGACTGGCACGCGGCGCTCTACATGCCTGCCTTTGGCGCCATTCTGGTGGCGATTATTGCCTTCGCCCTGATGCGCGATACGCCGCAGTCCTGCGGTCTGCCGCCGATTGAAGAGTACAAAAACGACTATCCGGATGATTACAGCAAGGAACATGAAGAAGAGCTGACCGCAAAACAGATCTTCATGAAGTACGTGCTGCCGAACAAGCTGCTGTGGTACATCGCGGTCGCGAACGTGTTCGTTTACCTGCTGCGCTACGGCATCCTCGACTGGTCGCCAACCTACCTGAAAGAGGTGAAGCACTTCGCGCTGGATAAATCCTCCTGGGCGTACTTCCTGTATGAATACGCCGGGATCCCAGGCACGCTGCTTTGCGGCTGGATGTCGGACAAAGTGTTTAAAGGTAACCGCGGTGCGACGGGCGTGTTCTTTATGACGCTGGTGACCATCGCGACCGTGGTGTACTGGCTCAACCCGCCGGGTAACCCATCAGTAGATATGGCCTGCATGATCGTCATCGGCTTCCTGATTTACGGTCCGGTGATGCTGATCGGTCTGCATGCCCTGGAGCTGGCGCCGAAAAAAGCGGCGGGCACGGCGGCGGGCTTTACCGGCCTGTTCGGCTACCTCGGCGGTTCGGTCGCGGCGAGCGCCATTGTGGGCTACACCGTTGACTTCTTCGGCTGGGACGGCGGCTTTATGGTGATGATCGGCGGTAGCGTGCTGGCGGTACTGCTGCTGATTGTTGTGATGATCGGGGAAAAACGTCACCACGCTGAAGTGCTGGCACGTCGTCAATAAGGAGCTTTGCGATGAAATTAACTCAGTTAGCGACAGGCCTGCTGCTGGCGGGCCTGATGACCGGGTCCGCGCTGGCGGCGGATAAAATCGTTATTGCCCACCGCGGCGCGAGCGGCTATCTGCCGGAGCATACGCTGCCGGCGAAAGCGATGGCCTATGCGCAGGGTGCTGATTACCTGGAGCAGGATCTGGTGATGACGAAGGACGACCAGCTGGTCGTCCTGCACGATCACTATCTTGACCGCGTGACGGACGTGGCGGAGCGCTTCCCGGACCGCGCCCGCAAAGATGGCCGCTTCTACGCCATTGACTTCACGCTGGCGGAGATCCGCTCTCTGAAGTTTACCGAAGGCTTCGAGATTGAAAACGGCAAGAAGGTGCAGGTCTATCTGGGACGTTTCCCGATGGGCAAATCTGACTTCCGGATCCATACCTTCCAGGAAGAGATTGAGTTTGTTCAGGGGCTGAACCACTCAACCGGTAAAAACATCGGCATCTATCCGGAAATCAAAGCGCCGTGGTTCCACCATCAGGAAGGGAAGGACATTGCCGCGAAGACGCTGGAGGTGCTGAAACAGTACGGCTACACCAGCAAGAAGGACAAGGTCTACCTGCAGTGTTTTGATGCCGCCGAGCTGAAGCGCATCAAAACCGAGCTGGAGCCGAAGATGGGCATGAACCTCAACCTGGTGCAGCTGATTGCCTACACTGACTGGAATGAAACCCAGGAGAAGCAGCCGGACGGGACGTGGGTGAACTACAACTACGACTGGATGTTTAAGCCGGGCGCGATGAAGCAGATTGCGCAGTACGCCGACGGCATTGGGCCTGATTACCATATGCTGGTGGCGGAAGGCTCAACGCCGGGCCACGTGAAGCTGACGGCGATGGTGAAAGAGGCGCATGCCAGCAAGATGCAAGTGCATCCGTACACCGTGCGTGCAGACCAGCTGCCGCCGTATGCCACGGATGTGAATCAGCTTTATGAGGTGTTGTATAAGCAGGCGGGCGTGGACGGACTGTTTACGGATTTCCCGGATAAAGCGGTGAGCTTTTTGAAGGATTAACGCTGAAATTGCCGAGTGGCGGCTGCGCCTTACCCGGCCTACGAACTGCGGTTTTGTAGGTCGGGTAAGCAAAGCGCCACCCGACACATTCACATCTCGATCTCGATATCGCCTTTTGCCCGGCAGCAGCAGGGCAAAATTTCCCCTTCATTGATAAAGGCCAGCGGTTCGGTCAGCCAGTCCACCTGGCCGGCGACCAGACGGCAGCGGCACGAGCCGCAATAGCCTTCACGACACTGGTACTCGACCTCCACCTGATGCGCTTCAAGCGCCACCAGCAGGGAAGGGTGCTCTTCCTGGCACAGCACTTCTGTACCCGAAAGGCTCAGCGTGACGCGCGTCATCAGAGCTGGAAATCGCTCAGGTCGTCGGTGTTGACTTCAGAATCAATCTGACCGACCAGATAAGAACTCACTTCCACTTCCTGCGGCGCGACCTGCACGTTATCGGACACCAGCCAGGTGTTGATCCACGGGATAGGGTTAGAGCGCGTCTGGAACGGCAGGTCGAGACCGACAGCCTGCATGCGGATGTTGGTGATGTACTCCACGTACTGGCACAGGATGTCTTTGTTCAGGCCAATCATGGAGCCGTCACGGAACAGATAGTCTGCCCACTCTTTCTCCTGCTGGGCCGCCAGCACGAACAGGTCGTAGCACTCCTGCTTGCACTCTTCGGCGATTGCCGCCATCTCAGGATCGTCCGTGCCGCTGCGCAGCAGGTTCAGCATGTGCTGGGTACCGGTCAGGTGCAGGGCTTCATCACGGGCAATCAGACGGATGATCTTGGCGTTGCCTTCCATCAGCTTGCGCTCGGCAAAGGCGAAGGAGCAGGCGAAGCTCACGTAGAAGCGGATCGCTTCCAGCGCGTTAACGCTCATCAGGCACAGATACAGCTGCTTTTTCAGCGCACGCAGGTTTACGGTGATGGTTTTGCCATCCACGTGGTGGGTGCCTTCGCCCAGCAGGTGCCAGTAGCTGGTCATCTCGATCAGCTCGTCGTAGTAATGGGCAATGCCTTCCGCGCGCTTCTGGATCTGCTCGTTGGTGACGATATCGTCAAACACCACCGCCGGATCGTTCACGATGTTGCGGATAATGTGGGTATAAGAGCGGGAGTGGATCGTCTCGGAGAACGCCCAGGTTTCCACCCAGGTTTCCAGCTCTGGAATCGAGATCAGCGGCAGCAGCGCCACGTTCGGGCTACGGCCCTGAATGGAGTCCAGCAGCGTCTGGTACTTCAGGTTGCTGATGAAGATATGTTTTTCGTGATCCGGCAGAGACTGGTAGTCAATACGGTCGCGGGAGACGTCCACTTCTTCCGGACGCCAGAAGAAGGAGAGTTGCTTTTCAATCAGCTTTTCGAAGATGTCATATTTTTGCTGATCGTAGCGTGCCACGTTGACCGGCTGGCCGAAGAACATCGGCTCTTTGAGCTGGTCGTTTTTCGTCTGTGAAAAGGTGGTATATGCCATTGCGGTGAGTCCTGTTGAGATTTTATTGCCCGGCGGCACTGCGTTTGCCGGGCCTACAAAACCGTAGGCCGGGTAAGCGTAGCGCCACCCGGCGAAGTGCTTAGATCTTACATGCGCCGCTTTCGCAGCCATCGTCCTGAATTGACGGAACCAGGTCGTCCTGCGCGTCTTCCGCACCATCACGGGTGTTGTGATAGTACAGCGTTTTCACGCCAAATTTGTAGGCGGTGAGCAGGTCTTTCAGCAGTTGCTGCATCGGAACCTTGCCTGACGGGAAGCGCGTCGGGTCATAGTTGGTATTGGCAGAGATCGACTGGTCGATAAACTTCTGCATGATCCCTACCAGCTGCAGGTAACCGTCGTTGTTTGGCATTTCCCACAGCAGCTCGTAGTTGTCACCCAGCGTCTCGTAATCCGGCACCACCTGACGCAGCACGCCGTCTTTCGAGGCTTTGATGCTGACGTGGCCGCGCGGTGGCTCAATGCCGTTGGTGGCGTTAGAGATCTGCGAAGAGGTCTCAGACGGCATCAGGGCAGAGAGCGTGGAGTTACGCAGGCCGTGCGTTTTGATGGACTCGCGCAGGCCTTCCCAGTCGAGATGCAGCGGCTCGCTGACAATCGCATCCAGGTCTTTCTTGTAGGTGTCGATCGGCAGAATGCCTTTCGCGTAGGTGGTTTCGTTGAACCACGGGCACGCGCCTTGCTCTTTCGCCAGCTCGTTAGAGGCTTTCATCAGGTAGTACTGAATCGCTTCGAACGTCTGGTGCGTCAGGTTGTTAGCGCTGCCGTCGGAGTAACGCTTGCCGTTTTTCGCCAGCCAGTAGGCGAAGTTGATCACGCCGATACCCAGGGTACGACGGCCCATCGCACCGCGTTTCGCTGCCGGGATTGGGTAATCCTGGTAGTCCAGCAGAGCGTCGAGGGCACGAACTGCCAGCACGGCCAGCTCTTCCAGCTCGTCCAGGCTCTTAATTGCGCCCAGGTTGAATGCGGACAGCGTACACAGTGCAATTTCACCGTTTTCGTCGTTCACATCTTCCAGCGGTTTGGTCGGCAGGGCGATCTCCAGGCACAGGTTAGACTGGCGCACTGGCGCAACGACCGGATCGAACGGGCTGTGGGTGTTGCAGTGGTCAACGTTCTGGATGTAGATACGGCCGGTAGAGGCACGTTCCTGCATCATCAGGGAGAACAGATCGACCGCCTTCACGCGCTGCTTGCGGATGCTGTCGTCTTTTTCGTATTTGGTGTACAGACGCTCGAACTCGTCCTGATCGGCGAAGAACGCGTCGTACAGGCCCGGGACGTCGGACGGGCTGAACAGGGTAATGTCTTCGCCCTTCAGCAGACGGGTGTACATCAGCTTGTTGATCTGCACGCCGTAGTCCATGTGACGCACGCGGTTGCCTTCGACACCACGGTTGTTTTTCAGAACCAGCAGGCTTTCCACTTCCAGGTGCCACATTGGGTAGAACAGGGTCGCAGCACCGCCGCGCACGCCGCCCTGAGAGCAGGATTTTACTGCCGTCTGGAAGTGCTTATAGAACGGGATACAGCCGGTGTGGAACGCTTCACCGCCGCGAATCGGGCTGCCCAGCGCACGAATGCGGCCGGCGTTGATGCCGATACCGGCGCGCTGGGAAACGTATTTCACAATGGCGCTGGAGGTGGCGTTGATGGAATCCAGGCTGTCACCACACTCGATCAGCACGCAGGAGCTGAACTGGCGGGTAGGGGTGCGCACGCCAGACATGATTGGCGTCGGCAGAGAAATCTTGAACGTCGATACCGCATCGTAGAAACGCTTCACGTAATCCAGACGGGTATCACGTGGGTAGTTTGAGAACAGACAGGCGGCCACCAGAATGTAGAGGAACTGGGCGCTTTCGTAGATCTCACCGGTTACACGGTTCTGAACCAGGTATTTGCCTTCGAGCTGCTTCACCGCCGCGTAGGAGAAGTTCATGTCGCGCCAGTGATCGATAAACCCGTTCATCTGCTCGAACTCTTCTTCCGTATAGTCTTCCAGCAGATGCGTGTCGTATTTGCCCAGCTCAACCATTTTCACCACGTGATCGTAAAGCTTCGGCGGCTCAAACTGGCCGTAGGCTTTTTTACGCAGGTGGAAAATCGCCAGACGTGCAGCCAGGTACTGATAATCCGGTGCTTCGCGGGAGATCAGGTCCGCCGCCGCTTTGATGATGGTTTCGTGGATATCAGACGTTTTGATGCCGTCGTAGAACTGAATATGAGAACGCAGTTCAACCTGGGAGATAGATACGTTGTTCAGTCCTTCTGCTGCCCAGTCGAGAACTCGATGGATTTTGTCCAGATTGATACGCTCGGTAGTACCGTCGCGCTTTGTCACCAGCAGACTCTGATTCATGTGGGTTTTACCTGTCCGTGAAATAAAAAATATCCCCCGCTTATCCACAGAACCGTCTTGTGACTAACTCTGTGGATAAATACTACATATAGGGGGTTTGCGATAAGAAAAACGCTATATGGTGAGTATTCTAGTATCGAATCTTTTCAGCACAAGGGTTGATTTTGACGTTAAATTGAGGTTGTGAAAGGGTAAAAAAGGCTAAGTCCTCGTACCGTAAGGCCTGGAAGACATGTCAATAATTAAGAAAAAAAATTCAAAATTTGATCGAGTGCTGATTTCTTCAACGGGAGGTCAGAATTGCGCAACATGATGTCGCGCAATCTTTATAAGAATAACGAATGACGTTAGTCGTTTTTGGCGGTTGTGTGCAACATATAGTTAACATCAACGCCCGGTGCGAGTTTGAATTTATTGGTCAGCGGATTGTAGTGCAGGCCGGTGATGTGCTGCTCCTTAAGCCACGTCTGGTCAACCCAGCTTAACAGCTCCGCCGGCTTGATGAATTTCTTCACGTCGTGCGTGCCTTTCGGCACCATGCGCAGCACATACTCCGCGCCGACGACGGCCATCAGCCAGGCTTTAGCGTTGCGGTTGAGGGTTGAGAAGAAGACCTGGCCGCCCGGTTTCACCAGTTTTGCACAGGCGTGCACCACGGACTGCGGATCGGGAACGTGCTCCAGCATCTCCATGCAGGTCACCACATCGTACTGATGGGCATGTTTTGCCGCATGTTCTTCCACGGTTTCCTGCACGTAGTCTACCTGTATGCCAGACTCCAGCGCGTGAAGACGGGCAACCTGCAGCGGTTCAAAACCCATATCCAGGCCCGTGACGTTCGCCCCTTCGCGCGCCATGCTTTCCGCCAGGATACCGCCGCCGCAGCCGACATCGAGCACTTTTTTACCGAACAGACCGCCGGAACGCTCCGCAATATAGCCCAGACGCAGCGGGTTAATACGGTGCAGCGGTTTGAACTCACCTTCGAGATCCCACCAGCGGGACGCCACCGCTTCAAATTTGGCAATCTCTTCGTGGTCAACATTGTGAGCCACCGGGGATTTTTCGGCATTCATGGGCGCTTTTACTCCTTATTTAGCAAGACGAATGAGTATATCAGGCAATCCCTGTGAATAAAGCGTATAGGTTTACCTCAATCACCTCGGCTGTGTTATAATTTGCGACCTTTGAATCCGGGATACAGTAGAGGGATAGCGGTTAGATGAGCGACCTTGCGAGAGAAATTACACCGGTTAACATCGAGGAAGAGCTGAAGAGCTCCTATCTGGACTATGCGATGTCGGTCATTGTTGGCCGTGCGCTGCCGGACGTCCGCGATGGCCTGAAGCCGGTACACCGTCGCGTACTATACGCCATGAACGTATTGGGCAATGACTGGAATAAAGCCTATAAAAAATCTGCCCGCGTCGTCGGTGACGTCATCGGTAAATATCACCCGCATGGTGATACCGCCGTTTATGACACCATCGTTCGTATGGCGCAGCCATTCTCCTTGCGCTACATGCTGGTAGATGGCCAGGGTAACTTTGGTTCAGTCGACGGCGACTCCGCTGCAGCGATGCGTTATACGGAAATCCGTATGTCGAAAATCGCTCATGAGCTGATGGCCGACCTGGAAAAAGAGACCGTTGATTTCGTCGATAACTACGACGGCACCGAGCGCATCCCAGATGTGATGCCCACCAAGATCCCGAACCTGTTAGTGAACGGTTCGTCCGGCATCGCGGTCGGTATGGCAACCAACATTCCGCCGCACAATATCACTGAGGTGATTAACGGCTGTCTGGCCTATATCGACGATGAAGACATCAGCATTGAAGGGCTGATGGCACACATCCCGGGTCCGGATTTCCCGACGGCGGCGATCATCAACGGTCGTCGCGGTATTGAAGAAGCGTACCGTACCGGCCGCGGCAAGATCTACATCCGTGCCCGCGCCGAAGTGGAAGCGGACGCTAAAACCGGCCGTGAAACCATCATTGTTCACGAGATCCCGTATCAGGTGAACAAAGCGCGTCTGATTGAAAAGATCGCCGAGCTGGTAAAAGAAAAACGTGTTGAAGGCATCAGCGCGCTGCGTGACGAGTCTGACAAAGACGGCATGCGCATCGTGATTGAGATCAAACGCGACGCGGTGGGTGAGGTTGTCCTGAACAACCTGTACTCCCAGACGCAGCTTCAGGTCTCCTTCGGTATCAACATGGTTGCACTGCACCATGGTCAGCCGAAGATCATGAACCTGAAAGAGATCCTGAGCGCGTTCGTCCGTCACCGCCGTGAAGTGGTGACCCGTCGTACTATCTTCGAACTGCGCAAAGCGCGCGACCGTGCGCACATCCTTGAAGCGCTGGCGGTTGCGCTGGCCAACATCGACCCGATCATCGAACTGATCCGTCGTGCACCAACCCCGGCGGAAGCGAAAACTGCGCTGATTTCCCGTCCGTGGGATCTGGGCAACGTTGCCGCGATGCTGGAACGTGCGGGTGATGACGCAGCGCGTCCTGAGTGGCTGGAACCTGAGTTCGGCGTGCGTGACGGTCAGTACTACCTGACGGAACAGCAGGCCCAGGCGATTCTGGATCTGCGTCTGCAGAAACTGACCGGCCTTGAGCATGAAAAACTGCTCGACGAATACAAAGAGCTGCTGGAACAGATTGCTGAGCTGCTTCATATTCTGGGCAGCGCAGAGCGCCTGATGGAAGTGATCCGTGAAGAGCTGGAGCTGGTCCGCGATCAGTTCGGCGACGAGCGCCGCACCGAAATCACCGCCAACAGCGCGGACATCAACATCGAAGACCTGATCAACCAGGAAGACGTTGTTGTGACCCTGTCTCACCAGGGCTACGTGAAGTATCAGCCGTTAACTGATTACGAAGCACAGCGTCGTGGCGGTAAAGGCAAGTCTGCAGCACGTATTAAAGAAGAAGACTTCATTGACCGCCTGCTGGTGGCGAACACCCATGACACGATCCTCTGCTTCTCCAGCCGCGGTCGTCTGTACTGGATGAAAGTCTATCAGCTGCCGGAAGCAAGCCGTGGCGCGCGTGGTCGTCCAATCGTTAACCTGCTGCCGCTGGAAGCGAACGAACGTATCACCGCTATCCTGCCGGTACGCGAGTACGAAGAGGGCGTGAACGTCTTTATGGCGACCGCCAGCGGTACCGTGAAGAAAACCGCGCTAACCGAATTCAGCCGTCCGCGTTCTGCCGGTATTATCGCCGTGAACCTGAACGAAGGCGACGAGCTGATTGGCGTGGATCTGACCTCCGGTTCCGATGAAGTGATGCTCTTCTCTGCGGCCGGTAAAGTGGTGCGCTTCAAAGAAGACGCCGTTCGTGCAATGGGCCGTACCGCGACGGGCGTGCGTGGTATCAAGCTGGCAGGCGAAGACAGCGTTGTTTCTCTGATTATTCCGCGCGGTGAAGGGGCTATCCTGACCGTGACGCAGAATGGTTACGGTAAACGTACGGCGGAAGGGGAATACCCGACCAAGTCTCGCGGCACGCAGGGCGTAATCTCCATCAAGGTGACCGAGCGCAACGGTTCCGTTGTCGGCGCGGTGCAGGTGGACGATGCGGACCAGATCATGATGATCACCGATGCCGGTACGCTGGTGCGTACCCGCGTGTCTGAGATCAGCGTGGTGGGTCGTAACACCCAGGGCGTGATCCTCATCCGTACAGCGGAAGATGAAAACGTGGTGGGTCTGCAGCGCGTTGCTGAGCCGGTGGATGACGAAGAGCTCGACTCCATCGATGGTAGCGTCGCGGAAGGCGATGAGGATATCGCGCCGGAAGCCGACACCGACGATGACGTAGCGGATGACGCTGACGAGTAATGTCTCCTGATGCAAAAAAGGGCCGGATTCCGGCCCTTTTCTTTTGCACAAGCAGATAAGTCAACGTTGCGACCTGGCGCGTTTACCGCTACCTTAACCACATTCTTTTGACCCCGACGGCGGAGCCTCGCCCCCTTGAAATACCTCGTCTCCTTTCGTACTACGCTGAAAGTCTCTCGCTATCTGTTTCGGGCGCTGGCGCTCCTGCTTTGGCTGCTGGTGGCCCTGTTCTCGGTGTTTTACATCGTTAACGCCCTGCACCAGAAAGAAGCGGAGATCCGCCAGGAGTTTAACTTAAGCTCCGACCAGGCCCAGCGCTACATTCAGCGAACGTCTGACGTGATGAAGGAGCTGAAGTATATTGCCGAAAATCGTCTGACGGCGGAAAACGGCATCCTTGCGCTTCGCGGGCGTGATGACAAAACCGAAGTCCCGGACTTCCAGCCGCTGTTCCCGGATTCCGATTGCTCCACCATGAGCAATACCTGGCGCGGCTCTCTGGAATCGCTCGCCTGGTTTATGCGCTACTGGCGCGACAATTTCTCCGCCGCCTATGACCTGAACCGCGTCTTCCTGATTGGCAGCGAGAATCTCTGCATGGCTGACTTTGGCCTGCGCGACGTGCCCGTTGAACGTGACGATGCGCTGAAAAGCCTGCATGAACGTATTGTCAAATACCGCAATGCACCGCAGGACGAGCGCGGCAATAACATCTTCTGGGTGAGCCAGGGCCCGCGTCCGGGCGTGGGCTATTTCTACGCCCTGACGCCGGTTTATCTGGGCAATCGCCTGCAGGCGCTGCTGGGGATTGAGCAGACCATTCGCATGGAAAACTTCTTCACCCCGGGCAGCCTGCCCATGGGCGTGACCATTCTGGATGAAAACGGTCATCAGCTGATTTCACTTGCCGGGCCTGATAACCGTCTAAACGTCGAACCGCACTGGATGCAGGAGCGGTCGTGGTTTGGCTATACCTCAGGTTTCCGCGAGCTGGTGCTGAAGAAGAGCCTGCCGCCTTCGTCGCTCAGTATCGTCTATTCGCTGCCGGTGGATATGGTGCTTGAGCGGATACGCATTCTTATCATGAATGCGATTCTGCTCAACCTGCTGGCGGGGGGCGCGCTGTTTACGCTGGCGCGCATGTATGAGCGGAAAATCTTTATTCCTGCCGAAAGCGACGCCCAGCGACTGGAGGAACACGAGCAGTTTAACCGCAAGATTGTTGCCTCGGCGCCGGTGGGGATTTGTATCCTGCGTACCCAGGACGGGACCAATATCCTGAGTAACGAACTGGCACATAACTACCTGAACATGTTAACGCACGAAGACCGGCAGAGGCTGACGCAAATTATCTGCGGTCAGCAGGTTAACTTTGTCGACGTGTTGACCAGTACGCACACCAACCTGCAGATCAGCTTTGTGCATTCCCGCTATCGCAATGAAAACGTGGCGATTTGCGTGCTGGTGGATGTCTCCGCGCGCGTGAAGATGGAAGAGTCGTTGCAGGAGATGGCGCAGGCGGCAGAGCAGGCCAGCCAGTCGAAGTCCATGTTCCTTGCCACCGTCAGCCATGAGCTGCGTACGCCACTGTACGGGATCATCGGTAACCTCGACCTGCTGCAGACTAAAGAGCTGCCGAAAGGCGTCGACCGGCTGGTGACGGCGATGAACAACTCCTCCAGCCTGTTGCTGAAGATCATCAGCGATATTCTCGACTTCTCTAAAATCGAGTCCGAGCAGTTGAAAATCGAGCCGCGCGAGTTTTCGCCGCGCGAGGTGATGAACCATATCAGCGCCAACTATCTCCCGCTGGTGGTGCGTAAACAGCTGGGGCTCTACTGCTTTATCGAACCGGACGTGCCGCTGACGCTGCACGGCGATCCGATGCGCCTGCAGCAGGTCATCTCTAACCTGCTCAGCAACGCCATTAAATTCACCGATACCGGCTGTATTGTGCTGCACGTCTGCCGGGCGGGGGATTACCTGAGCATTCGCGTGCGCGACACGGGCGTCGGCATCCCGGCGAAGGAAGTGGTTCGCCTGTTCGACCCGTTCTTCCAGGTCGGGACCGGCGTGCAGCGTAACTTCCAGGGTACCGGACTGGGGCTGGCGATTTGTGAGAAGCTCGTCAGCATGATGGACGGTGATATCTCCGTGGATACCGAGCCCGGCATGGGCAGCCAGTTCACCATCCGCATTCCGCTCTATTCGGCGCAGTATCCGGCAAAAGCCACGGTAGACGGGCTGAGCGATAAGCGCTGCTGGCTGGCGGTGCATAACGCCTCGCTGAATGACTATCTGACGGCGCTGCTTACCCACAGCGGCGTGAGGGTGTGCCGCTATGAAGGTCAAACACCGGACGTGGACGATGTGCTGATCGCCGATGAGATGCCGGAACAGCCGTGGCAGGGGAGAGGGGCAGTGCTCTTCTGCCGTCGCCACATCGGTATCCCGGTTGAGCGTGCACCAGGGGAATGGGTACACAGTGTCGCCACCCCGCACGAGCTGTTGAGTCTGCTGGCGCGCATCTACAAAGTGGAACTGGAAGAGAGCGACGGCGCGGGTGGATTGCCGTCACCGGAGTCTCTGGCGTCGGTGAATGACGATATGATGATTCTGGTGGTGGATGACCATCCGATTAACCGTCGCCTGCTGGCTGACCAGCTTGGATCGCTGGGCTATCAGTGCAAAACCGCCAATGACGGCGTGGATGCGCTAAACGTGCTGAGTAAGAATCATATTGATATCGTGCTGAGCGACGTCAACATGCCTAACATGGACGGCTACCGTCTGACGCAGCGCATCCGACAGCTTGGCCTGACGCTGCCGGTGGTGGGCGTAACGGCGAACGCGCTGGCGGAAGAGAAGCAGCGCTGTCTGGAGTCAGGCATGGACAGCTGTCTGTCGAAACCGGTGACGCTGGACGTGCTGAAGCAGACATTGTCGATTTACGCGGAGCGTGTGAGAAAAACGCGGATATAAAAAAGGCCCGGAAGGGCCTTTTTTAATTGCCCGGCGGCACTGCGCTTGCGCGGGCCTGCGGGTTCTGTAGGCCGGGTAAGCGCAGCGCCACCCGGCATAAACAGCGGAGATCAATCCTTGTCGGTTGCGCTCAGCGTGACGGAGGAGAGATAGTTCAGCAGAGCTATATCGTTATCCACGCCCAGCTTCATCATCGCTGATTTCTTCTGGCTGCTGATGGTTTTAATACTGCGGTTCAGCTTCTTGGCAATCTCGGTCACCAGGAAACCTTCTGCGAACAGGCGCAGAACTTCACTCTCTTTCGGCGACAGGCGTTTGTCACCGTAGCCACCCGCGCTGATTTTTTCCAGCAGACGAGAAACGCTTTCAGGCGTGAACTTCTTACCTTTCTGCAGCGCCGCAAGCGCTTTAGGCAGATCGGTCGGTGCGCCTTGTTTCAGCACAATCCCTTCGATGTCCAGATCCAGTACCGCGCTCAGGATCGCCGGGTTATTGTTCATGGTCAGAACAATGATCGAGATATCCGGGAAGTGACGTTTAATATATTTGATGAGCGTGATCCCATCACCGTATTTGTCTCCAGGCATGGAGAGATCGGTAATGAGCACGTGTGCATCAAGCTTTGGGAGGTTATTGATCAGTGCTGTAGAGTCTTCAAATTCACCGACTACATTCACCCACTCGATCTGTTCAAGTGATTTGCGAATACCGAACAGTACAATCGGATGGTCATCGGCAATAATTACGTTCATATTGTTCATGTATAAGGCTACCTTGCTACAGCAAGCTTTTGACGTAGGCGTCAATGTCGCTGATGTATTTTTCAATGCCAGAGGCATCTTTCTCACGAATTAGATGTTCCAGCGTTTCACATAACTGCTTGCCGGGAACCAGATTAAGCATGGCAAACACCCCTTTAAGCCGGTGTGCTGTCTGTGCCAGCGCTGCAAAATCATTCGCAGCGGACTCAGTATACAACCGCTTAACATCATCTGGTACTGTATCAACAAAGAGTGAATAGTATCCGCTGGCGTGAAGCTCGGCATTTTCATTACCGCCTAACGGTGATTCCGCTATCTCTTCCTGCGCCAGCTGCTCTTCTATTAGTTGTAGTACAGCTTCCTGCATCGCATTGCTTATATTAAAGTTGACGCGCAGCTGGCCAGGGCCGATTTTCCGCACGCCTGACTCATCATCGCTTAAAAGCAAGCCGGAGGCAGTAAGATTAGACGGATTATCAGTTAAAAACAGATCAAATTCTTGACTTGCAAGTCTTTCATCCGGGGTGATGCAGGCCGCACCCCAGTTTTCTAACTGACGAACGACAATATTGCGGATCTCGTTCGACGTAACATCGACCATCACCACGACATCATCCAGCAGACGCTCTTCATCTTCTTCCTGCGGATTGGCCGCCATTTTCACGTGCAGAGAATAGCGGGTGCCGAGAGATTCACGGGCCTTGATATTGAGATGGCCGCCGAGCTTACGCGCCAGCTGATCGCACAGCCAGAAGGTAAGGGCATTTGCCTTGCCGTAGCGATCGCTTTGCGTGTCATTCAGGAACGGGAAGTGCAGATTATCAATTTCACTCGTGGTGACGCCTTCCCCGGTGTCCAGGATGCGGAACGTCAGGCGGTCTTCTGCGGACTCCTCCGTACTGACTTCGAGGGTGATCTTGCCGATCTGCGTGGTGGTTACCGCGTACTGAATAATCATCAACAGTATGCGGCGCAGCGCTTCACGATCGCCGTGGCGTTCATCATTTGCCGGGAGATTGTTATTGATCAGCAGCTGCAGCCCTTTGCGCTTAATCACGGGCAGGACTTCCGGAACCACTTCATCGATCAGATCCTGAATGGAGAAGAGGGTGGGGGTTCCCTTCCAGAAATCATTCTCCAGCATGTTCGCCAGCTGGATCTCATCAACCATTCTAACCAGCGAGTCGGCCTGACAGGCAAGCTGGTGGCTTTCTGACGTATTTAACGCCGCCGCCTGGGTAGCCAGCGTTTTTAACGGCTGCTTGAAGGCATCGCCAATGTTCTGCATAAATGCGGCGCGCCCCTGCTGGTTTTTCTCATAAAGTCTTTGCGCCTGCTTGAGCTTTTTATTCACCAGCACTTCGCGATCCTGATCGCGGATGATGAAGATTTGCGTACGTGAAGCCACCTGGCTGCGGAACTGGCGGATCTCGTACAGTTCATTGTTGATGGTGGCCTGAATCACCCCCTGGTGCTGATCCGCCATGGTGGTGATGTTCTGCAGGTTAAGATGCGGCAGCAGATGGTCGGCAATTTTATTGCTCATTACCGTACGATTTGCTTCCTGATCGTGAACTAAGACCCCAAGCGGCAGCACGGAAACAATCTCTTCATTCAGCGCGCGTAATACGCGCAGCTCATTGCTGGTACCGGCCGGGACCGCCGCGGCGTCGCTCTGACGTCCCGACTGGAAGCGGAAGGTGCTGTAGCCAAACAGCGCCAGCGCCAGCAGACCGATATTCAGCAGCAGAGGCAGCAGGATATTTTGCAGCGTGTCGAGCAACAGCGTACCAAACGGCACCTGCCACACCAGACGCATACCGGTCGAGTTCAGGGATGAGGCAATTTCGATTTTTGAACCGTTAAAGGAGATCGATACGCTCTCTGCGGCCTCTTTGTCAGACGCCGCACGCATGTTCTGGGTGCTGCTGTCGGGCTCCAGACGGAAGCTATCGAGCGGCATATCCGGCGGGATTAAATCATTAATGGGTAAATCGAAGGCGACCACCGTCGCCAGATGTCCTGGCTGGTTGAAGGTGGTGCGCAGAGTAAAATAATGACCGTTTTGCCAGGCCAGGCGGCGCAGGGAAGAGAAGCTCTCACGTTCATCAAGGGCGTTCGCCTGCTGCAGCATCTCTGCCCGGCGGGAATCGACGATGCTGCCCACGGTGGTCTCTTTAAACCCGGAAGAGAGATCTTTTAACGGCAGCGTTGAGATCAGGATCATGCTGTTGTCCTGACCGTTCAGATAATACATCGACCATGGCACCGTTTCGGCACCCCAGAGGGTATCCAGATAGGTCGAAATACGCTGCGTCATCTCAAGCGTCGCGCTGTCGTGAGAGCCAAAAATAAGCGCCTCAGTCTTACGCTGCGGTTTTTCGAGGTAATAGACATCCTGCTTAAGCCGTGTCTCCTGAAGTCCATCTCCGGATGAGGAGGCCGGTGCAGCTGCAATATTGTCGTAAATCTGCCAGGTGGCGTAGCGCCAGGTATCGATGCGCTTATGCACGGCGTGGGTGATATCGACGACCTGATAGCTCTTGTCCTTCAGCCAGGCATTAACCGCGCTCTGTACCATCACCCCCATAGTCACTAACAGCACAACGATCAAAAGAAGAAAGAAACGGGTGATGCTCCCGGGGAGGAGGGAGAATTTGCTCGGGGCGGTGGTTTCAGTCTGACTCATTGATATCTTTAACCCGTCATGGTCATGCTCTGTGGCGATAGGGCAGTATAAAGGGTAATAACTGAATTTCCAGCGCCACTGTCCGGGAAAAGGCGACTTTTTCAACGGACAATATCGGCGGCGGGCGGCGCAGTAAACATGTACAAACACGCCGGGCGCGTACAAATAATACGTGCGCTGAGCCAGTAAATAGCACGAATTAACAAGAAATTAAGTTTTACATCAATTGTGTGTTCGCGAAGGACGGCCGATGAGAATTTAGTTAATAGTCGTTACAATTTCGGTGCGGTAGCACAAAAAACGAGAAGTTACGTAAAGAAAGGTAAAAAAAAACCGAATGCGAAGCATCCGGCTCAATTAGGGATAAACAGACATTCAAAACTGAATGACGGTAATAAATAAAGTTAATGATGATAGCGAGAGATATTTTAGAGATTAGGTGAGATCTTGTTTTGTCATTCAGTGCTGTAACGATTTTTATTATAACTTATTGATTATTATTGGTATGTTTTTCCTTTTGATTATAAGTGCTAAATTTCTAAGCTATTTGTGCTTTGTAAAAGTTCCTTGTTATTTACATTTTGAAACATGTTGATGGATAAATGAAACATCTTCAAAGTTTTCGTATCATATTCGCGTTGGATTATTCTGTAATTTTGCGGAGAATGAAATTGCCGACTGGTTAATGAGGGTTAACCAGTAAGCAGTGGCAATTATAAGGCATATAACAGAGGGTTAATAAAATGAAAGTTAAAGTACTGTCCCTCCTGGTACCAGCACTCCTGGTGGCAGGCGCAGCAAATGCGGCCGAAATTTATAACAAAGATGGCAACAAATTAGATCTGTACGGTAAAGTTGATGGTCTGCACTATTTCTCCGATGACGACAGCGCTGATGGCGACCAGACCTACATGCGTCTTGGCTTCAAAGGCGAAACCCAGGTTAACGATCAGCTGACCGGTTACGGCCAGTGGGAATACCAGATTCAGGGTAACTCAGGTGAGAATGAAAACAACGCCTGGACCCGTGTGGCGTTTGCCGGTCTGAAATTTGGTGACGCGGGTTCTTTCGACTACGGTCGTAACTACGGCGTAGTTTACGATGTAACTTCCTGGACCGACGTTCTGCCAGAATTCGGCGGTGACACCTACGGTTCTGACAACTTCATGCAGCAGCGTGGTAACGGCTTTGCGACCTATCGTAACAGCGATTTCTTCGGCCTGGTTGATGGTCTGAACTTCGCTGTTCAGTATCAAGGTAAAAACGGTAGCGTAAGCGGTGAAGACCAGACCAACAACGGTCGTGAAGCACTGCGTCAGAACGGTGATGGCGTTGGCGGTTCTATCACTTATAACCTGGGCGAAGGCTTCGGTATTGGTACTGCCGTGTCCAGCTCTAAGCGCACCAGTTCCCAGAACGACATGGGCTTCGGTACTGGCGACCGTGCTGAAACCTATACCGGCGGTCTGAAATACGACGCGAACAACATCTACCTGGCTGCTCAGTATACTCAGACCTACAACGCGACTCGCGCAGGCGATCTGGGTTGGGCCAACAAAGCGCAGAACTTCGAAGTGGTTGCTCAGTACCAGTTCGACTTCGGCCTGCGTCCATCCGTGGCTTATCTGCAGTCTAAAGGCAAAGACATCGAAGGTTACGGCGATCAGGATCTGCTGAAATATGTTGATGTAGGTGCGACTTACTACTTCAACAAAAACATGTCCACCTACGTGGATTACAAAATCAACCTGGTTGATGAAAATGACTTCACCCGTCAGGCGGGTATCGGTACTGACGATATCGTCGCGCTGGGCCTGGTTTACCAGTTCTAATCGCGTTAACGTGTGACGTAAGGGGGGCTGATGGCCCCCCTTTTTTGTGCTTCTCAGATTCTCACAACGCCCCTGTTTTGGTGTACTCTTGCCGCCCTGGCATGAGGATAATAATGAATGGACATGACTTTTTTACGCGCCAGCTTTCTGGCTATGCTTTTTTTCCTGACCGCGTGTAACGATCCCGCGACCGTGGCGAAAACCGATGCACCTGCCGCGACGGTGCTCGAAGGTAAAACGATGGGCACCTTCTGGCGCGTCAGCGTGATGAACCTCGATAAAACACGCACGGATGAACTTCGCGGCAAAATCCAGTCGCAGCTGGACGCCGACGATCAGCTGCTGTCGACCTATAAAAATGACTCGGCGCTGATGCGCTTTAACCTCTCGACCAGCACTTCTCTGTGGCCGGTGAGCGAGGCGATGGCCGATATCGTGACCGAGGCAATGCGCGTGGGTTATAAAACCAACGGGGCGATGGATGTGACCGTCGGTCCTCTGGTGAACCTCTGGGGATTTGGCCCCAATAAACAGCCGGTGAAGACGCCCGAACAGGCGGCCATTGATGACGCCCGCGCCCGGACAGGTCTACAGCATCTGACCGTGATCAACCAGTACGGGCAGCAGTACCTGCAAAAAGATATCCCCGATCTGTTTGTCGATCTGTCGACGGTCGGGGAAGGCTATGCGGCGGATCATCTTGCTGCACTGATGGCGCAGGAAGGAATTTCCCGTTATCTGGTCTCGGTGGGCGGCGCGTTGGTCAGTCGGGGCATGAACGCCAGCGATAAGCCGTGGCGCGTAGCGATTCAAAAACCAACCGATCGGCAAAATGCCGTGCAGGCGATAGTGGATATCAACGGACATGGCATCAGCACCTCCGGAAGCTATCGCAACTATTACGAGCTTGACGGGAAGCGTATTTCGCACGTGATTGATCCGCAGACCGGACGCCCCATCACGCATAACCTGGTCTCGGTAACGGTCATTGCCCCCACCGCGCTGGAAGCGGATGCCTGGGATACCGGATTAATGGTTCTCGGCCCGGAAAAAGCCAAAGAGGTGGTCCGTCAGGAAGGGCTGGCAGTTTATATGATCACCAAAGAGGGCGACGGGTTCAAAACCTGGAGCTCGCCGCAGTTCAACAGTTTCCTGGTCAGCGACAAAAATTAAAAAGCAAGGTTGCGGGTTTTTTATCGGTGGCGCTCAGGCACGCTCTATGTATGCTTATACGAGGAGCCGATCATGAAAAACCCAACCTTAATGACCGATGAGGATCGCTGGCAGGCCGTGCTGGCCCGCGATCCGCTCGCTGACGATCAGTTTGTCTTCGCCGTGCAGACGACGGGTATTTTCTGCCGCCCGTCATGCCGTGCCCGCCACGCGCTGCGTAAAAATGTCCGCTTTTATCCTGATGCCCGGCACGCCGCTCAGGCGGGCTTTCGTCCGTGCAAGCGCTGCATGCCGGACAAACGCGATCCGCAGGCGCAGAAGCTGGCAAAAGTGGAACATGCCTGCCGGCTTCTGGAGCAGGATCCCGCGTTAACCCTGGAGAGACTGGCGGAGCAGGTTGCCATGAGTCCTTTCCATTTCCACCGCCTGTTTAAGTCGGTGACCGGCATGACGCCCAAAGCCTGGCAGCAGGCGGCGCGGGGTCAGCGTCTGCGCACCGCGCTTGCGCAGGGAGACAAAATTACCGATGCCGTGCTGGCGGCGGGATTTCCCGACAGCAGCAGCTATTATCGTAAAGCCAACGATGCGTTGGGCATGACGGCGAAGCAGTACCGTAAAGGAGAGGTGGCTGTGCGGTATGCCATCGATGACTGTTCGTTAGGACGCTGTCTGGTTGCCGAAAGCGAGCGGGGGATCTGCGCGATTCTGCTGGGTGACACCGATACGGAAGTCACCGCAGAGCTTGCCACGCAATTTCCAAAAGCTACGCACGCGCCGCTGGACGACGCCTTTGTGCAGCGGATCCACCAGGTCATTGCCAGTATTGATAACCGCGACGTACCGCTTGCGCTGCCGCTGGATATTCGCGGTACCGCGTTCCAGCAGCGCGTCTGGCAGGCCCTTCGCACTATTCCCTGCGGCGAAACGGCAAGCTACCAGCAGGTGGCGCAGGCGATTGGCCAACCCAGTGCGGTACGCGCCGTAGCAGGCGCCTGTGCCGCAAACACGCTGGCAATTGTGATCCCCTGCCATCGGGTGGTTCGCAACGACGGTGCGCTGTCGGGCTATCGCTGGGGGACGGCGCGAAAAGCGCTGTTACTGAAACGTGAGGCGAAACGCCGGGAGGAATAATGCTCGATCTTTTTGCGGATGCTGAACCCTGGCAGGAACCGCTTGCGCCAGGGGCAGCGATCCTGCGCCGCTTTGCTCTCTCCCGTGCGGAGGCGTTGCTTGCCGGTATTGAAGAGGTCACGGCGGTTTCACCGTTTCGCCATATGGTGACGCCGGGCGGCTACACCATGTCGGTGGCCATGGCCAACTGCGGCGAACTGGGCTGGGCGACAAACGAACGTGGGTATGTGTATGCTCCAAACGATCCCACGACCGACCGGCCCTGGCCTCCCATGCCTGCGGTTTTTCAGGCACTTTGTCACGAGGCTGCCGTGGCGGCGGATTATCCGGATTTTCGTCCTGATGCCTGTCTGATTAACCGCTACGCCATCGGTGCGAAGCTCTCGCTGCATCAGGACAAGGATGAGCCCGATCTGCGCGCGCCTATCGTATCGGTATCGTTAGGCCTGCCCGCCGTCTTTCAGTTTGGGGGATTACGCCGCAACGATCCGCTCAAACGCATTATGCTGGAACATGGCGATGTGGTGGTGTGGGGCAGGGAATCGCGGCTTTATTATCACGGCATTCAGCCGCTGAAACCCGGCGTTCACCCCCTCACGGGCGAGTACCGCTTTAATCTGACCTTCCGTCAGGCGGGGATGCGTAAACTAAAATAAGAATTATTCTTGATGTCCGCGCAGGGCAGTTTACACTGCTCGCTGATTTTTATTGTCCGGATTGCCTGCATGCAACTACTTCTCCTCGTCTGGCGTCAGTACCGCTGGCCCTTCATCGCCGTTATGGCGTTAAGCCTGGCCAGCGCCGCTCTGGGTATTGGCCTGATCGCGTTTATTAACGTGCGGTTGATTGAAATGGTCGACACCTCGCTCTCCGTATTGCCGGAGTTTCTTGGCCTGCTGCTGCTGCTGATGGCGGTTACGCTCGGCTCCCAGTTGGCGCTGACCGCGCTCGGCCACCATTTCGTTTTTCGTTTGCGCAGTGAGTTTATCAAGCGGATCCTGGACACCCAGGTCGAGCGCGTTGAGCAGCTCGGCAGCGCCTCCCTGCTGGCGGGGCTGACCAGCGACGTACGCGCCATTACCATCGCGTTCGTTCGTCTGCCCGAGCTGGTGCAGGGGATCATTCTGACCTTTGGCTCGGCGGCCTATCTCGCCTGGCTCTCCAGCAAAATGCTGGCGGTGACTGCGCTGTGGATCGCCATCACCATCTGGGGCGGTTTTGTCCTGGTGTCACGCGTCTATAAACACATGGCGGTGCTGCGCGAAACCGAAGATAAGCTCTATAACGACTACCAGACGGTACTGGAAGGGCGCAAAGAACTCACCCTGAACCGCGAGCGCGCCGAGTATATCTTTAACCATCTCTATATTCCGGACGCACGCGAGTACCGGCATCACATCATTCGCGCTGATACCTTCCACCTGAGCGCGGTGAACTGGTCAAACATTATGATGCTGGGCGCCATTGGCCTGGTATTCTGGATGGCGAACAGCCTGGGCTGGGCGGACACCAACGTCGCGGCAACCTACTCGCTGACGCTGCTGTTTTTGCGCACGCCGCTGCTCTCTGCGGTCGGCGCGTTGCCCACCTTACTGAGTGCGCAGGTGGCCTTTAATAAGCTCAACAAATTCGATCTCGCGCCGTTTAAAGCCGAATTCCCGCGCCCGCAAGCCTTCCCTGACTGGCAGACGCTGGAGCTGCGTAACGTCACGTTCCGCTATCAGGACAGCGCCTTCTCCGTGGGGCCGGTCAACCTGACGATCCGCCGCGGCGAGCTGCTGTTCCTGATTGGCGGCAACGGCAGCGGTAAATCGACGCTGGCGATGCTGCTCACCGGGCTTTATCAGCCGCAGTCGGGCGAGATTTTACTGGATGGCAGAGCGCTGAGCGCGGAGAAGCCCGAAGATTACCGCAAGCTATTCTCGGCGGTGTTCACCGACGTCTGGCTGTTTGAGCAACTGCTGGGTCCGGAAGGGCAGCAGGCCAATCCTGCGCTGGTGGAAAAATGGCTGGCGCAGCTGCAGATGTCCCACAAGCTGGAACTTCAGGACGGTAAAATTCTCAATCTGAAGCTTTCCAAAGGGCAGAAAAAGCGCGTGGCGCTGCTGCTGGCGCTGGCGGAAGAGCGTGACATCATTCTGCTGGATGAGTGGGCGGCGGATCAGGACCCGCACTTCCGCCGCGAGTTTTATCAGGTGCTGCTGCCGCTGATGCAGCAGATGGGTAAAACCATTTTCGCCATCAGCCACGACGATCATTACTTTATTCATGCTGACCGTCTGCTGGAGATGCGCGACGGCAGGCTGAGCGAGCTGACCGGTGAAGAGCGCGATGCAGCCTCGCGTGACGCGGTGGCGCGTACGGCCTGATGCCCTCACCCTAACCCTCTCCCACAGGGAGAGGGGATAATCGTGGCCGTAATGCTGCTTTTTTCTCCATCCCGCCCCGTTGTTTATTCTTATTTACATATCCTCGCGCTATGCTTAATACCAACTTATTTCATGGATTTATGATTGATGTCGGTATTAAAGAAAAACAGCGCCAGACAGCGTGACCAGGAACGTGCGCGACTGATCTGGCTTCTCACGACCGATAAAGCGGTCACCTCTACGCTATTAGGCAAACTGACCCTGGCTGAGCAATATGATGTCGGCACTTTAGCCGACGATATTGCTGAGGTAGGTGCGCTGGTTGCTCACTTACCCCCGCCGGATCTGGCGGATACCCTGGAAGCGCTTCCCTCGGAAGAACGTCACGCCCTGTGGCGGCTGGTGCAGGATCACGAGCGCGGACAGGTGCTGCTTGAGGCCTCAGAAAACGTCTGGGACGACCTGATCGACGAGATGAGCGACCGGGATATTCTCGACGCTCTGCAAACCCTGGATATCGACGAGCAGATTTACCTGGTTCAGCACCTGCCGCGAAACCTGACCGGCCGTCTGCTGGCGTCACTGCCTGCCGATGAACGCGCGCGCGTGCGCCAGGTGATGCACTACGAGAAAAACAGCGTCGGCGCGATCATGGAGTTCGGCGTTATCACGGTGCGTCCGGACGTGACGCTCGGCACCGTGCAGCGCTATCTGCGTCGCCTGGGCAAAATGCCGGATAACACCGATAAGCTGTTTGTCACCTCCCGGGATAAAACCCTGCTCGGCGAGCTGGAGCTGAAAACCATCCTGCTCAACAGCACCCAGCGGAAGGTGAGCGAGGTGATGGAAAACGAGCCGATGGTCTTCTCCCCGGAGGACGATGCCGAGAAAGCGGCGCGTACCTTCGAACGTGACGACCTCGTCAGTGCCGCCGTCGTGGACTCCGTTGGCAAACTGATGGGGCGTCTGACCATCGACGAGATCGTTGACGTCGTTTATGAAGAAACCGACAACGACCTGCGTGCGCTGGGGGGGATCAGTGCGGGAGATGACGTCCATGCCTCCGTCGGCAAGGCGGTGAAAACGCGCTGGGCGTGGCTGGCCATTAACCTGTGTACCGCGTTTATCGCCTCCCGCGTGATTGACGGTTTTGAACATACCATTTCGCAGCTGGTGGCGCTGGCCTCGCTGATGCCGATTGTGGCCGGGATTGGCGGTAATACTGGCAATCAGACTATCACGATGATCGTTCGCGCGCTGGCGCTGGAGAATATTCAGCCCGGCAACTTCGCCTTTCTGATCTTCAGAGAGATGGGGGTGGCGTTGATCAACGGCCTGGTCTGGGGCGGGATTATGGGGGGCATCACCTGGTGGTTGTATGACGATATGGCGCTGGGTGGGGTGATGATGCTGGCGATGGTGCTGAATCTGCTGGTGGCATCGATGATGGGCGTTATTATCCCGTTGACCATGACCAAACTGGGTCGCGACCCCGCGGTGGGGTCGAGCGTGATGATCACCGCCATCACCGATACCGGCGGTTTCTTTATTTTTCTTGGGCTGGCGACGATTTTTCTGCTTTAAGCCGACGCTTAATGCGGGCGGGAAGCAGCACCATGACGATAATCCCGCCCAGCACGCCAATCGCCAGATTGCCGGTTGATACCGTGGCGGCAACGGTCACCAGCATGACGACCGTTTCTGCAATCGGAGCCGTTTTCAGCGTGCCCGGCTGAAGGCTGTGCCAGCTGAAGGTTTTGACGGCGACAATCGCCATAATGCCCGCCAGCACCGCCATCGGGATGTTGGCCATCACGTCGCTGAGCGCCGTCACCAGGATCAGCAGCACGATGCCCGCAGCGAAGGTTGAAATGCGGCTTCGGCCTTTCCCCATCTCCACGTTAACAATGGTTTGTCCGATCATCGCGCAGCCCGCAATACCACCGTAAAATCCGGCCAGGATATTGCCGACGCCTAATCCAATGCTTTCGCGGCGTTTACTTGACGGTGTCGCGGTCAGCTCATCCACCAGCTTTGCGGTCAGCAGGGATTCCAGCAGGCCGACAAACGCGATGCTCAACGCGCACGGCCAGATTATGCTCAGCGTCTGGAGATTGAGAGGGACCAGAAGTTCACTAAGACCCGGCAAGCCGCCGCTCATGGCGCCTTCATCGCCCACGGTCGGCAGGCTTTGCCCGGTTGAAACGGTAAACAAGGTTAACAGCACAATCGCAATCAGTGGGGAAGGGATGCTTTTGATATAGCGCGGCACCCACAGCACGATCAGTACCGTCAGCACGAACAGGCCCACAATCAGCGGGCTTCGGCTCCAGAAATGGGGAACCTGCGCAAAGAAAATCAATATCCCGAGGGCGTTAACAAACCCGGTCATGACCGACTGGGGAATAAAGCGCATCAGCCTTGCCATGCCCAGCACGCCAAACAGAATCTGAATCACGCCAGCCATGAGCACGGCGGGAAGAATGTACTGTACGCCGTGCTGATGCACCATGGGCCCAATAACCAGCGCCACGGAACCGGCCGCGGCCGTGACCATCGCCGGGCGACCGCCCAGTACGGACAGGGCAAGACAGAGCACCACGGAAGCGATCAGGCTGACCTTCGGGTCAACGCCCGCCACCACGGAAAATGAGATGACCTCGGGGATCAGCGCCAGGGCGGTAATCACGCCCGCCAGCGTTTCACGCGTCAGCTGCTTAGGGGAACGCAGCACGCTGGCGACACGGTTTTCGGGAGATAAAGGAGAATGGGGTAGGGACATAACGTTTCGCTGGTTAGGGCAGGCTTCCGTGCGCGCGATCACAAAACGCAACATACTAGCCCGTTAAACCGCCCTTTACCAGACGCTTCGAGAATTCCTCACAAACAATCCATCATTAAATTTCACAATTACAATAATTTCGTAACCTTTAAACAATATTTAAAAGTTGTTACCGTGCCCCCGCAGCTTTTTTCACCTGCAATTTCCACGCATCAAGCACTTTTACACTAAGGCATAAATTATGAAAAAAATGACTGCCATGCTCTTTTCTCTGGCCGTGGGGCTTAACACCGTCTCCATGGCGGCGAAAGCTGACGCACCAAAAGAGCAGGAAACGGACGTCCTTTTAATCGGTGGCGGTATCATGAGCGCCACGCTGGGAACCTATCTGCAAGAACTGCAGCCGGACTGGTCAATGACCATGGTCGAGCGCCTTGATGGCGTGGCGCAGGAGAGTTCGAACGGCTGGAACAACGCCGGTACCGGCCATTCGGCACTCATGGAACTGAACTATACGCCGCAGAAAAAGGACGGTTCCATTAGTATCGAGAAAGCGGTAGAGATCAACGAGGCGTTCCAGGTTTCTCGTCAGTTCTGGTCTCACCAGGTCAACAGCGGCGTGCTGCACGACCCGCACTCCTTTATCAATACCGTACCGCACATGAGCTTTGTGTGGGGCGAGCAGAACGTCAACTTCCTGCGCGCGCGCTACGCCGCACTGCAGCAGAGCACGCTGTTCCGCGGGATGAAATACTCTGAAGATCACGCGCAGATTAAAGAGTGGGCTCCGCTGGTCATGGAAGGTCGTGACCCGAACCAGAAAGTGGCGGCGACCCGTACCGAAATTGGTACCGACGTCAACTACGGTGAAATTACCCGTCAGCTGGTGACGTCTCTGAAGAAAAAAGAGAACTTCAACCTGCAGCTCAGCACCGAAGTGCGCGGTTTCAAGCGCAACGCGGATAACAGCTGGAGCGTGACCGTTGCCGATCTGAAAAACAATGAAGCCGAGCACGTCATCAAGGCGAAGTTTGTCTTTATCGGTGCGGGTGGCGCGGCGCTGAAGCTGCTGCAGGAGTCCGGTATTCCGGAAGCGGACGACTACGCGGGCTTCCCGGTCGGCGGTCAGTTCCTGGTGTCCGATAACCCGGAAGTGGTGAACCGTCATCTGGCAAAAGTGTACGGTCAGGCTTCCGTGGGCGCGCCGCCAATGTCTGTTCCGCACATTGACACCCGTATGCTTGACGGCAAACGCGTGGTGCTGTTTGGACCGTTCGCGACCTTCTCCACGAAGTTCCTGAAAAACGGCTCCCTGTGGGATCTGCTGAGCGCCACCACCACCTCTAACGTCAAGCCGATGATGGACGTGGGGCTGGATAACTTCGATCTGGTGAAATACCTGATTAGCCAGGTGATGCTCTCTGACGACGACCGTTTCGAGGCGCTGAAAGAGTACTATCCGCAGGCGAAGAAAGAAGACTGGCGCCTGTGGCAGGCGGGTCAGCGCGTACAGATCATCAAGCGCGATCCGAAAGAGGGCGGCGTGCTGCGTCTGGGTACCGAAGTGGTGAGCGATAAGGACGGCACCATCGCCGCGCTGCTGGGTGCGTCACCGGGTGCATCTACCGCTGCGCCAATCATGCTGCACCTGATGGAAAAAGTGTTTAAAGATAAAGTCGCCAGTCCGGAATGGCAGGCGAAGCTGAAGACCATTATTCCATCCTACGGCACGAAGCTGAACGGTAACGTGAGCGCGACGGAGCAGGAGCTGGAATACACCAGCCGCGTACTGCAGCTGCAGTACATCAAACCGCAGGCTGCGGATGCTGCGCCAAAAGCGGAGCTGAAGCCTCAGCCGGAAAACAAACCGGTTGCGGATATCGCGCTGTAAGGTAAAAAAGCCGGGTGGCGCTGACGCCTACCCGGCCTATGTTCGGTGTTGTTTTGTAGGTCGGGTAAGGCGAAGCCGCCACCCGACTTAATTTCAACGTACGACAGCCTGCTCAATCTTCTCTTCAGCCTTCCACACGCGATACTTCACTTCCACGTTTTCAGGCGTATAAACCACGATCGGCAACTTGCTGTTGTAGCGCAGCAGGCTATTGTCGCCCAGATACGCTGTCACAAATTTCTTCTCTTTCTTGCCATCCGGGCAGGCCATCATGGTGGAGACCGGCGAGGTCACTTTATCAAAGACGTAGTAGTCGTAACCCCAGCCTTCCAGCGTTTTGCTTTCCAGCTGACCACCCAGGCGATGCTGGTTGCAATCCACTTCCAGCGTCTTGCCAATTAACAGCTCTACTTTGAAATTCGCTTCATCCTGCTGTGCCGGCAGCTGGATCACCTGACGCTTCATCCCTTTATCCGCTTTCGGATACGGGGCGACTTTTTCCAGCGGCTGCTCTTTAGGTGTTTCGCTGGCGAAAGCACTGGTGCTGACACACGCGGCGGCGATGAGTGCGATGGCAAATTTAGGTGCGTTTTTCATTGTCATTCCTTTATGTCAAAACGATCCTGCACAGGTTAACATATCAACTATGAATGATTGGTGTTATTTACTTACATTTTCAATATGAATAGCGTAATAAACCACATATTTGCCATTCAAGTAGAGATTTGTACTGGCGTGGAGTCCGGCAGGCGTTTGTGTTATTTTAGACCCTCTATAATGTTATTCATCTGTAAAAGGGAAGAGAGATGGTTCGTGCAAAACTGAAAACGCCTGAAGGCCGCAAGTTCCTCCTGGCGCTGCTGGTTGTGTTTATGATTGCTGCCGCGTGCGTGGGGCGGGCCACCATTGTTGGCGTCATCGAACAGTACAACATTCCTCTCTCTGCCTGGACAACCAGCATGTATGTCCTGCAATCGGCGATGATCTTTGTCTACAGCCTGGTGTTCACCGTTCTGCTGGCCATCCCGCTGGGCATTTTCTTCCTGGGCGAACGTGATAAACACTAGACGCCGATTTGCGATATCGAAGCCATCCTGCGGGGTGGCTTTTTTTATGTCTAATAATTTTTATTCGCATTTCCAGGATATTCTGTTTCGAACAAGACAGTTCAACATGAAGCAGGAGATGCGCAATGTTATCCCGGTTTGCAACGCTCAGCCGGATCCCGAAAGGAGTCTGGGTGGTGGGCGGCGTCAGTATGTTAATGGATATCTCCTCGGAGATTATTCACAGCCTGCTGCCGCTGTTTATGGTGACGACGCTGGGCGCCAGCGTTATTTTCATTGGTTTGATTGAAGGCCTGGCTGAAGCTACGGCGCTGTTTATCAAGGTGTTTTCCGGCGCCATCAGTGACTATCTGGGCAAGCGTAAAGGACTGGCGGTTCTGGGCTACGGTCTTGGCGCATTGAGTAAACCGTTGTTCGCTATCGCCTCTTCTTCCGGCATGATCCTTGGGGCGCGCTTAATCGACCGGGTCGGGAAGGGGATACGGGGAGCGCCGCGCGATGCGCTGGTTGCTGATGTTACGCCGCCGGAACTTCGCGGCGCGGCCTTTGGGCTGCGTCAGTCGATGGACACAGTCGGCGCATTTCTCGGGCCGCTGCTGGCCGTAGGATTAATGCTGCTTTGGAACGATGATTTCCGCACGATTTTCTGGATCGCGGTGATCCCCGGCGTGCTCGCCGTGGCGCTGCTTTTCTTCGGCCTGCATGAGCCGAAAACGCCCGTCGAACATAAACGCACGAACCCCATCAAAAAAGAGAACCTCAGGCGTCTCGGGAAAGGCTGCTGGTGGGTTATTGGCCTGGGGGCCATCTTCACGCTCGCACGTTTCAGTGAAGCCTTTCTTGTGCTGCGCGCACAGCAGTCGGGGGTGCCGCTGGCGCTGATCCCGCTGGTGATGGTGGCCATGAATCTGCTCTATTTCCTCTCTGCCTATCCGTTTGGCAAGTTATCGGACGGGATGAGCCACACCCGATTACTGCAGTGGGGGCTGGTGATGCTGATTGGGGCAGATGTTGTGCTGGCGCTGAGCACCCACTGGGCTGGAATGCTTCTGGGCGTTGCGCTCTGGGGAGTGCATATGGGGATGACGCAGGGGCTGCTGGCGGCAATGATTGCGAAAACCGCGCCTGCGGATCTGCGCGGTACCGCCTACGGCATTTTTAGTCTGGTCAGCGGCGTGGGATTGTTAGTCGCCAGCCTGGGCGCCGGGGTCATCTGGGAAACGTTTGGCGCGGAATATACGTTCTATGCCGGAGCGGTGATTTGCCTGGTTACGCTGGTGTACCTGCGCAAAACGCCGGACGAGGCGAAATAAAAAACCAGCCATAAGAGGCTGGTTTTCAATGTATTTTTGGTCGGCACGAGAGGATTTGAACCTCCGACCCCCGACACCCCATGACGGTGCGCTACCAGGCTGCGCTACGTGCCGACGCATAGAAAGAATACTACTCGATTCCGTTTCGAATGCAAGGGAATCCGTCGCTAACTGGTTTATTATTAATCAGTTAGCGACGAAGCGCTTCTCATCCGTCAGGACCTGCAGCAGCAGGCTCAGCTGCGGTTTCTGGTCTTTAAGCCGTTCACCCTGCAGGTTATACGTCTGATAATTCCCGTTGTTGTTCAGCACCAGCGTCAGCTTCGGCGTGGTCACCACCAGCGTATTATTCCCCGCAGCCGTGACCCAGTTATGGCGGCGCGCGGCGCTGAAGAGATCCTGCCCCTGAGAATACTCGTTGGCTGGCGTGCTGACGTGCAGCAGGCGTTGCATCAGGGTGGTCATCACATCTTTATGCTCGGTAAGCATATTGATGCGCTGCGCCGGCGTACCCGGCCAGTGGATGACCAGCGGAACCTGCAGGTTCGGGCGTGACCAGCTCATGCTCTTCGTCTCGCCACCTAACGGGACGCCATGGCCTGCGGTCACGATCACCACGGTGTTATCCAGCTTGCCGGACTCACGTAGCGCGTCAAGCACGCGGCCAATCTGCGCATCAACATCACCCGCCGCGCGGCCGTAGCGGCGCGCGAAATCACTCTTATTGCTATTAGCAAGCGTAGTGCCGTTAAAGGAGACCCATGAGAACCAGCGGTTATCTTCCTGGGCATAGCGCTGGAGCCAGTTTATCCATTGGCTGGCGGTCTGCGCATCGGACTGATTTTGTGCCGCTGGCAGTGAAAAATCGGACAGTAGCGCCTGGCGGTAGAGCGGGCTGTTAAAGCCATCGGATGAGAACAACCCTAACTGATAGCCCTGCTGATTCAGCCCGGTGATCAGCGCCGCAGGTGTGCGGGTAGAGAGAACGCCGTCCATGTATCCGGCTGAAATGCCATAGAAGAGGCCAAAGATGCCCGCGTCGGTTGTGTTACCGGAGCTCATATGCTGAGTAAACGTAACGTTTTGACTCGCGAAATCGGCCAGTGCAGGCATCTGCTTCTCGTAACGGGAATAGTTCAGGCCATCGACGGTGATCAGCAGGACGTTTTGCCCGCGGCCCATATCGCGATAGCGCAGGTCGCTCAGCGGATACTGCACGCTGACGGCTTCCGGGTTACCCTGCTCGATAAGACGTCGCTGGTACTCCTGCGCATCAAGCAGGCCGTGTTTCTCAAGGAAGCGACGGGCCGTCATCGGGTACGAGAGCGGCAGGTTCGCCCGCTGCATGGTAATAGGGCGATAGAAGTTCGCATCCGCCCAGATATACATGATGTGCGAACTGATAAAGGAGACGAAGAAGAGCGCGGCGACGGGCTTCGCGTAGTGGCGTCGGCGGGTCAGGCTGCGCAGTTTTTGCCAGCTCCAGGTGGCAAACAGCATCTCAATCAACAGGATCACCGGGACGCTGATAAACATCAGCTGCCAGTCACGGGCCGTTTCGTTCTGGTCGGGGTTAATCACCAGTTCCCAGACGATGGGGTTGAGATGCAGGTGGAAGCGGGTGAACACTTCACTGTCGATAAGCAGCAGCGTCATCCCCACCGTCGCAAGGATGGCGGACAAGAATCGCATCAGACGCTGCGACATGACGATAAACGTCAAGGGGAACAGGATCAGCAGATAGGTGGCGAAAACCAAAAAGCTAAAGTGACCGACAACGCTTATCCAGGAGTAGATACGCCCGGTGAGCGTTGTTGGCCAGTCTGCGACAAACAGATAACGACAGCCAATGACCGTCGCCAACAGAATGTTGAACAGGGCAAACCAGTGCCCCCAGCTGACCATCTGGGAGACTTTTTCACGGTAGCGCTGACGATTCGTCACCATAAACTGTTGTTCGTATCCCTTAATGGGCCGGGTCGTTGCTGACGGACGACTGTAAAGCCTGGGCGAAAGATTTTGCGATCGCCTGACGCTGAGCCGGAGCAACGCTGGTGTTAATCAGGTTGGTGACCATATTTCCCAAAACCATCAGGGAGAGATCGGTCGGCGTTTTATGTTTTTCCAGTACGTTGACCAGCTCACTGAGCAGTTGTTCAACGTGTTCATCACTGTAGCGGGAATGTTGTGGCATAAATCAAAATCAGTTTGTTGATGAAAGGGCAACATATTACCGTAGCAACAGCTTTTTTTCCCCTTTTTTATCTGTTGTTGCACACATGTCCTGGTGGTGGTTGAATACCGCCCGGTCTAAAAGGAGAGTTTATCATGAGTCTGGAAATCAACCAGATTGCCTTGCACCAGCTTATCAAGCGCGATGAGCAAACCCTTGAGGTGGTGCTACGCGATTCGTTACTGGAACCTACGGCGACCGTTGTGGAGATGATGGCAGAGCTGCATCGCGTCTACAGCGCCAAAAATAAAGCCTATGGGCTGTTCAGCGAAGAGAGTGAACTGGCCGATAGCCTGCGCCTGCAGCGCCAGGGTGAAGAGGATTTCCTGGCGTTTAGCCGTGCGGCAACCGGGCGTCTGCGCGACGAGCTGGCGAAATATCCGTTCGCCGACGGCGGGATTGTGCTGTTCTGCCACTACCGCTACCTGGCGGTCGAGTATCTGCTGGTTACCGTGCTGAATAACTTAAGCAGCATGCGCGTGAACGAGCAGCTGGATATCAGCTCGACGCATTATCTGGATATCAACCATGCGGATATCGTGGCGCGTATTGATTTGACCGAGTGGGAAACCAACCCGGAATCGACCCGCTACCTGACTTTCCTGAAGGGACGCGTGGGCCGCAAAGTGGCGGATTTCTTCATGGACTTCCTCGGTGCCAGCGAAGGGCTTAACGCCAAAGCGCAGAACAAAGGGCTGCTCCAGGCGGTTGACGATTTCACAGCCGAAGCGCAGCTTGATAAATCTGAGCGCCAGACGGTGCGCCAGCAGGTTTACAGCTACTGCAACGAACAGCTGCAGGCTGGGGAAGAGATTGAGCTGGAGTCGCTGTCAAAAGAGTTGGCGGGCGTCAGCGAAGTCAGCTTCCAGGAATTTACCGCAGAGAAGGGCTATGAGCTTGAAGAGAGCTTCCCGGCGGATCGCAGCACGCTGCGTCAGTTAACCAAGTTTGCCGGCAGCGGCGGCGGGTTAACCATCAACTTTGATGCGATGCTGCTGGGAGAACGTATCTTCTGGGATCCGGCCACCGATACGCTGACCATTAAGGGGACGCCGCCGAATCTGCGCGATCAGCTTCAGCGCCGCACCTCGGGCGGTAAATAGCAGGCACAAAAAACCCCGCAGAAGCGGGGTTTTTTTCGACAGGTTTGCGATTACGCGCGAACGAAGTCGATGTGAGTCAGTTTTGGCTTGAACGCGTGACGCTGAACAGCCTGAACTTTCACTTTTTCTTCTTTACCGCCAACAACGATGGTCAGAACTTCGCTGTAGAATTCAGCTTTGGTCTGCAGGTTCCACAGTTTGTCGTGATCCAGTTCGATTGCAACTGGAGCAGCTTCGCCACCGTAAACGATAGCCGGGAACTTGTTAGCGGTACGCAGGCGGCGGCTCGCACCCTTACCCTGCACGTTACGTACTTCTGCTTCGATAGTAAACATTGATTTCTCTCTGTATTTAAAACCCTACTACAGGCGACCCAGCAGCAGGTGAGTGTTCTGCCTCACGGATGTGAAGCGGGCGGCATTTTATACTCAAATGCCCCTCACATCAATGAAAAGTCCCGCTACCCGCGCAATTCGTTGGCGCGACGGAAGCGACCTTCGTAGTCGAAGAGTTTTTCGCGCACCTGCCAGAACTGGCCTTTTTTGCGGGCGACCACAAAATCCGGATGGCGCAATAGCACCTGCTGGCGCACGATATCGGCCACGGTGATCCAGCGCAGGGGCACGCCCGGAGTGCGGATGTGCGGGCGGATAAACAGCTGTTCGAAGGCCGTTCGCTGGGCAGGCGTCTGAAGCCGGAAGCGCTCGCTGACGTCCGCCCCGTCTTCATCGTAATAGGTGATTTTCAGCCATTCGCCTTTTTCATCGGCGCCGGGCTGCAACGCCATGCCGGAACAGCGCAGCACCAGCGCATCTTTCAGCTTTAATGCCGCTTTCAGCATGTCGTCCGGGTCAACCAGCACCGTGTCGCACTCCCGACAGCGGCGAGCGGCAATGTCATTTTCGGCGTTGCACTGCGGGCAGTTTTTAAAGCGGAAACGAAAATCGCACTGCTCGCGATGCCCATCATCATCTTCAAACCAGCCCTGACAGCGGCGGCCAAAATGTTCGATCAGCGTGCCGTCGGCGGTGGTTTTGCCCCAGAAGGTGTTGGCAAACCCGCAGGCAGGGCAAAAGACCTGCACGGGCACGTTGTCACTTTTCCCTTTTGGCGCGCCGACCTCAGGCGTATAGAGATCGTGCGGGTTACCGGCATAATCCAGAATCAGGCAGTCGGTTTTCCCCGGCGCCAGGCGCAGGCCGCGGCCAACAATTTGCTGATACAGACTGACCGATTCGGTCGGACGCAAAATAGCGATCAGGTCGACGTGCGGGGCGTCAAAGCCGGTGGTCAACACCGACACGTTAACCAGATAGCGGAACTGCTGGGCTTTAAAGGCCTCAATCAGGCGATCGCGCTCCGGGCCGGGCGTCTCACCGGTGATGAGCGCCGCGTCGCCGGGGGGCAGTAACCCGGTGATTTCGCGTGCGTGCTCAACGGTGGCGGCAAAGATCATCACCCCTTTGCGCGTCGCGGCGAACTCCTCAATCTGGCTGATGATATGCGGCGTAATGCGCTTTTGCTTTTTCAGCTCCTGGTTAAGATCCGCTTCGCTGAATAACCCGTTGCTCTGCGCCTGCAGGCGGCTGAAGTCGTACTGCACCACCGGCATATCCAGCCGTTCAGGCGGCGTCAGGTAGCCATGTTTAATCATGTAGCGCAGCGGAAGCTCGTAGATGCAGTCGCTAAACAGGGCCTTGTCATCGCCGCGCACCATGCCGTGATAATGGTAGCGATAGATCCAGCCTTTCCCCAGACGAAACGGGGTCGCCGTCAGGCCCAGCAGGCGCAGGTGAGGATTCACCTCTTTCAGGTGGGACAGGATTTGCTGATACTGGCTGTCGTCGTCATCGCTGATGCGGTGACATTCGTCGACAATCAGCAGCGAAAATTCGCTGCGAAACAGATCCAGATTGCGGGCCACCGACTGCACGCTGCCAAACACCACTTTGCCGTGGCTCTCTTTACGCTTTAGCCCGGCGGCGAAAATGTCGGCTTCCAGTCCAAGCGCACAATACTTGGCATGGTTTTGCGCGACGAGCTCTTTAACGTGCGCCAGCACCAGCACGCGGCCGCGGGCCAGACGCGCCAGTTCGGCAATGACCAGGCTTTTGCCTGCACCGGTCGGGAGCACAATCGCCGCCGGCTCGCGATGTTTGCGGAACCAGGCGAGGGTGGCGTCAACGGCTTCCTGCTGATAGGGACGAAGTGTAAAAGTCATGGGGTCTCGGTTTCGTTATTCCGCATATAGTATGCCACGAAACTTTTTCCCTTGAGTGGCGCAACCAGACCATTATACTGAACCGTTCCAGACTGCTTCTTTTTTCGGACCTGTTGTCCGACTTCCTGCACCATTAAGGCTAAAAAGATTTCATGCGACTTGATAAGTTTATCGCTCAGCAACTCGGCGTAAGCCGCGCTATTGCCGGGCGCGAAATTCGCGCCAGCCGCGTTACCGTGGATGGAGACATTGTGAGAGACAGCGCGTTCAAACTGCAACCTGACCATCAGGTGGAGTATGACGGCAATCCGCTGACCCAGCAGCACGGTCCGCGCTACTTCATGCTCAATAAGCCGGAAGGCTACGTCTGCTCAACGGACGATCCGGATCACCCGACGGTGCTCTATTTCCTCGACGAGCCGGTGGCGCACAAGCTGCACGCCGCAGGTCGACTCGATATCGACACCACCGGGCTGGTGCTGATGACCGACGACGGTCAGTGGTCGCACCGCATCACCTCTCCACGCCACCACTGCGAGAAAACCTATCTCGTGACGCTGGAGTCACCGGTGTCGGATGACACGGCAGAGCACTTCGCGAAAGGCGTTCAGCTGCATAATGAAAAAGATCTGACCAAACCGGCGGTGCTCGAAGTCATCACCCCGACCGAGGTCCGCCTGACCATCAGCGAAGGGCGCTATCATCAGGTGAAACGTATGTTTGCCGCGGTGGGGAACCACGTTGTTGGCCTGCATCGCGAACGGATTGGTGCGATTGAACTCGATCCCGACCTGGCGCCTGGCGAATATCGCCCGTTAACGGAAGAAGAGATCGCCAGCGTCGGTCTGCCTTCGCACTAATTTCAGGAGAACTCTGTGACCACCAGGCCACACTCGTCGTTCAAAATCGTCTTCATTCTTGGCCTGCTGGCCATGCTGATGCCGCTGTCTATTGATATGTACCTGCCCGCGCTGCCGGTCATTTCCGCGCAGTTTGGCGTTCCGGCGGGCAGCGCGCAGATGACGCTCAGCACCTATATTCTCGGCTTTGCCCTCGGCCAGCTGTTTTATGGCCCGATGGCCGACAGCCTTGGACGCAAGCCGGTCATTCTGGGCGGGACGCTGGTCTTTGCGGCCGCAGCGGTTGCCTGCGCGCTGGCACAGACCATCGATCATCTGATTATCATGCGTTTCTTCCACGGTCTGGCGGCGGCAGCGGCAAGCGTGGTGATTAACGCCCTGATGCGCGATATCTACCCGAAAGAAGAGTTCTCCCGCATGATGTCGTTTGTCATGCTGGTGACGACGATTGCGCCGCTGGTGGCCCCGATGGCCGGTGGTGCGGTGCTGGTGTGGTTCAGCTGGCATGTGATTTTCTGGATCCTGGCCCTGGCCGCGCTGCTGGCCTCCGCAATGATCTTCTTCTTTATTGATGAAACGCTTCCCGTCGAGCGCCGCCAGAAGTTTCACATCCGAACCACAATTGGTAACTTTGCCTCGCTGTTTCGCCACAAGCGCGTGCTCAGCTATATGCTGGCGAGCGGGTTCAGCTTCGCCGGAATGTTCTCCTTCCTGAGCGCCGGGCCGTTTGTCTACATCGAGCTGAACCACGTTTCGCCGCAGCACTTCGGCTATTACTTTGCGCTTAACATCGTCTTCCTGTTCATTATGACCATCATTAACAGCCGCTTTGTCCGACGGGTGGGGGCGCTGAACATGTTCCGCGCCGGGCTGTGGATCCAGTTTGTGATGGCGATCTGGCTGGTGGTGAGCGCGTTTCTGGGTGTGGGCTTCTGGGCGCTGGTGGTCGGCGTGGCGGCCTTTGTCGGCTGCGTGTCGATGGTGTCATCCAATGCGATGGCGGTGATTCTGGATGAGTTCCCGCACATGGCAGGAACCGCATCTTCCCTGGCCGGGACATTCCGCTTCGGCATCGGCGCTATCGTCGGCGCGTTGCTTTCGATGGCCACCTTTACGACGGCATGGCCCATGCTGTGGGCGATGGCTTTTTGCGCAACCAGCTCGATACTCTTCTATCTTTACGCCAGCCGACCGCGAAAAGCGGTCCACTAAAACACAGAGAAGGCCCGGCAGGGCCTTTTTTGTTGATGCATATCAACCAAACCCCGTTCGTTTATGCTGTGTTTGTTTATTTTATGTAAAATCTATTTGTGTAAAAAGTCACATCATTGTATTCAAAAAGGTTGAGTTAGATCGCAGAAACGGGTACATATAGCGCCGACGCGAGCCTGAATACCGATAAAAAAGTGCTGAATAGTGCAGGCTGACGATGATGTGTTACTATAAATGTAAATAAATTGTGAAGTAAATTTTGCTTCCGGGGAACGAACGTGAATACATTACAACTTTCTATTGTCCATCGCTTGCCCCAGAGCTATCGCTGGTCGGCGGGTTTTGCTGGTTCGAAAGTTGAACCGATTCCGCAAAACGTCGCGGGCTGTGAAAACTGCCTGGTGGCGCTCAAGCTGTTAAGCCCGAGTGACGAAAATGCCTGGCGGGTGATGGAGCGTCTCAGTCAGGCCCTGACGGATATCGAAGTGGACAGCTCCGTGCTGGAGTGCGAAGGTGAGCCGTGCCTGTTTGTGAAAAGCCAGGACGAGTTTGCTGCCACCTGCCGTCTGAAAAATTTTGGCGTTGCCATTGCCGAGCCTTTCTCCGGCCAGTACCCGTTCTGAGCGCTAGTCTGACGATAACAGCTGGCGCGTGTAGCGCTGCGTTGGCGCGCTAAATACGCGCTGGCAATCACCCTGCTCGACCACCTCTCCCTGACGCAACACAATCACCTGATGGCATAGCGCCCGCACCACCTGTAAATCATGGCTGATAAAGATATAGGCCAGCCGGTGCTTTTCCTGTAACCCTTTCAGCAGCGCCAGGATCTGCGCCTGAACGGTCCTGTCCAGCGACGACGTGGGTTCATCCAGAATAATCAGCTCCGGTTTCAGGATCAGCGCGCGGGCAATGGCGATACGCTGGCGCTGCCCACCGGAGAATTCAGCCGGATAGCGGTGGCGCGTCTCGGGATCGAGACCCACTTCGGCCATGACCCGCATGACCTCCTGCTCGCGTTGCTGAGCGCTCAGGCCGGGCTGATGGACGCGCAGACCCTCTTCGATAATCTGTAACACGCTGAGCCGTGGGTTAAGCGAGGAGTTGGGATCCTGAAACACCACCTGCATGCGGGGACGCACGGGCAGCATCTGGCGGCGGTTCCAGCGGTGCAGCGGCATATCGTCAAACAGGATCTCGCCCTGGGAGGCAATTAAGCGCAGCAGCGCCAGACCGGTGGTGCTTTTACCCGAGCCGGATTCGCCCACCAGCCCCAGGGATTCCCCCGGGCGCAGCGAGAAGCGGAGGTTTTTCAGCACCGGGTTGCGATCGACAATGCGTCGCAGAATACCTTTGCGGATCGGGAACGAGACGGACAGATCCTCAACGCGCAGCAGCGGCGTGCTGTCCGCATCGAGAGGAACCGGGTCGCCGGAGGGTTCGCTGTCGAGCAACCGCTGCGTATAGGGGTGCTGCGGTGCGCTCAGCAGCGTTGACGCCGTATTCTGTTCAACACAGCGCCCGTTCTGCATCACCGCCACGCTGTCGGCCAGCTTTCTGACAATGCTCAGGTTGTGCGTGATAAACAGCAGGCTCATGTTCAGCTCGTCACGCAGTTCCCGCAGCAGCGTCAGTATTTGGGCCTGTACCGTCACGTCCAGCGCCGTTGTGGGCTCGTCGGCTATCAGCAGTTCGGGGCGCGTGAGCAGGGCCATGGCGATCATCACGCGCTGGCGTTCGCCGCCGGAGAGCTGATGCGGAAAATCATTCAGTCGTTTGGGCGCATTGCGTATGCCTGTGCGTTCAAGACAATCCAGAATTTCTCCCCGCGCGGCCTCTTTGCGCATCCCGCGGTGCAGGGAGAGCACTTCATAGAGCTGTTTTTCCAGTCTGTGCAGCGGGTTAAGCGACACCATCGGCTCCTGGAAAATCATCGCGATTTTGTTGCCGCGAATGCCGCGCAGGGTCTGTTCGTCGGCGTGCAGTAGCGAACGGCCGTGAAAGAGAATATCCCCTTGCGGGTAGCTCACCGGCGGAGAGGGCAGCAGCCGCAGGATGGAGAGCGCCGAAACGCTCTTGCCTGAACCCGATTCACCTACCAGGGCCAGCGTTTCACCGCGCTGGATCTGCAGCGTCAGGTCGCTGACCACGGTGCGCGTCTCGTCCTGTTTGGAAAAGGCAATCGACAGGTTATCAATACTGAGCAGGGGCTGGGTCATCTTATACCGCCTTGTTCGGATCAAAGGCATCGCGCACGGCTTCGCCAATAAAAATCAGCAGCGACAGCAGCACGGCCACGGAAAGAAAGGCGGCGATGCCTAACCACGGCGCCTGCAGGTTGTTCTTGCCCTGCAGCAGCAGTTCGCCAAGCGATGGGGAACCCAACGGTAACCCGAAACCGAGAAAATCCAGTGAGGTGAGGGTGGTGATGGAGCTACACAGAATAAACGGCAGGAAGGTGAGCGTTGCCACCACGGCGTTGGGCAACATATGGCGGAAAATGATCCCGCGATCGCTCACGCCAAGCGCCTGCGCGGCGCGAATATAGTCGAAATTACGGGTGCGCAGAAACTCGGCCCTTACCACACCGACCAGCGCCATCCAGCCGAACAGGACGGTGATGCCTAATAGCCACCAGAAGTTGGGCTGTACGACGCTGGAAAGCAGGATGATCAGAAACAGCGTCGGCATGCCTGACCAGACTTCAATAATCCGCTGACACCACAGGTCAATCTTCCCGCCGTAGTAACCCTGAACGGCGCCCGCCACGACGCCCATCACGCTTGAGAAGAGCGTCAGCATCAGTCCAAAGAGAAGCGAGATTCGTGTACCGTACAGGATGCGTGCCAGCACGTCGCCGCCGTTAGCATCTGTTCCCAGCCAGTTTTGCGCGGAGGGCGGGGAAGGGAAGGGGGTCGTGGTGGCGAAGTTAATGCTGTTTGCGCCAAAACGTACCGGCGCCCAGAGCGCCCAGCCGTGCTGCTCAATCTGCTGGCGAAGCCACGGATCCTGATACTCCGCCGGTGTCGCAAACGGGCCGCCAAAGTCGCTTTCGCTGTAATTGGCGATGACCGGCACGTACCAGCGATCGTTAAAATGCACCAGCAGCGGTTTGTCGTTGGCGATCAGTTCTGAAAACAGGCTTAAGACAAACAGCACGGCAAAAATCCACAGCGACCAGTAGCCGCGGCGGTTGTGGCGAAAGCGGGCCCAGCGGGCCTGATTGACGGGGCTTAAACGCGGCATCATCGGCCCTCAAAATCGATTCGGGGATCGACCAGCGTATAGCTGATATCGCTGATGATATTCAGCAGCAGGCCAATCAGGGTAAATATATAGAGTGTGCCAAACATTACCGGATAATCGCGCGACACGGTGGCCTCATAGCCCAGCAGCCCCAGGCCGTTGAGCGAGAACATCACCTCTATCAGCAGCGAGCCGGTAAAAAACATACTGATGAACGTGGCCGGAAACCCGGCGATCACCAGCAGCATGGCGTTGCGGAACACGTGTTTCCACATGATCTGCTTCTCGCTCACGCCTTTGGCGCGGGCCGTGACGACGTACTGTTTACGAATTTCATCGAGAAAGGCGTTTTTGGTCAACATGGTCAGGGCCGCAAACCCGCCAATGACCGTTGCCAGAACCGGCAGTGTGATATGCCAGAGATAGTCGGTAATTTTCTGGTACCAGGGCAGGGAGCTGAAATCGGCGGAGACGAGCCCTCGCAGCGGGAAGAGGTCGAAATAGCTTCCCCCGGCAAAAAAGACGATCAGCAGGACGGCAAACAGAAACGCCGGGATGGCATAGCCGATAATGATGAACGTGCTGCTCCAGATATCGAACCGGCTGCCGTTGTACACCGCTTTGCGGATCCCGAGCGGAATAGAGACCAGATAGATGATAAGCGTACCCCACAGCCCCAGCGTGATCGAAACCGGCAGGCTTTGCTTGATCAGCGTCAGCACTGACGCACTGCGAAACAGGCTATCGCCAAAATCAAAGCGGATGTAATCCCAGAGCATTTTGAAATAGCGCTCGTGAATCGGTTTGTCAAAGCCGTAGCGGTGGGTGATCTCGGCGATCACTTCCGGATCCAGACCGCGTCCCCCGCGGTAGTGGCTTTCACTGATATTCCCTACGCCGGTTCGCGCATGGCTGGCACCCATCCCTTCACCGCCGCCGCCGGGCATGCCGCCGCTGTTGCCAAATTCAATGGCGGCAATGGCCTGATCGACCGGCCCACCGGGGGCGATTTGCACGATAAAAAAGTTAATCGTGATGATGGCCCACAGGGTGGGGATGACCAGCAGCAGACGGCGGAGAAGATAGGCACCCATGATAATTCCTTATCGCCGCTCAGCGGGAAGTCTGGCGGCTTTGTTAACGTCATACCACCAGGTATCAAAGCCCAGGGAGTAGACAGGGCGCACGGCTGGCACGGAGAACTTATCCCAGCGCGCAAGGCGATCTTCGCCCATATACCACATCGGCAGCATGTAGTAGTTCCAGGTTAAGACCCTGTCGAGGGCGCGCCCGAGCGGCAGAAGCTTGTCTTTATCCCCCTGCGCCGCCACGATTTTCGCAATCAGCGCATCAATCGCCGGGCTTTTTACCCCCGGCGCATTGTACGAGGAGTCGATGTAGCTGGAGGCCCAGGAGATTTGCAGGTCCGAGCTGGGCCACGGTTGGGCGGGCCACAGGCGCTGCATCATGTCGTAATCACGGCTGCGCATGCGGCTGGTGATCTGCGCGTTATCCACCTGGCGAATGTTCATGGTCACGCCCAGCCGCTCAAGGTTGTGCTTAAACGGCAGCACCCACTGATCGTTGCCTCCGGACGAGAGCAGCAGCTCAAAGCTGAGCGGCTTGCCCGTTTTGGCATCCACACGTTTTTGATTTTTCAGGTGCCAGCCCGCCTCATCCAGCAGCTTGCTGGCCTTCAGCAGGTTGTCGCGGTCGTAACCATCACCCTTCGATGCGGGCGGCTGAAACACGGTGGTGAAAACCTGCGGTGGCAGTTCCGCTTTCAGCGGCGCCAGCAGGACCAGTTCGTCGGCTTTCGGATAATCGCGCGCGGCGTATTCGGTATTCTGAAAATAGCTGTTGGCGCGGCTGTAGGCACCGTAAAACAGCGCTTTGTTCATCCACTCAAAATCAAAGGCCAGGGAGATGGCTTCCCGCACCCGGCGATCGCTAAATACCGGACGTTGAATATTAAACGCCAGCCAGCGCGTGTCTTGCGCAGACGCATTTTTGTGCTCGTCTTTGACGATATAGCCTTTAGCAAAATTTTTGCCGATATAGCGGGTCGCCCAGTTTTTGGCGCTGCTCTCGACGCGCAAATCGAAGGCCCCGGCTTTGAACGCCTCAAACGCCACGTTATCGTCGAGGTAGTAATCATAACGAAGGGTGTCGAAGTTCCAGCGCCCGCGGTTTACCGGCAGATTGGCCGCCCAGTAGTCTTTGACGCGGGAATAGACGACATATTGCCCCATGCGCCAGTCGGTAATGCGGTAGGGGCCGCCAGCCAGTGGTGGCGTGGAGAGCGGGTCGCTCAGCTTATGATCTTTCCAGAACGATTCCGGCATCACCGGCAGCGAGAACAGGCTCAGCATGTTCTCTTTGTTGGGGTCGCTCAGTTCGATGCGCACGGTGAGCGGCGCAATGGCTCTGACCGACGCGCCTTTATATACGATGCGGAACTGGGGCACGCCTTCGGTCATGAATTTATGGAAGGTGAAGGCGACGTCGCTGGCCTTAACCGGCGTGCCATCGTGAAAACGTGCTCGCGGGTTCAGCGAGATTTCCGCCCAGGCGAAGTTATCGGCGTAGCGCACGTTCTCGGCAATCAGCGGATAATAGCTACCGGGCTCGTCATCGGAGGTGACAAAGAGCGTATCGTAAAGGGATTCCGTCCGCGCGGCCGCCACGCCGCGCAGGGCGTAGCGGTTGAAGTTGTCGAAGGTTCCCGTGGCGGAAAGCGTGACCTTACCGCCCTTCGGCGCGGCAGGGTTGACGTAATCAAAGTGCGTAAAATTGACCGCGTATTTCGGCTCGCCAATCACCGCGAAAGCGATATTTTCTTTGATGGCTTGCGCCTGGCTGGACAGGCTCGTGAATGCCAACATCAGCAACATAAAGCGCATAAGCATCTCGCGGCAGCTCCCTCTTTTACAGACCGGCTCGGTTAAGCTGAATAATAAGTGACGTCGCGGACAATGTGAAATTAATCGCCCTCGGGCGAAATATCAGGCCGCCATTCGAGGAACTGCGCCAGCGGCATGGGACGGCTAATCCAGTATCCCTGCAGGAAGTTAACGCCGTGTTCGCGTAGCCAGGCCGCCTGTTCCGGCGTCTCTACCCCTTCGGCGACGGTCGACATATTCAGTCGTCTTGCCAGCGTCAGAACGGCATCCAGCACCGGCGACGTCACGGTCTCAGTACCGATCGCATTAACAAAACCACGGTCTATTTTGAGGTAGTCCATGGTGAAATGCTCAAGATAAATCAGCGCGCTGTGGCCGGTTCCAAAATCATCAATGGCGATTTCAAACCCTTCTTTATGCAGCCATTCGAAGAGGCTGTTGGCTTCCCGATGGTTAAGCATATCGCGCTCGGTAATTTCCAGCACGATCTGGAAATAATCCGGCGGCAGTAAGGCTTTGAAGGTGCGCATATCGTCCTTGAAGCTTTCCGCATGCAGATGCCCCGGCGCAATGTTAATGCCCACCTTGGCGCCCGGAGGTAACAGCGTTTGTAATACGGGAGCGTCGTGAATGATAAGATCAAAGAGATGCAGCGTGAGCGGGACAATCAGCTTCTGCGCTTCGGCAAAATTAATAAACGCGTCCGGCGGAATTTCCCCCATTGTCGGGTGTTTCCAGCGCATCAGGACCTCAAGCCCGGTCATCCTGAGCGATTTGGCATCGACGACGGGTTGGTAGACCACATAAAACTGACCGCGCTTGATGGCGCTTAAAATTTCTTTACCCGGGTTAAGCCGAATGCTGAGGATGTAGTAGTTAAGCGATCCGGCACAAATACCGCATACCAGCCCGAAAAACAGCGCATAGAGGATTTCATCGCCTGTCCATGCGTCCGCATACAGGTTGATGGTCAGGGGGACGTCTTTCAGTGTCGCCGTGCGGACCGGGATGTCATGCAGTTCGTGTGCATGAACCAGGGTGCTGGACCGCGTCGACAGCGCGTTATCGCCGATGATGATGGCGATACCCGCGAACTCGTCCTGGCGCTCCGTGTAGAGTAGGTAAGGCGTCAGATTAATATTCACTGACGTAAACACGCCGCCATCCTTTACTAATGGGTTGCGGTACCAGATCGCAATCGCAGGCTCATCAGGCAGCATGGGGGTACCCGGAAGCAGGGCCATATCGATCTGTTTATCGATGTTCAGCTCAGGTATCAGCGTCTTCATCGGGACATTCATCGGGCCTGTCGCGGAAGAGCAGAACGCCATCTTGTCTCTGACCAGCAGGAAGGCGCGAACGTTAATGCTGAAGGCCGCGCGTGAGGTGAGTTCCTGATTGACGTCGTGGCAGGTATTTAGCGTGAGGGGCTGGAGAACATTGACCGCTTTTTTTAAATCGTCGAAATAGCTCCCCATGTAGGCGCTCACATCATTCACCAGGGTGTCGAATTTGACTTCTCGCTTGTGGTAACTCCAGGAAAATTGCAGGGAACCCAGGAGCAGGGCGGTAATGAGACCAGTGATAATACTGAGGATCAGTATCTTGCGATTACTGGAGAAGTAGCGGGTAAGCATAGACGTCGTGATTCCTGAAAAGCCGCTGGATGTATTCAGTGTAACGGGCAAAAAAAAACACTGCCGAAGCAGTGCTTTTTTTCATCATATCGCCAGCCAAGGGATAACCAACGATACAATAGCGATATTAACTGCGGGTCAGTACGCGGCGCGCTTCGTTATAACGCTTCTTCCAGTACGGTTCGTTCATGCTGGAAATGGTCACACCGCTGCTGGTGGAAGCATGTACAAACTGGTCATTACCAATGTAGATGCCAACATGTCGACCTGTCGAACCGGCACGGAACAGAACTAAATCACCGGTGCGCAGTTTGGTACGTGAAATCGACTTGCCCATCTCCTGCTGTTCATAGGTCGAACGCGGAAGATCTAACCCAAATTGCTCGCGGAACGTACGCTGTACAAAACCGGAACAATCAATACCTGTTTTCGTGCTGCCGCCAAGACGATAACGCACGCCTTTCCAGTCAGCATACTGGTCCATAATGCGGGACTTCACGTCCAGATTACGTACCATATTTTCAAATTCATCCTGAGAGGCTTGCAGTGAAGAGGAATCTTCCATTCCCACAACACGCGTCTCAGGATGCATATTCTTTGCGGTGTTCGATGTACTACATGCAGATAACAGTACCGCGACTGCTATCGCCGGGATCCCCCGTAAGATATATCTCAGAAACGGTTGAGATTTGACCATTTTGTTTATTATCCCTTGAAGTCCTTAACGACAAATATCGTTATAAAAATGCCAAACGTGACGAGACTAATTATCTGTTCACATTGAGACAATTCTTTCTGGTCACATTTGTGGCGTAGCGCACAAAATTATTCACCATCGAAATAATTATCCCTATGGGGCAAAACGAGTTCGAGATTAACCGATTGCCAGGGGTATTGCGAGTAAAAAAAGCCTTTTTTTTATAAGAAAATGTGATACAGAAAGTAAAAATCCGTAATTGCTTAAAATGCGGTCAGATCCGAGGCTTTATCGCGCAATTGCTTCATTTTTATCATGAATGTGATGACAAGAATATGACACGGGGAAAAGATCGTGGCGGGAAGGCTATCGGGGATCATGTCGATCCCTGATAGCTCACGTTAATTTAGGTTAGTTATTTGTTCAATTATTGTTGCGCTTTACCGGGAAGGTAGCGATCGAACAGCGCTATTATCCTGTCGCTCAGTGGGGTCATCAAACACCACGGCAGCGCAATCAGCGCAACGGAAAGCGAACCGACGGCAATATCGGTGAACCAGTGAGCGCCAATCATTACGCGCGGGAAGGCAAAAACCACAAAAATAATCAGGGCTATGGCAAACGCTTTTCTGCCGAAATAGCGAAGCATAATTGCGGAAAAAATAAGCAGCATCATGCCGTGATCGCCAGGGAAACTGTCCTTCGACGCATCTTTTGTTGGAATATGCAGCAGCTCACTGACGCGATAAATATCGGTGAAAAAGAGCGTTGGGCTGGAACGCTTAACCGGAATAATCGCGGTGGCCAGCTGGTTAATGATGACAGCAAACAGCAGCATCACCAGACCGATAATCAGAATACGTCGGCGTCCTGCTTTATCTTCTTTCAGCCAGAAAGAGAGCATCAGGCAGCCCATCGCCAGCAGCGAGAAGCCGTCAAAGGCGCGGTTGTTGGTGATGGCCACCAGCCACAGGAACGCCTTGCTCTTCACCAGCTCCTGGTTGAAGAAGTGGAAGAGGGCAGAATCCAGTGGGAACCAGAAACCATGATTCACCGGGATATACCAGGAGAAGAAAAGTGCCAGACCGGCGACATTAAGCAGTAATATCAGGAGAAATCGAGTTGTCATAACGTTCTGCATAGAGTGAAAACTGGGGCAACGTTAGCCGCCCGAACTTAAACGAATCCTCAACAGGCTGGACTGGAGGGCATTCCAGTCGGCGTTAACCGCACTAATTAACTCTATTCGGCTGTCGGGCGGCGCCACGTTTTGCGTTTCAATAAAGAAATCGTCGCCCTGGCGGTTGATCCGCACCAGTCCGTCCGGCGTGCGCATGATCCCTTTCACGCGATCGACGGGCGCAAGGCGGGCCCACTCCAGGATCCCAATGGTGTCAAAAACGGTTTCAGCATCAAAAATCCATCCGCAGGCCTGATATCCCTGACCGCTGTTCAGATTACGACGCCAGCGCTGGTGCTCCGGCAGACTCAGGGCTGCCAGACCCTGCTTAACCGGGTGACTGTGCGCATGCTCCGCGCTGGCGGGCAGCTCGGTGAGGTTCAGACGAGGCAGGTCAAGCAGGGCGTTATCAATATTCCCCTGGGTGGCCTGCACAAGCGTGCGATTGCCGCCAAAATGCTGCCACCACGCCTCCAGCGCGGCCTGGCTTTCTGGCGTGGCGCGATCTTCCTTGTTGGCGACGATAACGTCCGCCGAGGCGAGCTGATCGCGGAAGTTCTCGTTGGCCACCGCCTTGTCATCCAGAAGCTGACGCGGATCGAGCAGGCACAGGGTGGCGCGCAGATCGATCCACGGCTCGTAAACCGGTGCGGTCAATAAATCGAGGATCTGCTTCGGGTGACCCAGCCCGGTAGGTTCAATCAGCAGGCGGTCAGGTTTGCCCTGACGCAGCAGGGTATTGAGCCCGACCTGCATCGGCAGGCCATTAACGCAGCACATGCATCCGCCAGGGATCTCTTTAATCATCGCACCGCTGGATGACAGCAACGCGCCGTCAATGCCCACCTCGCCAAATTCATTGACCAGCACGGCCCACTTCTCGGCCGGATCTTTATTCGCCAGCAGATGGAGAATTGAGGTGGTTTTACCGCTGCCGAGAAAACCGGTGATGAGGTTGGTTTTGGTCACGTGCGCTCCGGATGAGAATTGTGATGCTATAACACTGTTCTCTATCCTGGCGAAAAATGGGCCCCGTGAGAAGGGGAAGGGCGAACGGAGGCCTCATCCGTTCGCATTAAGCGCAATAATCGTTAAAGATTTAACGTTTCGATAACAGCCTGACGCGCGCCGTGGCGGGTAATGCGCTCATAGGCCTGGCTGACAGCCTCCACAAAAACGCGATTATGCGCAAGATCGTGCCCGAAGACCTCACTCAGCCCCAGCAGCGCGTGGACGCGGTTGGCGTCGCTGCTGGCGTTGACGATGGCGCGGATTTTATCGCTGAGGGGATCGCGAACGTCAATCGCGTTTCCGCGTTCGTCGGTACCGCTGACGTAGCGTATCCAGCCGGCCACGCCCAGGGCCAGCAGCGACCACGGCGTATTTCGCTCAAGATGAACGCGGATCCCGTCCAGCATTCTCTGGGGCAGCTTCTGGCTACCGTCCATCGCGATTTGCCAGGTCCGATGCTGGAGGGCCGGGTTGGCAAAGCGTTCGATCAGGCTATCGGCGTATGCCGTGAGGTCGACATCCTTGATGCGCAACGTGGGGGCCTGCTCGTCCAGCATCAGCCGACGGGCGGCTTCACGGAACGCCGCGTCCTCCATGCATTCATTTATATGGGCGTAGCCCGCGAGGTACCCCAGATACGCCAGGAAAGAGTGACTGCCGTTGAGCATACGTAATTTCATCTGCTCCCAAGGCAGCACATCCTGCACCATCTGGACACCCGCCACTTCCCACTCGGGACGCCCGGCGACAAAATTATCTTCCACGACCCACTGAATGAACGGCTCGCAGCTGATGGCGCACGGATCTTCCACGCCGAGTGCGTCGGTGATTTCCGCCAGCGAGGCCTCCGTTGCGGCGGGCACAATCCTGTCGACCATCGTCCCCGGGAAACTCACGTGGCTATCAATCCATTCAGATAACCCTGCGGAACGTTTTTGCGCCATGCCCAGCACCGCGTTTTTCACCACGTGCCCGTTGTCAGGGATATTGTCGCAGGACAGCACGGTAAATGCAGGCAAGCCGCGCTCGCGGCGGCGGTGGAGGGCTTCGACCAGGATCCCAGGGGCCGAATGTGGCTCGGAGGGGTTTTCAAGGTCGTGGACGATCCGGGGGTTATTCAGATCGAGTTTTCCGGTCGCGGGATCGATGCAATAGCCTTTTTCCGTGATGGTGAGCGAGACAATCGCAACCTGAGGCTCGCAAAATTTCTCAATAATGGCGGGCAAGGAGTCCAGCTTTGCGTTCAGGCATTCATGAACGGCACCGACGATAATGGCCTCATTTCCTTCAGCCCCTTTTTCCAGCACGGTGAACAGATGATCCTGCGCGCGCAGCTGGCTCATCAGCACATCGCCGCTGAAAAGGCTAATCTCACAAATCCCCCAGTCGCCGCCTTTTTCATTCAGCACCCGATTTGTTAACAATGCCTGGTGCGCACGGTGAAACGCCCCAAAGCCAAAGTGGACGATGCGGGAGCGTAATGACTGGCGATCGTAGCGAGGTTGCTGAACCCGGGCAGGAAGGGCGGTGGAGGCAATTGTCTTCATGAGATACACACCTGATTAACCATTAATTAACAATGCCAGTGTAAAGTTATATGACAGCAAATAAAATTGGTGAGCCGTAAATATCCCCGTTATGTGAGTTTGATCAATCAATGTGTGGCGGTGTATTGACCCTTCACGGCAAACATGTATGGTAGTCGTCATTGCAGTAGCACATATTGGTATAACAACTTAAGAGGGTGAGGCAATGGAACAAACCTGGCGTTGGTACGGGCCGAACGATCCGGTTTCTCTTGATGATGTGCGTCAGGCTGGCGCAACGGGTGTCGTCACGGCGCTGCATCATATTCCTAACGGTCAGGTCTGGCCGGTAGAGGAAATACAGACGCGTCAGGCGCTGCTGGCGGAGAAGGGATTAACCTGGTCTGTGGTAGAAAGCATTCCGGTTCATGAAGATATCAAAACCCATTCAGGGGAGTACCAGACCTGGATTGCTAACTACCAGCAGAGCATCCGTAACCTTGCGGCCTGCGGCATTGATACGGTTTGCTACAACTTCATGCCTATCCTGGACTGGACGCGAACTGACCTTGAATATCAGATGCCGGACGGCTCGAAAGCGCTGCGTTTCGATCAGATTGCCTTTGCGGCATTCGAACTGCACATTCTGAAACGCCCTGGCGCCGACGCGGATTACACCGCGGAAGAGCAGCAGCAGGCGCTCGCGTGGTTTAACGCCGCCAGTGACGCAGATATCGAAAAGCTGACCCGTAATATTATTGCGGGCCTGCCGGGGGCTGAAGAAGGGTATACGCTGGATCAGTTCCGCGCCCGCCTGGCAGAATACGGCGATATTGATAAGCAGCAGCTACGTGAAAACATGGCGTATTTCCTGCGCGCTATCGTGCCGGTTGCGGAAGAGGTAGGGGTTCGCCTGGCCGTACATCCGGACGATCCACCGCGCCCAATCCTCGGCCTGCCGCGTATCGTGTCCACGATTGAAGATATGCAGTGGCTGAAAGAGACGGTCGACAGCATCTATAACGGCTTCACCATGTGTACCGGCTCCTATGGTGTGCGGGCGGATAACGACCTGGTGCGGATGATTGAAACCTTCGGCGATCGTATCCACTTCACGCATCTGCGAGCGACCTGCCGCGAAGAGAACCCAAAAACCTTCCACGAGGCGGCGCACCTGGGCGGTGATGTGAATATGGTGGCGGTGGTAGACGCCATTCTGGCGGAAGAGGCGCGTCGCAAGCAGATTGGTGATGTGCGTCCTATTCCGTTCCGTCCTGACCACGGCCACCAGATGCTGGACGATCTGCGTAAGAAAACTAACCCGGGTTATTCGGCGATTGGCCGTCTTAAAGGGATGGCGGAAGTGCGCGGCGTTGAGCTGGCGCTGAAGATGACGAAGTATCCGGAGCTGCTGTAACCGGAATTGCCGGGTGGCGGCTTCGCCTTACCCAGCCTACAAAAACACAAAAACCGGCTTCAGGGCCGGTTTTTTCGTAGGTCGGGTAAGCGTAGCGCCACCCGACAAATGCCACAATCAGTCAGCGCGGCCCATATAGCGTTTTTCTTCGATATGGATGCGGATCTTCTCGCCAGCAGAGAGGTATTCCGGTACCTGCACAACCAGGCCGGTTGTCAGGGTCGCCGGTTTGTTGCGGGCACTTGCGGATGCGCCTTTGATGCCAGGTGCCGTTTCAACGATTTCCAGATCGACCGTCTGAGGCAGTTCCAGCGCCAGCAGCACGCCGTCCCAGGTCAGAACCTGCATGTCTGGCATACCGCCTTCCGGGATGAACAGCAGCTCTTCTTCAATCTGATCTTTGGTGAAGATGTACGGGGTGTAATCTTCTTTGTCCATGAACACATATTCGTTGCCGTCGATATAGGAGAAATCAACATAGCGACGAGTCAGGGTGACGGTATCGACGATATCGTCACCTTTAAAGCGCTCTTCCACCTTCAGGCCGGTACGCACATCGGCGAAACGCATTTTGTACAGCGTAGCTGCACCACGGGCGCTTGGTGCCTGAATATCGATATCTTTCACAATCAGCAGTTTGCCGTTGTAATTCAGTACCATACCTTTCTTAATTTCGTTCGCTCTTGGCATTGCAGTAATCCTGTTTACGGGAGGTAAAAAATATCGCGCCAAATTACTCGCGCGCGGCCTTTCAGGCAAGAGGAATTCGTGGCTTTTGCTATCAATACGCAAAAGGTGTTACTGTGCGCGCGATGCCCGACTGTACGAGCATCCGCCAGCGAAAGAGAGCATTTATGGATTGCCGTCCCGATTGTGGCGCGTGCTGTACTGCACCGTCCATTTCAAGCCCCATTCCAGGAATGCCCGAGGGCAAACCTGCCAATACCCGTTGCGTTCAGCTCTCGGAAACCAACCTGTGCATGATCTTTGGCTCACCGCTGCGTCCGAAGGTCTGCTCCGGGCTTCAGCCCACGGCCGAAATGTGTGGCAGCACGCGCGAGCAGGCGATGACGTACCTTCTTGAGCTTGAATCGCTCACCGCACCTTAAACGTCTTTAATCTTCGCCAGACAGCCCATCGTCAGCGTACACATCACCAGCGCAATCCAGAACACCGTGTGATAGTTCCAGATTTCGGCCACAACACCGGCCATTGAGCCGGCAATAATCCAGCCCACGCGGGTGGTATTAGTATAAAGGGTGGTGGCAGAGCCTGCCTGGCCCGGCATCAGGTCCTGGAAATAGAGCATGCCTATCCCGGCGAGAATGCCAATATAGATGGCGTTCAGCAGCTGTAACGCCAGCAATAGCTCAGGCGTATTTACCGTCAGCATGCCGAGATAGAACAGCAGACCGGCGACGGCGGCGATGCGCATTAAAAAACGTTTCCCGAAGCGCTTTGCGTAATAGCCTGCGATAAGCATGGTCGGGATCTCAAGCCCGGCCGCGGTGCCCATCATGATGCCCGCCAGCTTCTCCGACAGGTGCAGTTCATTAATAATAAACAGCGGCATATTGATGATATAGAGGCTATTGGTGCCCCACATCAGCGTGCAGATCGCGAACAGGAGCAGGGCATCGCGGCGGTTACGGCGTGGCGCTTCCAGCACGCCCGTTGCCACTTTGGGCTCTTTGCGCATGGACGGCAGGAAGAACCACACCAGCGCGCCGCACGCCACAAACGCGACCGCCGCGCTCAGGTACATCACCGTAAAGCCAAAACCCATCGCCAGCGCGTAAGCCAGCGGCGGGCCAATCACCCACGCCAGCGACACCTGTGCACGCAGGACAGAGCTGAACATCACCGCTTCACGTCCGGTATGGTCGGCGTGTTCGCGGGCAAGCGCGAACAGCTGTGGGTTCGCCGTCGAACCAAAGCTGCTCAGGAATACCCCGACGAAAAGCAGAATGAAGTAGTTGCGGTTCCAGGCAAACAGAACGCAGGCCAAAACCCCCAGCAGGCAGCAGAAAACGATCAGGCTTTTACGATCGCCTTTTCTGTCGGACCGCCCCGCCAGGAACTGACTGACCAGGATGCCGATGATGGCGCTTCCGGTAAAAAAGAAGCCAACCAGCGCCGGACGAACATGAACCTCATTGGTCAAAAATAAGCTCAGCGTCGGCGTCTGTAACGCACCGGCAATGCCCGTGAAGAAGGCAACAATCAGGAAGGCCGCTGAGGTCAAATCAAAGGGCTTCGGCGAGGCAGCCGCAGGGATGTTATGCATGTTTTATAATTAGCGAGTAGCAGAGAGGGGCGGAGTGTACGCCGTCAGCTAAAAAATAAACAGTGGGTGCGGTCAATGATGCCACGAAAAATCAAAATGGCATTTCATCTTGCATCCACATCGGCTGACCTTAGCTGAAACTGACTTGCTGAACTTCAGCAAAATTCAGCTGAACGAAGAAGAAATGTGCTGTATCTCTAAATTCTGCAATCTGAAATACGAGTTTTCTTGCAAGGCATTGCAGAAAGCGCAAGACTTTTTGAAACGTTTCAGCGCTATCTTGTTTTAACAAACGGAGCAGGCTAGCGCATTTTTTCTCATTAAAGCTGAAACGATTCAAGTTCAGCAGGAGTGGAGAACCATGTTCCAGTTATCTGTTCAGGATATCCACCCGGGCGCTCAGGCCGGGGATAAAGAAGAGGCTATTCGCCAGGTTGCCGCTGCGCTTGTGCAGGCGGGTAACGTCGCGGACGGCTATGTCAACGGCATGCTGGCGCGCGAGCAGCAGACCTCAACCTTCCTCGGCAATGGGATCGCCATTCCGCACGGCACCACCGACACCCGCGATCAGGTGTTGAAAACCGGCGTTAAGGTTTACCAGTTCCCGCAGGGCGTTCTCTGGGGAGACGGTCAGGTGGCCTATGTGGCCATCGGTATCGCGGCCAGCAGCGACGAACACTTAGGTCTGCTGCGTCAGCTGACGCATGTCCTGAGCGATGACGCGGTGGCTGAACAGCTTAAATCCGCCACCACCGCGGAAGAGCTGCGCGCCTTGCTGATGGGCGAAAAACAGAGTGAAGCGCTGAAACTGGATAATGAAACGCTGACGCTGGATGTAGTTGCTTCCGATCTGGTGACGCTGCAGGCGCTGAACGCGGGCCGCCTGAAAGAAGCCGGCGCGGCGGATGCCACCTTTGTGACGCGCGTGATTAACGATAAGCCGTTGAATCTGGGTCAGGGTATCTGGCTGAACGACAGTGCTGAAGGCAACCTGCGCAGTGCGATTGCCGTGAGCCGTGCGGCCACGGCATTTGACGTAGAAGGCGAACGCGCGGCCATGCTGGTGACCGTGGCGATGGCTGATGAACAGCCGGTTTCCGTGCTGAAGCGTCTGGGCGACCTGCTGCTGAACAACAAAGCTGAAAAGCTGCTGAACGCTGATGCCTCCACCGTGCTGGCACTGCTGACCAGTGATGATGCGCTGACGGATGACGTGCAAACCGCGGAGTTCGTGGTGCGTAACGAACACGGCCTGCATGCCCGTCCGGGCACCATGCTGGTGAATACCATTAAACAATTCGAGAGTGAGATTACCGTGGCGAATCTTGACGGCACGGGCAAACCGGCCAACGGCCGTAGTCTGATGAAAGTGGTCGCGCTGGGCGTGAAGAAAGGCCATCGTCTGCGTTTCACCGCGCAGGGTGCCGATGCTGAACAGGCGCTGAAAGCGATTGGCGATGCCATCGCGGCAGGTCTGGGGGAGGGCGCATAATGAGCAGACGTGTTGCGACTATTACGCTGAACCCGGCTTATGACCTGGTAGGATTTTGCCCGGAAATTGAGCGCGGCGAAGTCAACCTCGTGCGTACCACCGGCCTGCATGCTGCGGGCAAAGGGATTAACGTCGCGAAAGTGCTCAAGGATCTCGGTATTGATGTCACCGTGGGCGGATTCCTCGGTAAAGACAATCAGGACGGTTTCCAGCAGCTGTTCAGCGAGCTGGGCATTGCCAACCGTTTTCAGGTTGTTCAGGGCCGTACCCGTATCAACGTTAAGCTGACGGAAAAAGACGGTGAAGTAACCGATCTGAACTTCTCGGGCTTCGAAGTGACGGCGTCTGACTGGGAGCGCTTTGTCAACGACTCGCTGACCTGGCTGGGGCAGTTTGACATGGTCTGCGTCAGCGGCAGCCTGCCGTCCGGCGTGAGCCCGGAAGCCTTTACCGACTGGATGACGCGCCTGCGCAGCCAGTGCCCATGCATCATTTTTGACAGCAGCCGTGACGCGCTGGTTGCGGGCCTGAAAGCCTCACCGTGGCTGGTGAAGCCGAATCGCCGCGAGCTGGAGATCTGGGCGGGTCGTAAGCTGCCAGAATTAAAAGATGTGATTGACGCTGCCCATGCGCTGCGCGAGCAGGGTATCGCTCACGTGGTGATCTCGCTTGGTGCAGAAGGCGCGTTGTGGGTTAACGCGTCTGGCGAATGGATCGCCAAACCGCCGTCAATGGAAGTTGTGAGTACCGTTGGCGCAGGGGATTCCATGGTTGGCGGCCTGATTTATGGTCTGCTGATGCGGGAATCCAGTGAACATACCTTACGTCTTGCCACTGCCGTTGCTGCCCTGGCCGTCAGCCAGAGCAATGTCGGTATTACCGATCGTACCCAGTTAGCCGCGATGATGGCGCGCGTTGACTTAAAACCTTTTAACTAACAGCAGGAGAGGAATAATGAAAACGCTGCTGATCATTGACTCCGGTCTCGGACAGGCTCGCGCCTATATGGCGAAGACCTTGCTAGGCGCGGCGGCACAAAAAGCACATCTGGAGATTATCGATAATCCAGGCGATGCAGAACTGGCCATTGTCCTGGGCGACAAAATCCCGGCTGACAGTGCGCTGAACGGCAAAAAAGTGTGGCTGGGCGATATTAATCGCGCGGTGGCACACCCGGAACTGTTCCTGAGCGAAGCGAAAGGTCATGCGTCTGTCTACAGCGCGCCTGTCGCGACGGCACCGGCTACGGCCACGGGCCCGAAACGCATTGTGGCGGTGACGGCCTGCCCGACGGGGGTGGCTCACACCTTTATGGCGGCTGAAGCCATTGAAACCGAAGCGAAAAAACGCGGCTGGTGGGTAAAAGTTGAAACACGCGGCTCCGTCGGTGCCGGCAACGCGATCACCCCTGAAGAAGTGGCGGAGGCCGATCTGGTGATTGTGGCGGCGGATATCGAAGTGGACCTCGCGAAATTTGCCGGTAAGCCAATGTACCGTACCTCCACCGGCCTGGCGCTGAAAAAGACCGCGCAGGAGTTTGATAAAGCGCTGGTAGAAGCGAAGCCGTATCAGGCAACCGGCGCGCGTCAGACCGCGACGGAAGGGAAGAAAGAGTCCGCTGGCGCCTATCGCCACCTGCTGACCGGTGTGTCTTACATGCTGCCGATGGTGGTCGCGGGCGGTCTGTGTATCGCGCTCTCGTTCGCGTTTGGTATCACCGCGTTTAAAGAACAAGGTACGCTGGCGGCTGCGCTGATGCAGATCGGCGGTGGCTCAGCCTTCGCCCTGATGGTGCCGGTTCTGGCGGGCTTTATTGCCTTCTCCATTGCTGACCGTCCTGGCCTGACGCCGGGTCTTATCGGCGGCATGCTGGCCGTGAGCACCGGTTCCGGCTTTATCGGCGGTATCATCGCGGGCTTCCTCGCCGGTTACGTCGCGAAGCTGATTAGCTCGAAGCTGAAGCTGCCGCAGAGTATGGAAGCGCTGAAGCCGATCCTGATCATCCCTCTGATTTCCAGCCTGGTGGTCGGTCTGGCGATGATTTACCTGATTGGTAAGCCGGTTGCGGGCATCCTGGCGGGTCTGACTCACTGGCTGCAAACCATGGGTACCGCGAATGCGGTTCTGCTGGGTGCAATCCTCGGCGGCATGATGTGTACCGACATGGGTGGTCCGGTGAACAAAGCGGCGTACGCCTTTGGTGTGGGCCTGCTGAGTACCCAGACCTACGCGCCAATGGCGGCGATCATGGCGGCAGGTATGGTGCCTCCGCTGGCGCTCGGTCTGGCGACGATTATTGCCCGTCGTAAGTTCGATAAAGCGCAGCAGGAAGGCGGTAAAGCCGCGCTGGTGCTGGGTCTGTGCTTCATCACCGAAGGGGCGATTCCGTTCGCGGCGCGTGACCCAATGCGTGTGCTGCCGTGCTGTATCGTAGGCGGTGCGGTAACGGGGGCGATCTCTATGGCTGTCGGTGCGAAGCTGATGGCACCACACGGCGGTCTGTTCGTGCTGCTGATCCCTGGCGCCATCACCCCGGTACTGGGCTACCTGCTGGCGATTGTTGCCGGTACGCTGGTGGCGGGCCTCTCTTACGCGGTGCTGAAACGTCCGGAAGCGGAAGTTGTGGCAAAAGCAGCGTAAGCGATAAACAACAAAAAAGCCGGGTTGCATTACGCACCCGGCTTTTTTTATGCCGCCTGTTCAGCGGGTTGCTGTGCCTTCAGCCAGGCAATCTCTTCTGCCCAGATGTCCGGATTAATGGTTTCCAGCACCATCGGAATACCGTCGAAGCGGGCGTCCTGCATAATAAAGCGAAACGCATCGTGGCCAATGTTGCCTTCGCCCAGGCTGTGGTGGCGGTCAACGCGGCTACCAAAGGCGCTTTTCGCATCGTTTAAGTGCATTCCGCGCAGGTACTTAAAGCCCACAATGCGCTCGAACTCATCAAACGTGTTTTTCGTTGCCTCGGTGGTGCGCAGGTCATAACCGGCGGCAAACGCGTGGCAGGTATCAATGCACACGCCCACGCGGGATTTATCCTCCACGCCGTCGATAATCGCCGCCAGATGTTCGAACTTAAAGCCGAGGTTGCTGCCCTGACCAGCGGTATTCTCAATCACCGCGGTAACGCCTTTGGTCTTGTCCAGGGTGATGTTGATGGATTCGGCAATGCGCGCCAGGCAGGCATCTTCGTCGATCTGCATCAGATGGCTACCCGGATGGAAGTTCAGCAGCGTCAGCCCCAGCTGTTCGCAGCGCTGTACTTCATCAAGAAACGCCTCGCGGGATTTTTCCAGCGCCTCTTCAACCGGGTGACCGAGGTTGATCAGGTAGCTGTCGTGGGGGAGGATCTGGCCGGGCCCGTAGCGGTATTTCTCACAGGCGGCTTTGAAATCATCAATCACCTCAGCGGTGAGCGGTGCGGTGCGCCACTGGCGCTGATTTTTGGTGAACAGGGCGAAAGCGGTCGCCTCAATTTCGGCGGCACGAATGGCGGCATTCGCAAGGCCACCTGCAGCGCTGACGTGCGCTCCAACATATTTCATAAAGGGACTCCTGTTAACCCGAAATGCTTATGATAGCGGGTTAACAGGAGAAGGATGTAGTGGTTTATGCCATCAGGCTGTGGACCGCGAGGTTAATCGCGCCGCCGCCAACAATCAGCCAGATGAAGAGTACCAGCGCCATCAGCAGCGGTTTCGCACCAGCTTTTTTCAGCGCGCTGACGTGTGTGGTCACCCCCAGTGCCGCCATGGCCATCGCCAGCAGTACGGTATCCAGCGTCACCAGCATATCCACCACCGCTTTCGGCAGCAGGTGGAAGGAGTTAAAAATCGCCACAACAATGAACAGGATCGCAAACCACGGAATGGTGATTTTACTTTTCTCGCTGCCGCCCGCCGGAGCCAGTTGTTTAACCCGTGCGGCCAGGAAAATCAGGAACGGGGCCAGCATCATCACGCGCAGCATTTTGGCAATCACCGCTGCGTTTTCGGCGTCCGGGTTAATGGCATGTCCTGCAGCGACCACCTGGGCCACTTCGTGCATGGTCGAACCGATATAGATGCCGTAGGTTTCCGGGCTGAACCAGTGGGCAACCAGCGGATACATGGCCGGGTAGAGGAAAATCGCCAGCGTACCGAAGATCACCACCGTCGCTACCGCCACCGTTACCTTGCTGGCTTCGGCCTTCACGACGGGTTCCGTGGCCAGCACCGCCGCTGCGCCACAGATACTGCTCCCGGCACCGATCAGCCAGCTGGTTTGCCTGTCCAGGCCAAACATTTTCTGGCCGATAAAACAGGCCAGTAAAAAGGTGCTGGTCAGGGTCAGAACGTCGATGGCGATCCCGCTCGCACCCACATCCGCAATCTGCGAAAAGGTAAGACGGAAGCCGTAAAGAATGATCCCAAGACGCAGCAGATGCTGCTTGGCAAAGATTACGCCGCCGTCGCAGGATTTCCAGATATGCGGGTAAACGGTGTTACCCACGACCATGCCGAGCAAAATGGCGAGCGTCAGCGCGCTGAAACCTGCGCCTGCGATGGCCGGGATGCTGCCGCCCCATAGCGCTACGGCGGTGACTGCAGCGCTGAGCGCAAGACCCGGCACGAAGTGCCACACTGTACGATGATGTTGTAAGGTGATTTCTGACATAACCTTCTCCTTTGTCTGGCTAAAGGTTACGGCGCTCTGGCTTAAAAATAAAATTGATTATATACTTATAATCAATCTATATAAGTGGTAAGCAACCATGCACATTACTCTGCGTCAGCTGGAAGTCTTTGCCGAGGTGCTGAAAAGCGGCTCGACGACCCAGGCGTCACAAATGCTGGCGCTCTCACAGTCTGCGGTCAGCGCGGCGTTAACCGATCTTGAAGGACAGCTGGGCGTTCAGCTTTTTGACAGGGTAGGCAAGCGTCTGGTGGTCAACGAGCACGGTCGTCTTCTTTATCCGCGCGCGCTGGCGCTGCTCGAGCAGGCAATCGAAATCGAGCAGCTGTTCCGCGAAGATAACGGTGCGATCCGCGTTTACGCCAGCAGCACCATCGGGAACTACATTCTGCCGGAAGTGATTGCCCGCTACCGCCGGGATTTCCCGAGCCTGCCGCTGGAGATGAGCGTGGGCAATAGCCAGGACGTCATCAACGCAGTGATCGACTTCCGTGTGGATATCGGCCTCATCGAAGGTCCCTGCCATAACGTTGATATCATTGCCGAGCCCTGGCTGGAAGACGAGCTGGCGGTGTTTGCGTCCCCGGCCTCGTCGTTATTGCAGGGAGAGGTGACGCTGGAGAGGCTGGCGCAGGCGCAGTGGATCCTGCGCGAGCAGGGCTCCGGCACGCGTGAAATTGTCGATTATCTGCTGCTTTCCCATCTGCCGCATTTCCAGTTAGGGATGGAGCTTGGGAACTCTGAGGCCATTAAGCACGCCGTGCGCCACGGGCTGGGCATCAGCTGTCTTTCCCGGCGCGTTATTGCCGAACAGCTTGAAACCGGATCGCTGGTTGAAATCCCCATCCCGCTGCCGAAGCTGGTGCGCACGCTGTGGTGCATTCATCATCGTCAGAAACACCTTTCCAGCTCCCTGCAGCGTTTTCTGCGCTATTGCGAAATCTGACAGCGTCCCTCACCCCAAAGGGGAGAGGGAAAAATTATGCTTTACTTATAATCCTGGCCGCGTCATGAAGCTCTCTTATAACTGAGTATTTCTGCCGGAAGGAACGCGGATCGTCTGCTACAATCGCGCCTCATTTATTAAATGGACAGCATTTTCATATGGTTTCAGAAATTAAAACCACAGAAGCGCCCACGCTACGTCGTGAACTCAAGGCGCGTCACCTGACGATGATCGCCATTGGCGGCTCAATCGGTACAGGTCTTTTCGTTGCCTCTGGCGCAACGATTTCGGCAGCCGGCCCGGGTGGGGCACTTTTCTCTTATATCCTGATTGGCCTGATGGTGTACTTCCTGATGACCAGTCTCGGCGAACTGGCCGCGTACATGCCGGTATCCGGTTCGTTCTCGACCTACGGTCAAAAATACGTTGAAGAAGGCTTCGGCTTCGCGCTGGGCTGGAACTACTGGTACAACTGGGCGGTCACCATCGCCGTTGACCTTGTCGCCGCACAGCTGGTGATGAACTGGTGGTTCCCGGATACGCCGGGCTGGATCTGGAGCGCCCTGTTCCTGGCCGTCATCTTCCTGCTGAACTACATCTCCGTGCGCGGTTTCGGCGAAGCGGAATACTGGTTCTCTTTGATCAAAGTGGCAACCGTCATCATCTTTATCGTCGTCGGTGTGGCGATGATCGTTGGTATTTTCAAAGGCGCAGAACCTGCGGGATGGAGTAACTGGACAATAGGCGATGCGCCGTTTGCCGGTGGACTGTCGGCAATGATTGGCGTGGCAATGATTGTCGGCTTCTCCTTCCAGGGAACCGAGCTGATTGGCATTGCTGCCGGTGAGTCAGAGAACCCGGAGAAGAATATTCCGCGCGCGGTTCGTCAGGTCTTCTGGCGTATCCTGCTGTTCTATGTGTTCGCGATCCTGATTATCAGCCTGATCATTCCGTACACCGATCCAAGCCTGCTGCGTAATGACGTTAAAGACATTAGCGTTAGCCCGTTCACGCTGGTCTTCCAGCACGCCGGTCTGCTTTCTGCCGCGGCAGTGATGAACGCCGTTATCCTGACCGCTGTACTGTCAGCCGGTAACTCCGGGATGTACGCGTCCACCCGTATGCTCTACACGCTGGCATGCGACGGTAAAGCACCGCGTATTTTCGCGAAGCTGTCCCGTGGCGGCGTACCGCGTAACGCGCTATACGCCACTACGGTGATCGCCGGTCTGTGCTTCCTGACCTCTATGTTTGGCAACCAGACGGTGTACCTGTGGCTGCTTAACACCTCCGGGATGACGGGCTTTATTGCCTGGCTGGGGATTGCCATTAGCCACTATCGTTTCCGCCGTGGCTACGTCAAACAGGGTTATGACGTTAACCAGCTGCCGTATCGCTCCGGCTTCTTCCCGCTGGGTCCCATTTTCGCCTTCATTCTGTGCCTGATCATTACGCTGGGACAGAACTATGAAGCGTTCCTGGCGGACACCATTGACTGGGGCGCCGTCACGGCAACCTACATTGGCATTCCGCTGTTCCTCGTCATCTGGTTTGGTTACAAGCTGACGAAAGGAACACACTTCGTTCGCTACAGTGAAATGGAATTCCCGGAACGATTTAAACAATAACCGCACTTCCTCTCTATTAGCCCGCTCGTTTGAGCGGGCTTTTTTATTCCCGCCCCCTGAAACAAAGATATATTTCTTAACAATTTAATTGATAATAATTATCGTTTGCTTTATCGTTATCAAAAATAAGCGTGTCACCGACCCACCGGAGATGTGGGCGGCCAGGAAGACGCTGTGAGCAATGATGATTTGATTGAGTTGTATTTACCTCATGGAGATATGGAATGTTTAGGTTGAATCCCTTCGTCAGGGGAGGACTTTGCGCGTCCGCAATGTCCCTGGCCCTGCCTGTTATCGCAGCGGAATCCGGCGACACAATGGTTGTTACGGCCTCCGCGACCGAGCAAAACCTGAAAGACGCACCGGCAAGCATCAGCGTCATCACCCAGGAAGATTTGCAGCGCAAACCCGTTCAGAACCTGAAAGATGTGTTACGGGATGTGCCGGGCGTGCAGCTCACGAGCGAAGGGGACAACCGTAAAGGGGTAAGTATTCGCGGACTGGACAGCAGCTACACGCTGATCCTGATCGACGGCAAGCGCGTCAATTCCCGTAACGCGGTGTTCCGCCATAATGATTTCGACCTCAACTGGGTGCCGGTTGACGCCATCGAACGAATTGAAGTGGTGCGTGGGCCGATGTCTTCTCTTTACGGCTCCGATGCGCTGGGCGGCGTGGTAAACATTATCACCAAAAAAATCGGCCAGAAATGGACGGGTACTCTGAGCGCCGATTCCACAATTCAGGAACATCGCGACCGTGGAGACACCTACAACGGTCAATTCTATACCAGCGGTCCGCTGGTGGACGGTCTGCTGGGGCTGAAAGCCTACGGTAGCCTCGCAAAGCGTGAGAAAGACGGTCAGCAGAAGTCCTCTACCACGGCGAGCGGTGAAACACCGCGCATTGAAGGCTTCACCAGCCGCGATGCGAATGTGGAGTTCGCCTGGACGCCGTCTGAAAATCATGACTTTACGGCGGGCTACGGTTTCGACCGTCAGGATCGTGACTCGGATTCTCTCGACAAAAACCGCCTTGAGCGTCAGAACTACTCTCTCAGCCACAACGGCCGCTGGGGCGTCGGCAACAGCGAGCTGAAGGTGTACGGCGAGAAGGTGGATAACAAAAACCCGGGCAACAGCAATACGATCACCTCCGAGAGCAACGCGGTGGACGGGAAATACGTGCTGCCGCTGGGCGACATCAACCAGCTGATGACCTTCGGCGGCGAATGGCGTCACGATAAGCTGAAGGATCCGGTCAACCTGACGGGCGGTTCCGGCAGCAGTACGTCGACAAGCCAGTATGCCCTGTTCCTGGAGGACGAGTGGCGTATCTTTGAACCTCTGGCGCTGACCACCGGCATCCGTATGGATGACCATGATACCTACGGCAACCACTGGAGCCCGCGCGCCTATCTGGTCTACAACGCGACCGATACCGTAACGGTGAAAGGGGGCTGGGCGACCGCGTTTAAAGCGCCGTCACTGCTGCAGCTGAGCCCGGACTGGATCACCGGCTCGTGCCGCGGTGCCTGTGAGATTGTCGGTAACCCGGATCTGAAACCGGAGACCAGCGAGAGCTTCGAGTTCGGTCTGTACTACAGCGGGGAAGAGGGCTGGTTAGAGGGCGTGCAGGCCAGCGTGACCACCTTCCAGAATAACGTCGATGACCGCATCAGCATCAGCCGTACGGCCAATGCGAAGCAGGCGCAGAGCTACCCTAACTATGTTGGCCTGAATGCGGACGGTGAACCGATATTCCGCTACTACAACGTCAACAAGGCGCGCATCCGCGGGGTGGAGACCGAGCTGAAATTCCCGCTGGCGGACGACTGGAAAGTGACGCTGAACTACACCTACAACGACGGTCGTGATATCAGCAACGGTGGCAACAAGCCGCTGTCCGATCTGCCGTTCCATACCGCCAACGGGACCGTTGACTGGAAGGCGACGCAGGACTGGTCGTTCTATGTTCAGGGCAACTACACCGGTGAGAAACGCGCGCTGACCAGCAGCGACCCAACGCCGGGTGGTTATGTTATCTGGAATACCGGCGCCGCGTGGCAGGCGACGAAAAGCGTGAAGCTGCGTGCGGGCGTGCAGAACCTGCTGGACAAAGATCTGAGCCGCGACGATTACAGCTACACGGAAGATGGCCGTCGCTACTTTGTCGGTGTGGATTATAAGTTCTGATGGGGTAATGTGCCGGGTGGCGGCTGCGCCTTACCCGGCCTACATAAGGGCACAGGCCCGTAGGCCCGGTAAGCGAAGCGCCACCGGGCAAAACAGGCAGCGCTTATGCAAATAAATGCTCCGCATGGAAGCGGAGATGATCCTCAATAAAGGACGCAATGAAGTAATAGCTGTGATCGTATCCCGGCTGAATGCGCAGCGTCAGCGGCCAGTCTTTCTGGCGTGCCGCTTCTGCCAGCACCGCAGGCTGTAGCTGTCCGGCGAGGAACTGGTCCGCATCACCCTGATCGATAAGGGTGGGAATGGCCTCTTCAGCTTTGCTGGCCAGCATCAGCGCGCAGCTGTCCCATGCCTGCCATTTTTCCGCATCCTCACCCAGATAGTGTGTGAAGGCTTTCTGCCCCCACGGCACCTGTGTTGGGTTCACAATCGGTGCAAATGCCGACACGCTGACGTATTTCCCCGGATTTTTCAGCGCCATGATGAGCGCGCCGTGTCCGCCCATTGAGTGGCCGCTGATTGCGCAGCGCTCGCCGACCGCAAACTGCGACTGCACCAGCGCAGGAAGTTCATCACGAAGGTAATCATACATGCGGTAGTGGCGCGCCCAGGGCTGCTCGGTCGCATTGAGATAAAACCCGGCGCCTTTGCCCAGGTCGTATCCGGCATCGTCGGCCACATCGTCGCCACGCGGGCTGGTGTCTGGCATCACCAGCGCAATGCCCAGCTCGGCGGCAATACGCTGCGCGCCCGCTTTGGTGGTGAAGTTTTCGTCGTTGCAGGTCAGGCCGGAAAGCCAGAACAGAACCGGTGGATTTTCCGTCGGCGGCAGGAAAATGCTGAACGTCATTGCACAGTTCAGGGTGGTGGAGTCGTGCCGCCAGCGCTGCTGTCGACCTTCAAAACAACGGTGCTCTTCGAGCAGTTCCATGCAGGGCTCCTTAATGAGAATGCGTATTCATAAAAACCATAATACAGCCTTTTCATTGACCTGTGAGTAACTTTCACTTTCGCCAGACGGCGAGATGCTGCATCATAAATTTACTTTTCTTTAACAATTGGAGCGGTCATGGCGCTGCGTATTGCGCTCAGTGGGTTTGTCGTGCTGGTGGTGGCGATGGGGATAGGGCGCTTTGCCTTTACGCCCCAGGTGCCGCTGATGATTGCTGCCGGACAGCTTACGCTGACCAGCGCGGGTCTGGTGGCGGCGATGAACTATCTGGGCTATCTGGTGGGCGCGTGGGATGCGATGCGTGCGCACCGCTTCGTTGAAACGCGCCTCTGGCTTGGCATCACCGGCGCGGTGGCGCTGACGCTGCTCTCCGCGGCGGCGGAGAACGCCGTCGTGCACGGCCTGCTGCGTTTTGTCATCGGCTGCATGAGCGGCTGGTCGATGGTTCTCATTGCCGCCTGGACTAACGAACGGCTGGGACAGCTGGGTAAACCGGGTCTGAGCGCTGCCGTATTTGCCGGGCCGGGGGCAGGCATTGCGCTGAGCGGCCTGCTCGCCGTCTATATTCAGGCGAAGTCCCTGTCGGCCGGGGCGGCATGGCAAATCTACGGCGTGCTGGCGCTGGTGCTGATTGCCCTGGTGGCGCGCTACCTGCCGCGATCCGGGCAGCTCCATCGACCCGGCACCGCGCCGGAGCCGCTGGTGCTGACGGCGGATTTGACGCGTCTGGTCTGGAGCTACAGCCTGGCCGGGTTTGGCTATATCCTCCCGGCGACCTTCCTGTCGCAAATGGCGGCCGTGCGTTTTCCCGGCAGCCTGTTTGCCCAGTTTGTCTGGCCGATTTTTGGTCTCGCCGCCGTGGTGGGGATTGCGCTCAGTATTCTGTTACGCCATACCTCAACGGCTAACCGCAGGCTGGCTATCGTACTGTGGTTACAGGGGGCGGGCGTGCTGGCGGCCTGGCTGCTGCCGGGGATTGGCGGGTTGCTGACGGGCGGACTGCTGGTGGGCGGCGGCTTTTTGTGTGCCGTGCAGCTCTCTCTTTTATACGGTCGCGAGCTGGCGCCAAACCACACGCGCTATATGGCGGGCCTGCTCACCACCGGGTATGCGATTGGGCAATTGATTGGCCCCGTCACTTCGGCGTTATCAACCTGGCTTACCCACCGGCTGGAGCCGGCGCTGGGGCTGGCGGGCGTGGCGCTGTTCGTTGGAGGAGCCCTGGTCTGGAATCGTCACGCTGAAAGGCAACAGCAATTGCAATAATTATCGTCGTGAATACTGGATTATGTGCGCCGCCTCACGCACAATGAACGCATACTTTTGCCACAACGAGGGCAAAAGACGCCACACCTGCAGGAGAACAAAATGTCATCACTCAGTAAAGAAGCTGCCCTGGTCCACGAAGCCCTGGTTGCGCGCGGTCTTGAAACGCCACTGCGTCCGCCCGTACAGGACTTGGACAATGAAACCCGCAAGCGTCTGATTGCCGGTCATATGACCGACATCATGGAGCTGCTGAATCTCGATCTGAGTGACGACAGTCTGATGGAGACGCCGCACCGCATCGCAAAAATGTACGTCGACGAAATTTTCTCGGGCCTGGATTACGCCAACTTCCCGAAAATCACCGTCATTGAAAACAAGATGAAAGTGGATGAGATGGTGACGGTTCGCGATATCACGCTAACCAGCACCTGCGAACACCATTTCGTGACCATCGACGGTAAAGCGACCGTGGCGTATATCCCTAAAGACACGGTGATTGGCCTGTCGAAGATCAACCGCATCGTGCAGTTCTTCGCTCAGCGTCCGCAGGTGCAGGAGCGTCTGACCCAGCAGATCCTGACCGCGCTGCAAACGCTGCTGGGCACCAATAACGTGGCCGTCTCTATCGACGCGGTTCACTACTGCGTGAAAGCGCGCGGCGTGCGCGATGCCACCAGTGCGACCACTACAACCTCGCTGGGCGGTCTGTTTAAATCGAGCCAGAATACCCGCCAGGAGTTCCTGCGCGCCGTACGTCACCACAACTAAGTCTTACAGGGCAGGGACCATGGAGCGAAACGTCACGCTCGATTTTGTTCGCGGCGTCGCCATTCTCGGTATCCTGCTGCTTAATATCACCGCCTTCGGTTTGCCGAAGGCGGCGTATCTCAATCCCGCGTGGTATGGCGACATTACCCGCAGTGATGCCTGGACCTGGGCAATCCTCGATCTCTTTGCGCAGGTCAAATTCCTCACGCTCTTTGCCCTGCTGTTTGGCGCAGGCCTGCAGCTTCTCCTCAAACGCGGCACGCGCTGGATCCAGTCGCGCCTGACGCTGCTGGTTATCCTCGGCTTTATCCATGGCCTGTTCTTCTGGGACGGCGATATTCTTCTTGCCTATGGGTTAGTCGGGCTCATCTGCTGGCGCCTCATTCGCGATGCGCACAGCGTTAAAAGCCTGTTCAACACCGGGGTGATGCTCTATGTCATGGGGCTGGGAGTGCTGTTGCTGCTGGGGATGATCTCCGGCGAGACGACAAACCGTGCCTGGATCCCGGATGCCGCTAACCTGCAGTACGAGCAGTTCTGGAAGCTGAAGGGCGGTACGGAAGCGATAAGCAACCGCGCGGATATGCTGGGGGACAACCTCCTTGCGCTGGGCGCGCAATACGGCTGGCAGCAGGCGGGCATGATGCTGATGGGCGCGTCACTGATGCGCACCGGCTGGCTGAAAGGGGAATTCAGCCTGCGTCACTATCGTCGCACCGGCGCCGGTCTGGTGCTGCTCGGCGTGCTGATTAATCTCCCGGCGGTGATGGTGCAGTGGCACATCCACTGGGATTACCGCTGGTGCGCGTTCCTGCTCCAGGTGCCGCGTGAACTGAGCGCGCCGTTTCAGACCATCGGCTACGCGGCGCTGATCTACGGCTTCTGGCCCTCGCTTTCTCGTCTGTGGATGGTCAGCGCTATCGCCTGCGTGGGCCGCATGGCGTTAAGCAATTACCTCCTGCAAACGCTGATTTGCACCACGCTTTTCTATCGCTTTGGCCTGTTTATGAAATTCGACCGCCTTACGCTGCTGGCGTTTGTTATTCCGGTCTGGGCGGTAAACCTGGCGTTTTCTGTGCTCTGGCTACGCTATTTCCGCCAGGGACCGCTGGAGTGGGTATGGCGTCAGTTAACCGCACGTGCTTCAGGGATATCATTGAAAAATACATCCAGATAACGATCTGGATCACAATCATTAACAAAACGGATGTAAGCGTTTTCATGACTGTGAGCTTCTTCACGTAGTCCCCTTTCTCTCGCTGCCAAAATAGCCACCTTGCTAAACACAGGGGGTGTCTGTGAGTTGCTGCAATCCTTTGAAGGATGGTGAATATGATCACCATTCGTGACGTCGCCCGTCAGGCGGGCGTTTCTGTGGCTACCGTCTCACGCGTGCTCAACAATAGCGCGCTGGTCAGCCCTGAAACCCGTGAAACCGTAATGAAGGCCGTGACCCAGCTCGGGTACCGGCCAAATGCCAATGCTCAGGCGCTTGCGACGCAGGTTAGCGACACCATCGGCGTGGTGGTGATGGATGTCTCAGATGCCTTTTTCGGCGCACTGGTGAAAGCGGTCGATATGGTCGCCCAGCAGCATCAGAAATATGTCCTGATCGGCAATAGCTATCATGAGGCGGAAAAAGAACGTCATGCCATTGAAGTGCTGATCCGCCAGCGCTGTAACGCCTTGATTGTCCATTCAAAAGCCCTGAGCGATGAAGAGCTAACCGGATTGATGGAGCAGATCCCGGGTATGGTGCTGATCAACCGCATCGTCCCCGGCTATGCCCACCGCTGCGTCGGGCTGGATAACGTTAGCGGCGCCATGATGGCCACGAAAATGCTCATCAACAATGGACATCAGCGGATCGGTTATCTGGCCTCCAGCCATCAGATTGAAGATGACGAACTGCGGCGCGAAGGGTGGCAAAACGCCCTGAAAGAGCACGGCATTACGCCATCCGAAAGCTGGGTGGGGACCGGCACGCCGGACATGCAGGGCGGTGAAGCGGCGATGGTAGAGCTGCTGGGCCGCAATCTGCAGCTGTCTGCGGTGTTTGCCTATAACGACAGCATGGCGGCAGGCGCCCTGACGGCGCTGAAAGATAACGGGATTGCGGTGCCACAGCATTTATCACTCATTGGTTTCGATGATATCCCGATTGCCCGTTACACCGACCCGCAGCTGACAACCGTGCGTTATCCCATTGCCTCTATGGCGAAACTGGCGACTGAGCTGGCGTTACAGGGGGCTGCTGGCATGCTGGATCCGGGGGCAACACACTGTTTCATGCCGACTTTAGTGCGTCGCCACTCCGTCGCGGCCCGGCAAACTGTGGTTCCGATCACTAACTGATTACATGTGGTGATGTAACCGTTTTCAATCTGTGAGTAAATTCACAGTATCTTAACAAGGCGCTGACTATGATGTCAGCGTTTTAGGGGCTGAAACGCTATGTAACAGTGATTATTCACTTTCACTATAGCCAATGTGCCGCAAACAACGAATAAAACGCATTTCTGGAGCGTTACCGAACACGGAAGAGAGAAATTTTATAAGTGAACCTCGGCTGTCAGTAACGTTTTATTAACATCTGCCCGCCGCTCGTTATTCACAAGAACTACCCTGCATAAAAAAAACCGGAGATACCATGAATAAGAAGGTGTTGACCCTGTCTGCTGTAATGGCAAGCATGCTTTTTGGTGCAGCAGCGCACGCTGCGGATACCCGTATTGGTGTGACCATCTATAAATACGACGACAACTTCATGTCTGTTGTGCGTAAAGCGATTGAGAAAGATGCGAAAGCAGCGCCAGACGTTCAGCTGCTGATGAACGACTCCCAGAATGACCAGTCCAAACAGAACGACCAGATCGACGTTCTGCTGGCGAAAGGCGTGAAAGCCCTGGCCATCAACCTGGTTGACCCGGCTGCAGCAGGCACGGTTATTGAAAAAGCGCGCGGCCAGAACGTGCCGATCGTCTTCTTCAACAAAGAACCTTCCCGTAAGGCGCTGGATAGCTACGATAAAGCGTATTACGTCGGTACCGACTCCAAAGAGTCCGGTATTATTCAGGGCGATCTGATCGCGAAACACTGGGCGGCGAACCCGAACTGGGACCTGAACAAAGACGGTCAGATTCAGTTCGTGCTGCTGAAAGGCGAACCTGGCCACCCGGATGCTGAAGCGCGTACCACCTACGTTATCAAAGAGCTGAACGACAAGGGCCTGAAAACCCAGCAGCTGGCGTTAGATACCGCGATGTGGGATACCGCTCAGGCGAAAGATAAGATGGACGCGTGGCTGTCCGGCCCTAACGCCAACAAAATCGAAGTGGTTATCGCCAACAACGATGCGATGGCAATGGGTGCGGTAGAAGCGCTGAAAGCACACAACAAGTCCTCTATCCCGGTATTCGGTGTGGATGCGCTGCCAGAAGCGCTGGCGCTGGTTAAATCCGGTGCGATGGCCGGTACCGTGCTGAACGATGCCAACAACCAGGCGAAAGCGACCTTCGATCTGGCGAAAAACCTGGCCGATGGCAAAGGTGCGGCAGATGGCACTAACTGGAAAATTGACAACAAAATCGTTCGCGTACCTTACGTGGGCGTAGACCAGTCCAACCTGGCTGAGTTTATCGGTAAATAAGTAAGCGGTACTGTCTCCACTGGGCGCAATTCGTTGCGCCCTTTTATAACGCGATATGCGAGGCCAACAAGGTATAATTATGGTCAGCACAACAACTCAGTCATCCGGTGAATACCTGTTGGAAATGAGCGGTATCAACAAGTCATTTCCCGGCGTTAAGGCACTCGATAATGTTAATTTAAAAGTGCGTCCTCACTCTATTCATGCCTTAATGGGGGAGAACGGTGCGGGTAAATCAACATTATTAAAATGCCTTTTTGGGATCTATCAAAAAGATTCTGGCAGCATTCTTTTTCAGGGGAAAGAGATCGATTTCCATTCAGCGAAAGAAGCACTGGAAAACGGTATCTCGATGGTTCACCAGGAATTAAACCTGGTGCTGCAGCGTTCAGTCATGGATAACATGTGGTTGGGGCGTTATCCCACCAAAGGTGTCTTTGTCGATCAGGATAAAATGTATCGCGACACCAAGGCGATTTTCGACGAGCTGGATATTGATATCGATCCGCGCGCCCGCGTGGGAACATTATCCGTCTCCCAGATGCAGATGATCGAAATTGCCAAAGCGTTCTCCTATGATGCGAAAATCGTCATCATGGACGAACCGACATCGTCATTAACGGAAAAAGAGGTTAACCACCTTTTTACCATTATTCGTAAGCTGAAAGATCGCGGCTGCGGCATTGTGTACATCTCCCACAAAATGGAAGAGATCTTCCAGCTGTGCGATGAGATCACCATCCTGCGCGACGGCCAGTGGATTGCCACGCAGCCGCTGGAAGGGCTGGACATGGACAAGATCATCGCCATGATGGTCGGCCGTTCCCTGAACCAGCGCTTCCCGGACAAAGAAAACAAGCCGGGTGAAGTGATTCTGGAAGTGCGCAATCTGACCTCATTGCGTCAGCCGTCTATTCGCGATGTCTCCTTCGACCTGCACAAGGGTGAAATCCTGGGGATTGCCGGGCTGGTGGGGGCAAAGCGTACCGATATCGTGGAAACCCTGTTTGGCATTCGTGAGAAAGCCGAAGGCACCATTACGCTGCACGGTAAGAAAATCAATAACCACAACGCCAACGAAGCCATTAATAATGGTTTTGCGCTGGTGACGGAAGAGCGTCGTTCGACCGGTATTTATGCTTATCTGGATATTAACTTTAACTCGTTAATTTCAAACATTCGCAATTACAAAAACAAAGTCGGGCTGCTGGATAACTCCCGCATGAAGAGCGATACCCAATGGGTAATTGACTCCATGCGCGTGAAAACGCCAGGCCACCGCACCCAGATTGGTTCGCTGTCAGGCGGTAACCAGCAGAAAGTCATTATCGGCCGCTGGTTATTAACCCAGCCAGAAATTCTGATGCTGGATGAGCCGACCCGCGGTATTGACGTCGGTGCGAAGTTTGAAATTTATCAGCTGATTGCCGAGTTGGCGAAAAAGAATAAAGGGATCATTATTATTTCTTCCGAAATGCCGGAATTGTTAGGGATCACGGACCGTATTCTGGTTATGAGCAATGGTCTCGTCGCCGGTATTGTTGACACCAAAACGACAACGCAAAATGAAATTTTGCGTCTTGCGTCTTTGCACCTTTAAGATCAGGGGCTCCTCATGAGTGCGTTAAATAAAAAAAGTTTTCTCACTTACCTGAAAGAAGGCGGTATTTACGTTGTTCTTTTAGTCTTGCTGGCAATCATCATTTTTCAGGACCCTACGTTCTTAAGCCTGCTGAACCTGAGTAACATTCTGACCCAGTCCTCCGTGCGTATTATCATTGCGCTGGGCGTGGCGGGCCTGATCGTGACCCAGGGGACGGACCTTTCTGCCGGTCGCCAGGTAGGTCTGGCGGCGGTTATCGCGGCAACCCTGCTGCAGTCGATGGAAAACGCCAACAAGGTCTTCCCGGAAATGGCCACCATGCCGATTTTCGTGGTGATCCTGATTGTCTGCGCCATCGGTGCGGTGATTGGTCTGATCAACGGTATTATCATCGCCTACCTGAACGTGACGCCATTCATCACCACCCTGGGTACGATGATCATCGTTTACGGTATCAACTCCCTGTACTACGACTTCGTCGGTGCTTCGCCCATCTCGGGCTTTGACAGCGGCTTCTCGACCTTTACGCAAGGGTTTATCGCGCTGGGCAGCTTCCGTCTGTCGTACATCACCTTCTATGCGCTGATTGCGGTCGCCTTCGTCTGGATCCTGTGGAACAAAACGCGCTTTGGCAAAAACATCTTCGCTATCGGCGGTAACCCGGAAGCAGCGAAAGTCTCTGGCGTAAACGTTGCCCTGAACCTGCTCATCATCTATGCCCTGTCCGGGGTGTTCTACGCCTTCGGCGGGATGCTGGAAGCGGGCCGTATCGGCTCTGCAACGAACAACCTTGGCTTCATGTACGAACTGGATGCGATCGCAGCCTGCGTGGTGGGCGGCGTCTCCTTCAGCGGCGGCGTGGGGACGGTGCTCGGCGTGGTGACCGGTGTGATCATCTTCACCGTCATCAACTACGGGTTGACCTACATCGGCGTGAACCCGTACTGGCAGTACATCATCAAGGGCGCCATCATTATCTTCGCGGTTGCGCTGGATTCACTGAAGTACGCCCGTAAGAAGTAATCGTCACTCGCCATACCCGGCCCGCTCACCGAGCGGGCTTTTTTTATGCCCTATGCCAGATGGGACTCCTCCTGCGTCACAATGCGCTCAAACCAGTCGAGTTCTGAAAGCTTGCAGGCAACCCACTGTTCGGAAAAGGCGTCGCCCAGGCTGTCGGTGAGATACTGACAGCGGGCAAAGGCCTCAATCGCCTCCTGCTGGAACAGCGGCAGTTCGGGTTGGTCATGCTGCGGCTCAGGGAGATCCCCCTCGTCGACATGTTCCAGCCCGTACAGCATGCCAGTCAGGATAGTGGCCGCCACCAGATACGGATTCGCATCGGCCCCGGCCAGCCGGTACTCAATGCGACGATTGCCGTCATCCGAGCAGGGAATACGCAAGGCGGCGGAGCGGGTGTTATAGCCCCAGGAGTTAAAGACGGGTTCCGTCAGGTTTTTACGCAGGCGACGAAACGCGTTGACCCCCGGCGCAAGAATGGCGACGGAGGCGGGCATCAGCGCCAGCTGGCCCGCGATGCACAAACGCATCATGCTGCTCAGCGCGTTCACCGGCGAGGCAAAAACATTTTCGCCACGGCTGTTGTTCAGGCTGAAATGGATGTGCAAACCGCTGCCGGACAGCTGGCTGAAAGGCTTAGCCATAAAGTTGGCCTGAAGACCGTGCTTTTCAGCGACATAGCGGGTCAGGCGGCGCAGGGCCAGCACGTTATCACAGACCTCAACGACGCGCTGGCTGTGCTTCAGGTTTAATTCGTACTGTCCGGACTCGGCTTCCGCTACAACCCCTGACAGCGGGATGCGCTGCAGGTGCGCCAGCTGTTCCAGCTCGTCAAACAGCGCCGCATGCGCCGACGAGGTATCCATGTGAAAACAGCCCTGATTTTGCGGAACGCGTTCGCCCTGTCCCGTCAGGTAAAACTCAATTTCCGGGGCAATGACCGGGAAAAGGCCGTGCTGGTGGAAGCGGGCCACGACGTTCTGCAGTATCGCGCGCGGCTCAAGCGGGCAGGGGTTACCGTCGCTGTCATTCATCGTCAGCAGGATCTGCGCGGTGTGCTCCGGATCCTGCGGACAGGGGCGCAGAGAACCGGCGACCGGGACGCACAGCCGATCGGGTTCATCATAAAGCGGGGCGGCGATTTTTCCCTTCTGATCCATTGAGTAGACGGAAAGCGGAAAATAACAGCCTTTTTCCAGACTCAGCATGCTCTCCACCGAGAGGCGCTTGCCGCGCATCGTGCCGTTGATATCGTTCAGGTAAACGTCAACATGTTTCGTCTGCGGGTAACGTTCCAGATAATCGGCCACTTCCACGGCAACGTTGTGCTGCAGGGCGTCAATTTTTTCATCCAGCCAGAGACCAGAATGGAGTGCGCCAGGGAGTGATAGGCCGGGAAAGTTAAAGTACGGACGGAGACTTTTGAGGAAAAACGCATTCATTATCGAGTTCATAGTCATTCTTCAATGAAGCCGTAGCGGCAATGAACTCAGCTTAAAAGAGCCGACGTAAAGGGGAGATAAAAAGCGTCAGGCCCGGCGTAAAGAAAGTATAAAGGCGGTTCCGCTATTTCTCTTTTTTCTGCATATCGAGCAGCTGCTCAGGCGTGACGGCCGGGTAACCCTGCGCGTCTTCCGGCACTTCGTGCATCGCCGGAATCGGCACCAGCGGGCCTAAAAAGCGTGGTTCGCGCTTAAAGATATACAGATCGGCCAGGGCACCAAAGCGGGCGCCGAACTCGCGCACGCGCACGCTCAGCATATCTTTTGGCGACGGCACCGCATAGCACTGCGCCTGAATACCCATATGCAGGGCAATAAACAGCGCACGCTCGCAGTGGAAGCGCTGGGTGATGATGATGAAGTCGTTGGTGTCGAAGACCTTGCGCGTGCGCACGATGGAGTCCAGGGTGCGGAACCCGGCGTAGTCGAGCACGATATCGGCTGGATCCACGCCTGCGGCAATCAGGTCCTTACGCATCGTCACCGGTTCATTGTAGCTTTGCAGCGCGTTATCGCCGCTCAGCAGCAGGTAGTTCACCTTGCCGCTGTTGTAGGCATTCAGCGCGCCCTGGATGCGGTAACGGTAATACTGGTTGATGACGCCGGTGCGGTAATACTTGGCGGTGCCGAGCACCACGCCAACCTGACGATAGGGCAGGTCCTGCAGGTCATCAAAGATGTAGGGGGCGGTTTTCCAGCTCATCCAGCGGTCGAGACCGAGCACGATCAACAGCAGTATGCCGACCAGGACAGACAGGCTGTAAAAAACGCGCTTTAACATGCAGATGGCTCGTACCGAAGGTGAAATTTAACTCAGGCTACTTTACCCGCCTGGTTAGCGCAAGAAACAGCGACTCAACTGAGGGGTTTTTCAGCAAACTGGCGGGCATTTCTGCCCGCCGGAAGGATTACGCCAGCAGTACGCGGTCAATCGTCGTACAGCCCAGCGCTTTAAGCGTTGCGGCAGTGGCATCCCACTGAATCAGCGGCGCATCGGCAATTTCAGCCAGAATCGCGCGCTGAATGTCAGGATAATCATAGCCGTTCAGGCTCAGCAGGTTGAGTGCGCCCTGCAGCGGCGGCAGCGTTGGGTTAAACGCGGCGTTTTCCGCATAGCTGCCGGTGAAGATTCGGCCATCGCGGCACTGCAGCGCCACGCCGCTCGGGGACTTGCTGTACGGCGTGTGGCTCTTGTTGGCGGCGGCAATCGCCGCCTGGCTCAGGTCATCGCCGGACAGGGCGAAACCGTGGTTCTGCTCGTCCATCAGCAGGGTTTTGATCTCCAGATCTTTCGGGCCAAACGCGTCAGGCAGGTAATCCGCCAGCGTGTGCGGCGCGCGACCTGGCAGATTGATGCGCAGCTGCAGCCCGCTGTTCAGCTCGTTCATAAACTGACGGCAGTGGCCGCACGGAGTGTAGTTAACGGTAATGGCGCTCAGCGCTTTTTCACCGCGCAGCCAGGCGTGACTGATAGCGCTCTGCTCGGCGTGCACGGTTTGCTGCATAGTTGCGCCCAGGAACTCCATGTTGCCGCCGAAGTACCAGGTGCCGCTGACGCCGCGCGCAATGGCCCCGACGTTGAAGTGGGAGAGATCGGCCCGCGCGCAGGCGGCAGCCAGAGGAAGCAGTGAGAAAGCCAGCGCGTCTTCGTCCAGTCCCGTTGCCTGTTTCAGCATCGTGACCTGCTCCGCGGTCAGCAGGGCGGGGAAGTGCGCATCTGCCAGAACGGGAGCAAGGGCTGACTGCAAATTCTCTGCAAGCTGGGCGAAAGCAGCTTGAAAACGTGGGTGCATGGCGTTTGCCTCATAAAGGTTAATGGATCGGTAGTTTACGGAGCCGTCAGGGCTTTATATGTGATCCACTTCTCATTATGTATGCAACTTATGAAATCAAAATGAAATTTGCGCGACGCATCGCAAATTTTAGCCCATCACCGCCAGAATAAGCGGGAAAATGAACGGGGCCAGCAGGGAGGTAATAATCCCGCAGATCACCAGTGCCAGGGAGCTAAACGCCCCTTCCTGATAATCCAGCTCCGCGCAGCGGGCGGTGCCCAGCGCGTGCGAGGCGGTGCCCATCGACAGCCCCCGAGCCGCCTTAGTATGAATACGCATCGCGTTCAGCAGGGTGTGGCCAAACACCGCGCCGAGAATACCGACGAAAATGACGCACATCGCGCTGATGGCCGGAATACCGCCGAGGCTGCCCCCAACCGCCATCGCGATAGGCGTGGTCACCGATTTAGGCAGAATAGAGGCGGCAATTTGCGGCGAGGCCCCCATCAACAGCGCCACCGACGTACCGGTGATCATCGCCACCAGGCTACCCACAAAACAGATGGTAATGATGGATTTCCAGCGGGCGCGGATCTGGTGCAACTGCTCGTATAAAGGAAAGGCGAGCGCCACGACGGCGGGTTGGAGCAGGTCGTTTAAGATTTTGCTGCCAGCAAAGTAGCGTTCGTAAGGAATGCCGGTGAGCAGCAGGAACGGAATAATCACCGCCATCGCCACCAGCAGGGGGTTCAGCAAGGGCATTTTGAAACGCGCGGCAAGCTTACGTGCGGCGAAGAACACAGCCAGGGTGAGCGGCAGCGACCACCAGATATTGTCCATCATTTTTTTGTTTTCTCCCCAATCACGTTACGTTCGCCATGCACCAGATGTGAACTCCAGCTCACCACCAGGAAAACCACCAGCGTACTGACCGCGCAGGAGACCACAATCGGGCCGAACTGGGCTTTGAGCAAATCAAAATACTGCATGACGCCCACGCCGATAGGCACGAAAAGCAGCGCCATATAGCGAATGAGGACGAAGCAGCCGGGGTTGACCCACTTTGCGGGCAGAATTTGCAGCGCCAGCAACACGAAGAGGATCAGCATGCCGATAATGCTGCCGGGGATGGTGATGGGCAGCAGCGACGCGATGAAAATCCCGGCATACAGGCAGGCGTAAATCAGGGCGAATGCGCGCAGATATTGCCAGATAATGTTCAATGATTTGCTCATGGTGAAAGTCCTTGCTGAAACGCATTCATCATACAATTAAACCTAAAAATGTGCCATGGATCACATCATGAATTTTGAGCATACCAGACATTCCGGAATGGAACGTCCGGTATCACCTTACCGGTGCAGGCTACAGTTTAGAGGAAAGGGATTGCGCTGGCGAAACGGCGTGCCAGAGAAGGTATCAGCGACAGGCTGTCAGTTTATCGAGAAAAGAAAACAGCACCTGGTTCATTTCGCGATAATCATGCGAGCGGAGTTTTTCCGCCGTTTCGACAAAACGGAATTCACCCGCGCGGCGGAGGTCACTCTGCGAATGCTCAATCAGCAACTCTACCACCTCCGGCGTCAGCTCCATATGGCACTGGAAACCGTAAACCCGTTCGCTGTATTGCACGATCTGGCGGGGACAGCCCTCGCTGTAAGCCAGAACCTTAGCCTGCGGCGTCAACCCAGGCATATCGTTATGCCAGTGACCGACGTTCAGCACGCTGCCAAAGTCCTCAAACAGCGGGTTCGCCTTGCCTGCATCTGTGAGCCTGACGGGAAATTTGCCGATCTCTTTTTCCGGGCTGTGGCAAAACGCTGCGCCCAGCGCTTCACCGATAAGCTGCGAGCCCAGACAAACGCCTATCACCGTTTTACCTGCCTCTATCGCGCGGCTGATGAGTGCCTTTTCCGCCTGCGCATCAAACCAGGGGCATTCCTCACGCGTGGTGGCGGGGGACTGCGGGCCTCCCATGATGATAAGCAGGTCTATGTTCTCCAGTTCCTCAGGTAACGAATCGCCCTGATACACTCTGGTGTAGCTCAGACTGCAGCCGCGACTTTTCCCCCAGATTTCATAGGCGCCAGGTGCCTCGAAATGTTCATGAATAATAAAATGGATGTGCATTGCGTCTCTCTCTGGTTACGTGTACAAGCAGCATCATAAGAGGAAGGGGGGAATGTGAAATGCCAACCGTTATCGATAAAACGCCAATTCACGACGATGCTATCGGATGGTCAAGAGGGGCAATTCGCTATACGCGCGGCGAAGTCGATCCGCCTCACCAGCATTCGCAGGGACAACTTTTGTTTGCCATCAAAGGGGTCATGCTGGTCGAAACCGGCAGCAAACGCTGGGTCATACCGCCACAGCGCGCGCTGTGGATCCCTCCCTTTCAGGAGCATACCTACAGCGTGTTATCCACAACGGAGCTGCGCGCGGTCTGGTTTAGCCCGGCGCTGATAGCGCAATGCGAGCCTTTTAAGCGGAAAGACGAGGTTCACGTGATTATGGCCACAGCGTTGTTCAAAGAGCTGATTGCCGGGCTGTTCAGCGCGGAATACCGGCCAGCCAGTCAGCGCAGCATGGCCGTTTTGCTGCTCGATATCCTCAGTGAAGCTCAGCAAATCTCGGCCGAATTACCGATTCCCGTGGATGAGCGCTTACATCGCATTGCCTGTGACATCATTGCCAACAATCTCTGGGATCTTTCTCTGGAAAGGCTGGCGGAACGGGCCGCGATGTCTGAACGCACGTTTTCACGCGCGTTTATCAACGATACCGGCTTTAGCTTCCGGGCCTGGCGACAGCGTGCAAGGATTTGTGCCTCGCTGGATCTGCTTGCCAACGGATACCCGGTAAAGCAGGTGGCCTGGATGCTGGGCTTTTCCGGCCCGGCGGCATTTGCGGCGGCGTTTCGCGCCATTGTTGGGGCAACGCCGGGTGACTTTCTGCCTGAATAGAAGCGCTTCCCAGCGATATAGAGAGCGGCTACTATAGCGCGTCTTTTTTCACAGGTACTGCTATGCGTGTTTTACTGGCCCCAATGGAAGGCGTGCTCGACTCCCTCGTGCGCGAGCTTCTGACCGAGGTGAACGACTACGATCTCTGCGTGACGGAGTTCCTGCGCGTGGTCGATATGCTGTTGCCGGTAAAATCCTTCTTCCGGCTTTGCCCCGAGCTGCACAACCAGAGCCGGACCTCTTCCGGCACGCTGGTGCGTATTCAACTGCTCGGCCAGTATCCGGAATGGCTGGCGGAAAACGCCGCCCGCGCGGTTGAGCTGGGCTCTTACGGGGTAGATCTCAACTGCGGCTGTCCGTCTAAGCTGGTGAACGGCAGCGGCGGCGGAGCGACGTTGCTGAAAGATCCTGAACTGATTTACCGCGGCGCGAAAGCCATGCGCGAGGCGGTACCCGCGCATTTGCCGGTGACGGTTAAGGTTCGCCTCGGGTGGGACAGCGATGCGCGGCAGTTTGAAATCGCCGATGCGGTGCAGCAGGCCGGCGCCACCGAGCTGGTGGTGCATGGCCGTACCAAAGAAGATGGCTACAAAGCCGATCGCATTAACTGGCAGGCGATCGGTGAGATCCGCAAACGCCTCACCATTCCAGTGATCGCCAACGGCGAAATCTGGGACTACGAGAGCGCGCAGGCCTGTCTGAACGCCACCGGCTGCGATGCGGTAATGATCGGCCGCGGCGCGCTGAACGTGCCTAACCTCAGCCGGGTGGTGAAATATAACGAACCGCGGATGCCGTGGGCAGACGTCGTCACGCTGCTGCAAAAATACAGCCGTCTGGAAAAGCAGGGCGACACCGGTTTGTATCACGTCGCGCGAATTAAGCAGTGGCTGAGTTATTTACGCAAAGAGTACGATGAAGCGCTGGGGTTATTTCAGGAGATTCGTACATTACAGACGTCGGCTGATATTGCGCGGGTGATTCAGTCCAAATAATAAGCGTTAAATTGCTCACACTTTTTTAAAACAGAAAACAGTTCCGGTTTTCAACGTGGCGCGACGGTGTTAAGGTGCCACTGTTTTCAACGCAGGATTGTTACTGGTTAACAGGCAAAACCTAAGCGTTTCACAGCATTTTCGCTGTGGAGCGCTTAGGTTTTTTTTTGCCTGTCGTTTACGCAGGAGAGTTATTTGGCTTAGCGCTTTTACTGATTTTTTAAAAAATGAATTCTCGACAGGAAATAGAAAAATTTCCTGCGGCCGGTTACGCACTCAATACTCAATCACAGGTTGTTATTATGGCATATAAAAATAAACTCTATGCGCTCGCCTTATTGGCGATATCCCCGCTGTCGATGGCGCAAGACTGGAACGGAACGGTATTAGGGTTTGAATCTCCGCCGGAGCCTGTTCTCGGCGAAATGCTCGGCATACGTAAAATCCTTAACGATAACGGTTTTACCTATAATCTCGGATATCTGAATGAAATTGGCTGGAACGGCGGCGGTGGATATAACCACGACTCCCACGTGGCCTATATTGACCAGTTCGCGCTGACCTTCAACCAGGATCTGGAGCGCTGGACCGGTATCCCGGACGCGCGTATTGAGGGGAACATCGTCAACCGCAACCACAATGACGATCTCACCACCAAACGCGTGCAGGATCCGCGCGTCAACTTCAACGATCTGACCCAGGAGAGCTGGGGCGGGCAGTCGATTACCCGTCTGGGCTGGCTGACCTTTGCCCGCAGCTTTGACGACCGGCGGCTGACCTGGCGCATCGGGATGATGAACAAGGTACAAACCTTCGATCAAATTATCCCCTGTGATTTCCAGCTGCTGTCCCAGTGCGGCGGAAAGTCAGCCAACTCGCTGACCTGGAACAACTGGAACGTGCACACCTGGGGCACCACGCTTGCGTATAAACTCACGCCGACGCTAACCCTGAAGGGCGGCGTGATGGAGCAGAATCCGCAGGCCGCCAGCCGCAGCCATGCATGGAGCTGGTCGACGAAGGGCAGCAAAGGGATCTTACTGCCGGTTGAAATCGAAGCGCGTCCGCTGATTAACGGCCTGCCGGGCGCGTACAACCTGGGCGTGGTGTTTACCAACGCGCCGCAAACCGATCTCTATCGCGGCAAATCGGGTGGGGCGGGGGCGACGGACCCGGACGGATTCGATACGCACAGCCGGACCTGGTTTATGTACGCCGGACTGAACCAGCAGCTAACGCAGCATCAGGATGATCCGAATCGCGGGTTGAGTACCTCGTTCAGCATGAGCCTTGCGGATCAGAGCAGTAACTACATGCACCAGGTTTACGCCGCCTCGCTGCGCTACCGCGGGCTGTTTGATGCGCGACCGGAAGACTGGATTGGCTTTGGCTTAACCTGGATTGATATGAGCAGCCAGTACGCCCGCAACCAGCGTTACCTGAACAGCCTGAGCGGCATAAGCGATTATGACAATCCGGCGTATCACCCGGTGCCGGGCCATTCCCTGAACGGCGAGTTTTACTACCGTTTTCGTCCGGTGTCATGGCTTGAACTGCAGCCAGGCATTCAGTACTGGCACCATCCCGGCGGGGTCAGCCGCACCCAGGATGCCTGGGTCACCGAGCTGAAAACGGTGGTGACCTTCTGATATCACCGTAGCAAGTTCGATCCGCGTCACGTTTCTGACGCGTGACGCATTGAGGCTACGAATGAAACTGTTAGAGTGCCAGAACTGGATTGTTACTGCTTAGGCAGGCAAAACCTGATTTTCTGGCATCTGCCGGAGGTCAGGTTTTTTTGTTTCTGGGGTTCAGATGAAAATCGCCAAGATACTCAATAATAACGTGGTGGTTGTTCAGGATGAGCGCGGGCGCGAACAGGTGGTGATGGGCCGTGGGCTGGCCTTTCAGAAGCGCGTCGGTGAAGCGCTGGATACCGCGTTGGTTGAAAAGGTGTTTGCGTTACAAAGCGATGAACTGGTGCGTCGGCTCGGAGAGCTGCTGAGTCAAATTCCGCTGGAGGTGATGACCACCTGCGACCGCATCATCGGGCTGGCGGCGCAGCGGCTGGGCAAGCTGCAGGAGAGCTTGTATATCACCCTCACCGATCACTGCTACTTTGCGATTGAGCGGCAGAAGAACGGGTTGGCCATCAAAAACGTGCTGCTGTGGGATATTAAACGACTGTATCCGAAGGAGTTCGAGTTAGGGCAGGAGGCGCGGGCCATTATCGCCAGACGCCTGAACGTCGAACTGGAGGAGGATGAGGCCGGTTTTATCGCCCTGCATCTGGTCACCGCGCAGCTGAACAGCGAAATGCCGGAGGTGATGCACGTGACGCGGGTGATGCAGGAGATCCTGCAGCTGGTGAAGTATCAGCTGCAGCTTGAGTATGACGAAGAGTCGCTCAGCTATCAGCGTTTTGTCACCCACCTGAAATTTTTTGCCCAGCGGATGCTCACCCGCACCGTGGTGGAAGATGACGATGTCTCGCTGCATACGGCAGTCAAAGACAACTACGCGAAGGCGTGGAAATGCGCCGAGAAAATCGCACAGCACCTGAACAAAAGCTATCAGCGTGAGCTGACAACCGAAGAAATTATGTTCCTCGCCATTCATATCGAGCGGGTGAGAAAAGAGGGGCGTTAAGCCTCAAACAGGATTGTTACTGCACTACGCAGGCAAAACCTGAGCGCGGCCTTCGTCAGAAGGCCGTTCTCGGGTTTTTTTATTTTTTGTACTCAGTCAACAGGTGCCTGCGGGCATCGGATGTAAGGAAATCGAGATGGAATACCAGGCTTTAGCGAAGGATATTCTCGGCCACGTTGGCGGAAAAGAGAACATCGTCAGTCTTGTGCACTGTGCAACCCGGCTTCGCTTCAAACTGAAAGACAATCAACGGGCGGATGCGGAAGGGCTCAAGAAAAATCCGGGCGTGATCATGGTGGTCGAAAGCGGCGGCCAGTTTCAGGTGGTGATTGGCAACCACGTGCATGACGTCTGGCAGGCGGTGCGCAATGAAGCAGGTCTTACCGATGACGCCCCTGTCGTGGAAGAGAAGGGTGAAAAGGGTAACCTGTTCGGCCGTCTGATTGACATCGTCTCCGGGATCTTTACCCCGTTTATCGGCATTCTGGCCGCGTCCGGTATTCTGAAAGGGCTGCTGGCGCTGGCCGTGGTGTGCGGCTGGCTCACGACCGGGAGCGGCACGTATAAAATCTGGTTTGCTGCCAGCGACGCGCTGTTCTTCTTCTTCCCGCTGGTGCTGGGCTATACCGCCGGGAAAAAGTTCGGCGGAAACCCATTCATTACCATGGTGATCGGCGGGGCGCTCACCCATCCGGTAATGATTGCGGCGTTCAACGCCAGTCAGCAGCCGGGCGCGGTGTCGGAAGCCTTTTTGGGCATTCCCGTCACCTGGTTCAACTACAGCTCGTCGGTGATCCCGATTATTCTCGCCGCGTGGGTGAGCTGCTGGCTGGAAAAGCAGAGCACCAGGCTGCTGCCTTCCTCAATGAAAAACTTCTTCGCGCCGCTGATCTGTCTTGCCGTGACCGTGCCGCTGACTTTCCTCGTTATCGGGCCGCTGGCGACCTGGCTGAGCCAGATGCTGGCGAACGGCTATCAGAGTATTTACGTTCTGGCACCGTGGCTGGCGGGCGCGGCGATGGGCGCGCTGTGGCAGGTCTGCGTCATTTTTGGCCTGCACTGGGGGCTGGTGCCGCTGATGATCAACAACCTGGCGGTGCTGGGGCATGACTCCATGCTGCCGATGCTCTTGCCTGCGGTGTTCGGCCAGGTGGGGGCGGCACTGGGCATTTTCCTGCGTACCCGCGATGCGCGTCAGAAAATGCTGGCCGGTTCATCCGTGACGGCAGGGTTTTTCGGTATCACCGAACCCGCAGTGTATGGTGTAAACCTGCCGCTGCGTCGTCCGTTTATTTTTGGCTGCGTGGCAGGCGCTATCGGCGGAGCGATTGTCGGCTTTAGTGACACCCACGTTTACTCTTTCGGCTTCGCCAATATCTTTACTGTCGCCCAGATGATCCCGCCGGGCGGCGTGGACGCCACGCTGTGGGGCGGCATTATCGGTACGGTGGTGGCGCTGGTACTGAGCTGCGGCCTGACGCTGGTCGCCGGTATGCCAGGAAACACCGCGACAGAAGGGGGGGTCACCGCGAGCGAAAACGATGTGCTATCACCGATGACCGGTACCGTTCTTGCGCTCGACCAGGTGCCGGATACCACCTTTGCCAGCGGCCTGCTGGGCAGCGGCGCCGCGGTTATTCCCTCCGATAACAAAGTGGTTGCCCCGTTTGCTGGCGTGGTGGCCTCGCTGTTCCAGACCAAACACGCCATCGGCCTGCTCAGTAACAGCGGAATCGAAGTGTTGATCCATGTGGGTATCGACACCGTGAAGCTCGACGGCAAGCCGTTTACCGCCCATGTGAAGGTCGGTGACACGGTGCAACCCGGCGATCTGCTGCTGGAGTTTGACCGACAGGCGATTATCGATGCCGGATACGATCTGGCGACCCCGATTATTATCAGTAACAGCGATGAGTATCGCGACGTGGTGACCGTGGCGGCAACGTCCGTCAATGCTGGTGCGCCGTTACTCAGCGTAAGCCATCAATAACAGGAGAACGTGATGAAAACTTTCCCGGACGATTTTTTATGGGGCGGCGCGGTTGCCGCGAATCAGGTAGAGGGCGCGTATCTGGAGGAGGGGAAAGGGCTGTCCACCTCTGACGTTCAGCCGCAGGGGGTCTTCGGCCCGGTGGTTGAGCGCGTGGCGGGCGACAGCGGCATCAAGGATGTTGCCATCGACTTCTATCATCGCTATCCGGAAGACATCAAACTGTTCGCGGAGATGGGCTTTAGCTGCCTGCGCGTCTCCATTGCCTGGACCCGCATTTTTCCGAACGGCGACGAGCAGCAGCCGAACGAGGCGGGGCTGGCGTTTTACGACCGGCTGTTTGACGAGCTGGCCGCGCACAACATTACCCCGCTGGTGACGCTGTCGCATTACGAAATGCCGTGGGGGCTGGTGAAGCAGTACGGCGGATGGGGCAGCCGCCAGACTATTGGGTTCTTCGAGCGCTACGCCCGTACCGTGTTTGCGCGCTACAAAGAAAAGGTCAAGCTCTGGCTGACCTTCAACGAGATCAATATGTCTCTGCACGCGCCGATGACCGGCGTGGGCCTGCCGGAAACCAGCAGCAAAGGCGAAGTGTATCAGGCGATCCACCATCAGCTGGTGGCCAGCGCACTGGCGGTGAAGGCCTGCCATGAGATCGTTCCTGATGGCAGAATTGGCAATATGCTGCTGGGCGGTCTGATGTATCCGCTGACCTGCAAGCCGGAAGATGTTCTGGAGACGCTGCAGGAAAACCGCGCCTGGCAATTCTTTGGTGACGTACAGTGTCGCGGTGCCTACCCGGGGTATATGCAGCGCTTCTTCCGCGACAACGGTATTCAGCTTGAGGTCACGGACGCCGACCGCGAGGCGCTGAAATCGACCGTCGATTTTATCTCCTTCAGCTACTACATGACGGGCTGTGTCACCGCGGACGACGCCCTCAATCAGCAGGCGCGCGGCAACATCCTGAGCATGGTGCCAAACCCGCATCTGGCCAGTTCCGAATGGGGCTGGCAGATTGACCCCATCGGCCTGCGTACCCTGCTAAACGTGCTCTGGGATCGCTATCAGAAGCCGCTATTTATCGTGGAAAATGGTCTGGGAGCGAAGGATAAACCGGACGCGGACGGCACGGTGCAGGATGACTACCGCATCAGCTACCTTAACGACCATCTGGTGCAGGTGCGTGAAGCGATCGAAGACGGCGTTGAGGTGATGGGCTATACCAGCTGGGGCCCAATCGACCTGGTGAGCGCATCAAAAGCTGAACTCTCTAAGCGCTACGGCTTTATTTACGTCGATCGCGATGACAGTGGAAAAGGTACGCTGGCGCGCAGCCGCAAGAAAAGCTTCTACTGGTATAAAGAGGTTATTGCGACAAAAGGCGCGTCGCTGAAAGTTTAATAACGCGATCAACCTGACAGGGGATGTTCATGCTGTCGGGTTGATTATTTTTTATTTGCATAATTAAATTTAAATAATAATTTCGGTGAATGCTTTTCCGTATATTTAAATCTATGACAATTTACGCTTTGCCACGCATTACTAAAAAAACAAACAGAATCAAGCGTAATTTGCGCCTTTATTTTTTGAGTATATGGCGTAATGAAACGTTCTTTTATTTTATCTCTGAGTGTTCCCTTTGCATTTATTCTGGCTGCCTGCGCGCCTGAACATGCCACGGTATCTCCCATTAAAACGCAAACCATGGCGGCGTCGGTAAAGACGGTTCTGGCTCATCAGGACTGGCCGAAAAATGAGTGGTGGAAAGCATATAACGATCCCGAACTTAATTCGCTGATTGCGAAAGCATTAATCGATGCGCCGGATATGCAGATTGCCCGTCAGCGCATTACGCTCGCTGAAGCCCAGGCCAAAGCGGCTATGGCTGCCGACGGTCCGCAGATCGATTTTTCAGCGGATGCTGAACGCCAGAAAATGTCCGCCGAAGGGCTGATGGGGCCCTTTGCCATTACCGACCCGGCGGCAGGAACAACCGGGCCGTGGTACACCAACGGCACCTTTGGCCTGAGTGCTGGCTGGGATCTCGATCTGTGGGGAAAAAATCGTGCGCAGGTCGAAGCCCGGATAGGCAAAGTGAATGCGCAAAAAGCGGAGCTGGAGCAGACCCGTCAGCTGCTGGCCAGCAGCGTGGCACGGCTTTACTGGGAATGGCAAACGCAGGCCGCCGTGGGGGAGGTCCTCGCGCAGATCAAACATGAGCAGGACAATATTATCGGCGCCGACCGCGAGCTGTATCAACACGGCATCACCTCCTCCGTGGAGGGCGTCGAAACGGACATCAACGCCAGCAAAACCGAAGAGCAGCTGGCCGGGGTCAACGGGAAGATGAAAGCAATAGAGGCGCGCCTGGTCGCGCTGACCAACGCCCCCTCCGTGAAGCTGACGCGGCACGCCCTGCCGACGGTGGAAGCCTCGTTACCGTCGACGCTCGGCTATGAACTGCTGGCACGCCGCCCGGATCTTCAGGAGGCGCACTGGTATATCGACGCCTCCATGAGCGAGGTGGAAGCCGCCAGAGCAGCGTTCTATCCTGACGTGAACCTGATGGCGTTCTTACAGCAGGATGCCCTCCACCTGAGCGATCTGTTCCGTTCATCCGCGCAGCAGATGGGCGTGACCGCCGGGTTGACGCTGCCAATTTTTGACAGCGGCAGGCTGAACGCCAGCCTGGATATCGCCCAGGCGCAGAACAATCTCTCGGTTGCCAACTACAACAAAGCGGTAGTGGAGGCCGTCAATCAGGTGGCACGCACGGCCAGCGAAGTCGAAACGCTAATGGCGAAGAACAGCCATCAGCAGCAGGTTGAAAAAGATGCGGCACGGGTCGTGGCGCTGGCTCAGGCGCGTTTCAGCGCGGGGATTATTGCGGGCTCCCGGGTCAGTGAAGCCAGAATACCGGCCCTCAAAGAGCACCTCGAAGGCGTGCTGCTGAAGGGGCAATATGTCGACGCTACCCTGCAGCTGACCTCGGCGCTGGGCGGCGGCTATCATCATGGCTAAAAAAGGCCATTATCTATACTTACCTCTTTGCAGTTTTTCAGGAGGTGAGTATGACCAGAGTAGCGATTGTGACCGCATCGGATTCCGGGATTGGGAAAACCACGGCCCTGATGCTGGCTGAGCGCGGGTTTGATATTGGCGTCACCTGGCACTCGGATGAGAAAGGGGCGCTGGAAACCTGCCGCGAAGTCGAAGCGCAGGGGCAGCGTGCGGAGGCTATCCATCTTGATTTAAGCACGCTGCCGGAAGGTGCTGAGGCCATTGAAACGCTGATTGCGCGTTTTGGTCGGCTGGACGTGCTGGTCAATAATGCAGGGGCGATGACCAAAGCGCCGTTCCTCGAGATGCCGTTTGACGACTGGCGAAACATTTTCACCGTCGACGTGGACGGGGCGTTTCTCTGTTCACAGATAGCCGCAAGGCAGATGGTGAAGCAGGGGGAAGGGGGGCGGATTGTGAACATCACCTCGGTACATGAACACACGCCCCTGCCGGAGGCCAGCGCCTACACGGCGGCGAAACACGCGCTCGGCGGGTTAACCAAATCCATGGCGATGGAGTTGGTTAAGCACAACATTCTGGTGAACGCCGTCGCGCCGGGTGCCATTGCCACGCCAATGAATGACATGGACGACAGCGAAGTGAAGGAAGGCTCAATGCCGGAAATCCCGCTGGCAAGGCCGGGCCATACGAAAGAGATTGCCAGCCTGGTGGCGTGGCTGTGTGACAGCGACGCCAGCTATACAACAGGGCAATCGTTTATCGTCGACGGGGGCTTTATGCTGGCGAACCCGCAGTTTAAGCCGGAGGGGTAGTAACCTTTCTCCCTCTCCCTTGAGGGAGAGGGCTGGGGTGAGGGGGAACATACGACTGTAGTGGTCATTCCGTTCACTTCATGTTCTTTGCTACTCTGTAACGACATGGCCGGTGAACGTGCCAGGGTGGCTCAATCGCCACCACCCTGGCGACCCGGGCTCCCGGCGGTAAATCGCCGCTTCGCGGTACCCTCAGCTTATTCCTTCAGGCTATCGGGTCGGGCATGAGCCTGCATCCCTGCAGGCCACGCCCTCTCGGCGCATCCCTGCGCCTCGCCCCGGCCCTACGGAAACGCCTCGGCGATTTACAGCCGGACCAGGGCGTCGCTGTAAGTCATTAATTTACCTGAAGCAGTGTTCATCGCTTCAGGTAAAAAAATTACTGGGGAACCCTCAGCCCTGTGGGTGAGGGCATCAGGCTGAACCAGGCTACTCCTCATCCCGCGTCTTTTCCCGATGCTTCAGCCACAGTCGAACTGCAATCACCGCCACGACCACCAGAATCAACCACGCCCAGTGCTTCAGGTGCTGGTCGAGATTATGCAGCCAGGGCGCAATCACTTCGCCCCCTACATAACCGAGTGTCGTAAAGATCAGCGCCCAGGCAATCGCGCCCACAATATTGAGCGGCAGAAAAATTTTGGGCGGCAGATGGCTGGCGCCAATCAGTATCGGCCCGATAATGCGAAAGCCATACATAAAGCGGGTGCCAATGACGAACAGATAGGGATGACGTTGAATGAGCCGCTGAGCGCGGCGGATTTTCTTCTGATGCTTTGCGAAACGCTTTAGCAGCGTTGGTCCAAAGCGCAGCCCCAGAAAGTAGAGCAGCTGATCGCCTATCATCCCGCCCAGCGCGACCGCGGCGACGACCAGCGGGAATTTCAGTAACCCCTGATGCGCGGCGACGCCCCCTAACAGCGTGATGGTTTCACCTTCTGCCACGCTACCGATCACCAGCGCGGCATATCCATATTGCTCAATGAGTGCGTTAATATCCATTACGTAACTGTTATCTCCCTCTGCGTGCCTCGTTTAATCATATACCCCATGAATCAACAGCGGGGAAATCAACGGAAATTTCCCACTGTACATAAAATAATCTAAAGCCTGCATTATACTTAAGGTATCGCTGACGGGCCGACAACAAGGGGGCGCTATGAACCATGTCTGGGGACTTTTCTCCCATCCCGATCGTGAAATGCATGTCATTAAAAGTGAGAACGAAACGGTCTCGCATCATTACACGCACCACGTGCTGCTGATGGCTGCGGTGCCGGTAATATGCGCTTTTATCGGAACGACACAAATCGGCTGGAACTTCGGTGACGGCACCGTGGTTCAGCTTTCCTGGTTTACCGGACTCTATCTGGCCATCGTCTTTTATGGCCTGATGCTGGCGGGTGTGGCGGTCATGGGGCGGGTCATTCACTGGATGGCGCGTAACTATCCGCAACGTCCATCGCTGGCGCACTGTATGGTCTTTGCCGGGTATGTCGCAACCCCGCTGTTCTTAAGCGGTATTGTTGCGCTTTATCCACTGGTCTGGCTGTGCGCGCTGATCGGTACTATTGCCCTCTTTTACACCGGTTATCTGCTGTATCTGGGGGTTCCAACCTTCCTGAATATCAATAAAGAAGAGGGCCTGAGCTTCTCCAGTTCAACGCTTGCCATCGGGGTGCTGGTGCTGGAGGCGCTACTGGCGCTGACGGTAATTCTTTGGGGTTATGGATACCGTCTCTTCTAAACGCACTGCATTGCTGGCGTAAATGCCAGCAATGCAGCATCTGTTCACGATTATCCTCTGGCGACAACGCCCGCTGACGGCTATGATGCCGAAGCCAGCCTGAGTTTATCCGTCGACCCAGGCGGTGTACGTTATGACGTGCGTGAATAATTATCAGAAGTCTCACCATGCTGAAATTCCGAGTCTCTTTACTTAGCCTGGCGCTGTTGCTGGGTGCGTCCGCTGCCGTGCCGGCCGACGCCAAAACGCCCGCGGTGACTGCTACCGCCGCTCAGCCGCAAATTGCTTCCGGCAGCGCGATGATTGTCGATCTCAACACCAATAAGGTGATTTACGCCAGCCATCCGGATCTGGTGCGACCGATCGCCTCAATTACCAAATTAATGACCGCGATGGTGGTGCTTGATGCCCATCTGCCGCTGGACGAAAAACTGAAAGTGGATATCAGCCACACGCCGGAGATGAAGGGGATCTACTCCCGCGTGCGCCTGAACAGTGAGATCAGCCGTAAGAATATGCTGCTGCTGGCGCTGATGTCGTCTGAAAACCGCGCGGCGGCGAGCCTGGCGCACCACTATCCGGGCGGCTACGACGCCTTTATCCGCGCGATGAATGCCAAAGCCAAAGCGCTGGGGATGAACAATACGCACTATGTTGAACCGACGGGGCTGTCGATCAACAACGTCTCCACGGCGCGCGATCTGACGAAACTGCTGATTGCCAGCAAACAGTACCCGCTGATTGGTCAGCTCAGTACCACCCGTGAAGAGATGGCGACCTTTGCGAACCCAGCCTATACGCTGCCGTTCCGCAATACTAACCATCTGGTTTACCGGGATAACTGGAATATTCAGCTAACCAAAACCGGCTTTACCAACGCGGCTGGACACTGTCTGGTGATGCGCACCGTGTTTAACGGTAAGCCGGTGGCGCTGGTGGTGATGGATGCCTTCGGCAAATACACGCACTTCGCGGATGCGAGCCGCCTGCGTACCTGGATTGAAACAGGAAAAGTGCAGCCTGTCCCGGCCGCGGCACTGACATATAAAAAGCAGAAAGCCGAGCAGATGGCGACGGCGCAGAACGATTAGGTAAAAGCAAAACGGTAACGCATGTTACCTTTTTTTATGTTTTCTCCCTCTCCCTGTGGGAGAGGGCCGGGGTGAGGGCACCAGACCGCACTGCGTTTATTCCGGCAGCGTCCAGTCACCGTCGTTGAGCGGGCGCTGCATAATCACCGTATCCCGCCAGTCTCCTTTCTTATAGCCTACGCTGCGCAGTTGACCGACAATCACGAAACCATGTTTTTTATGCAGGCGTAACGAACCGGCGTTGTTATTGCCATCTCCCACTACGGCAATCATCTGCCGCCACGGCCCTTGCTCGCAGCGTTCAATCAGCGCATCCATCAGTGCCGTGCCAAAACCGCGCCCGGTGATGCTGGCATCCACGTAAATCGACTCTTCCAGGGTATAGCGGTAGGCGTGTCGTGGTCGGTAAGGGGTGGCATAGCAGTAGCCCACCACAATGCCGCGGTACAGCGCGATAAGCCACGGTAAACCGTTCTCAGTCACGCTTTTCATACGTTGGCGCATTTCGTCAATGGTCGGGGGGACTTCTTCAAATGACGCGCGCCCGTGAAGTACATGCCAGGCATAGATCGCGGCAATGGCATGCACATCATCGGGAAGGGCGTCGCGCACTTCCAGCTCGGTCTCGGATAAAACATCAATAGCCGACATGATGTGCCTGCTCCTCGTTATCGAATGCCGGAGAAACGTTTCTCCGGCGATGAGCAGTTACTCTATTACGATTAAGGAGCGCTTAACAATCTCTCAAATTTGGCTGTAGGAATTAATCAGACGCTTGCGTTATGCGCTGCTCCGCGTCTTCGCTCTCTTTCCAGTATTTCTTCCGCGTTGTTTTACCGATGCCGGGATTCATGCTGTTTGTAGGGTCATTCTCGCGATAAAACTGCTTAAGTGCGTCAGGGGCTTTATAAAGATGTCCGACGTTGTGTTCCGCAGGATATTGTGCGCCACGTTCACGCAAAAGGGCGAGCATCTGCTCCTTCAGTTCGTGTGCATCGACCCCTTTTTTGACGATGTAATCCTGATGGAAGACATAGCACATAAAGTGGCCGTAATAGAGCTTATGCACCAGCTTGCTGTCGATTTCCGGCGGCAGGTGCTCAAACCACTCGGTGTCGTTTCGCCGCAGGGCGATATCCAGCGCCAGAATATCTTCCACCTCTTCGGAATGCACCGCCTGATATCGGATGGCGGCACCAGCGGCGGCAAAGCGGTGCAGAAACGCTTTGCTGCCCTCTTCAGGCGTACAGGCAAAGAAATCCCCTTCGGCGGTTTTGAAGAACTCGGTCAGCCAGGCCTGCGCTTCGGCGATCCCGTCTCCGGCCATTTTCAGCAGCAGGTGATGTTCGTACTTGTCGCGCCAGGTTTTCATTCTCTCCGGTAAATGCGCCGGGAAAACGTTGCCCAGCTTCTGCATAAAGCGGTCGGTGAAGTGGGGTTTGAACAGCGACACTTTCTCCAGCATCGCGTCGGTACGGCCCTTCATGGTGAAGAAGAACGGCATTTTGTCGGTGCCGAGCTTGTCGATCATCAGGAACGTGTCTTTGCCATAGCGCTCGGCGATGTCGTAAATGTCCCGGTGCATGTACTCGCCCGCCACCGGCAGATGGGTGAATTCGCCCAGAATATGACGGCGGATCTCCGTCAGAACCTCAGGCTGGTTGGTGCCGATGTAAAATACCTGCTGCTTTTTCTCTGCCGGGAACGTGTCGAGACGCACCGCAAAAACGGCCAGCTTGCCCGCGCAGCCGGAGGATTCAAACAGGCGATCCGGGTCGGCGTTATAGCGCGCAGGAGTGTCAGCATTGATATCGCGCACCCGGGTCACATAGTCATGGTCGTGCGCATGGCGGCCGTCGTGCTGAACGTCTTCGTCCTTCACGCGATCGTCGTCGAGCTTGCTGAGGATCTGTTCCGGCGTCACGCCAAGATCGATTCCCAGATGGTTCACCAGCGTCAGCTTGCCGTTTTCGTCAATACGGGCAAACAGCGACATCTCGGTGTAGGCGGGGCCACGCTGTACCAGCGAGCCGCCGGAGTTATTGCAGATCCCACCGACCACCGAGGCGCCAATGCAGGAGGAACCGATCACCGAGTGCGGTTCGCGGCCCAGCGGCTTAAGCGCTTTTTCGAGGGAGTAGAGCGTCGTGCCGGGGAACGCGAGCACCTGCTCGCCTTTATCCAGCAGATGCAGCTTGTCGAGTCGCAGGGTGCTGATAATCACGATGTCACGATCGTAATCATTGCCGTTCGGCGTAGAGCCTTCGGTCAGGCCGGTGTTGGCCGCCTGCATTAAAATAATCTTGTCGGCGGCGACGCAGGCGCTCAGCACGCGCCACAGCTCCAGCAGCGTGCCGGGGAAAACCACCGCCAGCGCCTCGCCCTGGCCGGAGCGGAAGCCCTTGCGGTAGCGGGCGGTTTTAGCCGGGTCGGTAAGCAGGTGAGAGGAGCCAACCAGGCGCGACAGTTCGTTAATAAATGTTTTGTTATCGTCAGTTCGAACAGAAGACATCTTCCACTCCTTGTGGTGGGGCAAATTTCTCGCTGTAAAGCATAGCGCGATTAACTGTTAAGCGGTCGAGTATTCACGAGAAAAATCAGAGAATAACCCTGCAACGATCGGAGGGTTTGTGGCACACTGCGCTTTTCGCACGGTATGGCCGAGATCGTCCGGCGGTTATTGATGAGAGAGTAAAACGACATGAAATGGCTATGTTCTGTAGGTGTCGCCGTCAGCCTGGCGCTGCAACCTGCGCTGGCAGAGGATTTGTTTGGCAATCACCCGCTCACGCCTGAAGCGCGGGATGCGTTTGTCACGGAATTGCTCAAGAAAATGACGGTCGATGAGAAAATCGGCCAGCTGCGTCTGATCAGCGTCGGCCCGGATAACCCGAAAGAGGCCATCCGCGAGATGATCAAAGACGGGCAGGTAGGGGCCATCTTTAATACCGTCACCCGCCAGGATATCCGCAAGATGCAGGACCAGGTGATGGATCTCAGCCGCCTGAAAATTCCGCTGTTTTTTGCCTATGACGTGGTGCACGGCCAGCGTACCGTCTTCCCCATCAGCCTTGGCTTAGCCTCCTCCTTTAACCTCGACGCGGTGAAAACCGTCGGGCGCGTGTCGGCTTATGAAGCGGCGGACGACGGCCTGAACATGACCTGGGCGCCTATGGTGGACGTCTCGCGCGATCCGCGCTGGGGCCGCGGCTCGGAAGGCTTTGGTGAAGATACGTATTTAACCTCCACGATGGGTAAAACCATGGTGGAAGCGATGCAGGGCAAAAGCCCGGCGGACCGCTACTCGGTGATGACCAGCGTCAAACACTTCGCGGCCTACGGCGCGGTGGAGGGCGGTAAAGAGTACAACACCGTCGACATGAGCCCGCAGCGCCTGTTCAACGACTACATGCCGCCATACAAGGCCGGTCTGGATGCGGGCAGCGGCGCGGTGATGGTGGCGCTGAACTCGCTGAACGGCACGCCTGCGACCTCTGATTCCTGGCTGCTGAAAGACGTGCTGCGCGACCAGTGGGGCTTTAAGGGCATCACCGTTTCCGACCACGGCGCGATTAAAGAGCTAATCAAACACGGTACCGCCTCCGACCCGGAAGACGCGGTGCGCGTGGCGCTCAAGTCCGGCATCAACATGAGCATGAGCGACGAGTATTACAGCAAATACCTGCCGGGGCTGGTGAAGAGCGGCAAAGTGACGATGGCGGAGCTGGACGATGCCACCCGTCACGTGCTGAACGTGAAATACGACATGGGGCTGTTTAACGATCCGTACAGCCACCTGGGTCCGAAAGAGTCTGACCCGGCAGATACCAATGCAGAAAGCCGCCTGCACCGCAAAGAAGCGCGTGACGTGGCGCGCGAAAGCCTGGTGCTGCTGAAAAACCGCCTCGACACGCTGCCACTGAAAAAATCCGGCACCATTGCCGTGGTGGGGCCGCTGGCCGACAGCAAGCGCGACGTGATGGGCAGCTGGTCTGCCGCGGGCGTGGCTGACCAGTCCGTGACCGTGCTGACCGGTATCAAGAGTGCCGTCGGTGAAAACGCCAAAGTGGTTTACGCCAAAGGGGCGAACATCACCAACGATAAAGACATCGTGACCTTCCTCAACCAGTATGAGGAAGCGGTCAAGGTCGATCCGCGCACGCCGAAGGAGATGATTGACGAGGCGGTGAACGCCGCGAAGCAGTCTGACGTCGTTGTCGCGGTCGTGGGGGAAGCGCAGGGTATGGCGCACGAAGCCTCCAGCCGGACCGATATCACCCTTCCGCAGAGCCAGCGCGATCTGATCGCCGCCCTGAAAGCCACCGGTAAGCCGCTGGTGCTGGTGCTGATGAACGGTCGTCCGCTGGCACTGGTGAAAGAAGACCAGCAGGCTGACGCCATCCTGGAAACCTGGTTCGCTGGTACCGAAGGCGGTAACGCCATCGCCGACGTGCTGTTTGGCGATTACAACCCGTCGGGCAAGCTGCCGATGTCCTTCCCGCGCTCCGTCGGGCAGATCCCGGTCTATTACAGCCACCTGAATACTGGTCGCCCGTACAACGCCGACAAGCCGAACAAGTACACCTCTCGTTACTTTGACGAAGCTAACGGCCCGCTGTATCCGTTTGGTTACGGCCTGAGCTACACCACCTTCAAGGTTTCTGACGTCAAAATGTCGTCGCCGAGCCTGAAGCGTGACGGCAACGTCACCGCCAGCGTTGAGGTAACCAACACCGGCAAGCGCGAAGGGGCAACGGTGATTCAGATGTACGTTCAGGATGTCACCGCGTCGATGAGCCGTCCGGTGAAACAGCTGCGCGGTTTTGAGAAGGTCAACCTGAAGCCGGGGGAAACCAAAACCATCAGCTTCCCGATCGACGTGGATGCGCTGAAGTTCTGGAACCAGCAGATGAAATATGATGCGGAACCGGGCAAATTTAACGTCTTTATCGGCGTGGACTCCGCCCGCGTGAATAAAGGCGAGTTCGAGCTGCTGTAACCTTTCCCTCCTTTGCCTCCCCCCGTCCTGCGGGGGAGGCGTCTTACCTTATGCTAAAAAGGCATTTTGACGGTTAATTCCGCCGTTTTAAGCTACGCTTTTCTCTCAAGCCTCTGAAAAAGGCAGCAAAAAAATGAGGATAGCGGAATGACGATTGCAAAGGGGATGTTGGGATCTGCGGTGTTACTGGCGGCGCTGAGCCTGCCGTTACAGGCGGCGGAGCCGGTAAAGGTGGGCTCAAAGATCGATACCGAAGGCGCGCTGCTCGGCAATATTATTTTGCAGGTGCTGGAAAGTCACGGCGTGAAAACGGTCAATAAAGTCCAGCTCGGCACCACGCCCGTTGTGCGCGGCGCAATTACCTCCGGCGAGCTGGATATCTACCCGGAATACACCGGCAACGGCGCATTCTTCTTCAAAGATGAAAACGATCCGGCATGGAAAAACGCCAAAGCCGGATATGAGAAAGTTAAAAAACTCGACGCGGAACAGAACAAACTGGTCTGGCTGACCCCGGCGCCGGCCAACAATACCTGGACTATCGCCGTGCGCAAGGACGTGGCGGAGAAAGGGAAGCTGACCACCCTGGCGGATCTCAGCCGCTACCTGAAAGAGAAGGGCGACTTTAAGCTGGCGGCGTCCGCGGAGTTTATCGAGCGTCCTGATGCGCTCCCGGCGTTCGAAAAAGCCTACGACTTCAAGCTCGACCAGGCTCAGCTGCTCTCGCTGGCGGGCGGGGATACCGCGGTGACCATCAAAGCGGCGGCACAGCAAACCTCTGGCGTTAACGCGGCAATGGCCTACGGCACCGACGGCCCGGTGGCGGCGCTTGGCCTGCAAACCCTGACCGATCCAAAAGGCGTACAGCCGATTTACGCGCCGACCCCGGTGGTGCGCGAGGCGGTGCTAAAAGCGTACCCGGACATTGCAGAATGGCTCAAACCGGTTTTCGAAAAGCTGGATGAAAAAACGCTGCAGCAGCTGAATGCCAGCATTGCCGTCGAGGGACTGGATGCCAAAAAAGTGGCCGCCGACTTCCTGAAGCAACAAGGGCTTGTGAAGTAACGGGAAAAGGCTGTGCCAATAAAATGTCATAACCGCGTCCTGCTGCTGCTGGCCTGTGTGGCCATCGCAGCGGTCGCGTTACCGTTTGTCAACGTTGCCCCAAACCGCCTGATGTCGGGGGAGGGCAAAGCGCTCTGGCAGGTCTGGTCGTTTACGCCGGGGTGGCTTGTGGCATCGCTGGGCGCGTGGGTGATCCTGTCGCTCTGGCAGGGACGCCCGGCGCAGTGGCTGACGCTGTTCCTCTCTGAAGGGTTGTTTATCCTCCTGTTCTGGAGCGCCGGGCTGACGGCGACGCATATGGCCTCGGCGGAAAGTCCGCTGGCGAGAACCACTATCGGCAGCGGCCTGTGGCTGTGGCTGGCGCTCTGCCTGCTGGCCTGCAGCGATGCCATTCGTCGACTCATCGCCAGTGCCGTCTGGCGCTGGGTGCTCAATGCGCAGATATGGTGTATTCCTTTACTCCTGCTGTTCAGCGGGGAACTGAACAACCTCTCGCTGTTAAAAGAGTACGCCAACCGTCAGGAGGTGTTTGATGATGCCCTCGCGCAGCACCTGACGATCCTCTTCGGTACGCTCGTTCCGGCGCTCCTGATTGGGATCCCTCTTGGCATGTGGTGCTATCGCCATCCTTCACGCCAGGGCGGGATTTTTGCCGTGCTCAACGTTATCCAGACCATTCCTTCCGTTGCGCTGTTTGGCCTGCTGATTGCGCCACTGGCCGGGCTGGTGAAGTCATTCCCGGTGCTCGGAACGCTCGGTGTTGCCGGGACGGGGCTAACGCCCGCCCTTATCGCACTGGTGCTGTATGCCCTGCTGCCGCTGGTGCGCGGCGTGGTCGCAGGTTTAGGCCAGGTCGCACCTGACGTGCTGGAAAGCGCCCATGCGATGGGAATGAGCGCGCGGCAGTGTTTCTGGAAAATTCAGCTCCCGCTGGCGCTGCCCCTGCTGCTGCGTAGCCTGCGGGTGGTGGCGGTCCAGACCGTTGGCATGGCGGTGATTGCGGCGCTGATTGGCGCGGGTGGTTTTGGCGCACTGGTGTTCCAGGGGCTGCTGAGCAGTGCTCTGGATCTGGTGTTATTGGGCGTGGTGCCCACGATTGCGCTGGCGGTGGTCGTCGACGCACTGTTTGCCTTATGGCTCGCGCTACTCGGGAGAAGAGCCAATGATTGAATTTCATGATGTCAGTAAAACCTTTGCCGGTCGCCCGGCGGCGAGCCACCTGAACCTGAACTTTGCCGAGGGAGCGTTTTCCGTGCTGATAGGCACCTCGGGGTCGGGCAAGTCCACCACGCTGAAGATGATCAACCGGCTGGTTGAGCATGACAGCGGGCTGATTCGCTTTGCCGGGGAAGAGATCCGCAGCCTGCCGGTGCTGGAGCTGCGCCGTCGGATGGGCTATGCCATTCAGTCTATCGGCCTGTTTCCGCACTGGACGGTGGCGCAGAACATCGCCACCGTGCTGCAGCTGGAAAAATGGTCGCGGGCGAAAATCGCCGATCGTGTTGATGAGCTGATGTCTCTGCTGGGGCTCGAGCCCGCGCTGCGCGATCGCTATCCGCACCAGCTTTCCGGCGGGCAGCAGCAGCGCGTGGGCGTGGCGCGCGCGCTGGCGGCCAACCCGCAGGTGTTGCTGATGGACGAACCCTTTGGCGCGCTGGATCCGGTTACGCGCGGGGCGCTGCAGGCGGAGATGACCCGCATTCACCGCATTCTCGGACGCACGATCGTACTTGTGACGCACGATATTGATGAAGCCCTGCGCCTGGCTGACCATCTGGTGCTGATGGATCATGGCGAAGTGGTGCAGCAGGGCTCGCCGCTAGAGCTATTAACCTGGCCGAAGAACGACTTTGTGCGCGAGTTTTTTGGCCGCAGCGAACTGGGCGTCAGGCTGCTCTCCCTGCGAACGGTCAGCGACTATATGCGTCGGGATGCGGTGCCGGTGAGCGGCGAACCGCTGCAGGCGCAGATGAGCCTGCGGGATGCGCTCTCCGCGTTTGTCGCACGCCAGTGCGAGGTATTGCCCGTTGCGGATGCCCGGGGCGCGCCGTGCGGAACCTTACACTTTCGCGATCTGCTGGCTGGGGAGGTGACGCGTGAAGGCACTGCGTGATCCGCTCCTCTGGCTGGTAGCGCTCTTTGTCGCTTTACTGTTTCTGATGCCCCACAGCGCGGCACTGTTTAACAGCCTCTTTCCCGGACTGCCTCGGCCGGTGTATCAGCAGGAGAGCTTCATTAATCTCGCCCTGGCGCATCTCTGGCTGGTGGCGCTCTCAAGCGCCATCGCGGTTGTGCTGGGCGTGGGGGCGGGCATCGCGGTCACGCGGCCGGCGGGCCGGGAGTTTCGTCCGCTGGTGGAGACGATTGCGGCCATCGGACAGACGTTTCCGCCCGTGGCGGTGCTGGCGATAGCGGTTCCGGTGATGGGCTTTGGCCAACAGCCTGCCATCATTGCGCTGATATTATACGGCGTACTGCCGGTTCTGCAGGGCACGCTGGCGGGCATCGCGGCGGTACCTGCGTCCGTGCTGAGCGTGGCGGAAGGGATGGGGATGAGTCGCGGCCAGCGGCTGCGTAAGGTTGAACTGCCGCTTGCGGCACCGGTTATCATTGCCGGGATCCGCACGTCGGTCATCATTAACATCGGGACGGCGACCATTGCGTCGACGGTCGGTGCTAATACGCTGGGAACGCCGATCATTATCGGCTTAAGCGGGTTTAATACGGCTTATATTGTGCAGGGAGCGGTGCTGGTCGCGCTGGCGGCAATCGTCGTCGATCGCGCTTTTGAGCGGCTGGCGCTGTACCTCAGCCGACACCGCCGCGAACAATAAACGAGTACCCTGCCAGCATTACGCCGCCGATACCGCTTACGGCCATCAGGACAAAAAGGGTAATAATGGCCAGTTTGGTTGCCTTCATCATGTGCTCCTGTTGTTAACGGAACAATTATACGGTGAAGCGCAGCTGTTAATGAACCATTAAATGCCGTTATGGCTCATCCGGGCCAAGGGAATAAACCGGGTAACCATTCTCACGCCATTCCGTCAGCAGCTGTTGCTGCGTGGCGGACGGCACTTCCCCACACCAGACCAGCAGGGTCTGGCCGTCGAAAAACTCAGGTCTGAGCTGCGCCAGCGAGTGCGCCAGGACATCCACGCGCCAGCCCTTCTGGGTGGCAATCCACGCTTCCAGCCACAGGCGGGTGGTATCGTGCACGTTCCAGCCCACCACCAGTGCATCTTTGCCGGCTTTGTTCTTCGCCGAGGCAAGGCAGACGGCAATGTAGTTGATCAGCACCCCGTCGAGCATGCTGAGCAGCGCCTGCAGGGTAGACTGTTGGCACTGCAGGCGTCGACGAAGCGGAATGAAAAGATGGGAGATCAGCGTCTGTGCCGGGTAATCGCGGCCCTGCTCTTTTATCCATGCGCGCAGGCGCTGCAGGTTGCCCGCCTGCAGGAGCCGCAGCAGGGTTTCCTGTTGTTCGCGCCAGAGATGCAGCGTATCCGGGTCGTCGTGGCTCAGAAGGGACTTCACTTTGCCGACCTGCACACCGTTGTCGATCCAGCTCTTAATCTCGCGGATGCGGTCGATATCGGCCTCATTGAAAAGACGATGACCACCGTCCGTTCTCTGCGGTTTGAGTAATCCATACCGTCGCTGCCACGCCCGTAGGGTAACGGGATTGATATCACAAAGGAGTGCCACTTCACCTATCGTGTAAAGCGCCATATTCGCCCCCTGGCTTACGCGTCCCCAGCTTAACTGTAGACCCACTTTTCCGAACCAGGAAGGATTGATTGATTTTTGAACAAACAATGCGAAGCATGCGCGATATTCAGAAAAAGGTGTGATAACGGACACGATTTTGCGCTTTTATGGGATGCTTCAAAGAAAGTTAAGCCACATCCGTGTATGTTACGCGTTTTTAGCGTGTGCGGTTTTGAGTATGTACGAGTTTAATCTGGTGCTGCTGTTGCTTCAGCAGATGTGCGTGTTTCTTGTCATTGCCTGGCTGATGAGTAAAACGCGCCTGTTTATTCCGCTGATGCAGGTCACCGTACGTCTGCCGCATAAGCTGCTCTGCTACGTCACCTTCTCTATTTTCTGCATCATGGGGACTTATTTTGGTCTCCATATCGAAGACTCTATTGCCAATACGCGCGCGATTGGCGCGGTGATGGGCGGGCTACTGGGCGGTCCCGTCGTCGGTGGCCTTGTCGGTTTAACCGGGGGGCTGCATCGCTATTCCATGGGCGGGATGACGGCCCTGAGCTGTATGATCTCCACGATTGTGGAAGGTCTGCTTGGCGGCCTGGTTCACAGCTACATGATTAAACGCGGCCGCCCGGATAAAGTCTTCAGCCCGCTCACCGCCGGAGCCATCACCTTTGTGGCCGAAATGGCGCAGATGGCGATCATTCTGCTGATTGCCCGTCCGTTTGAGGATGCGTTGCACCTGGTCAGCAGCATTGCCGCTCCGATGATGGTGACCAACACCGTGGGCGCGGCGCTGTTTATGCGCATTCTGCTCGACAAGCGCGCCATGTTTGAGAAGTACACCTCGGCCTTTTCCGCCACGGCGCTGAAGGTTGCCGCCTCGACCGAAGGGATCCTGCGCCAGGGCTTTAACGAAGAGAACAGCATGAAGGTGGCGCAGGTGCTCTACAAGGAGCTGGATATCGGCGCGGTAGCCATCACCGACCGCGAGCGGCTGCTGGCCTTTACCGGCACCGGGGACGATCACCATCTGCCGGGCAAACCGATCTCTTCAGCCTATACGCTGCGTGCCATTGAAACCGGCGAGGTGGTGTATGCCGACGGTAACGAAGTGCCTTACCGCTGTTCGCTGCATCCGCAGTGCAAGCTGGGCTCCACGCTGGTGATTCCGCTGCGCGGCGAGAATCAGCGGGTGATGGGCACCATCAAGCTGTATGAGGCGAAAAACCGTCTGTTCAGCTCGATCAACCGCACGCTGGGGGAGGGGATCGCCCAGCTGCTGTCCGCGCAAATCCTCGCCGGACAGTATGAGCGGCAGAAAGCCCTGCTGACGCAGTCTGAGATTAAACTGCTGCATGCCCAGGTCAATCCGCATTTCCTGTTCAACGCCCTCAATACGCTTAAAGCGGTGATCCGCCGCGACAGCGATCAGGCCGCCCAACTGGTGCAGTTTCTGTCGACCTTTTTCCGTAAAAATCTGAAACGTCCGTCTGAGATCGTCACCCTCGCCGATGAGATTGAGCACGTGAATGCCTATCTGCAGATTGAACAGGCGCGTTTCCAGTCTCGTTTGCAGGTGTCGCTCTCCGTACCGGATGAGCTGGCGTATCAGCACCTTCCGGCCTTTACCCTGCAGCCGATTGTGGAAAACGCCATTAAGCACGGTACGTCACAGCTGCTGGGAACGGGGGAGATAACCATTGCCGCCAGCCGTTTCAACCATCACCTGGTGCTGGATATTGAAGATAATGCCGGGCTTTATCAGCCTTCCGCCTCCGGCGGTTTAGGGATGAGCCTGGTGGATAAACGCCTGCGTGCCCATTTTGGCGATGACTGTGGCATTACCGTCGCCTGCGAGCCCGACCGATTTACCCGTATTACCGTACGACTGCCGCTGGAGGAAAACGCATGTTAAGAGTGCTGATTGTGGATGACGAGCCGCTGGCACGGGAAAACCTGCGCGTTCTGCTGCAGGAGCAGCCGGATATTGAGATTGTGGGAGAGTGCGCGAACGCCATTGAGGCCATCGGCGCGGTGCACAAACTGCGCCCGGACGTGCTGTTCCTCGATATTCAGATGCCCCGCATCAGCGGGCTGGAGATGGTCGGCATGCTCGATCCGGAACATCGTCCCTACATCGTATTTCTGACGGCGTTTGATGAATATGCCGTTAAGGCTTTTGAGGAGCACGCGTTTGACTATCTGCTCAAGCCGATTGAAGAGAAGCGCCTTGAAAAAACGCTCACCCGTTTACGCCAGGAGCGCACGGCCCAGGACGTCACGCTGCTGCCGGAAAACCAGCAGCCGCTGAAGTTTATCCCCTGTACCGGACACAGCCGGATTTATCTTCTGCAGATGGATGATGTGGCCTTTGTCAGCAGCCGTCTGAGCGGGGTGTTTGTCACCAGCGCGGAAGGGAACGAAGGGTTTACCGAGCTGACCCTGCGCACGCTGGAGAGCCGCACGCCGCTGATTCGCTGTCACCGTCAGTACCTGGTGAATATGGCGCATCTGAAGGAGATCCGCCTGGAAGATAACGGCCAGGCCGAGCTGGTGCTGCGTGCCGGACAAACGGTACCCGTCAGCCGTCGCTACCTGAAGAGTTTGAAAGAGGCGATTGGGCTGTAAAGCTGGTACACTGCGCGCCATTGCATCATCGACATTCGAAGGCTCTATGCTAAGTAACGATATTCTCCGTAGCCTGCGCTACACCCTGAAAGCGAACAATAACGACATGGTGCGCATTCTTGCGCTGTCCGATATGGAATCCACGTCTGCGAGTTTTGACACGTGGATGACCAAAGAAGACGAAGAGGGCTTTGTCCGCTGCCCTGACATCATTCTGTCGGGTTTCCTGAACGGCCTGATTTACGATAAGCGTGGCAAAGATCCGGCCGCACCAGAGCTGGCGCTGGAGCGTCGGGTGAACAACAACACGGTGCTGAAAAAGCTGCGTATCGCGTTCTCGCTGAAAACGGACGATATCGTGGCGATCATGATCGAGCAAAAATTCCGCGTATCCGTGCCGGAAGTGACCGCTATGATGCGCGCACCGGATCATAAAAACTACCGCGAGTGCGGCGACCAGTTTCTGCGTAATTTCCTGCGTGGGCTGACCCACCGGGTGCATCACCCGAAGGCGTGATTTGCCCAGCGGCGCTGCGCTTGCAGGGCCTACGGGTTTTGTAGGCCGGGTAAGGCGAAGCCGCCACCCGGCAAAAAAAAGCCGGATAAGAATCCGGCTTTTTTGTTATTTCACCTGCTGACCCGGCTTCGCGCCTTCGTCAGGGCTTAACAGGAAGATATCTTTCCCGCCAGGGCCTGCAGCCATCACCATCCCCTCAGAGATGCCGAAGCGCATTTTACGCGGCGCCAGGTTCGCCACCATCACGGTCTGACGGCCGATCAGCACCTGCGGGTCCGGGTAGGCTGAACGGATGCCGGAGAAGACGTTGCGCTTCTCGCCGCCCAGATCCAGCGTCAGGCGCAGCAGCTTGTCAGAGCCTTCCACGAACTCTGCGTTTTCGATCAGCGCCACGCGCAGGTCGACTTTGGCAAAATCATCGAAGGTAATGGTTTCCTGAATCGGGTCGTCTGCCAGCGGGCCGGTGACCGGTGCCGCTGCTGCCTTCACCTCTTCTTTAGAGGCTTCCACCAGGGCTTCAACCTGCTTCATCTCGATGCGGTTGTACAGCGCTTTGAAGGTGTTGACCTTGTGGCCGAGCAGCGGCTGCTGGATAGCATCCCAGGTCAGTTCCGTGTTCAGGAACGCTTCAGCACGGGCTGCCAGCTGTGGCAGAACCGGCTTCAGCCAGGTCATCAGCACGCGGAACATGTTCAGACCCATGGTGCAGATCGCCTGCAGGTCGGCGTCACGGCCTTCCTGTTTCGCGACCACCCACGGGGCCTGCTCGTCCACATAGCGGTTAGCAACATCGGCCAGCGCCATGATTTCGCGAATCGCTTTACCGAATTCACGGCTTTCCCAGGCTTCGCCAACCGCAGCGGCGGCATCAGTGAAGGTTTTATACAGCTCAGGATCGGCCAGTTCGGCAGAAAGCACGCCATCAAAACGCTTGGCGATGAAGCCCGCGTTACGTGACGCCAGGTTCACCACCTTGTTGACGATGTCCGCATTCACGCGCTGCACGAAATCTTCCAGGTTCAGGTCGATATCGTCGATGCGGGAAGAGAGTTTCGCGGTGTAGTAGTAGCGCAGGCTGTCCGCGTCGAAGTGGTTCAGCCAGGTGCTGGCCTTGATGAACGTCCCGCGGGACTTGGACATCTTGGCGCCGTTCACCGTCACGTAGCCGTGAACAAACAGGTTGGTTGGCTTGCGGAAGTTGCTGCCTTCCAGCATGGCCGGCCAGAACAGGCTGTGGAAGTAAACGATGTCTTTACCGATGAAGTGGTACAGCTCTGCCGTGGAATCTTTCTTCCAGTATTCGTCGAAGCTTACGGTATCGCCACGCTTGTCGCACAGGTTCTTAAAGGAGCCCATGTAGCCGATTGGCGCGTCCAGCCAGACGTAGAAGTATTTGCCCGGTGCGTTCGGGATTTCGAAGCCGAAGTACGGCGCATCGCGGGAGATATCCCACTGCTGCAGGCCGGATTCGAACCACTCCTGCATCTTGTTCGCCACCTGCTCCTGCAGCGCGCCGCTGCGGGTCCACGCCTGCAGCATTTCGCTGAAGGACGGCAGGTCGAAGAAGAAGTGCTCGGAGTCACGCATCACAGGCGTGGCGCCGGAAACCACGGATTTCGGCTCGATAAGCTCGGTCGGGCTGTAGGTTGCGCCGCACACTTCGCAGTTATCGCCATACTGATCCGGGGATTTACATTTCGGACAGGTGCCTTTGACGAAGCGGTCCGGCAGGAACATGCCTTTTTCCGGATCGTACAGCTGAGAGATGGTGCGGTTTTTAATAAAACCGTTCTCTTTCAGACGGGTGTAGATCAGCTCCGACAGCTCGCGGTTTTCGTCGCTGTGCGTGGAGTGATAGTTGTCATAGCTGATGTCAAAGCCAGCAAAATCGGTCTGATGCTCCTGACTCATTTCGGCAATCATCTGCTCCGGGGAGATCCCCAGCTGCTGCGCTTTCAGCATGATCGGCGTGCCGTGGGCATCGTCCGCACAGATGAAGTTAACCTCGTGGCCGCGCATTCGCTGGTAACGGACCCAGACATCAGCCTGGATATGCTCCAGCATGTGGCCGAGGTGGATTGAGCCGTTGGCGTACGGCAGTGCGCACGTTACCAGAATTTTCTTCGCGACTTGAGTCATAGTAGGCATTACTTCTTTTAACTGTGAAAAGGGTTTTTGATATTACCAAAAGGGGCATTATTAAGTAAGCACAAACCACGGCCTTTCAGGTAAACTTGTTCATCTAAGGTCTTATTCACAAGAACAAAGGAGTCGGGATGAGTTCTCAATCCCAGGCCAAATCACCGGAAGCCTTACGAGCAATGGTCGCCGGGACGCTGGCTAACTTTCAGCATCCAACCCTGAAGCATAATCTTACTACGCTGAAAGCGTTACACCACGTTGCCTGGCTGGATGATACGCTGCACATTGAGCTGCAGATGCCGTTCGTCTGGACCAGCGCCTTTGACGCGCTGAAAGAGCAGACCAGCTCTGAGCTGCTACGCATGACCGGCGCGAAGGCGATCGACTGGAAGCTGAGCCACAGCATTGCCACGCTGAAACGCGTGAAAAACCAGCCTGGCGTGAACGGCGTGAAAAACATCATTGCCGTGAGCTCGGGCAAAGGCGGGGTGGGAAAATCCTCTACCGCCGTAAACCTGGCGTTGGCGCTGGCAGCGGAAGGGGCAAAGGTCGGTATTCTGGATGCCGACATCTACGGTCCGTCTATTCCAAATATGCTGGGCGCGGAAAACCAGCGTCCAACCTCACCGGACGGCACCCACATGGCGCCAATCATGGCGCACGGTCTGGCGACCAACTCTATCGGTTACCTGGTGACTGACGATAACGCCATGGTCTGGCGCGGCCCGATGGCCAGCAAAGCGCTGCTGCAGATGCTGCAGGAGACGATGTGGCCGGATCTGGATTATCTGGTTCTGGACATGCCGCCGGGCACCGGTGATATACAGCTCACGCTGGCGCAAAACATTCCGGTGACGGGAGCCGTTGTGGTGACCACGCCGCAGGATATCGCGCTGATCGACGCCAAAAAAGGCATCGTGATGTTCGAGAAGGTGGAAGTGCCGGTGCTCGGTATCGTGGAGAACATGAGCATGCACATCTGCAGTAACTGCGGTCACCACGAACCTATCTTCGGTACGGGTGGCGCAGAAAAACTGGCCGCGAAGTATCACACCCAACTGCTGGGACAGATGCCGCTGCACATTACCCTGCGCGAAGATCTGGATAGCGGCAAGCCGACGGTGGTCAGCCGTCCGGACAGCGAATTTGCAGAGATGTATCGTCAGCTGGCGGGTCGCGTTGCGGCGCAGCTTTACTGGCAGGGCGAAGTGATCCCGGGCGAAATCGCGTTCCGCGCGGTGTAACGCCTTCGCGTTGAATTGCCGGGTGGCGCTTCGCTTACCCGGCCTACAAGTGGCACTATCACGTAGGTCGGGTAAGGCGAAGCCGCCACCCGACTTTAACCCAACCGATAGTGCATCAAATAATACTCTCCCTCCGGAGAATCACCCGTCGCCTCAATGTGCCAGCCGTGCCGCTGGTAAAACGCGACAGCCCGCGCATTCTTCACCAGACACTTAAGCGAACCCGTACTGGTAAACGTCTTCTGCACCTGTTCCAGGAGCATTTTCCCGACGCCGTGGCTTTGATACTGCGGGTCAACAAAGAGGTTGTGCAGAAAATTATCGTTCGTCCAGACGGAAGCAAAACCCAGTCGATGGCCGTTCTGCGTGGCAACCCAAATCACTTCGTCACGGGTGGCCGCGTCAAAGTCTTCAAGCTGCCAGTCTGAACTGTCCAGCCATGGCCAGGCTTCACGCCGGGCGTGGAGGAAGAGCGTGCGCAGGAAAGGGCGATCGCTTTCCTGCCAGGGGCGGATCAGGATGGTATTAGCGGTGATAGAAAATATCTCCATTATAGGCTTTGTAGATTTTGCCATCCGCATCGCCAATCAGCACGTAATTCTCGCCCATGTAGGTCCAGTGGGTTCCGGCATCCGGCGCCGGCAGGTTACGCAACTGGTACTGTTTGATGGTGTACTCCGGCGTTTGATACTGCGCCGGCGCCGTGTCGCCAATCTTGAATTTCGTGAAGTCAGCGATGAACTCTTGTTCTTCATAGGCCTTGATGCCGGAGGGTGCAGCGGCCGTTTGCGGGGCAGAGAATGCAGATCCCGCCAGAGACAGTAATACACCCAGAAGCAGCAGTTTACGCTTAGCCATTTTTTCTCCAGTGATATCGTTACAGATACTTTTCGTCTGCGGGTCATGCAAAGCGAAGCAGACAGTCCATTTTAAGTATCAACGCAGGGTATGTTTGAAAAAAAATGTAACAAAAGTGGACGGTTTTGTGTAGCCCAATTGCATGATGTTTATCAGTGTCGGGAATATTGCCAGCGTCTTATATTTTTAATATTTATCATTTCATTTATTAATTCTGAAAATAACTTTTCATATCAAAGTTAGAAAGCGATGCGAATGCTTTCCGCCTGAAGAGCATTTAATATCGCCTTCGAGTGCAGCGTGCTTACCTCCATTTTTTTAACAAGATCAGGCAAAGGCTCTGCTTTTTAGAAAGCGGGTGGAGTGCGTTTTATAATGCCAGCAATTTCACTCCGGGAAAGAGTAATCAATTAAATTTCATGATGTTAGCTTAAGCCTTTTTACAGTCTTGATGATAAACGCAACGTTGAAAAGAAATATTTATATTAATGAAAAGTACAACTGCATTTTCGCTCTTATTTCTGAGTATGAGTCAGTTAACGGGGTGTATGTTTTCACCAGGCCTGGACTTAACTGTGTCCGGGAAGAACGTTATTTCGCCGGAAGAGGCAAATTATCAGCTCGAAAAGCGCGTGGAAATATTTCCCCTGACGCCGGAACTGATTGAAAAACTGCGTCCGCCCGTGTCGAAATCTCAGGCAAATCCTAATCTGGATGCGCAGATCAAACGCTGGGAATACCGTATTGGTACGGGTGACATCCTGACGGTCACCGTCTGGGATCACCCTGAATTAACGACGCCGGCAGGACAATATCGTAGCGCGAGCGATGCCGGCAACTGGGTTAACGCCGACGGCACGCTCTTTTATCCCTATGTCGGTAAACTGCGGGTAGCAGGAAAAACGGTTTCACAGGTACGCGACGAGATTACGGCTCGACTGGATAACGTTATTGAGAGCCCGCAGGTGGACGTCAGCGTTGCCGCCTTCCGTTCACAAAAAGCCTACGTCACCGGTGAGGTTGAAAAATCAGGGCAACAACCGATAACCAATATTCCGCTGACGGTAATGGACGCGGTTAACGCTGCGGGTGGACTCTCGGCGGATGCCGACTGGCGGAACGTCGTGCTCACACATAATGGACAGGACGCGCACCTTTCCCTCTATGCCCTGATGCAGCATGGCGATTTGACCCAAAATAAGCTGCTTTATCCTGGCGATATCCTGTTTGTGCCCCGGAACGACGCGCTGAAGGTGTTCGTGATGGGGGAAGTGATTAAACAGAGCACGCTTAAGATGGATCGTAGCGGCATGACGCTGGCCGAGGCCCTGGGGAATGCCGGGGGGCTTAACCAAAATATGGCCGATGCAACCGGCATTTTTGTTATTCGGCAGGTATCGAAAAAAGGCGACACCGACAAAATCGCCAATATCTATCAGCTGAATGCGGAAGATGCGTCAGCCATGGTGCTGGGTACGGAATTCCAGCTTGAGCCGTATGACATTGTCTATGTCACCACGGCACCGCTATCACGCTGGAATCGCGTGATCTCCCAGCTGGTACCCACCATCAGCGGCGTACATGACCTGACCGAAACCGTTCGTAACATCAGAGCGTGGCCGCAGTAATGTTCCCTTCAATCTTAGTGGTCTGCACCGGCAATATGTGCCGCTCACCGATTGGTGAGCGGCCATTTTCGGGCAATCAGGAAAAGCCCGTCAGGAATGGGCCTGCCGTTTAAGTTAACAAGGAATGAAGCCGTAATGTCGTCTTCTCAATCAGACAAATATCGTGCTGCGACGCCGCAGAATAACGAAATGGATCTTATTCAGCTGCTTGCTGAGATGTTCGATCACCGGGTAACGATCGCGTGTGTGACACTTCTGTTTACGGTGTGTGCGGGGATCTACGCATTCAGCGCCACGCCAGTTTATCAGGCTGATGCCCTGGTGCAGGTCGAAGCGAAGCAGGGCAACGCGCTGCTCAAGAACCTGACGTCGTTCAGGCCCGATCTTTCACCCGATGTCGCCCCAGAACTTTTACTCCTCAAGTCACGGATGATCCTTGGTGAGACCGTTGATCAATTAGGGCTGACCTACGAGGTTAGCCAGCGCATGTTCCCCGTTATCGGGGCGCTTTGGCAGCACGTGCAGGGCCGCAAACCGGCGGAAATCAAGATTGGCTCGCTGAATATTCCCCTTGTGGAAGGTGAGCCACAAACGCTTTTACTCACCGTTCATGAGCAGGGGCGATATCATCTTGAGGGGAAAACGCTTGAGGCAGAGGGCGTTGTCGGGAAAGCGCTGGTTAAAGAGGGCGTATCGCTTCTGGTGACATCCCTCAGTGCGGTACCGGGAACGCAATTTACCCTCAACACCGTGACCAGGCTTGACGCGATCAACGCCCTTCAGAGCAGACTTACGATTGCCGAGTCGGCGAAACAGAGCGGTATGATCGCCTTAACGCTAACGGGCGACGATCCCGACAAGACCGCCACGATACTTAATTCGATTGCTGAACATTTTCTCAGCCAGAACATTGCGCGCCAGGAGGCTAAAGATTCCCGCAGCCTCGCGTTCTTACAGGATCAGTTACCTAAAATCAGTCTCGAACTGAATGAAGCCGAGGCACGACTGAATGCTTACCGAGAGCAGCGCGATTCGGTCGATTTATCTCTTGAGGCAAAATCGGTGCTTGATCAGGTGGTTAACGTGGAAAATCAGCTTAACGAGCTTATATTTCGCGAAGCAGAAGTCTCTCAGCTGTTCAAAAAGGATCATCCGACCTACCGTGCTTTACGGGAGAAGAAACAAACCCTTGAACGGGAGCGCGCACGCCTGAATAGCCGCGTGTCATCCATGCCTTCCACGCAGCAGGAAATATTACGTCTGAGTCGTGACGTTGAATCCGGGCGTACCGTATACATGCAGTTGCTGACGCGTCAGCAAGAGCTGAGCATCTCGCGCTCCAGCGCGATCGGGAACGTGCGGATCATTGACCCGGCCATGACGCAGCCAGCTCCGGTTGAACCGCGCAAAGCACTCATTATCGTGTTTGGTATGCTGATGGGGTTGATACTTTCTGCCGGAACGGTTTTAGTGCGTTCAGCCTTTAAGCGGGGCATTACGTCGTCAGAACAACTGGATGAGCTCGGAATGCCGCTGCTGGTGACGCTTCCGCGCTCGGCATGGTTATGGAAAAAAACGCACCTGCGCAGGAGAAACCTGTTTACTTCCCACTGGAAGCACAAGATAGCCAACGTGCCTTTTCTGCCCATCGATCGTCCGGCTGATTCGTTTGTCGAGGCGATACGCGGGCTGCGCACCAGTTTGCATTTTACCATGATGGATGCCACAAACCGGATTGTCGTGGTGTCTGGCCCCACGCAGGACTGCGGAAAGACGCTGGTCAGTTCTTCGCTGGCGTCGATTCTGGCGCAGGCCGGACAGCGGGTGCTGTTTATTGATGCGGATATGCGCAAGGGTTATGTCCACAACGTGTTCAGGCTGAATAATCAGCGGGGGTTGTCCAGCGTGCTCGACGGAACGGTCGAGTGGCAGGAGGCGGTTCAACGCTTCGAAAAAGGCGGTTTTGATGTACTGACCTGCGGACCTCAACCTGCCCATCCCGTCGATCTGCTCATGAGTGAATGCCTTCAGGGGATAATGTCGCAGATTGAAAAGCGATATGACATGGTGATTATCGACACTCCGCCTGTGCTTGCCGTCACGGATGCTTTGCTGATAGCCAGAGCCGCCGCCACCACGCTGCTGGTCGCCCGCTTTGGTAAAACCAGCGTTAAAGAGATCGAGACCAGCCTTAAGCGTATGGAACGGATGGGCGTGCAGGTGAGTGGCACGATCCTCAATGACATAGTGAAATCTGCCGCGCTCTATTACAACTCGGGGTACAGCTATTACGATTACGGCTATAGCCCGGAGTAACCCTGACGCGACACTTCTTTACAGCGTCATGGCGTATTGCCCGTTAAGATGACCTCCATTAAACATGAGGTCACAATGGATAACCGCAAAATCAATCGACTGCGCCGCTGGGCGCGGGAAGGGATAATACTCGTTCTGCTGACGCTGGCCGTGGTGTGGATCAATACCGAAAACCGACACTCCCCGCCAGTTTTAGTGCAACGCCGATGACGAGTATCGACGGCAACGTTCACGATATTGCGGCGCTCAGCCGGGATCGTCCGCTGCTGATCTACGTCTGGGCGACCTGGTGCAGCATTTGCCGCTACACGACGCCTGCGGTTAATCAACTGGCAGAAGAGGGCGGGAACGTGGTGAGTATCGCCATGCGTTCCGGTGACAACGCAAAGCTTGAGCGCTGGGTTGATAAGAAACAGCTGAAAATGCCGGTCATTAACGATGCAAACGGTGCTTTGTCGCAGCAGTGGCAGGTGAGCGTCACGCCAACGCTGGTGGTTGTGTCGAAGGGAAACGTGGTCAGTACCACAACGGGCTGGACGAGCTACTGGGGATTAAAATTAAGGATGTGGTGGGCAGGCGTATAAAAATAACCCCTCTCCCGGCGGAAGAGGGGTTTTGTATTACTTAGCCAGAACTTCCTGCGCGGTACGCTCAACCAGAGACAGCAGGATTTTAATATCTTCCAGCGTCACGGTTGGGTTCAGCAGCGTCAGCTTCAGGCAGGTCACGCCGTTATGCTCGGTCACACCGACGTTTGCACGGCCGGATTCCAGCAGTGCGTCACCAATTTTCTGGTTCAGCAGGGCGATACCTGCTTCATCCGTCTGCACCTTTCCGCGGAAGCGGAACAGCACGCTTGCCAGCTGCGGCTGCATAACCAGTTCCAGCGCAGGCTGCGATTTCACGTAGGCCGCAACCTGCTGTGCCAGGGTCACGCCGTGATCGATGATCGCCGCGTATTGCTCCTGACCCAGCGCTTCCAGGCTCATCCACAGCTTCAGCGCGTCGAAACGACGGGTGGTCTGCAGAGATTTGGAGACCAGGTTAGGCACGCCTGCTTCTTCGTCGAACTCAGAGTTCAGGTAAGCCGCCTGGTAGCGCATCAGCTCATAGTGGCGCGCTTCTTTCAGCAGGAACGCGCCGCAGCTGATGGTCTGGAAGAACTGCTTGTGGAAGTCCAGGGTCACGGAATCCACCAGCTCAATGCCGTCCAGGTAGTGACGATACTGCTCAGACATCAGCAGCGCGCCGCCCCAGGCTGCATCAACGTGTACCCAGATGTTCTGCTTCGCCGCCAGCTCTGCAATCGCACGCAGCGGGTCGATAGCACCGGCATCGGTGGTACCTGCCGTCGCGACGATGGCCAGAATCTGCTCGCCGTTCGCATTGCACTGCTCAATTTTCGCTGCCAGATCGGTCAGATCCATGCGGGAGAATTCGTCCGTTTTCACCTGCACTACGGACTGGTAGCCCAGGCCCATCAGCGCCATGTTTTTCTGCACGGAGAAGTGCGCGTTTTCGGAGCACAGTACGCGGATCTTACGCAGATCGCCTACAAGGCCGTCCTGCTGAACGGAGTGACCCTGACGCGCAAAGAACGCATCGCGCGCCAGCATCAGGCCCATCAGGTTGCTCTGGGTTCCGCCGCTGGTGAAGACACCGGCGTCGCCAGCCTGATAACCCACGCGGGTACGCAGCCACTCGATCAGTTTGATCTCAATGATGGTTGCGGACGGGCTTTGATCCCAGGAGTCCATACTCTGGTTAGTGGCGTTGATCAGCACTTCCGCCGCCTGGCTTACGACCAGGCTTGGGCAGTGCAGGTGCGCCACACACTGCGGGTGATGAACGGACAGGCTGTCTTTCAGGAAGAACTCGACGGCGCGTTCAATCGCCGCTTCGTTGCCCAGCCCTTTCGGGTTGAAATCCAGCTTAATACGGTCGCGCAGTTCCGCGACCGTTTTGCCCTGGTACATCTCAGGCTGTTTCAGCCACTGCATCACAGCCTGAGTGCTTTGTTCAATCGCCTGCTGGTAAGCTTCAATGCTCTGCGCAGAGGAGAACAAAATTGGGTTTGAATCAGACATCGTAATCAACAACTCCGGTTACGCCGGGCGAACGCCCGCAGCAAGCAGTGCCTGCTCGAATTTATCCAGGAAGATCTTCAGCTCTTCATCGCTGATCAGCAGAGAAGGCAGCAGACGCAGAACGATACCGTTACGACCACCGCGCTCCAGAATCAGACCGGCTTCGAAGCACTTCTTCTGAATCAGTGCAGACAGCTCGCCGTCGCCCGGGAAGCAGCCCATGTGGTCAGCGGCTTCGTGTGGCTTAACGATCTCAATACCGATCATCATGCCCAGACCGCGCACGTGGCCGATGACCGGATAACGTTTCGCCATCTCTTTCAGCTGGCCTTTCAGCCATTCGCCCTGTGCAGCCACTTTGCCTGCGATGTTCTGATCTTTCAGGATTTTCAGCGTCGTCAGACCGGTGGCCATCGCCAGCTGGTTGCCGCGGAAGGTACCGGTGTGATGACCTGGCGCCCACGCATCGAACTGTTTTTTGATACCGAGCACGGCCAGCGGCAGACCGCCACCGACGGCTTTAGACATCACGATGATGTCTGGCTCAATGCCAGCGTGTTCGAAGGCGAAGAATTTACCGGTACGGGCAAAGCCAGCCTGAACTTCGTCGAGGATCAGCAGAATGCCGTGTTCCTGAGTGACTTTACGGATGCGCTGCAGCCACTCAGCCGGAGCCGGGTTCACGCCGCCTTCGCCCTGAACCGCTTCCAGGATCACCGCAGCAGGCTTACGCACGCCGCTTTCAACGTCGTTGATCAGGTTATCGAAGTAGTACGTCAGCGCTTTCACGCCCGCTTCACCACCGATACCCAGCGGGCAGCGGTATTCGTGCGGGTAAGGCATGAACTGGACTTCTGGCATCATACCGTCAACCGCTTCTTTCGGAGACAGGTTGCCGGTCACGGACAGTGCGCCGTGGGTCATGCCGTGGTAACCACCAGAGAAGCTGATGATACCGCTACGGCCGGTCACTTTTTTCGCCAGCTTCAGCGCTGCTTCAACTGCGTCAGCGCCGGATGGGCCGGTGAACTGCAGGCAGTACTCTTTGCCCTGACCAGGCAGCAGAGAGAGCAGGTATTCGGAAAACGCGTCTTTCAGAGGCGTCGTCAGATCCAGAGTATGTAACGGCAAGCCGCTGGTAATGACATTTTGGATGCTTTTCAGCACATCAGGATGGTTATGGCCAAGCGCAAGGGTCCCTGCGCCTGCTAAACAGTCAAGGTATTCTTTATTATCTGCATCGGTGATCCACACGCCTTCTGCTTTAGTGATGGCTAAAGGCAGTTTGCGCGGATAACTCCTGACGTTAGATTCAAACTCGGCCTGACGGGCCAGATAGGTTTCGTTGCTTTTGTGGGCATCTACGGTGTCAATACGGACTTTATCCGTCATCATATCACTCCTACAACCGCCGCTTCGTTATGAGCCACGATTGAATAAAAAGTTAAAAAACAGATGGGGGCCTGAAAAAAACGCCGCCAATATAGAGCCTTTTGCCACGGGGCTCAATGGTTAATTTGTTTACTGTTTTGTGACACGGGGCTGTAACGAGGAAATATCCCCATTTTTAAAATGAAAATTGCATTTTATGCCAAATAAAAACAGCGCGTTACAGGCTGTTTACCTGGTGTGTAAAGTCACAGAAAAGAGTGTGACAAATCGTGCCATCGAACGGCATAAAAGGAGGGTGACGCTTCCTGTTTCTTCGTCCTGGGCAAAAAACGGCGGTTACGTTGCATGCGCAACGGAATCACGCGGTAAAAAAGGACTTTCTACGCGCGTGGTTTCCTGATGTTCTTCACCGTTAATAATATGCAGGGCGCTCAGGCGACCAATTTCATAGTGCGGCAGTTGAACCGTCGAGAGAGGCGGCAGGAACAACTCCCCAATGCCCACCATATTGTCATAGCCGATAACGGCGACATCTTCCGGTATGCGAAGCCCTTGCGCCAGTAGCGTCTGATAGACCATAAACGCGATACGATCGTTGCCGCAGATAACCGCGTCGAACCGGGGAGTGCCATTCTGCATGTGCGCCAGCAATACTGACGGAATGTCACGATAGTGCTCATCGCCGAGTGCCATATAGCTGTGCGCCAGGCCGTCCGGATCGAGCCCCGCTTCACGGCATGCACGTTCCAGCCCCTGACGACGTCGGGTTGTGGCCAGATGCCCCTCAGGCAAATGCAGGCAGAGAGGGCGTCGATAACCCTCCGCGAGTAACGCCCGCACGGCGGTATATTGCCCCTGTTCATCATCGGGAATATAGCTGGCGACCTTTTCGCCGTCACTTTCGCAGTTGGCCAGCACGCAGGGAAGGGTGAGTAATTTGGCCGGGAGAGGAACCTGACGTAACCCCATGGTGGTGTAGATAATTCCGTCAGGCCGATGAGAAAGGAGAAGGTCGACAATGGCGTCCGGGTTGTCATCGGTAAACATATTCATCACGAAGCTGTTCCAGCCGTGCATTCTGGCCGTCTCTTCAATCGACAGCGTGATCTCCACCGAGAAAGGCGTCGTCACCGTATCGAGCGCCAGTACGCCTATGGTTTTAGGCGAGGCATGCGCGCCGCGAATTTTCTTGGCGGAAAGATCGGGCACGTAGCTGGTTTGCTCGATAGCCAGCTGAACGCGCGCCAGCGTTTCCGGCTTAAGGCGCTCCGGGCTGTTCAGCGCACGGGAGACCGTCATCAGCGATACGTTAGCCAGCTTTGCGACGTCCTTCAGGGAAGCCATTTTCTTACTCCGTTAATGCTCTGTGTGAAAGGGTATACAACTAAGTCGCTGATGTAAAAGGAAGGCTGATGCACAGGCCAGGTCAGGCTTACCTCAGTGGTGAATATTTGATCGCGATCTCACTCTCTTAATGTTAACGTTAACTTTCGTGATTAACATCTTAAATTTTTACCAAACCGCATGAGAAAGGATAAATGTTAACGTTACCATTGCGTCATTACTCCAACATGAGAATGTCATGATGAAAACGCATCACTCTCACAGCTACCCTTTATTAAGTGCACTACTCTTTTTCTTTTTTGTTACATGGTCATCTTCCGGCTCGTTGCTCTCTATCTGGCTCCATCAGGAGGTGGGGTTAAAGGCAGGGGATACGGGCGTCATCTATGCCGTGCTGTCCGTGTCCGCGCTGTGCGCGCAAATCTGCTACGGCTTCATTCAGGACAAGCTCGGCCTGCGAAAAAACCTGCTCTGGTTTCTGACCAGTCTGCTCATTCTTTCCGGTCCGGCCTTCCTGCTGTTTGGTTATCTGCTGCAAATTAACGTGTTACTCGGCAGTATTTTCGGCGGGGTTTATATCGGGCTGACGTTTAACGGCGGAATCGGGGTCCTGGAGTCCTATACCGAGCGCGTGGCCCGCCAGAGCCAGTTTGAGTTTGGCAGGGCGAGGATGTGGGGATCGCTGGGCTGGGCGGTGGCAACCTTTTTTGCAGGACTCCTGTTCAACATTAATCCGAAGCTGAACTTCGCGGTGGCGAGCTGCGCCGGGCTGGTGTTTTTTGTGTTGCTGGCACGCCTCCGGGTCTCTTCCGCGCCGCACGCCATGCAGGAGGCGGTATCCGGCGGTAAGGTCACGCTGGAGGATGCATTGCGCCTGCTGACGCTGCCGCGCTTCTGGGCGCTGGTATTTTTTGTTATCGGCACCTGTATTTATGGCGTCTACGACCAGCAGTTCCCGGTCTATTTCTCCTCACAGTTCCCGACGCTGCAGGAAGGAAACGCCATGTATGGCTATCTCAACTCCTTCCAGGTTTTCCTGGAGGCGGCGGGCATGTTTTGCGCCCCGTGGCTGGTGAATCGCCTCGGTGCGAAAAACGGCCTGATTTTCGCCGGAATGGTGATGGCGATGCGTATGGTGGCATCGGGTCTGGTTGAGGGTCCGGTATTGATCTCCATTACCAAGCTATTGCACGCGGTTGAACTGCCCGTTTTGCTGGTCTCTATCTTCAAATACAACAGCCTGCATTTTGATAAGCGACTCTCTTCCACCCTCTATCTGGTGGGCTTTGCCTGTACAAGCTCGGTGATTGCCTCGGTGCTGTCGCCGCTGGCAGGTTACAGCTATGAGAAATACGGCTTTGCCCAGTCCTATCTCATCATGGGGCTACTGGTCTTCAGCACCACGTTTATCTCCATCTTCCTGTTGCGCTCGGGTAAGTCCTCTTCTGACCCACTCATGCCGCAACCTTCCACCATCTGATCAAAGAGTAGAGAAATGACGTATTCCATTACGAAAGCAGAACAGGAAATTCAGTCCAGACGCGAAGGGCTCAACCTGCGCTGGTATCCCCGTTACCACCTCGCTGCGCGTGCTGGCTGGATGAACGACCCGAATGGCCTGGTCTGGTTTGACGGCTGGTATCACGCCTTTTATCAGCATCATCCTTATTCGACCCAGTGGGGTCCGATGCACTGGGGCCATGCGCGCAGCAAAGATTTAGTTCACTGGGAGCACCTCCCGGTTGCGCTGGCACCGGAAGGACCAGACGACAAGGACGGCTGTTTTTCTGGCTCAGCCGTGGTGGATGGCGACACGCTGGCGCTGATCTACACCGGCCACAAATTCCACGGCGATCCCGGCGATGAGGCTAATCTCTACCAGGTTCAGTGCCTGGCAACCAGCCGTGACGGCATCCACTTTGTGCGGCACGGGACCGTCATTGACACACCACCTGGACTGCACCACTTCCGCGATCCGAAAGTATGGCGTGAAGGGGAGTGGTGGTACATGGTCGTTGGCGCGCGAGAGGGTAATACGGGCCAGGTGCGTGCGTACCGGTCTGCCGATCTGCGCGAATGGCAGGACAGGGGCGTGCTCGCGGTGGCGGAAAAAGAGATGGGTTATATGTGGGAATGCCCGGACTTCTTCACTCTCGGTGGGAAACGCGTGCTGATGTTTTCGCCTCAGGGACTCACCGCAGACGGATTTAAACATCGCAATCTTTTCCAGAGCGGCTATCTGGTAGGTGAATGGCAGCCAGGTCAGCCCTTTGTGCGTGAAGGTGAATTTGTGGAGATGGATTACGGGCATGATTTCTATGCGCCGCAAAGTTTCCTGACGCCGGATGGCCGACGCATCGTCATCGGCTGGCTGGACATGTGGGAATCCCCGCTGCCGGAACAGGAGGATGGCTGGGCGGGTATGCTTTCTTTACCGCGCGAGCTGACGCTGAGTGCGGATAACCATCTGCAAATGCGGCCGGCCAGAGAAGTTGAAACCCTGCGCGGGGCGTGGTTCCCCTGGCCGATAAGTACGCTTAATAACCAGCAGATGACGCTGGTGGAACACTGTGATGCGATGGAGGTCACCCTGCAATGGGATTGCACAAACAGCAGCGCGGAGCAATACGGCATTCGTCTCGGCGACGGGCTACGCCTCTATGTTGATGTTCAGATGCAGCGCCTGGTGCTGGAGCGACACTATCCACAGTATGGCCTGTGCGGTACCCGAAGCGTCGCGCTTAACCTGAACGACGCGCTCAGCCTGCGCCTGTTCTTTGACTGCTCTTCCGTGGAAGTGTTTGTTAACGAGGGTGAGGCGTGCCTCAGCAGCCGTATCTATCCTGATGCAGGCTGCCGCGAGCTGGCGTTATTTGCCTGGACGGGAGGAGCGTCGCTTATTCATGGCGGGGCGTGGCAGTTAGAGTAAATGTGTATTTAGTCACGAGCTAAAATAAAGCCCCATACAAATGGGGCTATGTAAATCTTATGAGATGAGAGCGTAATGCTAAGATCACATTTTTGATAATTGTGCGTTTACAACTCTCTCTTTTTCGACAACCAGCTGCATAATATAGCCACCCTTGTGCCATGAACCCTTATTTGGCTTCCAGCCTTTCGAAAGCAGATATTCAGCAGCTTCAGAGATTGGCTTATTCATAACGCGATCCGCTTCACCTGAGAACTTTTTTAAATCACCGCTTACTTTGGCCGGCTTGCTATCACAACGACCCGCAGCTTCCATTACCTGAGTGCAGCCTTCAGGAAGGTGCCTGTGCGCTGACTGTGCAAGTTGAGCAGCATTCTCTAAAGCCTGTTTTCAGCAGCAGCGTTAATGGCTGTAGTGCGGTTTTGCTCTGCAATATAACAAGCATCTTTACTCACTCCTTTGCTTTGACAATCAGCCATCCGTTGAGCGGGTGAGGAACACGCAGCAAGAGATAATATAGCCGCTACCATCATTAACTTTTTCATTATTGCCTCAGTAATTACAATTATAAATATACGTGCCTAACATCAAGCCGATCCATATCCCTAATAAAATAAAAGTGAGATACAAAACAGCGGAGATAAAAATGTACTTTGTCATTTTCTTTGCGAGCAGCAATGTATTGAGTTATAGCCAGCTGATTAAAACGCATGGGCGAGTTTTTTAGCTTACTGGCATTTTATTTTAATACTCTAGCATCACCATCCGTAAGATGCGGACGCCGCAACAATTTCATCACCGTTGGATGTACCTGATGTAGAGAGGGTAGCGGCTACATTCTCAGCGAACTTATGACGGTAGCCGATCGCATAACCTTGCGCATCTTTGAAGTTGGCAGCACCGACGGCAACCGCGTTATCTGTCTCAACGTAATGCAAACCAGCAAGAGAAGCAGCGCCAGCGATACCAGCACGATATTCCTTGCGATCCTCATTCTGCTGATTCTCCAGAGAAGAGAACTTAGCGTTATTTTGACTCTCTAACGCAGTAATACGTGATTCATGGTTCGCTAATTGTGCGCTGTGATTCTGAATCGTCGCTTCCTGCGTTTGCTGGCGTGACTGAACGTTAGCAACAGCAGCTTTATTCGCTGCGGCTACCGTTTGTGCATCTACAGCTAAAGATTGCGCATAAGCGCCCGTATTAAATGCCTGAGTCGCTTTGTCATAGGCATCCTGAAGTGCATGATCTTGTCTATCCTGATCGGCGTTGAAAATGCTTTTATCTACCTTACTTGCAAGCGCTTGTGTATTAGCATCTGCTTTATTGTTCGCATTAGTGGCGGTGATTTCGGCATGATCAGCAGCGGCTTTAGCGCCAGTAGCATCAGTAAGCGCGGTATCAGCTTTTGCACCAGCAAGCACAGCATCAGATTCAGCTTTATCTACTCTCGTGTTTGTATCAATGATTGCTTGTCCGTTAGTCATAACGCCTTGTAAAGCTGCGTCAGCTTTATCAGTTGCGCTTTTAATTGCATCATCACGCAATAAATTTTCATCTCGCATGTTGATAATATCAGTGCGATTTGTACCAATATCAACACGATTTGCCTCTTCACGATCTGCATTTTGTTGATTGATTTGGGTTTGAGTCCAGCCCAAAGAATCTACAACATCATCAGTGCTGATCGTTGCCGCGAATGTTGAACCAGAAAACACAATACCAAATACAAAAACAGCGGTAGCTGATGTATTTAAACATTTCATATTAAAGCTCTCATCATCAATACAAGAAAAAATTAGGGCGCTATCCTGGCGGGAAGATACAACGTCTTGTTATATCTGTATTAATTCACGATTAACGTTGAAAATTTAAGTTTGATAACTTATTTCGTAACGTGCAGCAACTATCTATGAATGTGTAATTATGATTATTGATCTAAATCATAAATCGCATTAATAGCTAATTTAGTTCGTTGTAATAGAAAAGATATTACCTGTTAAATATCAACGACATAAGTTTTTGTTTGGTTTGATTTTATGATATGTATGAAATAAAAACTCATTAATATTATTTAAGTTTCTTGGCGGGGAAAGATGAAAAATAGGCAGAATAGTTAATGTCAGTTAATGGATTTCTCTCTCTGTTTTATTATTGAATCCTTCTTTAGTTTTGAATGAAAGCAATGCTGAGCCTAACAGTAATCCTGCAGTTTTTTGCTAAAAATATTGTTGTTGAAAACTCAAGCGAAATGTATCTGGATATAAATTTATATGACTTAGTAACAGAATTGTTATACAAAATGGAGAGTCTGAAGGAGGGGCAGGGTAGCCCCATGTTTAAAGCTTTTTTTGCTATGCTTGTTTCTTTTCGTTCCACGCATCGGAATGCAAGATATTGCCATCTTTATAAAGGTGAGTGATTTTCTCGTAGGCTAAAGAAATATCTTCCATATGGCCTGTACCCGTAGCCGTTCGGGTATCGTGCATCACAGGGCTAAAGCTAACTACTTTCACACGTTCTAATGTAATGGTGTAGTAAATTTCCTCTTGCCCGCTGTAGTTGATACGATAGAAATTAAACTCAGCGCTTTTAAGAGTCTGCCCCGTTGCAACAGCTTTAAACAGATAGGGTGATGAACTGTCAATCTCTTTAGTGAAGTTGAATGAGCAATGTTGTCGGCTTCCTGTCACTTTACCTGTTAAATTGTCTGTAGGAATGATCACGCTATGCTGTAAGCTACGCAGTTCTATGCTTCCATCACGTCCATGAACGTCACAAGATCCCATGATCTGAGATCCACCATCATCTTTTAAAATCAAATGTACTGGCACAGCCATTTTTAACGCTCCTTGCTGTTAATCATATAACCAGCGCTTAGCTTTTGCTGATTCAATTAACATCCCTATTGTGAAATGAGGAACAGGGATAGATTCTTTTTTCCTAAAAGGATTAAATGATGTCGGTGTATCAGGATAATAAGTTTTAATACAAAATTTTCCACGATCAACATGGAATTGAGCAAAGAATTTTTCTAATAACTCTTCTGCTTCATATTCATCAAAATTTAGATCGGTATCTAAATCCGTTTCAGGTGTTAATTCCTTGTGTTTATTATTTAAAATATAAACACCATCATATTTACGTACTAAATCATAAATTTTTGATTCAAGATTATCTACCATAATTTATCATCACCTCTAGCAATGGTGTTATATTCTCGAATTGTGTTATAACTAATTTGAGACACATCCGAAGCGAAAATAATCCATCCTAAAACTGGTATGGCTCTTCCTGTAAAAGCGGCAATATTCGCTACGGATCTAATTCTTATCGTTGAAGGAGGATAACCACCAATCACAGAAGGGAGTTTAATTCCAAATGGAAACTTTGCTTTTTTGAATACCTTACGTGCTGCTTTAGAAGCGTAAGAGGTTCCCTTTTCTGCACCTGTAGGTTTTGCCCTTGTGGGAAGAGAATTACGCCCAGATACAATAGCTACGACTGCAGTGAAGTCAGCAACACCTAGCCCTAGTTGCTCTACAACCTTTTCACAGAAAATCATGAAAAACAGTTCAGACGCAGTAAGATTAGATTTCCCTGCATAGAAATATGTTCCATTTAATTCTTCTACTGTATCCATCAGTAACCCTTTAGTTTCAGGCAACATGTTTATTAATCGTACTGCGTGCAAGTACAAAGGGGAAGCTGTTTTTATGAAAAAGCACTTAAAATCAAAGTGCTGTTGGCTAAATAATTCATTAGCTACTGCTCAATACCATCTCTTACAATGTTAATTATTTTCTTTTCTGGGAAGGACCTTTTAGTTGTTTAACTAAAAAGACAGTGTGTAATAGAATGTCGTTGTTCTTTTTGAGCACTCGAAGTCTTTCGCTCCTGCCTTGCGTGAAGAATCATTATCCGAAAGAGTGGGCTTGCTTGAGCCAGCAACTTCCCCTAATCTGGCAAAAAGTAAGCTAATGCTTACCAAATGACTCGGGGTGCCCTTCTTTGTGAAGGCTGAGAAATACCCGTATTACCTGATCTGGATAATGCCAGCGTAGGGAAGTCAGATGCCTTCCCGGTCATCGCTTCTTCACGCAAGGCAGGAGCGAACCCATGCAGCCTGACCTGCTCGATTTACACGTTTTACATCACTTCCGCACCCGTTCTCCGCTGACCCATTGTATGACCAATGACGTCGTACAGACCTTTACGGCCAACGTTTTGCTGGCGCTTGGCGCATCCCCGGCGATGGTGATCGAGGCCGAAGAGGCCGAGCAGTTTGCCGCGATAGCCGATGCGCTGCTGGTTAACGTTGGCACGCTGACCGCGCCGCGCGCCCAGTCGATGCGTCGGGCAATTGAAAGCGCGGTGGCGGCAGGCAAGCCCTGGACGCTGGACCCTGTTGCCGTGGGCGCCCTGGCGTTCCGCACCCGCTTTTGCCATCAAATTCTTGCCCTGAAACCGGCGGCCATTCGCGGCAATGCCTCCGAAATCCTTGCTCTTGCCGGGATGAGCGCCGGCGGGCGCGGCGTCGATACGACCGATACCGCCGCCAGCGCGGTGCCTGCTGCCCAGGCGCTGGCCCGGCAGATCAATACGATTGTGGTGGTCACCGGCGAGGTGGACTACATCACGGACGGGCAACGTACCCGAACGGTTACCGGCGGTGACCCGCTGATGACGCGCGTGGTGGGCACCGGGTGCGCGCTTTCTGCCGTTGTGGCGGCGAGCTGCTCGATGCCGGGTGACCGGCTGGATAACATCGCTGCCGCCTGCGGATGGATGAAACGAGCCGGAACGGTCGCGGTTGCGCAGTCGCGTGGCCCAGGGAGTTTTGCCAGCGCGTTCCTGGATGCACTCTACACGCTGGAGGAGCAGGCATGAAGCGGATTAACGCCCTGACCATTGCCGGCACCGATCCCAGCGGCGGCGCGGGTATCCAGGCTGACCTGAAAACTTTCTCAGCCCTTGGCGCGTACGGCTGCTCAGTCATCACCGCGCTGGTGGCGCAAAACACGCGCGGCGTGCAGTCGGTCTACCGTATCGAGCCGGATTTTGTTGCCGCGCAGCTGGATTCAGTGTTCAGCGACGTGCGCATCGATACCACCAAAATCGGCATGCTGGCCGAAACGGATATCGTTGAAGCGGTGGCCGAGCGGCTTAAACGCTATCAGGTACAAAACGTGGTGCTGGATACGGTGATGCTGGCGAAAAGCGGCGATCCGCTGCTCTCCGCCTCTGCCGTGGAGACGCTACGCAAAAAGCTGCTGCCACAGGTAGCACTCATCACGCCCAACCTGCCGGAAGCCGCCGCGCTGTTGGGCACATCGCACGCGCAAACGGAACGCGAGATGAAAGCGCAGGGGAACGCGCTGCTGGCGATGGGCTGCGGGGCGGTGCTGATGAAGGGTGGGCATCTGGATGACGCGGAAAGCCCGGACTGGCTCTTCACCCGCGACGGCGAAGTGCGCTTTACCGCGCCACGCGTGCAGACCAAAAATACCCACGGCACGGGCTGTACGCTCTCGGCCGCGCTGGCGGCGCTGCGTCCCCGGCATGAAGGCTGGGTCGGTACGGTGCGCGAAGCGAAAGCCTGGCTCTCGGCGGCGCTGGCAAAAGCCGATACTCTGGAAGTCGGTCACGGTATTGGGCCGGTACACCATTTTCATGCATGGTGGTAAGCCAGTATACTGGCAGAAAACACCACGCCTGAGAAAACAGAGATGGAACAAGCGCATACCCGGTTAATCGCTCAACTGAATGAACGGATCGCCGCGCCCGATAACACGCCGCTGTACCTGAAGTTTGCCGAAACGGTAAAAAATGCGGTGCGCAGCGGGGTGCTGGAGCACGGGAATATTTTGCCCGGCGAGCGCGATCTGAGCCAGTTGACCGGGGTGTCGCGCATTACCGTGCGTAAAGCGATGCAGGCGCTGGAGGAAGAGGGCGTGGTGACGCGCGCCCGAGGCTACGGGACGCAAATCAACAATATCTTCGAATATTCGCTGAAAGAGGCGCGCGGCTTCTCACAGCAGGTGGTGCTGCGCGGCCAAACGCCAAATACGCTCTGGGTTAACAAGCGGGTGGTGAAATGCCCGGAAGAGGTGGCGAACCACCTGTCGATCTCCCCGGACAGCGAGGTCTTTTTGCTCAAGCGCATTCGCTATGTGGATGACGATGCGGTGTCCATTGAAGAGTCCTGGGTCCCGGTCGGGTTAATTCCCGACCCGGATGCGATTGGCATTTCGCTCTACGACTACTTCCGCAGCCAGAATATCTTCCCGCAGCGCACCCGCTCAAGGGTGAGCGCCCGCATGCCGGACAGCGAGTTTCAGGCGCACATTAAGATGGATGAAAAAATACCGGTGCTGGTGATCAAGCAGGTCGCGCTTGACCAGCAGCACCGGCCGATTGAGTACAGCATCAGCTACTGTCGCAGCGACCTATACGTCTTTGTGTGCGAGGAGTAATTCCTCGCGAGTCGGTGCGCAATCGCCGCCGCGTTGGCTGACCACCCGGGACGCCACGGCATTCCCTAGCAGAACCGCGTCTGCCAGTGACCATCCTCCCGCCAGTCCGGCAAGCGTGCCGCCCGCGTGGCTGTCGCCTGCGCCAATGGTGTCCACGACCGTCGCCGGGAACGCCGGAACAACGCCCGAGCTCCCGGCGTCATACCAGGCCGCACCGTCTTTATCGTGGCGCACAATCAGGGCGGCCCGGAAACGCTGCTGCCACTCCGTACCCAGGTTTTCAGCCACGACACCCAGCCGCCCGGCTGCGATCTCCGCTTCCTGACGATTAAGGGACACGATTGGCCTGCAGGCCATAATCCGCGTCATCAGCGCGTCGGGGATATCCGCAATACGGGGGCCGAAATCGATGAATGCCGTCACCTCCTGCAACCCCTCCAGCCAGCGTGTCAGCAGTTCACCGCACGGTGAGGCCAACTGATAGCCGGACAAATACACCAGGCTGTTTTGCGGGACGTGAAGCGCATCCAGCCAGCGCTGCTGCCATTGGTTCTCCACGCCGCTAAAGGACATAAAGGTGCGTTCGCCGTCAGGCTCAACCAGCGCCAGGCACCAGCCGTTATCGCCCGTCTCGGCCTCCACGGCGCTGTGCAGATCCTGCTTCGCCATGGCGTTGCGGATAATATCTGCCCACACGCCGTGACCGACGGGCAGAGCGTTTTGCGCCGTAATGCCGAGCCGCTTCAGGGCAATGGCGATATTCAGCGCGCAGCCGCCAATATTCACGCCCTGCTGCTTAAGTTCGATATCGCACCCGCGCCAGGGCAGGGCGTAGGCGTCGGCGATGACGTCAATCACCGCTGCGCCCAGCACCGTCACCGGGCGCGTGGCGTGCAGATTTTCGAGACGTTGGGCAAATGCATTCATACGCCCTCCCTTTGCTCCCTGAAGTGCAGCAGTTTCTCGCAATAATGGCCGAAGTTGAGCTGGTTGACGGCATCGAGTTCGGCTTTGAGCGCCGGGTCAATCGCCTGCACACCGTGGAGCGCACCGCAGATGGCCGTCGCCATGGCGCCAATGGTGTCCGTATCACCGCCCAGATTGGCACATAAAATGGCGCAGCGGTTCGGGTCGGTTCCCGCCAGTTCCACCATCGCAATGGCCGCCGGAACGGACTCGATGGTGCTGGTTCCCGCGCCAATCAGCTGATAAACCTGCTCGCTGGCAGAGTCAATACCGTTGGCTTCCCGCACGGTCTTAAGTGCCAGCTCAATACGCGCCGCCAGCGACGCGCTGAAGGTGGTGGTTTTCATCTCCTGCGCATAGCGGGCGATCCCCGGCAGGGCATCAACGATGTTTTGCCAGCTTTCGCCGTCGATGGCGCGGGAAACCGCCCAGGCAATCACCACCGCGCCGGCAATGGCAAGGTCCGATTTATGGGTCGGGCTGGAGGCCTGGGCCACCTGCTCAACAAAGTGTTCCAGCCGCGTCGCCGGGAGCAGGCAGCCCAGCGGGGAGGCGCGCATCGCCGCCCCGTTCGTCACGCCGTTGTTTTCCAGTTCGCTGACCGGCTTCCCGTCACGAATCGCATTAAGTGCGATTTTTGAGGTCGGGCCGAGCACGTTCTTGTTGAACGCGTCGAAATCCAGCGCCCAGTTCAGGATATGCTTGCCGATAACATCCGCGTTGATCTCCCCGTCGCACTCAATGATCGCATCGGCGAGGCACAGCGCCATTGAGGTATCGTCGGTGAACTCTGCCTGCCCGAAATAGCAGGCCGCGTTATTTTCTGCCGGGCCGGGTAAAAAGCGGTCGATCCAGCCGAAGTGCGCTTTGACGCGCTTTCTCGGCCACAGCTCCGACGGCATGCCCATCGCATCCCCTAACGCCTGCCCGTAAAGGGCACCGAGAACACGTTCTTGTTTCATTTAACTTCCCCTTGTGTCAGCGCGGTATCGCCATCAACCACCTCAATAGCAGTGATCTCTTTGTCCGATTCGCGGAAAAACAGCATAAACAGCACGGCAATCACGGCAATCATGATTGCGCCAAATGCCCACATTCCGGCCCAGTTGAAGGTCAGCCCATTCACCGGCTCTTTATATGCGAACATTTTTTCCATCATCACGCCGCCCAGGCGGTAACCCAGCAGGCTACCAAAGCCCTGGCAGCACAGCGTAATCAGGCCTTGCGCGGCGGTACGCATGTGCACCGGCGCTTTTTTATCCACGTAGATGTACGCGGTAACGTAGTAGAAGTCGTAGCTCACGCCGTGCAGCAGAATGCCGAGGAACAGCAGGGCGTAGGTGAAGTACTGTTCCGCACCGCCGTAAACGAAGAACCCGTAGCGGATGGCGGCCGTGATCAGACCCAGCAGTAAGACCTTCTTAATACCAAAGCGTTTGGTAAAGAACGGCAGCGCCAGCATAAAGAAGATTTCAGAGAACTGGCCGAGCGTCATCCAGCCGGTGGCGTTTTTCATTCCCACTTCGGTGAGATAGCCGTTGGCGAAGATGTAATAGAAGGCCAGCGGCATGGCGAACAGAAACGAGCAGAAGAAGAACACGAGGAAGTTTTTGTCGCGCAGCAGGATCAGCGCGTCCAGCCCCAGCATCACTTTGAAGTCCAGCTTGCCGGTACTTTTCGGCGGCGTGTTCGGCAGGAAGAGGGCAAACACGCCGAGCAGGGCGGAGCTGGCTGCCGTCATCAGCAGAGGAATATTGGTATCGGAAATATCGCTATAGCCCAGCATCTGCGGCAGGAAGCCGCACGCCAGCCCGGAGGCGATCCAGCCGATAGTGCCCATTACGCGGATACGCGGGAAATCGGCCTCGACGTCATCCACGTTCGCGAAGGCAATACTGTTGGTCAGCGCGATGGTGGGCATATAGGTCAGGGAGTAAACCAGCAGCAGCGGGAAGAAGGTGCTGAACTGGGTTTGTTGTGCGGCGAAGTACATCAAAATCGCGCCGGCAAACATCAGCACCGCCAGTACTTTCTGCGCGGCGAAGAAGCGGTCCGTCAGCGATCCGACCAGAATTGGGGAGAGGATTGCGGCAATGGCGGTACAGGCATAAGACCAGCCGATTTCCCCGGCGGTAAAACCGCTTTTGCTCAGCCACAGCCACAGCGGCACAAACCACGCGCCCCAGATAAACCATTCAACAAACATCATGAATGACAGTTGGACTTTCGTTTTCATTTTTTAATCCTGCATGTCAGAGAGGGTACGCCTTTAACATACCATTCTATAATACCTTTTAAATACCTTTGTGGCGATTGTTTGATCAATGTAACAGTTTTGTTGTACACGAATCGAGCCAGCAGATTGTGCTGAAAAAAAATGCAAAAGGTGGAAAATCTGTTAAGTCGGTACCAGGCTTAGTCTGCCCATAAATAATGGGACTGGATAAACACACACCGACACGACGTCGGACTTACGGGAGTATCACATGACTGATATTGCGCAGTTGCTTGGCAAAGACGCCGACAGCCTTTTACAGCATCGTTGTATGACCATTCCAGCCGACCAGCTCTATCTGCCGGGTCACGACTACGTCGACCGCGTGATGGTCGATAACAACCGTCCGCCTGCGGTTTTGCGAAATATGCAGACGCTCTACAACACCGGGCGGCTCGGTGGCACCGGATATCTTTCCATTCTGCCGGTAGACCAGGGCGTTGAGCACTCGGCGGGCGCCTCTTTCGCGGCGAATCCGCTCTATTTCGATCCGAAGAACATTGTTGAGCTGGCGATTGAAGCGGGCTGTAACTGCGTGGCCTCCACCTACGGCGTGCTGGCCTCCGTCTCGCGTCGCTATGCCCACCGCATTCCGTTCCTCGTGAAGCTGAACCACAATGAAACCCTGAGCTATCCCACCGAATATGACCAGACGCTCTACGCCAGCGTCGAGCAGGCGTTCAATATGGGGGCGGTTGCCGTTGGGGCGACGATTTACTTTGGCTCTGAACAGTCCCGTCGTCAGATTGAAGAGATCTCTGCGGCGTTTGAGCGCGCACACGAATTGGGTATGGTCACCGTGCTGTGGGCGTACCTGCGTAACTCGGCATTCAAAAAAGACGGCGTGGATTACCACGTGTCGGCCGATCTTACCGGCCAGGCGAACCATCTGGCGGCGACCATTGGCGCAGACATCGTGAAGCAGAAAATGGCCGAGAATAACGGCGGCTATAAAGCGGTGAACTTTGGTTACACCGATGACCGCGTTTACAGCAAGCTGACCAGCGATAACCCGATCGATCTGGTGCGCTACCAGCTGGCGAACTGCTATATGGGACGTGCAGGGCTGATTAACTCCGGCGGCGCGGCGGGCGGCGATACTGACCTGTCAGACGCGGTGCGTACGGCGGTTATTAACAAACGCGCGGGCGGCATGGGGCTGATCCTGGGTCGTAAGGCGTTTAAGAAATCGATGGCCGACGGCGTGAAGCTGATCAATGCGGTGCAGGACGTCTATCTGGACAGCAAAGTCACGATTGCCTGACCTGAGGGCGAAGTGTAGGCCGGGTAAGGCGTAGCCGCCACCCGGCAATACCATCAGCGCAAAAGCACACAGTCCGGCGGCAACCGACACTGCAGCGCGCCGGGCAAGACCTCAATGCGGAACTGTGTTCCGCTTAGCGGCTCTCCGTCGAGGTTAAACGTCATCCCGTGCGGGGCATTGACCTCAAACCATGCGGATTTCCCGTCAATGATATTCGGACTCTCTTCCGGCTGCGTCAGCGTGGTAAACAGCGCGGGCAGAAGGCCGTCGCCCGTGAAAATCCGCAGCTGTAGCTGACCGTCATTGATCAGCGCCTCCGGGCAGAGCTGCTGACCGCCGCCAGCCTGTCGACCATTGCCAATGCCAATGACCAGCGCGTCACCCTGCCACTGAAAATCCTCGCCGCGAATTTCGCAGCGGTCAGGCTTGAGGGTATCCATGCGCATCAGACCGTGGATCAGATACGACACGCCGCCCAGCGCCGCCTTCAGTTTTTCCGGCGTTTCGCTGGTGATGCGCGTGCCGAACCCGCCGGTGGCCATATTGATAAAGCAGGTTTTGTCATTCACCTGTGCAATATCTACCGCGGTGGCTTTACCGAGGATCGCCAGCTGGAGCGCTTTTTCTAACGCCTCCGGGATCCCTGCGCTGGTGGCAAAATCATTGGCGGTGCCGAGCGGTAAAATGCCCATCACCGGGCGGTTTGCCGGGGGCAGGTCGATCAGCGCTGACGCGATCTCATTGATGGTGCCATCGCCGCCGCCGGAAATGATGGTGTTGACGCCAAGCCCGAGGGCTTCATTGATATAGCGTGCCGCGTCGCCTTTTTCCCAGGTTACCCTGACGTGGATGCGAGCGCCGTCGTCACGCAAATCCTGAATTGCCTGACGCAGGAGATCGTTGCCCGCACTTTTGCCATTGAGAATCAATAAACTGTCTGGATAGGTTGCCATCCGCGCTGCTCCCTTTTTTAGCGTTAGTAAGAGTGTATAGCAGAGAGAAAAAAAGCGGGTAAGAACAGGATGAAAGGAACAAAATAAGCCCGAAAGCGCGTTACACTCCAGCGATAATATGAATGTAATCACAGGAAAGTGATGATGAATAAAATTTTGGTAAGCGCGTGCCTGATGGGCTTCAGGGTTCGTTATAACGGAAGTGAAAAAGCGAGAATGAACGCGCAACTCGCTCGCTGGCAACAGGAACAACGTCTGGTTATCCACTGCCCTGAACTGGCTGCCGGGCTGCCTGTACCGCGTCCTCCGGCAGAGATTATGTCCGCTGATGGCAAAGACGTAATGCGCGGGCAAGCCAGGATTATTGAAAATACCGGGCAGGACGTGACTGAGCAGTATCAGCTTGCAGCCTGGCTTGCGCTACGCGCTGCTCAGGAATCGGGGTGTAGCGCTGCATTGTTAACCGATGGCAGCCCAACGTGCGGCAGTGAGTTTATTTATGACGGATCGTTTCGCGGCATACATAAAGCGGGGAAGGGGGTTGCGGCATCGTTGCTCGCAGAGCATGGGATCGCCGTGTTCTCAGAGAAGCAAATCGACGAACTCATTGCCTGGATTGAGGAGAGAGAAGGCAAAAAATAAGCCCGCGTAAGGGAGATTACGCAGGCTAAGGAGGTGGTTCCTGGTACAGCTAGCATTTATGGGTTATGTTTTTCAGCGGGGGGATAATACCCGTATTGAACGAAGCGGTATGTGATCCGATTCTAAGAATTATCCCAGCGCGAAAAAATTTCCCTGATTGACTATTTGCCGTGTGGGTTACGGGTGCTTTCACCGTTGAAGTTACGCATCAGCAGCGCGAACTTCAGCTCCACCTCTTCCGGAACCGGCAGCCAGACGGTATGCCCGTCACCCGGCGCCACCTCAATCGCTTCGCCTTTGCCATTTTCCAGATGCTCCAGCGTGAAGTTCATGTTGCCCTGCGGGGTCATCAGCTCCAGGCTGTCGCCTTTGGTGAACTTGTTTTTCACCGCGACGGCCGCCAGCGCGCCTTTACGCTCGCCGGTGAAGTCACCGACAAACTGCTGGCGCTCGGAAACGGAGTAGCCGTGCTCGTAGTTCTGGTAGTCGTCGTGGGTATGACGGCGCAGGAAGCCTTCGGTATAGCCGCGATGCGCCAGGCCTTCCAGAGTTTCCAGCAGGCTGGTATCGAACGGTTTACCGGCGGCCGCATCGTCGATGGCTTTGCGGTATACCTGCGCGGTACGCGCGCAGTAGTAATAGGATTTGGTGCGGCCTTCAATCTTCAGGGAGTGCACGCCCATCTGGGTCAGGCGCTCGACGTGGGCGATGGCACGCAGATCTTTCGAGTTCATGATGTAGGTGCCGTGCTCGTCTTCAAAGGCGGTCATGTACTCGCCCGGACGTTTGGCTTCTTCAATCATAAACACGCTGTCGGTTGGCGCGCCGATGCCCAGCGTTGGCTCAACGTTGGTTACCGGGATCGGCTCATGCTTGTGGACGATGTTGCCGATGTCATCCTCTTTGCCTTCCTGAACGTTATATTCCCAGCGGCAGGCGTTGGTGCAGGTGCCCTGGTTCGGGTCGCGCTTGTTGATGTAGCCAGAAAGCAGGCAACGGCCGGAGTAGGCCATGCACAGCGCGCCGTGAACGAAGATTTCGATTTCCATATCCGGCACCTGGGTGCGGATCTCTTCGATCTCTTCCAGCGAAAGCTCGCGAGACAGGATGACGCGGGTCAGCCCCATCTGCTTCCAGAACTTCACCGTTGCCCAGTTGACGGCGTTAGCCTGTACGGAGAGGTGGATATCCATCTCCGGGAAGTTCTCCCGAACCAGCATGATTAAACCCGGGTCCGACATGATCAGCGCGTCCGGCCCCATATCCACCACCGGCTTCAGGTCACGGATGAACGTTTTCAGCTTGGCGTTGTGCGGCGCGATGTTGACCACCACGTAGAATTTTTTACCCAGAGCGTGCGCCTCGTTGATGCCGAGCTGCAGGTTCTCGTGGTTGAATTCGTTATTACGTACGCGCAGCGAGTAGCGCGGCTGGCCCGCATACACGGCGTCGGCGCCATAGGCGAAAGCGTATCGCATATTTTGCAGCGTTCCCGCCGGGGAAAGGAGTTCCGGTTTAAACATGTTTGTTCTCGTTCTGATGACAGGTCAGATCCGCGTGCACCAGGTGCAGCGGTAAGGGGAGATCCCCCACTTTAAGGGCGGGCATTGTAGCGCTGCGGGGCAGGGAGGTAAAGTTATTGTGCCGGGCGGCGGCTTCGCCTTACCCGGCCTGGATTGACCCTCTGCTGGCTAGGCTATCCTGCACGCATCCGCTTCCCAGCGATACCCCACGCCATACACCGCGCGGATAAACGACTGCTCGGCGTCCAGCGCCTCCAGCTTGCGGCGCAGGTTTTTGATATGGCTGTCGATGGTGCGGTCGGTCACCACGCGGTAATCGTCGTACAGGTGGTTCAGCAGCTGTTCGCGGGAGAAGACTTTTCCCGGCTCGTGGGAGAGGGTTTTCAGCAGGCGGAACTCCGCAGGGGTCAGGTCCAGCAGCTTGCTGCGCCAACTTGCCTGGAAGCGGCTTTCGTCGACAATCAGCGGGCTTTCGGCGTCCAGCACCTGAAGCTCGCGCTGCGGCCTGCAGCGGCGCAGAATGGTTTTCACGCGGGCGACTACCTCGCGCGGACTGTAGGGCTTGCAGATATAGTCGTCCGCGCCGATTTCGAGCCCCAGCAGGCGGTCAATCTCTTCAATTTTGGCGGTGACCATGACGATCGGGACGTCGGAGAAGCGGCGAATTTCCCGGCACAGGGTCAGGCCATCGGTCCCGGGAAGCATCAGATCCAGCAGGATCAGGTCCGGCGGGGTCTGGCGCACGTAAGGCAGCACCTGGTCGCCGTGGCTTATCAGTGACGGGGCATAGCTGGCCGCGCGTAAATAGTCGATCAGCAGCTGTCCCAGCTTGGGTTCGTCTTCGACGATCAAAATGCGCGGCGTGTTTTCGTCAATCGGTAACTCGGTCATACTTCTCTCGATAAATCCCGTTCCAGAGGTAACTCTACTGTAATGCTAACCCCGCCAAAAGGCGAATGGGCGGCACGGATCGTGCCATTATGCGCCTCGACGATGTTAACGCAAATCGCCAGCCCCAGACCGGATCCGCCACTGGCGCGATTGCGGGAGCCTTCGGTACGGTAAAAACGTTCAAACAGTTTTTCCAGCTGCGCGTCCTGCACGCCGGGTGCGGAATCCGCGAAGGTAAGGGCAAAGCGCCCGTTTTCCTGTCTGCCGGAAATCAGCAGCCCGCCGCCGCTGTCGGTATAGCGCAGGCTGTTTTCCAGCAGGTTGTTGAACAGCTGCATCAGCCGATCTTTGTCGCCAAACACCACCGCGCTGTCCGGCAGGGAGAGGTCGATTTTAAGGTTGCGGCTGGCAAAGCGTTCGCGGAAGGCGCCGCTCGCCACCTCCAGCACGTTAATGACGTCTACGGGCGCCTTCTGGTAGGCCAGTGCGCCTTCGTCGGACATGGAGAGCTGGTGGAGATCGTCCACCAGCTTGGTGAGCGTGCCCACCTCCGCCTGCAGGGAAGCCACCGATTCGGGCGTAAACTGGCGCACGCCGTCCTGAATGGCCTCGAGCTCGCCGCGCAGCACCGCCAGCGGCGTACGCAGCTCGTGTGAAATATCGGCCATAAAGTCGCGGCGCATCTGCTGGTTTTTCTCAAGCGTGCTGGCGAGCTGGTTAAAGTCCTGCGCCAGCTTGCCCAGTTCGTCCTGGCTGCGGGTATCGACGCGGGTGGTGAAATCCCCGGCGGCGAGCTTGTGCGTGCCTTCCACCAGGCGTTTCACCGGGGCGAGCAGACCGCGCGCCAGCGGGAAGGTGGCGAGCGCGGCGAGCAGCGTGGAGAGCGCGACAATCAGCCAGCTTGTCCGACGCTGCTGGCGGTCAAAGTTGATGTCGGTGTTGCGCGTCAGGCGCTCCACCGGGGAGGCGATAACCCAGCCAACGGTGGCGTTATTCACTTTAATCGCCCGCCGGGTACCGTCCGGCGGTATCGGCGCGCGCGGCCCAACCAGGGGGCGCATATCCTGGTCGATTACCCAGAACTGGGTGCGCCAGCCGTGCGGCGGCATGCCCGGGCCCGGACGATCGTCGCCGGTATCGTGCTCCAGCGAGCGCAGGATCTGGAAAATAAAGCGATCATTGTTGCGCAGAAAACGCCAGTTGCCGTGCTGGGCGTACTGTTCACTCAGCGCATCGCTCAGTCCCTGCAAACGCTGCTCATTGCCATGCTTGATGTAATCAATAAAGCCGCGCTCGAAGCTGACCCGCACCGCCCAGTGCATGGTGATCAGCAGGACGATACAGGTGGCGAAGATCGCTACAAAAAGCTTGCCGGTAATACCCGGACGCCAGAATTTCATGAGCCACTCCTTTTGCCGCGCCTGATGACGACGTTCTTGCTGGTATCATCCGGCACTCTGGCGAAGATGAAAGCGGGCAGGGCGATGATGATCGCCATGCTGAGGTAGGTATACATAAAGACCTGATGCGCCACCGGCGTGTCGACGCTGAGGTGGTGCTGACCGTACATGCCGAGCAGTAACCCCGCAATAGTCACGCCCACGCTCATGGAGAGCTGCATCACCATCGACAGCAGGCTGTTGCCGCTGCTCGCCAGATCGTCCGGCAGGTCTTTTAGCGTGAGGGTATTCATCGACGAGAAGCGCATGGAGTTGATGATCCCCTGGCAGAACAGCACCAGCGGCAGGACGTAGTACCAGCCCATCAGCGCCACGGCCATAAACAGCAGACTGACCAGCGCCAGCCCCAGCGTGGCGGCCACCAGCACGTGTCGGTAACCAAAGCGGTTCACCACCTGCACCACAATGCGCTTCATTCCCATGCTGCCAAGCACCATCGGGATCATCATCAGGCCCGCGTGGAATGGCGAAAAACCCATGCCAATTTGCAGAAAAACGGGCGTCATAAACGGCAGCATCCCGCTGCCGATGCGTCCGGCAAAGCTGCCAGACAGGCCCAGACGGTAAGTGGGGTTTTTAAACAACGCCAGGCTGAACAGCGCCTTGTCGTTTCCTCTGGCGTGCCACAGATACCAGAGTATGGCGGTAACACCGAGCGCGATCAGGAGCCCGAGCGTCAGGGGCGAAATCCCCAGTCCTTTTTGCCCGTCGAGCGCCAGGGTAAGCGTGGCCATACCCGCCGCCAGCAGGATAAAGCCAAAGAAATCAAAGCGCCGGGTCTGCATTTTGTAGTTCGGCATCAGCGCCAGGGTGGCAATCGCGCCGATGATGCCTACCGGGAGGTTGATTAAGAAGATCCAGTGCCAGGAGGCGTACTCCACCAGCATACCGCCCAGCGCCGGGCCCAGCAGCGGCCCCACCTGACCGGGCAGGGTGACAAAGGTCATCGCCGCCATGTACTGCTCGCGCGGCACAATCTTCATCACCGTTAACCGCCCGACGGGCACCATCATCGCCCCGCCGATGCCCTGCAGAACGCGCGCCATCACCAGCTGGTCGAGGGTATTGGCCTGCGCGCAAAACAGCGAGCCGGTGGTAAACAGCACGATGGCGGTAAAAAAGATATTCCGCACGCCGACCTTATCGGCCAGCCAGCCGCTGGCGGGCAGCATCACGGCAACCGTCAGCACGTAGGAGACAATCACCATGTGCATATGCAGCGGGCTCTCCCCCAGGCTTTTCGCCATGGAGGGGAGGGCGGTGTTGACGATGGTCGTATCCAGCGACTGCATAAAGAAGCCGAAGGCGACTATCCATAATTGCCAGCGAACGTTGCTGGGAAGCTCAGTCATTTACCCGTTTACCGTTTCTCTGTTTTTACGCGAAAAGCGCAGCCGCAGGCGGTCGAAGAACAGATAGACCACCGGCGTGGTGTACAGCGTCAGCAGCTGGCTCATCACCAGGCCGCCGACAATGGTGATCCCCAGCGGCTGGCGCAGCTCTGAGCCGTCGCCGCCCGAGATCACCAGCGGCAGCGCGCCAAACAGCGCCGCCAGGGTGGTCATCATGATCGGACGGAAGCGCAGCAGGCAGGCCTGGAAGATGGCCTCTTCCGGCGAGAGGTTGCCGTTGCGCTGGGCGTCCAGCGCGAAGTCCACCATCATGATGGCGTTTTTCTTCACGATGCCGATCAGCAGCATGATCCCGATAAGCGCGATAAGGCTGAACGGCGCGCCGAACAGCTCCAGCGCCAGCAGTGCCCCCACGCCCGCCGACGGCAGCGTCGAGAGGATGGTCAGCGGGTGCACGTAGCTCTCATACAGCACGCCCAGCACAATATAGACCGTGGCGATGGCGGCCAGAATCAAAATCACCTGCGAGTTCATCGTCTCCTGGAATACCTGCGCGGTCCCGGCAAAGCTGCCGCGCACGGTGGACGGCACACCAAGCTGGGTCATCGCGCGGTTGATTGCATCGCTGGCCTCAGACAGTGACGAACCGGCGGGCAGGTTAAAGGAGATGGTCGATGCTGCCGAAAGCCCCTGATGGTTCACCGACAGCGGCGCGTTGGCAGGCTGCCAGCTGGCGAAGTAGGAGAGCGGAATCGCCTTGCCGTCGTTGTTAATCACAAACATTTTGTCCAGGGCGCTGATGTCCTGGGTGTAGCGCGGGTCAACTTCCATCACCACCTTATACTGGTTCATCGGCTGGTAGATGGTGGAGATCTCGCGCTGGCCGAAGGCGTTGTTCAGCAGGCTGTTGGCGGCTTCAACGTTGATGCCCAGCCGTGACATGGTTTCACGGTCGTAGGTCAGGGCCATCTCGGCGCCGTTGTCCTGCTGATCGGAGTTTACGTCAGCCAGTTGGGGAAGGGCGGCCAGCGCCTTGCGGATCTTCGGCTCCCACTCGCGCAGGGCGGCCAAATCGTCCGAGAGCAACGTGTACTGATAGCTGGCGTTCGCCTGTCGCCCGCCGACGCGGATATCCTGAACGGCCATCAAAAACAGGTTTGCCCCCGGCTCTTTGGCGAGCTTCACCCGCAGGCGATCAATCACCTGCTGGGCGGTTTCGTTGCGCTCGCCGCGCGGTTTGAGGGTAATAAACATCATCCCGCTGTTAACGCGTGACCCGCCGGTAAAGCCGGTGACGTTATCCACGGCTTTGTCTTCACGAATGATCTTCATAAAGTCCCGCAGCTTGCCGCGCATCGCCTGGAACGAAATGCTCTGGTCCGCCTGAATGCCGCCCATCAGCACGCCGGTGTCCTGCTCCGGGAAGAAAGTTTTCGGGATGGTGATATACATCCACACGTTGAGCACGATGGTGCCTATTAGCACCAGGCCGACCAGACGCGTATGGTTCAGCACCCACTTCAGCGATTTACCGTAGCCTTCCTGCATTGCCATCAGGAAACGGCCAAAGCCTTTGCGGCGCGGCTGCGAGTGCGGTTTGCTGCGCTTGAGCATCCAGCCGCACATCATTGGCGTCAGCGTTAGGGAGATCGCCAGCGAAATGCCGATCGCGACGGAGAGGGTGACGGCAAACTCGCGCAGCAACCGGCCTGGCAGCCCGCCCATCAGCAGCAGCGGCAGGAACACCGCCACCAGCGACAGGCTCATGGAGAGCACCGTAAACCCCACCTCGCGCGTGCCCTGCAACGCAGCCTGCAGCGGCTTCACGCCCGCTTCCAGATGGCGGGAGATGTTCTCCAGCACCACGATGGCGTCATCCACCACGAAGCCCGTCGCAATCGTCAGGGCCATCAGCGACAGGTTGTTGAGGCTAAACCCGCACAGATACATGGCGGCAAAGGTACCGATCAGCGAGACCGGCACGGCCACCGCCGGGATCAGCGTCGCGCGGCCAGAGCGCAGGAACAGGAAGACCACCAGGATCACCAGCGCGACGGAGATCACCAGCGTTTGCTCCACCTCTTCCAGCGAGGCGCGAATGGTCGGGGAGCGATCCTGGGCAATTTGCAGATCGATTGCTGCCGGGATGGTCTCCTGCAGGTCCGGAAGACGGGCGCGAATGCTGTTCACCGTCTCAATAATGTTGGCCTCCGGCAGCTTGCGGATCATCAGCAAAATCGCCGGTTTGGCGTTGGTCATCCCGGCGTTGCGCACGTCCTGCACCGAGTCGGTGACGCTGGCCACGTCGCTTAAGCGCACCGCCGCGCCGTTGTTATAGTGAATGATGAGCGGTTGATATTCCGCCGCGGTTTTCAGCTCGTCGTTGGTGTGGATCTGCCAGCGGTGGCTGTTGTCCTCAATCGCCCCCTGCGGTTTACGCACGTTGGCGTTGCTGATGGCGGAGCGCACGTCGTCCAGCGACACGCCCTGGTTGAATAACGCCTGCGGGTTTAACCCCACGCGCACGGCGGGCAGGGAACTCCCGCCGACGCTCACGTCGCCGACGCCGTTAATTTGTGAGATTGTCTGCGCCAACTGGGTAGACGCAAAGTCGTACAGCTGCCCCTGTGAGTACGTATCCGAGGTCAGCGTCAGGATCATGATCGGCGCGTCGGACGGGTTGGCCTTGCGGTAGGTCGGACGGCTCGGCATCCCGCTCGGCAGCAGGCTCTGTGCGGCGTTAATGGCCGCCTGCACGTCGCGCGCCGCGCCGTTGATATCCCGGTCGAAGCTGAACTCCAGAATAATGCGCGTGCTGCCCAGCGAGCTGCTGGAGGTCATCTCGTTGACCCCCGCAATCCGCCCGAGCGAACGCTCCAGCGGCGTGGCAACGGACGAGGCCATGGTTTCCGGCGAGGCGCCCGGCAGCGAGGCGCTGACCATGATCACCGGGAAATCCACCTGCGGCAGCGGCGCCACCGGCAGCAACCGGAAGCCCAGAACGCCGCAGAGGGTAATGGCGAGCGAGATTAATATCGTCGCCACCGGGCGATAAATGAAGAGGGCGAAAAACTTCACTTATGCCTCCTCTTCACGTTTCGGGAAGCGGCTTTTGGTCCACAGCGCCAGGCGGTCAAACAGCAGGTAGATCACCGGTGTGGTGAACAGCGTCAGCACCTGGCTCACCAGCAGACCGCCGACCATGCCGATACCCAGCGGACGGCGCAGCTCCGCGCCGACGCCGGTGCTCAGCATCAGCGGCAGCGCACCCAGCAGGGCGGCCAGCGTGGTCATCAGGATCGGACGAAAACGCAGCAGGCAGGCCTGGAAGATGGCATCGCGCGGCGACATCCCCTGTTCGCGCTCGGCGGCCAGGGCAAAGTCGATCATCATGATGGCGTTTTTCTTCACGATGCCGATGAGCAGGATGATGCCGATGATGGCAATCACATCCAGCTCGCTGCCCGCCAGCATTAATGCCAGCAGTGCCCCCACGCCCGCCGTCGGCAGGGTAGAGAGGATGGTTATCGGGTGGATAAAGCTTTCGTACAGCACGCCGAGCACGATGTACATCGCCACGACCGCCGCGACGATCAGCCAGATGGTGTTACCCAGCGCGGCCTGAAACGCCAGGGTGCTGCCCTGGAACTGGGTCTGAATGTCGGACGGGAAGCTGAGATCTTTCTCAGCCGCCTGAATGGCCTCCACGGCTTCGCCGAGTGAATAATTGTCCGGCACGTTAAAGGAGATGGTGGTGGACGGGAACTGATCCAGATGGTTAATCGACAGGGGGGTATAGCGTTCTTCCACCGTGGCGATAGCGCTCAGCGGCACAATGCCGCCATCTTTGCTGGTCAGGCGCACCGAGTCCAGCCCCGCCAGGCCGGGCGTATTTTCGGTGTTGTGCTCCAGCACCACGCGGTATTGGTTCGCCTGGGTGTAGATGGTGGAGATCAGGCGCTGACCGAAGGCGTTGTACAGAGCGTTATCCACGTCCGCCATGGTAATACCCAGACGGCTGGCGGCGTCGCGGTTGACGTTCACATACGCCGCCAGGCCCTTGTCCTGCCAGTCGCTGCTGACGTCCGAGAGCTGCGGCAGGGTTTTGAGTTTATCCACCAGCTGCGGCACCCAGGTGCTGAGCGCGTCCAGCGAGGTGGCCTGCAGCGTGAACTGGTACTGCGTGCGGCTGACCTGGGTATCGATGGTCAAATCCTGAATCGGCTGCAGGTAAAGCTCAACGCCCGGCACGCGGGCCACGGCGTTTTGCAGCCGCTCAATGACGGCGTTGACGCGATCGTCGCGCTCATCCAGCGGCTTGAGGTTGATCTGCAGGCGCGCGCTATTGAGCGACGGGTTGGTGCCGTCGACGCCCACGTAGGAGGTCAGGCTCTCGACCGCCGGATCTTTCATAACAATCTCAGACACCTGCTGCTGGCGCTGGGCCATATTGGCGAAGGAGACCGACTGCGGGGCCTGAAGCGTGCCCTGAATAATGCCGTTGTCCTGGATGGGGAAGAAGCCTTTCGGAATGAAAATCCACAGCATCACGCTGAGCGCCAGCGTGCCGAGCGCCACGCCGAGCGTCGCCCACGGGTGGTTGAGGACTTTCGCCAGCACGTGACCGTAGCCGGCAATAATGCGCTCGAACATGCGCTCGGAGGCGCGCGAGAAGCGGTTTTGTTTGCGCAGCGACTCGTGGCTCAGCATGCGGGCGCACATCATCGGCGTCAGGGTCAGCGACACCACGGCGGAGATCAGAATGGCGACCGCCAGCGTCACGGCAAACTCGCGGAAAAGACGCCCGACGATATCGCCCATAAACAGTAGCGGGATCAGCACCGCAATCAGCGAGAAGGTCAGCGAGATAATGGTAAAGCCGATTTCCCCTGCGCCTTTCAGCGCCGCGGCCAGCGGTTTTTCGCCTTTCTCAATATAGCGGGAGATGTTCTCTATAACGACGATAGCGTCATCCACCACGAACCCGGTGGCGATGGTGAGCGCCATCAGCGTCAGGTTGTTGATCGAAAAATCGAGGAACACCATCACCGCGAAGGTACCGACCAGCGAGAGCGGTACGGCGACGGCGGGGATGATGGTCGCCGGAACGTTGCGCAGGAACAGATAGATAATCATCACCACCAGTGCAATCGCCAGCATCAGCTCGAACTGGGTGTCGGTGACCGACGCGCGAATGTTGGTGGTACGGTCGGAAAGCACCTTCACGCTGACTGACTTCGGCAGGCTTTCGATCAGCTGCGGCAGCATGGTGCGGATGCTGTCGGCGGTTTCGATGATGTTGGCACCCGGCTGGCGCTGCACGTTCATCACGATCGCCTGCTGCTTGTTGGCCCATGCCCCCAGCCAGCTGTTCTCCGCGCCTTGTTCTATGGTCGCCACGTCGCCCAGACGCACTGGCGCGCCGTTCTGGTAGGCGATAATCAGCTGACGATATTCGTCGGCGGACTGCATCTGGTCGTTGGCGGAGAGCGTCACTGCGCGGGTTGGGCCGTCCAGCGAGCCCTTCGCCGAGTTGACGTTCGCGTTGCTGATGGCGCTGCGGATGGTTTCGCTGGTGAGCCCCAGCGCGGCGATGGCCTGCGCGTTCAGCTTGACGCGCACCGCCGGGCGCTGGCCGCCCGCGAGGGTGACGAGGCCAACGCCGGACACCTGAGAAATTTTCTGCGCCACGCGCGTTTCGACCATGTCTTCGACCTGGGTCATCGGGATGGCGGAGGAGGTGACGGCAAGCGTCATGATCGGCGGATCCGCCGGGTTCACCTTGCTGTAGACCGGCGGGTTAGGCAGGTCTGACGGCAGCAGGTTGGTGGCGGCGTTGATGGCGGCCTGCACCTCCTGCTCGGCGACATCCAGTGACAGCGTCAGCTGGAACTGCAGCGTCACGACGGATGCCCCGCCGGAACTCTGAGAGGACATCTGTTTTAGCCCCGACATCTGGCCGAACTGGCGCTCCAGCGGGGCGGTAATGGCGGACGTCACCACGTCCGGGCTGGCCCCGGGATAGAGGGTGACAACCTGAATCGTTGGGTAATCCACCTCCGGCAGCGCCGAGACGGGCAGGAAGCGATAGCCGATAATCCCGGCGAGCAGGATCGCCACCATCAGCAGCGTGGTGGCGACAGGACGGAGGATAAACAGGCGTGAAGGCCCACCTGTAGAGCCCGGCGGCAGCACCTGCATCAGGAGGTCGCTCCCTGTTTCGCCGGTTCAACCACTTCCACTTTGGCCCCTTCGGTCAGGCGGTCAATGCCGTCGGTGACCACGCGGTCGCCTGCGGAAAGCCCGGCGCTGATGACCACCGTCTGGCTGTCCTGAATTCCGGTTTTTACGAGATGCTTGCTGACTTTATTGTCGCTGTTAAGCACCCAGACGAAGTTACCTTCATTACCCATCTGCAGCGCAGCGGTGGGGATCACCACCGCGTTCTCTTCGGTCGCGACCAGCATGCGCGCATTCACGAACTGGTTCGGGAAGAGGGCATCGTCCTGGTTATTAAAGCGCGCCTTCAGCTTGATGGTGCCGGTGGTGGTGTCGATCTGGTTATCCAGACTGAGCAGGGACCCTTCACTCAGTTTCTGCTTGTTGGTGCGGTCCCAGGCTTCCACTACCAGGCCTTTACCGGCTTTTTGCGCCTGCATGACGGTCGCGATATCGCTTTCCGGCAGGGTAAAGACTAAATCAATCGGATGGGTCTGGGTGATCACCACGATGCCCGTGGTGTCGCCGCTGGAGATTTGGTTGCCGATATCGACCTGCTTCAGGCCGACGCGTCCGTCAATCGGCGCGGTGATGCGGCTCCAGTCCAGCTGCAGCTGGGCGCTGGCCACGGCGGCTTCGTCCGCTTTGATAGTGCCCTGCGTTTCACTGACCAGCGACTGCTGGGTATCCAGCTCCTGACGGGACACCAGATTCGTTTTCACCAGTTGCTGGTAGCGGGCTAAATCGCGCCGGGCGTTGGCGAGGGTCGCGTTGTCTTTCGCGAGCTGTCCCTGCGCCTGGGCGAGGGCGACCTTAAACTGGCTCGGGTCGATTTCCGCCAGCAGGTCACCAGCCTTAACCTGCTGACCTTCCTGGAAGTGGATCGCGATGAGCTGGCCGTCGACGCGGCTGCGCACCGTGGCAGTGTTGGCGGCGGTAATGGTCCCGAGACCGGTGAGATAGCGAGGAACGGCTTTATTTACCGCCGTCGCCGCCTGAACCGGCGCCAGGGCGCCGCCGCGCATTCCATGACGCCCTCCGCCCGTGGGGCGCTGAGCCTGGCTGGTGGCACCGGCGGGTGCGGCGGAGTTCGCGGATTGGCTGTGCCAGTACCAGGCGGCGGCAAGGGCCACCACAATGATGCCAGCGGCGATTGCCCAGCGGGATTTATGACTGCCTTTCATCGTTATACGTTCTCATCCTGAATACTTCGGGGAATGATACTAGTTTAGTCAGGCAACACAGCGGAAAAATGGAGGAAATATGGAAGACTGTCGGGAATTGTCTGAGTGTCGCCGGGTGACGCTTCGCTTACCCGGCCTACAAGGTAAATGCGAACGGCAACGGAAGTTGCCGTTTTTGGTGTTTTGTGGGAGATAGCACCAGACCGCACCACAACAACACACGTTTTGTAGGCCGGGTAAGGCGAAGCCGCCACCCGGCACAACCGCACTAGCTAAACATCACCTGCGCCCAGCGTGCCAGACCAGCGGTAACGGAACCAAAGTCATCGCCACCTGCAATCGGAATACCCGGCAGCTGTTCGGCCAGCGCTTTCTTGATCAGCGGCGAACGGGCGCTACCGCCGGTCAGGTAAATCACATCCGGCTTCTCGTTGCTGTTCTCCAGCGCGAGCTGCACCTGTTCCAGAATGCGCTGTAGCGGCTGGGCAAGCGCCGTCTCCAGCCCCTCCTGCGAAATGGCGGTGGCCAGTTCGTCACTGATAAACGGCAGGGATACCGCATGTTCAGCGCGGTCGGAAAGGGCGATTTTGCTCTCTTCCGCGGTACGCACCACGCGGTAGCTGAGGCGCTGACGCCACACTTTATAGAGCAGGGCGACTTTCTCGCCATCCTGAGCATCGCGCACCAGATCGTTAAGGAAGCGGCCGTTGGCGGTGCTGTAAAAATCACTCTGTGCCGGCACGTCGTTGATGGCAATCGCGTTCCACCACGGCAGGATCGGCAGCGCGATGCCTTTTTCCGTTTGCCCGCCCATGCCGAGCAGCGGCATCAGGCTCTTGAATGCCAGGGCGATGTCAAGATCGTTCCCGCCTACGCGGCAGCCGCTGTGCCCCAGCAGGCTGTTTTCGCGGTCGCGCCGGTTATGCCACTGCGGCCCCATCAGCAGCAGCGAGCAGTCCGTCGTGCCCCCGCCGATGTCCACGACTAATACGCGCTTCTCTTCCGTCAGCGTGGCTTCGAAGTCCAGCCCTGCGGCAACGGGTTCATACTGGAATACCACGTCGCGGAAGCCTGCGCGGTGCGCTGCGCGTTCCAGGATCCCCTGCGCCTGCTGGTTGGCCTCGTCGCCGCCCAGCCCCTGGAAGTTGATCGGACGGCCAATCACCGCCTGGGTAATCGCCTCTGGGACCTGCGTCTGCGCCTGGTTGCGGATGTGCAGCATCATCGCACACACCAGGTCTTCGAACAGCGCGACCTGCTGCGGCTTCAGGCCGCTGGCGCCGAGGAAGGATTTTGGCGACTTAACGAAATAGACCTCTTCGGGGTCTTCAATGTAGTGTCCGAGCGAGGAGAGGCCGAACTGCACGCTGGACGGCGTAACGTCGATATCTTCCTCGCGGTTGAAGCTGACGGCACGGCGTAACAGCGCCTGGGTTTCCGCCGCCGAAGCCGGAACCTGATGGTGGCGGAACAGCCATTCGCTCACCGCTTCACGCGTCGGTGCGCAGAGCATTGACGGCAGTAGCGTGCTCTCTTTTTCCATTTTCAGGAGCCGTGGCTGCCCGTTTTGCATAATCGCAACCGAGCAGTTTGCCGTACCGTAGTCAAATCCAATAAACACGATGAATCCCCATGCCGGTGAGAAGGGGCGAGACTTTAACGAAATGTCCGCATGGCGACAACAGGAATATGAAAGCAAGGCGAAACAGGACCTTTCCGTTTATGCTGTGAAGAACCCAAAAGGAGAGATGATGTACACCCTGAACTGGCTTCCCCCTTACGACTGGCAGTGGATGTTTGGCTTTCTTGGCGCGCGTGCGGTGACGGGCATTGAAACCGTCACGCCCGACTACTACGAGCGCAGTTTTGCCTGCGAGGGACATCAGGGGATCTTCCGCGTGACGCCGGATATCGCAACCCACACGCTGGTCGTGACCCTCAGCCCGGGGTTAATTCCGGTTGCGCAGCCGTGCCTTGAGCGCATCGAACGCCTGTTCGATCTTGCCTGCAATCCGCAGCACATCGCAGAGACGCTGGGCGATCTCGGTGCTGCAAGGCCGGGCTTACGTTTGCCGGGAGCGATGGATGCTTACGAGCAGGGCGTCCGGGCGATTCTCGGGCAGCTGGTGAGCGTGGCGATGGCGGCGAAGCTGGCGTCACGCGTGGTGGCGTTATGCGGTGAACCCGTGGCGGATTGCCCGGGCTATCTCTGCTTCCCCACGCCGCAGGCGCTGGCGGCAGTGGACCCGCTGGCGCTGAAAGCGTTGGGCATGCCGGTAAAGCGCGCGGAGTCGCTGATTCATCTGGCGCAGTCGGTTATCGACGGAACATTTCCGCTTTTCCCGCCCGCGAATATAGAAGAGGGGATGAAGGCGCTACAGCAGCGGCCGGGGATAGGGCGCTGGACGGCAAATTATCTGGCCCTGCGCGGCTGGCAGGCGAAAGATGTGTTTCTGCCGGATGATTACCTGATTAAACAACGCTTCGCCGGAATGACGCCCGCGCAAATTCGTCGCTATGCCGAACGCTGGAAGCCGTGGCGCTCCTATGCGCTGCTGCATATCTGGTATACCGACGGCTGGGCACCGTCAGTTGATCGCGAAATAACTGGTATTGAGAAGAAGATCTAATGGCTGCGGCTCAGCGATGGTGTCACCAAAGATAAAATCGATGCCGATACCGGAGAGCGTATCCATCATGATGGGCTGGTTACAGGGGCCTGCAATGGTTTTCATTCCCAGACGCTGGGCGTGGCCCTGAACAATGGTCACCATCATCTCATCCATCAGATTGCCGTACACGTTGGTTACCACCTCCGCATCCAGCATCAGATAGTCGGCCATGTTCGCGGTCAGGTGGGTAAAGACGTTCATATCGCGTCCCACCTGGCTGAAGATCACGCGGCAGCCCGCCTGACGGAGCTTTTGCAGACCCCGATGCAGGTTCTTATCCGGATTGCACACCACATCGACAGAGATAACCAGATGCAGCAGACGGCCCGGCATCGGGCTTTTATCCAGCAGGTCGAGCAGTTCATCGACCAGCGTCACGCTGGCTAAACCGGCCTCCGAGAGCGGCAGCGCCACCCCCATGCCTTTACTGGCGATCTGGGCGGCTGAGGTGCGGAAAAACTCGCTAAAGATCCGCCTGTCGAGGGCGTGCAGAAGCTCTGGTTCCGCCAGGCCCGAGCGGAAGGCATGCTCTTCCTGAACTTCGCCCTGGCTGGTCCACAGGCGTAACGACAGCAGCCAGAAATTACTGCTCTCAGGGATGCGCGGTGAGGCGACGCTGCGGGCAATCATCATCAGATGATTGTCTTTAATCATGTGCCACTGTTCATCAAGCGACATCATGCTGCGCGTGTGGTGATCCCGCTCCTGCTGGGGTTCATACACCGTCACCATGCCACGTCCGCTGTTTTTTGAGGCGTAACAGGCAATGTCCGCCTGCGACATGATCTCCGACGCCTGATGGTTATTTTCATCAATCAGCGTGATGCCGGCGCTGGCGCCGATCCGGTGCAGGCGGCCTTCCCACATAAAGTGATAGTCGTTGATGGCATGAATCAGGCGACCGGCGATATAGCGCGCGCTTTCCAGATTGCAGTCCGGTAAAAGTAACCCGAACTCGTCCCCGCCCAGACGCGCCAGCACGTCGCTGGAGCGGAGCATGGTTAACATCAGGGAAGCCAGTTCCCGCAGCAGGGCATCGCCCGCGGCGTGGCCAGCCGTGTCATTGACGGCTTTGAAGCGATCGAGGTCGATAAACACCAGGGCATGACGCTGGCGCGTTTCGCGAACGGTCTGCAGGAGCCGTTTAAGATGATTTTCGAAGCTGACCCGGTTAGCCAGATGGGTCAGGGCATCGTGGGAAGCGCTGTAGCTGAGCTGGCGCAGCATTTTGCGCGACTCGGTCACGTCCTGAATCACGATCACCGAGCCGATATTCTGTCCATCCAGCGTGCTGAGCGGCGTAATGCTGTAGTGGATATCAAAATTGCCGCCGGTACGGCAGTTCAGCACCACGTCCTGATCGATATCGGAACGGGACATATCGCCGCTGTGAATATTCTCCATCAGCGGCCCTTTTTCACCAAAGGTGATGTGTAACACCTTCAGGATCGGCTGACCAATAGCTTCGGTCTGCAGCCAGCCGCTCATTTTCTCGGCGACCGGGTTCATAAAGGTGACGTTCATGTTGATATCGGTGCACAGCACTGCTTCACCGATGGAGTCGAGGGTAATGTGCAGACGCTCTTTTTCCTGGAAAAGCGCCTCGTTAAGCTGCTTAACCTCGGTCATGTCCATGTTGATACCGAGCAACCGTTCGACTTCCCCCTGCTTATTGAGCACCCGGTTCGCCAGGGAGCGAATATGACGCACGCCTTCCTTCACGCGAATGCGGAATTCCAGCTTAAACGGCAGACGGGAAATCAGAGAGTCCCGCAGCACCTTCTCTGCGTGGGCGCGATCTTCCGGCAGCATCGTGTCGTGCCAGAGCTGCCAGGTGGGCTTGATGTGCGGCGGAATTTCATACAGTTCAAACATCCGCTTATCCCAGCTGATAACGTCGGGTTCCAGATCCCACTCCCAGATGCCGATGCCCCCTGCTTCGTTTGCCAGGGTGATGCGCTCCATCAGGCGTTTATTGACCCACTCGGTCTGCTTCAGGTCGTTAATGTCTTCAATCTGGGCGATAAAATAGAGCGGCGAGCCGTCGGCATGGCGCACCACGGAGACGGCAAGAAGCGCCCAGACCACTTCTCCATCGCGCGTGTAATAGCGCTTCTCGAGGGTATAGGTATTGATGTCGCCGTTAATGAGCTGTTCGAGCTGCTCCAGGTCGGTATTCAGATCTTCCGGCCAGGTGAGCTGCTGGAAGGTCAGCGACTGGAGCTCCGTCTGGCTGTAGCCGAGGAAATTGCACAGCGCCTTGTTCGCCTGAAGCCATTTTCCTTCGATGCTGACCAGCGCCATACCGATGGCAGAATATTCCATTGCGTTACGAAAACGCTCTTCGCTTTCGGTGATGTGTTTACGCTCGGCGCGGAAGGCATACATCACCATGGTCATAACGTTAGCGGGCAGGAGCAGCATCAAGAACGGCAGCCAGGGGGCGTTCAGCATCGGCCCGGCGTGCTGGGTGGTCAGCGCCAGAGGGTTGCGGGCAATCATCAGCGACACCACCATCACGGTGACCAGAAACACCATGAACGCTTCCATCCGCGGCAGGCGCACGGCGCTCCACATCAGCAGAACGATCACGCAGGTGAAGGGCCACGGCAGCCAGGTGATGGCTGCCCAACTGAGGGCTAACGTCACGGCCAGCGTGGTCAGCGTTTCCAGCAGCAACCGCGGATCGCGGTGGCGCAGCAGATAATGCGGCTTAAACAACAGCCCTAGCGGCACCAGCGCCAGCGCGCCAATCGCTTCTGACAATACCCAGACGAAGAAATTACGCAGTGGCTCTGGGCCGGGGGCCAGCAGGGTCACCAGAATACCGCCCACCAGCGGAGGCACCAGTGCGCTGCCGATGGCCACGCGGATCCAGTCGTTCAGATTCTGCAGCGGGTTGTACCAGGGGAGCCATTTGCGCAGAAACAGCGCACCGATAGCGGCCTCAATGACGTTGATCGAAGGATAGATGAGGCTGACCGATCCCCAGGAGAACAGCATCCACGAGGCCAGAACATTACCGAACGAGCAGGCCAGGGCAATGCCCGGCCACATTTTTCCGGCATGGCGGTAGAACGCCACCATCATAATGGCGGTGGGGAACCAGAGCGGAGCCAGCAGGGTGCCGAAACGGGTGAGTTCCAGCGAAAATAAGGTAAAGATAAAGGTGACCAGGCCCAGACAGACAAGTCGTGTTAAAGGATGTGGGGTAGTCACCAAAACCCGCTGGTATTGTTTATTCATTACCGCTTTATCCAGAGACGCCATGCCGTCAGGGAAGATGTCCGAACGCGTGAATTTGATAATTTGGTTTATGCTAGTACAAACAATTTACAATTCATATGGTGACCGCTCAGAATTTGACACCACAGACTTATTAAATACTTACTCCGTTAAAAAAAACGGTGAAACGGTGAAAAAATGGTCATTTAAATTTCATTCAGGGAATAAGTTGTCACTTTTCGGCCAGTCTCGCAGAACCTGTGCATTCGACTGGTATCACGCCCGCGAAATCCCTATAATTGCCGCGTTTGACGCTCCGGCGTCGTCCTTCCTTAACATCCAGGTTAATCAGGTCGCTAAATTTATGACTGATAAGTCTCATCAGTGCGTCATTATAGGCATCGCCGGCGCATCGGCTTCAGGTAAAAGTCTAATTGCCAGTACGCTTTATCGCGAACTGCGTGAACAAGTAGGTGATGAGCATATCGGCGTCATTCCCGAAGACAGCTATTACAAAGATCAATCCCATCTGTCGATGGAAGAGCGCGTTAAAACGAACTATGACCACCCCAATGCAATGGATCACAGCCTGCTGTTCCAGCATTTAGAAGCGCTTAAGAGCGGTCAGGCGATTGAACTGCCCGTTTACAGTTATGTCGAACATACCCGTACCCAGGAAACGATCCGCATCGAGCCGAAAAAGGTCATTATCCTTGAAGGCATCCTGCTGCTGACCGATGCCCGCCTGCGTGAATCCATGAACTTCTCGATTTTCGTCGATACCCCGCTGGATATCTGCCTGATGCGCCGCATCAAGCGTGACGTTAATGAACGCGGCCGTTCAATGGACTCCGTGATGGCGCAATACCAGAAAACGGTCCGCCCAATGTTCCTGCAGTTTATTGAACCCTCCAAACAATACGCCGATATTATCGTGCCGCGCGGGGGTAAAAACCGCATTGCGATTGATATCTTAAAAGCGAAAATCAGCCAGTTTTTTGAATAAGCCGCGTGAATTGTGTACCGTTCAGAGATAACCTGGTTTTACCCTGAGCGCTTACCGACTCAGGGTACGTTGCATGAAAGGAGAAAGAGGCGTGCGTCTTTGTGATCGCGATATAGAAGCCTGGCTGGATGAAGGCCGTTTGTCTATTACCCCGCGTCCACCTGTTGAGCGTATTAATGGGGTGACCGTTGATGTCCGGTTGGGGAATAAATTCCGCACCTTTAGCGGCCATACCGCACCGTTCATCGACCTCAGCGGTCCGAAGGACGAAGTCAGCGCCGCGCTCGATCGCGTGATGAGTGATGAAATCGTTATCGACGACGGCGAAGCCTTTTATCTGCATCCGGGTGAACTGGCGCTGGCGGTCACATTTGAATCCGTCACCCTGCCTGCGGACCTCGTCGGCTGGCTTGATGGCCGCTCTTCGCTGGCGCGACTGGGGCTGATGGTACACGTGACCGCGCACCGTATCGATCCAGGCTGGTCAGGACGTATCGTGCTGGAATTCTTCAATGCCGGTAAATTGCCGCTGGCGCTTCGTCCGGGCATGATGATCGGCGCGTTGAGTTTTGAACCGCTGTCAGGCCCGGCAGACAGGCCGTATAACCGCCGCCAGGACGCAAAATATCGCGACCAGCAGGGTGCGGTTGCCAGCCGTATTGATAAAGACTGATCGTTAGTCCATTGAGGATGCCATGAGAAGAGTTCTGACAACGCTGATGATTTTGCTGGTGGTGCTGGTGGCTGGCCTTTCGGCGTTGGTTCTGCTGGTTAACCCCAATGACTTCCGTGCTTACATGGTGCGGCAGGTCGAGGCACGAAGTGGTTATCAACTGAAGCTTGATGGGCCGCTGCGCTGGCACGTCTGGCCGCAGCTCAGTATTCTCTCTGGCCGCATGTCGCTCACGGCGCCGGGGGCATCCCAGCCGCTGGTTTCCGCAGACAACATGCGCCTTGATGTGGCGCTGATCCCGCTCATTTCCCATCAGCTGCAGGTGAATCAGGTGATGCTGAAAGGCGCGGTGATTCAGCTCACCCCGCAAACCGAGGCCGTGCGTGATGCTAACGCACCGGTGGCACCGCGCGAAAATACCCTGCCTGATGAGCCGTCTGATACAGGCTGGTCCTTTGATATTGGCAAACTGAAAGTGGCCGATAGCGTACTGGTTTTCCAGCATGAGCACGAAGAGCAGGTCACCGTTCGCAACATTAACCTGCAGATGGAACAGGATGCACACCATATTGCGTCGGTGGAATTCAGCGGGCGCGTGAACCGCGATCAGCGCGATCTGACCCTGTCGCTGAATGCCAGCGTTAACGCGTCAGACTATCCGCACCAGCTCACCGCCGACATCCAGCAGCTGGACTGGCAGTTGACGGGGGCCGATCTTCCCACCCAGGGGATCGCCGGGCAGGGAACGCTGCAGGCCGTGTGGCGCGAGGAACAAAAACAGCTGGAGCTGGATAACCTCAACCTGCAGGCAAATGACAGTAGCCTGAAAGGGCAGGCCAGCGTCACGCTCGAAGAAAAGCCGAAGTGGGTGCTGAATCTGCAGTTTGACAAGCTCAACCTTGAAAATCTGTTGCCGCCTCTGCCAGCCAGCGCCACGGACAGCAATGCAGCGCAGACGGGGCAAAGCCAGGCAGCGGTATCACGCCCGGTTATTTCGTCGAATCTCGATCAGCCTGACTATAACGTCCTACGCGGATTCACGGCGGATATTCTGCTGAAAGCCAATAGCCTGCGCTGGCGCGGCATGGACTTTACCGACGTGAGCAGCCAGATGTTTAACCATAACGGTTTGCTGGTGATCTCCGAACTGAGTGGCAAGATGGGCGCAGGGCACCTCTCGCTGCCCGGCACGCTGGATGTCCGTAAAGACGTTGCCAGCGCCGAATTCCAGCCGCGTCTCGATAACGTTGAGATAGGGACCATCCTGAACGCGTTTAACTACCCGATATCCCTGACGGGGCAGTTGACGCTGGCGGGGGACTTCTCCGGCACGAAAATTGATGCCGAGGCGTTCCGCCGCGAGTGGCAGGGACAGGCGCATCTTGATCTGAAAAACTCCCGTATGGAAGGGCTCAATTTCCAGCAGCTGGTGCAGCAGGCGGTAGAGCGCAGCAGCGATGTGAAAGCCCAGGAGAACTACGACAGCGCTACGCGACTCGACAGCTTCACCACGGACCTGACGCTGGACAACGGACAACTCTCTCTCGACGGAATGCAGGGTACCTCTTCATTCTTATCATTGACGGGCGAAGGTAAGCTGGATCTGGTCAAAGAGACGGCGGACACGCGCTTTAACGTGCGGGTACTTTCCGGCTGGCAGGGAGAAAGTAAGCTCATCGACTTCCTGAAAGAGACGCCGGTCCCATTGAGCGTATACGGCAAATGGCAGGCTCTGAATTATAGCCTCCAGGTGGATCAGATCCTGCGTAAGCATCTGCAGGATGAAGCGAAACGTCGGCTGAGCGGCTGGGCGGATCGTAATAAAGATTCGCAGGACGGCAAGGATGTGAAGAAGCTGCTGGATAAGCTGTGATGCCTGTTGCGCCGGGTGGCGGCTTCGCCTTACCCGGCCTACAAAAGCCTGACGCCGTTGCGCCACCCGACTTTTTTACACCTCAAAATCCAGTTCTTCCTCATCCCGCAGCGGTATCAGCTGAACCTTCTGCACGCGATGGTTTTCAATTTGTAGCGTTTTAAGCCGATAGTCGCCTACCTGAACCTCTTCCCCCGGCTGCGGGATACGCTGCAGATACTCCATCAGCAGACCGGCAATGGTGTGATATTCTCGCTTTTCATCCAGCGGCAGCGGGACATATTGCACCAGATCTTCCAGCGGCATATGGCCGTTTGCCGTCCACGAGCCATCGGCGTTTTTCTGAATGTCGTGGCGGGCATCAATCTCATCCACCTCGTTTGGCAGATTACCGGCAATGGTTTCCATCACGTCGCTGAGCGTGACCAGTCCTTCCACCGAACCAAACTCATCCACCACAAAGGCAAAGTGGGTCCGCGCGTTACGGAACTGCTCAAGGGCGGAAAGCAACGGCAGCCCCTCCGGGAAGACCAGCGGCTGGCGAACCAGGACGCGGAGATTGAGCGGCTCGCCGTGAAGCTGCTGCTGGAGCAGGTCAATGACGTGCACCACGCCCAGCAGCTCCTCTTCCGCTTCCCCGCCGGTCACCACCACGCGTGTGTGCTGGTTTTTATCCAGCAGGGCGCGAATGTGCGCTTCCGGGGCCGTCAGGTCAATATGCTCTATATCATGCCGCGACGTCATAATGCTGCTGACCGTACGCTGGTTAAGATTGAGCACCCGCTCAATCATCCGTCGTTCCTGCGGGTCAAAGATCTGCCCATCACTGTGGTCGGCCAGCATGGCGGAGGATTCGGCGTCCAGCTCTGCATCCTCTTTCTTACCGCTTAACAGGCGCATGACCGTGTCGGCCGTACGCTGACGCAGCGTCTGATTTGCGGAAAGGAAGCGGCGGCGGTTGAATATCGCAAGCTGGTTAAGCGCTTCAATCATGACGGAGAACCCGATGGCGGCATACAGGTAGCCTTTCGGAATATGGAAGCCAAAACCGTCGGCCACCAGGCTAAAGCCAATCATCAGCAGGAAGCTCAGACAGAGGATCACGATGGTGGGGTGACTGTTCACAAAACGGGTCAGTGCCTTGCTGGCCATAACCATCAGCGTGATGGCAATAATGACCGCGGCCATCATCACCACAAGATGGTCCACCATCCCGACGGCGGTGATCACCGAGTCCAGGGAGAAGACCGCATCCAGCACCACGATTTGCGCGACCACCGGCCAGAATTTTGCCCCGCGGCGCTGGGTCGGGTTCTCGCTGTCTTTGCCTTCCAGCCGCTCGTTGAGCTCCACGGTAGCTTTGAACAGCAGGAACAGGCCGCCGAAGAGCATGATCAGATCGCGGGCGCTAAAGCTCAGACCGTGGATGGAGAACAGAGGCTGAGTGAGCGTGACCAGCCAGGAAATAGAGGCCAGCAGCAGTAGCCGCATGACCATCGCCAGCAGCAGCCCCGTTACGCGCGCGCGATCGCGCTGGGAAGGGGGCAGTTTTTCAGCGAGGATGGCGATAAAAACCAGATTATCAATCCCGAGCACCAGCTCGATGACGACCAGCGTAACCAGCCCGGCCCAGATTGAGGGATCGGCAATCCATTCCATAGTAGTAGCAATACCTTCTGTAACATGACGAATGACACAATTCGATCATGGATAAAGCTGGGGGAAATTGCAATGTCAGTATGAGATTTCTCTCAATAATCATTAAATTAATAATACCGGGAATAATAAGTCTAATTCATCAAGAAAGTCTGTATTTATCTGAAATAACAAAATTAAGAAATATCGCATGAAAAGATGTTCAATGATAACGCTGTCAATATAAAGAAATTCTTAAAAATAAACTGCTTTTCTAAACAAATTCTTAAAATTTGGTGTTCGGAACCCGTTTTCTTGCCTGTTTTGGGATTAGCTGTTACAAGATTATTAGCCTGAAAAAGGATATCTTCTGTTACTGGTTGTTGTTTTTTTTTGAGCGACTAACGAAATAGTGCCTGCGTATTATGAATGCTCCATTTATTTCAAATGCAAAAAATCTGGCGATTTTTTGCCTGCAATTCATCGTGTTATAGCGTATTGGTAGCTGGAAGCCAAGGGCGGTAGCGTGCCTGGATGTGTGTGGATGAGCCATGATTCCGTTGTCAACAGTGACTGGCCAAATAACGTTTTTTTTAGGAATGATGCTAGTTATATTTTTATTTAATTAGCTACATTCTTAATGCATTTTAGATTCACACGTATTTAAATTGCACAGGATAATTACTCTGCCAAAGTGATAAATAATCAATGATGAACTCCAAAATGAAATTGATGCCATTATTGGTGTCTGTGACCTTGATGAGCGGTTGCACTGTCTTTCCCGGCAGCAATATGTCAACAATGGGCAAGGATGTGATCAAGCAACAGGATGCCGATTTTGATCTCGACAAAATGGTGAATGTTTATCCACTTACGCCTCGTCTGGTCGAACAATTACGCCCACGTCCAAACGTTGCCCAGCCGAATATGTCACTGGACCAGGAAATCGCGTCCTACCAGTATCGCGTAGGGCCAGGAGACGTCATTAACGTGACCGTCTGGGACCATCCCGAACTGACCACGCCAGCGGGCCAGTACCGTAGCTCAAGCGACACCGGTAACTGGGTGCAGTCAGATGGCACCATGTTCTATCCCTACATTGGTAAAGTCCATGTGGCAGGGAAAACGCTTGCCGAGATCCGTAGTGATATTACCGGCCGCTTAGCGCAGTACATCGCCGACCCGCAGGTGGACGTTAATATCGCCGCATTCCGCTCGCAAAAAGCCTACATCTCCGGCCAGGTGAACAAATCCGGTCAGCAGGCTATCACCAACGTTCCTCTGACCGTGCTGGATGCCATTAACGCCGCGGGCGGATTAACCGACGGCGCCGACTGGCGCAACGTGGTACTGACCCACAACGGGAAGGAGCAGCGCATTTCACTGCAGGCGCTGATGCAAAACGGCGATCTGACCCAGAACCGCCTGCTTTACCCGGGCGACATCCTCTATGTACCACGCAATGACGATCTCAAAGTCTTCGTGATGGGTGAAGTGAAGAAACAAAGCACCCTCAAGATGGACTTCAGCGGTATGACGCTGACCGAAGCGCTGGGCAATGCTGAGGGTATCGATCTGACGACCTCTAACGCGACCGGCATCTTCGTGATCCGTCCGCTGAAAGGTGAGGGCAGTGCGAAAGGCAAGATTGCCAACATCTACCAGCTGGATATGTCCGATGCGACCTCTCTGGTGATGGCGACGGAGTTCCGTCTCCAGCCATACGATGTGGTGTATGTCACTACCGCACCGGTTGCCCGCTGGAACCGTCTGATCAACCAGTTGCTGCCAACCATCAGTGGCGTTCGCTACATGACGGATACGGCGCGCGACATTCATACCTGGTAATCCGCGATGTTTAACAAAATTCTGGTGGTATGCGTGGGGAACATTTGCCGTTCCCCTACGGCTGAACGGTTGTTGAAACACTACCAGCCCGAACTAACCGTTGATTCGGCAGGGCTGGGTGCACTGGTCGGTAAAGGTGCCGATGAGCGCGCAACGATCGTGGCGCGGGATCATCACCTCTCTCTCGACGGGCATGTTGCCCGCCAGGTCACTGGCCGCATGTGCCGCGAGTATGACCTGATTCTGGCGATGGAAAAACGCCATATTCATGCGCTGTGCGATATCGCTCCGGAGATGCGCGGTAAGGTGATGCTGTTTGGACACTGGGACAATGAACGTGAAATCCCCGATCCCTACCGCAAAAGCCATGAGGCCTTTGAGGCGGTTTACACCTTACTTGACCAGTCTGCCCAACAGTGGGCGCAGGCACTGAAAGCTCAGCAGGGATAACAATGACCGAAAAAACAAGACCTTCTGCCGCCCCGACTTCGGGCAGTGATGAAATTGATATTGGACGCCTGGTCGGCACTGTTGTCGAGGCAAAGTGGTGGGTGCTGGGCATTACCGCCGTGTTTGCCGCGGCGGCCGTCGTCTACACGCTGTTTGCCACACCTATCTACAGCGCCGATGCGCTGGTGCAGATCGAGCAGAATACCGGTAACTCGCTGGTGCAGGACATTGGCTCTGCGCTGGCGAACAAGCCGCCGGCCTCCGATGCTGAAATTCAGCTCATCCAGTCACGTCTGGTGCTGGGTAAAACGGTCCACGACCTTGGCCTTGATATCTCCGTCACCAAAAATACCTTCCCGATCTTTGGTGCGGGATGGGATCGGTTGATGGGCAGAAACAACGACACGGTCAAGGTCACTGACTTCGTGCTGCCAAAAGGGGCCGCCGATCAGACCTTTACCCTGACGGTGCTTGGACCGAAACAGTACCAGCTGACCAGCGACGCGGGCTTTAGCGCGCGCGGTGAAGTGGGGCAGATGCTCACCAAAGATGGCGTCAGCATGATGGTCAGCGCGATCAATGCCCAGGAGGGCGGTGAATTCACCGTCACGAAATTCTCCACGCTGGGGATGATCAACAATCTTCAGAACAACCTGACCGTCACCGAAAACGGTAAGGATACCGGCGTGCTGAGCATGACCTTTACCGGTGAAGATAAGGATCAGATCCGCGACATCCTGAACAGCATTACCCGCAACTATCTTGAGCAGAACGTCGAGCGTAAGTCGGCTGAAGCGGCGAAAAGCCTGGCCTTCCTCGCGAAACAGCTCCCGGAAGTTCGCGGCCGTCTGGATGATGCCGAGAACAAGCTGAACGCCTACCGTCAGGATAAAGACTCCGTTGACCTGCCGCTGGAGGCAAAATCGGTCCTCGATTCGATGGTCAATATTGATGCGCAGCTTAACGAGCTGACCTTCAAAGAGGCGGAGATTTCCAAGCTTTACACCAAACGCCACCCGGCCTACCGCACCCTGCTGGAAAAACGCCGCACGCTGGAAGAGGAGAAGGCGAAGCTCAATGACCGCGTGACCGCGATGCCGAAAACTCAGCAGGAGATCGTGCGTCTGACCCGCGACGTGGAGTCCGGACAGCAGGTCTATATGCAGCTGCTGAACAAGCAGCAGGAGCTGAAAATCACCGAGGCAAGCACCGTGGGTGACGTGCGCATCGTCGACCCGGCCATTACCCAGCCTGGCGTACTGAAGCCGAAGAAAGCGCTGATCATTCTCGGCAGCATTATTCTCGGCCTGATGCTCTCCATCGTTGGCGTGCTGCTGCGTTCGCTGTTCAACCGCGGTATCGAAAGCCCGCAGGTGCTGGAAGAAAACGGTATCAACGTCTATGCCAGCATTCCGCTGTCTGAGTGGCAAAAATCCCGTGATAGCGTCAAAACCATCAAAGGCGTTAAGCGTTACAAACAGAGCCAGCTGCTGGCGGTGGGTAATCCAACCGACCTCGCTATCGAAGCGATCCGCAGCCTGCGCACCAGTCTGCACTTCGCCATGATGCAGGCTAAAAATAACGTCCTGATGTTAACCGGCGTCAGCCCGTCAATCGGTAAAACCTTTGTCTGCGCCAACCTGGCGGCAGTGGTCAGCCAGACCAACAAGCGTGTGCTGCTGATCGACTGCGATATGCGCAAAGGCTACACCCACGAACTGCTGGGTACCAACAACGTTAACGGTCTGTCGGAAATCCTGCTTGGCAAAGGTGATATCAGCCAGAGCGCGAAGCCCACGACGGTGCCGAAATTTGACCTGATCCCACGTGGGCAGGTGCCGCCTAACCCGTCCGAGCTGCTGATGAGCGAGCGCTTTAGCGAACTGGTGGCGTGGGCGAGCAAAAACTACGACCTGGTGCTGATCGATACGCCGCCGATTCTGGCCGTGACCGACGCGGCCGTTGTTGGCCGCCATGCGGGTACCACGTTGATGGTGGCGCGTTACGCGGTGAACACCCTGAAAGAGGTGGAAACCAGCCTGAGCCGCTTCGAGCAGAACGGGATTGAGGTAAAAGGGGTGATCCTGAACTCCATCTTCCGTCGCGCGACCGGCTATCAGGATTATGGCTATTACGAGTACGAATATAAGTCTGACAGTAAATAACAAAACCCCCCACACCCCTCACCCTAACCCTCTCCCCAAAGGGGAGAGGGGACTGTTCGGTGCTGGATTTGGGGGACGAACGTAATGATAACCACTGGCTGCCTTTCACCCTCTCCCCTTTGGGGAGAGGGCCGGGGTGAGGGGAAAAAATGACCACACAACGCCCTTTGATTTCTATCTATATGCCGACATGGAATCGTCAGCAGCTGGCGATCCGCGCAATCAAGTCGGTGTTACGTCAGGATTACGATAACTGGGAGCTGATCATCGTGGATGACTGCTCTTCCTCGTATGAACAGCTGCAAAAATTTGTGACTGACCTCAACGACCCGCGGGTGGTTTATACACATAACGCCATTAACTCCGGCGCCTGTGCTGTGCGTAACCAGGCGATTATGCAGGCCAAAGGGCAGTATCTGACCGGCATCGACGACGACGACGAATGGACGCCGAATCGCCTGTCTGTCTTCCTGTCGCATAAAGAGCAGCTGGTCACGCACGCGTTCCTGTATGCCAACGACTATGTCTGTCAGGGCGAGGTGTACTCGCAGCCCGCGAGTCTGCCGCTGTATCCGAAATCTCCGTATTCTCGACGCCTGTTCTACAAGCGCAACATCATTGGTAACCAGGTCTTCACCTGGGCGTGGCGCTTTAAAGAGTGCCTGTTCGATACCGAACTGAAGGCTGCGCAGGATTACGATATCTTTCTGCGCATGGTGGTGGAATACGGCGAACCGTGGAAGGTCGAAGAGGCCACGCAGATCCTGCACATCAACCACGGGGAGATGCAGATTACCTCCTCGCCGAAAAAATTCTCGGGCTACTTCCATTTTTACCGCAAGCACAAGGACAAGTTTGACCGTGCCAGCCGTAAATATCAGCTTTTTACCCTCTATCAGATCCGCAATAAGCGCATGAACTGGCGCACGCTGCTGACGCTGTTGTCCGTTCGTAACGGCAAGCGCCTGGCTGATGGACTTCGGGGGAAATAATGTTTCTGGAAGATTGCCGCGCTAACAGCTGGAGCCTGCGTCCGTGCTGCATGGTTCTGGCGTACCGCATCGCGCATTTTTGCTCGGTGTGGCGTAAGAAAAATGTCCTGAACAACATCTGGGCGGCACCCGTGCTGGTGCTGTATCGCATCATCACCGAATGCTTTTTTGGCTATGAAATTCAGGCCGCGGCCACCATTGGCCGCCGCTTTACCATCCATCACGGCTATGCGGTGGTGATCAACAAGTTCGTGGTCGCCGGGGATGATTTCACCATCCGCCATGGGGTGACCATTGGCAACCGTGGGCCAGACAGCCTGGCCTGCCCGGTCATTGGCAATAACGTCGAGCTGGGCGCAAACGTGGTGATCATTGGTGACATTACGATTGGTAACAACGTCACAATTGGTGCGGGCAGCGTGGTGCTGGACACCATTCCGGATAACGCGCTGGTGGTGGGAGAAAAAGCCCGCGTGAAGGTGATTAAATGAATATTTTGCAATTTAACGTACGCCTCGCAGAAGGCGGAGCGGCAGGGGTGGCGCTGGATCTGCACCAGCGCGCGCTGCAAAAAGGACTTCAGTCTCGTTTTATTTATGGCTATGGCAAGGGCGGCAAGAAAAGCGTCAGTCACGATAACTTCCCGCAGGTGCATAAGCACACGCCGCGCCTGACCTCGATTGCCAATATTGCGTTGTTCCGTCTGTTTAACCGCGATCTGTTTGGCAACCTGAATACGCTTTATCGCACGGTGACCCGCACTACCGGCCCGGTTGTGCTGCATTTTCACGTGTTGCACAGCTACTGGCTAAATCTGGAAGAGGTGGTGGCGTTCTGCCAGAAGGTGCAGGCCCACAAGCCCGACACCCGCTTTGTCTGGACGCTGCACGATCACTGGAGCGTAACCGGCCGTTGCGCGTTTACCGACGGCTGCGAAGGCTGGAAAAACAACTGCCAGAAATGCCCGACGCTGAGCAACTACCCGCCGGTGAAGGTGGATCGCGCGCATACGCTGGTGGCCGGCAAGCGCCAGCTGTTTCGCGACATGCTCTCGCTCGGCTGTACGTTTATCTCCCCGAGCCAGCACGTGGCCGATGCCTTCAACAGTCTGTACGGGGCAGGGCGCTGCCAGATTATTAACAACGGCATCGACGTAGCGACGGAAGCCATTCTCGCCGAGCTGACGCCGGTGGCAGAAACCGCGGGCAAACCGAAGATCGCTATCGTTGCGCATGACCTGCGTTACGACGGGAAAACCAACCAGCAGCTGGTGCGCGACATGATGGCGCTGGGTGACAAAATTGAGCTCCATACCTTCGGCAAATTTTCACCGTTCGAAGGGGCTAACGTGGTGAACCACGGGTTTGAAACCGATAAGCGCAAGCTGATGAGCGCGCTGAATGAAATGGATGCGCTGGTATTCAGCTCCCGCGTGGATAACTACCCGCTGATCCTCTGTGAAGCGCTCTCCATCGGCGTGCCGGTGATTGCCACCCACAGCGATGCGGCACGCGAAGTGCTGGAAAAATCGGGTGGGAAAACTTTTGCCGAGCAGGAGGTCCTGCCGCTGGTGCAGTTGCCAAAGGCGCAGATCGCTCAGGCTGTTTTTGGCACTGACCTGGAATCGTTCCGCAACCGCAGCCGCAAGGCCTACAGTGGACAACAGATGCTGGAGGAGTATGTCTCGTTCTATCAGAATCTGTAGTTATCTGCTGCTGCCGCTGATCTATCTGCTGGTCAACGTCAAAATTGCCCAGCTCGGCGAAAGCTTTCCGATAACCATCGTCACCTTCTTGCCCGTTCTGCTTCTGCTGTATGTCGATAAAATCAACCTGAAGAAGCTGATGATTGCCTTAGGGTTGGGCACGGGCCTGACGCTGTTTAACTACATCTTTGGTCAGTCGCTGGATGCCAGTAAATACGTCACCTCGACCATGCTGTTTGTTTATATCGTTATTATTATCGGAATGGTCTGGAGTATTCGCTTCAAAACGATTTCTCCGCACAATTATCGGAAAATCCTCAGGTTCTTTTATATTGCCGTTGCGTTAATTGTTATGCTTGCTGCCATGGAGATGGCGCAAATTATTCTTACCGGCGGCAGTAGCCTGATGGAGATAATTTCGAAATATCTCATTTACAGCAACAGCTATGTTTTGAACTTCATCAAGTTCGGCGGGAAGCGTACCACGGCCCTCTATTTTGAACCGGCGTTTTTCGCTTTGGCGTTAATCTCAATTTGGCTCAGCATCAAACAGTTTGGTATCAAAACGCCTAAGACCGATGCTATGATTCTTGCAGGAATCGTTCTGTCTGGATCGTTCTCAGGGGTAATGACATTTATCCTGTTTTACCTGCTGGAATGGGCGTTTCAGTACCTGAACAAAGATGCGATTAAGAAAAAACTGCCGCTGGCGATTATCTCCCTGACGGTATTTATGGTGGGCGTGATATTTGCCTTCCCATACATCTCAGAACGACTGGGTGATTTGGGAACGGAAGGCTCATCGTCCTATTATCGTATCATTGGACCGCTGGTGATGGTGGGTTATTCCTTAACCCATATAGATGGTGTAGTAAGATTCGGCTCACTTTACGAATATGTTGCATCATTCGGAATCTTTAACGGTGCGGATGTCGGTAAAACCATAGACAATGGTCTGTATCTGTTAATTATTTATTTTTCGTGGTTCGCCGTACTGTTGACGCTGTGGTATCTGTTTAAAGTTTTCAAAATGATGATTAACGCGTTCGGGGATAACCAGAACTTTCGCGTGCAGCTTTATCTGTTTACGCCGGTGTCGCTGTTTTTTACCGGGTCAATATTTAGTCCGGAATATGCTTTCTTGATTGTCTGTCCGTTTATTCTGCGCAAAGCGCTTAATATTACGAACGTATGACGAAATGAGGTGATTTATGTTTCTTAGCGTCATTACTGTCGCTTTTCGTAATTACGAAGGGGTGGTAAAAACCTGGCGCTCGCTGCGCAACCTGGCGCGCGATCCAAGCCTCACCTTTGAGTGGATTGTGGTCGACGGCGGCTCGAACGATGGCACGGCGGAGTTTCTGGAAAAACTCAACGGTGAGTTCAACTTACGTTACATCAGCGAGAAAGATAAAGGCATCTACGATGCGATGAACAAAGGCATCAATATGGCGCAGGGCCGTTATGCCATCTTTCTGAATTCGGGTGATATTTTCCATGATGACGTGGCGCTGTTTGCCCGTCAACTGGCGCGCCAGAAAGAGGACGCCATGTATATTGGCGATGCGCTGCTCGATTTTGGCGACGGACATAAAGTGTGTCGCAGCGCGAAGCCGGGCTGGTATATCTATCACAGTTTACCCGCCAGCCATCAGGCCATTTTCTTTCCGGTAAAAGGTCTGAAAAAACAGCCTTACGATTTGCAGTATAAAGTGTCTTCCGATTATGCGCTGGCCGCCAGTCTCTATAAGTCAGGTTACCCGTTCCGCCGAATTAAAGGGCTGGTATCTGAATTTTCAATGGGTGGCGTGTCAACCTCGAATAATCTGGAATTGTGCCAGGATGCCAAAAACGTGCAGCGTAAAATATTACGCGTGCCGGGGTTCTGGGCGGAATTATCTTATTTTTTACGCGTGCGCACCACGAGTAAAACGAAAGCCTTATATAACAAAGCCTGAATATAAGGAAACGTAATGCAGGATCTGAACGGTTTCTCCGTACCGAAAGGTTTTCGGGGGGCGGGCGGTATTAAAGTGCAGCTATGGTGGGCCGTTCAGGCCACCTTATTTGCCTGGTCACCACAAATACTGTACCGCTGGCGAGCATTTTTATTGCGTCTGTTTGGCGCAAAAATAGGAAAAAACGTAGTCATTCGGCCTTCGGTGAAAATTACCTACCCCTGGAAATTAACGCTTGGGGATTACGCCTGGGTAGGGGATGACGCGGTGTTATATACCCTGGGCGAGATTACGATTGGCGCAAATTCGGTGGTTTCACAGAAATGTTATTTGTGCACCGGCAGTCATGACTTTATGAGTCAGCATTTTGATATTACCGCTTCGCCTATTGTGATTGGCGAAAAATGCTGGCTGGCAACGGATGTTTTTGTTGCACCGGGTGTTTCTGTTGGCGATGGCACGGTCGTTGGTGCCCGCAGCAGCGTTTTTAAATCGCTACCGGCAAATAAAGTTTGCCGTGGCAACCCCGCAGTGGTGATACGCGAACGCGTTGAAACTGATTAAATTCATAAGTAGAGGAATATAAACATGTCTAAAGTCGCTCTCATCACCGGCGTTACCGGGCAGGATGGTTCTTACCTGGCAGAGTTACTGCTGGAAAAAGGTTATGAAGTACACGGTATTAAACGTCGTGCGTCTTCTTTCAACACCGAACGTGTCGATCATATTTACCAAGATCCTCACGCGGCGAACCCGAAATTCCACCTGCACTACGGCGACCTGACCGATACCTCCAACCTGACCCGTATCCTGCAGGAAGTGCAGCCGGATGAAGTCTACAACCTGGGCGCGATGAGCCACGTTGCGGTCTCCTTCGAGTCTCCGGAATACACCGCTGACGTGGATGCCATGGGTACGCTGCGTCTGCTGGAAGCGATTCGCTTCCTCGGCCTTGAGAAGAAAACCCGTTTCTACCAGGCATCCACCTCTGAGCTGTACGGTCTGGTGCAGGAAATTCCACAGAAAGAGACCACGCCATTCTATCCGCGCTCTCCGTACGCGGTAGCGAAACTGTACGCTTACTGGATCACCGTGAACTACCGTGAATCCTACGGCATGTACGCCTGTAACGGCATTCTGTTCAACCACGAATCTCCACGTCGCGGCGAAACCTTCGTGACCCGCAAAATCACCCGCGCTATCGCCAACATCGCGCAGGGTCTGGAATCGTGCCTGCACCTCGGCAACATGGACTCCCTGCGTGACTGGGGCCATGCCAAAGACTACGTGAAAATGCAGTGGATGATGCTGCAGCAGGAACAGCCAGAAGACTTCGTGATCGCCACCGGCGTGCAGTACTCCGTTCGTCAGTTCGTTGAAATGGCTGCCGCGCAGCTGGGCATCAAGCTGCGCTTCGAAGGCACCGGCGTGGAAGAGAAGGGCATCGTGGTTTCCGTGACCGGCCATGACGCACCGGGCGTGAAGCCAGGCGACGTGATTGTGCAGGTTGACCCGCGCTACTTCCGTCCTGCTGAAGTGGAAACCCTGCTGGGCGACCCAACCAAAGCACACGAGAAGCTGGGCTGGAAACCAGAAACCACTCTGCAGGAGATGGTTTCCGAGATGGTAGCCAAAGATCTTGAAGCAGCGAAAAAACACTCCCTGCTCAAGTCTCATGGCTACGAGGTTGCCATCGCCCTGGAGTCCTGAGAATGACAAAACAACGTATTTTTGTCGCCGGTCATCGCGGAATGGTGGGTTCCGCGATTGTTCGCCAGCTCGAACAGCGCGGTGACGTCGAAGTGGTTGTCCGCACGCGCGATGAGCTTAACCTGCTCGACAGCCGTGCGGTACAGGACTTCTTTGCTAACGAACGCATTGACCAGGTGTATCTGGCGGCGGCGAAGGTGGGCGGCATTGTTGCCAACAACACCTACCCGGCGGATTTCATCTACGAAAACATGATGATTGAGAGCAACATCATTCACGCGGCGCATCTGCACAACGTGAACAAGCTGCTGTTCCTCGGCTCATCCTGTATTTACCCGAAAATGGCGAAACAGCCGATCGCCGAAAGCGAGCTGCTGCAGGGCACACTGGAAGCGACCAACGAGCCGTACGCCATTGCCAAGATTGCCGGGATTAAGCTGTGCGAGTCCTACAACCGTCAGTTCAACCGCGACTATCGCTCGGTGATGCCGACCAACCTGTACGGACCGCACGACAACTTCCATCCGAGCAACTCGCACGTGATCCCGGCGCTGCTGCGTCGTTTCCACGAGGCAACCGCCGAGAACGCGCCGGATGTGGTGGTGTGGGGCAGCGGTACGCCGATGCGTGAATTCCTGCACGTGGACGACATGGCTGCGGCCAGCATTCACGTGATGGAGCTGGATCGCGAAGTGTGGCAGGAGAACACCGAGCCGATGCTGTCGCACATCAACGTGGGCACCGGCGTGGACTGCACCATTCGCGAGCTGGCGCAGACCATCGCGCAGGTGGTGGGCTACAAAGGCCGCGTGGTGTTTGATGCCACGAAACCGGACGGCACGCCGCGCAAACTGCTGGACGTGACCCGTCTGCATCAGCTGGGCTGGTATCACGAGGTGTCACTGGAGCAGGGGCTGGCAAGCACCTATCAGTGGTTCCTGGAAAACCAGCACCGCTTCCGGGGGTAATGATGTTTTTAAGTCAGGAAGATTTTGCCACGGTGGTGCGTTCCACTCCGCTCATCTCGATTGATTTGATCGTGGAGAACGAACGCGGCGAGTTCTTGCTGGGGAAACGAACCAACCGTCCTGCGCAGGGCTTCTGGTTCGTGCCCGGTGGGCGCGTGCAAAAGGATGAGACGCTTACCGATGCGTTTGAGCGTCTCACTCTGGCGGAACTGGGTCTGCAGCTGCCGATGGCAGCGGGCCAGTTTTACGGGGTCTGGCAGCACTTCTATGACGATAACTTTTCAGGCACCGGGTTCACCACGCACTACATCGTGCTGGGGTTCCGCCTGAAGGTGAGTGAGGCAGACCTGCGTCTGCCTGATTCTCAGCACGACGACTACCGCTGGCAGACGCCAGAGGTGCTGCTGGCGAGCAACAATGTGCATGACAACAGTCGCGCCTATTTCCTCGCTGAACGTCAGTCCGGGGTGCCGGGCTTATGAAGATCCTCGTATACGGAATCAACTACTCGCCGGAGCTAACCGGTATCGGGAAATACACCGGCGAGATGGTCGAGTGGATGGCGAGCCAGGGACATGACGTGCGGGTCATTACCGCGCCGCCGTACTACCCGGAATGGAAAGTGGGGGAGCGCTACTCCAGCTGGCGCTACCGTCGCGAAGAGGGTGCAGCGACCGTCTGGCGCTGCCCGCTGTATGTGCCTAAGCAGCCCTCAACGCTTAAACGGTTGATTCATCTCGGCAGCTTTGCTCTGAGTAGTTTCTTCCCGCTGATGGCGCAGCGTCGCTGGAAGCCGGATCGCATCATCGGCGTGGTGCCGACGCTGTTTTGCACGCCGGGCATGCGTCTGCTGGGCAAACTCTCCGGGGCGCGCACCCTGCTGCACATTCAGGATTATGAAGTTGACGCCATGCTGGGCCTGGGGATGGCAGGCAAAAGCAAAGGCGGCAAGGTGGCGAAGCTCGCCAGCGCGTTTGAGCGCAGTGGCTTACACAACGTGGATTACGTCTCAACGATCTCGCGCTCGATGATGAACAAGGCGCAAGAGAAAGGCGTCCCGGCGGAGAAGGTGATCTTCTTCCCGAACTGGTCCGAAGTGGCGCGTTTTCGCGACGTGACTGAGCAAGACGCTCAGGCGCTGCGCGCGCATCTCGGTTTGCCTGAAGATCAAAAAATCATTCTTTACTCAGGCAACATCGGCGAAAAGCAGGGGCTGGAGAGCGTGATCGAGGCGGCTCAACTGCTGAACGAACATCCATGGATGTTTGTGATTGTCGGGCAGGGGGGTGGAAAAGCGCGGCTGGAAAAAATGGTCAGCGAACGCGGCCTGACCAACGTGAAATTCTTCCCGCTTCAGTCTTACGAGGCATTGCCTGCGCTGCTGAAGATGGGCGACTGCCATCTGGTGGTGCAAAAACGCGGCGCGGCGGATGCGGTGCTGCCGTCCAAGCTGACCAACATTCTGGCAGTGGGCGGTAACGCGGTGATTACGGCCGAAGCCGAAACTGAATTAGGCCAGCTGTGTGACAGCTATCCGGGGATTGCCGTGTGCGTAGAGCCGGAATCGGTCCCGGCGCTGGTCACTGGCATTGAACAGGCACTTGCCATGCCAAAAATGAACACGGTGGCACGTGAATATGCCGAACGCACGCTCGAGAAAGAGAACGTGCTGAGCCAATTTATTGCAGATATACGGGGATAAATCATGAGTCAAACCACTTTGTATCCGGTTGTGATGGCTGGTGGCTCTGGTAGCCGGTTGTGGCCGCTGTCCCGCGTGCTCTATCCAAAACAGTTCCTCTGCCTGAAAGGGGATCTCACCATGCTGCAGACGACGGTAAACCGTCTCCACGGCGTGGAGTGTGAAAGCCCGGTGGTGATCTGTAACGAACAGCACCGCTTTATCGTTGCCGAGCAGCTGCGCCAGCTGAACAAACTCACAGAAAATATCATCCTGGAGCCTGCCGGACGCAATACCGCACCGGCTATCGCCCTGGCGGCGCTGGCAGCAAAACGCAGCAGCCCGGATTGTGACCCGCTGATGCTGGTGCTGGCGGCAGACCACGTTATCCAGCAGGAAGAGGCCTTCCGTGACGCAGTGCGTGCGGCCATTCCTTACGCTGAGAGCGGCAAGCTGGTGACCTTCGGTATCGTGCCGGATCTGCCGGAAACCGGCTACGGCTACATCCGTCGCGGCAACGTGACGCCGGGTGAAGGCGACAGCGTGGCGTTTGACGTGGCGCAGTTCGTTGAAAAACCCAATCTTGAAACCGCGCAGGCGTATGTCGCCAGCGGGGAATATTACTGGAACAGTGGGATGTTCCTGTTCCGCGCCGGACGCTATCTGGAAGAGCTGAGCAAATATCGCCCGGATATTCTGCAAGCCTGCGAGAAAGCGATGGCGGTGGTGGACCCGGATCTCGACTTTATCCGCGTGGATGAAGAGGCCTTCCTCGCCTGTCCGGAAGAGTCCATTGACTATGCGGTGATGGAACGCACGGCAGATGCCGTTGTGGTGCCGATGGATGCGGGCTGGAGCGATGTCGGCTCCTGGTCCTCCCTGTGGGAGATCAGCGCCCATACCCCGGAGGGTAACGTCCATCACGGTGATGTCATTAGCCACAAAACGGAAAACAGCTACGTCTACGCCGAGTCTGGCCTGGTCACCACGGTCGGGGTGAAAGATCTGGTGGTGGTCCAGACCAAAGACGCCGTGCTGATTGCCGACCGTAACGCCGTGCAGGACGTTAAAAAAGTGGTGGAGAAGATCAAGGCGGATGGCCGTCACGAGCACCACATTCATCGCGAAGTCTACCGTCCGTGGGGGAAATATGACTCCATTGACGCAGGCGACCGTTATCAGGTGAAACGCATCACCGTGAAGCCGGGCGAGGGGCTGTCGGTGCAGATGCACCATCACCGCGCCGAGCACTGGGTGGTGGTCGCGGGTACCGCTAAAGTCACGATCGACGGTGAAGTCAAACTGCTGGGTGAAAATGAGTCCATTTATATTCCGCTGGGGGCTACGCACTGTCTGGAGAACCCGGGGAAAATTCCTCTCGATTTAATTGAGGTGCGCTCCGGTTCGTATCTGGAAGAGGACGATATCGTGCGCTTCCAGGACCGCTACGGACGGGTGTAGCCCTCAGCATCATGCCCGGTGGCGCTGCGCTTACCGGGCCTACGAATGACAAAAAAATCAATTTGGCCATTAAGTGGTCAGGACCGACTGTTGCCTGAAAAAGGGGTCATCATGGAAAAATTAACCTGTTTTAAAGCCTACGATATTCGCGGCAAGCTGGGCGAAGAGCTGAATGAAGACATTGCGTGGCGCATTGGTCGTGCGTACGGCGAATATTTAAAACCGCAGACCATCGTGTTGGGCGGCGACGTGCGTCTGACCAGCGAATCCCTGAAGCTGGCTCTGGCGAAAGGGCTGCAGGATGCGGGCGTGGACGTGCTGGACATCGGTCTTTCCGGAACCGAAGAGATTTACTTTGCCACCTTCCACCTGGGGGTGGACGGCGGTATTGAAGTGACGGCCAGCCACAACCCGATGGACTACAACGGCATGAAGCTGGTGCGCAAGGGCGCCCGCCCGATCAGCGGCGACACCGGCCTGCGCGACGTGCAGCGCCTGGCGGAAGCCAACGATTTCCCGCCGGTGAACGAGGCGAAGCGCGGCAGCTACAAAAAAATCAACCTGCAGAAAGAGTACATCGACCACCTGCTGGGCTACATCAACGTGGCGAACCTGAAGCCGCTGAAGCTGGTGATTAACTCCGGTAACGGCGCGGCCGGCCCGGTTGTCGATGCCCTTGAAGCGCGCTTTAAGGCACTGAACGTGCCGGTGACCTTCGTGAAAGTGCATAACACCCCGGACGGCAACTTCCCGAACGGTATTCCTAACCCGCTGTTGCCGGAGTGCCGCGACGACACGCGTAACGCGGTGATTGAGCACGGCGCGGACATGGGTATCGCCTTTGACGGTGATTTCGACCGCTGCTTCCTGTTCGACGAGAAAGGGCAGTTCATCGAGGGCTACTACATTGTTGGCCTGCTGGCAGAAGCGTTCCTTGAGAAAAACCCGGGCGCGAAAATTATTCATGACCCGCGTCTGTCCTGGAACACCGTCGACGTGGTGTCTGCCGCAGGCGGCACGCCGGTGATGTCCAAAACCGGCCACGCCTTCATTAAGGAGCGCATGCGCGAAGAAGACGCCATCTACGGCGGCGAGATGAGCGCCCACCACTACTTCCGGGACTTTGCCTACTGCGACAGCGGAATGATCCCGTGGCTGCTGGTCACCGAGCTGCTGTGCCTGAAGGGGCAGACCCTGGGCGAGCTGGTGCGCGACCGTATGGCGGCGTTCCCGGCGAGCGGGGAGATCAACAGCAAGCTGGCGCAGCCGGCCGAGGCGATTGCCCGCGTGGAGCAGCACTTTGCGATTCACGCGCTGGAAATTGATCGTACCGACGGCATCAGCATGGCGTTCCCGCAGTGGCGCTTTAACTTGCGCTCGTCCAACACCGAGCCGGTGGTGCGCCTGAACGTGGAGTCCCGTGCGGACACCGCGCTGATGGAAGCCCGAACGAAGGACATTCTGGCGCTGTTGAATCAGTAATAACTGCCCCTCCCGGTGGGAGGGGGAACCGAATACAGGAACAACGATGACGAATCTAAAAAAACGCGAACGAGCGAGAACGAATGCATCGTTAATCTCTATGGTGCAGCGTTTTTCTGATATCACCATCATGGTCGGTGGATTGTGGGCGGTGTGTCGGATCAGCGGGCTGCCGTTCTTATATATGCATCTTCTGATGGCCCTGATTGCGCTGGTCGTGTTTCAGATGATCGGCGGAATGACCGATTTCTACCGCTCGTGGCGCGGCGTCAAAATGACCACCGAACTGATGCTGTTGCTGCAGAACTGGACCCTGAGCCTGATCTTCAGCGCAGGCCTGGTGGCGTTCAGCCATGATTTTGATAATCGCCTCGTGACCTATCTCTGCTGGTATCTGTTGAGCAGCGTCGGCATGGTAGTGTGCCGCTCCCTGATCCGCTTTGGCGCAGGCTGGCTGCGCAACCGTGGCTATAATCGTCGCTTTGTGGCGGTAGCAGGCGATCTGCCCGTCGGCAGGGTGCTGCTCGACAGCTTCCGCAAAGAGCCGTGGTTAGGCTTTGAAGTGGTCGGGATTTATCACGACGCGAAGCCTGGCGGCGTGCCTGCCGACTGGGCGGGCAACTACGACCAGCTGATTGACGATGCGAAGGCCGGCAAAATTCACAACGTCTACATCGCCATGCAGATGAAAGACGACTCCCGCATTAAGCAGCTGATGCGCGAGCTGGCGGATACGACCTGTTCAGTGCTCCTGATCCCGGACGTGTTTACCTTTAACATCCTTCATTCGCGTATTGAAGAGGTGAACGGCGTGCCGGTCGTACCGCTGTACGACACGCCGCTGTCTGGTATTAACCGCGTGCTGAAGCGTCTGGAAGATATCGTGCTCTCTTCGCTGATTCTTCTGCTCATCTCTCCGGTGCTGTGCTGCATTGCCCTCGCGGTGAAGCTGAGCTCACCAGGACCGGTTATCTTCCGTCAGACCCGCTACGGCATGGACGGTAAGCCGATTATGGTGTGGAAATTCCGCTCCATGAAGGTGATGGAGAACGACAAGGTCGTGACCCAGGCCACGCAGAACGATCCGCGCGTCACCCGCGTCGGGAACTTCCTGCGTCGCACCTCGCTGGATGAACTGCCACAGTTTATCAACGTCTTTACCGGCGGGATGTCGATTGTTGGCCCGCGTCCGCACGCGGTGGCGCATAACGAGCAGTACCGCTCGCTGATTGAAGGCTACATGTTGCGCCATAAGGTGAAGCCGGGCATCACCGGCTGGGCGCAAATCAACGGCTGGCGCGGCGAAACCGACACGCTGGAAAAAATGGAAAAACGCATCGAGTTCGATCTGGAGTACATCCGCGAGTGGAGCCTCTGGTTCGATATCAAGATTGTTTTTCTGACTATCTTCAAAGGTTTCGTGAACAAAGCGGCGTACTAAGATGAGCTTACGTGAAAAAACCATCAGCGGCGCCAAGTGGTCAGCGATGGCGACCATCGTCATCATTGGCCTCGGCCTGGTGCAGATGACGGTGCTGGCGCGCATTATCGATAATCACCAGTTCGGCCTGCTGACCGTCTCGCTGGTGATCATCGCGCTGGCCGATACGCTGTCTGACTTTGGTATCGCCAACTCGATTATCCAGCGCAAAGAGATCAGCCATCTTGAGCTGACCACGCTCTACTGGCTGAACGTGGGGCTGGGGATTTTCGTGTTTGTGCTGGTGTTCCTGCTGAGCGACACCATCGCCAGCGTGCTGCACAACCCGGATCTCGCCCCGCTGATGCGCACGCTGTCGTTTGCGTTCGTGGTGATCCCGCACGGGCAGCAGTTCCGCGCGCTGATGCAGAAAGAGCTGGAGTTCAATAAGATCGGTATGATCGAGACCAGCGCCGTGCTGGCGGGCTTTACCTTTACAGTCGTGAGCGCCCATTTCTGGCCGCTGGCGATGACCGCCATCCTCGGTTACCTGGTGAACTCTGCCGTGCGTACGCTGCTGTTCGGCTACTTTGGACGTAAAATTTACCGTCCGGGACTGCATTTCTCTCTTGCGTCCGTCTCGTCCAACCTGCGCTTTGGCGCGTGGCTGACGGCGGACAGCATTATCAACTATGTTAATACCAACCTCTCGACGCTGGTGCTGGCACGTATTCTCGGTGCGAGCGTGGCGGGGGGCTACAACCTGGCCTACAACGTCGCGGTGGTGCCGCCGATGAAGCTGAACCCAATAATCACCCGCGTGCTGTTCCCGGCGTTTGCCAAGATTCAGGACGACACCGAGAAGCTGCGCGTTAACTTTTACAAGCTGCTTTCGGTGGTGGGGATTATCAACTTCCCGGTGCTGCTGGGGCTGATGGTGGTGTCCAGCAACTTCGTGCCGCTGGTGTTTGGCGAGAAGTGGAACGGTATTATCCCGATCCTTCAGCTGCTGTGCGTGGTAGGGCTGCTGCGCTCCGTGGGGAACCCGATTGGGTCCCTGTTGATGGCTAAAGCGCGCGTGGACATCAGCTTTAAATTCAACGTATTCAAAACCTTCCTGTTTATTCCGGCAATTATCGTCGGCGGACACATGGCGGGCGCCATTGGCGTCACGCTGGGCTTCCTGCTGGTGCAGATCGTCAATACCGTCCTGAGCTACTTCATCATGATTAAACCGGTGCTGGGCTCCAGCTACCGTCAGTACATCCTGAGCCTGTGGTTGCCGTTCTATCTCTCATTGCCGACCCTGGCGGTGAGCTACGGTCTGGGTGCGATCCTCAGCGGCCATCTGCCGCTGGCCGCGCTGCTGGCGGTGCAGGTTGCCGCGGGGGCGCTGGCCTTCGTCGTGATGATCGTACTTTCTCGCAATGCGCTGGTCGTTGAGATGAAGCGCCAGTTTTGCCGTAACGAAAAAATGAAAACGCTGCTTCGCGCAGGCTAGTTCTTTAAGAGGCCATTATGAAATTATTAATTCTTGGCAACCATACCTGCGGCAACCGTGGCGACAGCGCCATCCTGCGCGGTTTACTGGATGCGATTAACACCCTTAAGCCTGAGACCGAAGTGGACGTGATGAGCCGTTATCCGGTCAGCTCATCCTGGTTACTGAACCGCCCGGTGATGGGCGACCCGCTTTATAGCCAGATGAAACAGCACAACAACGCCGCGGGCGTGATGGGCCGCGTGAAAAAAGTGCTGCGTCGTCGCTACCAGCATCAGGTGCTGCTTTCCCGGGTGACCGATACCGGCAAGCTGCGCAACATCGCCATCGCGCAGGGCTTCACTGACTTTGTTCGTCTGCTGTCCGGCTATGACGCCATTATCCAGGTCGGCGGTTCATTCTTCGTCGATCTCTACGGCGTGCCGCAGTTTGAGCATGCGCTCTGCACGTTCATGGCGAAAAAGCCGCTATTTATGATTGGCCACAGCGTGGGGCCTTTCCAGGATCCGCAGTTTAACCAGCTCGCAAACTATGTCTTCGGCCACTGCGACGCGCTGATCCTGCGCGAGTCGGTCAGCCTTGAGATGATGAAGCGCAGCGAGATTGACACGTCAAAAGTTGAGCACGGCGTGGATACCGCCTGGCTGGTGGATCACCAGGACGACAGCTTCCAGCCGAGCTATGCGGTGCAGCACTGGCTCGACGTGGCGGCGAAACAGAAAACCGTCGCCATTACCCTGCGCGAGCTGGCGCCCTTCGATAAACGTTTAGGCACGACGCAGGCGGCGTATGAGCAAGCGTTCGCCGACGTGGTGAACCGCGTGCTGGACAGCGGGTACCAGGTGCTGGCGCTGTCCACCTGTACCGGTATCGACAGCTACAACAAAGATGACCGCATGGTGGCGCTGAACCTGCGCAACCTGGTCAATGACCCGTCACGTTATCACGTGGTGATGGATGAGCTGAACGACCTGGAGATGGGCAAGCTGCTCTCCGCCTGCGACCTGACAGTGGGCACCCGTCTGCACTCGGCCATTATCTCCATGAACTTTGGCACGCCGGCCATTGCCATTAACTATGAGCACAAGTCCGCCGGGATTATGCAGCAGCTCGGTATGCCGGAAATGGCGGTGGATATTCGTCACCTGCTGGACGGATCGCTCGGCGCCATGGTGGGGGACACGCTTGGCCAACTGCCTGCTATCAATGAACGTCTGGCGGTGGCGGTGAAAGCCGAGCGCGAGAAGGGCATTGGAATGGTGAAATCGGTACTCGATCGCGTACGGGAGGGGAAATGAAGGTTGGTTTCTTCTTACTGAAATTTCCACTGTCGTCCGAAACGTTTGTTCTGAACCAAATCACCGCGTTTATCGATATGGGATATGACGTGGAGATTATCGCCCTGCAAAAGGGCGATACCCAAAATACCCATGCGGCGTATACCCAGTATGGGCTGGAGGCAAAAACCCGCTGGCTGCAGGATGAGCCGTCCGGGAAGCTGAGTAAGTTGCGCCACCGCGCCAGCCAGACCTTACGTGGGATCCATCGCGCGTCGACGTGGCGGGCGCTGAATGTCTCCCGCTATGGATCAGAATCACGCAATCTGATCCTGTCGGCCATCTGCGGGCAAACGGCGCAGCCGTATCGTGCCGACGTGTTTATCGCCCACTTTGGCCCGGCAGGCGTCACCGCCGCGAAGCTGCGCGAACTGGGCGTAATTGACGGTAAAATTGCGACCATTTTCCACGGTATCGACATCTCCAGCCGCGAAGTGCTGAACCACTACACGCCGGAATACCAGCAGCTTTTCCTGCGTGGCGACATGATGCTGCCTATCAGCGAACTGTGGGCCGGACGCCTGAAAAACATGGGCTGCCCGGGAGAGAAAATTGCCGTTTCGCGCATGGGCGTGGATTTAACGCGCTTTACCCGCCGTCCGGTGAAAGTGCCGGGTAAACCGCTGCAGATCATCTCCGTCGCGCGTCTGACCGAGAAGAAAGGGCTGCATGTGGCGATTGAAGCCTGCCGCCAGCTGAAAGCGCGTGGGGTGGATTTCCACTACCGCATTCTCGGGATTGGGCCGTGGGAGCGTCGTCTGCGCACGCTGATCGAACAGTATCAGCTGGAAGATGTCGTAGAGATGCCGGGCTTCAAGCCGAGCCACGAGGTCAAGGCCATGCTCGATGAGGCAGATGTATTTCTGCTGCCTTCCGTCACGGGGGCCGATGGCGATATGGAAGGCATTCCGGTGGCGCTGATGGAGGCAATGGCCGTGGGTATACCGGTGGTCTCGACCCTGCACAGCGGGATCCCGGAGCTCATTAAGTCTGACCATTCCGGCTGGCTGGTGCCCGAGAATAACGCCATGGCGCTCGCCGATCGGTTAGCTGCTTTCAGCGACATCGACCAGCAGGCGCTGGAGCCCGTACTGCACAATGCCCGACAAAAAGTTGAAACCGATTTTAACCAGCAGGTGATAAACCGTCAGTTAGCCAGCCTGCTGCAAACGTTGTAACGCCGAGGATGTATGCTGAAAAAGATTACCCGACGCACCTTTGTCTCGTCTCTGTCCGTTCTGGCGGCCACGCCGCTGCTGTCGTCCCGCATTGCGCGGGCGGCGAGCGGAAGAACGGTCTCTGTTAAACAGTACAATAACAACGACTGGATCGCGGCCTTTAAGCAGGCGTTTAATGACGGGGACACGGTCGTTGTCCCTGCCGGGTTGACTTGTGAAAACATCAACACGGGTATTTTCATTCCCGACGGTAAAACGCTGCTAATCCGCGGGGCGCTAACCGGCAACGGCCGCGGCCGCTTTGTTCTGCAGGAAGGCAGCAAAGTGATAGGGGAAGGCGAGGGACGGACAGAGAATATCACTCTCGATGTACGTGGCTCCGACTGCGTAATTAAAGGGCTGGCCATGAGCGGTTTTGGCCCTGTAACGCAGATCTACATCGGCGGTACGAAACCCAGCGTGATGCGAAATTTGCTGATTGATAACATCAGCGTGAGTCAGGCCAACTACGCTATCCTGCGCCAGGGTTTCCACAACCAGGTGGACGGCGCCCGCATCACCAACAGCAAATTTAGCCATCTGCAGGGCGATGCGATCGAGTGGAACGTTGCTATCAACGATCGCAATATCCTGATTTCCGACCATGTCATCGATAACATCAACTGCACCAACGGCAAGATCAACTGGGGCATCGGCATTGGCCTCGCCGGCAGCACCTACGACAACGACTACCCGGAAAAGCAAACTGTTAAGAACTTCGTGGTGGCCAACATCACCGGCAGTAACTGTCGTCAGCTGGTGCACGTGGAAAACGGGAAACACTTTGTTATCCGCAATATTAAGGCCAAAAATATCACCCCTGACTTCAGTAAAAAGGCAGGAATAGACAACGCCACGGTGGCCATTTATGGCTGTGATAATTTCATTATTGATAATGTCGACATGGTCAATAGTGCGGGAATGTTAATCGGCTATGGGGTGATAAAAGGCGATTATTTGTCCATCCCGCAGAACTTTAAGCTCAATAATATTCACCTCGATAACCGCCAGCTTGCGTATAAATTGCGCGGAATACAGATTTCATCCGGTAACGCGACCTCGTTTGTGGCGATAACCAACGTGGATATGCAGCGTGCTACGCTTGAATTACACAACAAGCCGCAGCATCTTTTTTTACGCAATATCAATGTCATGCAGGAAGCCGCCGTGGGGCCTGCCCTGAAGATTAACTTCGACCTGCGCAAGGATGTGCGAGGAAAATTCATGGCGAAAGACGAGACGCTGCTGTCGCTGGCGAACATAAAAGCCGTTAATGAGAAAGGGCAAAGCTCGGTGGATATTGACCGGGTCGACCAGCAGGTGGTGAATGTGGAAAGGCTGAACTTTGCGCTTCCGCACAGATAATCGACAATAATCTGTTTTGAGACTATTCCTGGCATAAAAGCGCGATCGAATCAGATTACAACTACAGAAATATGTGATGCTAAGGCGTAACATTGCTTCAGGGTTACGGCAAATCATGCTGGCGAAAACAGGTTTAAGAGCTATAATTCGTCAACCATTTTAAGGTGGAAGAAATAATGATTAATTTGAAAGCAGTCATTCCGGTAGCAGGCCTGGGCATGCATATGCTGCCAGCCACAAAAGCCATTCCTAAAGAGATGCTGCCGATCGTCGATAAGCCAATGATTCAGTACATTGTCGACGAAATTGTTGCTGCAGGGATCAAAGAAATCGTCCTGGTTACGCACTCGTCCAAGAATGCGGTAGAAAACCACTTCGACACCTCTTACGAACTCGAAGCGTTGCTTGAGCAGCGCGTTAAGCGTCAGCTGCTGGCGGAAGTGCAGTCTATTTGTCCGCCGGGCGTGACCATCATGAACGTGCGTCAGGCGCAGCCGCTGGGTCTGGGACACTCTATTCTTTGTGCCCGTCCGGTTGTGGGTGACAACCCCTTCATCGTTGTGCTGCCGGATATCATTATTGATAACGCGTCTGCCGATCCGCTGCGCTACAACCTGGCGGCAATGGTGGCACGTTTCAACGAAACGGGCCGTAGCCAGGTGCTGGCGAAGCGCATGAAAGGTGATCTCTCCGAGTACTCCGTAATTCAGACCAAAGAAGCGCTGGAGACGGAAGGGCAGGTTAGCCGCATCGTTGAGTTCATCGAAAAACCGGATCAGCCGCAGACGCTGGATTCTGACCTGATGGCGGTGGGCCGTTATGTTCTGAACGCGGATATCTGGGCCGAGCTGGAAAAAACTGAGCCAGGCGCCTGGGACCGTATTCAGCTCACCGACGCGATTGCTGAGCTGGCGAAGAAGCAGTCTGTCGATGCGATGCTGATGACCGGCGAGAGCTATGACTGCGGTAAGAAGATGGGCTATATGCAGGCGTTCGTGAACTATGGACTGCGTAACCTGAAGGAAGGGGCGAAGTTCCGCAAGAGAATTGAGAAACTTCTGGAACAGTAAGTCAAATCCTTAACAAATGAATCGGGTAGCAACGAGTACGAGGAGGCTGTTCCAGCTTCTGTAATTACTCTTGCTACCTTTTTTATTGTAATAGAATCAATGTCTAAGGCACTTTTTGCTGAGTGTTGACATGATGGTTTAGTCTGAGATTTTCCCTTGTCTTCAAACCTATTTAAGTGGAGAATATCAGATTAGCATTCTGTGCCTATTTGATAACAACAGGCACTGGTTCTCATTGCATAGTAGCTAACATTTTTATTGTTTTCAGTGCACTGGTAGCTGGAGAGCCAGGGGCGGTAGCGTGTTTAAAATTTGGCGCGTTGCAAGGTAACCACTCAAAAATAATGTTCGCGATTTAACATGGCGATGCAATACGGAATAGTCTCGTGAAAATACTTGTTACTGGTGGTGCAGGTTTTATTGGATCTGCAGTAGTTCGTCATATTATTAATAACACTCAGGATTCTGTCGTTAACGTAGATAAATTAACCTACGCGGGGAACCTGGAATCTCTGTCAGAAATCGAAAATGATCCCCGTTATGCCTTTGAGCGGGCTGACATCTGTGACGGCAGTGCTATGTCGCGCATTTTCGCTGAGCATCAGCCTGATGTTGTAATGCATCTTGCCGCCGAGAGCCATGTAGACCGTTCAATCACAGGCCCTGCAGCCTTTATCGAAACCAACATTATCGGTACCTATGTATTGCTGGAGGCTTCGCGTCAGTATTGGTCTCAACTGGACGACGGCCGCAAATCGGCGTTTCGTTTCCATCACATCTCCACCGATGAAGTGTATGGTGACTTGCCGCATCCTGATGAAGTACCTGCCGGTAGCGATCTTCCGCTGTTCACCGAGACCACGCCATATTCGCCAAGTAGTCCTTACTCCTCTTCTAAAGCATCCAGCGATCATTTAGTGCGCGCGTGGCGTCGTACCTACGGTCTTCCGACGCTGGTGACGAACTGTTCGAATAACTACGGTCCATACCACTTCCCGGAAAAACTGATTCCGCTTATTATCCTGAACGCTCTGGCAGGTAAACCGCTTCCTGTGTACGGGAACGGTGAGCAGATTCGCGACTGGCTGTTTGTCGAAGATCATGCACGCGCGTTATACAAAGTGGTAACTGAAGGTACTGTGGGCGAAACCTACAATATCGGTGGTCACAATGAGCGTAAAAATATTGAAGTCGTGAAGACAATTTGCACCATTCTGGATGAAATTATTGCCGATAAGCCTGCAGGCATTACTCACTTCGCCGATCTTATTACCTATGTAACCGACCGTCCGGGACATGACCTGCGCTACGCCATTGATGCCAGCAAAATTAAAAACGATCTGGGATGGGTGCCTCAGGAAACCTTCGAATCAGGTATCCGTAAAACGGTTGAGTGGTATTTGAGCAACGAAAACTGGTGGAAGCGGGTAATGGATGGCTCCTATGCGGGCGAACGTCTGGGACTGGCGGAATAATAAAGGAAAATATGATGAAAGGTATTGTACTTGCTGGTGGTTCCGGAACCCGTCTCTATCCGCTTACGCAAGGTGTATCTAAACAGTTGCTTCCTGTTTATGATAAGCCAATGATTTTCTACCCAATTTCTGTACTGATGCTGGCAGGTATCCGTGAGATTTTGGTCATTACTACCCCGGAAGATATGCCTTCGTTCAAACGCCTGTTAGGCGATGGCTCGCAATTTGGGATTAGTTTATCTTACGCGGTTCAGCCATCCCCGGATGGCCTGGCGCAGGCATTTATTATTGGTGAAGAGTTTATCAATAATGAACCTTGTGCACTGGTGCTGGGTGATAATATTTACTTTGGTCAGAGCTTTGGTAAAAAACTGGAAGCGGCTTCACAAATGACCAGCGGAGCAATGGTCTTTGGTTATCAGGTGCAGGATCCTGAGCGGTTTGGCGTGGTTGAATTCGATGAGAACTACAAAGCGCTGTCCATCGAAGAGAAACCGTTAAAACCAAAATCAAACTGGGCGGTGACCGGTCTCTATTTCTACGATAAGCATGTAGTCGAAATGGCCAAACAGGTTAAACCTTCCGCCCGTGGTGAACTTGAAATTACGACCCTTAACCAGATGTATCTCGAGCAGGGGAAATTGCAGGTTGAATTGCTGGGGCGTGGTTTTGCATGGCTGGATACGGGTACTCACGACAGCCTGGTCGAGGCTTCCCAATTTATTCATACCATTGAAAAACGTCAGGGGATGAAAGTGGCTTGCCTTGAGGAAATTTCATATCGTAATGGATGGATGAGCAAGGACCAGGTTGAGGAACAAGCTAAAAAGCTTGCTAAAACTGAATATGGCCGTTATCTCAAAGTATTAATTAGCGAATAAATAATATTTGCCTCCCTGCTGTTAAAGTTATCGTTTAATTTACACAGGGAGATATATTGTTTGGCATTTTCGATATGTTTTATCAATATATATATTGATATTAGAATTGAAAGAAATACATATGAAACCTGCCAAAATTGAATTCACTAAGGAAAGAAAACATCTGCAGGGATTGTGTATAAACGCAACAATCAAGTGTTATAAATAATTTCTTATGAAGGGGCAGTTTCGTGAAAGTCATTGATACAATTATACACGACGTGAAAATTATTGAGCCAAGAGTTTTTGGGGATGAACGTGGTTTTTTCCTGGAAACCTTTGAGAAGAAGCGTTATCAAGAAATGCTCAATATAGATCTCGACTTCGTGCAGGATAACCATTCGCGTTCAACTAAAGATGTCCTTCGTGGTCTACATTTTCAAAAAAATAATCCACAGGGTAAATTAGTTCGTGTTGTAAGTGGTGCAGTATTTGATGTTGCTGTTGATATTCGCCCGGATTCAAAAACTTATGGCCGATGGGTTGGTGTTGAGCTCTCAGCCGAGAATAAAAATCAACTTTGGATCCCACCTGGACTCGCGCATGGTTTTTGCGTTCTCACGGATACCGCCGACTTTGAATATAAGTGTACTGATTATTATTATCCGGAACATGAAGGATGCTTGCTTTGGAATGATGAAGAGGTCGGTATTGAATGGCCCGTGACCAATCCAAAACTTTCTGAAAAGGATAAAAAAGGTCTTACTTTGGCGAATCTTTATAAATGAGAGTACTGCTAACCGGAGCTCAAGGTCAGTTAGGACAAAGTCTTAGCAGACGTATCCCGCAAGACTGGATTTTACTAGCGGCAGATAAAATATTCCTCGATATTGCTAACGAACGCAATGTTTATGATGTCATTTCTGATTTTAAGCCTGATGTCGTAATAAATACTGCTGCTTTCACTTCCGTTGATGATGCTGAAACTAATGTTGATTTTTCTGAAAACGTGAATAATTTAGGCGCTAAATATGTCGCTCAGGCATCATCAAAATATGGTGCTAAACTTATCCATGTTTCCACAGATTATGTTTTCGATGGTAACAGCAGTGAACCGTATACCGAGAAAGACACCGTAAAATCACTTAACGTATACGGCAGTACAAAACACAAGGGGGAACTGGAGGTTCTTAAAAATCATGCTGGTGCTATTATAATAAGAACATCTTGGGTATATAGTGAATATGGAAAGAATTTTTTAAAAACCATATTTAATTTGGTTGAGAAAAATAAAGATATTAAAGTTGTATACGATCAGGTTGGCGCGCCTACATATGCGCCGGATATTGCAAATTTGATTATTGATATAATCAAAGAAGGAACACTCCAACCTGGTCTCTATCATTACAGCGGTGATACTGTAATGAGCTGGTATGATTTTGCCAATAAAATCGCTGCAGCTATAACATTTTCACAATCTAAAGTTGAACCAATTAGTACTGCAGAATATAAAGCCATCGCCAGGAGACCCAAATATAGTGTTTTAAATTGCGATAAAATAGAAAAGTTTGGTTACAAACGTTCCTGTTTTTCACAAGGCTTTGAACAAAGTGTTCGTGCTCTAATTGATGAAAGTAAAAAATTATGAATTCGTTTATTAATGAGATAGTTGAGTATCGACAAGTTTTAAGACAACTAATTCATCAACAGATTACTATGAGGTACAGAAGGACTTTCTTTGGTTTTCTCTGGACCTTACTGAATCCATTACTAAATATGGCGATTATCGCAGTGGTATTTTCGCTGGTAATGAAGTTTCAGGTTAATGAATACGCTATATTTTTATTTGCCGCGATGATACCCTGGTCAGTTTTTTCTAACTCTCTTAACCAGGGGGGGGGAGCATTACTGGCGAATGAATCTTTGTTTAAAAAAATATATCTACCAAAACAATTGTTTGTAATATCCGTAGTTATCTCAACATTGGTGGATTCACTGCTTAGCACTGCTTGCTTGTTTATTATAGCTTTGATACTGGGTGCTAAAATATCGTCTGCTCTATTTTTCCTGCCCGTTGCATTTCTGCTTTTGGTCATGTTTTCCCTTGGCGTCACGTTTATACTTTCAATTGTGACTGTTTATTATAGGGACGTACAATATCTTATTGGGGTTGTATTACAAGCATTATATTTTGCCACACCAATCATTTATCCGATAACTGCTATACCAGAAAAGTTCCATGTGATATTTACATGGAATCCACTTGTATATTATATTGACCTCTTCCGTTCGCCAATTTATTCAGGAACCTTACCTGAAACTCAATCGCTAATAATATGCTCTGTTTGTTCGTTGCTGAGTATTATCTTCGGTATCATCTATTTTAGACGCAATGACGCAAAAGTTATATTTAGGTTGTAAATATGAATTCTGAAATAGTTCTTAAAAATGTTGGATTGCAGTTTGCACTGCATCACAATAAAAATTCAAGTTTAAAAGAGTTGTTCGCTGATTTATTCTCCAGAACTCATCAGAAAAAAAATGATACCTTTTTAGCTCTAAATAATATTAATTTGGAAATTAACCACGGTGATAGGTTAGGCATTATTGGACACAATGGAGCAGGTAAGAGCTCTTTATTGAAAATTTTGTGCAAAATTTATACGCCAACGAGTGGTACGATTGATATAAAAGGTAAAGTAGCACCACTACTTGAGATAGGTGCAGGTTTTAATCCGGAGTTGAGTGGTAGAGAAAATATTTACCTCAATGGAACGATTCTTGGTTATAATTTAAAAAGATTGAAAGAAATTGAGCCAGATATCATTAATTTCTCTGAGCTTGAACAATTTATTGACACGCCGGTAAAATATTATTCGACTGGTATGTATATGAAGCTGGCGTTCTCAATCGCTACCGCTACTCAGCCTGATATTCTAATTCTTGATGAACTTTTCGCTGGCGGTGATGCCGATTTTATCAAAAAAGCACAGGCAAGAATGAAAGCGATGATAGAAGATTCCAATATTATGGTGTTTGTTTCTCACCAAATGGATCTTTTGCTTGAACTTTGCAATCGAGTTATTTGGGTTGACCATGGCAATATCATTGCTGATGGCAAACCTGATGAAATTATTAATCAATATTTGAAAAAATGAGTGGTAATGTTTAATGCGCAGGATTGCCTTTTATCTTTTTTATGACGAATTTGGTGAAGTTGATGATTATATCCCAACCAAGCTGACTGCATTAAAGGAATTTGTCGAAGATATTGTTGTTGTTTCGAATTCGAAAATGACCGTCGCAGGAAGGGCAAAGCTTGAAAAGATTGGGGCTACTGTTTTCTGCCGAGAAAATGTGGGCTTCGATGTTTGGGGTTATAAAGAAGGAATGGAAACTATTGGCTATGATGAATTAGCCAGTAAATACGATGAGGTTATTTTACTCAATTACACCTTCTTTGCCCCGATTTTCCCTTTTTCCGAACTTTTCAATGAAATGGATAGCAGGGCGTGTGATTTCTGGGGGATTAGCGAACATAACGAAATGGTTCCAAATCCCTTTACAGGAACTGGAGTCTTGCCTCGTCATATACAATCTCATTTCATTGCAATTCGCAAGAAAATGTTAAACTCCATTGAGTTTAAAAAATATTGGCAAGATATGCCAATGATTAATAGTTATACTGATTCTGTTTTAAGTCATGAATCACGCTTTACGTCTCATTTCCAGGCAATGGGCTTCACATCATCTGTTTATATAAGCAATGATAACTACCCATCAGATTACCCAACATTCATTGACGTTAAGCGAACTATTGAAAATAGATGTCCAATTCTTAAACGTCGTTTATTTTTCCATGATCCAATGTGGCTTGACATTAACTGTGTAGATCTACGCGGAGCTGTGGAGACCATCGAGAAGACAAGTGATTACGATATTGGTCTTATCAATCAAAATATTAATCGCACAGTAAAACCACGCATTCTTTACACAAATCTGGAACAGTTAAGGATCTTGCCTGATAATTATCCTTCTCCAGAGTATAACAACGTAGAGAATCCGGAACCAAAAATTGCTGTTCTTGCTCATGTATTTTATTCAGATATGTGGGAAGAAATTTATTCTTATATAAAAAATATTCCTTATAAATATGATTTGTATATTTCAACCTCAAGCGAAAAAGATGCATCCATACTAAGAGAAAAAACGAAAGATATCGGGCAGTATGTTGAGGTTCGCGTCGTTGAAGAAAACAGAGGACGTGATATGTCCTCATTATTTATCACATTTAAGGACATTGGTACCAGTGATAAATATGATTATATCTGTCGCTTACACTCTAAAAAATCCCCGCAGAATGGATTTGCACGTGCTGATTCGTTTAAAAAACATCTCTATGAGAACCTTCTCGGGTCACCAGAATATATCACCAACGTTATTGGTTTGATGAACAAGCGTAATGATATAGGAATAATTTGTCCACCGCTTGTTCACATCGGTTTCCCTACAATGGGTCATGCCTGGTTTGCAAACTATTGGCCAACAAGTGAATTATGTAAGAAGCTTGGCATTGTTGTTCCATTGGATGATGACACTCCTGTTGCAGTATATGGGACGATGTTCTGGTTCAGGCCCGCTGCTTTACGTCCTTTATTTGAGCATAATTGGAAATGGACAGATTTTAATGCTGAGCCAGCGCATGTCGATGGTAGTTTATCGCATGTTCTTGAGCGCATTATTAGTTATGTGGCAAAAAATGAAGGATTTAGTGTTTATAGTGTAATGACACCAACTCAAGCAGAAAAGAATTATGCTAAGTTAGAATTTAAGCATCAGAAAATTATGTCTGCCCTGCCTAATGGTGACGTTTACTGGCAATATTCAAGCTTGCTTAGGTTGTTTACCGAAACTAAATCGGGTAAACCGGATTTCCTTGCTGTATTAAGCGGATGTTCAAGACTGCTGTTTAGTTCGTTTAGACGTACGGTTTGGGATAAATATCCTCGTGTGGCTAAAACGCTATATGGACCATATCGTTTAACGAAAAAAGCCTATAAACTTGTAAAATTTAAGAAGAACAACTGATTATGAAAATTGCTGTTACTGGTGCTGGTGGTTACATAGGTAAACATGTCGTGAAAGCATTGACTTCAATGCATCACGATGTTGTCGCAATAACATATCCCGGTTCAAGAAATACGATTACATCGGAAGTTCTTGAAATGGATATTTTAGATGCGAGTGATGATAAAATCATTGAAGTTTTCTCTGACTTTGATGCTGTGCTTCATCTAGCCTGGAGTGCTGGTTTTAACCATCACGACCAGGGTCATATCGCTAATGTTATGAACCACTATCGATTTTTAAAAGCCTTGATTAGCGCAGGTGTACAAAATATTTCAGTGGCCGGAACCATGCATGAAATAGGTTATCATGTTGGGGAGATTACTGAAAAGACGGCTTGTAATCCTAGTAACCCTTATGGGATCGCGAAAAATTTCTTACGCCAGATCTGCACTTATGAAATGGAAAAGGCCGGAATTTCATTAAAATGGCTGCGTATGTATTACATAACTGGTGATGACAGAAACAGTAATTCAATTTTCTCAAAAATAATGGCTGCAGAAGATGCCGGTAAAGAAACTTTCCCACTTAACAGTGGAGAAATGCTGTATGATTTTATCGACGTTGAATGCCTTGCAAAACAAATCGCGACAGCGACTATCCAGACAGAGGTTGCTGGAGTGATTAACTGCAGTAGCGGCAAACCGAAAAGTTTACGTACAGCAGTAGAAGAGTTTATAGAACAGCATAGACTCAAAATTAAACCAGTTTATAATGTATTCCCAGCTCGTGCCTATGACTCTCCAGCTATCTGGGGTAATAGTAATAAAATTGAGCAAATCATGGCAAATGGTTGCACTGATGACAAGCAGGGATAATTCTCAGCCACACAAGGTTATAGCAATTGTTGTAACCTTTAATCCTGTAACAACCAATCTATCGTCACTTGTCTCTCAGTTAGAGACACAATCCTATCGAACTATTATCGTCGACAATGGTAGTGACAATATTGAGGATATTTCCAGGCTTCAGACTTCCTGCTCTAACGTTGAGCTTTTGTCCCTTTCTGATAATATCGGTATTGCCGCTGCTCAAAACAAAGGTATCCGCCATGGTCTTACTCTTGGCGGAGATTTTACATTATTCTTTGATCAAGATAGCAGTATAGCTGAAGATTTTGTCAGCAAAATGGTCGAAGATTTTGTATCTCTTAAGCAGAGTTACAATATTGCTGCTCTTGGACCAACACTGCAGGATAGCCGCTATAAAAAAATATATCCTGTAATTAGAATGTCCAGGCATGGCTTACGCACTAAAATCATTCCCGATATAACATCATCTAAACCTGTTGAAGTGTCATGCATTATTGCCTCAGGATGTCTTGTCGATAATAAGGTTTTATTGTTAGACAACCTTATGGACGATTCACTTTTCATTGATTATGTTGATACTGAATGGTGTTTAAGAGTTATTAGCCGTGGTTTTAAAATCTTTATTACTCCAAATGTCATTATGCAGCATGAAATAGGTGATGCTCATATTGAAATGTTGGGGTTTGTTATTCCTGTGCACTCTGCATGGCGCCGTTATTATCGAGTCAGGAATGGTGTTTTTATGTTAAAAATGCCTCACATTCCAAAGCTATTAGCTATTCGGGAAATTGTTTTTTCTTTTGTGCATCAAATGATTTTACTTTTTAAAAGTAAAAACATTGAATACCTGAAGGTATATTTCCGTGCAATGTCAGATGCAGTCAGAAAATTATTATGATACACATAATAGTAGTAAGTCATTTTCATGATGATTATATCAAGTCATTAATTAATAAAATTAATGATTCTCAGTTTGATGCGAGCTCTCTATTTAGAATATACATAAAAGATAATGTAAATAGCCTTGGATTGCGAGAGTTTTGCGCGAGCGAAAAGATTTGTTATATTCCATCTCTTGAGCGTTCGGGGTTTTCACGCAATAACAATCATGCTGTTGCAAAGATAATTGAAGATTATTGCGTTGATGTTCAGGAAGATTATTTCTTATTTCTCAATCCAGACGTTTTGGTCGATGCTGACACGCTTAAACAATTAAGTGGAATACTTGCATGCCATAAATATGATCTCTTTACAGCTGATCTCTACAAAGATCAGAATTTGACTGTACGAGATCCCTCAGTCAGACATTTTCCCAAATTAGTTAACTTCTTTACTTCGTATTTTCTGGGTTATAATAAAAGTATAATAGATCGCTCTGATATTAACACTCATCAGGTTGTTGACTGGTGCGCCGGTTCTTTTTTAGGGATGAAATGCTCGGTTTTTAATCAAATCAATGGCTTCGATGAGCAATTTTTTATGTACTGTGAAGATATCGATATTTGTATCAGAGCAAAAAATGCAGGTTATAAATTAGTCTATCTTCCTGAATTAAAAGTAGTACATTTTAGTCAAAATGATAATAGAACATTGTTTAGCAGACATTTTCTATGGCATCTGAAAAGCGTTATGTACATGTTTCGTAAACATGTTTTAAAAGTTTGCTGAAATTAAAGGCGATCGGAGAACGTGTAAATTGCAATTACTTCAGATGGTAATTCAGTATGCCTCGCTGCGTAACATTTTTTGGTCTGAAATGTTTTCCGAAATGTGCACTTAAGGTTAAACAGATGGGACAAGAAGTTTACATGGCTACTGTTCATCGCAATAAATTTTAAGTTAACATGTTTACACTTTGTATCGCCGGGAAGAATCCGCTGGCGTATCCACACCTGACAGGAGTACGTAATGTCCAAACAACAAATCGGTGTTGTCGGTATGGCTGTTATGGGGCGCAATCTGGCGCTCAACATCGAAAGCCGTGGCTATACCGTTTCCGTTTTCAACCGTTCCCGTGATAAGACCGAAGAAGTGATTGCCGAGAACCCAGGCAAGAAACTGGTTCCTTTCTATACGGTGAAAGAGTTCGTTGAGTCTCTGGAAACGCCTCGTCGTATCCTGTTAATGGTGAAAGCAGGTGCAGGTACCGATGCTGCTATCGACTCCCTGAAGCCTTACCTCGAAAAAGGCGACATCATCATTGATGGCGGTAACACCTTCTTCCAGGACACCATTCGTCGTAATCGTGAACTGTCTGCTGAAGGCTTCAACTTCATCGGCACCGGTGTTTCCGGTGGTGAAGAGGGCGCGCTGAAAGGCCCATCTATCATGCCTGGCGGCCAGAAAGATGCATACGAGCTGGTTGCACCTATCCTGACCAAAATCGCAGCCGTGGCTGAAGATGGTGAGCCTTGCGTAACCTATATCGGTGCGGACGGTGCAGGTCACTATGTGAAAATGGTGCACAACGGCATCGAATACGGCGATATGCAGCTGATCGCGGAAGCATACTCTCTGCTGAAAGGCGGCCTGAACCTCACCAATGAAGAGCTGGCGGAAACCTTCACCGAGTGGAACAAAGGCGAGCTGAACAGCTACCTGATTGACATCACCAAAGATATCTTCACGAAAAAAGATGAAGAGGGTAAATACCTGGTTGATGTGATTCTGGATGAAGCAGCGAACAAAGGCACCGGTAAATGGACCAGCCAGAGCTCTCTGGATCTGGGTGAACCACTGTCTCTGATCACCGAATCTGTTTTCGCGCGTTACATCTCTTCCCTGAAAGAGCAGCGCGTGGCGGCATCTAAAGTGCTGTCTGGCCCGCAGGCTAAACCAGCGGGTGATAAAGCGGAGTTCGTTGAGAAAGTGCGTCGTGCACTGTACCTGGGGAAAATCGTTTCTTACGCGCAAGGCTTCTCTCAGCTGCGTGCGGCATCAGACGAGAACAACTGGGATCTGAACTATGGTGAGATCGCGAAGATCTTCCGCGCGGGCTGCATCATTCGTGCGCAGTTCCTGCAGAAAATCACCGATGCCTATGCTGAAAACGCCGGTATCGCCAACCTGCTGCTGGCACCGTACTTTAAGAAAATTGCGGACGAATACCAGCAGGCGCTGCGTGACGTGGTTGCCTACGCTGTGCAGAACGGTATCCCGGTTCCGACCTTCTCTGCTGCAGTAGCCTACTACGATAGCTATCGTTCTGCGGTACTGCCGGCTAACCTGATTCAGGCACAGCGTGACTACTTCGGCGCACATACTTACAAGCGTACTGATAAAGAAGGTGTGTTCCACACGGAATGGCTGGATTAATCTGATTTAACCTCAGGTTGTATGCAAACCCGGAGATATTCTCCGGGTTTTTTTTACATCAAAATAATCACCAAATGTTCGAAGTAGTCTGAATGTTGTCACGAGACGGGCTAATCCTCTGGCTTCGCCTTGACAGTCCCACAAGGCAGGAGGTAAAAAGCCCAACAGTCATTGGTTATCATGATGGTCCTCGGGTCATCTTAACAGTTCACTTACAGAAGTTACTCGCAAATGAAAATAACTATTTCCGGTACAGGGTATGTAGGTCTCTCCAACGGTATTCTTATTGCTCAGAATCACGAAGTGGTCGCGCTAGATATCGTTCAGGCCAAAGTGGATATGCTCAATAAGAAGCAGTCCCCGATTGTAGATAAAGAGATTGAAGAGTATCTGGCAACGAAGCCGTTAAACTTCCGCGCTACGACTGACAAGCGTGATGCTTACGTGGGGGCAGAATATGTGATTATCGCCACCCCTACAGATTACGATCCCAAAACCAACTATTTTAATACCTCAAGCGTTGAGTCGGTCATCCGTGATGTCATTGAGTTCAATCCAGATGCGGTCATGATCATTAAATCCACCATTCCGGTTGGTTTTACCCAGTCGGTTAAAGAGAAGTACGGTATCGATAACGTTATTTTCTCGCCAGAATTCTTGCGTGAAGGTCGTGCGCTTTACGATAACCTGCATCCATCACGAATCGTGATTGGCGAACGCTCTGAGCGTGCAGAGCGCTTTGCGGCACTGTTGCAGGAGGGCGCGACGAAGAAAGATATTCCGACGCTCTTTACCGACTCAACAGAAGCGGAAGCCATCAAGCTCTTTGCCAACACCTATCTGGCAATGCGTGTTGCTTACTTCAATGAACTGGACAGCTATGCTGAGAGCCTTGGACTTAACAGTCGTCAGATCATCGAAGGTGTTTGCCTCGATCCACGAATTGGTAACCATTATAACAATCCCTCTTTTGGCTACGGCGGTTACTGTCTGCCTAAAGATACTAAGCAGCTACTGGCAAACTATCACTCCGTTCCAAACAATATTATCTCGGCGATTGTGGACGCCAACCGCACACGTAAAGATTTCGTGGCGGACTCCATTCTTTCCCGTCAGCCTAAAGTGGTGGGCGTCTATCGTCTGATTATGAAAAGTGGATCCGACAACTTCCGCGCTTCATCCATTCAGGGGATCATGAAGCGTATCAAGGCCAAGGGTGTACAGGTCATTATTTATGAACCTGTCATGCAGGAGGACGAGTTCTTCCATTCGCGCGTTGTGCGGGATCTAAATGCATTCAAGCAAGAAGCCGATGTAATCATTTCTAACCGCATGGCTGAAGAACTGGCGGATGTTGCAGATAAAGTCTACACGCGCGATTTATTTGGTAGTGACTGATTGAACATTCTGGCACCCCAACCTATGGTGGTGCCAGTTTGAGCTGTCTATTTATAATTATGCGCATCGTTCCTACCTAAGTGATTTCTCATATCGAATGTCCATTGAATTGCTGATATTTATTCAATAGTATTACATTCGCTATCTATATTTCTGTTTTTGAAATGACCACTGGAATATGATAAATGAACAATAATAATGTAACAACTTCAAATATGCGTCTATTTGCGCCAGATTTCATAAGAGTGATATCATTTTTTATGATCGTATTGTTCCATTATAATGTGGAAATATATTATAACTACCCCGGTTTTTTAAAGCTCGGTGAATTGTCCTATTTCGGTCAGACAATGGGTGATGTTGGCATTTCTATGTTTATCATTATTTCCGGGTTGTCTTTGGTTATCAGCACCAAAGACAATAATGACTATGTTCTTTTTCTGAAAAAAAGAGTGCTTGCAATATTCCCATCGTTTTGGATAAGTTATTTAATTGTTGCTGCACTTATGCTAATTATCAAAGGCAGTTTTGTTGGAGATGGGCATTATTGGAAATTTATTCTCTCAATAATTGGTCTTGATGGCTTTTTTCTTTATCGGATGCAGAACTATTATCTGGTGGGGGAATGGTATACAGGTTATATGATTATCACATATCTATTCTTTCCTGTGCTGTATGAAGCTCTCAAGAAAATGCCAGTAATTGCATGGGGAGTCGTGTCAGCTATATTTTTTGCTGTTGGACTTAACTATCAAAAACTGTTCTCTGTTTATATTAATTGTAATCCTCTTATGCGGTTGCCAGATTTTTTATTTGGCATGAGCTATGCTTATTTTATTTTAAAGGACAAAAAAAATCGTCTCTATGCAATGTTAGCAGGAATGTTAGCCTTAGCTATTGCAGTTCCTGCTCGTGAAAGCATAATGCCGCAACTGTACATGTTAATTTTTGGTGTTTCTTTATTTTCAATAGCTGTTTATTTGATTGAGTTTTTGGGAAGTATAGACTGGCTCAGAAACATTACCAGTTATTTTGCAAAACATGCATTCGTTGCATTTTTATTTCATCATCAGATTCTCTATTTTGTCATGAGTAAAATTGGCGGGCGTATTTCTTCAGGGCTTGAGTCTTTGTGTGTGTTTTTATTTATACTTTTCTCAAGTGTTGTTATGGCAATATTGACGGAGCCCTTAGTCAGGATCTTAACTAAAAAAATGAGAGCTATCTTGTTACCTTCTGTTTCGACTTCCAGTCGTTAATTATACTCATGAAGACGCATCTGGGAAAACGGATGCGTCTTTTACGTTGTTTATTGGAGTTTTGATAGTAAGTTGTCTTATTTTTAAATAGCCAGAAATAAAAATACTGCAACCACGACAAAGCTATCAGGAATGACTTGTGATATATAATTAAAACATGCTGATGTTGGCGGTGTTATATTATTAACCCAAAATGAAAAATCCACCTTTAAAAAGGTGGATAGAGAGGGTTTTTAAATATTATGCCTGTGTATAGTTTTAAAGCTTATAAAAAGCCCGATACCAGTCCACAAAATTCTTCACGCCTTCCTTCACCGACGTTTTCGGCTTAAACCCAATCACGTCATAGAGCGCCGTGGTATCCGCGCTTGTTTCGAGCACGTCACCTGGCTGAACAGGCATCATATTTTTATCCGCTTCTTTGCCTAACGCTTCTTCCAGCGCGGTGATGTAATCCATCAGCTCTACGGGCGCACTGTTGCCAATGTTGTAAACACGGTACGGCGCAGAGCTGGACGCCGGGGACCCTGTTTCAACGGTCCAGTTCGCATCGACCTGAGGGATAACATCCTGCAGGCGAATAATCGCTTCAACAATATCATCGATATAGGTGAAGTCGCGCTTCATCTTGCCATAGTTGTAAACATCAATACTTTTGCCTTCAATCATGGCCTTAGTAAATTTAAACAGCGCCATGTCCGGACGGCCCCATGGCCCATACACGGTGAAAAAGCGCAGGCCGGTCGTCGGGAGATTGTAAAGATGAGAGTAGGTATGCGACATCAGTTCGTTGGATTTTTTCGTCGCGGCATACAAGGAAACCGGGTGATCAACCGAGTCATCGGTGGAGAAAGGCATCTTTCGGTTCAGGCCGTAAACAGAGCTGGAAGAAGCATACAGTAAATGCTGCACCTTGTTGTGTCGGCAGCCTTCCAGTACGTTGAGATGGCCGATAAGGTTTGATTGCGCGTAAGCGTGCGGATTTTCCAGAGAGTAACGTACGCCAGCCTGCGCGGCGAGGTGGATCACGCGGTCAAACTTCTCAGCGGCAAACAACGAGGCCATCCCTTCGCGATCGGCCAGATCCAGCTTATGGAAAGTGAAATTGTCGGATGTAAGCAGATCCAGTCGCGCTTGCTTCAGATTGACATCGTAATAGTCATTAAGGTTATCAATTCCTACAACCTGATGTCCTGCCTGCAGCAGGCGCTCGCTGACGTGGAAACCGATAAAGCCGGCAGCGCCGGTGACCAGAAATTTCATCTTCAACCTCAATGTTAAATGAGTAACTCTTAACGCATAGAATCGTGCGTTTACACTATCGGCTGATGATACCCGCTCACGGAAGGAATGATAACTGCTTTATTACAGGAAAAGGGGAGCGAGCGCTCCCCCGGTAGGATGTTTATTTATGTCTTTTACGTAAATTCTCAATCACCGCCGTCAAATCCAGCGCCTGATCCTGCAGGAGCACCAGCAGGTGATACATCAAATCAGAGGCTTCATTCGTCAGCTCCTCGCGGTCATGCACGGTCGCGGCCAGCGCAGTCTCAACGCCTTCTTCACCCACCTTTTGCGCAATACGCTTGGTTCCGCTGGCGTACAGCTTCGCAGTATAAGAACTCTCAGGATCTGCCGTTTTACGCTCTGCCAGCAACTGCTCCAGTTGATACAGGAACAGCCACTGATGACTCGCCTCGCCGAAGCAGCTGCTGGTGCCCTTATGGCAGGTCGGGCCGATTGGGTTTGCCAGTACCAGCAGGGTATCGTTATCGCAGTCAGGCGTAATGCTGACCACGTTCAGGAAATGACCCGAGGTTTCACCCTTGGTCCACAGGCGCTGTTTCGTGCGGGAGTAAAACGTCACTTTGCCGCTTTCGATTGTTTTCGCCAGCGCGTCCTGGTTCATATAGCCCAGCATCAGCACTTCGCCTGAGATGGCATGCTGGACAACCACCGGCAGTAATCCATCCGTTTTTTCCCAGTCCAGCTGCGCCTGTTGTTGCTCTGTTAACATACCCTGATCTCCACGCCCTGGTCGGCCAGGTACGTTTTTAACTCACCAATATTAATAATCTGTTTGTGGAACACGGAAGCGGCCAGCGCGCCGTCCACGTTCGCATCGCGGAAGGCTTCCAAGAAGTGTTCCATGGTACCCGCGCCGCCGGAGGCAATCAGCGGAACGTGGCAGACTGTACGGACTTTTTTCAGCTGCTCGAGGTCATACCCATTACGCACGCCATCCTGGTTCATCATGTTCAACACAATCTCGCCCGCGCCACGCTTCTGCACTTCCTGCACCCAGTCGAGCGTTTCCCACTGCGTTACGCGCGTGCGGCTTTCGTCACCCGTATATTGATTGACGTGATACTTGCCCGTTGCGGCGTCATACCAGGTGTCGATCCCAACCACAATACACTGCACGCCAAAACGATCGGCGAGGCGAGTAATTAACTCCGGGTCGGCCAGGGCAGGGGAGTTGATGGAAATCTTGTCGGCACCAAACGAGAGAATTTGGGCCGCATCGTCAGCGGATTTAATCCCGCCCGCCACGCAGAACGGAATATCGATCACTTCCGCCACGCGAGCTACCCAGCTTTTGTCGACTACGCGTCCATCGCTGGAGGCGGTGATATCATAAAAGACCAGCTCGTCTGCGCCTTCATCAGCATAGCGTTTTGCCAGCGGGACGATGTCGCCAATGATCTCGTGGTTGCGGAACTGTACGCCTTTCACGACCTGGCCGTCACGTACGTCCAGGCAAGGGATTATCCGTTTTGCCAGCATTGAATCGCCTCCGTCACCGTAAATTTACCTTCCAGCAGGGCTCGGCCCACAATTACGCCCTGTACGCCCGTTCCGCGCAGCGCGGCAATATCGTTTAAATCACCAATTCCGCCCGAAGACTGGAACGCCACCTGCGGATAACGCGCGCAGATCTCTTCATACAGCGAGACGTTGGAGCCCGCCAGCGTGCCGTCACGGGAGATATCCGTGCACAGCACGTGCTTCAGGCCAACGGGGAGATACATCTCGACCAGCGCCTCCAGCGTCACGCCAGAGTTTTCCTGCCAGCCGCTGACCGCCACCTGCTTATTACCTTGTTCATCAATGCGCACGTCCAGCGCCAGTACCAGCGCGTCGGCGCCAAAGCGGCGGAACCAGCCTTTTACGATCTCAGGCTCTTTCACCGCGGTTGAACCGACCACCACGCGCGCTACGCCCGCGTCCAGCAGTGCCGCAACGTCATCTTCTGTACGTACGCCGCCGCCCACCTGTACCGGCACATCAACACCGGCAACCAGATTTTTCAGCAGAGGGATCTGGCGTTTTGCCGGGTCTTTCGCACCTGTTAAATCGACCAGATGCAGCACCTGAGCCCCCTGGGCGGCATAATCCTGCAGACGCGGCAGCGGATCGTTTCCGTAGTCTCGCTGCTGCCCGTAATCGCCCTGATGAAGACGGACAACCGTGCCGTCAATTAAATCTAACGCGGGAATAATCATCACATCTCCAGGAAGTTTTTCAGCAGCTGCGCGCCCGCGGCGCCTGAGCGCTCCGGGTGAAACTGTACGCCGAAGAAATTGTCTTTCTGCACGGCTGCGGTAAACGCCTCGCCGTAAGTGCACTGGGCGATCGTATTCGCGTTCACCGGCATGGCGTAGCTGTGTACGAAGTAAAAATACGCGCCGTCTTCAATGCCGCGAAAAAGCCTGTCGCCCGCTTTGGCGTACACGCGGTTCCAGCCCATATGCGGCAGAGGCAGACCGTGGTCGGTCATCTTCGGCACGTCTTCGTCGATAATGCCCAGCAGGTCAACGCCGTTATTCTCTTCGCTACGGCGGCCAAGAATCTGCATGCCCAGGCAAATCCCCAGCACCGGCTGGGTACAAGCCTTGATGAGATCGACCAGCTCGCGCGCGTGGATCTGATCCATCGCCGCCTGCGCAGTGCCCACGCCCGGCAGGAATAACTTATCGGCACGCAGCACCACGTCCGGGTCACGGCTGACCACCGGCTCGTAGCCGTGGCGCGCAATCGCCGACTTTACGGAGTTCAGGTTGGCGCATCCGGTATCCAGAATCACCACGTTCATTACAGCACTCCTTTTGATGAGGGCAGGGCGTCACCTTCCACGCGGATTGCCTGGCGCAGCGTGCGGCCGAAGGCCTTGAAGAGACTCTCTACGCGGTGGTGGTCGTTCTTGCCTTTGGTCTTCAGGTGCAGCGTCAGGCCCATGGTGTAGGACAATGAACGGAAGAAGTGCTCCACCATTTCGGTGCTCAGATCGCCCACGCGCTGGTAATTGAAGTCTGCTTTATATTCCAGGTGCGGACGTCCGGAGATATCCATCGCACAGCGTGCCAGACACTCGTCCATCGGCAGGACAAAGCCAAAACGGTTGATGCCGCGTTTATCACCGAGCGCCAGCTTGAGGGCTTCACCCAGCGCCAGGCCGGTATCTTCCACGGTATGGTGATCGTCAATATAAAGATCGCCTTTTACCGTGATCTCCATGCGGAAACCGCCGTGGGTGGCAATCTGGTCCAGCATGTGGTCGAAGAAACCCACGCCGGTGTGGATCTTGCTGCCGCCTTCGCGGTCCAGCCAGACCTTCACATCAATCTGCGTCTCTTTGGTGTTACGTTCAACGTGCGAGTAGCGGTCACGTTTTGTCAGTTGTTCGCCAATCATCGCCCAGTTAAGGTTGTTACGGTCGTAGCGAAGCCCTGCGATGCCCATGTTTTCCGCGAGCGTAATATCAGTGATGCGATCGCCGATGACATAGCTGTTAGCCTTATCCAGCACATCCTCTGCCAGATAGCCCTCGACCAGCTTCACCTTTGGCTTACGGCAGTCGCACTCGTCGGCTGGCATGTGCGGGCAAATCAGCACTTCATCAAACACCACGCCCTGAGAGGTCAGCACCTGCATCATTAAATTATGCGGGCCGTCAAAGTCTGCCTGCGGGAAGCTGTCGGTACCCAGACCGTCCTGGTTGGTGATCATCACCAGCTTGTATCCGGCTTTTTGCAGCTTGAGCAGCACCGGGATCACGTCAGGTTCAAACGCCAGCTTGTCGAATCGGTCGACCTGAAAATCAGCTGGTGGCTCCGAAATAAGGGTGCCGTCACGATCGATGAAAAGGATCTTCTGGGTCATACTTTCTCCGCTTTCAGGGCGTCAATTACGCGCTGGCTCTCTGCGCGGGTGCCGACGGTAATGCGCAGGCATCCGCTCAGAGAAGGTTGTTTATTCTGGTCTCGTAAGATAATGCCCTGATCCCACAAAGATTTAAATACGGCGCTGGAGGCGGTAAAGCGCACCAGGATGTAGTTGGTTTCCGAGTCGAATACCTGCTCCACGCACGGGATATCCTTCAGGGCCGTTACCAGGTACTGACGTTCCTCCAGAATTTGCGCCACGCGCTCGCGCATCGCGTTAATCCCCTGAGGCGTCAGCGCCTGTGCCGCAATATCGGCAACCGGCGTCGAGAGGGGGTACGGAGCGATCACCTTCAGCAGCAGGTCGATTACCTCTTTATTCGCCAGGGTGAATCCGCAGCGCAGACCCGCGAGGGCGAAAGCCTTCGACAGCGTACGCAGCACCACCAGGTGAGGATACTCTTCCAGCCAGCCTGCCAGCGTTGCCTGCGGGCAGAACTCGATGTAGGCTTCGTCGGCGACCACCAGCGCTTTTCCGCGCGTCATCTCCAGCAGGGTTCGGATATCCTGTGGGTTAATAATCTGGCCGGTCGGGTTGTTTGGGCTACAGACAAAGACGACTTTTACGCCGTCAAGATTGTCGGCAATGCCCTGCAGATCCAGCTGCCAGTTCTCCAGGGAGAGCACGTTGCGGCACGCCACCCCAAAGGTTTCCGCGCTGACGCTGTACATGCCGTAGGTCGGCTGGCAGTACATGACGGCGTCTTTGCCCGGCTCGCAGAACGCGCGGATCAGCAGCTCAATGCCCTCATCCGCGCCGCGGCTGACCAGCACCTGCTCTGGCTTCACGCCCGCGTACTGGGCGTAGTTTTCGATTACCGCCTTCGGCTGACACTCCGGATAACGGTTCAGCGTTTGCTGCGACAGCTCAAACTGCACCGCCGTTGGATATTCGTTGGCGTTCAGCCAGACATCCCCTTTACCGCCCAGACGACGCGCAGACTGATAGGGCGTCAGGCGACGGACATTTTCGCGGGCTAATTCTTCAATGTTCATGCTTGCTCCTTCAGGGCTGCAACGCGCAGCGTAACGGCATTTTTGTGGGCGGTCAGGCGCTCGGCGGCGGCCAGGGTTTCAATGGTGGACGCCAGTGAGGCAAACCCTTCGCGGGAGAGTTCCTGCACGGTCATGCGTTTCTGGAAATCCGCCAGTCCCAGGCTGGAACAGGTTGAGGTATAGCCATACGTTGGCAGCACGTGGTTGGTGCCGGAGGCGTAATCGCCTGCGGACTCCGGGGACCAGTCGCCGAGGAACACCGAGCCCGCGCTGGTAATGCTGTCGACCAGATCGCGCGCGTTGCGGGTCTGAATAATCAGGTGCTCCGGGCCGTACTGGTTAGAAATGGCAATGCACTGCTCAAGATCGCGCGCCACAATCAGGCGGCTGGCCGCTAACGCCTGGCGTGCCGTGTCGGCGCGGGGCAGATCGGCAAGCTGACGCTCCACGGCTTCGCCCACGCGTTTCGCCATATCGGCATCCGGCGTCAGCAGGATGACCTGCGAATCCGGGCCGTGTTCCGCCTGGGAAAGCAGGTCAGACGCGACGAAATCCGGCGTGGCGCCGCTGTCGGCAATCACCAGCACCTCAGACGGGCCGGCAGGCATATCGATGGCCGCGCCGTCCAGACGCTGGCTGACCTGACGCTTAGCCTCGGTTACATACGCATTGCCCGGGCCAAAGATTTTGTCGACCTTGGGAATGGATTCCGTGCCGAACGCCAGGGCTGAAATCGCCTGCGCGCCGCCCACTTTATAGACCGCCTGCACGCCGCACAGCTTCGCCGCATACAGGATCTCGTCGGCTATCGGTGGCGGCGAGCACAGCACCACTTTCTGACACCCGGCAATGCGCGCGGGTGTCGCCAGCATCAGTACGGTGGAGAAAAGCGGGGCAGAGCCGCCAGGAATATAGAGGCCGACGGAGGCAACCGGGCGGGTCACCTGCTGGCAACGCACGCCGGGCAGGGTTTCCACATCTACGGTCTGCAGCTTTTGCGCGGTGTGGAAAGTATCAATGTTTTTCACCGCAACGGCCATCGCCTGTTTGATGTCATCTCCCAGACGATTGCTGGCATCAGTCATTTCCTGCTCGGTAACCTGTAATGCGCCAACTTCCGTCTTATCAAACTTTGCACTGTATTCACGCAGCGCGTCATCGCCGCGGGCTTTGACGTTATCCAGGATCTCCGCCACGGTGCGCGAGATGCTTTCAGAGGCGGAAATCGCCGGGCGCATCAGCAGCTCGCGCTGCTGTGCGTCGCTACAGGTATTCCAGTCGATGATTGTGTTAAAGCTCATGGCCATTACTCCATCATCTTCTCAATCGGCAGCACCAGGATGGAGCTTGCGCCCAGCGCCTTCAGTTTTTCCATGGTTTCCCAGAACAGGGTTTCGCTGCTCACCATGTGCATCGCCACGCGCTGCTGATCGCCCGCCAGCGGCAGGATGGTTGGGCGCTCGGCGCCCGGCAGCAGGGCAATGACTTCATCCAGACGCTCGGTTGGGGCGTGCATCATGATGTATTTGGATTCACGCGCCTGAATGACGCCCTGAATACGGGTCAGCAGTTTGTCGATCAGCTGCTGCTTAGCGTCGGCCATCTCGCCGTCACGCTGAATCAGGCACGCTTTGGAGCGGTAGATCACCTCCACTTCGCGCAGACCGTTTGCTTCCAGCGTCGCGCCGGTAGAGACCAGGTCACAGATGGCGTCCGCGAGACCCGCACGCGGCGCCACTTCAACAGAACCGTTCAGCAGACAGGATTTAAACTGCACGCCTTTCTGATCCAGATAGCGCTTTAACAGGTGAGGGTAGGAGGTGGCGATACGTTTGCCGTTCAGCGCGGCCGGGCCGTCCCACGCTTCATCAACCGGCGTTGCCAGCGACAGGCGGCAGCCGCCGAAGTCCAGACGACGCAGGGTGAAGTAACGCGGGTCTTCGCCCTGCGCGCGGCGGGTTAGCAGCTCTTCTTCCAGCACGTTTTCGCCGATGATGCCGAGGTCAACGACGCCATCCATGACCAGGCCGGGAATATCGTCATCACGCACGCGCAGAATGTCGATGGGCATGTTTTCAGCCAGAGCAATCAGGCGCTGGGTGTGCAGGTTAATTTTAATCCCGCAGCGGGCCAGCAGTTCGCGTGAATCGTCACTCAAACGGCCTGATTTTTGAATAGCTATGCGTAAACGTGAGTTATCTAACATTCTTTATTCCTCGTTAACCTGTTTTAACCTGTCTGAAAGCGGTCCAAAAAAAAGCCCCCGGAAGAAGATCTTCCGGGGGCTTTTTCATGCGTTCATGCACCACTGGAAGATCCAAACGTCTTCCAGCACACATCGCCTGAAAGACTAGTCAGGATGATGGTGATGATGGTGGTGTTTAAATTGAACGCGTGTCATATAAATTCTCGATGAATGCTTATTCATTTGATGTCTTTTAACCTAAACCAGTTGTGCGACATATTGCAAGGGCTTTTTTTGATCATTAATTCATTTCATATTGATGCTATGAATTGTGTGTTCTGCCGGGCTGGCGTAGCCTTATGAAAGACGAGTAAGAGTCAGGAGAATTCGCATGAAAAAGGTCGCGATTGTCGGTTTAGGATGGCTGGGAATGCCGCTGGCGATGTCATTAGCCGCGAAAGGCTGGCAGGTGACCGGGAGCAAGACCACCCGAGATGGGGTCGAAGCGGCGCGCATGTGCGGTATTGATGGCGTTGAACTGCGTCTGGAGCCGGAACTGGTGTGTGATGCGGACGATCTGGACACCCTGATGAACGTCGATGCGCTGGTGATTACGCTACCCGCGCGGCGCAGCGGCCCGGGCGAATCATTTTACCTGCAGGCGATGCAGGAGATCGTCGACAGCGCGCTGGCGCATCATGTTCCGCGCATTATTTTTACCAGTTCGACGTCGGTGTATGGTGAGGTTGAGGGCGTGGTAAAAGAGACTTCCGAGCGCCGTCCCGTTACAGCGAGCGGTCAGGTTCTGAAAGAGCTGGAAGACTGGCTGCATCATCTTCCCGGCACTCAGGTTGATATCGTACGTCTGGCGGGGCTGGTAGGCCCGGGTCGTCATCCGGGACGCTTTTTTGCCGGGAAGTCGGCGCCAGATGGCCAACATGTTGTCAACCTTGTGCATCTTGATGATGTGGTTGGCGCGATTGAGCTACTCTTACAGGCTCCGAAAGGCGGACACATCTATAATATATGTGCACCGTCTCATCCGGCGCGCAGCACGTTTTACCCGCTGATGGCACGTCAGCTGGGCTTGGCTCCGCCGGTCTTTGGTGAGGCAAAGGATGGCAGTAAAGGCAAAATTGTTGATGGCAATCGCATTTGTCATGAGCTGGGGTTTGAGTATCAGTATCCCGATCCGCTGGTGATGCCCATGGAATAAATCCCGCAGCGGAGACCGTCGCACACCGAAAGGGGGCGAGCATGAAACCGCTGCTGGATGTTCTTATTATTCTGGATGCACTGGAAAAAGAGGGAAGCTTTGCCGCTGCGTCGGCAAAGCTCTACAAAACCCCTTCGGCCCTGAGCTATACCGTCCAAAAACTGGAAAGCGACCTCAATATCCAGATCCTCGATCGCTCCGGGCATCGCGCCCGTTTTACCCGCACCGGACAGATGCTGCTGGAAAAAGGCCGTGAAGTCCTCCATACCGTTCGTGAACTCGAAAAACAGGCCGTCAAACTTCACCAGGGATGGGAAAACGAGCTGGTGATTGGCGTGGATGACACTTTCCCGTTTTCTCTCCTGACGCCGCTGATTGAGGCCTTCTATCAACACCACAGCGTGACGCGGCTGATCTTTATCAACGGCGTGCTGGGGGGCTCCTGGGATGCCCTAACCCAGGGCAGGGCGGATATTTTTGTCGGTGCACTCCACGAGCCTCCCCAGTTGAGTGAGTTTGGCTTTGCGCGTCTGGGCGTGCTGGAGCAGGTGTTCGCCGTAGCGCCCCATCATCCGCTGGCTCAGGAAGCTGAGCCGCTTAACCGCCGCGTGATTAAAGGCTACCGCGCCATCGTGGTCGGGGACAGCTCTCGCCCGGAATGTGCGGTTTCCTCGCAGCTGCTCGACGAGCAGGAGGCCATCACCGTTTTCGACTTTAAAACCAAGCTGGAGCTGCAAATCAGCGGTCTGGGCTGCGGTTATTTGCCCCGCTATCTGGCACAGCGGTACATTGACAGCGGTGCGCTTGTTGAAAAACAGGTACTTGCTCAAAACAGCCATGAATCGGTATGGGTGGGCTGGAATGAACAGACCGCCGGGCTCGCCAGCGCCTGGTGGCGGGACGAAATTTTAGCAAATAGTGCTATCGCTGCTGTATATGCTCAGGGCAGTGCCGAGAAATCAGCCAGTTAGAAAAAAGAAAATTACCCGCTGCGTTGCAAAGTATTGCCTTTTGTATCCGATGTGGGGCAAAATGCGGCCGCTGCAACCAAATGAATAATCGACGATATAAAAGGCGTCGGTTATTTTTTTTTGCATGTACGAAACGAAACTAAAAACCAAGAGGCCGGGCTTCGTACCGGATAGATATTTACTAAAATCCGACAGTTGTTGTCGCTGAGGAAGAAAGAAATGGGGCAATTTTTCGCTTACGTGGCGGTTATCACCTTAAAGGAGATTAACTATGTCGCATAACGCAACTCCAAACACCTCTCGCGTGGAATTACGTAAAACGCTTACGTTGATTCCGGTTGTTATGATGGGCCTGGCCTATATGCAACCGATGACGCTGTTCGATACATTCGGTATCGTATCGGGCCTCACCGACGGTCATGTGCCGACGGCTTACGGCTTCGCGCTGATTGCGATCCTCTTTACCGCGCTGAGCTACGGTAAACTGGTGCGTCGCTATCCGTCTGCGGGTTCCGCCTACACCTATGCCCAGAAATCCATCAGCCCGACGGTTGGCTTTATGGTGGGCTGGTCTTCGCTGCTCGACTATCTGTTCGCGCCGATGATCAACATTCTGCTGGCAAAAATCTATTTTGAAGCGCTGGTGCCATCGATTCCCTCGTGGATGTTCGTCGTGGCGCTGGTGGCCTTTATGACGGCCTTTAACCTGCGCAGCATCAAGTCCGTTGCCAACTTTAACTCTGTTATCGTTGTGCTTCAGGTTGTGCTGATTGCGGTTATTCTTGGCATGGTTATTTACGGCGTATTCCACGGCGAAGGCGCGGGCACCCTGGCGAGCAGCAAACCGTTCTGGTCTGGTGATGCGCATGTGATCCCGATGATTACCGGGGCAACCATTCTGTGCTTCTCCTTTACCGGTTTTGACGGGATCAGCAACCTGTCTGAAGAAACGAAAGATGCAGAGCGCGTGATCCCGCGTGCCATCTTCCTGACGGCGCTGATTGGCGGTCTGATCTTTATTTTCTCGACCTATTTCCTGCAGCTGTACTTCCCGGATATCTCTCGCTTCAAGGATCCGGATGCGTCTCAGCCGGAAATCATGCTGTATGTGGCGGGTAAAGCGTTCCAGGTCGGCGCGCTGATCTTCTCCACCATCACCGTACTGGCGTCCGGTATGGCCGCGCATGCAGGCGTTGCGCGTCTGATGTACGTAATGGGCCGCGATGGCGTATTCCCGAAAAGCTTCTTCGGCTACGTGCATCCAACCTGGCGTACCCCGGCGATGAACATTATCCTGGTCGGTGCGATCGCGCTTCTGGCGATTAACTTTGACCTGGTGATGGCAACGGCGCTGATTAACTTCGGTGCGCTGGTGGCGTTCACCTTTGTTAACCTGTCGGTTATCTCTCAGTTCTGGATCCGTGAAAAGCGTAACAAGACGCTGAAAGATCACTTCCAGTATCTGTTCCTGCCGATGTGTGGTGCCCTGACCGTGGGCGCGCTGTGGGTTAACCTGGAAGAGAGCTCGATGGTGCTTGGCCTTATTTGGGCGGGTATCGGCCTGGTTTATCTGGCCTGCGTCACGAAGAGCTTCCGTAACCCGGTTCCTCAGTACGAAGACGTCGCGTAAGACTGTGTCGGGTGGCGGCTACGCCTTACCCGACCTACATACCCCGTAGGCCCGCGTAAGCGCAGCGCCACCGGGCAAAAAAAAAGCCGGAGACATCGATCGCCTCCGGCTTTTTTATACCCATCGATCAAACTATCTCTTGCGCGTACTGGTACAGGGATTTCAGCAGTGCCTGTTTCTCAGCATTCCCTTCATACTGGCCATAAAGCATTTCCAGCTCCTGGGCGTAGCTGTGCAGATATTCTGGCGTAAACACGTTACGACGGTGCTGCAGCCAGCGTTCCTGCTCTGCTTCATCCAGGGTTCCCGGGTAATTACGCGCGCGGTAATTAAACATCAGCTTTTCGATGCGCTTATCAGCGAAGGTGATATCCAGCGCCGGTAAGTTGCGCGGCTCGGTTTGCAGAACGATATTCATGGCCGCGCGATCGGCATCACTGAAGAAACCGTTATAGAGCTGGGCGTCCACGTTTTCAGACGGCACGAACGGCTCGGCTTCGGCAAAAATGGCCACGACTTTCTCGCGCACCTGCGGATTTTCACGCAGCACTTTGAGATTATCGAGGCAGTGCTGGCGGTTAATGCCCAGCCTGTCAGCATCTTCCGGGCGTAGCGTATTCGCCTGCGCCAGGACCGGACATTTATTGATATGCACCAGTTTGACCGGCACCGCAGGCAGATCGCCGAGTTCATTCTTCGGCGTGTACAGCCGTTCACGCAGGGTATCGCTGTCGAGCTCCAGCAGCGGCGAAATATCGCCCGCCAGGTCCACCATGATGACCGCATTACGGTTGTCCGGATGCCAGGCCAGCGGCGCGACCCAGCTGGTATTGCCGCGCCATGCGCCAAACATGCCGGAAATATGCACCAGGGGTTTCATCTGCGGTACGTCGATAAGGGTCATTAGCTTCTGCTTGCTGCGATGGCTCAGCAGATACTCAAACAGCCGGGGCTGTGCGCTTTTCACCAGCTTCGCCATGGCAATGGTGGCATAGACGTCCGCCATCGCGTCGTGGGCATTGCTGTGCTCAATGCCGTTGGCGCGCGTCAGGTGTTCCAGCCGGAAGCTGGTCAGCCCTTCCTCATTTTTTGGCCAGTGAATGCCCTCAGGACGCAGGGCGTAGCAGGCGCGCATGATGTCGAGCAAATCCCAGCGCGAATTGCGGTTCTGCCAGCTCCAGGCATAGGGATCGTAGAAGTTACGATAAAAGATGTTGCGCGTCACTTCGTCATCGAAGCGGATGTTGTTGTAACCGACCACGCAGGTGTTGGGGACGGTAAACAAGTCGTGGATGCGTCGGGCGAATTCTGCCTCGTTAACGCCTTTTTCCCGCGCTTCCTGAGGGGTGATCCCGGTGACCATGACCGCGCCGGGCTGCGGCAGATAGTCATCCGCAGGCTTGCAGTAAAAGACCTCGGGCTCGCCAATGATGTTGAATTCGTCGTCGGTACGGATGGCGGCAAACTGCGCCGGTCGGTCCAGCGCCGGGTGCGTGCCAAAGGTTTCGTAATCGTGGAACAAAAAAGTCGGGCGAGCGGCAGAGTCAGACACCAGTAATACCATCCTGTTAAAAAATGACGTCACTATGGTAAACGATCGTGCGGGTCAGACCGAATAAAAAGCACCGCCGCGTCGCAAATTTGCGCGCCAGCTTCAGAGAAAAATCTGCGTTCTGTCACATTTTTTTGCAATTAAGCCAGGTAACGACATCAGAACTCCCGTAAAAAGGTCATCGATTTTTAATGACTTGAGGATATACCGTTGAAACGCCGTCTGTTTATTGCTGTTTCTTTACTCGCTTCGAGTGTCTCATCTGCTTTTGCGGCCGAACCACTGGATTTTTCGCCGCAGCCTCCGGCCATTCAGGCTGGCTCCTGGGTGCTGATGGATTACACGACTGGTCAGATTTTAACGGCGGGCAACGAACATCAACAACGTAATCCGGCGAGCCTGACCAAGCTGATGACGGGCTATGTGGTGGATCGGGCCATTGATAGCCACCGCATTACCCCGGATGACATCGTCACCGTAGGACGTGATGCCTGGGCAAAAGGGAACCCGGTGTTTGACGGTTCATCGCTGATGTTCCTGAAGGAGGGCGATCGCGTCTCCGTGCGCGATCTGAGCCGCGGCCTGATTGTCGATTCCGGCAACGACGCCTGCGTGGCGCTGGCCGATCACGTGGCGGGTGGGCAGCCGCAGTTTGTGAAGATGATGAACGACTACGTGCAGAAGCTGAACCTTCGCGATACGCATTTTGAAACCGTCCACGGGCTGGACGCGCCCGGCCAGCACAGCTCGGCGTATGACCTGGCCGTTCTCTCCCGGGCCATCATCCACGGCGAGCCTGAGTTTTATCATATGTACAGCGAAAAGAGCCTGACCTGGAACGGAATCACCCAGCAAAACCGTAACGGCCTGCTGTGGGATAAGACCATGAACGTGGACGGGTTGAAAACGGGGCATACCTCAGGGGCCGGTTTTAACCTGATTGCGTCTGCCGTAGACGGCCAGCGCCGGTTAATCGCGGTGGTGATGGGGGCGGACAGTCCGAAAGGGCGCGAAGACCAGGCCCGGAAACTGCTGCACTGGGGGCAGCAGAATTTCGATACGGTGCAGATCCTGCATAGCGGTAAAAAAGTGGGGACAGAGCGCATCTGGTATGGCGATAAGGAGCAGGTGAAACTGGGCACCGATCAGGACTTCTGGCTGGCCTTGCCGAAAGCAGAGGTTCCCAACATCAAAGCCAAGTACGTGCTGGATAAGAAAGAACTGGAAGCGCCGATTGCTGCGCATCAGCGGGTCGGGGAGATTCAGCTCTATGACCGCGACAAGGTGGTAGCCCACTGGCCGCTGGTCACGCTGGAAGCCGTTGATAAAGGCGGCCTGTTCTCTCGTCTGAGCGATTATCTGCACCACACGCTCTAACGGCAGATGAGCAGACTGGCAGGGTTGCGAGTCTGCTCACATAATAAACACTCCTCGTTTGCTGATAATCATAATCCCGTTTTATAGTGTATAAATATACAGTGATGAGCGGAGGCAGTATGGACTACAGCATTACGCAGCAACAGAAACGTAAGATTGCCGGTTTTCATTTGGTCGGCCCGTGGGAACACACGGTAAAACAGGGCTTTGAACAGCTGGTCATGTGGGTCGACGGGCGTCACATTGAGCCGCTGGAGTGGGTGGCGGTCTATTACGATAACCCGGATGAAGTCCCGGCAGAAAAACTACGCTGTGATACGGCCGTGACGGTACCGGATGATTTCGTCATCCCGGAAAACAGCGAAGGCGTCATGATGACGGAAATCGCGGCCGGGGATTATGCCGTAGCGACGGCGCGCGTGGAAAACTACGACTTCGCCACGCCGTGGTATCAGTTCTTCAATTCCCTGCTGCAGGACAATAAGTACCAGATGGCGCTCAAACCCTGCTTCGAGCGCTATCTCAATGACGGCAATGCGGACGGCTACTGGGATATCGAAATGTATATCGCCGTCGAGCACAAAACGGTTTAAGCCTGCTAAATGAAGGGTTTTTCAGCCGGGAGCGATCCGCCCGGCTGAAAACACAGTACAATTGTGCTTTGCCGTGTAGCTGGAGAGCGGGTGTGCGTCCCGACAAATCATTAACCCCTTTTGAAATTCGGTTGTACAAACACTACCGCGTGGTGCACGGGTGTCGCATCGCGCTGGCGTTCGTGTTGACGTTTGTCCTGGTGCGTTTGCTGGAGGTTCCGGAAGGAACGTGGCCGCTGATCACGCTGGTGGTGGTGATGGGGCCCATCTCGTTTTGGGGCAACGTTGTCCCGCGCGCTCTGGAGCGTATTGGCGGGACCGTGTTAGGTTCGGCCCTGGGGCTTATTGCCCTGAAGCTGGAGCTCATCTCGTTCCCGGTCATGCTGGCATGGTGCGGTGCCGCCATGTTCCTGTGCGGCTGGCTGGCGTTGGGTAAAAAACCGTATCAGGCGCTGCTGATCGGTATTACTCTCGCGGTGGTGGTCGGTGCACCCGCCGGGGATATGACCACGGCGCTTTGGCGAAGCGGGGATGTCATCCTGGGTTCACTGCTGGCGATGCTCTTCACCGGTATCTGGCCGCAGCGCGCTTTTCTGCACTGGCGTATTCAGATGGCTAGCTACGTCACCGCGTTTAACCGCGTCTATCAGGCCGGTTTTTCCCCGAATCTGGTTGAGCGCCCGCGCCTGGAAAAGCACCTGCAAACCATTCTTAACGACGTGGTCAAAATGCGCGGCTTGATCACGCCAGCCAGCAAAGAAACCCATATTCAGAAATCAATTTTCGAAGCTATTCAGACGGTGAGCCGCAATCTGGTCTGCATGCTTGAACTGCAAATCAACGCACACTGGGCCACGCGACCCAGCCATCTGTTGATGCTTAACGCGCAGACTCTCAAAGAGACCCAGCAGATGACGCAGCAAACGCTGTTGACCATCGCCCATGCGCTCTACGAAGGTAACCCGCAGCCGATCCTGGCCAACAGCGAACGTCTGAATGAGATCGTCGCGGAACTGAAGCAGTTAATCAATGAGCGCCAGAGCGATAACGTGGCGGAAACGCCTATTCATGGCTACGTCTGGCTGAGCATGGAACTGGCGCGGCAGCTTGAGCTGTTATCGCACCTGATTTGCCGGGCGCTGCGCAAATAAAAGGCGTATGTGACGCCTGCTGCTTCGATTCAGCAGCAATTGGGGTTATGATAGCTTTAAACGATATACTCATTGTCATTCGCGGCCGCTGTCAGTAAGGTTATTGTTACAACGGTTGCTTTAACGAATCCGAATCTCACATTATCAGGGGTGTAAAAATGGAAACTACCAAGCCTTCGTTCCAGGATGTTCTGGAATTCGTCCGCCTGTTCCGCCGCAAAAACAAACTGCAGCGTGAAATCCAGGACGTTGAGAAGAAGATCCGTGACAACCAGAAACGTGTTCTGCTGCTCGACAACCTGAGCGACTACATCAAGCCAGGCATGAGCGTTGAAGCTATTCAGGGCATCATCGCCAGCATGAAGAGCGACTATGAAGACCGTGTTGATGACTACATCATCAAAAATGCTGAGCTGTCCAAAGAGCGTCGTGACATCTCTAAAAAGCTGAAAGTGATGGGCGAAATCAAAAACGGCGAAGCAAAAAGCGAGTAATCGCAGCGAATAGTGAAAAAGGCTCTCTGGTGACAGAGAGCCTTTTTTTATGGTTCAGAACGCGGCTGTAGCTGGTAAATCCAGGCTTGAACCTGCTCGCCTTCAGAGGTGGTCACCGTGACCTCAACCCGATCGTAGCCGTCTTCAAACTCATCCAGCATTGACCAGTGTGCGGCAAGGTGATCAGAGATAAACAGATAGCCTTCGACGCGGGGGCCATCGGGGTGGAGTACGATCCCCGGGAAGTCCGCCGCAGCGCCCCAGCCGCGTTCGTAAAACGTACCGGATACGAAACCGGCCAGCCATTCGCCGCCAATGTTTTCAAGAATATGCGCATTTGAGTGGCCCGGGCGCAGCGTGCCGTAGACAAACAGAGCGTTCATTTTCCCTCATCCGCAAAGCAAAAAGCCTGCTTTAAAAGCAGGCTTTTCAAATTTGGCTCCTCTGACTGGACTCGAACCAGTGACATACGGATTAACAGTCCGCCGTTCTACCGACTGAACTACAGAGGAATCGTTGTGGAGGCTTATCTTAGCGGCGAAAAAACTTTTGTCAAACCTGATCTTAGGGAAAAGCGACTGATTGCTGATTCTGTCGTCAGTTTGTTGTAAATCCACACATCTTTTTCCGGAAAATACTTTGCAGGATGAGCATTTCTCCCCCATTATTTGAAATGGAGTTTCAACTTTTCTCGCTAAGGTCCATTTTGAACGTCACTGCCTCCTTACGCCAGGCGATCGCGCGCACGCCATGGTATGCAAAACGTAAAAGCTATCGGGTTCTCTTCTGGCGTGAAATCACCCCTCTTGCCGTGCCTATCTTCCTGGAAAATACCTGCGTTCTGCTGATGGGGGTGCTGAGCACCTTCCTGGTGAGCTGGTTGGGAAAAGAGGCGATGGCGGGGGTTGGTCTGGCGGACAGCTTTAACATGGTGGTGATCTCATTCTTTGCCGCCATTGACCTCGGCACGACGGTGGTGGTGGCCTTTAGCCTCGGCAAGCTGGATCCCAAACGTGCGCGTGAGGCGGCACGCCAGTCGCTGATGATCATGACTGTCTTTTCGGCCGTTCTGGCGGCGGTGATCCACTATTTCGGCAAAGAGATCATCGATTTTGTCGCCGGGGAGGCCACGAACGAGGTTAAGGACCTGGCGCTGACCTATCTGGAGATGACCGTCATCAGCTATCCGGCGGCGGCCATCGCCCTGATTGGCAGCGGCGCGCTGCGCGGGGCAGGGAATACTAAAATTCCGCTGCTGATCAACGGCGGAATGAATATCCTGAATATTATCATCAGCAGCGTGCTGATCTACGGCGTGTTCTCGTGGGGCGGGCTGGGCTTCGTCGGTGCAGGACTGGGGCTAACCATTTCACGCTATATCGGTGCGGCGGCGATTATCGGCGTGCTGATGGCGGGGATCACCCCCTCGCTGCGCCTCACGCTGAAGAGCTATTTCCGCCCCTTTAATTTCGCCATTATCTGGGAAGTGATGGGGATCGGCATTCCCGCAAGCATTGAGTCGGTGCTATTTAACGGCGGGAAATTGCTGACGCAGATGTTTGTCGCCGGGATGGGCACCGACGTGATCGCCGGTAACTTCATCGCCTTCTCCATTGCCTCGCTGATTAACCTGCCGGGTAACGCGCTGGGCTCTGCATCGACCATTATCACCGGCAAACGGCTCGGGAAAGGGCAGATCGGCCAGGCTGAGCGACAGCTGCGCCACGTTTTCTGGCTGTCGACCATTGGACTGACCATGATTGCCTGGGGAACCGCGCCGTTTGCCGGGCTGATGGCCTCGTTCTATACCCATGAAGACGACGTTAAAGAGGTTGTAAAAGTCCTCATCTGGCTCAATGCGGCTTTTATGCCTATCTGGGCGGCCTCATGGGTACTGCCTGCCGGGCTGAAGGGCGCGCGCGACGCCCGCTTTGCGATGTGGGTGTCGATGCTTGGCATGTGGGGATGTCGCGTCGTGGCGGGGTATACGCTTGGTGTAATGCTTGGATGGGGTGTGATCGGCGTCTGGCTGGGGATGTTCCTGGACTGGGCCGTGCGGGGCGGGCTGTTCTACTGGCGTATGGTCAGCGGGCGCTGGCTGTGGAAATATCCGCGACAAAATGCCTGACAATTGTGCGAAGTGGAGAATAAATCGTCAAACGATCGGAAATATGCATTCTGCCTTTGACATCCCGGGAGCGCATCGATAATATGCGCCCCGTTCACACGATTCCTCTGTAGTTCAGTCGGTAGAACGGCGGACTGTTAATCCGTATGTCACTGGTTCGAGTCCAGTCAGAGGAGCCAAATTTGAAAAGCCTGCTTTTAAAGCAGGCTTTTTGCTTTTCTGCGTCGGGTAAAATTGTCGGGTGGCGGCTTCGCCTTACCCGACCTACAAAAATCTCGAATCGTAGGCCGGGTAAGGCGAAGCCGCCACCCGGCAAAAGCCGCACTATCCGTTCACACGAACCGGCGCCGTCGCCTCTACCAGCCACGGACGCGCATCGCTGTTTACCAGCGGTGACAGCGCCTCGCGTACCTGCTGGTGATACGCATCCAGCCACTGCTTTTCCTGCTCGCTCAGCAAATGCAGCTCAACCTGGCTTAAGTCGATCGGGATCAGCGTCAGCGAGGCAAACCTGCAGAACCCCGGACGGCTCTCCACAATCTCCACCTGGTTTTCAATACGAATACCGTGGCTATCGCCCAGATAGTATCCCGGTTCAATCGTCATGATATTGCCCGCCACCAGCGGCCACGGGTTGACCTTTTTGGCAATGCGATGCGGGTTCTCATGGATAAGAAGCTGATGACCCACGCCATGCCCCGTGCCGTGATCGTAATCCAGTCCCATCTCCCACAGCGGACGACGCGCAAAAGCATCCAGCTGATGTCCCTGAGTCCCGGAAGGGAACTGCAGGGTAATCAGCGACAGGAAGCCTCTCAGCACGGCGGTGTAGTGCAGGCGCTGCTGCGGATCGACCTTACCCCATGCCAGCGTGCGCGTGGCGTCGGTGGTGCCATTCACGTACTGACCGCCGGAATCGTTAAGGTAAAAATGGTCATGACCGATGGGCTTGTTGCTGGCCTCGCTCGAATGATAGTGGCACATCGCCGCATTGCTCGAAGAGGCGGAGATGGTCGCAAAACTCTGCTCGATGAACCCGGGCTGCTGTTGACGGAACGCCAGCTGCTGCGCCTGGACTTCCAGCTCTGTTAGCGGATTCCCTGCCGCCTCGCGCAGCGGCACTTCACGGCTCAGCCAGGCGAGGAAGTTGACCCAGGCGGCGCCGTCCTGGTGATGACACGCGCGATAACCGGCCAGCTCAACCGGGTTTTTGGTGGCTTTCATCAGGGTGATGGGGTCGGTCCGCCAGACAATCTCTCCCCGGGGTTCGATGGCAAAGCGCAGGGCGACCGGCGCGGAATCGGCATCAACCATCACCCGTTTTCCTGCAGCAATTTGCTGGCAGCGTTCGACAAAGGCGTCCTGCGGCGCAATGGTAAACGCATTGCGCACGTCTTCCGGTAGGGCGCCGAGCTTGCTGTCGTTAACAAACCACTCAACGTGGCCGTCACGGCCCAGAAGAGCAAAAGAGAGTGGTACCGGGCTGTAAGGGATATCCGCGCCACGGACGTTTAACAGCCAGGCGATATTATCCGGCAGGGTAACGGCGAGATAATCGGCATTGCTTGCAGCCAGCACGGCGGCGACGCGCTGACGTTTATCAGCGCTGCTTTCACCGCTGTATTCAACCAGCATTTCCCGGATAAGCCCCGCCGGTGCAGCAGGGCGGTCAGTCCATAGGGCGTCAAACGGTGAGTCCTTCAGAGGCACCAGCTCGCACGGCGTGGCAGACAGCTGCTCAAACTCCGAGTTGGTCATCAGCAGCGCGTCAAAGCCAATGCGCGTGCCTGCCTCAACGTTTTCTGCCAGCCATTCTGCCAGCGGCTCGTTGTGCAGGTGGTGAATTTCAATCTCGTCTAGATTCACCTGAACGCGGGCCTGAACCTGATAGCGCCCGTCAACGAACAGCAGCGCTTTGTTTTTCAGCACCAGCGCCACACCGGCCGAACCGTCAAAGCCCGTCAGCCAGGCCAGCTTTTCGTCACAGGGCGCGCAGTATTCGCTCTGCCATGCATCCGCACGTGGGACGATCATCCCGTCGAGATGGCTGGCCTCAAGCCAGTGGCGCAGGGCAGAGAGCGGAGATGTGCTGGACATGATTATTCCTTATCGTTATTAGCGGAACGGCGGCTCGTTGAAGGTGCGCAGCTTGCGGGAATGGAGCCGGTCACCTTCTGCCCGCAGCAGGTCAATGGCGCGAATGCCAATTTGCAGATGTTCGGATATCGCCCCTTCATAGAAACGGTTGGCCTGCCCGGGCAGCTTAATTTCGCCGTGCAGCGGCTTATCGGAGACGCACAGCAGCGTGCCGTACGGGACGCGGAAGCGATACCCCTGCGCGGCGATGGTGGCGCTCTCCATATCAATGGCCACCGCGCGGCTCAGGTTGAACCGCAGCGCGGAGGCGGAGTAACGCAGCTCCCAGTTGCGGTCATCCGTCGTGACGACTGTACCGGTGCGAAGGCGCTGCTTAACTTCTTCACCCGGCATGCCGCTAACCTCTTTGGTGGCGTCATACAGCGCACGCTGCACTTCGGCGATGCTCGGGATTGGGATATCCGGCGGCAGCACCGCATCCAGCACGTGGTCATCACGCAGATAGGCGTGGGCGAGCACGTAGTCGCCAATCAGCTGGCTTTCACGCAGGCCGCCGCAGTGGCCGATCATCAGCCATACGTCCGGACGCAGCACCGCCAGATGGTCGCAGATGGTCTTGGCATTTGACGGGCCCACGCCGATGTTAATCAGCGTAATGCCCTGACCGTCGGCGGTGATCAGGTGCCAGGCGGGCATCTGATGTTTTTTCCACGCCAGGTCGGAAATGGCCTGCTCGGGCGCTTCGGTCTCCGCAGTGATCCAGATCCCTCCCGCACAGGAGAGCGCGATATACGGGCTTTCCGGGTCGAGGATCTGGCTGCAGCCCCAGCGGACAAACTCGTCAACGTAGCGGGTGTAGTTGGTAAAGAGGACGAACGGCTGGAAATGTTCGACGGGCGTGCCGGTGTAGTGGCGCAGACGCGCCAGGGAGAAATCGACCCGGCGGGCATCAAAGTGCGACAGGGGAGAAAATTCTGCCGGGTGATAGATCCCATCGGCCGTCTCATCGCCAATCTGCGACAGTTCCGTCGTCGGGAAGTGGCGGGTTAGCCCCGCGCTCATCGAACGGTCGAGGGTTAACGCCGAACCGTCAATCACGTAGGGGTATGGAATTTCATGCTGCGAGGGCTCAACGTGAATGTGCGCGCCGTAATCCTGATACAGCAGCGTAAGTTGTTCTTCGAGGTACGGGCGGAACAGGGCTGGGCGGGTGACGGTGGTGCTGTAGCAGCCGGAGTGGGTAAAACGGGCGTAGGCACGGGTTTTCGGTGTTGTGCTGGCGCTGCCGTCCCAGGTCACAGAGAGCGATGGATAAACAAAAAGGCCCTCGGTTCTGGCCTTTTCGTCGGGAAGTTTCCCAGTTTCGATATATTCGCTGATGGCGCTGCGCAGCGCGTTGACGGACTGTTCATACAGCGCGTCGAGTTTTTCCAGCGCCTGAGCCGGGGTCAGGCTGGAGCCCTTATTATTCATCTCTGTCTCCTTGTTCCACAGGTGTGCGACTCTACCCGATAGTATGTCACACGCCTGTGAAACAAAAGTGAGATCAGCGGTGGCTCGTCTCTTTCATCAATAGCGCCGTTGCCGCCGACAGCAGGCAACCGGCCAGCAGATAAACCGCCACGCTGTGCCAGTTACCGCCGGAGAAGGTCACCAGCGCGGCGGCAATAAACGGCGTAAACCCGCCGCCGACCACGCTTGCGACCTGGTAGCCCACGCCCGCGCCGCTGTAGCGGTAGCTGGCGCCGAACAGTTCGGTAAACATCGGTTGCTGCACGCAGACCACCATATCGTGAGCGATGTTCGCGAGCATGATGGCAAAGAAGACAATCCAGAAGATCGACTGCGCCTCCAGCGCCATAAAGAATGGCCAGGCGCTGAGGCTCCCAATCAGCGCGCCGGTGATGTAGACGCGACGGCGGCCAAACCGGTCCGCCAGCCAGGCGAAGCAGGGTATTGTCAGACAGCTGATCCCGCCGACCAGCAGGCCGATATTCAGGAACAATTCACGGGGCAGGCCGAGATTCTGCGTCGAGTAGTTCAGCGCAAAGGCGGTGACGATATACATCGTCAGCAGCTCGCACAGGCGCAGGGCGATAATTTTCAGAAAAGCGCCAGGGTGCCGAATCAGGGCTTCCATCACCGGCAGCCGCTTTTTGACGGCCAGTTTTTCCTGTTGCTGCTGTTCGAATTCAGCGGACTCCTCCATGCCGTTACGGATCCACAGTGCGGCAATCACCAGCACGATGCTGAAGATGAACGGAATGCGCCAGCCCCAGCTCAGGAACTGCTCGTCGGTGGTGAGCTGGCTGATTAACGACACCAGCCCTGTAGAAAGCAACAGCCCTACGCCGTACCCGACCTGCACGCCGCTGCTGTAAAACGCTTTCTTATTTTTTGGCGCGCTCTCAACGGATAACAGCGCCGCGCCGCCCCATTCGCCGCCCACGGCGAAGCCCTGAATGGCGCGTAATGTCACCAGCAATACCGGGGCCCACCAGCCAATGGCGGAAAACGACGGGAGAATGCCAATCAGCGCGGTGGCGATCCCCATCATCCAGACGGTGAGCATCAGCATGCGCTTGCGGCCCAGGCGGTCGCCGAAGTGGCCGAAGATCACCCCGCCCAGCGGGCGAAACAGAAAGCCGACGCCGAAGGTGGCAAACGCGGCGAGCGTACCCATCGCAGGGCTGATCTGGGGGAAGAATTCACGGTTAAACACCAGCGCGGCGGTAATGCCGTAAAGCAGAAAATCATACCAGTCGACGACGGCACCCGCGAAGCTGCCGAGTGCGGCGCGGCGGGCGCGATTGAGCGAAGGTGTCTCCGCGTTGGGACGATCGGAGATGAGGGTGGAGTCCATAGTTGTCCTGTCCGTACTGATTTTTTAATTATTGGTATAAGAAAAGGTCACTCACATTGCGCCCGTCATATAAACGGAACCTATGAGACTACCGCGACAAAACGCCTGAGAAAACGTTTTTATCTTTCCGGAAGGTCCTGAATAAATAAATTTCATCCACACCTGCGGCGAGATAATTGCCTCTTCTGGCTTCGTTAAGTGCTGAATGGTTTACAGTAATAGTGACCGCCGCGTGAGTTAAGCTGAGGGAATAACGATGCAACGCACCTTTTCGGCATTCTGGATGATTCTGTTTTTATTCGTCGCACCGCTTCAGGCGGAGCCCAACGTCTATGGCGAGCAACGCATCAGCGGCTGGTGGAATGCGTTGACGGAAGACATTTCGCAAACCTGGGCGCAGCCTCAGCGTTACGATCTGTACCTGCCGTTTCTGAGCTGGCACGCTCGCTTTATGTACGACAAAGAAAAAACCGACAAGTACAACGAAATGCCGTGGGGAGGCGGGCTGGGCGTTTCCCGCTATAACGAAGAGGGTAACTGGAGCGCGCTTTTCGCGATGATGTTCAAGGACTCGCACAACGAATGGCAGCCCGCGATGGGCTATGGCTGGGAGAAGGGCTGGTATCTGGATAATGCCAGAGATTTCCGCCTTGGGCTCGGTGCCGCCGCAGGCATCACGGCGCGAGATGATTTTGCGAACTATGTCCCGCTACCGTTCATCTTCCCGCTTTTTTCGGCCAGCTATCAGCGCGTTACCGTCCAGTTCACCTATATTCCCGGGACTTATAACAACGGCAACGTGCTCTTTGCCTGGCTGCGCTTAGGCTTTTAAAGGGTGATCACCTTTTTTGCCACGGCGTTAGACAATACCAGCATGGAGAAGAGAACAGAGGTGACGAACGTAAGTACAATCAACGCCAGCTTCATACCGAGTGACGTCACCGGTATCAGCGCCGTCAGCAGATGAAACACCGAGTAGTGCACAATATATACGCCTGTCATCGTTTTGCTGATGGCGGCCAGCATGGACTCCTTAAATTCAGCATTGCGGCGAAAGCGCACGCCGTTCGCCGCAATCACCAGGGCAATAATCAGGATGTAGATCTGCGAGCCGGTGAGGATAAAGGCGTTTCTGTCGGCCTTAAACAGGGCAAAAAAGAAGTGGCGCTCGTAAAACCAGGTGAAGAGATAGATAAACGGGATGGCGATAACCGCCGCCCGGACTACATTTTTGCGGCTTATCCACTCGGCGATTTTAGGATCGCAGAAGAGTTGCCCCGTCAGATAAAACAGCAGCCACGTCCACAGCCGATACTGCGGTGAAAGAGAAAGGGCGTGCGTTTCAGGATAAAGCGCCGATAACAGATCGTATCCGTAGGAAAAGAACAGCAGGGCAGCAATCGCGCCGCAGAACAGCGATCTCCGCTGGCTAAGCCACTCTACCGCCGGGTGGAAGGTGTAAATCACGACAAAGGCGAACACGAACCAGGGCTGGATTAAATACCCGCGCTGATAAGGCTCCCACAGGTAGTAGATCGTTATCCAGAACAGAAAAACAATCACAAGACTTTTAATTTTTCCCAGCTGCCAGCGCGTGCCGTGCCGGGATTGTCCGTCGAGATAGCCCGACACCACAAAAAACAGCGGTGTAGCGATCGTCGAGATAAAGGTTAAAAACCCCAGGATCCAGTGATAGTCATAATCATAATGATCCCAGGTATTGTAGATGGTGAAGAAGGTAACCGCCGTCATGCAGCCCAGCGTCTTGATAATGTTCAGCCCTGTCGCATTCATTGTTGTTTGGCTTCGTCCTTACGATGGAAACACGCATAGATCACGGGGAGTACCAGTAGCGTCAGGATTGTAGCAAACCCCAGTCCAAACATAATCACAACGGCCATGCTCTGGAAGAAAACATCCAGCAGTAGCGGAGCCAGGCCAAGTACGGTCGTGAACGCGGTGAGCAGGATAGGGCGCAGGCGCGAGGTGGCGGCATAAACGATCGCACTGTGCTGATCCTTTTGCGTTTTCTGCTGTTCGATCTCTTCCACCAGCACGATGCCGTTGCGGATGAGCATTCCGCTCAGGCTCAGCAGACCAATCAGCGCCATAAAGCCAAAGGGAATGCCGGTAATTAAAAATCCTGGTGTGACGCCAATCAACGCCAGCGGTACGGTCAGCCAGATTGCGACGGCATTTTTTACCGAGCTGAACATCAGCACCGTAATGACAAACATCACCAAATACCCGAGAGGCAGCGTTGTGAACAGCCCTTGCTGCGCTTCACTGGAGTTTTCCGCATCGCCCCCCCACTCGATGCTGTAGCCGTGTGGCAGGGGAAGGGCATCAACCTGCGGCTTCACGCGGGCGAGAATATCGCCGGAGGTTTGCTGGGTCAGCGGGTCAGGGTCCGTCTGAACCGTCAGTACCCGCGAGCGGTCGCGTCGAAGAATGAGCGGATCTTCCCACTCCAGAGAGAAGCGACTGACGACGTTACTCAGCGGGATATACTGCTGCCGCGCCTGGCTCCACACCAGCACGTTGTTCAGGTGGCTGGCATCCAGCCTTTCGCTTTCCGGGGGCCTCACCACCACGGGCAGCAGGTCGCTGCCTTCCCGATACAACCCCGCCCGGCTGCCGGAGAAATTCATCTCCAGTGCGTTGTCGACATCCTGTTTATCCACGCCAAGCTCGCGTCCCAGCTCGGCAACGTACTGCGGGCGGATCACTTTGCTGCGGTTTTGCCAGTCGTTTCGGACGCTCCCCGTAGCCGGATCGCGCGCCAGAATATCGTCCACCTGGCTGGCAATCAGACGCAGCCTGTCAGGATCCGGGCCTTTAATACGCACTTCAATGGCGCTGTCGCCGGAAGGGCCAAACATCACCCGTTTCGTGCTGGCGTTCACCTGCGGGTAGTTTCGCGCGATGTACTCGTCAACGTGGCGGGTCAAGGGGGAAATGTTACGCTGGTCATCCATGCGCACCATGATCTGCGCATAGTTGCTGTACTGCCGCTGTCCGCTGTAGGTCAGAATAAACCGCATGCTCCCCTGACCGATGGTGGAGACGGTGGTTTCCACGCCGGGCTGGTCCTTGATGGTTTTCTCAATATCACCGGTCATTTTCTCGGTCCATTTGATATCGGTCCCGTAGGGTAACCACAGGTCGACAAAGAAAATCGGCGTATTGGACGACGGGAAAAAGTTTTGCCGCACCGCGCCAAACCCCCAGACAGACGCGGCCAGCAGGGCGGCCATCACTACCAGCGTCGGTGCCTTATGGTGCAGCAGCGTGTTAAGCAGGCGCTGATAGAGGCGGTAGAGACGTTTGTCGTAAGGATCTGACTCGTCAGTGGTCTCCGGCGCGCTGTCGTTTTTAAACAACCACCACTTAATCATCACCGGGGTGAGGGTGAGCGCCGAGAACCAGCTCAGCATCAGGGAAATCAGCAGCACCTGGAAGAGGGATTTACAGTATTCCCCGGTGGAGTCCTGCGACAGCCCGATTGGCGCAAACGCAAGGATAGCGATCACCGTCGCCCCCAGCAGCGGCAGGGCGGAGCGACGGATGATCGTGTTAACGGCGGTTAATAGCGGGGCGCCCTGCTGTCGGGCAATCAACACCCCTTCGACAATGACGATGGCGTTATCCACCAGCATGCTAAGGGCGATAATCAGCGCCCCAAGCGAGATGCGCTGTAGCTCAATGCCCCAGAGATACATAATCAGCAGCGTGCCCAGCACGTTAAGCGCGAGGGAAAACGCGATGATGATCCCGCTGCGTACGCCCATAAAGATCAGCAGCACGCCGATGACAATCGCCAGCGCCATCAGGAAGTTAATAATAAAACCGTTAACAGAGTGGCCCACTTCGGCTGCCTGATCGTAAAACAGATCTATCTGTATGCCTGCCGGTTTTTCCGCCGACATCTGGTTTAGCTTCGCCTCCAGCGCGTGGCCCACGTCGATCACGTTCACGCCGGGAATAAACGAGATGCCCATGGTGACGGCTTTTTTGCCGTTGGCATGGTAGATACTGGCTGGCGATTCGTTCAGCCCGCGCGACAGCGTGGCGATATCCCGCAGACGCGTCGCCGCCCCCGTGCCGGAAGGCGTGATGATGAGATCCGCCAGTTCATCCAGATTCTCGAACTCACCGGTCGGGTGCAGACGAATGGATTCGCTGCCGGAGGTGATTTCTCCTGCGCTGGAAACGACGTTAAGCCTGCTGAGCAGGGCGGAAAGCTGGTTCAGCGTAATGCCGCGCGCGGCCATTTTGGTCAGGGAAATATCGATATTGACCTGTTGGCTAATCGCTCCACCGATGGCAACCTTCGCGACCCCGGGGACCAGAATCAACTCGCGGCGCAGCTGCTCCGCGTATCTCACCAGTTCAGGATTACTGAATTCATCCCCGGAAATGGCGAAGAAGAAGCCGAACACGTCGCCGAAATCGTCATTCACAAAGGGCGTGACGACGCCGGGCGGGAACTGACGCGAGGCGTCGCCCACGCGGCGGCGCAGTTCATCCCAAATCTGCGGCAGTTCGTTTGAGTGATAGCGTGACGCGATGTTAACGGTGATTTGCGACAAACCGTTTGAAGAGATGGAGCTCACGTTGTCCAGATAAGGCAGCTGCTGAAGGGCATTCTCCAGCGGCAGCGTCACCTCTTCTTCGACCTGCTGAGCGGATGCGCCGGGGTAGTGGGTGACCACCACTGCGGTTTTGATGGTAAAGGCGGGATCTTCCAGCCTGCCGATATTCAACAGCGCGAAAATACCCCCGATGCCCAGCAGCAGAATCGTTAGCCAGACGCGAACAGGGTTATTAATAAATTGACGAGAGATATCCATTACAGTCCCCGTTCACGCGTCCAGATACGCACCGGCTGGTTAGCATGCAGCTCCCCAACGCCTGCGGCTACGACGCGCTCACCCGCCTTAAGCCCGCTGGTGATCACCACGCCTTCGGTAATCACTTGCCCCACGCTGACCTTGCGGTCTTCAAGATGGAGCGTGTCGCCTTCTCCTGCCACAACCCAGACGTGCGGCTCATTGCGCGGGCTGTTGTCCGGGTTAAAGACTGCCTCAACCGGTACGACCAGCGCCTGAGTGCCCGTGCCAGCCGGGAGGTTGGTTAAATTAATGGTCACCGTACCGCTTACGCCACCGACGGCGGGAAAATCATCTGGCCGCGGCATGGTGAGTATTACCTGCCAGGTCAGGGTATTACTGTCGCTGCTGCCCGAGTGTTCTTTATAAACGGCGGTAAATTCCCGATCCGGAATGGCGTTAATTCTCACTACCGGGCGATACTGCGCGTTGCGAATATCAAAGGTCTTAAACAGGTTTTCAGGGATGCTGAACACCACGTCAAGCAGATCGGTGCGGGTTAACGTCGCGATGGGCTGACCGGCAGACACTACCTGATGGTTTCGGACATGTACGCTGGCCGCCGTCCCGCTGAAGGGGGCGACAAGCGTCATTTGATTCAACTCTTCTCGGGCGATCTGTAGCGCTGCATTCGCCGAATCGCGGTTCGCACGCTGCACGTCCATTTCGGCTTTCGAAATCGCCTGGCGGCCCGCCAGCGTCTGGAAGCGATCGAATTGCCTCTGGGCCAGCGTCGCCGCCGTTTGTCTGTCATTAACCCGCTGCTGGGCTTCACGGGCATTCAATCTTGCAAGCTGTTGACCCTGCTTGATGACTGCGCCCTGACGCACATCGAGCGCTTCAATTTGACCTGCGCGCTTGAAGGAAAGGTCTGTGGCATCGCCCGATTCAATGCGGGCGGGAAAAACGCGCTGCTGGGCGTTACCGGGAACCGTCACCTCCGCTACTTTTACCATCCTGGGCAGGGGGGAGACGTCTTTGGGTTTCGGGTCGCACGCTGTGAGCGTTAACAAAACGAACGGTAAAAGAGAGAGGTAGCGGTTCACTGTATTCCCCTAATAAATAACTGTTTTATTTATTCCATAACCTGGACAGGGGTGACACTATTCTGCCAGAACAGTGACGACCATATAGGTAAATAAACCAATCGCCGTGCTGGCGATAATGGCAAGCGCAATAAACATACCCAGTCGGATCAGGCTTATACCATACATACATTCCTCCATGAGCCGGACGCGGTGGCTAACTATGAGCATAGTCGGCGAAAAGATAAATGTTAAATAACCATTAGCAGTGGGGAAGCGCTAAACCTGATATTCCTGTGCTACGTTTAATATTATTCATCTCTTTTTACCGTAACTGGCATTAAGGGCAACCCCCTGCATTTAATGCGTTTTTATGCTTCATTCACTCTCATGTTGGTTATAAAAAGGATGCTCGATATGTATAAAAACATTCTCGTTCCGGTGGACGTCTACGAGACAAGCCTGGCGGATAAAGCGTTGCAACATGCACAGTTTCTGGCGCAAAGCGCATCGGGTGACATTCATTTGCTGCACGTCATGCCCAAATTTTCAGCCGAACTGACGCGCGGTTTTATTTCAGATGCGCGCAAGATGGATGAATATATGATTAATAATTCGAAAGAAAAACTGTCTGACCTGGTCAAAAAATTGAATCTGCCAGAAGAGCGGGTTCATCTCCATGTTCGTAGCGGAAATGTTCGTGATGAGGTTATTAAGCTGGCGGATGAACTTGCTGCTGGCGCGATTATTGTTGGCTCTCGAAATCCAAATATTCAAACCCATTTGTTAGGATCGGAGGCGGCAAGTATTGTCCGTTACGCCCATGTTCCTGTTTTCGTTATTCGTTAATTACATGAAAGCAAGGTGATTTCTGAATAGAACCTGAGGAAGGAACGATGAAAACAGGAAAATCTGAACGTCCATATTATCAACAAACCGTTGACGAAACCCTGTCGAATATCCACTCCACTCTGGAAGGACTTAGCGGCACTGAGGCATCAGCCCGACTTCAGCAGCATGGTGAGAATGCTTTGCCGCAAAAAAAGGGCAAACCCGCCTGGCTGCGCTTCCTGGCGCATTTTAACGATGTATTGATTTACGTTCTGCTGGTGGCCGCGTTGCTTAAGCTCTTTATGGGCCACTGGGTAGATATGTTCGTGATCCTGGGGGTTGCCATCATTAACGCGCTGATTGGCCATATCCAGGAGAGCAATGCTGAAAAATCGTTGCAGAGTATTCGCAATATGCTCTCCAGCGAAGCCGTGGTGGTACGACAGGGGAATCATGAAACGATCCCCACCACGTCGCTGGTCCCGGGTGATATCGTGGTGATCCGCGCCGGGGATCGTATTCCTGCGGACCTGCGTGTGATTGAAGCGCATAACCTTCGCGTGGAGGAGGCCATCCTGACCGGCGAATCCACCGTTGTTGAAAAAAACAGCGATGCGTTAAGCGGGGAACTGCCTTTAGGTGACCGGTATAACCTGCTTTACTCAGGCACCACCGTTAGCTCCGGCGGCGGTAAAGGCGTGGTGGTGGCAACCGGGAGCGAGACCGAGCTTGGCCACATCAATCAGATGATGTCCGACATTGAAAAGCACCGCACGCCGCTGATGGTGCAGATGGATAAGCTCGGTAAAACCATCTTCATTACTATCCTGGTCATGATGGTGGCGCTGTTTGTTTTCAGCCTCTTGTTCCGGGATATGCCGGTTTCTGAACTGGTGCTGTCGCTTATCAGCCTCGCCGTTGCCGCCGTGCCGGAAGGCCTGCCGGCCATCATTTCCATCATCCTTTCGCTTGGCGTACAGGCCATGGCGCGTCGCAAGGCCATCATTCGTAAGTTGCCCACGGTGGAAACCCTGGGCGCAATGACGGTCATCTGCTCGGATAAAACCGGCACCCTGACGATGAATGAAATGACGGTCAAAGCGGTGATTACCGCTGACACGACCTATCGCGTGGAGGGCGACAGCTACGAACCGGTGGGGAATATTCACCCCGTAGATGACCCGACGCCCGTCAGCGTGACGCAGGGTTCCCTGCTGGAACGCTACCTGCGCACCATTGACCTCTGTAATGACAGCCAGCTGATCAAAGACGAGCAGGGGCTGTGGAAAATCACCGGGGGGCCGACCGAGGGCGCCCTGAAGGTGCTGGCGGCAAAAATCCCGCTCCCAGCGCTTGATACGGAAATGCGCAGTAAAATCCCGTTTGATTCGCAGTATAAATACATGTCCACGCTCTACCGGCTGGGTGAAGAAGAGGCGATTTTAATCACCGGCGCGCCGGACGTCCTGTTCCGCCTCTGCCAGCACCAGCAGACGAATGACGGACTGCAGCCGTTCGATCAACCTTACTGGGAAGGCAAGATCGAAGAGTATGCCCGGGAAGGGTTGCGTATGGTGGCTGCGGCCTGGAAACCTGCCCGCGAGGGACAGTGCGAGCTGGATCACCCGGACCTGCGTGATGGCGTGATCCTGCTGGGTATTGCGGGAATGATGGATCCGCCGCGTCCGGAGGCCATTACTGCAATCGCCGACTGTCTGCAGGCAGGGATTCGCGTGAAAATGATCACCGGCGACCACCCGCAAACGGCCATGAGCATTGGGCAAATGCTGGGGATTGGTAACGCTGCAAGCGCTATCACCGGACGCGAGCTGGAGGCGATGGACGACCGTCAGCTGAGCGACGCCGCGCAGCAGTACGATATTTTCGCCCGAACCAGCCCGGAGGATAAATTCCGCCTCGTGCAGGCCCTGCAAAGTAAACAGGAAGTGGTGGGCATGACCGGGGATGGCGTAAATGATGCCCCGGCGCTCAAGCGGGCGGATGTGGGTATCGCCATGGGGATTAAGGGGACAGAGGTCACCAAGGAAGCCGCCGACATGGTGTTAACGGATGACAACTTTGCCACCATTGCCAGTGCGGTGCACGAGGGGCGTCGTGTTTACGATAACCTGAAAAAAACGATTCTCTTCGTTATCCCGAGCAACATTGCGCAGGCCCTGCTAATCATCATCGCGCTGCTGGCGGGGAACCTGATCCCGCTGACGCCGGTCCTGATCCTGTGGATGAACATGGCGACGTCGGCAACGCTGTCGTTTGGCCTGGCGTTTGAAGCGGGTGAGAAGGACATCATGAACCGGCCACCGCGTAAGGCGAATCTGCATGTGATGGACGGCTATGCCATCTGGCGCGTGGTGTTTGTCGGTCTGATGATTGCCATCAGCGCTTTCGTGTTGGAAGCCTGGCTACAGCCGCGCGGTTACTCGGCGGAATTTATCCGCACCGTGCTGCTGCAAACCCTGGTGACCGCGCAGTGGTTTTACATGCTTAACTGCCGCGTTAATGACGGCTTCTCGCTGAGCAAAGGCCTGCTGGCGAATAAAGGGATTTGGATCGTGAGCGGTGTACTGCTGGCGCTACAACTTCTTATCATTTACGCACCGTTCATGCAGATGCTGTTTGGCACCGAAGCACTGCCGTTCCGCTACTGGGTCATCACCTTCCTGATTGGTTTTGTGATGTTCCTTATTGTCGAGGCGGAAAAAATGCTGACGCGCAGATGGCGCAAAACCGAGGCGTAATAGCGTAAACTGAGAAAGCCTGCCTGAGTCGAGGCTTTCTCTTTTTTGAGCACAGGAAATTATGATGCGATTTACCTGGTTCGTCCTTACGCTGTGTGCCGCTGTACCCGGCGCGTTTGCCGTAACCTATCCCTTACCGCCGGAAGGCAGTCGTCTGGTGGGAACCCCGATTATCATCACCGTTCCCGAGCGCAATACGTTACCGCTTGAGGCCTTTGCCGCGCAGTACGGGCAGGGGCTAAGCAATATGCTGGAAGCGAATCCGGGGGTGGATCCTTTCTTGCCCAAATCCGGCACCCGGCTGGTGATTCCCCAGCAGCTGATTTTGCCCGACACCGTCCGCGAGGGGATTGTCGTTAACGTGGCGGAAATGCGTCTTTACTATTATCCACCTGGCAGCAATACCGTTGAAGTGCTGCCCATCGGCATCGGTCAGGCCGGGCGCGAAACCCCGCGTAACTGGGTAACGGCGGTTGAACGTAAGCAGGTGGGGCCAACCTGGTCTCCGACGCCGAATACGCGCCGTGCCTATGCGGCAGAGGGAAAAACGCTGCCTGCCTTCGTGCCCGCCGGACCGGATAACCCGATGGGGCTGTATGCGATCTATATTGGCAGGCTGTATGCCATACACGGCACAAACTCGAATTTCGGCATCGGACTGCGGGTGAGCCAGGGCTGTATTCGTCTGCGCAATAACGACATCAAATACCTTTTCGATAATGTCCCCGTTGGAACCCGCGTACAGCTTATCGATCGGCCCGTTAAAGTCACCACGGAACCGGACGGCAGCCGCTGGGTGGAGGTTCACGAGCCATTATCACGTAATCGCGCGGAGTTTGAATCGACCCGAAAAGTGCCTCTGCCAATGTCAGCCGCGCAGCGGACGCAGTTGATAAACGAGGGGGCGGGAGCCGAACTGGACCGGCGGTCAGGGATGCCGGTGAAGCTTGCTTATTGAGGCTGTGTTGCCCGGTGGCGCTGCGCTTACCGGGCCTACAGTCCAGTAGGTCGGGTAAGGCGAAGCCGCCACCCGACAATTTTACCCGACGCAGAAAAGCAAAAAGCCTGCTTTAAAAGCAGGCTTTTCAAATTTGGCTCCTCTGACTGGACTCGAACCAGTGACATACGGATTAACAGTCCGCCGTTCTACCGACTGAACTACAGAGGAATCGTGTGAACGGGGCGCATATTATCGACCTGCGTTCACCTTGTCAAAGGGTGGATCGCCGCCTTTTGATCGTTTGCTGACAAAATCGGCAAAGTGATGTTTTTGACAGCGGAATGCACCGCTTTGGTGCGGGTATACCTCAAATGGGGCAGATCATAAACTGCTGTTTCGGTAATAAAACCCCCCTCCATGATTAGGTTTCCTTATTTTCAGGCGTTTAGCGCCCAATTCAGACCGCCTGGTAAAAGTGGCATTCATATTGCAAAACCTGTTCAACAACGACAGCCGGTTCCGGCACAGCATTTCGAACAGGGGGCAAAATGAACTTAAGACGACTGAAATACTTCGTAAAAATCGTCGATATCGGCAGCCTGACTCAAGCGGCAGAAGTGCTGCATATCGCGCAGCCTGCGCTGAGCCAGCAGGTGGCTACTCTGGAAGGCGAGATGGATCAGCAGCTGTTGATCCGCACCAAACGCGGCGTCACGCCAACGGAAGCCGGTAAGATCCTGTATACCCATGCGCGCACCATTCTTCGCCAGTGTGAACAGGCGCAGCTGGCGGTGAATAACGTGGGCCAGACCCTGAGCGGGCACGTGTCCATCGGGCTGGCGCCGGGAACGGCGGCATCGTCCATAACCATGCCGCTGCTGCAGGCCGTCCGCGCTGAGCTGCCTGAAGTGCTGGTCTATCTGCACGAAAACAGCGGTTCTGTCCTGAATGATAAACTGCTCAGTGGCCAGCTGGACATGGCGGTCCTTTACGATCGCTCCCCGGTTGCCGGGATCACCAGCCAGCCGCTGCTGAAAGAAGATCTCTACCTCGTGGGCACCCGCGACTGCCCGGGCCAGAGCGTCGACCTTACCGCCGTGGCGGAAATGAACCTCTATCTGCCGCGCGACTACAGCGCCGTGCGCGTGCGCGTGGACGAAGCATTTTCCCTGCGCCGCCTGACGGCCAAAATCATCGGCGAAATCGACTCGATCTCCACGCTGACCGCAGCCATTGCCAGCGGCATGGGGGTGACCGTTCTGCCGGAATCCGCAGCACGCTCGCTGTGCAGTGCGGCAAACGGCTGGATGGCGCGGATAACCACGCCTTCCATGAGCCTGCCGCTGTCGCTGAACATGTCCGCACGCGGTTCGCTGTCGCCACAGGCGCAGGCGGTAAAAGAGATTTTGATGTCGCTGGTCAGCAAGCCATCGCTTGAGAACCGTGAACTCCAGCTCGTGAGCTGATATTCCATAAAAGCATAAGATGCTGGTTTTTATTATTTGTTCTGCAGCTCGGCTGACTCTAACAATAGAGCTATGTCAGATGCGCCGGAGTGAATCGTGAATTTCCAGCAACTTAAAATTATCCGTGAGGCGGCCAGGCGGGACTACAACCTGACCGAGGTCGCCAATATGCTTTATACCTCTCAGTCCGGCGTCAGCCGCCATATCCGCGAGCTGGAAGAGGAACTGGGCATAGAGATCTTTATCCGTCGCGGCAAGCGGCTGCTCGGCATGACGGAGCCGGGTAAGGCTTTGCTCACCATCGCTGAGCGGATCCTCAACGAGGCCAGCAACGTGCGTCGCCTGGCGGATCTCTTCACCAATGACGCCTCGGGCGTGCTCACCATTGCCACCACCCACACCCAGGCGCGCTACAGCCTGCCGCCGGTGATTAAAGCGTTCCGCGAACTTTTCCCTGACGTCCGTCTGGAGCTTATCCAGGGCACGCCGCAGGAAATTGAAGTGCTGCTGCAAAACGGTGGGGCGGATATCGGCATTGCCAGCGAACGCCTGAGCAACGATCCGCTGCTGGTGGCTTTCCCCTGGTTCCGCTGGTACCACAGCTTATTACTTCCGGTCGATCATCCGCTGAATCAGGTTTCTCCCCTGACGCTGGAAGACATTGCGAAATGGCCACTCATTACCTACCGCCAGGGGATCACCGGACGCTCGCGTATTGATGAAGCCTTCAACCGCAAAGGGTTAACGCCGGACATCGTGCTGAGCGCGCAGGATTCTGACGTGATCAAAACCTACGTCGAACTGGGGCTGGGCATTGGCCTGGTGGCGGAACAGTCCAGTGGGGAACGCGAAGATGGGAACCTGGTGCGTCTTGACACGCGTCATCTGTTTGACGCCAACACCGTATGGCTTGGCCTGAAGCGTGGACAGCTGCAACGTAACTATGTGTGGCGCTTTATCGAGCTCTGCAACGCCGGGCTGTCGGTGGATGAGATTAAACGTCAGGTGATGGAGCCGGAAGAAGTGGCGATTGATTATCAGATTTAGGTGCGGTTTTGCCCGGTGGCGAGTGCTTACCGGGCTCGCCACTTAGCTGAATGGGTATTTTCTAAAGACCGCCTGTGATTCGAATGATTCGGCAAGCGATTGGATCGCGCTAAACTCCGCTGCACTAACGATGTGCGGGATCATCGACAGCATAAACGTCCAGACAACCGTGCCGGTAATGGCCACCTGATTGGGCACTGTGGTGACCGGACGCGCCTGCAGTAATCTATTCCATTCCCTGCAGGCCGCCAGCAGTTGGGTTGTAATGCGTTCGACCCATGTATCATGCTGCTTCTCAACCGGGCGCAGGTTGTGTTCATAAACATTTTGCACGGCTTTCTCCGCAGCGGCGAGGATAAAGCCCAGCGTCTGGAGATCGTTTGCCAGCGCATCTGGATCGACGGGCAGGAGTCTGCGCTCAGGGGCGGCCTGAGCCTCAAAATAATTCAGTATCAGCGAGGAATCCATCAGATGTATTCCGTTATCCAGAACCAGCGTCGGGGCTTTTACCGCGGGGTTGATCCGGGAGAACGCGTCGAAGGTGCTAAAGACTGACAGCGGCTGGCTTTCAAACTCAACGCCATAAAGCTCAAGGGAGATCGCCACGCGCCGTACATAAGGTGAATCCATCATGCCAACAAGCTTAATCATCTTTCCCGTTTTCCTGTCTCTGTGAAAGAACGCGTCATTGAAAAGGATGACCCGACATTACAATACAATTTGCATGGTGAATATCTTCAGTATCTTACCGTAAGGGTTAGTATTACTGACATATGATCAGGTTGCCGCTGTATATCCAGCGCAGATAAGGAAGTGCTTTCATGTCGGATTTTCCACCCATTGCCAGTTTGCGAAGCTTTGAAGCCGTCGCCCGTCTTGGCAGCGTGACGCTGGCGGCGAAAGAACTCCACGTTACCCATTCCGCTATCAGCCAGCAGATCAAAACGCTGGAGGAGATGGTGGGCGTAAAGCTGTTTATCCGTCAGGGGCGAGGAGTGCAGATCAACGAAGAAGGGCGGCTCTATGCCTTACAGGTACGCGAAGCGTTGAACCACATCGCGGATGCTACCCGACTCGTACAGGTGAAGCCGAGAAAGCAGGAGTTGACGCTGGCGATGGTGCCGTCATTTGGATGCCACTGGTTATTACCGCGTCTGGCTCGTTTTCGGGCGAAATATCCGCTTATTACCCTGCGGATCCAGGCCAGCCTGACGGTCACCAGCCTGCAGCAGGAAGGGATAGATATCGCGATACGGATGGGGCAGGGAAACTGGGAAGAGAGTGAAAGCCATTATCTTTTTTCCGATGAGCTTATTGTGGTGGCCGCACCGGGCTATAACGGGGGCGTGCTGCCCGCTACGCCAGCGGAGATTGCAAAGAGTCATATTATTTTCTCCATGGAGTCGTGGAAAGCATGGTGCATGAATGCGGGTCTTGAGAAAGAGATCGTGCCTGGCGGTTTATGCGTTAACGACTCGAATTTAATTATCGAAGCCGTCCGGCTTGGAGAAGGCATCGCGCTGGAGCGCCGCTCTCTGGTTCAGGATGCCATCACCCGAGGTGAACTGGTCCAGCTAACCTCTGTCACCGCACCGTATCCCTGGCCTTACTGGCTGGTGACGGCGCAGTTAACGGAGGCGAAGCCGGAGGTGGGGCTTTTTGTGGCGTGGCTGGATGAGGAGGTGGCGGCCTGGCGGCGAGCGGTGAGTGCTGTGGAAAGTAACCAACCCTAATGAGCGAATCAGGGGCTGGGAGTAAGTGACTTATTATTGGAATTAGGAACATGTTGCCGCATCAATTCAACGATCCAATCAATAAAAACGCGCAGTCTGGCGTTGACATGGCGGTTAGGCGGAAATGCCAGGTACAGGGGCATTGGCTTAATACGCCAATGTTCGAACAGCCGAATCAAGGAACCACAAGCCTGATGCGCTTCTGCCATATAGACCGGCAGCGCAATTACGCCTAATCCCGCTAACCCAGCTTCGAGGTAAGCATTGCCATCATCCACTGCAAGCACGTAGCTGCCCTTGATTTCAATATGTTCACTCTCGCTGTGCAGTAACAGAGGATCAATCTTACCGGTGCGTGAGGATAAGAATCCCACTATGCGATGGTCGGTGTTTTCCAGCTCACGCGGATGCGCAGGGGAGCCAAGGCGTTCCACATAGCTCGGTGCGACGTAAACACCGATTTGCAAATCACCGACATGACGTGCGATCAGGGACTGGTCGTTGATTTCGCCACCGCGCAGGACGCAATCCACGTTGTCGCCGATCAGATCCACCACCCGGTCACTCACGCCCAGGTCGAATTGAATATCAGGATAGCGTGCGTGAAAAGCCGGCAGCGCGGGCACCAGCACCAGGCGGGCGAGAGGAGTGGGCACATCTATCCGCAGGCGTCCCCTGGGCGTCATCGTCGCGCTGGACAGGCTGTTTTCAGCATCTTCCATATCCGCCAACAGGCGGATGACGCGCTCGTAGTAGATCGCGCCATCGGGAGTGACGCCGAGCCTGCGGGTGGTGCGATGGAGCAGCTTGACGCGCAGGCGCGCTTCCAGCTGCTGAATGAGCTGCGTCACTGTAGTTTTGCTCATATGAAGCGTTTGGGCAGCCTTTGTAAAACTGCCTGCCTCCACCACGCGAGCAAAGGCGCGCATCGCATCGAAACGATCCATCACTTGTCCTCTCTTTTCACCGATTGTTTGGATATTACAAACAATGATGGACAAAGTCGCTTGTTTATCCGCCAGAACCTGCACCTGTAAAGTGTCTGTATGTTCACCGGGCAGATTTCGCCCCATTACAAAGGTACAAACATGACAGCACGCGAAGCAGTTTTCCCCTCCGGTCGGCAGGCGCTCTATGAGCGCAATCGGTATTCACCCGCCATCAAATCCAACGGTTTCTTGTTCGTTTCGGGGCAGGTGGGTAGTCGCGAGGATGGTTCGCCTGAGCCCGATCTGAAAACGCAGGTCAGGCTGGCCTTCGATAATCTTAATGCTGTCCTCGCGGCTGCGGGCTGCACGTTCAGTGACGTGGTTGACGTGACCCTCTTTGTCGTCGACCCCGAGTCAAACCTCGACGCTATCTGGAGTATCCTGCCAGAATATTGGGGGGAAGCGCCTTACCCTACGTTGACAGGGATCGGCGTGACGTGGCTGTACGGATTCCAGTTTGAGATAAAGGTGATTGCCCGGCTGCCCTGAGCGTTACGGGTTCTTCCGCCAGTCGAAAGATAAGACAGAGGTAAATTGATGAAAGCAGCGGTTTATTGCCCGGTGGCGCTGCGCTTACCGGGCCTACGGTCCCGTAGGTCGGGTAAGGCGAAGCAGCCACCCGACAATTTTACCCGACGCAGAAAAGCAAAAAGCCTGCTTCAAAAGCAGGCTTTTCAAATTTGGCTCCTCTGACTGGACTCGAACCAGTGACATACGGATTAACAGTCCGCCGTTCTACCGACTGAACTACAGAGGAATCGTGTGAACGAGGCGCATAGTAGCGACCTCACTACGCCTTGTCAAAGGGTGAAAACGCACTTTTCGTTCGTTTGCCGACAATTTCAGCAAATCGCTGATTTTATAGTAAATTTGCTTCGAAATTACACAGCAAATTGCGCCGCCCGCAGGCGGCGCGCAGGATTAGAACAGAACGGAGTAGTTCAGACCAAACGTCCGCCCGCGGCCTTTGTAGGTATACAGACCTGGTGCACCGTAGGTTGGGCTATACAGCCCCGGCGCGCGCTGGCCCCAGGCGGTGGTGTAGTCTTTGTCCAGCAGGTTTTCCACGCTGAAGCTGACTTTACCCACCGGCAGGGCGTAGCTGCCCAGGAAGTCGACCGTGTTGTAGCCATCGATCTTCTTGCCGTCGGCGTCGGAGACGTCAAAGGTCTGCGTGCTCTGCACGCGCAGGGTCCAGTCGCCCGGCGCCCAGTTGACCCACGCGCTGGCTTTTGACGGGCTGGCGCTGTCGACCGTCAGCTTCTCCCATTTCCCGTTTTCGCGGGTTTCAGACTTAATGGCGTTAAAGTTCGCGCCCGTGCTCCAGTCGCTGTTGGTGAAGAAATAGTCCACCTGACCTTCCACCCCGTAGATACGACGCTTGTCGTCTTCCAGGTTGATGGTCATGTCCGTCTTGTTGATGGTGATGGTTTTATCCGAGAGCGAGTAATACGCCGCAACCTGCGTGCGCAGGTTATCCCCGGTGTAGCGCCAGCCCAGCTCATAAGCGTTGACCTTGATACCGTCCAGCTTCGAGTCGTTCACGTTGACGCTGTTCAGCAGGCGATAGTGACCGTTGCTGAGCTGATAGGTCCCGGAGCCGTAGTACTTCGCCAGGTCCGGAATTTCGAAGCCCTGGGAGAAGTTAAACCACACCTGCTGCTGTTCGGTCAGGCGACCAAGGATCCCGGCGTTAAACAGGAAGTTGTTGTAATCGGTTTTCCCACCCGGCACCGCGTCGGCGGAGGTGGCTTTCCCGGTAGCGATGGCCTGCTGCTGGGTGTAACCGACAAAATCGTCCACCTTGTTCTCGGTGTACTGGTAGCGCACGCCGCCGCTCAGGGTGATGGCGTCAATATCGTAGCTGGCCTGCAGGAACGGGGCGAGGTTGGTGATGCTGTAGCCCGGGTAGCGGCCCACGTTGTAGGCGTTATCCAGCTCCATGCCGCCGCTCGCTGCAGCTTTGCTCAGGTTAAAGAACTGCTGGTTGGCGTCGAAGGTTTCGTGGTCGGCATCCATACCCCAGGTCAGCGTCAAATCGTCCACCGGCTTGCTGTTCAGCGTCAGCTTGCCGCCGTAAAAATCGGTTTTCTGCTGCGACGCGCCGATGCTGCTGACCACGCCTTTGGTCAGGGTCGGGAACGGATAGTAGGTCAGGCTCTCGTCGCGATAGTAAATCTGCGCGACCAGATCCTGGCCCCAGAAATCGGTATTGGAGTACTGCAGGTTGATCAGATGGCGCTCGGTACCCGGCACGCGGTCAGAATCGAGGTTACCTTTGTTGTACGCGGTCGCATCCCCCGTGACCGCCGAGAAGTTCTTCCCGAGATACAGACCATGCTTGCCGTCGGACTCGCTCTTATAGTACTGAGTGGTCAGTTGCAGCTGCTGGTGATCGTCAATATTGAGGGTGCCTGTGCCCATCACATCGATACGGTCGGAATACTGTAAGCCGGTCTGGGTGTTATCAATGATCACCTCGTCGCCGTTGCCATCATACCAGCCGCCGTAGCGCTGATACGACACCGACAGACGACCGGATGCGTTATCGTTGCCGCCGCTGACCGCTGCCGATACGTTCTCATCATGGTCGTTGTGGCTGTTGAACCCGCTTTTAGCACCCGTCTGGAACTCGACTTCGGTCTCAGGCTGGCCCTTTTTGGTAACGATATTCACCAGACCGCCGGTACTGCCTCCGCCGTAGAGTGACGTGGCGCCGGAGATGACTTCGATACGGTCAATGTTGAACGGATCGATAGAGTCGAGCTGGCGGCTGTCGCTGCGGGACGAGTTCAGGCGCACGCCGTCCACCATCACCATCATGGAGCGGCCGCGCAGGTTCATGCCGTAATTGGTACGCCCCTGGCTGCTGACGTCCATACCCGGGATCAGCTGTGCCAGCACTTCTTTAATCTCTTTCCCGCCCTGAACCTGCTGCTCAATTTCAGCCCGCTCAATGACCCAGGTGGTCTGCGCCATCTCCGCCACGCTGCGGTGCGCGCGGCTGGCGGAGACCACGATATTTTCTTCCTTTTGTTCTTCCGCCCACGCAGAGGTAGAAAGCATTGCAAGCAAGCAAGGATTTAAAACCCAAAGATGAGAACGTTTCATTGTTATGTTGACCCTGATTGTGTGTGTCAGTACTCGGTGGTTTTTGCTAATGATTTAAAAACCTGACTGTTCTCCGGGCTGGTGGTGCTTCGCCAGTGGATAACGCCAGGCGTGGTAGCCAGCTCAAACGGCTCGTCAGCGTGCGCGCGATTCAGAATGCGCGCCGCGCGCCAGGCCATCAGGCTGAGCTGGGGTTCGGCAATGCCGAGACGGTGCATCCCGGCATTCACGGCGAACAGGCGGTTGCTCTGCGGACCGTCCCATTTGAGGGTGAAATCGTTGTTGATGCAGAAGGCTTCGTCCGTATCCAGATGCAGGCGGTGAGACAGCGGCGCCAGGAACGCAGGCTGCACGGCGCGATAGCCGGTGGCAAAGATCGTCACGTCGCTCTCCAGCTGCTCTCGGCCGCCGTCAAGGTGATGCTGTATGCTCAGGCGCTGGCCGTTTTCCAGGCGCGTCAGGGCTGTCACCGAGCGGGACGGCATCAGGTGCGCCCAGGGTTTTTCACGCAGTACTTCGAAGCGATGGTACATGGCGCGGTAAATCGCCAGCAGTGACTCGGTGGTGATGCCGTCGGAGGTCATCTTCTGCTCGTGTAGCATCTGCCGACGTGCCTCTTCACCGAGCGTGGAGAAGCTGTCCACGTACTCCGGCGTGAAATACTCGTTAGCAAAGGCGGCTTCATCCAGCGCATTGTAGTTGTTGCGGCGCGAGACCCAGTTCAGGCTCAGCGGCTGGCCCCATTCGCCACGGAAAATATTCAGGAACAGGTCGGCACCGCTCTGGCCGCCGCCGACGATGGTAACGCGCTTGCCCGCGAGATCCGGCGTGCGCAGCATCATCTCGCTGGCATGGAAGCAGCTATCGTCCTGCGTCGTGACGCAGTCCGGCAGGTTGATCTGCTTACCGATCCCTACGCAGACGTGGCGCGCCAGGAAGCGGTCGCGCTGGGTCACCACCTCAAACAGGCCGTTTTTCTCATCAAAGCTCACCTGCTGCACCTGCTGGCTAAAGGACAGGTTGGTGAGGTTGTCCGCCGCCCAGCACAGGTAATCGGCAAACTCTTCCCGCGAAACGGTGCGCTGTTCGGTGGTCAGGAAGCGGTAGAACTTTTTGCGCTGCACCAGGTAGTTCAGGAAGCTGTGGCGGTTGGTCGGCTCCACGGCGCTGACCAGATCCTTCAGGAAGCTGGTCTGCATGTGGCAGTCAGGCACCATCATTCCCGGGTGCCAGGAAAAGTGAGGTTTACGCTCAAGAAACAGCGAGCTAAAACCGTCCAGCCCTTCCGCCAGCGCGGCGATGCTGAGGTTAAACGGGCCGATACCAATGCCGATGAAATCATAGGTTTTCATTGCGCTGACTCCCGGGAGGCCAGAAAAAGAGGGTTATCAAGGTCGGTGACGTAGTTCGGCAGCATGCGACTGCCGCCGTCGTGTTCGGAGAAGGTCAGTTTGACCGGGTTGAGGATCACGCGAATAATCTGCGGCTTAAACAGGTCGAACTTCGCGAAGCGATCGGCAAGCTCGGGGTGCGCGGCCATATAGCGGTGCAGAACCCCGGCGAGGATCTGATAGAAACGCGTTTCGCTGACGCCGCTTTGCAGCGTGAGGCGTGAGATAAAACGCAGCACCGTCACAAAGTTGCCGGTTTGCAGATCGTGAATGATGTAATCCGCGCTCAGGCGCGCCGTGACGGCCTTCACCTGTTCCGGCAGGCTCTGGGCCTGAGGGAAATCTTCATCCACCAGGCGCATATCGCCCTGGAAATCCTTCAGCAGGATGCGCTGCGGGACATAATCCTTCATCACCAGCGTCACGTTCTGGCCGTGGGCGATCAGCGCCACGCCGTAGCGGCAGAGCAGGTGATAGAACGGGATCACCGATGCCTCAAACAGTTTTTCCAGCCATGCGTCAGGGCTTAACCCGGAACGGTTGATCCACGCGTCGATGAGCGGACGCCCGGCGTTGTCGGTTTCCATTAGCGCAGCCAGGAGCACCGCCTGTTCGCCGTCCTGCAGATAGCAGGACGGGTTTTCCCGCCAGATCACGCCCAGCATCTCCTGATAGCGATAGGGTGCTTTCGGCAGCGCCGCATAGCCCGGGTGCGACAGGTATCCAGCAGCGGGCTCACCCAGCACCTGCGCGCCAGAGCGGGCAAGCGTGGCGTCGCTGGCGAACTGCTGCTGCAGCCAGCGCGAGGCCAGCGGCCCGGCGGCAATGTATTTGCCCGGAATACCGCGATAGCAGGAGGTGTTATAGATGGTCAGCGGCAGCTTGATGTCATACGGCGCGCGGCGGCTGGCGTTGGTGAGCGTGCGCAGGGACTGCTGGGCCAGGTACTCATCGCCAAACTCGCCCAGCTCAACCATTTCACCGCGCGCCAGCTGCGCAAGGAAATGAATGGCAATTTTTTGCTGCCACTGCCACGGGTGCAGCGGCACGGGCAGCCAGCCGTCGTCGAGACCCAGCGCCTGCCAGCGGGTGTCAAAGCGGGCGCGCTCGGCGTTGTCCATGGCGCTGGCCAGCAGGGCGCTGATATCGCAATCGGCGTCGCTGCTCCAGACCAGATGCTCCCGCTGAACGGCAACCCAGTGCAGACGAAAACGTCCGCGATACTCAGGCGCGTACTGACGCAGCGCGTCCAGACCCCAGCCGCGGCGGCCTTTGTTGAAAATAAACTTCGGGTGACCGCGCATCAGGCACTGTAATTCGTCCGGATCGAGGTGGATCAGCGCGTCCGCGTCCAGCGCTTCACGCGCCTGCAGCAGCTGCATGTCGCCGCGCAGCGTGGCGTAGAGATCTTCCATGTGCTCCGCCGTCTGCGCGTCGCTCATCTCCAGCACCTTCGCCAGCTGCAGCAGCGCGCGCTCCGCCTCCACGGCGGCACCGCTGGCGGTGGTCAGGCTATCCGGGTCGATATGCAACCAGCCCCAGATCCCGCGCGTGGCGCAAAACTGCCAGGACTCGTTGCCCATGGTGATGCGCCAGGCGTCAGACGCAAGCGGCTCAGCGCGCAGGGTGCGTTCATACTCCAGCTCGGCGAGGATCTTCGCCACCATCTCGCGGTTCACTTTTTCCCAGAGCGCGTTCACAGGCCCACCTCGCTGAAGAAGCGGTGACGCTGGCTCATAATGAGGCGCGAGCGTTTATGCGGGAAGTCGAACTCTTTCACCGTGTCGAAACCGGCAGAGTCCAGATGGCGGAACAGGCGCTGGTTATCGAAGCGCGGCTCGGCGACAATCCGCGTGGTGCGCGGTTCATCCAGATACAGGTAGTGGCTCAGACCGCGCAGCCAGCTGCGGATATACTGCGCACCGCGCCAGTTTTCTTCGCCCACCAGCATGTGTAGCCCGCGGTCAAACGGCTGCCAGCGGTAGTGGCGGCCAATACGGTCTTCCGCCGCCCAGTAGAGTTCAAAATAGCCGAACGGCTGGTCGTCGAAGCAGCCGATAACCGGGTAGCAGTAGGTCGAGTCGAGCTGACGGCGCAGGTAGTTTTCCTGCTCGGCCTGCGGGCCCGCCATCTCCCAGAAGGCGTTCACGCGCGGGTTGTTCATCCAGCGGGTAAAACGTTCGCCGTCCAGCGCGACGTCGGCCACGCGGAAGCTGAGGGTGCGCTTAATTTGCGGATCGTAACGGCGATACACTTCGCCCTGCGGGCGGTGAGGGCGCAGCGGGAAATACAGCTGACGGCTCTCGTCAAACTGCATTCCGCCGCTCGCCTGATGCCATTCGCCTTTCAGCCACAGCGGCAACTGCCAGAAGGCATTGCGCGCCAGATAATCACCGTGGGCCAGGCCAAACAGCGCCTGCGCCTGGGGTTCATCCTGCCAGTCCGCCCACGGTAACGTAATGCCGGTCAGCGCGGGGGCGGCCACAAACAGCTGATCCAGAGCTTCCATCAACCAGCCGTCCGGGATCCCCTTCAGACGCTCCAGCACCGCGCTGCCGTCGAGACCCAACGCCAGCGGCAGGGGGCGATCCGTTGCGGTGCAGTGAAAGCCGTAGCCGGAATGGACGATATTCGCGATAGCCATCACGCCTTCTCCTTGTAGAACGGGTTGCTAAAGTCGAAATAGATCACCGCCGGATCGGCGATGGTGTTTTCATTGCGATCGTGCAGGTAGCAGAAGAAGTTGCCTTTGCAGTTCCAGGTCGGGCTGTCGAGCACGTAGTCGAGGCAGCGGGTTTGCTTCGCCGTGCGGCGCAGTTCTGCCAGCGCGTCGCGCACCCGGGACATCAGGCTCTCTTCGCTGTCAAATCCGGCGGCGGCAAGGGAGGCGGTGACGGCAAGGGTGGAGTTCAGCAGCAGGTAGTAAGGGAAGTAGCGCAGCAGCTGGCTCTCGCCGAAGCGGTTTTCCACCTCAGTTTCGCCCGCCTCTTTCAGCCACGCGTCGGCGCCTTCGGTCCACGCGCTGCCCTGGCAGTCGCGATAGATCAGCCCGACCGGGAAATCCTGCTGCATCTCAACGAGGATATTTTGCTGGTGCGCCAGCAGGACCAGACCGTAGTCCGCCTCGGCGCTGAACAGCGGAAGCAATACGCGGTCGCAGTAGGCGTCCAGCCAGCAGCGGGCGGCCTGAGCGAGCGGTAAATCGAGACGCTGGCTCAGACGGCGCACCGCCGCAGCGAGCAGGCTGTCACCGCCGTCCGGCGCGGCCTGCGTCAGGCTCACCAGCACGTTGGTCTGGGTGGCTGGCGTATCGAACAGCAGATTAACGCGCAGGGCCATCAGGCTCTCTTCCTGAATGACGCCGCTGTCATCGCGCAGTCCCGCCCAGCCGTCTTCCTGCATCACGCGCATGGTCGGGTAGCGCGCCTGTAATTCCTGCCAGCGTTCCGTTTTTGCCAGACGCGCCAGGCGCATGCCGCGCTTCACCTCTTTCACCGACAGCGTGCGCACGGAGTTGGTCAGGCGCACGCTGAGGGAGAACTTAATCATGTCGCTGTTGGTCTCGCTGTACAGCGAGCGGGAGGAACTGGTGGGCAGCCACTGTGCGCCCGCTTCACCCAGATCCTGCAGTGAACCGTTTCCCGCCAGACGCTGGCACCAGTCTTGCTCCAGCAGATAGTCGGCCTGCCACGGGTGCATCGGCAGCAGCCAACGGGTGTCGGTGAAGTGGCCGAGCAGCTCGGGCGCGCTCTGGGCCGCAAAGCGCAGCAGACGTTCACGCAGGGAGACGTTCAGGCTGTCGCCGGCAACGAGTGTGCTCTCAACGGCAAACCAGCGCAGCGGGAAGCGGGAGGCGAAATCAGGCAGGTAGCGACGCGCCTCGGTTTCGTTGAACGGCTCGTGCGACTTCGGTGCCGGATGAAACGCATGGCCGACCAGCAGCGCCTGTTCCGCGTCGGCAAACGTCAGCGGCTTATCGCGCAGGGTTGCCCAGCGGTGGCGTAAATCAATCGCCTGCCAGGTATGGACATGGCTTTCGAGAACGCGCTGCTTAAAACGCGCCAGCGTATCGGCATCCAGCGAGCCTTTTACGGACGGTTTTTCAAGAATTAAATCAACCAGTTGAGAGAATGTGACAGCGTCACTGCGGTCGCTGTTGCTCTGAATAAGCGTTGCCGGGAAACGGTACTGATGATGCTGGGTGGGAGAGAAATAGCGTACCGGCACCCGAAGCGCCTGGGTTTGGGAAAGCGGGATATGGATCTCAGATAGCGCATCCGCATCGGTAGCGGGGAGATAGCGCCAGTCCTTCGTTTCGCGCAACAGGGCGTTTAAAAAACACTGGGCTGCAACGTCTGTACCGGCGGCGCGGAGCAGAGCACGCATAGATGTACCTCATTCCATGATTGATAATAATTCTCGTTATGATATTCATTCTGTTTACACTCGCAACCATTTTTGCAATATTTGTTTTCATAAACTTCATAATTTCCACACATTTATTGACACTATGTTCACATTCTCATGCGCGCTGACTCTGAAACCTTGACGGAAAACGTCACCTCAAAAGCTAACTGGCCCCTGGCGCTATCTGCGGGTTTACTGGGCATCGGGCAAAACGGTTTGCTGGTGATGCTCCCGCAGCTGGTCACCCTGACCGGGCTGTCACTCTCGGTCTGGGCCGGGCTGTTGATGTTTGGATCCATGCTCTTTTTACCGGCATCACCCTGGTGGGGGCGTCAGAGCGAGCGGAAGGGGTGTAAGTCCGTCATGCTGGCCTCGCTAAGCGGCTATCTGGCCAGTTTTGTTGTGATGGCGCTGGTGGTCTGGGCGATGGCGGCCGGAAGGCTGGATACGGTCTGGGGGCTGGCGGGGCTTATATTCTCGCGCCTGCTCTACGGACTGACGGTCTCGGGGCTGGTGCCTGCGGCCCAGACGTGGGCGATTCAGCGTGCGGGACTGGAGAAAAGAATGGCGGCGCTGGCGACGATAAGCTCCGGCCTCAGCTGCGGGCGTTTGCTCGGCCCACCGCTGGCGGCGCTGATGCTCAGCGTTAATCCGGTCGCGCCGCTCTGGCTGATGGCGGTTGCGCCGCTTCTCGCTCTGCTGCTGGTGCTTCGCGAAGTCGCTGACCCGCCGCTGCCGCCGGTAGCCCACCAGGCAACCCGCCTGCAGGCCTCCATGCTGCCGTTCCTGCTGCTGGCGCTGCTGCTGGCGGCGCTGGTGAGCCTGATGCAGATTGGCCTGTCACCGCATCTTAGCCCGCTGCTGGACGGTAACGCCCGGGAGATCAGCCATCATGTCGCGCTCCTGCTGAGCCTGGCCGCGCTGGCCACGCTCGCGGCACAGTTTCTGGTGGTACGCCCGCAGCATTTCAGCCCGGTGACATTGCTCTGTATCGCGGCGGTGCTGATGGTGGCAGGGCTTGGGCTGATGTCTGTTGCCGGTTTAATGTTGTTCTACGTGGGGATTGTTATCACGTCACTCGGGGCGGCGATGGCCACGCCGGGCTACCAGCTTCTGCTGAACGATCGGCTGACGACGGGGAAAGGCGCGGGCGTCATCGCCACCAGCCACACGTTAGGCTACGGCGTCAGCGCACTGCTGGTGCCGGTCGTGACGCGCTTTTACGGGGAGCAGGCTTTAACGGTGGCCGCATGGGGAATGGCGGTGCTGTTTTTAGCCCTGAGCATAGGGGTATGGTCAACTGAGCGTACCCCTGCTGAAAAAGCTTAATGGACCTGGCGGGAGGAGGAATGCCCGCCAGCCCCCTCATTCTGCCGCAGGCGCTGGAGCGGATCCTGCTGATAAAACTGGCAGAAACGTTGCCACAGGGCCGGGAAACGGGGCGCGAAAAGCTCTGGCGCGCTGAAGAAATACTCGGAGAGCACCGCAAAGCACTCAGCCGGGTCGGTTGCCGCATAGGCGTCAATGCTGGCCGCGCTCTCGCCCACAAGGTCTATTTCATCCTGGATGTTATCCATCGCCGCGTGCAGGTCGTGCTCCCAGCCCGCGACCTCGCGAAGCGGGATCAGCGGAACGCCGCTGGCGCGATCGCCGTTGCGGGTATCCAGTTTGTGCGCCACCTCATGGATAATCAGATTAAAACCGGAGGCGTCGAACGAGTCCTGAATATCGAGCCAGTTGAGGATTATCGGCCCTTGCTGCCAGCTTTGTCCGGACTGCACCACGCGCTGGTTATGCACCAGCCCGATGTCGTCCTGCCATTCGTCATCCACCACGAACGGCGCGGGATAGATAAGCACTTCGTGGAAACCGTCCAGCCACTCAATGCCGAGTGCAAGCACCGGCAGACAGAACAGCAGGGCGATGCGGGCGTTTTTCAGGGGATCGAGTTCAAACCCCTGCAGTGGCACCAGGCGTTTTTGCTGTAAAAAACGATCCGCCAGTTGAACCAGTTTCGATTGTTCATCCGGGTTTAGATTAGCCAGAACAGGGATCGTCAGCGCGTCATCCCATGGCAGCGCTACATCCCGGCCAGCCTCATTCGTTTTCCAGGGCCACTTTATCATCGCTTTGCTCGCAAACTCGTCACTTGAACAAAAATGGGAAAGTCAGGTTCGGTTAAGATGCCAGAAAATCGTTCACTGCGACAAATCCAGCCTGAATAAACTATCATTTCGTACGTAGCGGTGGGTAGCGGTTTGCGGGCATCACCTTCATTTTGTGAAGTCTGTCGTGGCCTTTATCCGCAGGTGGGGTGAATTAATCAGTGCGGTATTGAAAAGATGAGCGATTTCAAAGGTAACAAGCAGGACCTGCCCAGTCGACTGTGTGTGCACTGCCAGCGGCCCATGACGTGGCGCAAGAAATGGGCGAAATGCTGGAATGAGGTTAAATACTGTTCTGAGCGTTGCCGCAGGAGCCACCGTTGACCGAGCTGCGTCTGATCCTGGGCGATCAGCTTAATCCGCATCACAGCTGGTTTGATACCTGCAGTCCGAACGTCATTTACGTGATGCTGGAACTCCGGGCAGAAACCGCCTATGTGCTTCATCACGCCCAGAAAGTTATCGCTATCTTCGCCGCCATGCGCGCGTTTGCCTCTGCATTAAAAGAGAAGGGGCATCGGGTGAGGTATGTCCGGCTCTCTGATGGCTCGAACCGCGGCGCGCTGGAAGACAATCTCAACGCGCTTGTCGCGCATTACCGCGCGGATAGGGTGATATGGCAGGAGCCAGACGAATGGCGTCTTGATACGCAGCTGCAGGCGTGGGCGAAGACGGTCTCCGTTGAAACGGCCTGCGTCAGTAGCGAGCATTTTTTCACCACTCGGGAACAGGTCAGCGCGTTCTTTGCGTCACGCAAAAGCTGGCGAATGGAGTACTTTTATCGGGAAATGCGTCGTCAGCACGGCGTCCTGTTAACCTCTGAAGGCGAGCCGGAAGGGGGGAAATGGAATTTCGATGCTGAAAACCGCAAGCGCTGGTCCGGCGAGCCTCCCGCGCCGGGGGACGCGCGTCCCTGCCACGATCGTTCCGCCTTATGGGCGGAGATCCAACGCTGCGGCGTAAAGACCTTCGGCGAACCGCAGGCCGACAATTTTCGCTGGCCGCTCAACCGTGCGGAAGCCAAAGCCAGGCTGGATGATTTTATCGCGCACGTGCTCCCGCAGTTTGGAAACTGGCAGGACGCGATGCACGCGGAGGAACCTTTTCTTTTCCACTCGTTAATTTCATTCGCGCTGAACGCTAAAATGCTTAATCCGCGGGAAGTGGTCGCGGCCGCCCAGCAGGCGTGGCGTTCGGGCCACGCGCCGCTGCCTGCCGTAGAAGGGTTTATCCGACAAATTCTCGGCTGGCGGGAGTATGTGCGCGGGATCTACTGGTCGCAGATGCCGGGCTATCGGGAGCTGAATGCCTTAGACCAGCACGCCCCGCTGCCGGACTGGTTCTGGACGGGGAAGACGCAGATGCGCTGCCTGGCGCATGCCGTTGGGCAGTCGCTCACCGAGGCTTACGCCCACCATATCCAGCGCCTGATGGTCATTGGAAACTTTAGCCTGCTCAGCGGCCTGTCGCCGCAGGCGGTCCATGAATGGTATCTGGGAGTCTATATTGATGCCTTTGAGTGGGTGGAGCTGCCCAACACCCTCGGCATGAGCCAGTTTGGCGATGGTGGGTTACTGGCGAGTAAACCCTACGTCTCGAGCGCGTCATATATTCATAAAATGAGTAATTACTGTCAGGGGTGCCGGTATCAACACAACCAGCGTACCGGCGAACAGGCGTGCCCCTTCAATGCCCTTTACTGGGACTTCTTTGCGCGCAATAAGGCGCGTCTCGGTAACAATCCCCGCCTGGGCATTGTCTTTAAACAGCTAGCGGACATGACGGAAGAGGATCGGCAGGCCATTGCAGACCGCGCGGGGTACGTCCGCCTGCATCTCAACGACCTCTGATCGGTATTTCAACGCCTGGGCGGTTGCGGCAGGTCAATAAGACGCTATTATTTTTGACTTTGTTGCGTATTCCCTGACAGGACATCCAGACGCTATGCCCGTGAATTTTGACCTTAACGATCTTTATGCTTTCAGAGCGTTAGTGGAATACGGTAACTTCCGTGTCGCCGCTGAATCTATCTGTTTATCCCAGTCGGCGCTGAGCCGCAGGATTGAAAAGCTGGAAGCCGCGCTGGGAAACAGGCTGTTCGATCGCACCACCCGCCGCGTGGCGCTGACGCTCTACGGACAAAACTTTGCCGAGCGCTCCGCACAGTTGCTCGACAGCGTTGAGTCAATGCTCGCGGATGTCGATAAGGCCAGTGAAGAGCGGACGGGGCTGATCACGGTTGCCACGGTACCTTCCGCGGCCTGTTACTTTATGCCTGACGTGATCCGGCGTTTTCAGTCTCGCTATCCGCGTGTTCGCATTAAGCTCATCGACAGCAGCGCGGGCAATGTGATTGACGCCGTGGCCCGCAGCCAGGCGGATTTCGGTATCTGCTTTGCAGGAAACCTGCCGTCTGAAATCGAATTTTTCCCGCTGGTGGAGGATGTCTACGTTGCGGCGTGCAGAAAGGATCATCCTCTGGCGCAGAAGAGTCACCTGACGTGGAAGACGTTTTACCAGCAGGATTATATCTCCCTCGATAAAACGTCAGGCAACCGCAATCTGCTCGACCGGATGCTGGGGGATATCGTTCCCGAGCGGCCCAGCGTCTGCGAAACACGTCACGTTACCACGATGCTCGGTATGGTTGAGGCGGGGATCGGCATCGCTGCCGTTCCCGCCATGTCAATGCCGACCTCAGAGCACACGCTGTTGACGCATCTGCCGCTGATGGCGCCGGAAGTGAAACGCACCGTGGGGCTTATCCGACGCCGGGGGCGCATCCAGTCTTATATTGCGGCTGAACTGGAAAAGCAGATCACCGAGCAGTATCGCCGGACGTAACGGGGATCATCCCCGTCTCCGTAATGACGGCCCTTGAGGGCGGTGAGGCGAGATAGGTCAACAGCGCTTTCCCCTCCCCGGGATGTTCTGCATGGCGGGTAACCGCGCCCGCGAAGCGCGTGATGTATTGCACATTGTCAGGGATTTTCCCGACAAAGGTGACGCCCTGAACCGGCAACAGCTCGCTAACCTGCTGGAAACCGAGGGTGTATTTTCCATTTGCCACTTCTGAGGCGACCGGAATACGTTCGACCTTTGTCGCTTTACCCGCCACTTCTTTTTCTATTCCCAGCTTTTTGAATAATGCCTGGCTGACGTACCTGCCGCTGGCGCTGTCAGAGTAGGCGATGGAGCTGGCCTGCAGCAGCGTTTCACGCAGTTTCGCATCGCTGCTGATATCCGGTACTTTCGCTCCTTTTTTTACCACCATGCCAACGGGAGAATCCGCGAGTTCCGTTCGCGAACCCGGCTGGGTCTGGCTGGCCTTTTCGAGCTTCTCCAGCGCATCGCCCACCATAATCACCACGTCGGCCTTCTCGCCGCGCGCCAGTCGGTTTGGGATCGCCTGCGGCGTATTGCCCATTGAGGGGCCGGGGATGATCACAATTTTATCCCCGGTCCGGTGTTCATATTCCGGGGCCAGCTTTTCAAGGGCGGCTTTAAAACCGCCTGAGATCATCACCTTCACGTCCTGGGCAAAGGCATTGACGCTCAGGAACGTCAGCACCAGCGCGCTTGCGGTATAGCGATAAGTGCGTTTCATACTGCCCCCTCTGACTTGACGGTGTTTTGCAGCGATACCGCGCGGCGGCGGTAGAGGTAGAGCGTCGCCAGCAGGGCACATACCGCGGCGAAGCTCATCCAGTAGCCCGGCGAGGCTTTGTCGCCGGTGTATTCAATCAGCGCGGTGGACATGACCGGGGTAAAGCCGCCAAAGACCGCCGTTGCCAGGCTGTAAGCCAGCGAGAAGCCCGCCACGCGCACTTCAGCCGGCATAATTTCCGTCAGAGCCGGGATCATTGCGCCGTTATAGAGGCCGTAGAGGAAGGAGAGCCACAGCAGCACGCTCAGCATCATCGAGAAGCTGGGCGCGCTCGCCAGCAGCGTCAGGGCCGGGTAGCTGGTCGCCAGCGCCAGCAGGGTCATGGCAATCAGCACCGGCTTGCGCCCGAAGCGATCCGACAGGGCACCGCCCACCGGCAGCCAGATGAAGTTAGAGATCGCCACCAGCAGCGTGACCAGCAGGCTGTCCGACGCGCTCAGCATTAGCACCTTTTTGCCAAAGGTGGGCGCATAAACGGTGATCAGATAAAAGGCCGTGGTGGTCATCGCCACCATCAGCATGCCCGCGACCACCACCTGCCAGTTCGCGAGCAGCGTTTTAAAGACCTGACGCATCTCCAGATGATGGCGACGCGCGCTGAACTCTTCCGTCTCTTCCAGCTTGCGGCGCAGGAAGAAGATAAACGGCACGATTAAACAGCCGAACACGAACGGGATTCGCCAGCCCCATTCGCGGATGGCGCTCTCTTCCAGCATCGCGTTCAGCGCAAAGCCCATTGCGGCGGCGACCATAATGGCGACCTGCTGGCTACCGGACTGCCAGCTGGTGTAAAAACCCTTGCGGCCCGGCGTGGCGATTTCAGCCAGATAGACCGACACGCCCCCAAGCTCCGCGCCGGCGGAAAAGCCTTGCAGCAGACGGCCCGTCAGCACCAACAGCGGCGCCCACAGACCGATACTTTGATAAGACGGAATAAGCACGATCAGGAAGGTCCCCGCCGCCATGATGGACAGCGTGACAATCAGCCCCTTTCTGCGGCCCACTTTGTCGATATACGCGCCAAGCACGATGGCGCCGATTGGACGCATCAAAAAGCCCGCGCCGAAGACGGCGAAGGTCATCATCAGCGACGCAAATTCACTGCTCGCCGGGAAGAACGTGTGGGCGATGTAGGTGGCATAGAAGCCGAACAGAAAGAAATCGAATTGCTCAAGAAAGTTGCCGGACGTGACGCGAAGTATCGCGCCCGCTTTCGACCGTACGGTTGCAGGTGAGGTTGAGGAAAACATGGTTATCTCCAGTTTATTGTTGACGTTTTACGCGTCTGTTTCTGAAAACTGGATCAGGATGAGGAATTAGATAAGCGCAAATGCCGCATCGACTGATGCATTTCTTGCATGAATATAAGTCGGTTGTTAAATACAATTAATGGCAACAATAACTTAACAAACCGTTGGCTTTTTATTCACCAGTAATCTGTAAGTCTCTGATATTGCGATTTTGTGATGTGGCGCAGAGGCGCGTTTCAGAATGCGCCGGGTAACCGCTTCATTACCCGGCGGATGCATTTTAGCGCAGCGCCCTGGCAATCGCGCTAAACATCAGAGAAGCTTCCAGCGGCTGGGCGCTGAAGGACGGCTCCGCCTGCGGCCAGGTAGACCACTGGACGATGACCAGATTTTCCTTCGGGTTCACCATGATCATCTGCCCGAAAATGCCCAGCGCCCAGAGCGAACCTTTTAGCGAATCCTGTGCTGTTGGCACTACGCCCGTGGCGTTTGCGGGCACTTCATTGTTCCACCACTGATAGCCGTACAGTCCCCCGGGATGGGCGTCTGATACCGAGCCTTTGGCCTTCGTCCAGTCTGACGACTGCCGGAGCCAGTTTTCCGGCAGGATGGTCTTACCGTTCGGCAGCGTACCGTTGTTCAGGATAAATTGCCCGAAGCGTCCCCAGTCCTCCAGCGTGGCGTTAAAGCCGTGCGCGCCGACGTCGTGCTGGCCTTTGCTGTAGGCATGCCACACGCCGTCGCTCGCCATGCCGTAAGGCTGCCAGATGCTTTTCTCCAGATAAGCTGCGAGCGTCATGCCGGTGGCCCGCTCCAGCACGTCACCCAGCAGCCAGGCGCCACCCGAAGAGTAAGACCAGCTCTCTCCGGCCGGATGCGCTCTGCGTAACCCCTTCACCAGCTTGTGCACGCAGTCATAGGTACCCGGCTTCGCCTCGCACTCGGTGAGCTGCGCAAAGTCGGAGTGGGGGTTGGTGTAATCCTCGTTCCAGGCCACGCCGGAGGTATGGGTGATCAGCTGTCTGAGCGTCACGCCATCCCACGCGGTGCCTTTCAGGTCGGGTTCATACCGCGTGATCAGATCGTCAAGCGAGTGGATCTTTCCCTCTTTGAGGGCCACGCCCACCAGCGTCGATACCACCGATTTCCCAACCGAGCGCGAGGTCCAGAGCGTCGAGTCGGTATTGCCCTCTCCAAGATACTTCCAGGCGATTTTGCCGTCCTTCAGTACCAGCATGCCGCTGGCGTTCTGGCGCTGGAGGTACTCCTGAAGGCCGTAGCGCCTGCCGTTGACCTGATAGTGTGCGTCCGTGAGCGGCTTGTCCGACATTTCCAGCGGCACAGAGTTACCGTGGCGGAAAACATCCCCGGCGTAGTTGCGGTAGTCATTGCGAAAGCCCACCACCCGATCGGCCTGACTCCAGGTGAGCATCTTATGGGTGTCAGGCAGCGTGGTGTCGAAGGGGGCAGGGCAGGCGCTGAGGTCGGTGCCTTTACAGGCCGCCACTGCCGCAGGGGAGATCAGGGTGCTGAAGACAAGGCCCGCCAGCAGGGCATGGTTTACTTTTCTGTTTTTCATATCCGTCTCTTACAGGTTAGGAACGGCTTCAGTTTAAAAACCCCGGGGCTATAATAAAAAACGCGTAGCGGGGGAAAATCCCCCCAAAAAACAGAAGGAGCGTAGCGTGGCGGGACTGATTTACTCTTTTGCACAGCTCGAGGCATTTACCGCCGTGGCCGAGAACGGGAGCCTGAGTAAAGCCGCGGTGGCGCTGAAGAAGGACCGAACGACGCTTCGCGATCTGGTTGATTTTCTTGAGGATGGGTTAGGCTACGCGCTGTTTATTCGCGACGGCCGCACCCTGCGGCTCACGCCCGAAGGGGAACAGCTTCAGCGCCAGGCGCACCTGCTGATGCGGCAGGTAAAAGCCTTTGAGGCGTTTGCCAGAGAGGTGCCGCACGGTGCCACGCAGGACCTGACGCTGGTCTACGATCCTTTTACGCCCAGAGCCTTTCTGCACGGGGTGATTGCTGAAATGGCGGTGCGAAAAATCCGCCTGAGCCTTATTTGCGCCTCGCGGGATGAATCGGAACGGCTGCTGGCGAACAACGACGCGGATCTCGCCATCTGCCAGGCACGCAACCGCAGCGTGGGCAATGATATGGAGTGGCGCGCCCTGGGTGCCATCGATATGGATTTTTATGCCGCCAGCGGGCTGTTTGCTGACCGTTCTTCGCCTCTGTCGCTGCTCGATCTCTCCCTGGTGCCCCAGGTCATCATGCACCCCGCCTCGGACGAGCCGGTGGCACGCCGCCTGCAGATTTCCGGGCATACCCTCTTTACCAATGAACCGGAGATGCTGCGCGGTTTGCTGGAGCGCGGCTGCGGCTGGGGATTCTTACCGACGCATTTTCACGCCGGGCAGTGGCAAAACGTAAAAAGGCTGCACACCGAAGTGGGCAGCCAGGGGATTGGTCAGACGATGGTCACCATCTGGAAGCCGGGAAGCGACAAGCGCAGCACGATCGCTGAAACGCTGTCGCTCTTGCCGGACGTATGGAAGCACTCAGCGCTGTGAACAGCCTTTACACTGCTGGTTCTGGATCTGCTGGAAGAAATCGTTGCCTTTGTCATCCACCAGGATAAACGCCGGGAAGTTCTCGACTTCAATTTTCCAGATGGCTTCCATGCCCAGCTCAGGATACGCGACGCACTCCAGGCTCTTAATGCTGTTTTGCGCCAGCACCGCCGCCGGGCCGCCGATGCTGCCCAGGTAGAAGCCGCCGTGCTTATGGCAGGCGTCCGTCACCTGCTGGCTGCGGTTGCCTTTTGCCAGCATGATCATGCTCGCACCGTGGGACTGCAGTAAGTCCACATACGAATCCATGCGCCCTGCGGTGGTTGGACCGAGTGAGCCAGACGCGTAGCCTTCCGGCGTTTTGGCCGGGCCTGCGTAGTAAATCGGATGATCTTTGACGTACTGCGGCAGTTCTTCGCCGTTGTCGATCAGCTCTTTCAGCTTCGCGTGGGCGATGTCGCGCGCCACGATGATGGTTCCGTTCAGCGACAGGCGGGTAGAGACCGGGTGCGCGGAAAGCTGCGCCAGGATCTCATTCATCGGCTTGTTCAGGTTGATGCTGACCACGTCGCCTTCACCCTGCTGGCGCAGCGATTCAGGAATGTACTGGCCCGGGTTGTGCTCCAGCTTCTCAATCCAGATCCCGTCGCGGTTGATTTTCGCTTTGATGTTGCGGTCCGCGGAGCAGGAAACTCCCATGCCAATAGGGCAGGACGCGCCGTGGCGCGGCAGGCGGATCACGCGGATGTCGTGGGCGAAGTATTTACCGCCAAACTGCGCGCCGAGGCCGAGGTTCTGTGCTTCCTGGAGCAGCTCCTGTTCCAGCTGAATATCGCGGAACGCCTGGCCGTGTTCGTTGCCTTCCGTTGGCAGCGCGTCGTAGTAGCGCGTGGAAGCCAGCTTCACGGTTTTCAGCGTGGCTTCCGCCGAGGTTCCGCCGATAACAAAGGCAATGTGGTACGGCGGGCAGGCTGCCGTCCCCAGGGTACGCATCTTCTCAACCAGGTAATTTTTCAGCTTAGCCGGGGTGATCAGCGCTTTGGTTTCCTGGTAGAGATAGGTTTTGTTGGCAGAGCCGCCGCCTTTCGCCATGCACAGGAATTTGTATTCATCGCCGTCCACGCTGTAGAGATCGATCTGCGCGGGCAGATTGGTACCGGTATTCACCTCTTTATACATATCCAGCGCCGCATTCTGGGAGTAGCGCAGGTTGTCATCAATGTAGGTGTTATACACGCCCTGGCTCAGGGCCGCTTCGTCACCGCCGCCGGTCCAGACGCGCTGGCCTTTTTTACCCATGATGATCGCGGTGCCGGTATCCTGGCAGGTCGGCAGCACGCCTTTGGCCGCGATTTCGGAGTTGCGCAGGAACTGCAGGGCAACGTACTTATCGTTCTGGCTGGCTTCCGGGTCGTTGAGGATGGCGGCAACCTGCTGCTGGTGGGAAGGACGCAGCATAAATGCGGCGTCGTGGAAGGCCTGCTGCGCCAGCAGGGTCAGCGCTTCCGGCTCCACTTTCAGGATTTCCTGGCCTTCGAACTCGGCAACGGAGACGTGCTCTTTGGTCAGCAGGTAGTATTCGGTGTCGTCATGCGAAAGAGGGAAGGGGTTCTGGTAGATAAACGGTTTGTTTGACATAGCTTGCTCCACAAAAATAAAACCGCCGGAGGAAGGCCCCGGCGGTCAGAAATCAGAACATCATGGACATCCACGGATAGCCAATCAGCAGCAGGGCCGCCAGGAAGATGGCACCGAAGATGGTGCCGAGGCGCCAGTAGTCTTTGGTTGGCAGGTAGCCGCTACCGTAGTAGATCGGGCTTGGGCCAGTACCGTACGGGGTGATGATCCCCATCACGCCCAGCGAGGTCACCATCAGCAGAACGAACACTTCCATATTCATGCCCGGAATGGTGGAGGCGATGGTCAGCATCGCTGGCAGCAGCGCCGTGGTGTGCGCGGTGGTGCTGGCAAACAGGTAGTGCAGCAGGTAGAACGCCAGCAGCAGGACGATGGTCGCCACGCCCGGAGAGATACCGCTCATTAACAGACCACCTTCTTTACCCAGCCAGCTGATGAAGCCGGTAGAGGAGAGGCCGTCCGCCAGCGCAACCAGGGTGGCGAACCAGACGAAGGTGTTCCACGCCGCTTTGTTACCGGTGATATCGTTCCACTCCAGCACGCCGGTCCACAGCATCAGGCCGACGATGAGCAGGGCAGCCATAGCGGGTTCAATCCACGCGGCGGCGAAGATCCACATCAGCAGCGCACAGCACACGAACACCAGCAGCAGAATTTCATTGCGGGACAGTTTGCCCAGTTTTTCCAGCTCACGGGTCGCCCACAGCGGCACTTCGTTGTTCACCTTCACTTCTGGCGGGTAGAACCAGTAGGCCAGCAGCGGCATGGCCAGAATCAGCAGGATACCCAGCGGCAGGAAGGCGAGGAACCAGGTGCCCCAGGAGATATCGATCCCAACCGTACTTTTCACCAGCGCCAGCGCCAGAAGGTTCGGCGCGAGGGCGGAGAGGAACATTGAACTGGTGATACAGGCCGCGGTGATCGCCACCCACATCAGGTACGAACCAATTTTACGCGCGCTTGGGTCGTTCGGTTTAGAACCGTACAGCGGCGGCAGGTTAGCGATAATCGGGTAGATGGTCCCGCCGCTGCGCGCGGTGTTGGACGGGGTGAACGGTGCCAGCAGCAGGTCAGCAAACGTAATCGCGTAACCGAGCGTCAGGCTGCGACGGCCGAGGTATTTCACCAGAATCAGCGCCAGACGGCGGCCGAAGCGGGTTTTGTCATAGCCTGCGGCGAACATGAAGGCACCGAAAATCAGCCAGACGGTCGAGTTACCAAACCCGCTAACCGCCCACTTAAAGGAGGCGCCTGCCAGCTTGAATTTCGGGTCAGCCAGCTGTTCAGGGCTGAACAGCACCCACTGGCTGCACAGGGCAATGGCGACCACGCCGGTCAGACCGATCACCGCACCCGGCAGCGGTTCGAAGATCAAACCGACGATCACGCCAACGAAGATAGCGAAATAGTGCCATGCGTAAGGAGGCAGACCTTCCGGTACCGGAACAAACAGCAGCAGTACGGCGACAATGACGGGCAGTGCCATCATCAGCAGACGTTTTGCGTTTCCATTTGATGCCTGGTTCGCCACAGGGGGCGTTACAGCAGTTTTTGTATTCATAGTTTCACGTCTTAAGTTGTCAAAGATTCGGTCGTACTGAAAAAACAAAATCATTTTCTTAAGTTTCTTTGCTTTTTTTAGTTATTAAAGGTGCGGTTTTGTATTTTCAGTAATAGCAATTTAACGCTTTTACGGTGGCGCTAAATTAAAAAATGATGATGTTTTTATATTGCGCTTTTGGATGCCATAACTATTGATCGCGATCAAAAGAACAGAATTGCAGCGTTATTTTTATGCTTTTATTAATAACCACTCAGGCGTATGTGGGTATTACCTGTTTTATTGGTTTGTTTTATCATTTTCGTAACATCCGTGTTTTCTTTGTTTTATATATTGTTGTTTTTAATGGCTTTATATGCGTGATGGAAATTGGTTTTACCAATTTTTATTTAACGAATTTTAAATTATTGTGAATGACTGAATTACATTCGCTAACACCAATGTGTTATTTGTGTTATTGCAGGGATTAAATAGTTTTTTAACTAACGTAATAACTTTAGAAACTAAAAAAATCATTATATTAATATCATGACATCGGCAAATAACGACGAACTAAAAACTAATCCGATAACGAATTCTTAATTTTTTAAAAGTTTGGAGTTTCTAATATGAGCACTAACGAACGTATTCTTAGCCCCTTCACATTACCGAATGGCACCGAACTGAAAAACCGTTTGTTAATGGCCCCTATGACCACCTGCACCGGCTATTACGACGGCACCGTTACCAGTGAACTGGTGGAGTACTATCGTGCCCGTTCCGGCAGTATCGGCACCATCATTGTGGAGTGCTGCTTCGTCGACGATCTCGGTCTGGCCTTCCCGGGCGCGATCGGGATTGATAATGATGAGAAAATTGCCGGGCTGGCGAAAATCGCGGAGGCGATTAAATCCAAAGGCTCTAAGGCTCTGCTGCAGATTTACCACGGCGGCCGCATGGTTGACCCGAAACTGATCGGTGGCCGTACGCCGGTTGGCCCAAGTGCCGTTGCCGCGCCGCGTGAGGGCGCAGCAACGCCAGTGGCACTGACTGGCGAAGAAGTCGAAGGCATGATCGGCAAGTTTGGTGAAGCGGTGCGCCGCGCCATCCAGGCCGGCTTCGACGGCGTGGAAATCCACGGGGCAAACACCTATCTGATTCAGCAATTCTATTCGCCAAACTCTAACCAGCGTGACGACGAGTGGGGCGGCAGCCGCGATAACCGCGCGAAGTTCCCGCTGGCAGTTTTGGATATCACCCACAAAATGGTGCGCCAGTACGCGGACGACGCTTTTATTATTGGCTACCGCTTCTCCCCCGAAGAGCTGGAAGTGCCGGGCATCCGCTTTGAAGACACCATGTACCTGCTGGAAAAACTGGCGGCGCGCGGCGTGGATTACCTGCACTTCTCCGTCGGCGCGACCCTGCGTCCTTCCATTGTCGACACCCAGGACCCAACGCCGCTTATCGAAAAATACTGCGCGATGCGTTCTGAAACGCTGGCGCAGGTTCCAGTCATGGGCGTGGGTGGCGTGGTGAATGCCGCCGATGCCAATGAAGCGCTGGAACACGGTTACGACCTGATTGCCGTGGGCCGTGCCACCATTGCCTATCCGGACTGGACCGACCGCATCGCGACCGGGGAAACGCTGGAGCTGTTTATGGACAGCACCCAGCGCGAGGCGCTGAAAATTCCTGAACCGCTGTGGCGCTTCTCGCTGGTGGAAGCGATGATCCGCGACATGAGCATGGGCGAATCAAAATTCAAACCGGGTATGTTCACCGAGAAGGTGCAGGACGACGCGAATGAACTGGTGATTAACGTCAGCCTGGAGACTGACCGCATTGCAGACATCGAGCTGGCGTCTGGCCCGAGCGAAGACGTAGAGTTCGTCACTAGCTTTGAAGAGATCCGCACCCGCATTCTGGATGCCAATACCCCGCACGTGGATGCCATCACAGGCGCAACCAGCCAGAGTGAAGCGGTGAAGAAAGCGGTCTCTAAAGCGATGCTGAAATCCAGCAAAGCGCTGGCAGCGGAAGAGGGCGTTGACCCGAACGAAACCCGCAGCGTGGACGTGGTGGTTGTCGGTAGCGGCGGCGCCGGTCTGGCGGCGGCGATTCAGGCTCACGACGAAGGCGCGAGCGTGCTGATTGTTGAGAAAATGCCAACCATCGGCGGGAACACCATTAAAGCCTCTGCCGGGATGAACGCCGCCGAAACCCGTTTCCAGCGCGTGAAGGGCATTCAGGACAGCAAAGAGCTGTTCTACCAGGAAAGCCTGAAAGGTGGCGGCAACAAGAACAACCCTGAACTGCTGCGCCGCTTCGTCGAGAACGCGCCGCAGGCAATTGAGTGGCTGGCAACCCGCGGCATCATGCTGAACGACATCACCACCACCGGCGGGATGAGCATCGACCGTACTCACCGTCCAAAAGACGGTTCTGCGGTGGGCGGTTACCTGATTAGCGGCCTGGTGCGTAACGTCAACAAACGCAACATCGAGGTGATGCTGGATACTTCCGTCAGCGACATCCTCTTCGAAAACGGTGAAGTCACCGGCGTGCGCCTGACCACCGAAGAGAATGAAACCATCACAGTGGCAGCGAAAAGCGTGATTGTGGCAACCGGCGGCTTCAGCGCTAACAGCCAGATGGTCGTGAAATACCGTCCGGATCTGGAAGGTTTCGTCACCACCAACCATAAAGGGGCGACCGGTGGCGGTATCGCGCTGCTGGAGCGCATTGGGGCAGGCACTGTCGATATGGGCGAAATTCAAATTCACCCAACCGTAGAGCAGAAAACCTCGTACCTGATTTCCGAATCCATCCGCGGGGGCGGGGCGATTCTGGTCAATCAGAAAGGGGAACGCTTCTACAACGAAATGTCGACCCGCGATAAAGTCTCAGCGTCAATCATCGCCCTGCCGGAGAAATACGCTTACATCGTCTTTGACGAGCACGTACGCGCCAAAAACAAAGCCGCGGATGAGTACATTGCCAAAGGCTTCGTGACCAGCGCCAGCTCGCCGAAAGCCCTGGCGGAAGCGCTCGGTATGGATTACCACGCTTTCCTGGCGACCCTGGAACGTTACAATGGTTTCGTTGAAAAACAGCATGATGACGACTTTGGTCGTACCACTGCGCTGCGTGCGCCCATCAATGAAGGGCCATTCTACGCCATTCAGATTGCGCCGGGCGTGCACCACACCATGGGCGGCGTGACCATCAACACCGAAACCTGCGTGCTGGACAGCAACCACAACGTGCTGCCAGGCGCGTTTGCAGCCGGTGAAGTGGTCGGCGGGATCCACGGTGCTAACCGTATCGGCGGTAACGCGGTGGCAGATATCATTATTTTTGGTACCCTTGCAGGACATCAGGCGGCTCTGCGTTCGAAAATGAGGTAAGGCTCCTGCTTCCCAGGCCGGATACGCGCAGCGTTATCCGGCATTTTCCCCGGCGGCGCGGTGCCTGCCGGGGCTTCAGCTGAGGACTCCTGCCATGCCTGATAGCCATCGCGTTTACAGTTACTCCGCCGTCCTGATGGGGTCACCCATCCTCCTGAAGCTCTTCTCCCATGACGAAGCCCTCGCGTCCCGCGTGTTTCGCCTGATCAAACAGTACGAAGACCTGCTCACTGTCAACCGCGCGCACTCGCAGGTGATGGACATCAACCATGCGGCCGGCCAGCATCCGGTCACCGTCAGTCGGCCAGTGTTTGATCTGATCCGCTGTGCAAAAGCGGCAAGCCTGTTCAAGGACAGCGCCTTTAATCTGGCGATCGGTCCGCTGGTGAAGCGCTGGAAGATTGGTTTTCAGGGAGACAGCGTTCCGCCTGCCGATGAAATCGCGTCGCTGCTGGCAATTACCCGCCCAGAGGATGTTCTCCTTGATGAGGCCAGCAGCAGCGTGTTTCTGACCCGGGCGGGGATGGAGATCGATCTGGGGGCGATTGCCAAAGGCTATATCGCCGACAGGGTGCGGGATTACCTGCATAAAGAGGGCGCTGAGCTGGGGCTGATCAACCTTGGCGGAAACATTCAGACCTTAGGCTCCCCGGAAGGGGGCTGGAGCGTCGGGCTGAAAAAACCGTTCGCCGGGGATGCGCTGATCGGCACGATGGTCGTCGAGAACCTCTCCGTCGTGACGTCGGGAACGTACGAGCGCTACTTTGAGCACAACGGCAAACGCTATCACCACATTCTCGATCCGCGCACCGGGTATCCGCTGGACAACGAACTGGACAGCGTGACCATCATTTCAAAAGATTCCATCGACGGCGATATCTGGACCACGCTGATGTACGGCATGGGCGTGGAGAAGGGCTGCGCCGCGCTGCGTGCGCGTCCAGACATAGAAGCGATCTTTGTGACCAAAACAAAAGAAGTGGTGTTCTCTTCAGCACACCACTTCCGCTTTACCCTGCTGGACGATACCTACCGCGTTACTGGCAGTATTGCTTGAGCAGGCCCGTCTGCTCCGGCTGGAGACGGTAGCGATACACCGGACGCCCGGTGGCGCCGTAGTGAATGCTGGTGAACAGAATATTGATTTGCGCCAGCCAGATCAGATATTTGCGGCAGGACACGCGGGAAATATTGACCGCGTTTGCCAGGTCATCGGTTGAAAACTCCGTCTCCGGGTGTGCGTCAATCCACTGGCAAATCGTGCGCAGCGTTTGCGGCGTTAACCCTTTCGGCAGCTTTTTGCTGTCTGCCAGTTCCGGTGCCCCGCCGTGGATCAGACGGTCGACGTCCGCCTGCTCGTAATACTGATGCGACCCCATCAGGCTGTGCTTTGCCTTCCAGCCGTTCAGCGCCTCTTCAAAGCGCGGGAACTGGAACGGCTTTATCAGATAATCCACCACGCCATAATGGATGGAGGTCTGGATCGTGGCGGCGTCGGCGGCCGAGGTGATCATGATCACATCGATTGGGCGGCCGGATGCTCGAATGACGGGCAGCAGATCCAGCCCGTTATCCTGCTGCATATAGACATCCAGCAGCACCAGATCGACAGGATGGCTGGGGTCATTAATGATGGCCTCGGCCTGGTTTAGCGTGGAGGCGACGCCACAGCAGGTAAAGCCTTCAACACGGTTGACGTACAGACGGTTGAGGTCGGCCACCATGGCGTCATCATCGACAATTAACACATTTATCACGCGATATTCCTCTCGCTATCCCAGGGGATGTGAACAAAAAATTGGGTAAATACGCCGGGCTCAGACTCGACGGTGATATCGCCGCCAAGGTTCTGAATCTGCTGGCGAGCAAGGAACAGCCCAACGCCGCGGTTGTCGCCTTTTGTTGAGAAGCCCTTTGTAAAAATAGACTCCAGCTGAGTGGGATCAATGCCGGGGCCATCGTCGCTGACTTCACAGCTGAGCCAGCCATTTTGATAATGCAGCAGCAGGCCAATCTCACCTTCCTGCTGTCCTTCCATCGCGTCGAGCGCGTTTTCAATGAGGTTGCCCAGCGCGGTGATCAGCACCGCGACCTGCTCTTCACTTGCGGTATCCGGTATCTGGCTTTCATCCGCCAGCGTCAGGGTGACGCCCGCTTCTTTCGCCCGGTTGATTTTACCCAGCAGGAACCCGGCTACCACCGGGGATTTTACCTTGCTCTGTATCGTACCGATATCCGTCTGGTAATGATGTGCCGTCTGCAGGATGTACTCTTCCAGCTTGTCGTAGCGCTTCATGTGCAGCAGGCCCAGGATCACATGCAGTTTATTCATAAACTCGTGTGTATGGGCGCGCAGGGCATCGACGTAATTCACCATGCCATCAATACGCTGCATCAGCTGGCTGATTTCCGTTTTATCACGGAAGGTGGTGATGGCGCCGATCACCCGATCCTGGCTTTTCACCGGGACCATGTTGCACAGCAATAGCCGGCCGTTGCAGCTGATCTCCTGATCCTGGCGCGCGACGCCCGTCTTCGAGACGTCACGCAGGCTGGCCAGCAGGGGGGCGCTGGTGTTTTCGGTCTGCTTGCCGGACGGGAGAAGCAATATTTCTCTGGCGGTCTGATTAATCATCGTCACGCGCCCGTGAATATCAACGGCCAGCACCCCCTCACGAAGCGACTGTAGCATCGCCTGGCGCTGTTCGAACAGGGCGGAAATTTCATAGGGTTCGAGTCCGAACAGGATGCGTTTCAGGACCCGCACCAGACCCCAAATCGCCATCGAACTCATAAAAATGCTGAACAAAATGGTCCAGACGGCGTTTAGCCGCCCGCGGGTAATCTGCTCTTCCACCTTATTCAGGGAGATACCGACCACTACCACGCCAATCTGCTCGTGCTGGCCGTCGTAGACGGGGGTAAATACGCGCAGCGCTTCGGCGAGCGCGCCCCGGTTAACCGATACGTTCTCTTTGCCTTCCAGCGCGGGCGTTAAATCGTCGCCGATAAAATGCAGCCCCAGCAGCGCCTCGTTCGGGTGAGAATAGCGGATCCCGCGCATATCGGTGACCACGGTGAACAGCAGATCGTTTCGTTTCGTCACCGCCTGGGCGATGGGCTGAATAATATTCTCCTGCGGCGCCTGCATCAGGCCGCGCTGTATCTCGGGGCTGTCGGCGAGGGTGCGGGCAATGCCGAGCGCGGTGTCTTTGACATCATCGCGTGTGGCGCGGGTGATTTGCACCGAATAGAGCGCAAAGACCACCAGCAGCACTGAACCGATAATCGCGCATACCATCAGCGTGACCAGCGTATTGAGTTTCATGGGGCGCTTGCGCGTCGGAAGGAAAGGCTGCAAATCGCTCATCAATACTCCGCGATGATTAAGTATGGGGGTAATTATCGCCGATGACGCGCTTTTCTTAAAGCCATGTAAAGGCGTGGATTTGGTCCTCTTTTCGTGACCCTCCTCGCAGGTCATCTATATAAAACACTTTATAGTGTGTGGGTACTCATAATAAGGAGGCTGTTTATGAGCATTCTGCTTACCGGTTCGGTCAAGGAAAGACGGCACGCCAGCACGATGAATATCGATCGATTGTCCACGCTGGACATGCTGAAAGTCATTCACCAGGATGATGCACTCATTTCTGCTGCACTCACCCCTTGCTTACCTGTGATTGCCCGCGCGGTGGATAACGCTGCCGCGACCCTCAATCACGGTGGCCGTCTGGTGATTGTCGGGGCGGGACCGTCTGGTCGGGTCGCGCAACAGGTTGCCGATGACTATGCGCCGGGCAAAACCCCCGTGGTGGCCGTCACGGCAGAAGAGGGGGAAGGGAGCTACGAGCGCGGCGTTGCCGATCTGCAGGCCATTAAGTTTGGTGAACACGATATGATGCTGGCCGTGACCGTCAGCGGAAAAACACCGTGGGTCTGGGGGGCAATGCGCCATGCATGGTCGCTGGGGGCGCCGGTCGCCGTTATTACCGGTGATGCGCAAAGTGAAGCCGCGCAGCTGGCGAGTATGGTGATTGCTCCCGAACTGGGGGCCGATGTGGTGGCCGGCTATCTCAACACCAAAGCGGGGATTGCGCAGAAAATGATCTTCTCGATGATCGCTACCGGGCTGGCTGTTCGAACCGGACGCGTTTACAGCAACCTGCGGGTGGATCTCGAGGCAAGCAGTACCAAATGGGCCGAACGCCAAATCGCCATTGTGATGGAAGCGGGGGGATGCTCCCGGGCGGAGGCAAAAGCGGCGCTGGAGAGCTGTAACCATCACTGTAAAACGGCGGTATTGATGGTGCTGACAGGGCTGGATGCGTGGAAAGCCCATGAACTGCTGGCGCAGAATAACGGGTTCATCCGCGTGGCGCTGCAGGAAGCGCCATAACACAGACCGCGAAGAAATAAAAAAGGCCGCAGATGCGGCCTTTGGTATTTTTAAAGATTAGAACTGGTAGGTCATGCCGACGCCAACGATGTCGTCGGTGGAAATACCGTTGGCTTCGTAGAAGCTTTCATCGTTATCCAGCATGTTGATTTTGTAGTCAACATAGGTGGAGAAGTTCTTGTTGAAGCTGTAGGTCATGCCCAAGTCGATGTAGTTAACCAGGTCCATGTCTCCATGCTGACCCTGAGGGTTGCTGGCGTTGCCTGGATAGGTCATGTCCTTGCCCTTAGAGTAAACCCATGCCAGGGATGGACGCAGGCCGAAGTCGAACTGGTACTGTGCTACCGCTTCGAAGTTCTGAGTCTGATCCGCGATACCATAATCACCGTATGGCGTCATGTTGCGGGTTTCAGCGTACATCATTGCCAGATAGACGTTGTTGGCGTCGTATTTCGCGCCAAGGGTCCACGCTTCAGCTGTTTTACCGCTCGCATAATGCGCGTTGTATTGGCCTGCCGCTTCCTGCTCATTAGTACGATCAGAAGAAGAGTACGCCGCACCCAGGCTCAGGCCGGAGAGATCGCCTGAGAAGTCATAGGAGGTAGACATACCGAAGCCGTCACCGTTCTGGAAACGAACGCTGTTATGTCCGTTTTTGGTGCCTTCCTGATTTTCATCAGCGTTAGCACCTTCATTCGCACCCTGATACTGCAGCGCGAAATTCAGACCTTCAACCAGACCGAAGAAATCGCTATTACGGTAGGTTGCCAGACCGTTGGCACGGCCATTCATAAAGTTATCGGTCCAGGTGTAAGAATCACCGCCAAATACCGGCAGCATATCGGTCCAGGCTTCAACGTCGTACACGACGCCGTAATTACGGCCATAATCAAATGAACCGTATTCGCCATATTTCAGGCCAGCGTAGGCCAGACGGTTAAAGGATTTGTCACCCGCGCCTTCGGTATCGTTAGCGAACGTTTTATATTCCCACTGACCGTAACCGACCAGATCGCGAGTAATCTGGGTTTCGCCTTTGAAACCAACCTGTACATAGGTTTCATCGCCATCATCACCAGGGTTGTCAGAGAAGGTATGACGCGCGTCAACCTTACCGTACAGGTCAACTTTGTTGCCATTTTTGTTATACATTTCAGCCGCATTCGCTGCGCCTGCCATTAATAACGCGGGTACCAGAAATGCCAGAACTTTTCTTTTCATTATATATTCCCTTTAAAGATAATTTATATGAATATATGTAATCACCCTCCGTAATTACAGGCTCGATACTATTCTATGGCTTGTGATTTAGTTTCAAAAATAAATGTAATTAAATTCGATGAAATATTTCAAATTATTTCTATTAATCTCTTTATTTTTCTTGTGAATTATCGGTGTGGATTTATAAGGAGTAATTATTATTAAATATTTCGCAGCGCTATTTTTAAATTCATTTAATTTGGCTATGTTATAATTCACCTTCTTTTAAACAACAGGACATGATGATGGAACTGGCCCGGTGGCAGCATGGCTTTGAGCGCTGGCTCAAGGAAAATCACCAGAACGACGATACTGCACATGATATTTCGCATTTTCGTCGGGTGTGGATGACGGCGCAAAAAATCATGGTTCACCACACGGCCGAGCCGCGGGTGATTCTGGCCGCCTGCTATTTTCACGATATTGTCAGCCTCCCGAAGAACCATCCTGAACGCAGCCAGTCGTCACGGCTCGCTGCTCGCAAGACGAGCGAGATACTGCGCCGCGACTTCCCGGACTTTCCGCCCGAGCATATTGCCGCCGTCGCGCACGCGATTGAGGCGCACAGCTTCAGCGCCGGTATTGCGCCGCAAAGTATAGAAGCCAAAATTGTGCAGGACGCTGACCGGCTGGAAGCGTTAGGCGCTATCGGCCTGGCGCGCGTTTTTGCCGTCTCGGGCGCACTGGGCGTACCACTATTTGACGCGGACGATCCCTTTGCCGATGCGCGTCCCCTCGACGACCGCGCGTTTGCCCTCGACCATTTTCAGACCAAGCTGCTGCGTTTGCCTGATACAATGCAAACGGACATGGGCCGCGAACTGGCACGTCACAATGCCGATTTCCTGATCCAGTTTATGGCGAAACTCAGCGCCGAATTACACGGCGACTGCCTCGGGCTGGATAGCCAGGTGCTGAGCCGCTTCCGTCGCAGTTTGCGCAACTGAACTGTGGTAATCTGTTCCCAGTCTTTACTCTCCGGTTAAAAGAATGCAGGAAAATCGATCAGTGACAGAGCCCGCGCCCGCGCAGGCTGAGAAATCAACGGCAACGGTGCAGGCCTTACTGCGCCAGCTGTTGGATATCTATGATGCTAAAACGCTGGCCAGCCTGCTGGTGGCGCACGGCGAGAGCCACTGGAGCCCGGCGATCCTTAAACGTCTGCTGACCAGCGAGCGAGCAGGGCGTCGCCTGAGTGAAGGCGAGTTTCGTTATCTGCAAAATCTGCTTCCGCGTCCTTCTGCCGCGCACCCGAACTATGCCTTCCGGTTTATCGATCTGTTTGCCGGTATCGGCGGCATTCGTCACGGTTTTGAAGCCATCGGTGGACAGTGCGTGTTTACCAGCGAGTGGAACAAGCACGCCGTGCGTACCTACAAGGCAAACTGGTACTGCGATCCGCACGAGCATCATTTCAACGCGGATATCCGCGATGTGACCCTGAGCCATAAAAGCGGCGTGAGCGATGAACAGGCCGCCGAGCACATTCGTCAGACGATCCCGGCGCATGACGTGCTGCTGGCAGGCTTCCCGTGTCAGCCTTTCTCGCTGGCCGGCGTCTCCAAAAAGAATGCCCTTGGACGCGCCCACGGTTTTGCCTGCGATACGCAGGGAACGTTGTTTTTTGACGTGGCGCGTATTATTGACGCCCGTCGTCCGGCCATTTTCGTACTGGAAAACGTCAAAAACTTAAAAAGCCACGACGGCGGGAAAACCTTCCGCATTATCATGCAAACGCTGGATGAGCTGGGTTATGACGTGGCCGATTCAGAGGACATGGGCGCGGACGATCCTAAAATTATTGATGGGAAACATTTCCTGCCCCAGCATCGCGAACGTATCGTGCTGGTGGGCTTCCGCCGCGATCTCAATCTGAAAGGCGATTTTACTCTGCGGGATATTCCTTCTCTGTATCCCGAGCGCCGCCCCACCGTGGCCGATCTGCTGGAACCCGTCGTCGACGCGAAATTTATCCTAACCCCTGTGCTGTGGAAATACCTCTACCGCTATGCCAAGAAGCACCAGGCGAAAGGCAACGGCTTCGGCTTTGGGATGGTCAACCCGAACGATCCGCACAGCGTCACCCGCACGCTGTCTGCTCGCTACTATAAAGACGGCGCGGAAATCCTGATCGACAGAGGCTGGGACAAGGCGCTGGGTGAAAAAGATTTCGACGATCCGCACAACCAGCGCCATCGCCCACGGCGCTTAACGCCGCGCGAATGCGCCCGGCTGATGGGCTTTGAGACGCCGCAGGGTTATCGCTTCCGCATTCCTGTGTCGGATACCCAGGCGTACCGTCAGTTTGGTAACTCGGTGGTGGTTCTCGCGTTCGCGGCTGTCGCAAAGCTCTTGGCCTCGCGCATCCGACAGGCGGTGGCACTTCGTCAGGGTGAGGCCGTCAATGACGGATGTTCACGATAAGGCGACGCGCAGTAAAAACATGCGTGCCATCGGCACGCGTGACACCGCCATTGAAAAGCGCCTGGCCGCGCTGTTGACGCAGTCGGGGTTTGACTTCCGCGTGCAGGATCCCGCCCTGGCGGGGCGCCCGGATTTCGTCATCGACGACTGGCAGTGCATCATCTTTACCCACGGCTGTTTCTGGCACCATCACGACTGCTACCTGTTTAAAGTCCCGGCGACGCGCACCGATTTCTGGCTGGATAAGATTGGCAAGAACGTCGAGCGCGACAGGCGGGATCTGGCCACGCTGATGGCGCAGGGCTGGCGGGTGCTGATCGTCTGGGAGTGTGCGCTGAGAGGCAGATTAAAGCTGAACGATGCCGATCTGAGCGAACGGCTGGAAGAGTGGATCTGCGGCGGCGGCCAGACCGCGCAGATCGACACGCAGGGCATTCACCTGCTTACGGTTTCTCCACCTCGCAAGGCGTGACCACCGGTTTTGCCGGCAGCAGATATTTGCCCAGCGTGACCAGCACGACGGCAAACACGATGATCCCAAGAGCAATCCATTCCACAGGTGAGAGCGTTTCTCCCCCCAGTCCTGTTCCGAGCAGCACGGCCACGACCGGGTTGACGTAGGCGTAGCTGGTGGCGACAGCCGGAGAGACATTGCGGATCAGGAACATATAGGCGTTAATGGCGATGATAGAGCCAAACAGCGCCAGATACCCTACCGCGAGAAAGCCCGACAGGTCCGGCAGCGTGGTCAGCTTTTCTCCCGTCAACGCCGAGGCCAGCAGCAGGACAATCCCCGCGGCGAGCATCTCAATCGCACCGGCCATCATGCCGGTCGGCAGTTCGATACGCGACCCGTAGACGGAACCAAACGCCCAGCTCATCGAGCCAATCAGGATAATCACCGCGCCCCACGGATTCCCGCTCAGGTTGCCGCCGCTGTTGAGCAGAACAATGCCGGCCAGGCCAATCCCAATCCCCAGCCATTCCAGCTTGCGGGTGCGGATGCCGAAAAGGCGGCTGAAGCAGAGGGTAAACAGCGGTACGGTGGCAACGACCACGGCGGCGATCCCGGACGGGACGTTCTGGTGCTCGGCAATCGTCACAAACCCGTTACCCACCGCCAGCAGCAGCAGGCCGATCAGGGCGGCATTCAGCATCGGGCGTAGCGGGGGAAGCTTATGCCCGCGCAGGAGGAGGAAGGCCAGCAGCAGGATGCCCGCCGAGAGGAAGCGAATGCCCGCCATCATCAGCGGCGGCCAGCTTTCCACGCCGATGCGAATGACAAAGTAGGTTGACCCCCAGATGATGTACAGCGAAAAGAGTGCCCCGATGAGCGGTAGCAATTGCCGGAAACGCATAATCCCTCACGACGAAATAAAAAGTTCGCTGATAGTAAACGCGAAAACTATCTCGCTGGCGAGCCCTTTAATTGTGTGGCAGATGTGAATTTTTTGTTGACGTAAGGTGCCTGTTTCCGGGTTGGCGCTTTTGCTCCATACTATTCACTTAATTACCAAAAAATGAAGGATTAAGATTTTGGCAGGAAGTAGCTTATTAACATTGCTGGATGATATTGCCACCTTACTGGACGACATTTCAGTGATGGGGAAACTGGCGGCGAAGAAAACCGCAGGCGTGCTGGGCGATGATTTATCGCTTAACGCTCAGCAGGTGAGTGGGGTGAGGGCAAACCGTGAACTGCCGGTGGTGTGGGGCGTGGCGAAAGGCTCCTTCCTGAACAAGGTGATTCTGGTGCCGCTGGCGCTGCTGATCAGCGCGTTTATTCCCTGGGCCATCACGCCGTTACTGATGATTGGCGGGGCATTTCTCTGCTTCGAGGGCGTGGAGAAGGTGCTGCACTCCTTTAGCTCGCGCAAGCAGAGCGATACGCCGGAGGTGCGCCAGCAGCGTCTTGAAGCGCTGGCCGCGCAGGATCCGAAAACCTTCGAGCGCGATAAGGTCAAAGGCGCTATTCGGACCGACTTTATCCTGTCTGCGGAAATCGTCGCGATTACGCTGGGCATTGTCTCTGACGCGCCGCTTCTGAATCAGGTGCTGATCCTCTCCGGCATCGCGATTCTGGTCACCGTGGGCGTGTACGGTCTGGTGGGACTGATCGTCAAGCTGGACGATATTGGCTACTGGCTGGAGGAAAAATCGAGCGCGGTAGCAAGAGGCATCGGCAAAAGCCTGCTGGTGCTGGCCCCGTGGCTGATGAAGAGTTTGTCGGTGGTGGGCACGCTGGCGATGTTCCTCGTGGGCGGCGGAATTGTGGTTCACGGCATTGCGCCGCTGCACCATGCCATCGAACATTTCTCCTCCACGCAGGGGGCCGTTATCGCGGCGATTCTGCCTACGCTGCTGAATCTGGTGCTGGGCTTTATCATTGGCGCTATCGTCGTCGCGGCGGTGAAGCTGGTTGAAAAAATTCGCGGCACGTCGCACTAATTGTTACCCGCGGCAGGATGCAAAAAGACCATTCCTCGTCTAAATTGAAACAGTTTCACCCTGATACAGGAGGCAGGTATGGTCTTTTTGGTCAGTGATGAAGTTAAGCCTAAGAAGGGCGGCCCACGTATGATCGTCACCGGGTATTCCAGCGGAATGGTGGAATGTCGGTGGCACGATGGCTATAGCATCAAGCGGGAAGCATTCCGTGAAGATGAGCTTCAGCCGGGTGACGGGCAGCACCAGCGGGACAAGGCTTAATCACATAACGCCCGGCTTTGCCGGGCGTTTTTATCTCAGGTTTCGGGTAAAGAGCAGTAATCAGGGAGTGTGTGTGCAGCGCGATACCTTTGTTGTAAGACAAACTTTTTTGCAATGGCTGCATAAGCGTAGCAATCCGGGGCGGATTGTTAATCTCTGTTTTCTGATCGTTCTGGTGTTTTCCACGCTCCTGACCTGGCGTGAGGTGGTAGTGCTGGAAGAGGCGTACATCTCCAGCCAGCGCAACCATCTGGATACGGTGGCCAGTTCGCTGGACAGGCAGTTACAGAACAGCGTCGACAGGATGCTGTTATTCCGCCAGGGCATGCATGATGCAATCGAGACGCCGCTGGCCTTTGATGTCTTACAGGATGCGGTGTCACGCTTTAATACCGTCCGCATGCTCCCCACCTGGCAGCTTGCCGTTGATAAAAAGCGCACGCTTCCCCTTAACGGGGTCTCGGATGCATTCGTGGATAAAACCACGCTTCTGAACCGGGACGCTGAGCGCATCAGTCATGAAATTTCTGCCGCGCTCGAAGTGGGGTATCTGCTCAGGCTGGCGTCATCGAGAGCACAAACAGAAGCGCGGGTGATCTACGTCTCTCGCGCCGGTTTTTTCCTTTCCACGGATACGCCGGACCGGGCGGGCGATATTACCGCCCGCTATTATCATCTGGTCACGCAGTCCTGGTTTACCCAGCAGTCAGAACGTAACAATCGCGCGCGCGCCGTGCGCTGGTTTATCTCTACCCCTTCATCCTGGACCGGGGATGAACGAACGATCACCGCCAGCGTCCCCATCTATTTCGATCACTACTGGTACGGCGTCGTGGCGATGGACTTTACCTTAGACACGATGCAGCGTCTGCTGACCGACGCGACGGAAGACCGGACGGAAGGGGAGTATCAGCTGTATGATACCCGGCTCAATATGATTGCCACCTCTGCCCACGCGGGAAGCCTGGTTAACCATTTTGACGAACGCGAAACGGCGCAGATTGCCCAGGCGATTGAGCATGATACCGGCGGCGGGATCCGCCTCGGGAGCCGGTTTATCACCTGGGAGCGGCTCGATCACTTCGATGGCGTCGTCCTGCGGATCCACACCCTGCATGAAGGGGTGCAGGATGATTTCGGCAGTATCAGTATCGTGCTGGCGCTGCTGTGGGCACTCTTTACCGCCATGCTGTTGATCTCGTGGCTGGTGATCCGTCGGATGGTGAGTAACATGTATACGCTTCAGCACTCCCTCCAGTGGCAGGCCTGGCACGATCCGCTGACCCGATTGAATAATCGCGGCGCGCTGTTCGACCGCGCCAAATTGCTGGCGGAAACCTGCCGTCAGCAGTCGCTGCCGTTCTCGGTGATTCAGATCGATCTCGACCATTTTAAAAGCATTAACGACCGTTTCGGCCATCAGGCCGGTGATAAGGTGCTTTCCCATACGGCAGGCGTGATTGCCAGCGCGTTACGCAAGAATGATGTGGCCGGGCGCGTCGGCGGAGAAGAGTTTTGTGTGGTCCTTCCCGGCATTGGTCTGGAGGAGGCGAGAGGCGTCGCTGACCGCATTCGTTGCCGAATCACCAGTAAGGAGATCCTGGTGAAGAAGAGCACCACCCTGCGCATCAGCGCGTCGCTGGGCGTCAGCAGCGCGGATGAAACGGGCAATTACGATTTTGAACAGCTGCAGTCCGTGGCGGACGTCCGGCTTTATCAGGCTAAGCAGAGCGGGCGTAACCGGGTCGTGTGGCGGGATCAGGACAGGAAGTGATCCAGCCCCTCCTGCCAGCCTGCCGGGCCGGTCTGTTGGGTATGATAGACCCGCTCGGGGTTATCGTCCCGTAGCGTGATACCCTGGCGGTTAATCCCCTTGATGACCACCGCGAAGTCCATGCTGTCGAGCAGCGGCGCATCGTTAGGGCCATCGCCGAGCCCCAGCGTGGTGGGCTCGATCTCGTCCTGTTCGCGATACTGTTCAATCAGCCAGTTAACCGCCACGTCTTTACCGCAGCGGACGTCGAGAATATGCCAGAAGCGCGCCCCCTGCACACACTTCAGGCCGATGTGCGCCAGTTGCTCTTCAAACTGGACCAATTTCTCGTCGGTATCGCGCCAGATGAGCGTGACGGAGGCTTCATGCTTGCGGGCAAGCGTCGAACGGTAGCGCGTCAGTCCGGTCCACTCGCTGATAACGTGCTCATCCACATCGTCAAAGGTGGTGAATTTAAAGCCCGTCTGCAGACGAATCTGCTCGATTCGCGGGCGAATATCCCGGTGCGTCATCCCCCGGATCTGACGCTGGACCTTGTCCCAGCGCACGTCAGGCTGTATTACCGCGCCGTTCTCGGCAATAAACGGCAGGCCTTCCAGCCCCAGATCCTGCTGAATATCCAGCATCTCTGCCGCGGTTTTGCTGCTGCAGAGAATAATCGGAATCTGGTTATCCTGTAGCCTGTCCAGCCAGGGCATTGCGGGTTGCCAGTCGTAGGTATGAATATCCAGCAACGCGCCATCCAGGTCAGAAAAAATCAGCAAGGTATCCCGCAGTGAAGGCATAGTGACTCCCGATGACGGTTGCGTTTCGTTCTAAGAAAATTCCTAAAAAATAACCGAATTGTTAACAGATGAAATGGGAACAATCCCTGGCAAACCCGCATTCGGCGTAAGTTATTGCTCATAACGAAAAGCATTATGTTAAAAATATTATATTCATCATAAGAATATATGCTTGTCAGACAAATTCGTTGGGGATAGTGTGGCTTGTACATCAGATTTCCTGGTGTAACGAATTTTCAAGTGCTTCTTGCATAAGCAAGTTTTGATCCCGGTCATCCCCATGACCGGGATTTTTTTCGCGCTAACGATTGGCTTCCGACACGCTAAAGTCGTGAATATCGAGCTCGAAGGCCTCCGCCAGCTCACGATAGGTGTGATAATCCCTTCCGTTAACAATGACGCGGTCCGAATTGTCGTCCGTCCTGCGGACTTCTGACTCGCTAATCTCATTGATGGCGGCCAGCAGGGCATCGACATCCACCTCGACTTCGCGCTTGATGGTGTCGCTGTACTCTTTATCGGTCTTCATTGCGGGGTTCCTCATTCAGCCGGGTCCATCGCTAAGTATAGACTGTAGATAAAAACGCCATTCACACCGGGCGGCGATGTGCGATTTTGCGTTTTGTTCTACACTGGCTCAAAACCAGAGGAGGAATGTATGAAGGTCAACGATCGGGTAACCGTTAAAACGGACGGTGGGCCGCGCCGCCCGGGTGTGGTGCTGGCAATTGAAGAGTTTAGCGAAGGGACAATGTACCTGGTATCACTGGAAGACTACCCGCTCGGCATTTGGTTTTTTAACGAACTGGGGCATCCGGACGGTATTTTTGTTGAGAAAGCAGACTAACACGGCGTCGGGTAGCACATCGCGTGCCCGACACCCTCTGCAGAAGCAAAAATCTCTGGCCAGGCCAGAGATCAAAGGTAGGGTGCACAGGGTCTTAAGCGACTAACGCATGTTGACGAAAATCCCGTTCGTCACATTATCGGTCAGGCGTACCACGTGGTAGATCACTTGCTTATTATGCGTTTTAATTTTCCGTTTAATATTTCCTTTGTGTGATGAAACGGTTTTCGCTTTAATATTCATCTGGTCAGAGATCTGAATAGTTCCTTGTCCCGCCATCCACATTCGCAGCATACTTGATTCAGTCCTGCTTAATGATAGGGTGGGTAAGTTAACCGCTCCTACATTTTTAACTTCTTTATTCAAATAATCACCCAAAATGTCATCCAGCGACTCGGGTTTAATCGATTTAGAACTGATCAATAAATTTTTACGGACCAACAAATACTCATCGAAATGGATATTCGCGATCGCCATAAAAACAATAAACAGGGTTTTTGGATGCTGATTAATGATTTGCTTAATGTGCTGACTGTTGGCTGGATCGTGAATGAAACAGTCCTCATTAATAAACACCACGCCTGGTTTTAGTTCGTCACAAGCGGCTGCGAGTTCGTCAACGGTGTGTGCATCGTTGATGTCTCTCTTTCTTACCCCTCTGCTTGCCAGGTACCCGGTTAACCCTAGCCGGGTGTAGCTGCATAAATCCATAATGATCGTTGACATGGCATACCCTCACTCAATGCGTAACGATAATTCACCATCTGCCTGAGAGCTCAAAACAGCCATACGGGATGGAAAAAAATAATAAACCTGTGAGCATGACAAAGACTTTCAGGCGGACTCACTATCCCGTAAAGTTACGTATAATTTGCCAGGAATCTTCTTAAAGTAAAGTAAATATTAAGTATTGTGAGGTGGTTAGAAACAATTAAACCGCGTCAGATATATCCTGGAAGATGTTTTTCGCGTTTTATTTTAGGAATATCCTCAGAAAGACAGTAGCAACAGTACGGTCTATTATTTACGAGGCAGTTCGCTGACAATATCCGCTAACAGGTTGAATATCTCGCCGAATAAATGTTCACAGAAGGGAGCGATCAGTGGCATCAGTAATGACATTAATAAAATTCCGACCGTCAGCGTTAACGGAAAACCAATGACAAACACCGAAAGCTGCGGCGCCATTCGGTTCAGTAAACCTAATGCCAGGTTGACGGTCAGCAGCAGGGTGATGATCGGCAGCGCCAGCATCAGCCCGTTCAGGAAGATCAGCCCCGCGGCGCGGGTGAGCGCCAGGAAAGCGTTGCTGTTCACCGGGTTTTCGCCAATCGGCAGCGTATGGAACGTGTCCACCAGCATGGAGATAAGCCACAGATGGCCGTTGAACGACAGGAACAGCAGCATGGCGAGCAGATCGATAATGCGCGCCAGCACGGGCATGTTGAGATGACTGCCGGGATCGACAAACGTGGCGAACGATAACCCCATCTGCAGGCCAATCAGTTCCCCCGCGGTACGCACGGCGGCAAAAGCGAGCTGCATGGTAAAGCCGACGGCAACGCCAATCATCACCTGCTGCAGGGCGACCCACACCGCATTCGCCGAGAAGATCGGAATATCCACGGGAGGGAGAGACGGTGCGACGATAATGGAGATGATAATCCCCAGCCCCACTTTGACACGCTTGGGTATCGATTTCTCGCTGAGAATGGGGGCGGTGGAGATCAGCGCCATGATGCGCAGCATCGGCCAGAAGTAGACGCCGAGCCACTGAACCCACTGGTCGCTGGTGAAGTGCAGCATCGTCAGGTCAGCCGATGATGTACGGCAGATTGGTAAACAGGTTGCGCATATAGTCCAGCAGCAGGTTCAGCATCCACGGTCCGGCCACGATAATCGCCACGAACACGGCGATGATTTTCGGGATGAACGACAGCGTCATTTCGTTAATCTGCGTGGCGGCCTGCAGAATACTGATAATCAGACCGGTAACCAGCGCGACAAGCAGCAGCGGAGCGGCAACGGCAATGGCAATTTTCATCGCCTCCGTGCCCATCATCATGACCGATTCGGGTGTCATTGCCGTTCCTTAACTGTAGAAACTCTGCGCCAGCGAGCTGACCAGCAGCTGCCAGCCGTCGACCAGCACAAAGAGCATGATCTTAAAGGGCAGGGCGATGGTCGCGGGCGGCACCATCATCATCCCGAGCGCCATCAGGACGCTGGCGATCACCAGGTCGATAATCAGGAACGGGATAAAGATGGTAAAGCCGATCTGGAACGCGGTTTTCAGCTCGCTGGTCACATAGGCGGGCAGCAGAATACGCATGGGTACCGCTTCCGGTCCCTGCAGCTCGCCTGTGGTGGACAGGCGGGCAAAGAGGGCCAAATCCGCTTCGCGCGTCTGGCGCAGCATAAATTCCCGCAGCGGCTGCGCGCCTTTATCCAGCGCTTCCTGCATGGAGATTTTATCTTCGCTGAACGGCTGATAGGCGTCGGTGTAAATCTTATCGATCACCGGCGACATAATGAAAAAGGTCAAAAACAGCGCCAGTCCGAGCAGAACCTGGTTTGGCGGAGCGGAAGGGGTGCCGAGCGCGTTTCGCAGCAGACCAAAAACGATGATGATGCGGGTGAAGCTGGTCATCATCAGCAGGATAGCCGGAATAAACGTCAGCGAGGTGATGAATACCAGCGTCTGCACCGGAAGCGACCAGCTTTGGCCGCCGCCTGCGAGAGGGGTTGACACCAGACCGGGCAGTTGCGCATAGACCGCGGGAGCAAACAGGCCAACGCCCGCAAGCGTCAGGGATAACAAACGGCGCATCAGGATCTCCCGGAACGCTTAAGCAAACTCTTCATCACGGACTGGAAATCCGCAGGGGCCTCTGCACGCTCATCCACCACAGCAGGGGCGGGCGGCAGCTTATGTAATACGCTGATGTTTGACGCCGTGACGCCCAGAACCAGACGCGCATCGTCCACCTCGACGATGACCACGCGTTCACGTGGTCCCAGGGTGGTGCTGGCGCTGACCTTCAGCCCGCGGGCGCCGGCGGTTTTCCCCGCCAGGCCAAAGCGCTTCGCCAGCCAGGCGGTGATAAGAATAAAGGCAATAATACCGAACAACGCCCCGCTCACCTGGAGCAGAGGTGAGCCGGGAACGGCAGAAGGTTGCGATAGTGTTGCCTGGGTTTTCATGCTTAACGGCTCAGACGACGCATACGTTCAGACGGGGTAATGATGTCGGTGATACGTACGCCGTATTTATCGGCTACCACCACCACTTCACCCTGAGCAATCAGATAGCCGTTGATCAGAATATCCAGCGGCTCGCCGGCCAGGCCGTCAAGGGCCACCACGGAACCCTGCGTCAGGCGCAGCAGCTCTTTAATGGTCATACGTGTGCGTCCCAGTTCAACGGTCAGCTTAACCGGGATATCCATAATCAGGTCGATGTCCTGCAGCGTGCCGCTGACATCACCGCCGCCGAGCTGCTGGAATACGGCATCCGCTGCGCTTTTGGCCGGGGTCGCTTTTTGCTCGTTTAACGCGTCAGCCCACAGATCGTCCAGTGCTCCGCTGTTTTCATCGGACGGATTGTTCATGTCACTCATTTGGGCTGTTCCTCATTCAGCGAATTCAAAATCGGGTTGATCAAGTGCTCAACGCGTAACGCATACTGACCGTTAATCGTGCCGTACTGGCTTGTCAGCACGGGGACACCATCCACATGGGCAATAATGCGGTCGGGTTTTTCTATCGGCAAAACATCACCGGGTTGTAATTTCAGGATCTGAGATAACCGCAGCGGGATATCGGCGAAGCTCGCCACCAGCTCAAGCTGCGAATGCTGGACCTGGCGGACCAGGTTTTCACGCCAGTTCTGGTCTTCGTTGCGGGAGTTCTCCAGCGGCGGGTTAACCAGCAGCTCGCGCAGCGGTTCGATCATGCTGAACGGCAGGCAGATGTTGAACTCGCCGGTCAGGTTACCGATCTCCACGTGGAACGGGGTGTTAACGACGATATCGTTCGGGGAGGTGGTGATATTGGTAAATTTCACCTGCATCTCAGAACGGACGTACTCCACTTCCAGCGGGTTAATCGCTTTCCACGCGTCGCTGTAAGACTCCAGCGCCAGCTTCAGCATGCGGTTAATGACGCGCTGTTCGGTGTGGGTGAATTCGCGACCTTCTACTTTGGTCGGGAAGCGCCCGTCGCCGCCGAACAGGTTATCCACCGCAATGAACACCAGGCTTGGGGAAAACACCACCAGACCGGTGCCGCGCAGCGGCTTCAGATGAATCAGGTTAAGGTTGGTTGGCACCGGCAGGTTGCGGGCAAACTCATGATACGGCTGAATGCGGATCGCACCGACCGTGATATCCGGGCTACGACGCAGCAGGTTAAACAGCCCCATACGGAACTGACGTGCAAAACGTTCGTTAATGATCTCCAGCGCCTGCAGACGTTCACGTACCACGCGACGCTGGGTATTCGGGTCATAGGGACGAATATCGCTATCGCCGCCGATACCCGGTTGCGGATCATCACTTTTATCGCTGTCGCCGTTGAGCAGCGCATCGATTTCTGCCTGAGAAAGAATACTGTCGCCCATGTCGTTACCGCAGAATGAAGGCTGTATACAGAACGTCAGTGACTTCCTGCTTAGGTTGGCCGTTTACCAGCGGGGTCGCCAGCGTTTGTTTAATGGCGTCGACCAGCTTTTGCTTACCCACATCGGTGGCCAGCGCCGAAGCGTCCTGACGAGAGAACAGCAGCAGAAGGCGGCTACGCACCTCCGGAAGATAATCATTCAGACGCGCGCGCGTGGCTTCATCCTTCAGGCGCAGCGTAATACCGACGTACAGCACACGATCCGCGTCACCGAGATTCACGGTGAAGGTGTCCAGAGGGAAAAATACCGGCGCCGGTGGCGGTGCAGGTTCGGCTTTGGCCGCAGCGGTTGAAGGTTCCTGCTGCATACGCCAGTAACTATAGCCCGCGGTAGCGCAGGCGGCGAGCGTGATCAACACCAGCAGCGGGATCCAGATGGAACGCTTACTTTTTTTGGTGATAGCGGAGTCAGTCATCTGATACGAGCTTCCTGTTTCGGTACAGCTTAATAAGGTGATTATCCCGTGTCCTGCTGTCGTCAAAGCGTGGAAAAGACGGGGATAATCACGCTACCTCTGGCGTTTAGGCGAAGATGTCTACGGCACTGTTACCGCGCGCGGCGGATTGCAGGGTGGCAGGAACGGGCAGTAGTTCATCGCTCTCTTCATTAAAACCGCCGGTGTTGCCGGAACGCGAAGCCTGGTGCTGCTGCTGGGATGAGGACTGCTGCTGCCCGGCAAAGCTCTCGCTGCTGACGCTGCTCTGCGCAAGCTGAATGCCGTTTTCTGCCAGCGAGGTTCGCAGTACCGGCAGCGCGGCTTCCAGCGCCGCGCGGACATGGCTGTGCGCAGAGACCATCTGCAACTGCGCCTGGTTATCATCCAGCTTAAGCGAAATTTGCACCTGACCCAGATCTTCCGGGTGCAGACGCAGCTCGGCCGTCTGCTGGCCCTGTTTGGTGAACAGGGTGATGTGCTGGCTCAGGGACTGCTGCCATTCATGCGTGCCCAGAGGCTGGCTTAATACCGGCGCGGGAGCAACGGTGGCGGCCGTCTGACTGGTTGCATGGCTGGACATAATCGGTGCCAGGGTAGCCGTCGGCGATGATGAGGAGGAGGCGCTGGCGAGCTCCTGCTTCTCTGCGGTTGCGGCCACGACCGGCGTGGCCGGCGCGTTGCTCGACAGGGCCGGGTCGCTGTTTTTCGCCTGGCTCTGATAAGGCGCAGCACTCTGCGCTTTATCATGGCTTCCCGGAAGCGCGTTCAGGGACGGTTGGCCCGCGCCGTTTTGCGCAAGCGCTGCTGTACTCAGCGTTGCGGTGGCGGAAACGCCGTCACTGCCAGCTACGCGAGAGGCGGTAGTTTGCTGGTGCGGCAGCATTGCCATCAGGGCGCTCAATCCGGCCAACTCCTCTTCGCTCAGCTCGCTTTTACCGTCATCTTTGCTGTTCGCGGCATTGATCGTCTTCAGTGCGTCACCTTTAGACAGCGGCACCAGTCCGGAAACCAGCGTATCAAGCGAGGTGACGGGCGCCGTTTCGTCGCCATTCAGCGCGGTTTGGCGCGAGAGCAGGTCGGCAATTTTGGCCTGCAGGGTGGTATCCCCTTTGGCTTCCTGAGCAACGTGGGACAGCTTGCTGCCGGCGGCTTTCAGGTCAGCCAGGGTCAGTGGCGCATCTTTGCCCTTGCCCGTCGCGTCTGACAGGGCGCCCGCGAGCAGCGCGAGAAAGTCCTGTGCACCGTCGGTGCCTTTCCCCGTCTGCGTACCGCCTGACAGGTCGCTGTCGCTCATCAGCAGTTGTTGCAGTGTGATCATTCCGGTTTCCTCATTGATGCGCGCTGGGCAAACTCATCCATTTTTTTCTGATCCAGACGGTTTTCCGCCAGGGTCGTTGCCGCAATCTGTCGGTCCTGTAAGGTCTGCCAGGCCTGCAGTCGCTGCTTCTTCTCGCGCCAGAAATTCAGCGCGGTATCGACTTTCTGGGTCCACTGGTGAAGCTGCTGGCGATGCTGATCTATCGCCTTCTCCAGCGTCTGGATAAACTGCTGATAGTTAATCCAGCGCTGGCTTCCAATGCCCTGTGTCATATCGGTATTGAGGTTGGTGCGATATTCATGCTGATAGTCGATTAACATCTTCAACTGTTCTTCAGCCTGCTGGCACCCGCGTCGCATTGCGCCAAGCTGCAATGCGGCATCATCAACTTCTTTTTCAGCCAGATCTTTCAGCGTTGATAACGCGCTGTTTTGCGCCATGACCTTCGCCCTCCACCTGTGTTACACCTGCGGGAAAATCAGCTCCAGTGCCTGAATTGAATCTTCCCAGTTGGCACGTTCAAAAATGCCTTGTTGTAAAAATGCCTCCAGCTGCGGCCACAGGGTAATCGCTTTGTCGAGCATCGGGTCGCTGCCTTTGGCATACGCCCCCACGCTGACCAGATCGCGGTTGCGCTGGAAGCTGGAGAGGAGTTGTTTAAAGTTACGCACGCGGGCGTAGTGCTTCTCGGTTATCAGCGCCGTCATTGCGCGGCTGATAGAGGCTTCAATATCAATTGCCGGATAGTGTCCGGCTTCGGCGAGACGACGCGACAGCACAATATGGCCGTCAAGGATCGCGCGCGCAGAGTCGGCAATCGGATCCTGCTGGTCATCGCCTTCGGTCAGCACCGTATAGAACGCGGTGATGGAGCCGCCGCCGCTGATGCCGTTCCCCGCACGTTCCACCAGGGCAGGGAGTTTGGCGAAGACCGACGGCGGGTAGCCTTTGGTCGCCGGTGGCTCACCGATAGCGAGCGCGATTTCACGCTGTGCCATCGCGTAGCGGGTCAGCGAATCCATGATCAGCAGCACGTGCTTGCCGCGGTCACGAAAATCTTCGGCGATGCGGGTGGCATACGCTGCCCCCTGCATACGCAGTAACGGTGACACGTCCGCCGGTGCGGCAATGACCACCGAGCGGGCACGGCCTTCCGCACCCAGAATGTTTTCAATGAAATCTTTAACTTCGCGACCACGTTCGCCGATCAGGCCCACAACGATAACGTCGGCCTGGGTATAGCGCGCCATCATGCCGAGCAGAACGGATTTACCCACGCCTGACCCGGCGAACAGGCCCATACGTTGCCCACGTCCCACGGTCAGCAGGGCGTTAATCGGGCGTACGCCGGTATCGAGCACATGCTCGATAGGGGTTCGCTGCAGGGGGTTAAACGGCTGGGTGATTAATGCGCCGGTTTCGGTGGTGTCCGGCGAGGGCAGCCCGTCGAGCGGCTTCCCGCTGCCGTCCAGCACGCGCCCCAGCAGGGCAGGACCAAGTGGCAGCTGTTTCCCGCTTTGCAGCCCATCGCCAGACGTGTTTTTGGCATACACGCGCGCGCCGGGCAAAATGCCTTCCACCTCTTCAAGCGGCATCAGGAACAGGCGCTGGCCGTTGAACCCGACCACTTCGCTTTCCACTTCACGCGTTTCCAGACCGTCCTGACGCTCGATCACGCAGGTCGCGCCCAGCGGCAGCTGCAGGCCGGTGGCCTCCAGTACCAGACCGGTGGCGCGCGTCAGTCGCCCATAACGACGAACAGAGGGCAGTTGCGCCATCTTCGTCTCAAAATTGTCGAGCGTGGTGAGCCAGCGGGTGAGGCGTGCGGTCATCAGACGACTCCTGGTGCCGCCAGACGGCACAGTTCCTGCCAGCGGGTGGCGACGCTGGCATCCAGATCGCCTTCATCGGCTGAGACTTTGCAGCCGCCGTGATGTAACGACGGATCGCCGCGCAGACGCCAGCCGTGCAGGTTTAGCGTCGCGCCCAGGCTCTCTTCCACGCGCTGCAGGTCGTCCGGATGGACGCGCAGCTGCGGCTTACCGCTGAACAGCGGCTCCTGCTGCAGCAGGCCCTGAATTTGTTTAATCAGCGCCGTGTTATCCACCACGGGCGTCTGGCCGATCACCTGACGCGCGGCTTCCAGCGCCATCTGCATCAGTCGCGAGGCAATCACGCTGTCCAGCGCGTCCAGCGTGTGCTGAAACTCGCTCACCAGCTGCTGCATGCGGGCATGGATCGGCGCCTGCTGCTGGCGCGCCTGATCGATACCGTGCTCTAACCCTTTTGACAGGCCTTCCTGATACCCCAGCTCGTGGCCTTTCTGCCGGCCTTCGTTCAGACCGGCATTGTAGCCCTGCTCGTGCGCCTGCATTTGCAGCTGAGCCAGCATCTGTGCTTGCTGCTCTTCTTCGCTTAGCTCAGGCTGTTCGACGTCCGGGTCAAGCTCCTCGGTCGGGATCACGGCTGACGTGAACTCGGAGAGGGGAGGGGCCAGATCGTCCGGCGTCCAGCGCTTCCACGGCAGCTCATTAGACATAGGTGTCGTCTCCGCTGCCAATCACCATCTCGCCGGTTTCCGCCAGACGACGAACAATAAGCAGAATGGCTTTCTGTTCGTTTTCCACCTGAGACAGACGAACCGGGCCGCGGTTGGCAAGGTCGTCGCGCAGGATATCGGCTGCACGCTGAGACATGTTGCGCAGGAACTTCTCGCGCAGCGGCTGCTCGGCACCTTTGAGGGCGATAAGCAGCGACTCGGAATCCACTTCCTGGAGCAGGCGCTGGATGCTGCGGTCGTCCACTTCGACGAGGTTTTCGAACAGGAACATCTCGTCGATGATTTTCTGTGCCAGCTCGCCGTCGAATTCGCGAACCGCCGTAATGACGGCCTCTTCCTGCTGCGTTTTCATCAGGTTGATGATTTCCGCCGCCGTTCTCACGCCGCCCATTTTGCTGCGCTTGAGGTTCTGGCCGTCGAGCAGGTTGTTCAACACCTCGGTCAGCTCCGCTAGCGCGGCTGGCTGGACGCCGCCGAAGGTGGCGATACGCAGCATCACATCGTGACGCAGGCGCTCTTCGAACAGCGCCAGAATATCGGCCGCCTGACCACGTTTTAGGTGGACAAGGATGGTGGCGATAATCTGCGGGTGCTCGTCGCGAATAAGGTCGGCGGCACTCTGCGGTTCCATAAAGTTGAGCGTTTCGATACCGCTGGCGGTATCGCGCGTTTCCAGAATGTCTTCCAGCAGGCTGGCGGCACGCTCTTCGCCCAGCGCCTTGACCAGCACGGAACGCAGGTAGTCGTTGGCGTTGACGTTCAGCGCGGCAAACTGTTCGGCTTCCTGCTCAAACTCCGACAGCACTTCGGTCAGCTGTTTGTTGGAGATTTGACGCACGTTGGCCATGGCCGCACTGAGAATCTGTACCTCTCGCTGGGAGAGGTGTTTAAACACCTCTGCCGCGCGATCTTCGCCAATGGTCATCAACAGGATGACGCTTTTATCGGTGCCCGTAAGCGTATTACTCATGTTCGTTACCCATCCACTGGCGGATGACCAGCGCCACGACGCGCGGATCGTTATCTGACATTTCGCGAATGCGCTGGCTCATCACCTCGGCACCCATGCGCTGGTTAGCACGGCGCTGCTGCATCTGTTCATCTTTACTGAGGCGAACTTCAACCGCTTCTTCCGTTTCCTGACGCGCATTCATCTGCTCGCGAGCCGCTTTTTCAGCTTCGGCACGGCGCTGGAGCTGTGGACGAACGCCCTTACGCCACAGCAGCCACGCGACAATCAGTACCAGCAGCCAGCGTCCTGCGGACATCAGCTGGTCGATAAACGCCTGCTGTTGCCAGAACGGCAGTTCACCGCCGGTCTCTTCAACCGAGTTGAACGGTGAGTTCACCACGTTGAGGGTATCGCCACGCTTCTCGGAGTAACCCATCGCTTCACGGGTCAGGTTTTCAATCTGCTTCATCTGCTCGGCGGTCAACGGCAACGGTTTGCCATCCGCCAGCGTTTTGTAGTTCACCACTACCGCAACAGAGAGACGCTGAATATCGCCCACGTTCAGTTTAGTGTGACGAATCGTTCTATCCACTTCGTAGTTCGTGGTTTCGTTACGGCTGGTGTTTCGTGGGCCGCTGTTATTCGCCGTAGAGGTGGTCTGCTGGTTATTCTGCTGGCCGTTCTGCTGATTGGCCGGCGGCGTAGAGATCGGCGCCGCGTTTGCCGGGGCAGGCTGGTTAGACAGCGCGCCCGGCACGCCGCCCGGGTAGGCACCGCCAATCTGCTCGCTGGAGTTGATTTGACGCGAACGCATGACCGCCTGAGCCGCATCGCCGTTCGGGCTGTACTGCTCTTCGGTTTGTTCTTTATTCGAGAAGTCGATCTGCGCGGTGACCTGCGCGTGCACGTTGCTGTTGCCCACAACCGGGCCGAGGATCGCTTCGATACGACGCTGGAGACGGCTTTCGACATCGGCGGCATATTTCAGCTGCGCGTCATTCAGATCGCGACCGGCGGTGTTGGATTGCGTCAGCAGGTGACCGCTCTGGTCAACCAGCGTCACGTTACCCGGCGGCAGACCGGCGACGGCGCTGGAGACGAGATGCGTCACCGCGCTGATTTGCCCTTCGTCCAGCGCGCGGCCAGGCTCAAGGTTCACGGTCACGGAAGCCGAAGGTGATTTCTGTTCGCGGACAAATAAGGAAGGTTTAGGCATCGCCAGGTGCACGCGGGCGCTCTTCACCGGGCCTAATGTTTCAATGGTGCGGGCCAGTTCACCTTCCAGCGCACGCTGGTAGTTCACCTGCTCGCTGAACTGGCTGATACCGAATTTTTCCTGATCCAGTAGCTCAAAGCCTACCGCGCCGCCTTTTGGCAGCCCCTGCTGGGCCAGGCGCAGACGCAGTTCGTGCACCTTATCTGCCGGGACCTCCAGCGCACCACCATTATCGGCAAAGCGATAAGGGATGTTCATCTGGGTCAGCTGGGTGACGATGGCGCCGCCATCCTGATCGGAAAGGTTACTGTAGAGCGTCCGGTAATCAGGGCTTTTCGCCCACAGGACCATCGCTACAAGGATCGCAATTGCGGCAGCGCCTGCCACGATCAACGGGATTTTAGGATTCGCGCGAAGGCGGTTCATCCACTCGAGTGATTTATTCTGCGGCGCTGTCGATGCTGTTGCACTCATTGCGCACCTCTTAAATCCTGGTGGTTTACGTTATTCGTGTAGAGAAACAAAACTGACTCCCGGGTCGGCAAACACGACAAAAGTTCCATATTGATGGCCCTGCCATTATTTGATGATTCGTGATTTTCTATGCGTCAAATAACCTGGTTTTTTCATGCTATTTACCGCCATTATCTTATTGACAAGCTGTTAGTCTTGACCGCGTAAAAAACCATCCAGGGGAGAGTCATGGCTATACAGGGCATTGAAGGGGTAATCAGTCAGTTGCAGGCAACGGCGATGACGGCCCGTAACCAGAATGTGGCAGATCAGCAGCCGAGCATCAGCTTTGCAGGGCAACTGCATGCCGCTCTTGACCGTATCAGTGATACCCAGACCGCAGCGCGCACTCAGGCTGAGAAGTTCACCCTCGGCGAGCCGGGCGTGGCGCTGAATGATGTGATGACCGATTTGCAAAAAGCCTCGGTTTCTCTGCAGATGGGGATCCAGGTGCGTAACAAGCTGGTGTCGGCCTATCAAGAGGTCATGGGGATGCAGGTCTAAGACCTGTCGATCTTCGCTGGCAGCCGCAGCGCTTTAATGCCACAATATTTTTTTCTTCGAATGCAGGAAAGATGATGAAAAAAATAGCAATTGCTGGCGCGCTGCTGGCACTGACCGGGTGCGTTCAGGTCGATAATTATAACGACGTGATCAAGCATCCTGTCCCGGCGCATCTGGCGGGATACTGGCAGTCAAAAGGGCCGCAGAGCAACATGGTCAGCCCTGAAGCGATTGCCACGCTGGTGGTGACGGAAGAGGGCGATACGCTGGACTGCCGTCAGTGGCAACGCGTGATTGCCGTGCCGGGTAAAATCATGCTGCGTTCAGACAGTTATTACAACGTGACGCGTAAGCTGGATATCTATCCGCTGGAGCGCGATGGCTCGACGCTTGAGTACGACGGGCTGGAGCTGCAGAAGGTCGATCGCCCAACGGTTGAGTGTGCCGATTACCTGAGCAAGAATCCGCTGGCGAGTAAACTACCGTAGCCGTTTTTTTGCCGGGTGGCGGCTTCGCCTGACCCGGCCTACAAAAGTACCGTCCCGTAGGCCGGGTAAGCGTCAGCGCCACCCGGCATTGTTTCTACAACGCATCCTCAATCACCCACACGCTGACGCTTCCGCCTTTGCAGGTAAATGTTCCTTCGCCATCTGCCGCCGTGGTGACCGTTTCTTCGCGATTGCCGAGAAAATCACGCCACGTTTTGTTGCCGTAGTTTTCCCCCAGGCAAATCACCTTCTCCCCGTCGTCGCCGTTTGACATCACCACCACGCAGCCGGGATCGTCTTCCGTACCGCTGCGGCTGAAGGCGATGCAGTTAGGATGGTCAAAAAACAGCGTCTGTACGCCGTGGGCGAAACGCTGGCGCGCGAGGATCAGCTCGTGGAGCAGCTCAATGATCGGCATATCAATATGGTACGTTTCTCCGTCTCCACCCGTATCGTCATAGCTGGCACCAAAGAGGTCCGGATAAAAGACGCTCGGCACGCCATTTTCCCGCAGCAGGATCAGCGCATACGCCAGCGGTTTAAACCATGCTTCGACCGGGGCTTCCAGCGCCTGCAAAGGCTGGGTGTCATGGTTCGCGACGAGGGTCACCGCATGAAACGGATCGGCTTCCACCAGCGTGCCGGTGAAGATTTGGCTCATGTCGTAATCCCGACCCTGACGTGACGCCTCGTGGAATTTCATCTGCAGGGGGGCATCAAACAGCATGGTTTTGCCTTCGACCTGGTTAATATAGGCCTGAAGCTTATCCACCTCGTGGGACCAGTATTCCGCCACGATAAACAGCGGCTGGTCGGCGACTTCCTGGACGTGCTCAATCCACTCTTTGTAGAACCAGGCGGGAATATGCTTGACGGCGTCCAGACGAAAACCGTCGCAGCCCGTCTGTTCCATGACCCAGCGGGCCCAGTATTTGATCTCCTCGGTGACGGCGTGATTGCGAAAGTCGATATTTTCGCCCATCAGATAGTCGAAATTACCCATCTCATCATCAACCTGATCGTTCCAGCCTTCGCCGGTGTAGTCGTTGACGATTTTAAAGATGCCGTCTTCATCGGGGTTTTCAATGTGGTCGACGCCGCTGAAGCATTTGTAGTCCCAGATGAACTGGGAATATTGCCCGGCGCGGGCAGGGAAGGTATAGCGGGTCCAGGCTTCACACTCGATGACCTCATCATCGATTTGCGTGCGATCCTGCTCGTTCACGCGCTGAACGCGCACAGGCTCTTTTTCATCGGCGCCCATTTTGTGGTTGACCACCACGTCCAGCAGCACGGCAATGTCGTTGCGCTTGAGGGCGTCAATGGCCTCAAGAAGTTGCGCTTTGTCACCGTATTTGGTGGCGATACTCCCTTTCTGGTCAAACTCGCCCAGATCGAACAGGTCATAGGAGTCATAACCGACAGAATACCCGCCTGACGCGCCTTTATAGGGGGGCGGTAGCCAGATCATGTTAATGCCGATTTCGTTAAGATTGGGTGCTAACGCCGTGACCTCTCGCCACAATTCACCGCCAGCAGGGTAGTACCAGTGAAAACATTGTAACAGGGTGGGGTTTTTCATCATCCTTGCTCCAGAAGCCATTGGCAGACTTCTGGAGTATGGATGAAGAAATCATAGTTGTGTGTCGCGGGTAAAACTTTCTGGGTAAAGAATATTCCCTGACAGCTTTCCATAGGTAGACGTGATGGATTGCTGTTTGCCGGTTTGATCGATCAGATTGCGCAGTTCGTCCATTCGAACTTTCAGCAGCGCTTTTAGCGCATTCTCATTTTCAAGGATCATTTCCAGCAGCGCACGCGCTTGCTCAACCTGAGCCGGAGGGCATGACATGATGGGCGTTTGAGAAATCCTTTCCACCAGTTGTACGTAATGCATTTCCTGCTCGATAAGCGCATCCCATTGACCAGAATGTGCGAGATTTAGCATAGCAATGCTCTGAGCATGTAACGCCTGCCAGTGGCTAAGCGCTGCGCTGGGATTATTCATCAAAATTATCCTGAAATAGAGGACGCATTGGGGCCGATTTGCTTCCACGCATCCGCAATGTTGTTTAATAAACCCTCGACTTCAACAATTGCGTCTACGTCATTACTGACATTCGCCAGTAACAAACGTCGAACCATATATTCGTACAAGGAGGCAAGGTTACCGGACAACTCGCTCTCAACCTCCATATTCAGTCCTGCTTTTAAACCGTTGTCGATGATGTTGATGGCTTTCGATAACGCTTCGCCTTTTTCACGAATTTGTCCGGCTTCCAGGAACAAACGCGCGCGGACAAGGGCGCTATGCGCCCCGTCGAACAACATGACAATCAGCTGGTGTGGACTGGCATTCATCACTGCGCTTTCGACTCCTATCTGCTGATAGGATTGAACACCAGAGGTGTTATACATATCCACTCCTCAATGCGACGACTATTTCTGTGAGAACTGTTGGGTCAGGTAGTTGGCTGTATTGGTCATTTTGGTGACTAATACGTCCAGGCTGGTAAACTGGGTTTTGTAACGTGCCATGGTGGCTTCAATTTGGGCATCCATGGCATCATAGCGTTCGCCCAGGGTTTTCAGCGTTTTGTTGATCCCGTCTTTCGCGTTCTGGATCACACCGGCGCTGCCGGTACTGGTGCTGAGCATGGTGGTCAGCGTGTTGTTCATCTGCGTGGCCATGCCGGTTTTCTTCCCGTCACCGACAAAATACTGCTGTACGGCGTTCGGGTTGTCGGTCAGCGCTTTTTTCAGCTTGTCGGTATCGACCTTCAGGTTACCGACGGTACCGTCTGCGCCTTTTACCGGGTCCTGGGTAATCCCCAGTTGGGCCATGATTTGAACAGAGCCGGCCTGCACTTCGGTCAGCAGACCGCGCAGCTGAGACTGGATCCCACGCACGTTCGCATCACCGACCAGCGCGCCGTTGCTGGTAGACTGGCTGCCAGAGCCTGCATCGACCGGCACATATTTTGTCAGGCTGTTAATGGTGGACTGCAGCGAGTTGTACGCCGTGACCCAGTCCGTAATCGCCTTCTGGTTAGCATCCGTTGCGCGAGTCACCTCTAGTGTTTCATCTGCCTTGCTTTCTGCTTTCAGCGAGAAAGTCACGCCAGGCAGCGCATCGGTAATGGTATTCGACTGGCGCTCGATAGATATGTTGTTCACCACCACAATCGCGTTCTGCGCGTCGGTGTTCACCGTCAGCGCGCCCGTTTTGGTGGTTGAATCGTAGCCAATTGCGCTTTGCAGCTTGGCGTCGCCGGTGACGCTGACGGTCATCGCACCATCGGTACCGGTGGTTTTTGATGACAGCATCAGGCGGTAATCACCGTCTTTCGCTTTAATGACGCTGGCGGTGACGTTGCCGTTCGCTTTGTTAATGGCGCTCGCGATCCCGGCCAGCGACGTATCACCATCGGCCAGTGTGACCTCTAAAGGCGTTTTCGTGCCCGGCTGGGTGATGGTGATTTTACGCGTCGTCCCTGTCGTATCGCCCAGCAGATCTGTGTTGTTCGCATAGGAGCCGGTAGTGAGCGCCTGTGCTTTTGCAACCTGGTTGACGTTAACCACAAAGGAACCCACGGACGCATCAGCCGTCGTCGTGGCGGTAAAGGCCGTGTTGGTGCTGCTCACGGACGTTGAGTTCCAGGTGGTGGCTTTACCCAGTGCAGCGGTGGCAGTCTGCAGCGATGTCATGGCGCTCTGCAGCTTGCCGTAAGCGCTTAACTGTGCGTTATACGTTGATTGCTGGGAAGTAATCGTCGTCAGCTTGGTTTTCTCTGCCGCTTCCAACTGATTATATAAATCCCCGAGTCCTGCAGAACCTATCCCGAGGTTACTGATAGTAGCCATGCATATTTTCCTTAAAATACGAAAGTAGTTCAGGACTCTTATCGGCATCTTAACGCAAAAGTTTACGATGGTGAGAAAAAAATAATCCAAAGAATAGGCACGTCCTGGCGGGGTTAATGAAAGGATTGCACTTTAGGATCATTATCCGCGCATTTAAAACATGAATAAGTGTGTGCCTTTTTTGTCATCTCTTTGCGCGTTAAAAAAGCGTAAATAATAATGCGCTGACGGACCTTAATTGATTTTTTAAAAATAAATCTGTTAATAATCAGTCGTTTGTAATTTTTTCAAAATTGATTCTAAAGTCTTTTGGGGACCCGTCGATAACCTTGTTGACGGTGAGAGACGCTGTGAGTGTTAGGCACCGGACCTAAAACCCAATTTTTGAAGGAAAGAAAATTATGGCAGTTATCAATACTAACCTGTTGTCCCTGACCACTCAGAACAACCTGAACAAATCTCAGTCTTCTCTGGGCACTGCTATCGAGCGTCTGTCTTCCGGTCTGCGTATTAACAGCGCGAAAGACGATGCTGCTGGCCAGGCGATTGCAAACCGCATGACCGCTCAGATCAAAGGGATGACCCAGGCAGCACGTAACGCCAACGACGGTATCTCCATGGCGCAGACTGCTGAAGGTTCTCTGAACGAAATCAACAACAACCTGCAGCGTGTACGTGAACTGGCTGTTCAGGCAAGCAACGGCACCAACAGCGCATCTGACCTGGCTTCTCTGCAGGATGAAGTTACCGCTCGTCTGGCTGAAATCAACCGTGTTGCGGGCAAAACTGACTTCAACGGCATCAAACTGCTGGACGGCACTGCAGGTACTGCGGGCGTTGTTAAAATTCAGGTTGGCGTGAACGACGGCGACACCATCGATCTGGACCTGAGCGGCGCTAAAGCTGACACCACGACTCTGGGCGTGAACGCAATCGACCTGAAAGCTATGGGTGCTACCGATCTGGACACCATCGACAAAGCTATCGCTACCGTTGATAAAGCACGTTCAGGCCTGGGTGCTGTGCAGAACCGCTTCACTTCTGCAATCAACAACCTGAACAACACCTCTAACAACCTGTCTGCTGCTCAGTCCCGTATCCAGGACGCTGACTACGCAACTGAAGTTTCCAACATGTCTCGCGCGCAGATCCTGCAGCAGGCTGGTACTTCTGTTCTGTCTCAGGCAAACCAGGTTCCACAGACCGTTCTGTCTCTGCTGCGTTAATTTTACGCACGAAACCCCGCTTCGGCGGGGTTTTTTTATCTCTGCTATTTGAGAATCCGCCCGTGAAACAAATCAGTGTCACTCAACCAAAGCTGGTCGCAGATTTTTCATGTGTCGGTGGGGAATGCCGCGAACATTGTTGTCAGGGCTGGACCATCGCATTTGATAAATCCTCCGTTAATCGCTATCTGAACAGTAAAAATGCCGCCATTCGTCACACGGCGAAAACGGCGATAAAAGTTACCAAAAAACAGTATGGCAACTGGGGCGAAGTGATTTTCCATACGGAAAGTAAAAACTGTCCGTTCATGGATACGGAAAAACTCTGTTCTATTCACAGCGCCATGGGCGCGCAGGCCTTAAGCCCAACCTGTTCGTCGTTTCCACGGACAAACCGGGTCTATAAAAATGAAATCGAAAAATCATTGAATCTCTCGTGTCCGGAAGTCACCCGACTTCTGTTGAACGATCGGGAGTCTATGTCGATGATGGAATCGGTCATTGTCCAGCAGGACGTCAATACTGCGCCGATGATTGATTTAAAGGCAAAAGTCATCAATCTCTTCTGCCAGAATATATTCAGCGTTGAGGACGTTAGCGTTGAAGAACAGGTTTACGCCGTGGTGAAGTTCCTCATGGTGGCTGAAAAACTCGAAAACCTGGAAGAAAATATCGGCACGCTCGAAACGGTTTATTTCTCGCTGGTTAACGAACTGGTGAGCGGTAAAATCAAGACGGAGCTGGGCGGATTTAATCAGAACTACAGCCTGAAATTCGCGTTAATTTCGCTCATCCAGAGTTACTTTACGAAGAAAGCGACGGCCCGCGGCGGTGCGGTGTTAAACCACTATTTTGCCCAGCTTTATCAACAGTTCGAATCTGTCGGTGATGCCGAACCGGCAGAGAAGGTCATGGAGAACATCGAGTCCGTCTGGCGCGATGTGGCGGGTAGTTACCTGGCGACCAATGACCACTTATTTAAGAACTTTTTTAAATACAAACTCTGGGAGCAGGGCTTCCCGCAGAGCAACGGTCGCAGCATGTTGAATAATCTTTATTTAATCGTTGCCGAGTACTATTTCCTGAAAACGTTACTTGCCGGTCAGGCTATCGTGGCGGGGAAAATTGAACAAGATAATATCATTGATGTTATTTACAGCTTCCACTCGCTAAGCCAGCATAATCAGGAAGCGGGAAAGCTCTTTCATCAACATATAGATAGCGTCAAACTGGGCGACGATCTTTCATTGTTGCAACTGTTAATTTAGGCAGAAAAGTTGCCCCGGTTGAGGGCAACCTCAGAATAACCTCACTTTATCCCCCTTTTTCATCCAATTGAACGCCCTGCAGAATCGGATAATCATGCCGATAACTCAACTAACGCAGGGCTGTTTATCGTGAATTCACTCTATACCGCTGAAGGTGTAATGGATAAACACTCGCTGTGGCAGCGTTATGTCCCGCTGGTGCGTCACGAAGCATTGCGCCTCCAGGTGCGCTTGCCGGCGAGCGTGGAACTCGACGATCTGCTACAGGCGGGCGGTATCGGGTTATTGAATGCAGTTGACCGATACGACGCTCTGCAAGGAACGGCATTTACGACTTACGCAGTTCAGCGTATTCGTGGTGCGATGCTGGACGAGCTGCGCAGCCGTGACTGGGTGCCGCGCAGTGTTCGCCGCAACGCACGCGAAGTGGCGCATGCGATGGGGCAGCTGGAACAGGAACTGGGACGCAACGCAACGGAAACTGAAGTGGCGGATCGTCTTGGCATTGCTGTTGAAGAGTATCGTCAGATGTTGCTCGATACCAATAATAGCCAACTCTTCTCTTATGACGAGTGGCGAGAAGAGCATGGCGATAGCATCGAGCTGGTGACGGATGAGCACCAGCAAGAAAACCCGTTACACCATTTAATGGAAGGGAATTTACGCCAGCGCGTCATGGAAGCTATTGAAGCTCTGCCTGAACGCGAACAGCTGGTATTGACCCTTTATTACCAGGAAGAGCTTAACCTCAAAGAGATTGGCGCTGTTCTGGAGGTGGGAGAGTCGCGGGTGAGCCAGCTGCACAGCCAGGCCATTAAACGCTTACGAACCAAGCTGGGTAAGTTATAGGTGATTGATTCACCTTAAAAATGCCGCACAACGTATTGACAACCAGGAGTTATCATGACGGTGCAGCAATCTAAAAGACGGCCTTTAAGCCGCTACCTGAAAGACTTTAAACACAGCCAGACGCATTGCGCCCACTGTAACAAGTTACTCGATCGTATCACGCTGGTTCGCCGCGGCGAAATCGTCAATAAGATCGCGATTTCTCGCCTCGACACGTTGATGGACGAAGCAGCATGGCTCGAAGAGCAAAAAGAGTGGGTGGCGCTTTGCCGTTTCTGTGGCGATCTCCATTGCAAAGAGCAAAGCGACTTCTTCGACATTATCGGCTTCAAGCAGTTCCTGTTTGAACAAACGGAGATGAGCCACGGCACCGTTCGCGAATATGTGGTTCGCCTGCGTCGCCTCGGACAACATCTGACCGTGAACAACATTTCCCGCGATCTGCTGAAAACCGGTTATCTGGACGAGAACCTGGAGCCGTGGCTGCCTGCGACCAGCACCAACAACTACCGAATTGCGCTGCGCAAGTATGCACAATATAAGGTACAAATGCCGGGTGCGATAAAGCAGAAAGCCCACGCCGGAACAACTTCTGATATATATTAAAAAAGAATAAGATGTAGCGCAGTCGCCTTTGACGTTGCAGGCGATTTCTCTACACTACGTAAAAATTCCACTATATCGGGGTATTTATGAAATTTGCACTTCTGGGTCGTCAGGCGCTGATGGGTGTTATGGCCGTTGCGCTGGTTGCAGGCATGAGCGTGAAAACGTTCGCCGCAGAAAACCTGCTGAATAAAGTGAAAGAGCGCGGTACGCTGCTGGTCGGGCTGGAAGGAACCTATCCTCCGTTCAGCTTCCAGGGCGATGACGGTAAGCTGACCGGTTTTGAAGTGGAGTTTGCTGAAGAGCTGGCGAAACACCTCGGCGTGAAAGCGTCCCTGAAACCGACCAAATGGGACGGTATGCTGGCGTCGCTGGATTCGAAACGTATTGATGTGGTCATCAACCAGGTCACCATTTCTGACGAGCGTAAGAAGAAGTATGACTTCTCCACCCCGTATACCGTATCCGGTATTCAGGCGCTGGTGAAGAAAGGCAACGAAGGTGGGATTAAAACTGCCGCGGACCTGAAAGGGAAGAAAGTCGGTGTCGGTCTGGGAACCAACTACGAAGAGTGGTTGCGCCAGAACGTGCAGGGCGTAGATATCCGTACCTATGATGATGACCCGACGAAGTACCAGGATCTGCGCGTGGGCCGTATCGACGCCATTCTGGTTGACCGCCTGGCGGCGCTGGATCTGGTGAAGAAAACCAACAACACCCTGGCGGTCGCGGGTGATGCGTTCTCTCGTCAGGAATCCGGTGTGGCTGTTCGTAAAGGTAACGAAGACCTGGTGAAAGCGATTGACGCGGCGATTGCGGATATGCAAAAAGACGGCAGCCTGAAAGCGCTTTCCGAGAAGTGGTTCGGGGCAGACGTCACGAAATAAGTTTCGGACGTAAAAAAAGGCGCTTTTAAAAGCGCCTTTTTTATTTCTTACGCGTCTGCGTGCATAATGAAAAATATCACATTTTGTCAGAGTTACCGGAGCATCCATGTCACTACAGAATTTAACGCGCTTTCCTCGCCTGGAGTTCATCGGCGCGCCGACGCCGCTGGAGTATCTGCCGCGATTTTCTGATTATTTAGGGCGCGATATTTTTATTAAGCGTGATGACGTGACGCCCATGGCGATGGGGGGCAACAAGCTGCGCAAGCTGGAGTTTCTGGCGGCGGACGCCCTGCGTGAAGGCGCGGATACGCTCATTACTGCCGGGGCCATCCAGTCCAACCACGTTCGCCAGACGGCGGCCGTAGCGGCGAAACTTGGGCTCCACTGCGTGGCGTTGCTGGAAAACCCGATTGGCACGCGGGCTGAAAACTATCTCACCAACGGTAACCGCCTGCTGCTGGATCTGTTTAACGTGCAGGTTGAGATGGTTGACGCGCTGACCGACCCGAGCGCCCAGCTCGATGAGCTGGCGACGCGTCTGGAAGCGCAGGGGTTCCGCCCCTACGTTATCCCCGTCGGCGGGTCGAATGCGCTGGGTGCGATGGGGTATGTGGAAAGCGCGCTGGAGATCGCGCAGCAGTGCGAGGGCGCGGTGAGTCTCTCCTCCGTGGTGGTCGCGTCCGGCAGTGCGGGCACCCATGCCGGGTTGGCGGTGGGGCTGGAGCAACTGCTGCCGGACGTCGAACTGATTGGCGTGACGGTGTCCCGCAGCGTCGCGGATCAGAAGCCAAAAGTGGTTACGTTACAGCAGGCGGTCGCAGAGCAGCTGGAGCTGAAGGCAAAGGCCGATATTCTGCTCTGGGATGACTATTTTGCGCCGGGTTACGGCACGCCGAACGAAGAGGGAATGGAAGCGGTGAAACTGCTGGCGCGACTCGAAGGCATACTGCTCGATCCGGTCTATACCGGCAAAGCGATGGCCGGACTGATCGACGGCATTGCGCAAAAACGCTTTAAGGATGAAGGGCCGATTTTATTTGTCCATACCGGCGGAGCGCCTGCGCTGTTTGCCTACCATCCTCATGTCTAAAAATCAGGTCGAAAAATAATAATGCAAGAAAGTATTCAACTGGTTATTGATTCTCTGCCGTATCTGCTGAAAGGTGCGGTATTTACGTTACAGCTTAGTATCGGCGGGATGTTCTTTGGGCTGGTTCTGGGTTTTGTGCTGGCCTTGATGCGCATGTCGCCCATCCTGCCGGTGCGCTGGCTGGCGCGCTTTTATATCTCCGTGTTTCGCGGTACGCCGCTTATCGCCCAGCTCTTTATGATCTACTACGGCTTACCGCAGTTTGGTATCGAGCTGGATCCGATCCCGGCAGCGATGATTGGCCTGTCGCTCAATACCGCGGCGTACACCTCCGAAACCCTGCGTGCGGCCATCTCCTCCATTGACAAAGGGCAGTGGGAAGCGGCGGCCAGTATCGGGATGACGCCCTGGCAGACGCTGCGCCGCGCCATTCTGCCGCAGGCGGCGCGCGTGGCGCTTCCGCCGCTCAGCAACAGCTTTATCAGCCTGGTGAAAGATACCTCCCTGGCGGCAACGATTCAGGTTCCGGAGCTTTTCCGTCAGGCACAGCTCATCACCTCCCGTACGCTTGAGGTCTTTACCATGTATCTGGCCGCCTCGCTGATTTACTGGGTGATGGCGACAGTGCTCTCTGCTCTGCAAAACTATTTCGAAAACCAGCTTAACCGCCAGGAGCGTGATCCAAAATGAGTGCAATTGACGTCAAAAACCTGGTGAAGAAATTCCACGGTCAAACGGTGCTCCATGGGATCGATCTGGAGGTCGAGCAGGGCGAAGTGGTGGCGATTATCGGACCGAGCGGTTCGGGAAAGACGACGCTGCTGCGCAGCATTAACCTGCTTGAACAGCCGGAAGGCGGCACCATCCGGGTCGGGGAGATAACGATTGATACCGGGAAATCCATCAGCCAGCAGAAAGGGTTGATTCGCCGCTTGCGCCAGCATGTCGGCTTTGTTTTCCAGAACTTCAATCTTTTCCCACATCGTACGGTGCTGGAGAACATCATTGAGGGGCCGGTTATCGTTAAAGGTGAGCCCAAAGAGGAAGCGACGGCGCGGGCTCGCGAACTGCTCGCCAAAGTTGGGCTGGCGGGAAAAGAGACCAGCTATCCGCGTCGCCTCTCTGGCGGCCAACAGCAGCGCGTGGCGATAGCGCGTGCGCTGGCGATGCGCCCGGACGTGATCCTGTTTGATGAACCGACCTCTGCGCTCGATCCGGAACTGGTGGGCGAGGTGCTGAACACCATTCGCCAGCTGGCACAGGAGAAACGTACGATGGTGATCGTCACCCATGAAATGAGCTTTGCGCGCGATGTCGCTGACAGAGCCATCTTCATGGATCAGGGGCGGATTGTGGAGCAGGGGCCAGCGAAAAGCCTGTTCGCTAACCCTCAACAGCCGCGAACCCGTCAATTCCTTGAAAAATTCCTTATGCAGTAGCATTTTTGCACGCATTTGCTCCAGAAATTTACTCTGGAGCAAATTATTCTCCCTCTGCATGAGGTCCCCTGTTTTTTTATTCTATCCGGCTCGGATAAACCTTATCGATAGTAAAGTTAATTGTGCTATTGCCGATATTTTGTGGTTAGAAAAAAGTTTTCTGTGTTAGCTTATATTCACCATAATAATGATTATCTGTTCAGAGGCTTCATTTAGTAAGTATGAAGGATTTAGACTTTTTCACCTGGCGACGGGAGTGCTCCCTCCGGTTTCAGGAATTGACCTGTGCCGCCGAGGTATATCAGGAGCTGGAGCGACAAACTCAGGCGCTGGAATTCGATTATTATGCGCTCTGTGTGCGCCATCCCGTGCCATTTACGCGCCCTAAGATCTCCCTGCATACCACTTATCCAAAGCTGTGGATGGCGCAATATCAATCCGCGAACTATTTCGCGATCGATCCGGTTTTAAAACCGGAGAATTTCATTCAGGGGCATCTCCCCTGGACAGACGCATTATTCGCTGAGGCGCAGGAATTATGGCATAGCGCCCAGGACCACGGTTTACGCGCCGGAATAACGCAGTGCCTGATGCTGCCGAATCATGCGCTCGGCTTCCTGTCTGTTTCCCGTAGTCGCGTACAGGAAGGGCCATTAGCCCATGAGGAAATAGAACTGCGGTTGCAAATGCTGGTGCAAATGGCTTTAACCTCCCTGATGCGTTTTGACCATGAGATGGTCATGCCGCCCGAAATGAAATTCAGCAAGCGCGAGCGTGAAATTCTGAAATGGACTGCGGAAGGGAAGACGTCAGCGGAAATAGCGATCATCCTCTCGATCTCAGAGAATACCGTTAACTTCCATCAGAAGAATATGCAGAAGAAATTTAACGCGCCCAATAAGACTCAGATCGCGTGCTACGCGGCGGCAACGGGACTGATCTGACTCCGTAAAACGTTCTGCGTGACAGACGAGCGAACGGCTGAATGCACTGCATCCAGCCGTTTTTTGTTACTGGCGGTAGGCTTGCTTGATTTGCTTAACGGTGTTAGCAAATACCGCTGATTCAGCCTGGTCTTCCATCTCCGCGATTTGTTTTTCCATTTTAATGATCACACGGCCGGCATCAGCCTGGCCCATCGCCTGCAGCATCAGCGTCAGCAGTGCCTTCAGGCAGTTTACTTCCTGTGCCAGTTCCTGGTTATTCTCCGCAGTGGCAAATTCAGGTGTGCTCATTTATTTTCCTCATTATTAAACGGCGCTAGAGCGCGACGACGAAAGTCAAGGCGGCGGAGTATACCACAAGCTAACGCAAAAAATGCAGCGGTTGTTTTTCGTACTTTTACGCGGGTGTTTAATTGCGTAAACAGATCGTACCGGTAAACTCAACCGGGTTAATGACTATTAATTGTTTAGGTCGGGTCCGCTTGCCGTTAATTATTGTTACAAAAAGTTGATCCCTGTTTTTGTGCAGGTTAAGCCAGCACGTTTTTTTGTAACTTTTTGAATACAGATGATTAAAAAAAGCCGCAAGAGCCCTAAAAACACGGGCTCTCTTTCCACCGCCTGTACAGGCTAATTTCCAAAAACGAGAGCAAAATCGAATAGCCGGTTTTTTAACGTTTTAATCTTGTCATGAAAACCGTTAATATAAACCAAATTATCACTCAGTAGCGTTATCCCTATTCTGGAGACATTTCCTTTGATCAACGTCCTTCTTGTTGATGACCACGAACTGGTGCGCGCAGGGATACGACGCATTCTTGAAGATATTAAAGGTATTAAAGTTGCCGGTGAGGCATGCTGTGGTGAAGATGCGGTAAAATGGTGCCGTACTCACTCCGCCGATGTGGTGCTGATGGATATGAACATGCCCGGTATCGGTGGTCTTGAGGCAACACGCAAAATCGCGCGTACCTTTGTAGACACCAAAGTCATCATGCTGACCGTGCATACCGAAAATCCACTGCCCGCGAAAGTGATGCAGGCGGGGGCCGCGGGTTACCTGAGTAAAGGTGCTGCACCGCAGGAAGTCGTCAATGCTATCCGTTCCGTGTTTGCCGGACAGCGTTACATTGCGTCCGACATCGCTCAGCAGATGGCGCTGAGTCAGATCGAGCCCGAGAAAACCGAATCACCGTTTGCCAGTTTGTCCGAGCGTGAATTGCAGATTATGCTGATGATCACCAAAGGTCAGAAGGTGAATGAGATCTCGGAACAGCTGAATCTCAGCCCGAAAACGGTAAACAGCTATCGTTATCGGATGTTCAGTAAACTGAACATTCATGGTGACGTCGAACTGACGCATCTGGCCATCCGACATGGTTTGTGTAATGCGGAGACGTTGTTAAGTCAGTGAGTGATGTGTTCGATTCAAAAGCATTTCTGAAAACCGTAACCAGCCAGCCTGGCGTCTATCGCATGTATGACGCTGGCGGTACGGTTATCTATGTGGGGAAGGCAAAAGATCTTAAAAAACGCCTTTCCAGCTATTTTCGCAGCAACCTGGCCTCCCGTAAGACCGAAGCGCTTGTCTCACTCATCCAGAATATTGATGTCACCGTCACGCACACGGAGACAGAAGCGCTGCTGCTTGAGCACAACTATATTAAGCTGTACCAGCCGCGCTATAACGTCCTGTTGCGCGATGATAAATCCTATCCGTTTATCTTTCTGAGCGGTGACACCCATCCGCGCCTCGCCATGCACCGTGGTGCAAAACATGCGAAGGGAGAATATTTCGGGCCGTTCCCCAATGGCTATGCCGTACGTGAAACGCTGGCGCTGCTGCAAAAAATCTTCCCGATCCGCCAGTGTGAAAACAGCGTTTACCGTAACCGCTCGCGCCCGTGCCTGCAGTACCAGATTGGACGCTGCCTGGGGCCGTGCGTGGCCGGGCTGGTGAGTGAAGAAGAGTATGCGCAGCAGGTGGAGTATGTGCGCCTGTTCCTGGCCGGTAAAGACGATCAGGTGTTAACGCAGCTGATTGCGCGGATGGAAAAAGCCAGCGCCGCACTCGAGTTCGAAGAGGCCGCGCGTATCCGCGATCAAATCCAGGCGGTGCGCAGAGTCACGGAGAAACAGTTTGTCTCGAATACCGGTGACGATCTCGACGTGATCGGCGTGGCCTTTGACGCCGGGATGGCCTGCGTGCATGTGCTGTTCATACGCCAGGGCAAAGTGCTCGGCAGCCGCAGCTATTTCCCGAAAGTGCCTGGCGGTACCGAACTGGGCGAAGTGGTGGAAACCTTTGTCGGCCAGTTCTATCTCCAGGGGAGCCAGATGCGAACGCTGCCTTCTGAGATCCTGCTCGATTTTAATCTTGATGATAAAACCCTGCTGGCCGATTCGCTCTCTGAACTGGCTGGGCGCCGGGTCAATGTACAAACCAAACCGCGCGGCGATCGTGCGCGCTATCTGAAGCTGGCGCGGACCAACGCGGCAACGGCGCTGAGCACGAAGCTGTCGCAGCAGTCGACGGTGCACCAGCGTTTAACGGCCCTGGCGGCGCTGCTGAAGCTTCCGGAAGTGAAACGGATGGAGTGTTTCGACATCAGCCATACGATGGGGGAACAGACGGTCGCGTCCTGCGTGGTGTTTGATGCTAACGGCCCGCTGCGCGCCGAATATCGCCGCTATAACATCACCGGCATCACGCCGGGCGATGACTATGCGGCGATGAATCAGGTGATGCGTCGTCGCTATGGTAAAGCCATAGAAGAGAGCAAGATCCCGGATGTGATCCTGATTGACGGCGGGAAAGGGCAACTCGGCCAGGCGAAAGCGGTATTTGAATCGCTTGATGTCAGCTGGGATAAACACCATCCGCTGCTGCTGGGCGTCGCAAAAGGGGCCGATCGTAAGGCCGGTCTGGAGACACTGTTCTTCGAGCCGGAAGGTGAGGGCTTCAGCCTGCCGCCAGACTCTCCGGCGCTGCACGTCATCCAGCATATTCGCGATGAATCGCACGATCACGCCATCAGCGGTCACCGCAAAAAACGGGCGAAGGTGAAAAACACCAGCTCACTCGAGACGATCGAAGGCGTGGGGCCAAAACGTCGCCAGATGCTGCTGAAGTATATGGGCGGATTGCAAGGATTACTCAACGCCAGCATGGAGGAAATTGCAAAAGTGCCGGGTATTTCGCAAGGGCTGGCAGAAAAGATCTACTACTCGTTGAAACATTGAGGGCTCTGTAGCAACATAGAGCTAAATTTTACTGACAACAAATAGTTACCGTCACTATGCAATATAATATCCCTACGTTGCTCACTCTTTTTCGTGTCGTACTCATTCCGTTCTTCGTGCTGGCGTTTTACCTGCCGGTTGTCTGGGCACCCTTTGCCTGCGCATTGATCTTCCTTATTGCAGCGGTAACAGACTGGTTTGATGGCTACCTGGCGCGCCGCTGGAATCAAAGCACCCGTTTCGGCGCCTTCCTCGATCCGGTGGCGGATAAGGTGATGGTCGCGATTGCGATGGTGCTGGTGGCTGAGCACTATCATACCTGGTGGGTGACGCTGCCTGCGGCAACCATGATCGGCCGTGAGATTATTATCTCTGCGCTGCGCGAGTGGATGGCGGAACTGGGGAAACGCAGCAGCGTGGCAGTCTCCTGGATTGGTAAAGTGAAAACGACGGCGCAGATGGCGGCGCTGGTCTGGATGCTCTGGCGTCCGAACGCCTGGGTTGAGTGGGCTGGGATTGGCCTCCTGTGGGTGGCGGCAGTGCTGACGTTGTGGTCAATGCTGCAATATTTGAACGCTGCGCGCGGGGATTTGCTTGATCAGTGATCGTTTCGCCGTAATTTTCAGCAAACGATCCGGGGATGCAAAAAATAACGTTGACTCATAACGTCATATCAGTAGAATGCAACGCATCGAACGGCGGCACAGTCAGCCGGACGATAATGAAATCAAGTGGTTAGACATTTACTTGATGACATGCGGGAATAGCTCAGTTGGTAGAGCACGACCTTGCCAAGGTCGGGGTCGCGAGTTCGAGTCTCGTTTCCCGCTCCAAAATTTGAAAGTGCTTTCACAGCACGGACTGCCCAAGCGGGAATAGCTCAGTTGGTAGAGCACGACCTTGCCAAGGTCGGGGTCGCGAGTTCGAGTCTCGTTTCCCGCTCCAGATTAAAGGCATGCGCAACAGCGGGTGTCAGTTTGAAAAGTTTTACGGCGCGTTAGCAAAGCGGTTATGTAGCGGATTGCAAATCCGTCTAGTCCGGTTCGACTCCGGAACGCGCCTCCACTTTCTTCCCTGGCCGGATGGTGGAATCGGTAGACACAAGGGATTTAAAATCCCTCGGCGTTCGCGCTGTGTGGGTTCAAGTCCCACTCCGGCTACCATGGGAAACAAAGAATAATCAAAGCAATAAGCAGTGTCGTATAAACCACCGAAAGGTGGTTTTTTATTTTCTGAATTTCACTCTTCCGTCATTCCAGCTATTCAATAGTATCCTGGCCGGCTACATATTTACGTCTTCATATGGATTTCTTGCCCCGATAATGCAACTCAACTGGTGCGTGGGATGATGGGGTTTATGTAGGCATATCTGGAATCGATTAGGATTATGATGTTGAAGACATCATGAGCGGGAGAATGGAATGGGAGGGCAACCCTCCCGATTCGTTATTTTGCAAATAAACAATCTCGTCCAGCTGGTGCACCCATTACTCGGATCATTTTTTTACAAATCACAGTGACCTGCTGACCTTTTTTCAATGCTACGGCGGTGGACTTTTCTGAGTTTTCCATCTCCATTCGTGCAGGCATGAACTGGTTGTCTGTTTGTAAGCCGACGATAATGGAGTCTGTAAAATCTTTATCAATGGACTGTACAACACCCTTGACTGCGATGAGCTTACCCTTCATGTTTTCATCGGTTGCGACTTCATTCTCTTCATAAGCTTTAAAAAGCTCTTTCGCGGAGGTCGTAAACACTTCTTTTTGCGGTACTGACTTCTGCGTATCCGTAACGGATGCAGAAGACGAAGTCGCGCCTGCTTGCGATTTGTCGTCTTTACCGACGATGTATCCCAGAACCATCAAAGCAATAAAGATATAGAAAATCCATTTAATAAATTTCTTCATGTAATTACCTGTTAGCTAATAGTTTTACTGTGTGAGAATGTGAAGATATCACTTTATTACTTTATCGCATAAGGACGCTTATTGCATATAAAAAGGATTTACACGAGTAAATTATTTTATCCCTTTTCATGGGAAGCATTATTGGGATATCACGAAAGGGTAGCCTCGGACTATATGTGGTTTGTTGGTGCATGAACATTGTGTAGTTACACCCCGCCCAAATACGCCTTCCTCACCTCCTGATTCCCCAGCAATTCCTCACCGCTGCCGCTCAGCCGGATCTGGCCGTTCACCATCACATACCCCCGGTCAGACAGCTTCAACGCATGGTGCGCATTCTGCTCCACCAGAAAAATGGTCATACCGCTGCGGGCCAGCTCTCGCAGCGTCTGGAAGATCTGCTTCACCACAATCGGGGCTAAGCCCAGGCTGGGCTCATCCAGCAGCAGCAGCTTCGGACGGCTCATCAGCGCCCTGGCGATCGCCAGCATCTGCTGTTCCCCGCCGGACATGGTCATCGCGCGCTGTTTACGCCGCTCTTTAAGGCGAGGGAAAAGGTCAAACATGGTTTGCATATCTTCAGCCGCAAACTGATTGCCGATGGGAATGGTCCCCATCAGCAGGTTCTCTTCAACGGTCATATCCGGGAAGATTCGTCTTCCTTCCGGTGCCTGCGCAATGCCGCCGGACGCAACGTAGTGGGTGGATTGATGGCTGATATCTTCACCACAGAACAGGATCTGCCCGCTGCGGATACGGGGTTGACCAAAGATGGACATCAGCAATGTCGATTTACCCGCGCCGTTTGCGCCAATCAGCGCCACGGTTTCCCCCTTATTCACCTCAAGAGAGACCTGCTTCAGCGCCTGAATGACGCCGTAAAACACATCCACTTCGCGAAAAGCCAGCAGCGGTTCGCTCATAGGGAGACCTCGCTTTCATCCGTGCCCAGGTAGGCGGCAATGACCTTTTCATCATGCTGGATCTGCTCGGGTTTCCCCCTGGCAATCACATCGCCGTGGTCGAGCACGATAATGTCGTCCGAAATTTCCATCACCATCCCCATATCATGCTCAATCAGCAATACCGTGATGTCATGATGATCTCGCAGAAAGCGAATAATCCCGCTCAGCTTGTGCGTTTCAACCGGGTTCAGTCCTGCGGCGGGTTCATCCAGACAGATCATTTCCGGCCCGGTACACATTGCCCGGGCGATTTCCAGTCGCCGCTGCTGGCCGTAGGACATTTCTCCCGCCAGGCGATTGGCGCACTCCACCAGATCCACCACTTCAAGCCAGTAAAAGGCTCTGTCCAGGGCGTCGCTTTCCGCCCGTCGGTAGGACGGCGTATTCAGGATCCCGGCGAGCAGATTGCGGTTCACCCGCATATGCTGCGCCACCAGCAGATTTTCCACGACCGACATCTCGCGAAAAAGACGGATATTTTGAAACGTGCGCGCCAGCCCGGCACGGTTGACCAGGTGGGTTCCGCCGAACATTTTGTAGCACAGACGCTGCCCGAGCTGCGCGGGGTTAATCCAGTCGCCGGGCTGGAATTTTTGGCCGAGTACCTGAATAACGTTGGTCGTTTTATGGCGGGTATTAAATAAAATGCTGCCGCCGGAGGCTCTGTAGAAGCCCGTCAGGCAGTTAAAGACGGTGGTTTTTCCTGCCCCGTTTGGCCCAATCAGGGCGGTAATGGAGCCGCGCTGCACGTCCAGGTTGACGTCATTCAGGGCCTTAATCCCGCCAAAATGCATCATCAGATGCTCAACGCGTAATATCGTTTCGTTCATGGCGCGACGCCCTTACGCACGGCAAACCCGCTGCGGTTAATGCGGATCAAACCGCGTGGACGCCAGATCATCATGACCACCATCAGCATGCCAAACAGCAGGACGCGGTACTCGGCAAAACTGCGCAGCAGTTCCGGCGTGACCGTGAGCACGAAGGCGGCCAGCACCACGCCCAGCGTCGAGCCCATACCGCCCAGCACCACAATGGCGAGGATCAGTGCCGATTCAAAGAAGGTAAAGGAGGTTGGATTCACGAACCCCTGATAGGTGGCGAAGAACACCCCCGCAATGCCCGCGGTCGACGCACCCAGCGTAAAGGCGGAAAGCTTTACCAGAACATGGTTCAACCCCATTGAGCGACAGGCAATTTCGTCTTCACGCAGGGCTTCCCATGCCCGGCCAATCGGCATGCGCGTCAGGCGGTGCTTGATGTAGAGCACCAGCATCACCACCAGAAACAGCACCGCGTAGATAAAGATAAACTTCATGTTCGGGTTGTAGGTCAGGTGGAAAAACTCGTGGAAGGGCACGCCGCCTTCTTTCGCGCGTCGTCCAAATTCCAGACCGAAAAAGGTCGGGGGAGGGGCAGACACGCCGTTGGGGCCGCCGGTGAAGGTCAGCCAGTTGTTCAGTATCAGGCGAATGATCTCCCCGAATCCGAGAGTGACGATGGCCAGATAGTCACCGTGCATGCGCAGCACCGGGAAGCCGAGCAGGGCGCCTGCGGCGGCGGCCATGATTGCCGCCAGCGGCAGCATGCTCCAGAACCCCAAGCCGAGATACTGGTATCCCAGCGCCAGGCCGTACGCACCAATCGCATAGAACGCGACATACCCCAGATCCAGCAGACCGGCCAGGCCCACGACGATGTTCAGTCCCAGGCCAAGAAGCACGTAGATCAGCCCGAGGATGGCGACGGTAAGCACATATTTGGTGGCGACAAACGGGAAGCAAACTGCAAGAGCAATCACCAGGGGAATGATCCAGCGCATGCGGCTTTTGTAGTCCGGTGGCCGGACATAAACGCCCGCGCTGTCGGCCTCGAAGCGCGCCTGGAAACGGGCCCCGGCAGCGGTACCTAAAAAAGCGCTCAACAGAAAACGCCCTAACATGACGATGCCCACCATCCAGGCCAGGCGCTGCCCGGCGAAGGTAAAGCTATACCCGTCCAGCACCACGCCCGCGATGGGGCCGAAGATAATCAGCGCAATCAGCCCGGAAAAAATCGCGTCCAGAATGCAGCGTTTAAGTGAAAAACCGTGTGATGTCATCATTCTCTCCCTCACACTTTGGCCACTATTGGGCGCCCGAGCAGTCCCTGGGGACGGAAAATAAGGATCATGACCAGCAGGCCGAACGAGAAGACGTCTTTATAGTCCGAGTTCACCATGCCCGAGAACTGCGCTTCCGCCACGCCCAGGATAAGGCCACCGAGCATGGCGCCGGGAAGGGAGCCGATGCCGCCAAGTACCGCCGCCGTGAAGGCTTTAATACCGATCACAAACCCGACGTAGAAATCAAAGGTGCCGTAGTTCATGGTGATCAGCACCCCCGCCAGGCCCGCCATCGCCGCGCCGATGACAAAGACCAGCGAAATAATCCGGTCGGTGTTAATGCCCAGAATGGAGGCCATTTTGCGATCCTGCTGGACCGCGCGGCACATCCGCCCCAGCCGGGTACGGTTGATTATCCAGGTGAGCACCAGCATGCCGGCAAACGAGGCAACCAGGATAAACACTTTGGTGTAGGTTATCTGCACGAACCCTTCGCCAAGATGCAGGCGAATAACGCCGTCCAGCATGGTCGGTACCCCTTGCTGGCGCGGGCCCTGGCTCAGCTGCGCGTAGTTTTGCAGGATAAGCGACATCCCGATGGCGGAGATCAGCGGTGCCAGGCGCGTGGAGTTGCGTAGCGGTTTGTAGGCGATACGCTCGATTGTCCAGCCGTACACCCCGGTAACCACAATGGTGAACACCAGCGTGCCGAGGATCAGCAGCGGGAACGACTGCAGGCCGAAGAACGAGAGCAGCGCCAGGCCAATAGCGCAGAGATAGGCGGAAATCATATACACTTCGCCGTGGGCGAAATTAATCATGCCAATAATGCCGTACACCATGGTGTAGCCGATGGCGATCAGGCCGTAGACGGAACCCAGCGTTAAACCATTGATTAACTGTTGCAGGAAGAATGTACTCATCTTAGCGCGCTCGTTTTATAGGCTGCGCGAGCCGCGCAGCCTGATGTTTATTACGCGCCGACGGGAGAGCCCGTCGGCGTTGAGCGTGACTCCGTCCCGTTACTGCACTTCCTTATACTTTCCTTTGTCGTCCCACTGGTAAACCACGTAGTCAGAGACCTTCAGATCGCCTTTGCTGTCCCAGGCTTTTTTGCCCATCACCGTGTCGACGGAATTGGCCTTCAGCCACTCGCTGGCTTTGGCAGAATCCTTGCCGCCGGTGGCCTTGAAGGCCGCGGCAATCGCCTGTACGGAGGCATAGGAGTAAAGCGTGTAACCTTCCGGCTCGAATTTACCGGCGCGGAATTTCTCGATAACCGCTTTGCCGTCCGGGATCAGGCGCGGGTCTTTACCGAAGGTCATGTAAATGCCATTGGTATATTGCGGGCCGCGCGCGGCGGTCACCATCTCCTCGTTGACGATGCAGTCCCCGGAGAAGAATTTTGCCTGTACGCCCTGTTCACGCATCTGGCGAACCAGCGGACCGGCTTCCGGGTGACAGCCACCGAAGAACACGACGTCCGGTTTTTGCGCGCCGATCTTGGTGACCAGCGCGTTAAAGTCTTTTTCACCGCGGGATAACCCCTCGTACATCACATCCTGAACCCCGCGTTTCGCCAGCGCCGCTTTGGTGGCGTCAGCCAGACCCTGACCATAGGTGTCTTTGTCGTGAATGATCACCACGCGTTTAGCTTTCAATTTGTCGATGATGAAGTCGCTGGCAACCTGACCCTGTTGGTCGTCGCGGCCGCACATGCGGAACATATCGCTCATGCCGCGTTCGGTAATCAGCGGGTTGGTTGAACCGGGGGTAATGGCGATGATCCCCGCATCGCTATACACCTCGGAGGCGGGCATGGTGGAAGAGGAGCAGAAATGGCCGACCACGGCGTTGACTTTATCCTGGTCAACTAAACGGTTGGCAACGGCGACGGCCTGCTTCGGCTCGCAGGCGTCATCTCCCTGAACCAGTTTGATCTTCTCACCATTAATGCCGCCGGCGGCATTAATGTCTTCAGCAGCCTGCGTTGCGCCGTGCCAGTATTGATCGCCATAGGTGGCGTTCGGTCCCGTGAACGGACCGGCCACGCCAATCACAATATCTGCCCGGGCGGAAAACGCCGTCACCAGACAACCGGCCAGCACAAGAGAAAGAGGAGTTCTGATAAATTTCAGCGACATTATTATGTTCCTTAGCAAAGAGGTTTTTGCACCACGGCGTAAACCCGAACGCCCGACGGCGCAGCCAATCCGAAACACGAGCAAGAACAAAATGCACTAAACGAACAAGATACAGACGGCATCCTGCATATACGGCGAGGTATCCCTGCGCAGCGTCGCGCGAAGAACATTAAGCAAAAACGTTGCCAGAATGGTTAACCCATTGACGGGCTTGTGACATGTTTGAGTATAGAGCGCCGCGTTATGCCGCCTTGCGGGAGGAGAAGAAATTACAGCGGAGATCACATATCGTTAACAATAAAGCCCATAAGTTGTGCAAAGGTCACGGTTTGCACGTTTTTGCAGCAATAAAGACCTAAACTTCAGCCCGGAGAGGCGTGAGATATGTGTTAGGATCGTTTCCTTTTTTGCAGGAGTGTCAGCGATGACTGAAGGCCCATTGAATGAAAGCGAGATGGCGTGGCTTGAAGAGACGTTAATGTCTTACGGTCATGATGACGCGTCCGTGATCGACGTGTCCGAACTGGACGGCATGCTTACCGCAGTGCTTTCCGGCCCTGTTGTCGTTGAGCCAGATGCCTGGCTGGTGGCGGTGTGGGGCGGCGAGAAATATATCCCGCGCTGGAAAAACGATCGTGAGATGAACCGTTTTATCGATCTCTGCTTTAAGCACATGAACGATATTGCCGAGCGCCTGAGCGAATACCCGGATCAGTTCGAACCGATGTTTGGCTATAACGACGTGGACGGTGAGAGTTATACCGTGGTGGAAGAGTGGTGCTACGGCTATATGCGCGGCGTGGCGCTGACGGACTGGTCAGCCTTGCCGGAAGCCCTGAAGGCCGATCTTGAGGTGATTGCCCTGCACGGGACGGAAGAGAACAGCGACAAGCTGGATGAACTGTCCGAAGAGGAGTACATCGCCAGCATCGAGAGCATCCAGCCTGCGGCGCTGCGCCTGTATAACTACTGGGCTAACAACCCGCAACAGCCGGAAGCGAAGAAGCCGATTGTGAACGGCACGAAGGTCGGGCGTAACGATCCGTGTCCTTGTGGCAGCGGGAAGAAGTTTAAGAGCTGTTGTTTGCACTGATCAATTTTTTATTAACTTAGGTGGATTTATTTCGTTCACCTCCAGTCAGCAGGTAGGCCGGGTAAGCGCAGCGCCACCCGGCAAGAAAGACGGTATCAATATAAATGATGAAGTTTGTCATCAATCTCAAGGGGCTGATGACAGCCCCTTTTTTATTTAACCCACTTCCGGCAACATCCCGGCTGCAATCAACACCTGCACCAGAATAATCACTACCCCGCAGCCAAACACAACGCACAGCAGCGGTTTTCCCCCCGCCACGCGGTAACCCTGCTGCGGATGCTGCTGGCGGCTCTTCCAGGCCAGCAGGGAGGGGAGGAGCAGAGCAAGGATCGAGAGCGCCACTCCCGCGTAGCCCAGCGCCATCACAAACCCACGCGGATAAAACAGCGCGAACGCCAGCGGCGGCAGGAAGGTGATCGCCCCCGTCTGTAACCGTCCTGCGGCAGTATTGCGACGCTGGAACAGGTCGGCCAGATAATCAAACAGGCCAAGCGCCACGCCCAGGAACGAGGTTGCCAGCGCCAGGTCGGCAAACAGGTGTACCGCCAGCTCCACGTGCGGCGAGGTGACAACCTCGCGCAGTGCCAGCAGAAAACCGTTCAGTCCAGCGTGTTGCGCCATCAACCCAATAAAGGTTGAAGAGTCGATGCTGCCCAGGGTCACCAGCTGCCAGAAAATATAGGCGATCAGCGGGATCGCGCTGCCGATCACAAAGACGCGGCGCAGCTTGCGAATATCGCCGTTCATATAGCTGACGATGCTCGGCACGCTGCCGTGGAAGCCAAACGAGGTGAAAATGACCGGGATCGCGGAAAGCGCCAGACCTTTTTCCAGCGGCAACGTCAGCAGGTTGACCTTATGCACGTGCGGCGCCAGCAGAACCAGCATGACAATCAGGAAAAGAATTTTGGCGCTGAACAGAAAACGGTTAAACAGATCGACCAGCGACGTCCCGACGCAGACCACGCCGCCGCCGATGAGCGCAAAGAAGATGGCGCCCGTCGCAGGGGTAATGTCAGAGCCAAACCAGTCGTTGACGCTGGAGGCGATCAATTCCCCGGCGCCGCTGATATAGGCGGCGGTCAGGGCGTACATCAGGAACATCATGCTAAAGCCGGTGATCCACTGGCCATAGCGTCCCAGATAGCGCGCCGCAAGCGAACCCAGACCGGTATCGGCGGGTACGTGCTGGTAAACCTCAAGCAGCAGCAGGGCGGTGTAACACATCAGCGCCCAGAGCGTGCCCAGCAGCAGCAGGGTCATGCCAAATCCCACGCCCGCGGCTGCCAGAGGCATTGCCAGCATTCCTGCGCCAATTGTCGTTCCGGCGACGATAAAAATACTTCCCAGAGTTCTGTTTTTCACGCTTTCCTCTACAACGCTTCTTAACCGCGACAAAATCTGCGGCGCAGAGTAAGGGAAAAGCCGTAACTCGTCAAATCACCGTTACAAGTGGTGTAAAAAATGGTTTACGTATTGATGACCCTCCGATCCTTTTTGGCCTATGCCTACCTCATAAGGGCAATACTGCTGCACGACATTCCGGCGTAACGTAAACAATAAATATAAATTATCAAATAAAGTGAGGGTGTTATGGCGGGGGAGAATCCTTTTACCGCGGCATGGAGCCGGGGAGGCAACCTGTTGTGCCATGGCCACTGGATAATCAGCTGGCAGAACCAGCCCCTGAATCTTCCCGAGTCCCGTCGCGAAAAGGATATGGGCACCTGGGGGATCTATTCGGTTATTGATCCTGAAGATGAGACCTTTGCACAAGGCTTACAGGAAGATGAGTGGATTATCGAGAATGTCGACTGGTTGACGGATTTGTTCTACGAGAAGGGGATTCCGCTGGAGACGTCCAGCTACCGCTATTTTTACCAGGCCGTGAATCCCCACGACTGGCGCTGCACCAGCTGTGCCGGGTGTATGTAAATTAACGCGGTACCGGAAACCGGCACCGCGCTGAAATTAATTCTGCGTATCAAGCGTGGAAAGTTCTTTATCAATAAAGTAAAGACCTTCACCGGATTTACCCACCAGCGATAATTTATCCAGCACGGATTTAAACAGCTTCTCTTCTTCATGCTGTTCGGCTACATACCACTGCAGGAAATTAAAGGTTGGATAATCCTGGCTGGTCATCGCGGCATGAACCAGTTCGTTAATTTTCTGCGTGATCAGCTGCTCGTGCTCGTAGGTGGCGCGGAACAGTTCATCGAGAGAATTATATTCAGCAAAAGGGGAAGCCACGGTTTCAATGCGCGGCAGGCTGCCGGTATCCGTCAGATAATCAAACAGACGCTGCATATGGGTCATCTCTTCCTGCGCGTGACGACGCAGAAACGCGGCCGCGCCTTCGAAACTGTGGTAGCTGCACCAGGCGCTCATCTGCTGGTAGAGCAGGGACGAAAACAGCTCAAGGTTCATTTGCGCGTTGAGCTTGTCGATCATTTCAGTTTTCAGCATGGTGACGCTCCGGGTTATTATTTCTGGTTCACAATGAGCGACACTATAATTTGTTATTTAATTATTTGCAAAACGTAAAAACTTTATTTTATTTATTAAAAATACGAATGGGAATAAAACGCATTGCCGATTTATTATTTATTAATGAGAATTGTTTTTGTTCGTAATGAAATAAACTGCCAGCACAGGCTGGCAGTCTGGATTAATACCACGGATTATTTGACTTAGGGTTAACGGCGTAACCCAGGCATTTATACTGGATAGTCACGCTCTCGTTCAGACACAACGAACCGCTAATCAGGGTGCAGGTTTTGATGGGCTGACCATAGGCCGAGGCAGTGGCATACCCCATGTTTTGACAGGCTTTTACCGCCGTGCCGTTGTTCACATACTCATCGGAATACGCATTTTGCAGCGCTGCCTGGCCGTAATCGAGGCGGACGATGCCGTTCGGCGCGTCGAGGCTGCTGACTTCAGCCTGGCGGTTAATACTGCACCCCGCGAGCAGCAGGAGTGTGCCGGCTACAATGACTCTTTTCATGGTTCGCTCTGAGTGGATGGAAATACGTTATCGTACCCGCAGATGCCCGCCGCAATGGCTGGAATAGCCGGACAATCTGCCCTCACTCTTCGCAACGGGTCAGAGGTGAACGCCATCAGGCCACTGGCTGATTAAATTGTGATGTTTGTCACAAAAGTATTGATTTTTGTGATGGTGGTCATATTATAAGCACGTTGACGATAAAGTTGTATAACAAGTTAATGGAGCATCATCGTGAAACTGCGCAAAATCCTGAAAAGTATGTGGGCCAATTACTGCCGCACCTTCAAAGACGTGCCGCCGGGCGCCATGTTCTGATAAAAAAACCTGCTTCGGCGGGTTTTTTTGTACCTGCAGGCGATGAAGGGAAGATGTCAGGGGGCGTGTTTTGGTACTATGGCGGCCTTTAAATAAGGAGAAAGCCCCCATGTCACAAAACCTGAGCGCCGATCAGGAACTGGTCTCTGACGTTGTCGCCTGCCAGCTGGTTATCAAACAAATCCTCGATGTTCTGGACGTGATTGCGCCGGTTGAAGTGCGCGAGAAGATGTCTACGCAGCTGAAAAACATCGACTTCGCCAGCCATCCTGCTGCCGCTGACCCGGTAACGCTGCGTGCGATCCAGAAAGCCATCGCGCTGATCGAGCTGCGATTCACGCCGCAGGGTGAATCTCACTAAAGCAGGGAAATGGGCGACGGCATGTGTCGCCCTTTGATGTTGTCAGAAAAACGTCTGAACCAGCAGGTAGCTCGCCGCACAGGCGCAGCTCACCCCAATCAGCCCTGGCAAAATGAAGCTGTGGTTGATGATAAATTTCCCGATGCGGGTCGTGCCTGACCGGTCAAAGCCGATGCAGGCCAAATCGCTGGGATAGGTCGGCAGGACAAAATAACCGTATGATGCCGGGAAAAAGGCGATCAGCATTTTCGGATCGATGCCCAGCATCAGCCCCATCGGCGCAACCGCCGTCAGCGCCGCCGCCTGGCTGTTCACCAGTTTTGACACCAGAAACAGAACAATGGCATACGTCCACGGGTGGCTTTTCACCACGCCCTCCAGCGCCAGCTTTAACTCGTCGAGATGCGCCTGGAAAAAAGTATCGCTCATCCACGCCACGCCAAAGACCGAGAAGATCGCGACCATACCGGCCTTGAACACCGCGCCGTTGGAAATCGCGGAGGCATTGACCTTACAGGCCATCAGCATCACGGCACCCGCAATTAACATCATCATCTGAATGACAAGGTTCATCGACAGGGCCGTTATTTTGCCTTTTAGTTCAAAGGCAGGACGCAGCTCAGGGAAGGCCCCCAGCAGAACGACCACGGCAATACCGGCAAAGAAAATCCACGTGGACCAGTAGGCCTGTTTTGGGAAACGCTGATTCATTAACGTCTCCGTTCCGCCATAGATAAATTCACGTTGTTTAGGATCGTTCAGCTTTTCCTGGAACTCCGTGTCGTCGGCCAAATCTTTCCCACGGCGTAAACTCCACAGGGCCGCAATGGCCACCCCGAAAAGTGACGCGGGAACCGACACGGCAAGTATTTCCAGGATCCCCCACGCGTGGCCGATCCCATGCTGGGCCGCCAGGATGGACACCAGCGACACGACGGCAACCGAAACGGGGGAGGCCGTAATCGCCATCTGCGATGCCACCGATGCCACGGCCATGGGGCGCTCCGGGCGGATCCCTTTTTTCAACGCGATATCCGCAATAATGGGGAACATGGTGTAGACCACATGGCCGGTGCCGCACAGAAAGGTCAGCATCCAGGTGGTAAACGGAGCGAGCAGGGTGATGTGCTGCGGGTGTTTGCGCAGCAGGCGTTCCGCAAACTGCATCATGACGTTGAGGCCCCCCGCCGTTTGCAGGGTAGCGGCACAACCAATCACCGCGAGTATGGTCAGCATGACGTCAACCGGGGGTTTCCCCGGCTGCAGACCAAAGACGAAACATAAAATAAAAAGACCAATACCGCTGATTAACCCAAGCCCCATCCCGCCGAAACGCGTACCCGTCAGCAGGCAGAGGAGAATGACAACAAACTCAATGGTGATCATGATGCTCCCTCGTCAATGATTATGTAATTAAATAAATCATCACACGTTGTGTGGTTAATCATTGGGAGCCAGATCTGATTTGTTAAATTTCAGCAAAAGCAGAAGGTTGGAGAGGGGAAGGGGACCTGCTCCCCGGGACGGAAGCAGGCCAAAACCTCAGTGGTGCTGCACCGCTACAATGTCGAGCAGGTGACGGTCGGTTTGCTCAGGACATAAACCTGCCTGCTGCGCATTATGGATCTCATCCGCCAGCGTCTTCAGCAGCAGGCCATCCTGCTGCTGCTCTTTGTCCATATCGCGTAAGAATCTGAGCGTCGTAATATCCTGCTGCGCTTTGGCTTCATCAGCCAGTTTGTTGAGGGTGCTGCAGCGTTGTTCATACTCTTCAAGCGTCTTCTGAAACAGTTCTTCCAGGCAAGAATAGCTCTCGTTGATCCCATCAAGGGCTTTAACGACAGGATTTGCCCCTGAGGCCTTCAGGAAGTTAAAGACCCGCATCATATGGGTGACGTTACTTTGCGCCTGAGAGCGAAAGAAGGTGGCAGACCCCGTGAGACTGTTCTCAGCGCACCACGCACTTAAGTGCAGGTGCAGATTGGAGGCATAGAACTCAAGGTTCATCTGCGCGTTAAGTTTTTGCATCATCGTTTGGGTAGCCATACTCATATCCTTATTGACGGTGGGACGTGATGTCCGTTGCTTAACCTGAGCGCCAGGCAAATACGAAGAAAAAGAGCAGAAATACGTTTTCTGCAGTAAACGAAGTCGACCGAAATTCACTTCCTGTGTTCGATATAAATAAGCATACCCTTGTCTGTGGTCTAAGAAAACTCTTAAATAGGCTGTGTTTACCATACATTACAAACTTTAATATAGTACAGAAATATAATTAGCTCGCCATCAATTTTCCTCTGATTAATCCATTGATAATTAATGGCTTTTACCGAAGAGATATACTGTTACTCTTTTGGGGATATTAAGCTGGAATAATGCTCCGTAAAAGAATGAATTACGGATTAATTATTTCGAATATATGATGCATTAATAAAATTGCGTTAAATCAAATTCTACGAAATAAATAACGCTACGGACGTGCTGCGTTTTTGATGAAAAACATGCTGCAGCGTTCTGACGTCTGGCGTCCTCACGCCTGTTAAAAGGCATCAGGGATATCTTAGCTAATCTTATGGATAATCCTGCTTACCCTCGTTTCATTTGTCTGACAAATCCTGCCTTTTTTATGTCATTTTTCGCTGAATTTATGTACGCAATTACTGTAATTCTGCGGTGTGATGGGGCTCTCTTATGGATGATTAATTTCCCGCTAAAACTATCACCAGCAATAACGCTTATGACGAGGTAAGCGCTAATGCCTTGTTTTAAGTCCGATTAAATAATAAGCACGCAAATATTCCCTACAGAAAAGAAAGCTAAAGCTGGAGTTTACCATGCACAAATTTACTAAAGCGCTGGCGGCCATCGGTCTGGCTGCCGTTATGTCACAATCCGCTATTGCTGAGAATTTAAAACTCGGTTTTTTGGTAAAACAACCTGAAGAGCCCTGGTTCCAGACGGAGTGGAAATTCGCCGATAAGGCCGGGAAAGACTTAGGTTTTGAAGTGATTAAAATCGCCGTGCCTGACGGTGAGAAAACCCTGAACGCCATCGACAGCCTGGCAGCCAGCGGCGCGAAAGGTTTTGTGATCTGCACGCCGGATCCCAAGCTGGGCTCGGCCATCGCGGCCAAGGCCCGGGGCTATGACATGAAGGTCATCGCCGTTGACGATCAGTTCGTTAACGCCAAAGGCAAGCCGATGGACAGCGTCCCGTTGGTGATGATGGCGGCGACCAAAATCGGTGAGCGTCAGGGCCAGGAACTCTATAAAGAGATGCAAAAACGCGGCTGGGATGTCAAAGAAACCGCGGTGATGGCCATTACTGCGGATGAGCTGGACACGGCACGTCGTCGTACGACCGGGTCAATGGACGCGCTGAAAGCAGCCGGCTTCCCGGAAAAACAGATCTATAAAGTCCCAACCAAATCCAACGATATCCCGGGCGCATTCGACGCCGCGAACTCAATGCTGGTGCAGCATCCAGAAGTCAAACACTGGCTGGTGGTCGGCATGAACGACAACACCGTGCTGGGCGGGGTGCGCGCGACGGAAGGTCAGGGCTTCAAAGCGCCTGACGTGATCGGGATTGGCATCAACGGCGTTGACGCCGTCAGCGAGCTGTCCAAAGCGCAGGCAACCGGCTTCTACGGCTCACTGCTGCCAAGCCCGGACGTTCACGGCTACAAATCCAGCGAGATGCTCTACAACTGGGTCACCAAAGGGGCTGAACCGCCGAAATTTACCGAAGTGACCGACGTGGTGCTGATCACCCGCGACAACTTCAAAGAGGAGCTGGCGAAAAAAGGACTGGGCGGGAAGTAATACGCGGTGATTGTGCCCCTCATCCTTCGTGAGGGGCCTGACGTACACACTACAGGAATCACGGAGACGTTATGCGACAGTCTGATCCGTATCTCTCTTTTCGCGGCATCGGGAAAACCTTCCCCGGTGTTAACGCGCTGACCGATATTAGCTTCGACTGCTATGCCGGCCAGGTTCATGCCCTGATGGGGGAAAACGGTGCGGGAAAATCGACGCTGTTGAAAATCCTCAGCGGCAACTACTCGCCCACGACCGGCACGCTAGCGATCCGCGGCGAAGAGGTCGCTTTTGCCGATACCACGGCGGCGCTCAATGCCGGGGTAGCCATTATCTATCAGGAGTTGCACCTCATCCCTGAGATGACCGTGGCGGAAAATATCTATTTAGGACAGCTCCCGCACAAAGGCGGCGTGGTGAATCGTTCGCTACTTAATTATGAAGCGGGGCTGCAGCTTAAACATCTGGGTCTGGACGTCGATCCCCAGACGCCGCTGAAATATCTCTCCATCGGCCAGTGGCAGATGGTTGAAATTGCCAAGGCGCTGGCGCGTAACGCCAGAATTATTGCCTTCGATGAACCCACCAGTTCGCTCTCGAAGCGGGAAATCGAAAATCTGTTCCGCGTGATCCGCGAATTGCGTCAGGAAGGCCGGACGATTCTGTACGTGTCGCACCGCATGGAAGAGATATTTGCCCTGAGCGATGCCATCACCGTGTTTAAAGATGGACGCTATGTGCGCACCTTTACCGACATGGCGCAGGTGAACCATGACCAACTGGTCCAGGCGATGGTCGGACGCGATCTGGGTGATATCTATCACTGGCAGCCGCGCCAGTACGGCCCGGAACGCCTGCGCCTGGATAGCGTAAAAGCGCCGGGCGTCAGAACGCCGATTTCGTTATCCGTACGCAGCGGTGAAATCGTCGGCCTGTTTGGTCTGGTGGGCGCGGGGCGTAGCGAGTTGATGAAAGGTCTGTTCGGCGGTACCCGTATTACCGATGGGCAGGTCTCCATTGACGGCGAGCGGATCGATATTCAGAAACCAGCCCACGCGATCAGGGCGGGGATGATGCTCTGTCCGGAAGACCGGAAAGCGGAGGGCATTATTCCGGTGCACTCGGTGCGCGACAACATCAATATTTCCGCCCGGCGTAAGTTTATTCGCGCCGGTTGCCTGATAAACGATAGCTGGGAGTCGAGTAACGCCGACCACCATATTCGTTCACTGAATATCAAAACGCCGGGTCCGGAACAGCTGATCATGAATCTGTCAGGCGGAAACCAGCAGAAGGCCATTCTGGGCCGCTGGCTGTCAGAGGATATGAAGGTCATCTTACTGGATGAGCCGACGCGCGGTATCGACGTGGGGGCAAAACACGAGATTTATAACGTGATCTATGAGCTGGCAAAACGCGGCGTGGCGGTGCTTTTCGCCTCCAGCGATCTGCCGGAGGTGCTTGGCGTGGCCGACCGCATTGTGGTGATGCGTGAAGGCGAAATTGCCGGCGAATTACTTCATGAACAGGCGAATGAACAACAGGCGTTGAACCTCGCCATGCCTAAAGTTAGCCAGGCCGTCGCCTGAGTAAGGAGTTAATGATGTCCTCTGTTACTACATCCGGAGTGCCGAAGTCGAAGTCGGCGTTGAGCGTTGGGCGTATCTGGGATCAGTACGGCATGCTGGTGGTCTTTGCCGCACTGTTCGTCGCCTGCGCGATCTTTGTTCCCAATTTTGCCACCTTCATTAATATGAAGGGGCTGGGTCTCGCCATCTCCATGTCCGGGATGGTGGCCTGCGGGATGCTGTTCTGCCTGGCCTCCGGCGATTTTGACCTGTCGGTGGCGTCGGTGATTGCCTGCGCAGGCGTCACGACGGCCGTGGTGATCAACATGACGGAGAGCCTGTGGATTGGCGTCCTTGCCGGTCTGTTACTCGGCGTCATCAGCGGTCTGGTGAACGGTTTTGTCATCGCGCGCCTGAAGATTAACGCCCTGATCACGACGCTTGCGACAATGCAAATTGTCCGCGGGTTGGCCTATATCATCTCTGACGGTAAAGCGGTGGGGATTGAAGACGAACGCTTCTTCACGCTGGGATACGCCAACTGGCTGGGTCTGCCTGCGCCTATCTGGCTGACGGTGGCCTGCCTGATCCTGTTCGGCTTCCTGCTTAACCGGACCACCTTTGGCCGTAATACGCTGGCGATTGGCGGTAATGAAGAGGCCGCCCGTCTGGCCGGGGTGCCGGTGGTGCGCACCAAGATTATTATCTTTGTGCTTTCAGGACTGGTTTCTGCCGCGGCGGGGATTATTCTGGCGTCGCGTATGACCAGCGGCCAGCCAATGACCTCTATCGGTTATGAGCTGATCGTTATTTCGGCCTGCGTGTTAGGGGGCGTTTCCCTCAAGGGCGGCATCGGAAAAATCTCATATGTGGTGGCCGGTATCCTGATTTTAGGGACGGTAGAGAACGCCATGAACCTGCTGAATATTTCGCCGTTCTCGCAGTACGTGGTACGTGGTCTGATCCTGCTGGCAGCGGTGATTTTCGACCGTTACAAGCAAAAAGCGAAGCGTACCGTGTAACCGTTTTGCACCTCTTTTATTGCTCAACTTATAACCATAGTTGACCTCTTAACCGCCCCGCCAGTAAAACTGGCGGGGCGGTTGTCAAATGGCGAGCGACGTCACACTGTCTATACTTACATGGCTATGAAAGAGGTAAAGGCGTTTGCCTCTCGTCAACCGTAAGGAGGAAAAGGGTGGCTGACTTGTTAACCGCACCGCCTGTACTGCCCGGACACTATGCTTTCTTTTTTGATCTCGACGGCACGCTCGCCGGGATAAAACCGCACCCCGATCAGGTGTCTATTCCGGAGGCGGTGTTACAGGATTTGCATCAGCTCTCGCTCATGAATGAGGGAGCACTGGCATTGATATCAGGGCGCTCAATGGCCGAGCTGGATCTGCTCGCCAGTCCATACCACTTTCCGCTGGCCGGTGTACACGGAGCGGAGCGCCGCGACATCCATGATCAAACGCATATCGTTTCACTCCCCGACGCACTCACGCAAACGCTCCAGAAGCAGCTCTCTGCTGCACTGGCAGACCTGCCTGGCACCGAACTGGAAGCCAAAGGCATGGCCTTTGCCCTGCATTATCGCCAGGCGCCGCAGCATGAAGCTGCCGTGCTTGCGCTTGCGCAGACGGTTGCGGATGAACATCCACAGCTGGCGCTGCAGCCGGGCAAATGCGTGGTAGAGTTAAAGCCGAAGGGGATTAATAAAGGCGCAGCCATCGCCGCATTTATGGCGGAGGCACCTTTTAAGGGCCGGACGCCTGTTTTCTTTGGGGATGACCTGACCGACGAGGCCGGGTTCCGTGTGGTTAATCAGGCCGGAGGGATCGCCGTTAAGGTAGGGCCTGGTGACACTGTCGCCGAATGGCGGCTGGCGGATGTCGCCAGCGTCTGGCAGTGGGTATCTGATATCGCTAACCAGCAACAACAACAAATAGCGCAAAACAAAGGGGGAAACCATTATGGGTCGCTTAGTCGTCGTCTCTAACCGAATCGCACCGCCTGATGATAAAAAAGCCAGTGCGGGTGGCCTGGCGGTAGGGGTGTTAGGTGCCTTGAAAGCCGCTGGCGGGCTGTGGTTTGGCTGGAGCGGAGAAATCAGTGAAGAAGAGAAACCGCTCAAGAAAGTGACGCGCGGGAACATCACGTGGGCCTCGTTTGCACTGAAAGAGAAAGACTACGACGAGTATTACTCGCAGTTCTCGAATGCCGTCCTGTGGCCGGCGTTTCACTATCGTCTTGACCTGGTCAAATTCCAGCGTGAATCCTTCGAAGGCTACGCGCGCGTGAATGCGCTGCTGGCGGATAAACTGCTGCCTTTAATAGAAGAAGACGATATTTTATGGATCCACGATTATCACCTGCTGCCGTTCGCCAGAGAGCTGCGAAAGAGGGGAGTGAATAACCGGATTGGCTTCTTCCTGCACATCCCGTTCCCGACGCCGGAAATTTTTACCGCGCTGCCGCCGCATGAAGAGCTGCTGGAGGCGCTGTGTGACTACGATTTGCTGGGCTTCCAGACGGAAAATGACCGACTGGCATTCCTTGACTCCGTGTCAGGGAAAGCGCGTCTGGTGACCAAAGGCGGGAAAACCCATACGGCGTGGGGAAAAACGTTCCACACCGAAGTGTATCCAATAGGGATTGAACCTGACGAAATCGCGGAGCAGGCCGCTGGCCCGCTGCCGCCAAAGCTGGCGCAGCTTAAGAATGAACTCAAGCACGTGAAAAATATCTTCTCAGTCGAGCGTCTTGATTATTCCAAAGGCCTGCCGGAGCGCTTCCTGGCATATGAAACGCTGCTGGATAAATATCCGGAGCATCACGGTAAAATCCGTTATACCCAGATTGCGCCGACGTCGCGCGGTGAGGTTCAGGCCTATCAGGACATTCGCCATCAGCTGGAGACAGAAGCAGGGCGGATTAATGGCCGCTACGGGCAGCTGGGCTGGACGCCGCTGTTTTATCTGAACCAGCACTTTGACCGTAAGATCCTGATGAAGGTCTTCCGCTACGCGGACGTCGGCCTGGTGACGCCGCTGCGCGACGGGATGAACCTGGTCGCGAAAGAATACGTGGCGGCGCAGGACCCCGCCGATCCGGGTGTGCTGGTGCTCTCCCAGTTTGCCGGGGCCGCAAATGAGCTCACGTCGGCGCTGATTGTGAACCCTTACGATCGCGATGACGTGGCTAACGCCCTGAACCGCGCGCTGACCATGCCGCTCACGGAGCGCATTTCCCGCCATGCTGAAATGATGGAGACGATCCGGAAAAACGATATTAACCACTGGCAGGCGCGTTTTATTCAGGATCTCCGCGATATCGCCCCACAAAGCCATGAAGGCGATTTACAAAAAAAGATCGCAACCTTCCCTAAACTTGCCTGATATTTCCCTGGGGGGTTAACGCCCCCCAAGCGGTACTAACAGCACATCAACCTGGCTTGACGCGACAATAGATTTCGCCGCGCAGGCCGCGCGCGATAAAAAGCTGTGGTTATGATTCCCGCATATCACTAAATCAATATTCTGTTTACGACACATATCGAGAATATGGGCATTAAGTTCTCCTGTCGCAATAACGGTCTCAAAGACGGGATAATCTGCCTTTTCTACCAGCTCGCGCAGGAATTGCTGCGTTTCCTCCTGAAGTACCTCACGAATATCCTCCAGCATAGGGGCAGCCAGCTGATTATACATCTCCGGTTCGGCCGCAAGCGTGATGAGGCTGATGCGGGCATTGTGGGGTCTGGCAATGGACACTGCCCGGGCGACGAGTTGATGGCTTTCTGGGGAAACAGCAACAGAAACAAGTAGATGGGAGTAACTCATGGCGCACTCCTTGGGTGTCTGACTGACAGCGTTTGATCACCTTTACCGCGAATTTCGGGGTTCTGCAAGGGCTGATTACGACATTAGTGTGAAGCTTATCATAATTATTCATTAATTATTCTTATAAGAAGAATAACTGAAAAATGGGCCTAAATGAAAAAAATTAACAACTTAACGTAAATCACACAAATTTATGCCTTGACTGTTGAATCGTTTTTACGCGTTACAAAATCATTTCGAATGATCACGGACTGAAACATCTTTTTTAGGCTCCCTGCATAACTCTATGTTTTTTCACAGTAAGAAAAATGTTTCCCGAAGGGGTGTTTGATGTAAATGTTTCCGCGCCATGCTCCCCGATGGAAAAGCACATTGCATGCCAGTTCTGATCCCCCTTCTGCATGAGTATTCGTCAATTAAGAATACAAAACAGTGCCGATTGGTCAATAAGCGAACAAATTACAAGTCATACTGATGGATTTATGGGTCATATTCACTTAAATTGTGTGACGTGGATCACATTTTTTTTAAATTTGAGGATGGCTGGATTGTATGTGTCAAAACTGACGAGTAGAGTTTGCGTCGAATTAGGAAAAATCTTAGTTATTTGTAAGAAATGATAAAACATGTAAGAGACGCATTCGCGTTTCCTCTCTTACGCGTTTCGATGAATACAAACCTAAATTCAACTATGCATTTAGCCTTTTCTTTTTTATACCGGGTGATTTCCCGGCGACATCACGGGGTGCGGTCTTTCCGCATAAAAATAATAGTTGGTTATTCGGGATGGGAACAATGCATACATCCGAGTTGCTAAAACATATCTATGACATCAATTTGTCGTATTTACTGCTCGCGCAGCGTTTGATTAGTCAGGACAAGGCGTCCGCGATGTTTCGTCTGGGTATTAACGAAGAAATGGCAACCATGCTGGGCGGCTTAACCCTCCCGCAGATGGTTAAACTGGCTGAAACGAATCAACTGGTTTGCCAGTTCCGTTTCGATGATTCACAGACAATAACGCGTCTGACGCAGGAGTCCCGTGTAGACGATCTTCAACAGATCCATACCGGTATTCTTCTTTCCACTCGCTTGCTTAACGAAATCAGCCAGCCTGATGACGTAGCCCGTAAGAAAAGGGCCTAGCAATGAGCGAGAAAAGCATTGTTCAGGAAGCGCGTGACATACAGTTAGCCATGGAGCTGATTACACTGGGTGCTCGTTTACAAATGCTGGAAAGCGAGACGCAGTTGAGCCGTGGCCGTCTGATCAAACTGTACAAAGAGTTACGTGGTAGTCCCCCGCCGAAAGGCATGCTGCCGTTTTCTACCGACTGGTTTATGACGTGGGAGCAGAATATTCACGCTTCCATGTTCTGTAATGCCTGGCAGTATCTTCTCAAAACCGGTTTGTGTAGCGGCGTTGACGCCGTGATCAAAGCCTACAAACTTTACCTTGAACAATGCCCACAGCAGGAAGAAGGTCCTCTGCTGGCGCTGACCCGCGCATGGACGCTGGTGCGTTTTGTTGAGAGCGGAATGCTTGAGTTGTCGCGCTGCAACTGCTGCAACGGCAATTTTATTACCCATGCTCATCAGCCTGCAGGCAGCTTCGCCTGTAGTTTATGTCAGCCTCCATCCCGCGCAGTAAAAAGACGTAAACTTTCCCGGGATGCTGCCGATATTATTCCACAACTGCTGGATGAACAGATCGAACAAGCTGTTTAACCCGAACGTGTGGGAAAGATTCCAGCAGCGGTAAGCGATTACCGCTGCTTTTTTTTACCCCGTAAACGGTCAACGCTGCGAGCTGGACGTCCTTGCCATAGTCACTAGCGGAAGGATGATGTCGTGCTTATCTTATTAGGTTACCTGGTAGTTCTCGGTACAGTTTTCGGCGGTTACATGATGACCGGCGGGCACCTTGGAGCACTCTATCAACCGGCTGAACTTATTATCATCGGCGGCGCAGGGGTAGGGGCTTTTATCGTTGGTAACAACGGTAAATCGATTAAGGGCACGCTGAAAGCAATTCCATTGCTGTTCCGTCGCTCGAAATACACCAAAAGCATGTATATGGATCTGCTGGCACTGCTCTATCGCCTGATGGCGAAGTCGCGTCAGCAGGGCATGTTCTCGCTCGAGCGGGATATTGAAAACCCGAAAGAGAGCGAAATTTTTGCCAGCTATCCGCGCATTCTTGCTGATGCCATGATGCTGGATTTCATCGTCGACTATCTGCGACTGATCATCAGCGGCAACATGAATACCTTCGAAATCGAAGCGCTGATGGATGAAGAAATTGAAACCCATGAAAGCGAATCTGAAGTACCGGCCAACAGCCTGGCGCTGGTCGGCGACTCGCTTCCGGCATTCGGTATCGTTGCCGCGGTCATGGGGGTGGTTCACGCGCTGGCCTCAGCAGACCGTCCGGCAGCGGAGCTCGGTGCGCTGATTGCCCATGCGATGGTGGGTACCTTCCTCGGTATTTTGCTGGCGTATGGTTTTATCTCTCCGCTGGCCAGCGTACTGCGCCAGAAGAGCGCGGAAACCACCAAAATGATGCAGTGCGTGAAGATCACACTGCTCTCTAACCTCAACGGTTATGCGCCACCGATCGCGGTTGAGTTTGGCCGTAAAACGCTTTACTCCAGCGAGCGTCCGTCGTTTATCGAGCTTGAAGAACACGTGCGTGCGGTGAAAAACCCAAACCAACAGACGACAACTGAGGACGCATGAAAAACCAGTCCCATCCGATCGTCATCGTAAAAAAACGCAAGCACAAGGGCGGTGGGCATGGCGCGCACGGCTCGTGGAAAATCGCGTATGCCGATTTTATGACCGCAATGATGGCGTTCTTTCTGGTGATGTGGCTGATCTCCATCTCCAGCCCAAAAGAACTGATCCAGATTGCCGAGTATTTCCGCACGCCGCTGGCAACGGCGGTGGCTGGCGGACCGCGTATCTCTAACAGCGAAAGCCCGATCCCGGGCGGCGGCGATGATTACACCCAGCAGAAAGGTGAGGTGAAAAAAGAGCCGAACATCGACGAGCTGAAGAGAAAGATGGAACAGGCGCGCCTGAAGAAACTGCGTGGCGATCTCGACCAGCTGATTGAAGCGGATCCGAAGCTGCGCGCGCTGCGACCACATCTGAAGATTGATCTGGTGCAGGAAGGGCTGCGTATCCAGATTATCGACAGTCAGAACCGCCCGATGTTTAAAACCGGGAGTGCGGAAGTTGAACCGTACATGCGCGATATTCTGCGCGCCATTGCACCGGTGCTGAACGGCATTCCTAACCGAATCAGCCTGTCAGGACACACGGACGATTTCCCGTACGCCAGTGGGGAGAAGGGATACAGCAACTGGGAACTTTCTGCCGATCGTGCCAACGCCTCGCGTCGCGAGCTGGTGGTAGGTGGGCTTGATGATGGCAAGGTACTGCGCGTAGTCGGCATGGCCGCAACCATGCGCGTTTCCGACCGCGGGCCGGATGATGCCATCAACCGTCGTATCAGTCTTTTAGTGCTGAACCAGCAGGCGGAGCAGGCCATCCTGCATGAAAACGCCGAAAGTCAGAATGAGTCACTGGACGATTTAAAACAGCCTGGGGCCGTTCCTTCGGCTGCCGTTCCAACATCGCCACCAGCCAATCCGAGGTGATAGCGTGAGCATGGATATTAGCGATTTTTACCAGACATTCTTTGATGAAGCCGACGAATTGTTGGCCGATATGGAGCAACACTTGCTCGATTTGGTGCCCGAAGCACCGGATTCCGAGCAGCTCAATGCCATCTTCCGTGCGGCGCATTCCATTAAAGGCGGAGCCGGAACGTTTGGATTTACCATCCTGCAGGAAACGACCCATTTAATGGAAAACCTGCTTGATGAAGCACGACGCGGTGAGATGCAGCTCAATACCGACATTATCAACCTGTTTTTGGAAACCAAAGATATTATGCAGGAACAGCTCGACGCCTATAAAAGTTCGGCAGAGCCTGATGCCGCCAGCTTTGAATACATCTGCAATGCGCTGCGCCAGCTCGCGCTGGAAGCAAAAGGTGAGGTTGCCGCAGCCGTGGTTCCTGCCGCAAAACTGAGCGTTGTGGACACGGTTGCCGCGCAGGCGTCTGCCCCTGCTGACGCACCGGCAGGCAAGCTGCGCGTTGTGCTGTCTCGCCTGAAAGAGAATGAAGTTAACCTGCTGGAAGAAGAGCTGGGTAACCTGGCGAAATTAAGCAACGTGGTAAAAGGCAAAGACAGCCTGGCCGCGACGCTTGATGACGGTATTGGCCAGGACGATATCGTGGCGGTGCTGTGCTTTGTGATTGAAGTCGATCAAATCGCCTTCGAAACCGAAACTGTCGCGGTTGACGCCCCAGCGGCTGCGGAAGAGGTGGCTGTTGTCGCCCAGGCCGCCGCACCGGCTGTGGCCCCTGCGGCCCCGGCGCTGAAGGCGGTGCCAAAAGAAGCTGCTGCACCGGGCCGTGGTGAAAAACCTGCCGCGCGCTCCAGCGAGTCGACCAGCATCCGTGTTGCCGTTGAGAAGGTTGACCAGCTGATTAACCTGGTGGGCGAACTGGTGATCACCCAGTCGATGCTGGCGCAACGTTCAAACGAACTCGACCCGGTCACCCACGGGGATTTGATTACCAGCATGGGCCAGCTGCAGCGTAACGCCCGCGACCTGCAGGAATCGGTCATGTCCATCCGTATGATGCCGATGGAATATGTCTTCAGCCGCTTCCCGCGTCTGGTCCGCGACCTTGCCAGCAAGCTGAACAAGCAGATTGAACTGACCCTGATGGGCAGCTCAACCGAACTGGATAAGAGCCTGATCGAGCGCATCATTGACCCGTTAACGCACCTGGTGCGTAACAGCCTCGACCACGGTATCGAACTGCCGGAAAACCGCATTGCCGCCGGGAAATCGCCGGTCGGCAACCTGATTCTCTCTGCGGAACACCAGGGCGGGAACATTTGTATCGAAGTGACCGATGACGGCGCCGGTCTGAACCGCGAGCGCATCCTGGCAAAAGCGATTTCGCAGGGGATGGCGGTCAATGAAAACATGACCGACGAAGAAGTGGGCATGCTGATCTTCGCGCCGGGCTTCTCTACCGCAGAGCAGGTGACCGACGTCTCCGGGCGCGGCGTGGGCATGGACGTGGTGAAACGTAACATCCAGGAGATGGGCGGCCACGTTGAAATCCAGTCTAAACAGGGTTCCGGCACCACCATTCGCATTCTGCTGCCGCTGACGCTGGCGATCCTCGACGGCATGTCCGTCAAGGTGGCGGACGAAGTCTTTATCCTGCCGCTGAACGCGGTGATGGAATCCCTGCAGCCGCGTGAGGAAGATCTGCATCCGCTGGCGGGCGGCGAGCGCGTGCTCGAGGTTCGCGGTGAGTACCTGCCGCTGGTGGAACTGTGGAAAGTGTTCGAAGTGGACGGGGCAAAGACCGAGGCCACGCAGGGTATCGTGGTGATCCTGCAAAGCGCGGGCCGCCGCTATGCGCTGCTGGTCGATCAGCTGATTGGCCAGCACCAGGTGGTGGTGAAGAACCTCGAAAGCAACTACCGCAAAGTGCCGGGTATTTCTGCCGCCACCATTCTGGGTGATGGTAGCGTGGCGCTGATCGTCGACGTGTCGGCGCTTCAGGGATTAAATCGTGAACAACGTGTGGCGTACACAGCCGCCTGATTAAGTAGAAGGTAATAACATGACCGGTATGAGTAATGTAACGAAACTGGCGGGCGAGCCATCAGGACAGGAATTTCTGGTATTCACTTTAGGCGATGAAGAGTACGGCATCGATATCCTGAAAGTGCAGGAAATCCGTGGTTACGACCAGGTTACCCGCATCGCTAACACGCCTGCGTTTATTAAAGGTGTCACCAACCTGCGTGGCGTCATTGTGCCCATCGTGGACCTGCGCGTGAAGTTCAGCCAGGGCGACGTTGATTACAACGACAACACCGTAGTGATCGTCCTGAACCTGGGGCAGCGCGTGGTGGGTATCGTGGTGGATGGCGTGTCTGACGTGCTTTCCCTGACCTCTGACCAGATTCGTCCTGCGCCGGAGTTTGCGGTCACGCTGTCGACCGAATACCTTACCGGTCTGGGCGCGCTCGGCGAGCGTATGCTGATTCTGGTGAACATTGAGAAGCTGCTGAACAGCGATGAGATGGCGCTGCTAGATATCGCGGCGAGTCACGTAGCCTAAAACAAAGCCGGGTGGCGCTGACGCTTACCCGGCCTACGTGTTCGAGCCATTTGTAGGCCGGGTAAGGCGAAGCCGCCACCCGGCTTTTTTAC
>NZ_FODW01000001.1:1551986-1966200 GCF_900110475.1 Enterobacter sp. NFIX58 | reverse complement strand
CAGGGTATGTTATTGAGTTAAAAGGTAGTTCTTATAATTCGTAATGCGAAGGTCGTAGGTTCGACTCCTATTATCGGCACCAGTCATATCAAGTAATTACACAGCACTCCTACCTTCTTTACTTTTCTGTGGAACAAATTTAGGACAGAAAATTTGGAAATCGCGTCAATTTGCAGTGTATGTTTGGTCAGATGTTATGGGGATAAATGGACCGATCTAAGAAACATTTAGATAGTCTCTCAAACATCCATTTTGTTATAACGAAAAAGCTATCCCAACCTGAAAAGCCAACTATCCCCTATATATTCGAGGTCATGGAACCTGAATCTTCGCCTCCTGCTAGTGTGAATACGGCTAAGAGCCAAGCACAACTTCACTCCCTTTAAGATTCATTTCTTGTTAGAAATGCTTAATCGATAATTATTTTCAATTCAATCAATGCTTTAATTTTTGACGCATTTTGTTTTTAACCCATGCGATTTAGATGTATTATTTTAAGACTAATCCTCTTGCCATATTTTTCATAAACATCGACCCGGTATATGTGAAAAGTTATTTTAAGGTTGCTTCTCATGGAGTTATGGATATTTTTAGCGGCGATTTATGTTGTTTATTTGTTGTTTTTCAAAAAGAAAAAGCATAGATCCACCGAGTCTCTTGTTTCAAGGACCGTCAAAGCACCGCCTAAAGAATGGATTGCTGACATCAAGAAAAAGGAGGCGGTTGTGCGAAACGATGATAGTGAAGACGATAACCTTGCAACTTTTACATTGAGCGGTGGCCGGGGTCTTGAACTTCAGGTGACAACCAATCATTACAGGAATACCTCAAAGTCAGCAGGTGCACTAGCTCGATGGGTACTTCCGGGTGAGATGATAACTGTAGCTGGTGTAGCAATTAGCGGTGGCCACATTTACGTGGGGCAACGTATGAAGCCCTCCGGTCAGGAATCAGGCGGCTATTATGACGATGGAAGTGAGGCATCATTAATTGATGACACATGTAAGATAAAACCTACTTCTTATCTTTACGAGGACAGTTCATTAGGATACTGGCCCAGTTTTTCCTCTCTTTCCTCAGAAGCACGCGGTGCGTATGTCAGTTGGCTTGCCAGCGATAGGTCTGATCCATCGTGTCCTATCGGCTATGTTTTTATCTACCTCTACGGCCTGGAAAGAAAAGCGCTCGTAGATTCCACTGACCCAAAATTCCCTGATGCTGAGTTCTGTAATCTGTTCAATGAAGTCGCTCGGTTAAGATCGGTATTCATTGAGAACCGCTCCTTCCGTGGATATTCGACCCAATTACTCGAAGCCATGTCTATTCTGCGCCCGAACATGGGCTTAGCCACTGAGCTCGATAGCAATTCAGGTTTCAGCAACAGCATGCAATTTAAGCTGGCTCTGGCAAAAACTGTACATGAAGGAGTTCCTGTATCAGCTGAACTGGCGTTGAACTGGGTAATAAACCACACCGAGTATTCGCTGCGTACCCCGGCTCGCCGCTGTGCTAAAGAGTTTGCTGCGCTTTTCAAACGGCGTTACACCCTCAAATATGGTGAAGGGATGGTCGTTAAGGCGAATAAAACGCGCCTAAGGTTAGATTACACACCAGCAAGTCCTAGTTTGCGAGGTGTTCGACTTCCTGTTCCCGACCTGCCTGATCCAAGTGCGTTGAAGAGCCCTGTCCAGAAAATTATGTCTCTTGCCGACATATGTACGGATGAACTTGATGCTTATAGTCGCTACCTTGGTAGGAAAGGTACGTCAGTCAATGATACGGCTGCAATTATGTTGCTCCCTTCAGAGATCGTTAATGAAAGCGCAGAAAAAATATTAAGCTCATTCAAACGCTGGGCTGATGAGGCGATCCTCGTCAAGGAGGGGTTAGTCTCAGTTGCTGACTTTTGGGCACATATGAATGCCAGTTGCCCCAATAAGATCAATAAAAAAGAGGCCGATTTGATGCAGGCCTTTGCTCTGAAGATGGGTTACGGTCTGGCACCTGACCCGTATTATCACCATGTGAAGGCGGATGTTGATGGGACACTTGTTCTATTCCCTGCCGCCGAAGGTGGACGCTTCTCACCTTCTCCTGAATTTATCTCAGCCGTAATGACGCTCAGATTAGGGGCGATGGTCGCCTTGATTGACGATTCTCTTGATCAAGCTGAACAGAAAGTGCTTGAGAATGCCATCAACAACAATCCTGGCTTCACCGATGATGAAAAACGCTCTCTACATGCGTATTTAACGTGGCAACTTCATACCCCAGCCAATATGACAGGAATGAAAAGCAGGATTGAGTTGATGGGGGCCGCGGAAAAAGCTGCTGTGGGTAAGGTTATCGTTAGTGTTGCCTGTTCGGATGGGAAAATAGCGCCTGCCGAAATCAAACAGCTTGAGAAGATTTATTCAAGTTTGGGGCTGGATCCCTCATCTGTCTCGAGCAATATCCATCAGCATTCCGCAACTGAACATGATCTCGTCTCGTCTGTACCAACTGATCAGCCAGCAGCAGGGTTCACACTGGATGCTAATGTACTTGCCCGCCACGAATCTGCCACGGATGATGTTCGTAAATTGCTGAACACAATTTTCACCGAAGAAGAACCGGAAGAGCTAGAAAGCGCTCCAGCCTCATTAACGGAAACGGGGGGGCTTGACTCCGCACATAGCCAGCTTTATCGCAGTTTGCTGGAGAAAGAACAGTGGTCCCGAAAAGAGGCGACAGAATTGTGCGGAAATTTGAATTTGATGCTCGGCGGTGCGCTTGAGGTGATCAATGACTGGTCCTATGCGGTGGTTGATGCTCCGGTGCTGGACGATGCCGATGATGATATCTGGGTTGACCTGGAAATTGCCAAAGAATTAGAGGGATAGTGAATGTCTGTAACACGTATAAGAGTGAAAGAACGTGACGCTATTATTCAGTCACTTAAGTCAGGTGTAACGCCAAGGATAGGTATTCAGCATATCCAGGTTGGCCGTGTGAATGAGATCACCGCTCTCCATCAGGATATTGAGAGGATTGCTGACGGTGGGGCAAGCTTCAGACTTATCATCGGTGAGTACGGTTCAGGTAAAACTTTCTTTCTGAGTGTTGTGCGCTCTATAGCGTTAGAGAAGAAGCTGGTGTCAGTCAGTGCTGACCTTTCCCCTGACAGACGTATTCACTCATCGGGAGGTCAGGCTCGTAACCTCTATTCAGAGCTTATGAAAAACATGTCCACCAGAAACAAGCCGGATGGTAATGCGTTACTTAGCGTTGTTGAAAGGTTCGTTACGGAGGCAAGGAAGGAAGCTGACACGGACGGCTCCGAGGTTTCATCAGTTATTCATAAACGCCTGGCAGCTCTGTCAGATATGGTGGGGGGATATGACTTTGCGAAGGTCATTGATGCATTCTGGCGCGGGCATGAACAGGATAACGAAACGCTAAAATCAAATGCTATTCGCTGGTTGCGGGGAGAGTACACCACCAAAACTGATGCCCGTAACGATCTCGACGTTCGGACTATTATCTCAGACGCTTCATTCTATGATTCTTTAAAGTTGATGAGCCTTTTTGTCCGCCAGGCAGGCTATGCCGGTCTTTTGGTCAGCCTCGACGAAATGGTGAACCTCTTTAAGCTGAATAATACGCAAGCAAGAACAGCGAACTACGAACAGATTTTGCGGATCCTGAATGATTGCCTGCAAGGCTCAGCCGAGAACATTGGTTTTATCCTCGGGGGTACGCCAGAGTTTCTTTTCGATCCGCGTAAAGGTCTTTACAGCTATGAGGCGCTCCAGTCGCGTCTGGCGGAAAACCGGTTCGCGCAAAAAGCAGGAGTGATTGACTACTCATCCCCCACTTTGCATCTTGCCAACCTCACCCCTGAGGAACTGTATATTTTGCTGAGAAACCTTCGTCATGTTTATGCAGGTGGAGATCCAGAGAATTATCTGGTACCAGATGATGCACTGACTGGATTTCTGCATCACTGTAGTAAAACCATTGGAGACGCTTACTTCCGTACCCCCCGTAATACCATAAAAGGTTTCCTGGACATGCTGGCCGTGCTGGAACAAAACAGAACGATGAACTGGCAAACTCTAATCGAGGGTGTGGCGATTGAAGAGGACAGGCCCAGCGATATGGATGACGCCACTACGGAGGAAAGCGATGACGACGACGGACTGGCGAACTTCAAACTATGAGCAGTGCCTACGATAGCCTCGATCCCCGCGTCCGTAAGTGGGTTTACAAGCAGGGTTGGTCTACATTAAGGCCCTTGCAGGAGAGTTCTATCCCGGCAATTTTAGCCCGTGATCGAGACGTGCTAATCAGTGCAGGTACAGCAGCGGGTAAAACAGAGGCTTTCTTTCTTCCTGCCTGTTCGGCAGTTGCAGATCTCACTAATGGATTTGGCATCGTCTATATTAGTCCGTTGAAGGCGTTGATTAACGATCAGCACCGTCGTCTTGAGAGCCTTGGAGATGCATTGGAAATGCCAGTGACTCCCTGGCACGGGGATGTACCACAAAGCAAAAAGAAGAAGGCTCGGACGAACCCTGCTGGCATTTTACTGATTACACCTGAGTCGCTTGAGTCTTTGCTCATAAACTCAATGGGCTGGCTCAAACAGGCATTTTCTTCAGTCGCATACATCGTTATTGATGAGTTTCATGCTTTTATTGGCTCAGAGCGTGGTGTACAGCTACTTTCTCTGCTCAATAGAATTGACCATGTGCTAGGACGCCAGGTAAATCCAATTCCCCGCGTTGCGTTGAGTGCCACGCTGGGGGAACTGGAGAAAGTGCCCGAACTGTTGCGCCCGGACAAACGACTCCCCTGCGTAACTGTTACAGATAGTAATAGCACTGCTACTCTTCAGGTACAGGTCAAAGGGTACCTGGAGCGAGTGATCCAAAAAGAGGAAGAACTTCAGAGTTCAGCTGAACATGACGTTTGCGCCGACATTTATAGACTTTGTCGTGGCGATTCTCATTTGGTCTTTGCAAACAGCCGAAAGCGCACTGAAAGCATTGCGGCAACGCTGAGCGACATGTGTGAGGAACAAATTGTTCCGAATGAATTTTTCCCCCACCATGGTTCCCTTGCCAAGGAATTACGTGAGGCGCTTGAATCTCGTCTTCAGAAAGGAAATTTGCCCACTACAGCTGTTTGTACAATGACGCTTGAGTTGGGAATTGATATCGGTAAGGTTAAGTCGGTTATTCAAGTTACGCCTCCGCATTCTGTTTCCAGTTTGCGCCAGCGTATGGGGCGTTCTGGGCGACGCGATTCCCCATCAATACTCAGAATGCTAATTACAGAAAATGAGCTTACTGTGAGTAGTAGTATCGTTGATCACCTACGACTCCAGTTGGTGCAGTCGATGGCAATGATCAGGTTGATGATCTCTAAACAATGGTTTGAGCCTGCCGATTCCCGGCAGATGCATTACTCCACGCTGCTACACCAGATTCTTGCAATTACCGCACAATGGGGTGGAGTTCGTGCCGACCAACTCTGGTCACAACTATGCCAGACAGGGCCGTTCAGAAATGTAGATTTAAACGATTTCAAAAGCCTGCTTAAACATATGGGAGCATGTGGCCTACTCACTCAACTTGCTAGCGGCGAAATGGTTGTTGGGGCAGAGGGTGAGAAACTGACTAACCATTACACGTTTTATGCCGTGTTCAATACACCGGAAGAGTTCCGCATTGTCACCGGAAACAGAACCCTTGGAACAGTGCCTGTGGACTCCCCACTGCTACCAGACCAACATATCATCTTCGGTGGGCGGCGCTGGAAAGTGACAGAGATCGAGACAGAGAAAAAAGTTATCTATGTAGAGGCAACCAAAGGCGGTCAGCCACCACAATTTAGTGGGGGAGGAATGTCTGTTCATGATGCCGTACGTCAGGAAATGCTCGCTATCTATAGGGAAAGTGATTACCGCATAGCGATAGGTAGCAAGAGAGTAGATTATGCCGATTCTGCCGCCAGAAATCTATTTGCTGAAGGCTGTAGTAACTTTCGGCGTTATGACCTGCAAAATGAGTATTTTATTACGAGTGGGCAACACTGTTATGTAATTCCCTGGATGGGGGATAAAGTTGTGAATACGATTACAGCCTTGCTCATACGGTATGGCTTTAAAGCCAATTCATTAGCCGGTGTTATAGAGATTGATGATGCAAGTGTAGCAACGGTTCAACAGGCGCTTAAAAAAATGCTGTTGTCAGGCTTACCATCTGCATTTGATCTTGCCGAAGATGTTCCAGAAAAGTTCTTGGATAAATACGACGAGTATTTACCAGAATCCCTTCTTGCGAAGGGATTTGGGCAAAAAGCGTATGACATTGAAGGTACTTGTATTTGGTTGAACCAGCATCTTAAGTAAACTAGCTAAGCGATAAGGGCGATCTGCTCTCCCGTTGATCGAGGCCGATTGATGTTAGCAATGTTCACTCTTGACTCGAATCTGCCAGAAATCGAGGTCACAAGGTCTGCTTTGAGTGAGGAGCGCAAATGGATAAAGCCCTTATGAGTTCTTGTTCAATGACCTTACTTTTGAGAGTCACTGGGTTAGATCATGTTTCATGTTTGCAATAAAATATATATTTCAACTTAGGTTTATAACTTAAGTGTTAGTTTCTGATCTAAACCAGATTATTAATCTCTCCTAGAGTGAAATGAGTTAAGCCAAGAGTTGATAAAATGAACAGGTTTTTTTACAATATCCGAATGTTCGCTAGCGAACAGGTATCTAAAATAAATTTTCTGAGCTAAATTTACAATTCAAATTGTACCGAGGATAAAATGCAAGTACAACATCATTCTGAACCAAACTTGAAGCATGAGATTGTGGCTTTATTTAAGGCTTCTCAATTGATACCTTTTTTTGGCAGTGGATTTACTAGAGATATTAGAGCAAAAAATGGTAAAGTTCCTGATGCTATTAAACTTACGGAGTTGATTAGGAATATAGCGGCAGAAAAAGAAGGGTTAACACAAACAGAAATAGATGAAATTCTAAGAATCAGCCAGCTTAAAAAAGCGTTTGGACTTCTAAGTATGGAGGAATATATACCCAAACGAAAATCGAAGGCATTATTAGGTAACATTTTTTCAGAGTGTAAACTCTCTGATCACGAAAAGACAAAAATAATAAATTTAGATTGGCCTCACATTTTCACGTTTAATATTGATGATGCTATAGAGAACGTTAATAGAAAATACAAAATCCTGCATCCAAATCGAGCAGTTCAGAGAGAATATATATCCGCTAATAAATGTCTATTCAAAATTCATGGCGATATTACTGAATATATTAAATACGAAGATCAAAATCTGATATTTACTTGGCGTGAATATGCACACAGTATAGAAGAAAATAAATCCATGCTATCCTTTTTATCTGAGGAGGCTAAAAACTCAGCTTTCCTTTTCATAGGTTGCAGTCTTGATGGCGAGCTTGATTTAATGCATTTATCAAGAAGTACACCATTTAAGAAATCAATTTATTTGAAGAAAGGATATTTAAATTTAGAAGAAAAAATAGCTCTTTCGGAGTACGGCATCGAAAAAGTAATTACCTTTGACACTTACGATCAGATATATCAATGGTTAAATAACATACTTCAGAATGTTGAGCGAAAATCCCCCACAAGAAGTTTCGAACTCGATGATTCCAAGTTAATGAAAGAAGAAGCTATAAATTTATTTGCTAATGGAGGCCCTGTAACTAAAATAGTGGGTAACAAAAGAATTCTTCGAAATTCTATAACTTTTTCTCAGCGAGATGTCTGTGATGATGCAATTAAAGCACTACGGGATCATGACTATATCCTAATTACAGGTCGACGTTTCAGCGGAAAATCTGTACTTTTATTTCAAATCATTGAGGCAAAAAAAGAATATAATGCCTCTTATTACTCTTCGACTGATACATTCGATCCTTCCATTAAAAATTCATTGATAAAATTCGAGAATCATATATTCGTTTTCGACTCTAATTTCTTTAATGCACAAAGCATTGATGAGATTTTAACCATAAGGGTGCATCCTAGTAACAAAATTGTTTTATGCTCGAGTTTTGGTGATGCAGAGTTATATAGATTCAAGTTAAAGGACAGAAAGATATTACATACCGAAATTCAGATAAAAAATAACTTGATTAATGAAGAAGGTAACTATCTCAACGATAAGCTTTCTTTTGAGGGACTACCACTTTATAAATCTTCAGAGACGTTGTTGAATTTTGCTTATCGATACTATAGCGAGTATAAAAATAGACTAAGTGGTTCTAATTTATTTAATAAGCAATTTGATGAAGATTCTATATTTGTTTTGATTTTAATTGCAGCTTTTAATAAAGCCACATATGGTCATATCATCAGTCACAATAAATACTTTGATATTCAGAGTTTTATTTCGCAAAATGATAGATTATTTGAATTGGAGTCAACTAACACAGAACCAAGTGGAGTTATAATCTGCAATTCACCATCCTGGCTTTTAAGAGTTATCAGTGATTATATTGATAAAAACCCTGCATCTTATAAAACAGTATCTGAGTTAATAATATCTCTTGCGTCAAAAGGATTTCTTGCAGCATCAAGGAATCTTATAAGCTTTGATAAACTAAATGAACTTGGGAATGGAAGGAATGTCCATAAATTTATTAGGGATATATATAAGGAGATTGCACATACCTATCGTGAAGATATGCACTACTGGTTACAAAGGGCTAAGTCAGAATTAATATCGGCACACACAATTGATGACCTCATCGAAGGAATGAGTTATGCAAGCAAAGTAAGACTTGATAGTGCCGAGCTTAAAAATCAAACTTATTACAGTGCCACATTAGTATTAGCGCAGTTGTCTGCAAGGGCTCTATCTATAAATAATGATAAAATATATGCGCTGAGCTTCTTTGAAAGTAGCCTAGAATCCATCCGAAATTATAATAATAACTCAAGGCACATAAACAAAATGATGGATAAAAATGATGGTGGCTTTAGATATGCAATACAATATCTTAAGAATAATCCATTAATAGAACTCCTTCCTCGTAAAGAAGAAGTCAATGAATTAATTAACTTCTATGAGAGCCGTAAGAAATAATCATCCTTAATTAATAAATGGCAAGTGACTCATTCCCTTGTCATTTATTAAACTCTTAAAAAATTATCCCACAAAGTATTAAACTGAGCTAATGAGATTGTGTTTTGGCTATGTCATTGTTTTATTTCCAAAATACTTTCGCTTAAGTATTGACAGGCAGTGGTCAGTTGTTTTGGCTTGTGACCAAGCCTTTTAATAATAGAACTTTAAAACAATCAATCTGATTTTTGAAATTTATCTCAATGTTAAATTCTTCCTCTTTTGGCACTAAGCGGGCTAAAGCGGACATATTTGACGGGATAAGGGCATAGATGAATTCTCCATACCCTTGAACGATTACTTCCCAGTTGACTTGCTCGGTTTCAGTCCCGGGGTATTGCCGGGTGTATCCTTATTATCACGTCTGCGTTGATCGGGTTTTCCTGTTGATTTTGCAATTGGTTTTGGACCAGGTTTAAGCCCCATAATCGTGTTCCTTAGCCTTGTCAGAGGTTATTCCTCAGTGTGGGTATAAGGGGAGCGGTAAGAATTATCAAGCTCGGATGGGCGGTGGGTAATGACTACTAGACTATTATGTGAGCAATGTCAGTGTTTGACATGTAACGACCGGTCCGATACTGACGTAGGTTGCAGATTGTTCGCGATGAGCCCTCAACAATGAGGGCCACCTCGGAGATTGTCAGTCTGATTGCGCCAATTGCCGATGCAGGACCTGCAGACTAGTTCCCGCCCCTGCCCATGCAGCAACCGAGCCGACCACATACAGGTTTTGCTTGGCGCGTGAGACGGCTACATTGATTATATTTGGCGGGCTTGCTGCCCACTGACGCGCCCTTTGCTGACTCGCTTTCGGCGCACCCAGCAACAGGATGACCGTGTCCGCCTCTCGGCCCTGGAACGTGTGGATCGTGCCTACACGATCACGGCACCACTCATCCAACTTTACGCCGAACGTTCGCAGCAGGTCGGTTTCTCTGTCGAGACGCCGACGCATGTTCTGCTCTACGATCTTGAATGGTGTGATAATAAATACGTCTGGATTTGTAATGCCCGATGCTGCCAGCTCTTTGAGCATTCGTACAACCGCTTCGCCCTCCTCGGGGCACCACTTCGTCTCAGCATCGCCATTGATATCCACCCAGTGAGATCTCCCCAAAGCCGAGCCGATAGATCCAGGTCTTTTAGGCCCGACAGCATGGACCATCTGCCCGGCATAGGCGATGGAGTTAGAAACATCGAACATTGGGTTCTGACAACGCCTGTGAACGAGGAGTGGCAGCCCGACTTCTCGATCACCTACGTCCATGACGAAGGTGGATTTGAAGCGTGATGCCTGATCAGCAAGGGTCTGCGTAGATGCTGCGGGGGCAGACCATTCGACTTGGTCAATGTCAAAGAACTTGCAGATTTCGGCGTTCAGCTTTTCAGGAAGTGAAACTACAGGTGGGATTTGCAACGGGTCACCTACCACGATGGAGCGCTTTGCCCGCATGATAGCTCCAACTGCTGCCTGAGGAACGGCCTGGCCCGCTTCATCTACAAGAAGCCAGCCAATGCTCTCTGGTGGCAGATCCCCGAACATCGTCCGAACAGAGGCGAATGTCGTGGACACGGTTGGCACAACCATGAAAAGGCTCGACCAAAGGTCGGGGAGAAGTTCACGGTGCGCGGAAGACTGGAAGGCACCAGCCACCATACCCGACATCAATAGCCCAAGATTGTGTTGCAAGCGGCTGGCCGAAGCATCAATGAACGTTTTATGCACAGTCAGGGCAGCGGCGAAAAGATCCTCTCGCAGGTGATGAACCTGATCGGGAAGCCATGGCGCAGTCAGGTGGATAGCCTCGTGCTCGCGCTCGAAGAATCTCTCATCAACGACTCTGTCTCCCATGCGGTTGCGTGCCTCTGCCTCGGCTGCCTTCAATTTCGAGACAGCCTGACATTTGCTGGAAATTTCTTGGTCGAGTTGCTGTAACTGAGACTTAATATTGCTCCACTTAGTCCTTGCAAGCTCCAGGGCACCGTCTGTCTCCTGCGCCCGTAAGACTGATTGCTGCAAGGTCGCCGAGAGCTTCTGCAGTGTCGATCTCCACGACTTCCAGGCCGCAGTTGCGAACAAACGGGAGAAGAAACCTGGACGGCAAGCAAGATGGCTGTTGAGCATGATCTTGTCCTGCTCGATCTGCGATTTTGCCTTCTCATGCTCCCATTGGTAGGATTCAGCAGTCTGGTGTGCCTCTTCGACAGCTTCAATCAGACTCGGACGACGCTGTTCCACCCTTTGTAGTTCGGTAGTCGCTCCCTTGAGTGCCTGGATATCCCGTCGCATCTCTTCGATGCTGGCGATTTCGGTGTCTACCGTCTCCTTGAGTTTAAGGAAAACGGTTCGTGCTTTCTGCCAGGCCGCTAAAGCGTCCGCTTCGTTGGTGCTGGGCCGCTCATTGACGACCACGCTGGGCATCACGCGATCGATGATTTCGCCAGTTTGTTCATCTTTGATCTCACGCAAGACGTTTAAGCCGCGAGCTGCTTTCAGGTAGGTAAGGAAACCACCGTCTTCATTCCACCAGAAACTTTGCTGGAACGCGCCTCGGTTGCTGCTCTTGCCGAGAGCCGCGGCAATCAATCCCCAGGTTTCGACAGGGTCGGATGGGATGTCCCCCTCGGCCTCGGCTTCGAAATAGCCGGCGCGTTTGGGATTCGCAATCAGGTCGCTGATGGACCGGAAGTAGGCGATCTGTTCATGGCGACCATTGGCTTCCTTGAGAGGAAGCTCTTTACTGACGTTTTCGACTGCTTTGTTATTGGAGGAGGCTACGACGATCTCATGGCCCCTCAAGGACGCATGTAACCTGTAGAAGTGCAGGAATGCATTGGAACCGAATGCCAGCTTCTCGCCTGTTGTGGAAAAGGCATCCTGCGGTTTATTGAAGCCGCACATCGCCGTGGCCCGATCAAGAATGCACCCAACGACAATATCTCGCAGAAGAGTGGTCTTTCCAGTACCCGGTGGCCCATTGATACCGATGATACCTGGAGCATCATTCAGCTCAGCACGCGCCGCATTCACGGCAGCCTGTTGAAGCAGTACCAATGGATGGCCGCCTTTCGAAGGCCAACGAGCCTGCGGCATGAGCGACGGCGCGACGAAAGGCTCAACTGCGGAAATGGGCGATAGCACGTCGATTTTTTGGTCAGGCCTGCCAATTCCCATATAGCGGCGCAAACCGGTTCCGGCTTTGCCCGTCTCGAGCAATTTGGTTGCTTCACCGAGATCTTCAAGATAGAAGGAATTCAGTAACGAAGGTTCAGGCGGCGACTTGGCCTTGAAATGATGAAACACCTTAATCGCGAATGTGGGTGGCTCAACCAAATGTTCGGGTACACCGAACTGAGACACAAGCCATTTAAAAGCATTAAGAACGACATCCAAATCGATCGGTATGGGTTCTCCATCCTCGTTGTAGCGGCGAACTATTCGATCCAGATGCTCGATGATGCGCGGCTCAACATTCGGCCAATTCCCTAAGCTCCCAAGCTTCAGATCGAGAGCCGGCTTGAGTGCCCAGGCAAAACTGGAAACGGCAACGCCTTTTTCCTCAAGCACATAACCTTCCTTGTCGATCAGGATCGAGCCGATGGCCGCTTTCTTACCGTCTGGGCGTGAACTCTCCTCATCCTCGCCAAAAACCTTGACCAGCTCGTCCGTGGCCTTGTCGAGAGCGATGGAGCCGAGGACGACCTCGAAATAAAGCTTATAACTAGGCTTGCTGCGGGCATTTGGTCCCCAAGGAACACCTCGCTCCAATAGAGCAACCCTGGAGCGGTCGCCGGTTGCCATATCCTCTGGGCGTTTATAACCTTGAGGCGACAGTGCTTCGAGGGCTGTCCATGCTGCCAGTATTGCTCGCGCATCATTCGCCTTATCTGACGGAGAGAAAGATGGGAGTGGACCTAGATCAATTTGGTCTTTGTCGAATTGCTGTCGCATGGCAGTGTCTGGGATAGCCTTCTGTTGCAGTTGCTCTACAGCTGCAGGTGCACTGTGGGGCACAGCTTGAGAAAATTGTATGGACGCCGAATCGGGATTACGTGTTGATGGGTTGGAAGCCGACATGGCGACCTCGCTGCGGTCGCTAAGTGCAGTTAGAGATTGCTCGATTTTAGACGTCAGCGTCCGCGCCCTGGCAGTGTTGCGAAAGGTCAGCTCGCTCAACAGCTGTTCAAGTTCACTAACATTGTTGCGGGACTGTTCGAAGATTGCTTCCAGATCGAAGATAGATTTTTGCGCATACTGCCGTGTCTTCATTTATTTCTGCGGCTCCATACCCCTTCAGTTAAGAGATATTATGCTAATTTGCTTGATTTCTAAAACTATTAACGTGCGCTCATGACGTAGATCCAAATCTCGGTGGGATGCTTAACTGGCTGCTTACGTGCAAAGACGCACTCTGTGCAAATCAATATAATGCAGGTTCGTTGGTATGACTTGATGGTTGAGGGCCAGCCAAAGGCTATTACCCGTGAGCTTGAGGTACGGTAATAAGTTTTCGACATCTGGATAGATTTTTATTCGCGTGTCCATGAGCACATTGACTTCGTCCCTGCACATTAATGATATACAGCATATTGCCCAAGCTCCCATATTTTTTGCCCTCTTGTTAGCAAGTAGATTTCCTTATTTCCATGAGCTAAACTGTGCAGCTGGATTCCTCCCAGCGAGCACGCGCAGAGTGAACCATGATCCGCAGAAACAAACCATTTAATACTCTTTCCCGCCGTCGGCGTCGTGCCCGGACACAACACGTCAAGAATCTGATCCACCGCGAGCGTCACCGCTGCGGAGGGCTGCATTATGATGATTGCGATTCTGAAAATGCAGAGGCCATTGCTGCGGGTTGGATGTGGACCTGGAGCGATGTTTTATTCTTGGGTAATTCGCCAGATGTGTACTGGAATGCGGAGATCATTACCATTGACGTAGCGCGTGCGGATATTGTGGAAAATCTGGTGTTTGAGGAAGCTCATGCCATGTTGAGCCAAAACCAGCAGGAAGATGAAGCCCGCATGGATACAACACCAAACTACAATGCGAAAGGGAAGGTGGTTAGCCATACGGTGGTAGAACGTACCCGCGTTTCTTATCCTCAATTCGGTGGATTAACCTATTTCGACTACATTGATAAACGCTTGGCCGAAGTCATGCGCGACAACCCGCCTGTAGTTACTCCTGGCTACCGCATTCAATCTGGCTATCGTAGCGGCATTGGTTTGCAAATCATCGTGGAAGAGTCGGTGCTCACTCGCGAGATAATCGACAGTGCGATCCGCTCATTTTTGGCTGGGGATATGCCCCTGGTCCCTAAGTAAACAAGATGATGAAGCAAACTCTTTGTAGAGTAACTCAGCAATAAACACTTTAATGCACCCGATGAAATCTTTGGCGGCCGAATGAACGTGTGAACATGAATTCGACCCAGTAGTAGCCTTGGATGCCAAAGGAATGATTTCAGATATCAAGGCTGATACCTGATACTTTTGAACGCCACTAAAAAAAGAACTGTGTGACATACTGACATCTGGGGGTACTTATGGGGGTATTCTAAAAGATCGAATGAAATAAAGTGATTGAAAATCAATGTTTTTATGCTGTTGGTTCTGTTCCTGTTATCGCACCATCTTTAAACGTAGTCTTCCGACTATCAAATAAACAACATTTGTCCCTTGTGCATTAGCCATTCCTCTCCTCTGAAAGCCCCGACAAACCATCACACATCTCCTGCAACTCATTAAACATTCTTGCCACATGAAAGCCATCACACACCGAATGATGGACCTGCACCGCGAGCGGCAACAGCACTTTTCCATCCTGCTCGTAGTATTTTCCAAACGTGAACATAGGCGAAAAGAAGTTCTTCATGTGAGCAATGTTCATCGTAAAGTTCGTAAACGTTACCCACGGAATAGACGAGACAAAAAAGACATTTTCCCGGGACTCTTCCTTAGGCCAGTAGGAAAGGCTATTTCCATAGCGGGCGGTATCTTCTGCATACGTGTTCTGGAAGTGATGAATATTGCCGTCATAGTGGCTCCACAATGACGAAAACGTCTCCGTTTCGGGGTGGAAAATGGTGTAGCTGGGATGAACTTCATTCCATATGACAAGCTCATTGTCCTTCATGGCCATACGGAACTCAGGATGCCGGTTCATGATGTTAGACAAGAGAAAAATGATCGTCGGGTAAAACTTCCAACCCACCGCTTTGATATGTTTTCGCAGCGCGGTGATGTCAATGAGAACGGTTTGGTTAATTGTGCATTCAGCGAATGACTGGAAGACTTCAAAATGCTCCTTCCTTGGCCAACGAGATAAATCAACAGGCGTATACTCCTGGGCTGTTTTTTTCATTTTTTAACCTTTGATTATCAACCGTCTACGTGATTTTGGGCCAGAAACAACCGGACAACCATTTCAACCGTATCTAATCTTCCTGTCAATCTCAGCCTGTGGTTTTCCGAACAGGTATCCCTGCACGAGATCGCAGCCAAGCGCCTGAAGACGTTCAAGCTGCGCTTCGGTTTCAACACCTTCAGCAATGACCCGCATATTGAGGCTTTTCGCCATGCCGGTAATTAACTTAACGATATTAAGGGCATCATCCTGCGTGGATATCGGATTCACAAAGGACTTATCTATCTTAATTTTATCAAAATTAAGTTCACTCAGTCGCGAGAGCGAGGAATATCCGGTTCCGAAATCATCGATGGAAATTTTGACACCAAGTGCCCGGAGCTTTTTGAGAATAGTGATCGGCATGTTGCTGTCACTGAAGAGCGAAGACTCTGTTACCTCTAACTCGAGTCGGTTGGCCGGTAGCCCCGTCTCTTTCAGGATGGACTGCACCATCGTGGTAAACGATTTCGTGCCTAGCTGAACGGGTGAGACGTTCACCGAGATCCTGGCCGGGACCGCCCAGGACACCGCTTCCCGGCAGGCCATCTCAAGCACCGACTTGCCGATCTCATTGATCATTCCCGTTTTTTCAGCGACGGAAATAAAATAATCTGGCGCGAGTATCCCTTTCACCGGGTGTATCCAGCGAATAAGCGCTTCATAGCCGTAAATTTCATTGCTGAATGAATCGACAATAGGCTGGTAATACACAACGAATTCATTGTGATCGATTGCCAGAGCCATATCATGTTCAAGGGTCCTGCTTTCCTGCAGTCTTTGCAGCATCCACTGCCGGAAGACCTTGATCTGCTGCGAACCTTCTTTTTTCGCCTCGTAGAGCGCCAGATCGGCAAATTTATAAAGGTAATCAGAGCGGCGTTCATTATCAGATAAAACGATGCCCACGCAGGTGGCAATTTTTATCAGCTGATTATTAATCGTATAGGGCTGGCTGATATGATCGCTTATTTCTTTGGCGCGCGAAACAGCGGCGGTTTCCGTGAGTCCGTTGGAGAGAAGGGCGAATTCATCGCCGCCCAAACGGTAAAACGTATCCGTTGCGCTGCTCATCGAGGTAAGCCGTCGGGATACCTGATTCAGCAGCAAATCTCCCGTATCATGGCCATAGGTATCGTTGACCTCTTTGAAGCGGTCTAAATCAAATAACATTACGGTGACGGGGACGTGGTTTTTATCTGCCTGAAGATTAATTTTGTTGAGATCGTCCCAGAAGAAAAGGCGGTTTTTCATGCCGGTGAGGGAGTCATGATAAACATCATACTCCAGCTTCGAGTTCTGAATTTGCAGTTTTTCTTTTGATATTTGAAGTTCATCAGCCAGGCTTTTAACCTGCATGTGTGCTTTCAGAATGTTTTTATTCTGGTAGATCATTAAGAAGCCAAGAATAAAGCTTAAAATCACCAGGAGCAAAGAAAGTGCGGAGTAAATATAATACAGGATTTGTATTTTGTTGTTGGATTCATTAACCGTATTAATATCTTTCGTTAATGCCGTTGCAGACAGTTGGCTGAGCGGTGCGTCGAGCTCATGCATATTTGTCAGGTAGGCCTGTAACTCCGGATGGCTCATTTTTTCAAGATGACTATCCAGATAGGCCAGTATTTTTTCTAAGCGTAAAGCGAGCTCCTGATGCGTTTTATCGCTATCAATGTAGCGACCTAAATCGCCCCCCTTCATTAAATCGCCCTGACTGAGCATAATTTCGAGGCGCATGCGGACCTGGTCTATCGTAACGTCATCAGTATCGGTTGCGTATAGACCAAGCCATGATTCAAAACGGTAATACTCTGATACCAGTTGTGCCACGGACCAGGACTCAGTGTATTGAGTCAGTTTTTGCAATTCCTGCTGTCGATCATAAACAAGGTATGCAATATATCCTGTCGTGATAAAAAGAGAAAAAATGATACCAACCAGTATCCTGTTCATTATGTTCTCCTGAACGGCTACTCAATCTTCATTTTGCTTACCTGCCATGCTGATCGTGAGTAATAAATCTGATTATTCAACTCAGGAAGACTGTCATAGGGGTATACAATGAACGATGGGCCTTTATCGCGAATGCGCATATATTCGCCATTAACCTTTAAGGCAAGGATGGCGTTGTATTTTTTAAAGTCGCTGAGAGGGATGACGGTTGAGTAATCATTGAGCGCAATAACATTCACGTTCGTACCTTTTGCACCCACATAATCCATGAGCTTGCTCATGGGGACACCCTCAAACTTCGTACGACCGTTATACCAGGGAGAGGTCGTCTCGAAACTCACTACTCCGAGTTTTTCAAGGCTGGCGAGATCAAACACTGCTTTTCCATTTTCGTTGGTATTTTCTATATTACCGTAAATCGTTAAAATGGGTTTACCAACTGGTTTTGGCAGGTCGCCAGCCCAGGTTACACTTTGTACCAGACAGCATAACAGCAGTAGGGTTAATCGCATTTTGACCTCCACCTTTTTAACAGAAGTATAAGAATTATAATTTAGATATCACACGAGTTGATATATTTTGTTGGGGAGTAGGGGGTTTTATCGTTTTTATTGATGTAAAGTCATTTTAATCAATGAGTTATGTGTTGCGGGTGTCAGGATGTTTGATACGCGAGCGACGCTTAACTTTTTGATAAAAGCTAAAATTGCGGGCATAAATGCTCTTCTGTTTAAAAAATAATCGTTTTAATTGAGAGATATTATCTTCCACGATAATTGTGGGGTGTCCATGGCTTTTTGGCGCGCGAATTTAGCGGCTAAATACGCGCCCCGGTTGTGTGCGCTGTTTCAGGATGGCGATGATAAGCGAGGACACGAACATTCTGATTGTGCGTGTCCCCTGGCGCTTGCCTTACTTCAGGTCATCCCGGATGGCTGACGCCGGCTTACCCCCTTTCGCCATGCTGGCAAACACTGCGTCCCGGTAGATCCACGCATGAACGAGTGCGGCGGAGAGATGGACCAGCACCACGGCAAAAAGCAACTTTGCCAGAAGGCTATGGGCGTCGTGACACCAGGCAAAGAGTGCCGGACTGGTCGGGACAATTGCCGGCAGGTTGACGCCATCAAACATGACAATTGGCAGGCCCGCTGCCGACAGTTGCGCCCAGCCCAGCAGCGGCATTGCCAGCATTAACCCATACAGCATCCAGTGTGATGCCTTTGCGGCAAGCACCTGCCAGACGGGCAAATCGGCAGGAAGTGGGGGCGTCCGGCTCAGAAGTCGGTTGACCAGACGAACCAGTGCCAGCAGTAAAATGGCGATCCCCAGCGGCCGGTGGAGGTCGATTAGCCAAATCCGGTGATGTAACGACGTCATCATCGCGGCACCGATGAAAAGCATGGTCAGGATCATCACCGCCATCAGCCAGTGCAGGCTTCGCGCCAGGGTATTGAAATGCTGCGGCGCGTGCTCTCGCCTGTCTTTATTTGAGCTCATTTTACCTCCTGCTTTTGCACGGCTTCGGTGGCCTTGCCGTAGCCGATTTCCCGCTCACGGCGGCTGAAAGAGTGGGAGTAGGCCGCGGAGCGGGCGTTTAAGATGGGATCATCAGACACCGCAACGCCTGCAGGAACGACAGAAGGGTCAAAGTTAACGTCGCGGCACGCGCCTGTGGATTGTGCTTCGACCCGCGTCACTTCCAGCGTGCCGGCTACCACCTTTTTGCGATCGTCCGGCCATGGCTGGGAAGGGTCATCCACCGGATCGCCCGGCTGTGCGAGCTGCAAAACGTAATCCCAGTAGAGGGGCTTCTGCGCCAGGCGCTGACGCAGGTTTTCGAACAGGAAGTTGTCATCGGCTTTCTGTCGTTGCTCATCGCTTATCGACAGGAAAGGCTCGTGCGGACGCATCATCCAGCGAACGGCTTGACGTTCCCCCTGCGCGTTCACAAGGTAAAAGGCGTTAATGCTGTAAAACGTCGCGCCCGCGAAGCTGCCGGGCGCGGGTTTTTGTGCCGCCCATTTAAGGTATTTCTCCGCCTCCGGGTACGCTTTTAAAAAGTCTTTGAGACGCTGCGGATCCGGTTTCCCGGTGGCCGCATCAACGGCCGTGGCTTTTCGCAAGGCCAGAAAACCTTCCGGGCTGTGCGTGGCGAAGAAAGGCTCGTTGTTCATCGCCATTCGCCATTGTTGCCTGTCATCTGTCTTTAGCAGTAGCGCCATGCTCAGGGTTTTGGTCGTACTATCCGGGGCATGCGGATCGCCAGTACCAATAGAGAATCGACCCACCACGGGCACTTCATGCTGTGAAAAGAGGCGGGAGGTTGAAAGGGAATCCGCCGAGCCGTTTGGCGTAAAGGTGCCGGCAAAGCAGATGCCTTTTCCATGCGCGCGGCGAAAACCCGGCGGGAAGGGTTTCGGTGTTTCCCCTACCAGTGCCTGGCTGACCGTGCGTGATCCAAGCCAGCCCGCCGTCCATGCAAAAGCAGATGCCAGCGTACCGGCGACAACGGCGATCGCTGCCAGCGCGCCCCAGGTTTTTTTGGATCTCAAATCCAGTTTCGACATAGACGTTTTTCCAGAACAAAATATCTTCACCTGTCATGCGCTATGAATTGCGCGTGACAGGTCTTAATACAGTGGCGAATATGGCTCGAGTATAGGAACTAAGGGGCGTAAAGAAAGAATATCACGAAAAGTTTAAACCTTTCCGCTGCAAAAAAGACCGGGTTACTCATCGTGGCGGAAGTTGTGACCGAGTCGGTGACCCAGCGAGAAATAGTGGCGAAATAGATAATAGAGGGGGTTCCATTTCTCCACATTAAATTTTACTCCTCTCTGAGTACGAATTAATAAAGCCTCAGATATGTGGACGCAGGTTATCGTGGCATCAACGGACACCAGGTTCCCCTGCGAACCGGTCAGGGGCGCTATCCCGCCAACCTTAGCCTCTATTTGTACAGGACACTCTTTAATTCTCAACGAGTTAATCGTCACCGCCTTTTCCTTATGGAAATTTCTGCAGCTAAACTTGTCCTGTTCAAAAACATATCCCATTTTTTTCTTCCATTCCGGTGGCGATGCTTTTCCCGTTTTATTTGCGATAGCTTCAATATTCGGCCAGAGCCTGCTGTCCGGGATGTTCAGAACAATATCGGGGTTACCTGTGATATTTTCATAACACTTTCCGGAGGTGCCAAGCCCGAACACGATATTCCGGTCGAGGATCCACCACGAGGAGACCGGGCTCAGGTTGGTTGAACCGTCAGGATTTTGGCTGGAGATAATGGCGACCGGTGTACCAAAATATAAAGAAGCAAAATCGACCTGCTGGGTTTTCATTTTATCATCCTCTGATTAACGAAGGCCCAGTCTACGTTGTGCAAACGTGCGTTACTTCGGTGAAGCGCGAAGTAAAACGCGCCTCACGGAATTTCCAGGAGCGCAATATTAACCACTTCTTTCTGAGCATGGGGAAGACATCACGTTCAGCCTTTAAGGAAATAAGAACGTGTGAAATTATGAGCCCATATATGCAGGTCTCCTGGTTTACTTGCCCTTATTTTTGTAAAGCATCGAGACGCAAGCGCCACAAATCATAGCGTTCTTCTCCCGGTTTAACGGTTCCCGCGAAGTGGTCATTGAGGCGACTCGAGGTAAATACCAGGTCTCCGTTCGGACGGATTGCCGGCGTGTCTGGCCAGCGCACCTCTTCGCTTGCCGCAATCAGCGACATGGAATGGGTTTCAGGATCGTATCTGACGATACCATTGCGTGTGACATCGGTAATGTAGAGGTTACCTTTTACATCTGTCACCATTCCGTCGGTGTTGCCCCCCACGCGACCCAGATCGCGGATCTGCCCGGCAATTTGCGCATTGGTTGACGCAGGCTGCCTCAGTATCGCAGTTGGTACCGCATAGGCGTGCGTGCCGGTTGTCACCGTCCAGTACAGCGTGCCCGCATCGGGTGAAAGCGCAATACCATTGATACCAATCAGTAATGGTTTACCAGGCCAGACTTCAACCCCGTGCGAGACGACGTTTACGCCTGGCTCAATCTGCAGCGCAGGATGACGATCGAGCACGCGCCGGGCTGTACCGGTAGCGAAATCGACGATAATTAGTCCCACCTGGTTTTCAGGCGCACTCCGCGAGCCGCTGTCGGAGATATAGGCGACACGGCGGTTCTCATCGACCACCACATCATTAAGAAAACTGGCCTTGCGGTCCGCTACGTCGTCCAGGGCGATACGTTTGATGGTGCGGCCAGAGCGGAGATCCAGTACGACCAGTTTCTGCGCCCCCGTGGGGGACTCTGTTTCGCCTGCAACAAACCCCATGTCCAGTGCCCATAGCCAGCCGTTTTTACGGTCAATATAAAAACCGAGCACGTTCCGCAGGCTCTGAGCGGGATCGGTGTTCACCGCATTCCCCTCGCTGGAGGGAAACGCCGTCAGGCGGGCAGGGCCAGACTGCGCCGTCGTATCCAGAATGCTTAACGTGGCGGGTGCTGCGGCGGAAACCAGCCGGGGCGTGCTGACAAAGGCCCGGTCCATTGCATCAAAGTGGATACCTGCAATAGGTGCATTGACCGAACCGGAAAACGTCGCAGGAATCTTCCCGTCTTGAGCGGTATCCCAGCTCACACCGGCATAGCTTCGCCAGCGCTCCAGAGGCGGGTGGTTCGCCGCGTTGACAACACTCGGGAAAGCGAACAACGCCGCCATTGCGATGGCGGGCAGAATAAGGGGGCGGTTGAACATTGACAGGCTCCAGTAGCGCGTTCAGGTGATGAATGCTGGCCACTTTACTCATCGCCCAACGGGAGATAAATTAGCCAAATTGAAAAACATTTGTTCCTGAGAGAGCAAAATGAGCCGGAAATTCGATTACCTCGGCGACGTAGAAGTCTTCATTGCTGTGGTTGAGCACGGCTCGTTTACTGCCGCAGCGGTTGCCCTTTCAACCACCCCTTCGGTACTGAGCCGCGCGGTCACCCGTCTGGAAGCGCGTCTTGGACGGCAACTGTTACAGCGCACGACCCGCCGGGTGGGGCTGACTGAAGCCGGACGCGTCTATCTTGAGCAGGCGCGTTCTGCGTTTTCTCTGCTCGATGACGCCGAACGCGTTGGCCGGGGTCAGGAGGGCGATCTGACCGGTCGCGTGAGAATGAGTGTCCCAACCACCTATGCCCACTACCGCCTGCCGCCGCTGCTGGCGCATTATAATCAACGCTACCCACGCGTACAGGTGGAGCTGAACATTACCAATCGCAACGTTGACCTGATCGCAGAGGGGTTCGATCTGGCGATCCGTCTGGGACAGTTGCCTGACAGTGGACTTGTGGCGCGTAAGCTGGAAGACGCGTCATTGCTCCTGGTCGCCTCCCCGGACTACCTGCATCGGAGAGGAAAGCCTCAGACGCTGGAAGAGCTGCAGCGCCATCAGTGCCTGCCGTTTATCATGCCGCGCACCGGGCGTATCGCCCCCTGGGTATTTCATGATGAAGGGCGCGATATTGACTGGATGCCGGGTTCAGCTATCGAAATATCAGACGATGTACTCGGCGTGGTTTCGCTGGCGGAGCAGGGGATGGGGATCTGCCAAAGCTATGAATTTATCGTCCGCGACAGAATACAGGGCGGCCAGTTAGTTGAGGTGCTGCCGCACCTTCGGGGACGATCGCGACCTTTCTCCGTGCTGTTTGCCCCGCACCGACGTCAGTCAGCAGCCACCCGGGCAATGATTGACCTTCTGACCCGACAAGAATGACAAGGACGAGTCCACCATGAAAAAAGCGCGTTTTTCCTTTTGGATCCCTCTCATCGCGGGCGGGATAGCACTGATATCGGCTTTTGTGGTCTGGTCAGTCAATATTTACCGCGTGACATACCTTTCGATCCGCGGGGAGCAGTACCTTGCCTGTGGGGCGTTGCTGCTGGCGCTGGTGCCGATGGTCTATTTCATCAGAAAGGGGAGACTGAAAGGTAAGCGCCTTGCTGACGCGGTAAAAATCTACCTCGGCTTCTTTATTTGCAGCCTGCCGGTTGCCATGTTCGCGGTCTTTACAACGGCCTGGCTGCTGGAGGGGGACTATTCGGCCTGGAGCAAACCTTACCGGTATGAGTCCAGTACCCGCCACACCTGCTCGGGTGCGGAAGTCTACGAGCCGGAATTAAAGAAAGAGATCCGCATCTGTAACCCGCAGGGTAACGTTTATTCCGATACCACCCTGTATGTGGAAAAGCGGAGCAATGCCCTGGGGATTGTCGTGCTTTGGGCTATCACGCGCGCCTGAATCGGGGAAAGTCAGGGCGAGAGAATCAGCGTCAGCCCGCCTCCAGCATCCCAAAACTCACAATCCGCGCGCGTCCCAGCTCTTTTGCCCGGTATAGCGCCACATCCGCAGCGCGCAGCAGGTTGTCGGTCTGGGCATGTTGTGGGTAGCTGGCAATGCCAATCGACACGTCCACCGGCCCAATCTCGGTCAGCCCGTAGCGAAGCGAAAGCTCATGCACGCCGGTGTAAATCTTCTGCGCGCAGGCGTACGCTTCTGCTTCATCGGCACCGGAAAGCAACACCAGAAACTCCTCGCCGCCGTAGCGGAATGCCAGCCCGTTGTCATGTGCGGCCCGCTGAACAATTGACGCCACGCTTTTGATCACCAGATCGCCCGCTTCATGGCCGAAACGATCGTTAATGCTCTTGAAGTGGTCGATATCAATCATCATGCAGCTTAACGGTACGCCAGTGCGTATCGCCTGTGCCGTTTGGGTTTGCAGGGTATCTTCCAGATGATGACGATTACGCAGGCCGGTGAGCGGGTCAAACAACGCTTTTTCCAGCAACGCGTCGCGCAGACGCTGGTTGGCCAGCGCAAGCCCGAGCGCCTCGGCCATCAGCTCCAGATACGCGCGGGAAGGGGCATTATCCGCCGTGATATTCTGGAAGGAGAGCAGGCCAATGGCCTCACCCTGAGCGATAAGCGGCACGCAAAGCGCGCTTTCCGCCTGGGATGCCGGAAGATGATAACAGGCAATATCCGGCTCGCCGTTCACCGGCGGGTGACTCTGCCCGCGACGCACGGCCCAGCACTCGTCCGGGTGGAACGTCGTCTCTTCACCAATCGGCGAAAGCCATTGCGCGACGCAGCGCATCTGCCACGGCTCGCGGTCAAGGACGTAGAGTCGGCCCGCGATCCCCGGCGCGATATTGGGGGCAAACAGCTCCGCCACGTTAATCACATCGTTAAAGTTCTCACACCCCTGCAGCCGCTGGGTCATGCGCGCCAGCAGCTCGCGGATGGCCCAGTCGGCATCGCGCTCTTTTTCCAGACGCTGCCGCGCCAGGCCGTTTTCACGGAAGATGCTGATGGCCTGAGCCATATCGCCTATCTCATCAATCTGGTTGAAATTGGGCGTTTCAACCGCGTAATCCTGGGATGCCAGACGGTGCACCACGTCGCTCAGGCGTACCACGGGGCGCAGCACGCGGCGCTTTAATATAAAGCCGAGCACAAACAGGAACAGCAGGGCGGTCAGGCCGACCGTCAGCTCAGAGGCGGTACGCAGCGCTTTCGATTTTTTTGTCGCATCTTTTACGGAGCCGATAACGCGCTTGTCGAGTATCTGGCGAAAGTGATCGATCTGATTCTGCGCGCGATCCAGCTCCTGCTCATAGGGCTGACCATAGAGCAAGGCTACGGCCTGGGCGTCTTCACCGCGTTCCAGGCTGGCGAGGGCGGTTTGCTGCTCGTCCTGCAGCTCATCGACGATCTTTATTCCTTCATGCAGCAGGGCCAGTTCTTCATCCGATGCGCCGTTATCCTGCAGTTTTTCCAGACGAAGCTCGATGCGCTTCAGGCTGTTTTCTGCCTGGTTATATTCCTTGAGCACCTGAGGATCTTTTTTAATGACGTACAGCCGCGCTAAATCAGACTGCGCCCAGATATCGGTTTCGATATCTTCCGTCAGCTGATCAAATTTCTGCCGTTGTTCAACGGCCTGACGTTCGAGGGTATCCGCACTGGACGCCATCAGCATGATGATGCCGGAGGCGATGGTCAGGCAGACCGTGGCCCCATAGGCCCAGTTTGTTATCGTCGCGATTCGCACCAGATGATCCTTTTACGACATGAGTAGGATGGCGTTCTTCAAATTATAGAAAACGTCTGATTTAAGGCGAAAAAAAAGGCGGCACAGTGCCGCCTGGTGTGGTCTTTATCGTCACGTCCTTACAAATCTGGAGGATTTTTTCCTTCTTCGATGAAATCCGCGTCCAGCTCTTCGGCGTTACCTTCGTGATCGCGTCCGGAAAAGAGGTTCCAGCAGGCGATAAACAGCGCGGCGATGAGCGGCCCGATCACAAAGCCGTTAATGCCGTACAGCTCCATGCCGCCGAGAGTGGAGATCAGAATCAGGTAGTCCGGCATTTTGGTGTCTTTCCCCACCAGCAGCGGGCGCAGAATATTGTCCACCAGCCCGACGATAATCACGAAAAAGCCGACAATAAACAGCCCCTGCCAGATCTGGTGCGTGGCGAAGAGGAAGATAGCGGCGGGCACCCAGACAATCGCTGAGCCGATGGCGGGTACCAGCGAGAGGAACGCCATCAGTGCGCCCCAGAGCACGCTGCCGTCGATACCGGCAATGGCAAAGGCAATCCCGCCGAGGATGCCCTGAACCACGGCCACCGCCGCCGTCCCTTTTACCGTGGCGCGTGACACGCCGACGAATTTGGCGAACAGATGCTGCTTGGCAAAATCGGACAGGGGCAGGGAGTCGAGGATCTGGCGTACCAGATACGGGCCGTCTTTCAGCAGGAAGAACAGCAGATACAGCATGATGCCGAAGCTAATCGCAAAGCCAAACGTCCCCTTGCCAATCAGAAACGCGCTGCCGGCGAGATACTGTCCGCCCTGCAGGGCGACATCGGAGAGTTTTTTCTGGATCTGCGCCGCGTTGGTCAGGTTGTGATCCGCGAGGAAGCCGCTGGCCCAGTCAGGCAGGTGGTTGAAGATGCTCGCCACCACTTCCGGGAACTGGGTGTTGTTCTCCTGCAGTTTGGTGTAAACCACATTCAGCTCAATGGCGAGCGAGGAGAGGATCACCATCAGCGGAATAAAGACGATCAGGCAGATAATACCGATGGTCAACAGCGAGGCCAGCCCGTTGCGATCCCCCAGCGCGGCGCGCAGCTTGTTTTTTACCGGGTTGAAGATAACGGTCAGAATGGCGGCCCACAGTATCGCGGAGAAGTAGGGCGACAGCACGTCGAAGAAGGCCCAGGTCACAAGGGCGAGAATGAAAATAAAGAAACCTTTAGTCAGTCCGTTAAAGCGCATCAGTCAGTCCTGGTTACTAAGAAACTGTGACGACTATAGAACCGATTGTGAGAATTACCAACCTTGCACCGGGTGGCGGCTGCGCCTTACCCGTCTTGCGGGCAGTGTTACGGTATGACTTCGCGCTTTACGGATACCACTTTCGACTGACCGAAGATCGCCTTTTCCCGCACCATGCTGTAAGTATCTGCTTGCGGAGGTGCTTATGGCCTGGCGTCCGATTCTCTATGTGATCCTCACAACCCACCCCAGACTCAGCGCGCGGCGCGCCCGTTTGCGTCTGGTCATCTAGCTTTTTATTAACAATCGCGGTATAACACACCTTCTTTGGATGTTTAGATGTCCATACGTATAGAAGGTAATATGCAAACACAACAAGAAAATGGGCAGCTTAAGCGCACCATGAAAACACGCCACCTGATCATGCTCTCGCTGGGTGGCGTGATTGGGACAGGGTTATTCTTCAATACCGGCTACATCATTTCCACGACCGGGGCGGCGGGCACGCTGCTGGCGTACCTGATCGGCGCGCTGGTGGTCTGGCTGGTGATGCAGTGTCTGGGCGAACTCTCCGTGGCGATGCCGGAAACCGGCGCGTTCCACGTCTATGCTGCCCGCTATCTTGGCCCGGCGACGGGCTACACCGTGGCGTGGCTTTACTGGCTCACCTGGACGGTGGCGCTCGGGTCGAGCTTTACCGCCGCCGGGTTCTGCATGCAGTACTGGTTCCCGCAGGTGCCCGTCTGGGCGTGGTGCGTGGTCTTCTGCGTGGTGATTTTTGGCCTGAATGTCATCTCAACGCGCTTTTTTGCGGAAGGTGAATTCTGGTTCTCCCTGGTGAAAGTCATCACCATCATTGCCTTCATTATTCTTGGCGGCGCGGCGGTCTTTGGCTTTATTCCGATGCAGGACGGTTCACCCGCGCCGGGCTTAAGCAACATCACCGCCGAGGGCTGGTTCCCGCACGGCGGTCTGCCGATCCTGATGACCATGGTGGCGGTGAACTTTGCCTTCTCCGGGACCGAGCTTATCGGTATTGCCGCAGGGGAAACGGAAAATCCGCACAAGGTGATTCCGGTCGCGATCCGTACCACTATTGCGCGCCTGATTATCTTCTTTATCGGCACCGTGTTTGTGCTGGCGGCGCTGATCCCGATGCAGCAGGCGGGCGTGGAAAAGAGCCCGTTCGTGCTGGTGTTTGAAAAGGTCGGTATTCGTTACGCGGCGGATATTTTTAACTTCGTGATCCTGACGGCGATCCTCTCGGCGGCGAACTCCGGACTGTACGCCTCCGGGCGCATGCTGTGGTCGCTCTCTAATGAGAAAACGCTCCCGCGCTGCTTTGCCCGAGTGAACAAAAACGGCGTGCCGCTGACGGCGCTGTCGGTTTCTATGCTCGGCGGCGTGCTGGCGCTGTTCTCAAGCGTCGTGGCGCCTGACACGGTGTTTGTCGCGCTCTCGGCGATTTCTGGCTTTGCGGTGGTGGCCGTCTGGATCAGCATCTGCGCGTCGCACTTCGTTTTCCGTCGTCGCCATCTGCAGTCCGGGCAGCCGCTCTCTGCGCTGCAGTACCGTGCGCCGTGGTATCCGCTGGTACCGGTGCTCGGTTTTATCCTCTGCGTGGTGGCCTGTGTCGGCCTGTGGTTTGACCCAAGCCAGCGCATTGCCCTTTATTGCGGGATTCCGTTTGTCGCCCTGTGTTATGGTGCCTACTATCTGACCCGAAATATGACATCGCAGGAGCCCGAACATGTCGCAGAATAATCCGCTTACCGCCCTCCTTGAAAAGCAGCCGTTTGTGGTGCTGGATGGCGCGATGGCGACGGAGCTGGAAGCGCGCGGCTGCAACCTGGCAGACAGCCTCTGGTCTGCCAAAGTGCTGATGGAAAACCCGGAGCTTATCCGCGAAGTGCATCTTGATTATTACCGCGCAGGTGCGCAGGTGGCGATCACCGCCAGCTATCAGGCCACGCCTGCGGGTTTTGCGGCGCGCGGCCTGGACGAGGCGCAGTCCCGGGCGCTGATTGGCAAAAGCGTGGAGCTGGCGCGTAAGGCGCGTGAAGCGTATCTGGCTGAAAATCCGCATGCGGGCACGCTGCTGGTGGCGGGATCCGTTGGACCGTATGGAGCCTATCTGGCGGATGGCTCAGAGTATCGCGGCGACTACGTGCGCAGTGCGGAAGCCTTCACCGACTTCCACCGCCCGCGCGTGGAAGCGCTGCTGGATGCGGGCGCTGACCTGCTGGCCTGCGAAACGCTGCCGTCTTTTGCCGAGATTAAGGCGCTGGCGGCCCTTCTGGCCGGGTATCCCCGCGCCCGGGCGTGGTTCTCCTTTACCCTGCGGGACAGTGAACACCTGAGCGACGGCACGCCTCTGCGTGACGTAGTCAGCGCGCTGGCCGACTCTCCGCATATCGTCGCACTGGGCATTAACTGTATCGCGCTGGAAAACACCACGGCGGCACTGAAGCACCTGCAAAGCCTGACGCCGCTGCCGCTGGTGGTCTACCCGAACTCGGGCGAGCATTATGATGCGGTGACCAAAACCTGGCACCACCACGGCGAAGCGTGCGAGACGCTGGCGGGGTATCTGCCCCAGTGGCTGGACGCCGGAGCGAAGCTGATTGGCGGCTGCTGTCGCACTACGCCGAAGGATATTGCTGAGCTTAACGCGGAGCGCTGAGTTTTTTGCCGGGTGGCGGCTGCGCCTTACCCGGCCTACGGATCGCACAGCGCAGCGCCACCCGGCATAAACAAACGCACAAAACCAACTATCCTTTCCCGCTTTTTATCTAAAAACGAATCGTTATGAGCGATTCATTTTTATTCCTTTATCAAAATTCCCGCGTTGGAAATACTGCCCTCATAACAACAAGGGGAGCAGGTACTATGGCAATTTCATCGCGAATCACACTACTCGGCGCACTGGCGCTGTGGGCATTTCAGGCGCAGGCGGTGGACGTCACCGTCGCGTATCAAACTTCTGCGGAACCGGCGAAAGTCGCGCAGGCGGATAACACCTTTGCAAAAGAGAGCGGCGCGAAAGTTGACTGGCGCAAGTTCGACAGCGGCGCGTCCGTGGTGCGTGCGTTAGCCTCCGGTGACGTGCAGATCGGCAATATCGGCTCCAGCCCGCTGGCGGTCGCGGCCAGCCAGCAGGTGCCGATTGAGGTGTTCCTGCTCGCCTCGCAGCTCGGTAACTCTGAAGCGCTGGTGGTGAAGAAAAACATCACCAAGCCGGAAGACCTGATCGGCAAACGCATCGCCGTGCCGTTTATCTCCACCACCCACTACAGCCTGCTGGCGGCGCTCAAACACTGGGGCATCAAGCCGGGCCAGGTTCAAATCATCAACCTCCAGCCGCCGGCGATTATTGCGGCCTGGCAGCGCGGCGACATTGACGGGGCCTATGTGTGGGCACCGGCCGTGAACGAACTGGAAAAAGACGGCACCGTGCTGACCGACTCCGAAAAAGTGGGCCAGTGGGGCGCGCCAACACTCGACGTGTGGGTCGTGCGTAAAGACTTCGCCGAGAAACATCCTGAGGTGGTGAAAGCCTTCGCGAAAAGCGCGATTGACGCCCAGCAGCCGTACATCAGTAACCCGGATGAATGGCTGAAGCAGCCCGCCAACCTGGAAAAACTCTCCCGCCTGAGCGGCGTACCGGAAGCGGACGTACCGGGGCTGGTGAAGGGCAATACCTATCTGACCCCCGCGCAGCAGGTGCAGCAGCTGACCGGGCCGGTAAACAAAGCGATTGTTGATACCGCCACCTTCCTGAAAGAGCAGGGCAAAGTGCCCGCGGTAGCGACGGATTACAGCCAGTACGTGACCGATCGTTTTGTGAAATAAGGAGTCCGCCATGCTGAATATTACAAATCTGTCTGCTGATTACGGTGGCAAACCCGCGCTGGAGGAGATCAACCTGACGCTGGACAGCGGTGAACTGCTGGTGGTGCTGGGTCCGTCCGGATGCGGAAAAACCACGCTGCTGAATCTGATCGCCGGGTTTGTCCCTTATCAGCATGGCTCCATTCAACTGGAAGGCAAAAAGGTGGAAGGCCCCGGCGCCGAGCGCGGCGTGGTCTTCCAGAATGAAGGCCTGCTCCCATGGCGCAACGTGCAGGAAAACGTGGCGTTTGGGCTGCAGCTTGCGGGCATCAATCGTGAACAGCGGCTGGAAACGGCGCGGGCGATGCTGAAAAAAGTGGGGCTGGAAGGCGCGGAAAAACGCTATATCTGGCAGCTTTCCGGCGGCCAGCGACAGCGTGTCGGGATTGCCCGCGCGCTGGCAGCGAATCCGCAGCTGTTGCTGCTGGACGAGCCGTTCGGGGCGCTCGACGCCTTCACTCGCGAGCAGATGCAAACCCTGCTGTTGCGCCTCTGGCATGAGACGGGCAAGCAGGTGCTGTTGATTACCCACGATATCGAAGAGGCGGTATTTATGGCCACCGAGCTGGTGCTGCTCTCGCCGGGGCCGGGCCGTGTGCTGGAGCGCTTGCCGCTGGAATTCGCCCGCCGCTACGTCGCGGGGGAACCCGTGCGCAGCATCAAATCCGATCCGCTGTTTATCGAACAGCGTGAGTACGTTTTAAGCCGCGTGTTTGAACAGCGGGAGGCCTTCTCATGAGCATCGTCTTCAGTGAAAAAACGCGCCGCACGCGTCTGGCGCTGCGCTGGCCTTTCTCACGTCAAATCACGTTGAGCGTCGGCACGCTGCTGGTGCTGCTGGCGGTGTGGTGGGCAGTTGCTGCCCTGCAGTGGGTCAGCCCGCTGTTTCTGCCGCCGCCGGGACAGGTGCTGACCAAACTCATTACCATCGCCGGCCCGCAGGGCTTTATGGACGCCACGCTCTGGCAGCACTTAGGCGCCAGCCTGGCGCGTATTCTGGTGGCGCTGCTGGCGGCGGTGATTATCGGCATTCCTGTGGGGATTGCGATGGGGCTGAGCCCGACGGTGCGCGGCATCCTCGACCCGCTGATTGAGCTTTACCGCCCGGTCCCCCCGCTGGCCTATCTGCCGCTGATGGTGATTTGGTTCGGCATCGGTGAAACGTCAAAAATCCTGCTGATCTATCTGGCGATTTTCGCCCCGGTTGCCATGTCGGCGCTGGCGGGCGTGAAGAGTGCCCAGCAGGTGCGGATCCGCGCGGCGCAGTCGCTGGGAGCCAGCCGTACGCAGGTGCTGCTGTTCGTGATTTTACCGGGCGCACTGCCGGAGATTTTAACCGGGCTTCGCATCGGCCTTGGCGTGGGCTGGTCCACGCTGGTGGCGGCGGAGCTCATTGCGGCCACGCGCGGCCTTGGGTTTATGGTGCAGTCGGCGGGAGAGTTCCTGGCGACTGACGTGGTGCTGGCAGGGATCGCGGTGATCGCCGCGATCGCCTTCGGATTAGAACTGGGGCTGCGCGCGTTACAGCGCCGTCTGACGCCCTGGCATGGAGAAATACAATGAGTGAACGTCTGACTATCACCCCGCTGGGGCCGTACATTGGTGCACAGGTGTCGGGCCTGGATGTGACCCGTCCGCTGAGCGATAACCAGTTTGAGCAACTGTACCACGCGGTGCTGCGCCATCAGGTGGTGTTCCTGCGCGAGCAGGCGATCACCCCGCAGCAGCAGCGCGCGCTGGCCCTGCGCTTTGGCGATCTGCATATCCACCCGGTCTATCCGCATGCGGAAGGGGTGGAGGAGATTATCGTCCTCGACACCCACAACGATAACCCGCCGGATAACGATAACTGGCATACCGATGTGACCTTTATCGACACGCCGCCTGCGGGGGCGATTCTGGCGGCGAAACGGCTGCCGGAGACGGGGGGCGATACGCTGTGGGCCAGCGGGATTGCGGCGTATGAGGCGCTCTCCGCGCCGCTTCGGACGCTGCTGAGCGGGCTGCGGGCGGAGCATGATTTCAAGAAATCGTTCCCGGAGTACAAGTACCGTAAAACGGAAGAGGAACATCAGCGCTGGCAGGAAGCTGTGGCGAAACATCCTCCGCTGCTGCACCCGGTGGTGCGGACCCATCCGGTGACGGGCAAACAGGCGCTGTTTGTGAACGAAGGGTTCACCACGCGCATCGTGGACGTGACGGAAAAAGAGAGTGAGGCGCTGTTAGGTTTCCTGTTTGCGCATATCACCAAACCGGAGTTCCAGGTGCGCTGGCGCTGGCAGGAGAACGATCTGGCTATCTGGGATAACCGCGTGACGCAGCATTATGCCAATGCGGACTATCTGCCGCAGCGCCGGATTATGCAGCGGGCGACGATTTTGGGCGATAAGCCATTTTATCGTCCTTAATCCGTCGCTCCCGTAGGCCGGGTAAGCGCAGCGCCACCCGGCGAAAACGGTGCACAATTGCCGGGTGGCGGCTACGCCTTACCCGGCCTACAAAATACCGCACATTTAAAGGTGCGCCTCAATATACCGCTGATAGCGGTTCGCCTTCAGGTAACACAAATCCACCAGCACCAGTCCGTCGACGCAGTTGTTGAATGCCGGGTCGCTGCCAAAATCAATAAACTGCACGCCGCCGGGCTCGCACAGCTCGGAATATTGCTTGTAGAGCGGCGGAATGCCGCAGCCAAGATTGCCGAGCAGGGATTTCAGCTTCGTCAGATCGTCCACGTAATCCACGCCGCCAAACTGCGCCAGCACGTCCGGCAGGGACGCGGGATACGGCTGGCGCGAGGCGGCGAGCGGATGCGTCGCCGGGAACCACAGGCGGTAAAAGGCGACCAGCAGATCCCGCGCGGCAGGCGGTAAGCCACCGGAAATCGAGACCGGGCCAAACAGGTAGCGGTAGTGCGGATAACGCGCCAGATAAGCCCCAATGCCGGACCATAAATAGTCCAGGCCGCGGCGCCCCCAGTAGCGCGGCTGAATAAAGCTGCGCCCCAGCTCAATGCCGTGTTCCAGCACGTCCTGCATTTTGTCGTCGTAGTGAAACAGGCTATAGCTGTACAACCCCTCAACGCCGCGCTTTTCGATCTGCATGGCCGTCGGCATAAAGCGATACGCCCCGACGATCTCCAGATCGTCCTCATCCCACAGGATCAGGTGCAGATAATCATCGTCGTAGCTGTCGGTGTCCCGACGTTTGCCGCTCCCTTCCTCCACCGCGCGAAAGGCAATCTCGCGCAGGCGGCCCAGCTCGCGCAGCAGCGGGGCGTCTTCCTGACCGTTTCGCTGCCAAAGATAGATGGTTTTACCGTCGCTGGTTTTGCCCAGACATTCGGCCTGCGCCAGCGCGCGTTTCAGGGTGGCCCGGTCTTCCGGACGGGCAATGGCGCACTGGGTTTTAAAGACGCCGGGCACTCCCTTGCCAAGACGCATCACGTGCTGACGGCACTGCTCGGCCATCTCACGCGACGAAAGGTTAGCGCTGTGCCAGTGATGCCACGCAATCTGCTGGCCGATTTTGATCGGCAGCTGGCTGTGGCGGCGGCGGAACATCTGCTGCATCAACAGCAGCATCGACAGCGTCGGGGAGACCAGCGTGCTGGCATAAAAGAGCAGGCTGTTATGTGCCTGAATATGCACCGGCAGCAGCGGGGCGCGCAGCTTGCCGGCAAGTTTGATAAAGCCGGAGTGCCACTTTTTGTCGCGAATGCCTTTGCGCGTGGGGCGGGAAACTTCGCCTGCCGGGAAGAAGATCAGCACGCCCGCATTTTGCAGATGCTGTTCCATCTGCACCAGCGACGATTTCGCCGTCCTGCCGCCCATATTGTCCACCGGAATAAACAGCGAGCTGAGGGGCTCAAGGTGGGTCAGCATCCGGTTGGTTACGACTTTAACATCGCGCCGCACGCGGGAGACGGCATACAGCAGCGCCAGTCCGTCCAGCGTACCCGTCGGGTGGTTGGCAATGATGACCAGCGGGCCATGTTCGGGGATTTGTTCGAGATCGCGGGCGGAAACGGTGCAGAGAATATCCAGGTGTTCCAGAACCTGCTCCACCATATCCAGGCCTTTCAGGTGGCGGTGGGCTGCGGCAAATTGCTGAAATTCGTCTTCGTAGAACAGTCTTTTTAACAGACTTTTTTGCCAGGGTGCGGGCCTCGCCTGAGGCCAAAGATCGTCGAGAACGCTATCGAGGCTAAACATGGTCACTCCTCCTGCCGTCTTGCGAAGACAGTAGAAGGCGCAGATGTCGATTGTATTGCAGTTGGGTGAAGATTTGAGCAGAGCGTAGGCCGGGTAAGGCGAAGCCGCCACCCGGCGCTAAAGCGGATTAACGCAGAATTTTCTTCTCGGCCAGATCCAGCGCGAAGTAGCTGAAGATCAGATCCGCGCCCGCGCGTTTGATCGCCCCCAGGCTTTCCAGGATCACTTTCTCTTCATCAATGGCACCCGCCAGGGCGGCGAATTTGATCATCGCGTACTCACCACTCACCTGATAAGCGCCCAGCGGCAACTCGGTGCGCTCGCGGATGTCGCGCAGGATATCCAGGTACGCGCCAGCCGGTTTTACCATCAGGCAATCTGCGCCCTGGGCTTCATCGAGCAGGGATTCACGAATCGCTTCGCGGCGGTTCAGCGGGTTCATCTGATAGGTTTTACGATCGCCTTTCAGCGCCGTACCGGCTGCTTCACGGAACGGGCCGTAGAAGGAGGAGGCAAATTTGGTGGAGTAGGACATGATGGCGGTGTCAGTGAAACCGGCCGCGTCCAGGGCCTGACGAATCGCCTGAACCTGTCCGTCCATCGCGGCAGAAGGTGCGATGAAATCTGCGCCTGCCGCGGCCGCGACAACAGCCTGCTTGCCGAGGTTAAGCAGGGTAGCATCGTTATCCACGCCGTGATCGCACAGCACGCCGCAGTGGCCGTGCGAGGTGTATTCACAGAAGCAGGTGTCGGACATCACCACCATTTCCGGCACGGTTTCTTTGCAGATGCGCGACATGCGGGCGACGAGGCCATCTTCTTTCCACGCGTCGCTGCCGGTCGCGTCAGTATGGTGGGAGATGCCGAAGGTCATCACCGAGCGGATCCCCGCGTTGGCGATACGTTCGATCTCACGCGCCAGATATTTCTCCGGAATGCGCATGACGCCCGGCATGGCCTCGATGGCCTTGTAGTCATCGATCTCTTCTTCAACAAAAATCGGCAACACCAGATCGTTTAAGCTCAGGGTTGTCTCTTCAAACATAGCGCGCAGTGCAGGTGACTTGCGCAGGCGGCGTGGGCGTGCAATTAAATCGGTCATGGTATGCCTGATGTTTGTGGAACAAAGAGGGCTAGTGTACATCAAAGTGAAGACGGGTGTTTTACTAAAGTGGGCATTTTGCTTTTGTGAAATGCGGCAGGTGAGTTTGCCTGTCATAAATAATATATAATGCAGGTCAGTATAACGCTGAGAGGAGAATGAAATATTCGTGTTATTTCTATATGGAAATGAAAGTATAATTAAAAATGATTTATTATTTTCCGGTGTGTTTTTCCGATTGGTTTAGCCGTGTATTAACATTCTGTTTTTATAATATTTATTTTATGACGCCTTATGGTTTGTGGTCTGAATGTGTTTTTGTCTGAATACGGACTTAATGGAAACATTCATTGAACCTTTTCGAAATGAAACTGCATAATTCCCTCCGCAATTAAATATTGCAAATTCATTGATGGACAAACTTGCTTACGTCCCTGAGGAGGGATGACCCAATGCAAACATGGAAAAAGAAACTCGTTGTATCTCAACTTGCATTAGCCTGCACCCTGGCTATCGCTTCTCAGGCCAATGCGAAGGATATTTCCGGTACGACATATAATACCTTCGGATATGATAATACAGCGTCCACCCCCTGGTATTATGGTTATGCCGACTGGGATTACTCGGATGCCATCCATGATGGTGATATTTATCCCGTGATTAATAAAGCCACCGTGAATGGTGTTATTTCAACGTACTACCTGGATGATGGCATCAATGGCCGGGCGAATGCGTTGAGTATTTCCAATAGCACCATTAACGGCATGATTACTTCTGAGTGTATGACCACCACATGTGCTGATGGCGTGGATGCTGACGGCACCCATCATACGCAATACGATCGTTTTAGCCTGACCGTTGATAATTCCACCCTTAACGATACGTACGAGCATTATGCGTATGATGTCGTGAATGGGGAAAATACGGAAAGACACTATCTGGATACGTACGATCTGGGTAATGCGATTACCCTGGATGTGGAATCGGATATTGTTATTCAGAATAATTCTCACGTCGCGGGGATTACCCTGACGCAGGGGTACCAGGAGCTGGATAATACGCCATACGACGGCGTTGAAGGCGTAGCCAACAGCAGCAACGTCTTTACCGACACGCTACTGGTGAAAGATTCGGTACTGACTTCAGGTGCGTACAGCGATTTAGGTACCAGCGGATTCTACGGTCAAACCGCGAAGCCGAGCGACTATGGTGAAACCAGCGCGACAGCGGCAGACGATGCGGCGCTGATTGTGGCCGCCAGCGCGTCTGATAACGCGATGCAAACCACCGCCACGTTCGATCATTCCACCGTTACTGGCGATATTCTGTTCTCCAGCACCTTCGACAACAACTTCTACCCGAATGGCGATCCGGCAACCGATACCACAGAAGACGGCATCTATAACCCAACCTCCAACGGCTGGGATGGCACCGATAAGCTGGATGTGACGCTTACCAACGGCAGCAAATGGGTCGGCGCAGCACAGTCCAGCGTCGAGGCTATCGGCACGGCGCAGATGTATGGCCAGGGCTACAGCAACGTAGACTGGAACGCTCTGTCCCCTAACAGCATTTGGCCGGACTCCACCTATGACGACAACGGACATGTTGCGGGCGAAGCGGTGTATCAGAGCGGTCTGTTTAACATCGCGCTGGACAACGGCTCCGAGTGGGATACCCGTAAGGTGTCTAACATCGACACCCTGACGGTCAACAACCAGTCTCAGGTCAACGTTGAAAACTCAGGCCTGCTGGCGGATGCCATCACTCTGACCAATGCGTCCTCATTGAATATCGGCGACAGCGGCGGCGTGGCTACCGACCATCTGTATCTGGACTGCGATAGCCGTGCGGCGCTGACGGAAGAAACGGCCGAGCTCTATGCCAACACCATCACCGTGGATAACGGTGCAGAGCTGGCGCTGGGGCTGGGTCAGGTTGATACGCACAATATGGTACTGACCGATGGCGGCGTGCTGAACGTTGCCAGCCGTGATTACGTGCTGAACAGCGATCTGAACAACGCACGCTATATCACTAACGATAAGCGCAGCGCTGATTATGACTACGGCGTAGTGGCCATTAACTCTGACGGCCATCTGGCGGTGAACGGTGACGTCGCCGGTAACTATCAGGTCCGTATCGATGACGCGACCGGAGCGGGTTCCGTTGCTGATTACAAAAACAAAGAGATCGTTCGCATCTATGACAATAATGCGGATACTGCAGCCAGCTTTACTGCTGCAAACAGAGCCGATTTAGGGGCCTATACCTACCAGGCGCAGCAGCAGGGTGACACCGTTGTCCTCCAGCAGAAAGCGCTGACCGACTACGCCAATATGGCGCTGAGCATTCCTTCTGCCAATACCAATATCTGGAATCTGCAGCAGGATACCGTAGGTGCGCGTCTGACCAACAGCCGTCACGGCCTGGCGGATAATGGTGGAGCGTGGGTGAGCTACTTCGGCGGCAATTTCGACGGTGACAATGGCGTTATCAGCTACGATCAGGACGTGAGCGGTATTATGGTGGGTCTGGATACCCAGATTGACGGTAATAACGCGAAGTGGATCGTCGGTGGGGCGGCAGGTTTCGCGAAGGGAGATATCAGCGATCGTACCGGTCAGGTCGATCAGGATAGCCAGACGGCGATGATCTACGCGTCAGCGAAGTTTACGAACGATCTCTTCCTCGACAGCTCCCTGAGCTACACCCGCTTCAACAGCGATCTTTCCGCTAACATGAGCAACGGCCAGTATGTTGACGGCAATACCACCAGTGACGCTGTTGGTTTTGGGCTGAAGCTGGGCTATGACTGGAAACCAAACCTCTCTGGCTACGTTACCCCATACGCAGCCGTATCGGGTCTGTTCCAGTCTGGTGATGATTATCGTCTGAGCAATGACATGCGCGTTGATGGACAATCTTACGATAGCCTGCGTTATGAACTTGGTGTTGATACGGGTTATACCTTCAACTACGGCGGCGATCAGGCTCTGACGCCTTACTTCAAACTGGCCTGGGTCTATGACGACGCCGATAACAATGCCGATATTAACGGTGACAGCATTGATAACGGCGTGAAAGGATCCGCTGTTCGTGTTGGGCTGGGCACCCAGTTCAGCTTCACGAAGAACTTCAGCGCTTACACGGATGCCACTTATCTGGGCGGCGGTGACGTTGACCAGAACTGGGGCGCAAACCTGGGTGTGAAATATACCTGGTAAAGAATAAAAACGGGGGGAGGGGTTATCTTCCCCCGCTTTTTACAGAAGCAATAAAAATAATATTGAACCGACAAATACGGATGACTTGAGGTCTGCATGAACGTTAATGCGAAACCACTTTCTGAATTACGCCGGCTCGAACAGGGGTTAATAGCAGCCAGTACCCCTTTTACATGTGCTCCTCAACAATTAATTACGTCAGGCGAATCAATTGAGCCTCGAACGATCGTATTACAAACTGGCGTTATTGAGGTCTATCGCCCTTCCGATGAGCTGCTGGTGGGGATTGCGACGGCACCTTTTATTTTCGGTCTGTCTACGGTGGTCATTAATCACTCTCAGGAATACAGAGTGATGGCTAAAACGGCCTGTACCGGTTTTTATTTATCCACGGAAACTACCCGTCAACAGATCCAGCAGTATTCGCTGTGGAAAGAGGCCTTCTGCTGGTTATCCTGGATAAATTACATTCTTGAAAAACGCGATATGCAGTTGGTGGGCAATAACTCCTATCACCAGATCCGCGCGATGCTGTTAAATATGGCCGAGTGGGATGAAACGCTGCGTTCAAAAATCGGTGTGATGAATCATATTCAGCAAAGCACACGCATTTCACGTTCTGTTGTTGCCGAAGTTCTGGCCGCCCTGCGACAGGGAAACTATATCAATATGAGCCGGGGCAAGCTGGTCAGCATCAACCGCTTGCCCACGGAATATTAATATCAGTTGGACGCGGTAAGCACCTGGGCTTTATTGGCGCTCAGTTCTGCCACCAGGTTATTAATACCGTCACTCATATTGACGAAACGTGTATGCGGAGAGCGGGTCACCACCACAAACGCGCCCACGTTTGACTGGGGGATCATCGCCATATAGGTGATGAACCCGCCGCCGCCGCCGGTTTTCTGAATAATACCCGGACGGCCATTTTTCGGTGCCATATAGACCCAGCCCATACCGAGCGCATCGGCTTTACCCGGTACGTCCATCCCGATGACCCGATGCAGCTGAGTACGCTGATAAATCAGGGTCTGCATACGATCGGCCTGGCTGCTGCGCGAGTAGAAATCCGAGGAAAGGAACTGCTGCATCCAGCGCATCATGTCGCCAGGGGTGGAGTAAACGCCGCCGCTGCCCACGGCCGCCAGTGTGTTATTACAGGGGCTGGCGCCTTTCTCCGCCACCATCAGGCGACGGCACTGGTCCGGGGACGGGGTAAACGTGGTGTCTTTCATGCCGAGCGGACGGGTGATCTGCTCTTCAAACAGCTGCGTGTAGGGTTTGCCAGCCGCCGTTGAGAGGGCATCCGCCAGCAGGTCGAACGCCAGGTTTGAATAAGAGGCCTGCGAGCCCGGTGCTGCTTTCAGCGTGGCGGTACTCAGATAGCTCCAGCGCTGGTCGCGCGTTGGCCAGACAAACACGTCACGATGCGCCGCTCCGCCTGGCTGCTCACGCGGCAGGGCGCTGGTGTGGGTAGCAAGGTTCACAAGCCGGATCGGAGTCCCCTGATACGTGGGGACGCGGGCACCTGGCGGCGCGTATTTGCTGAGCGGATCGTCGAGCTTCACCACGCCCTGGTCGAGCAGTTTCACCAGCATTTCGCTGGTCATGAGCTTGGTTAAGGATGCGATGCGGATGACGGAATCCAGCTGCGGGTGAATGTTATTTCCCGGGCGCGTTTCGCCAAAGCTGCGGAATACACGCTGGTTTCCGTCGATGACGACCATCGCCATTCCGGTCGCGCCGCTGCCGTAATAGATAAGGTTCGCGTAGCGATCGGCAATATCTGAAGCTAAAACGGGAGCCGTCAGCGGTTGGGCTGCCTGGGCGGTAGAGAAGCTCACCGCACACAGCGCGGCAAAAGAGAGCAGACAACGTTTCAACGAAAAGCATCCATGAAGTGAATGAGGAAAGTAATGGGTATTTATACTACTAATCGGTACCGTGCAATGCCCCGAATTGCATAACGATAGCGAGAAAAACGTAACCATGGGTAAATATGAACAATTTACTTGCGAGCCATCTCCCATTTTGTGATATCGGGCTTATGATAGGCACCAGTGTCACTCAATCTTACGGAGAACGGTATGTCTGAGAAGCGTGTGGTTTTGGTTGTCGATATGCAGAACGGGGTGTTTGAAACCCCTCGTCATCAGCGCGAAAAATGTGTTTCTCTGATCAACCAGCTTACGCAGGCAGCCGACACGGTGATTTTTATACAGCACACCGAGGCCGGGGGGCTGGAAGAGGGGAGTGCAGGGTTTGCGCTACTGCCTGAACTCCATCAGCCTGCTGACGCGCTTTACGTGACCAAAACGGCCTGTGATGCCTTCTACAACACCGGGCTTGAGACGCTGCTGCGGGAGCAGGGCATTCGCGAGTTTGTCATCTGCGGCTGCGCCACCGATTACTGCGTCGATGCGACGATCAAGAACGGCGTTAGCCGGGGTTATCACATCACCGTGGCGGAAGATGCCCATACCACATCCAACCGCCCGGCTGCTGAAGCACAGATTCTGATTAACCATCACAACGACGTCTGGCGTAACTTCATTGCGCCGGCGAATCCTCTCGCAGTGAAACGCACCGAAACAATTCTTGAAAACTGGAAAGCGAACTAATAATTAACGCTCGGGTCTGACCTTTTTGCCGGAGCCGGGAGGCTGGCTCGGGCAGGTTTTCGTGTGGTGACGTGTTGTACACAGCAACAGCCATAACAACAAGAAGGAAGCATTATGTTTAAGTCTTTTTTCCCAAAGCCGGGGCCTTTTTTCCTGTCGGCATTTATTTGGGCACTGATCGCTGTCATTTTCTGGCAGGCGGGCGGCGGCGCATGGCTGACGCGCATCACGGGGGCGACAGGCGAGGTGCCGATTAGCGCGGCGCGCTTCTGGTCGCTCAGCTTTATCGTATTTTATGTCTACTACACGGTATGTGTGGGGCTGTTTGCACTCTTCTGGTTCAAGTATTCTCCGCATCGTTGGCAGTTTTGGTCGATTTTGGGATCTGCACTGATCATTTTCGTTACCTGGTTCATGGTGGAAGTGAGCGTTGCAATTAATGCATGGTATGCACCCTTCTACGATTTGATCCAAAAAGCGCTAAGCGCCCCGAATAAGGTTCCGATTGGTGAACTCTATGCCAGTCTCGTTAGTTTTACCGGCATTGCCATGATTGCAGTAACAGTGGCAGTGCTGAACAATTTCTTCGTTAGCCATTACGTTTTCCGTTGGCGTACAGCTATGAACGAATATTACATGGCAAATTGGCAACGACTGCGGCACATCGAAGGTGCTGCACAGCGTGTGCAGGAAGACACCATGCGTTTTGCCTCAACGCTGGAGGACATGGGGGTCAGCTTGCTTAATGCTGTGATGAAACTTATCGCTTTTTTACCGATTCTGATTGCACTTTCACCGCATGTGCCTGAACTTCCAGTTGTTGGTCATTTACCCTATGGTTTGGTTATTGCGGCACTGGTTTGGTCTCTTATGGGAACGGGGCTTCTTGCTGTGGTGGGGATCAAATTGCCGGGGTTACAATTTAAAAATCAGCGCGTGGAAGCGGCTTACCGTAAAGAACTTGTTTACGGTGAGGATGACCCATCACGAGCTGCGCCACCAACGGTAAAAGAGTTATTTCAGAACGTCCGTTTTAACTACTTTAAGCTCTACTTCCACTACATGTATTTCAACATCGCTCGTATTTTATATCTTCAGGCCGATACTGTTTTTGGAATAGTCCTGTTGTTCCCGTCAATTGTTGCAGGGACAATTACCCTGGGACTGATGACCCAAATTACTAACGTTTTCGATCAGGTCAGAAGTTCATTCCAGTACCTGATCAGCTCCTGGACCACGCTGGTGGAACTGATGTCCATCTACAAACGTCTGCGCAGCTTTGAACGCGAGCTGGACGATCGTGACCTGCAGGAAGTCACCAACACATTTAGCTAATACAGGACGTTGCTATGCCTTTTGCCGTACCGCGCGCATTACCGTTGACCATTCTGGCCGCTTTTGTGCTGGCAGGCTGTGCCGAAAAGGGGGCCGCTCCGCTCAAAAAGGGCGAGAAGCCCGTTGATGTGGCGAGCGTTGTGCGGCAGAAAATGCCCGCCAGCGTGAAAGATCGCAATGCGTGGGCAGACGCGCTGGCAAAAACCTTTGAAAGCCAAAAGATCGCGCCGACCGAGGAGAACATCTGTTCGGTGCTGGCGGTGGCACAGCAGGAGTCGATGTACCAGTCAGATCCGGCTGTGCCGGGGCTGAATAAAATCGCCTGGAAAGAGATCGACCGCCGCGCGGAGTCCATGCATATCCCGGTGTTCCTCGTGCATACCGCGCTTAAAATCACCTCGCCGAACGGCAAAAGCTACAGCGAGCGGCTGGATACGGTGAAAACCGAAAAACAGCTTAGCGCCATCTTTGATGATTTCATCAGCATGGTCCCAATGGGGCAGAAGCTGTTTGGTTCACTGAACCCGGTCCACACCGGTGGCCCAATGCAGGTAAGCATCGCGTTCGCGGAGAAACACACCGACGGCTATCCGTGGAAAATCGACGGTACGGTACGCCAAGAGGTCTTCTCTCTGCGCGGTGGACTGTGGTTCGGCACGTATCACCTGTTGAACTACCCGGCGAACTACGATGAGCCGCTGTATCGCTTTGCCGATTTTAACGCCGGCTGGTATGCCAGCCGTAATGCGGCATTCCAGAGTGCGGTCAGCCGCGCAAGCGGCGTTAAGCTGGCGCTTGACGGCGATCTCATCGCTTACGGCAGCAGCGAGGCGGGAAGCACCGAGCTTGCCGTACGGAAATTATCGGCAACGCTTGGCTTGAGCAACAGCGACATTCGCCGCCAGCTTGAGAAAGGCGATAGCCTGGCCTTTGAGAAAACGGATCTGTACAAGAAGGTGTTTGCGCTTGCAGAGCAGAAAAGCGGGAAAACGTTACCGAGGGCTATCCTGCCGGGTATTCAGCTGGAAAGCCCGAAGATCACGCGTAACCTGACCACCGCGTGGTTCGCAAAACGCGTGGACGATCGCCGGGCTCGCTGTATGGGGCTTTAACGGCGGCGGCGAAAGCGCAGCACTAATGCCACAACGCCCAGAATCATACATCCCGCGAGGAAGGGAATCAGGCCGAACAAGGTGCTGACGCCAAAACCAATCTCAACTCGCGGGCGTCCGTTATCCTGCACCTGCATCAGGTGTTCGTAAACGCCAGGCGCATGGACCAGCATATTGAGCAGCTGCGAGCCAGCCCAGAAGCAGAACAGGACAAACAGGGCATACGCGATATTACCCGCCGTGGAGGTTTTTGGTTTTCCGCCAAAAATCGGTTTCGACAATGTAAAGTCAGCCATGATGACCTCCGGATAAATCGCTCTGTTAATACGCTTCGTACAGGGTGAGTTTGACAGGTCATCGCATTTGTCAATATCAGAATCGTGGTAATTTACGCGACGGAATCCTCCTGGATTGTTGATTTCTGCAGCACGTCACAATTTATTAACTTAAGTGAAATTGCGTCGCGTTTCAGAATTTCCGTATCTGCCACAGACCTGGTCGTAAAACTGTGAGAGGATGTCTTTTTTTCCTGCCGGAGTTGTTATGAAGCTCACGTCCAAACTACGCCGTGACTGGCACTACTACGCCTTCGCTATCGGGCTGATCTTTATTCTTAACGGTGTCGTGGGTCTGCTGGGGTTTGAAGCAAAAGGCTGGCAAACCTATGCCGTCGGGCTGGTGACCTGGGTTATCAGTTTCTGGCTGGCGGGGTTGATTATCCGCCGTCGTCCTGAAGAGACGACAGCGGATGAGGCAGAGTCGGCGAAGGGCGCCGATTAACCGTTTACGGAACTTTTAAGCGCGCTGTCGGCGGCGTGACGCTCCAGCGCGAGTTCGATCAGGCGGGTGATCAATTCTGGGTAGCTCAGGCCGCTCGCCTGCCACAGCTTCGGATACATGCTGATGTTAGTGAACCCCGGCAGCGTGTTAATTTCATTGATCACCACCTCGTTTTTCGCCGTCAGGAACACATCCACGCGCGCCATGCCGCAGCAGCCGAGCGTCTGATAAGCGCGAATGGCGATCGCCCGGATCTTATCGTTAACCGCCGGATCGAGATCCGCAGGCACGACAACCTGCGCGCCTTTATCATCAATGTATTTGGTGTCGTACGAGTAGAAGTCGCTGTTTAAGACCACTTCGCCGCAGGTGCTCGCCTGTGGAAAATCGTTGCCCAGCACGGCGCACTCAATTTCACGGCCTTTGATGCCCTGCTCAACCACCACTTTATGGTCGAACTCAAACGCCAGGCGGACAGCTTGCGTGAACTCAGCTTCGCTGGTCACTTTGCTGACGCCCACGGAGGAGCCCTGGTTTGCAGGCTTCACAAACAGCGGCAGACCCAGCTCTCCGCTAATTTGCGCGAAGGTGTGTTTGTCGCGGTTGGCGCGGGTGAGCGTAACGAACGGGGCAATATTCAGCCCGGCATCGCGCAGCAGGCGTTTGGTCACGTCTTTGTCCATGCAGGCGGCAGAGCCGAGGACATCCGAGCCGACGAACGGCAGGTTGGCCATGCGCAGCATTCCCTGCAGGGAACCATCTTCCCCCAGGGTACCGTGAACGATAGGGAAGACGACGTCGATCTGGGCGAGAGCCTGCGCATTGCCGGCGTCGATAAGCTGCCCCTTCACGACGCCGGGTACGGTGGCGACGCTCACTTCTGAAGGATTCAGGGCGATGTGTGCCGGATCGTGAGCATTGAGCAGATACTGGCTGGCATCGTTAACGTGCCACTGGCCCTGTTTATCAATGCCCAGCAGCACCACGTCGAAACGGCTTTTATCGATCGCATCAACGATATTTTTAGCCGATTGCAATGACACTTCGTGCTCCGCTGATTTTCCCCCAAAGACAATACCTACGCGCTGCTTAGCCATCTCACTCTCTTCCAGTCTGACGAAAAGCCAATAACATACCACGATGCCCGGCGGGTTTCGCGGCCTTCTGCCATAATGTTTTGGGGAATGTTGAGGGGGGAGAGTGAGAGGAAAAACGCTGCTGACCGGATTTATCATTTTGACCATCGCAACGCTGGGTTACCGCTGGTTGCCGACTTACTACAACCCTTTCACGCCGCTGACGCTTGACGATCCGCCAGGCCGAATCACTCAGTATAAGCTTCGGCGTTTAACTCCCGAGGCGTGCGCGAGCCTGCTGTTACAGGCTAACCAACGCGATCTCATCCGCACCCAGCCGGTAGCGGACAGCGGCGGCGCGTGTCCCCTTAACAACGTCGTGCGCGTGCGTGACTTCGGCCCTGTCGGCCTGAACAGCAGCTTTCTTGCCAGCTGCCCGCTGGCGCTCAGCTCAGCCCTCTTTATCAGCCAGCAGGCCCGGCCGCTGACAAAACGCTATACGGGCAGCGAGCTCGCGCGTATCGACCACCTTGGCAGCTTTGCCTGCCGCAATATTTATAACCGCCCTGACGCGCGCCGCAGTGAACATGCCACGGCGGAGGCGCTGGATATTGCCGCTTTTCGTCTGGCGAACGGTGAACGCGTCACGGTGCTGAATGGCTGGAAGGCGACAACAACGCAGCCTTGGCTGAAGGCCATGCTGGCGGCGAGCTGTGGCTACTACGGGAACGGCCTGGGACCGGAGTATAACGCGGCGCATGCTAACCATTTTCATCTGGGAATGCGCGGTTTTGGCCTCTGCCGGTGAAGCATAATATTCCGCCAGAAAATGGATGAATTGTGACTTATTTCACAAATATGATGACTGGGAAGATAAAACACCAAAGTCTGTCGGGCCGCATCTCTGGTGCGACGTTGACACGCGTAACTTGCTAATCTGTCGGCGAATTCGCCTAAAAATGAAGACTATTTCGTTATGGAATCCTGGAAAGTTAATCTTATCTCGGTCTGGTTCGGTTGCTTCTTTACCGGGCTGGCCATCAGCCAGATTTTACCGTTCCTGCCGCTGTACGTGTCGCAGCTGGGGGTGACCTCGCATGAAGCGCTTTCCATGTGGTCCGGTCTGACGTTCAGCGTCACGTTTCTGGTCTCCGCCATTGTGTCACCGATGTGGGGCAGCCTGGCAGATCGAAAAGGCCGTAAACTGATGCTGCTGCGCGCCTCGCTCGGGATGGCGATTGCTATTCTGCTGCAGGCCTTCGCCACCAACGTCTGGCAGCTGTTTTTCCTGCGGGCGGTGATGGGGTTGACGTCCGGGTATATTCCAAACGCCATGGCGCTGGTCGCCTCTCAGGTGCCGCGCGAGCGTAGCGGCTGGGCGCTGAGTACGCTCTCCACGGCACAGATCAGCGGCGTCATCGGCGGGCCGCTGTTGGGGGGCTTTCTGGCGGACCACGTCGGGCTGCGCGCGGTATTTATTATCACCGCGATCCTGCTGGTGGTCAGTTTTCTGGTCACGCTCTTTCTGATCAAAGAAGGGGGCCGCCCGGTTATCAGTAAAGCTGAACGCCTCAGCGGCAAGGCCGTTTTTGCCTCGCTGCCTTATCCGGGGCTGATGATTAGCCTGTTTGTGACCACCATGGTCATCCAGCTCTGCAACGGTTCGGTCGGTCCGATTCTGGCGCTGTTTATCAAGTCGATGGAGCCGGAGAGCACGAATATCGCTTTTCTGAGCGGCATGATTGCCGCCGTGCCGGGCGTATCCGCCCTGATTTCCGCGCCGCGTCTGGGTAAACTGGGGGACAGGATCGGCACGGCGCGCATCCTGATGGCGACGCTGATCTTTGCGGTGGTGCTCTTCTTCGCGATGTCGTTTGTCACTTCTCCGCTTCAGCTTGGCATATTGCGATTTCTGCTCGGCTTTGCTGACGGCGCCATGTTGCCTGCGGTACAGACCCTGCTGGTCAAATATTCCAGCGACCAGGTGACGGGGCGAATTTTTGGATATAACCAGTCATTTATGTATCTGGGGAATGTTGCCGGTCCGCTTATTGGCGCATCCGTTTCCGCAATGGCCGGTTTTCGTTGGGTATTTGCGGCGACAGCGATTGTTGTTTTAATCAATATTATCCAGCTGGCTATTGCGCTGCGACGCCGCCGACAAATGGCGGAGGCCAAATCGGTGAGATAACACTTTAGTAGATGTATTATATATTCTTATGGTAGCCGCATTTTTATATAACAAAATGCGGCGTCTTTTTTTAGAAAAACGTTTCGCTCACGGCGCTACCTCTTTATTTTCGTTCCTGTGTCACTTTTGCATACCATAATTAATTTCTTCTCTTTGCAATAGGGATTCAGAGTGATAACGTCAGACAAAACTGAAAAGGAACTGGCACGATGAAAAACCTCATTGCTGAATTGCTGGTCAAGCTGGCACAAAAGGAAGAAGAGTCAAAAGAGCTGGTGGCTCAGGTCGAAGCGCTTGAGATTGTGGTCACCGCGTTGCTGCGACAAATGGCGAAAACCGATCAGCAGGCGTTGATTGAGAGCGTGGAAGGCGCGCTGGAGAGCGTCAGGCCTGAATCGCAAGTACCGGTTGAGGATGCGGAGATGCTTCACCAGTACGTAAAGAAGCTGTTAAGGCATCCGCGCAGCTAAACCGTCACAGGACGTAACGACGTGTCATAGAATTGTCATGCAGGATGCCTATAGTCGCTCTGTTTTTATTTTTATGTATTTGTACATGGAGAAAATAAATTGAAACAGAGCGCACTTTTCATTGCATTACTTCCCCTGTTAATTACCCCTGCCATTTATGCAGATACGACGCAAACCAGCGTGCTGGATAATCGTGCGGCAAAAGGGGATATCACCCAGCCTGGCGGCGCGCGCCGTTTATCAGAAGATCAAACGGCCGCTATTCGCGCTTCGCTGAATGAGAAACCGGCAAAAAATATTATTCTGCTGATTGGCGATGGAATGGGCGATTCCGAAATCACGGCGGCGCGAAATTATGCCGAGGGAGCGGGTGGCTTTTTTAAAGGTATCGATGCCTTACCGCTGACCGGACAATATACCCACTACGCGCTGGATAAAAAAACCGGTAAACCGGATTACGTAACGGATTCCGCGGCCTCTGCCACGGCGTGGTCCACCGGCGTGAAAACCTATAATGGTGCGCTGGGCGTGGATATTCACGAACACGATCATCAAACCCTTCTGGAGATGGCAAAAGCGGCGGGCCTGGCGACCGGCAACGTCTCCACCGCTGAACTTCAGGATGCGACGCCTGCGGCGCTGGTGGCACACGTGACCTCGCGTAAGTGCTACGGCCCGTCAGTGACCAGCGAAAAATGCCCTACAAATGCCCTGGAAAAAGGCGGCAAAGGCTCGATTACGGAACAACTGCTGAACGCACGTCCTGACGTGACGCTGGGCGGCGGCGCGAAAACCTTCGCGGAAACCGCGACGGCGGGCGAATGGCAGGGCAAAACGCTGCGCGAGCAGGCGCAGGCTCGTGGCTATCAGTTGGTGAGTGACGCAAATGCTCTGGCGGCGATAAGCGAGGCGAACCAGGACAAGCCGCTGCTGGGGCTGTTCTCCGACGGCAACATGCCCGTGCGCTGGGAAGGTCCAAAAGCCTCGTATCACGGCAATATCGATAAGCCTGCGGTGACCTGTACGCCAAACCCGAAACGCACGGACAGCGTACCAACGCTGGCGGCGATGACCGATAAAGCGATCTCTCTGCTGAGCAAGAGCGAAAAAGGGTTCTTCCTGCAGGTAGAAGGCGCGTCAATCGATAAGCAGGATCATGCGGCGAATCCGTGCGGTCAGATTGGCGAAACCGTCGATCTGGACGAAGCGGTGCAGAAGGCGCTCGCGTTCGCGAAAAAAGACGGTAACACCCTGGTGATCGTCACCGCGGACCACGCGCACGCCAGCCAGATCATTCCGCCAGATACCAAAGCCCCTGGCTTGACGCAGGCGCTGAACACCAAAGATGGTGCCGTCATGGTGATGAGCTACGGTAACTCTGAAGAAGAGTCCATGGAGCACACGGGCACCCAGCTGCGCATTGCCGCCTACGGCCCGCACGCGGCTAACGTGGTAGGCCTGACGGATCAAACGGATCTGTTCTACACCATGAAGGCGGCGCTGGGTCTGAAATGATAAAAATCCCGGTGGAAATCACATCTGCCGGGTGGTTTTTTTCCTGTCACGAACCAGACTTACAGGGAATGTTCACAAAAGGATGGTGCAATGAAAACAACATTACTGGTTACTCTGCTCTCCGGCCTGTTCCTGGTCGCCTCGGCGAACGCGGAAGAGAAAACGTTAACGCCGCAGCAGCAGCGTATGACCACCTGTAATCAGCAGGCGACGTCTCAGAGTCTGAAGGGCGATGCTCGCAAGACCTACATGAGCGACTGCCTCAAAAACGGCGCCTCGAAGCCAGCTGAAAAAAGCCTGACGCCTCAGCAGCAAAAGATGCGCGAGTGTAATGCCAAGGCCACCGAACAGTCTCTGAAAGGGGATGACCGCAGCAAGTTCATGAGTGCCTGCCTGAAGAAAAAAGTGTAGTTCGAACGGGTGAGCGGCTCCGGCGGCTCACCCGAAATTTCATACTTTCCCCGCAGACCCCCTCTCTATAATTTGGGAAAATGTTTCAGAATATTCCCAAAAATGATGAATGATGAAACGTATTACAACAAAAAGCGCATTCGGGAAGAGTGGAATTTAACCCTTTCTCAGGATGACCCTCACCGCGCCGGCATTCAGTTTGCCCGGCGGGTTCGGCTGGCGCGCGCCGTGGGGCTGGCAGCGATGTTTTTCCCGGTTGCAGGAATGCTGGTCACCCATTTTTTACCCGGCGGCTGGTGGCTTTTACTGGTCGGTTGGGCGTTCGTCTGGCCCCATTTCGCCTGGCAGTTATCCTGCCGGGCCGCGTCACCTCATCAGCAGGAAGTATTCAATCTTAAGATCGATGCCATCATTGCCGGGCTCTGGATCGGCGTGATGGGGATGAGCGCGTTACCCACGGCGGCGCTGGTGATGATGGTAGGGATGAACATGATGGGCTCCGGGGGCTGTCGTCTGTTTATTCCGGGGATCCTGTTGACCCTGCTCTCCGCGCTGGTGACGCTGCCGCTTGTCGGCCGCGTGGCCGTCTTTAACCCCGACCCGGTGGAGTGGGGCTTAACGCTGCCGGTGCTGGTGCTTTATCCCATGCTGTTTGCCTGGCTCAGCCACCGCACCGCCGTCAGGCTTGCTGAGCACAAGCAGCGGCTGGAAATGATGAGCACACGCGACGGCATGACAGGGGTCTTTAATCGACGCCACTGGGAAATGCTGCTGCGAAATGAATTTGAGCATTGCCGCCGTGACCACTGCACCGCCACGATTTTGCTGATTGATATCGACCACTTTAAAAATATCAACGATACCTGGGGGCACGCCGTGGGGGATGAGGCGATCATTGCCATCACGCGCCAGCTCCAGATGTCGGTGCGGTCAGGTGATGCCATCGGCCGGTTTGGCGGGGATGAGTTTGCGGTGATTATGTCGCAGACCGCGGCGGAAAGCGCGATCGCCGTGATGTCCCGGGTGCATGAGCGGCTGGAAACGCTGTCGCTACCGTGCGCGCCAAAAGAGGCGCTGCGCATCAGCGTAGGCGTTGCCCCCTGGGGACCGCAATTTGGACATTATCGGGAATGGCTAAAGGCGGCTGACGTGGCGCTGTACAGAGCGAAAAATGCCGGGCGCAGCCGTACCGAAGTGGCCGCCTGACGCCCGACTGAAACGATCAGGATTTACTCAGCTTCTCTGATTTTTCCATGCATTTTGTCATGGCCTCAATGACGGCCGAGCGGAATCCGCGCTCTTCCAGCACCCGCACTGCTTCGATGGTGGTACCGCCAGGGGAGCACACCATATCTTTCAGCTCACCCGGGTGTTTGCCGGTCTCCAGCACCATTTTGGCTGAGCCCATGACGGCCTGCGCGGCGAACTTATACGCCTGGGCGCGCGGCATTCCGCCAAGCACGGCGGCATCGGCCATCGCTTCTAAAAACATGAAGACATACGCAGGCGCAGAACCACTGACGCCGACTACCGGATGGATCATCGATTCGGCAATCACTTCTGCTTCACCGAAGCAGCGGAAAATGTTCAGTACATCCGCCACGTCTTCTGAGGTCACCAGGGCGTTAGGCGTGACGGAGGTCATGCCGGCGTTGACCAGTGAAGGGGTGTTTGGCATCGCACGGACGATTTTGCGGTCGTGGCCCAGCGCGCGCGCCAGCTGATCGAGCGTGACGCCCGCGGCAATCGACACCACCAGCGTCTCTTTATTCAGGCTGGAGGTGATGTCGCTCAGCACTTTGATCATGATGTTCGGCTTGACGGCGCCAAAGACGATATCGGCGACCTGGGCCACTTCCTGCGCGCTTTCGGCGGCGTTGATCCCGTACTGATCGCGCAACGCGGCGACCTTGTCCGGTGACGGGGTATAGACCCAAATCTGACCCGGCAACACCTGCCCGCTGGCGATCAGACCGCCCAGGATGGCTTTGCCCATGTTACCGCAGCCGATAAACCCGATTTTCTTGTCCATCACGATTCTCCGTCATTATGCGTTGTTTTCTCTGATTGATAGCTTAACAACGAAATGCAGGCGACAATAGTCGGCAGAGTTATTATGGGGAGACAATATGGCGATTTGGGTTGATGCGGACGCGTGTCCGAATGTGATTAAAGAGATTTTATTTCGTGCCGCCGAGCGCGTTCAGATGCCGCTGACGCTGGTGGCGAACCAGAATATTCGCGTACCGCCTTCGCGCTTCATCCGCTCTTTACGCGTGCCGGCCGGGTTTGACGTAGCGGATAACGAAATTGTCCGCCTGTGCAGCGCGGAGGATCTGGTGATCACGGCGGATATTCCGTTGGCTGCCGAAGTGCTGGAGAAAGGGGCGGCGGCGCTCAATCCGCGCGGAGAGCGATACTCGCCGTCGACCATTCGCGAGAAGCTCACTATGCGCGATTTTATGGATACGATGCGGGCCAGCGGCGTGCAGACCGGTGGGCCGGATAGCCTGTCACAGCGCGATCGCCAGCAGTTTGCTGCCGAACTGGATAAATGGCTGCTGGAAGTGAAGCGCCGTACAGCGTAATGATAATTATTGTCAATTTGTGGTACAGTGTGGCCTCCACAGGGTTGTCATCCCGTACCGCTTTGCAGTAAAGTAATCGCAACATCTTCTGCAATTATTTCTTTACACTCTTCAGCCATCCGGCATCAAGGGGAACACCTGGCTATGACCCAACCCATCTTTTTAGTTGGCCCCCGCGGCTGTGGGAAAACCACCGTTGGCCTGGAGCTGGCACGCGTGTGTCATCGCCAGTTTGTGGATACCGACCACTGGCTGCAAACCGAGGCTGGAAAAACCATCGCTGAGATTGTTGAACAAGAGGGATGGGAAAGCTTTCGCGCGCGCGAAACGGCCACGCTGAAAGCGGTCACCACCCCGTCTGCGGTGATTGCGACCGGGGGTGGCATTGTTCTGGCGGAGTGTAATCGTCAGTTTATGCGCGAAAAAGGGATTGTGATTTACCTCAGTGCGCCGGTGTCGGCCCTGGTTGGGCGTCTGGAAGCCTTTCCGGAAGAGGGGCAACGCCCTGCGCTAACCTCCAGGCCGCTGAACGAAGAGGTGAGTGAAGTGCTGGCGGAACGCGATGCGTTATACCGCGAAGCGGCTCACCACGTGGTGGATGCGTCAGCCTCTCCCGAAGACGTTGTGATTCAGATTATTACCGCCCTGCGTTTGGCTTGTGCCAGCTAAGCGGCGTCTATACTTATAGCTCAGACATAAAAAAAGGATGAGCTATGCCAACCAGACCTCCCTATCCGCGTGAAGCGCGCATTGTTACCGTTGAAAAAGGCCATACGGGTCATACCGTGACCTGGTATCAACTGCGTGCCGATCACCCAAAACCGGACTCGCTGATCAGTGAACACGAGACTGAACAGGAAGCGCTGGATGCGAAACGGCGCTACGAAGATCCCGACATAACCTGAATGTTTTCCTAAACGCTCCAGGATCGTGCCTGAATCACACTTTTTACTCATCGTGAAAGTTAAGCAGGAGTTAATATTTAGTTATTACAAGTAACTCTGGTATCGGCAGGCGATCTTTACATTTCGATGTCGGGATCACCTGCTACGCTTGGTGCTGTTTTGTTGAAAAAATGAACTGTGCAGCGTAGTGAGCCTGTACCTGTGTGTGCACGATGTTGGAGTAATGGAAGGCGATAAAGATGAAGGCAACGTTGGCGATCCTCACCATTGGTGTGGTCCCTGTAAGCGAAGTGTTACCGCTCTTAACCGAGCATGTATCTGAACAACAGATAACGCATCTGAGCCTGCTGGGGAAGATGAGTCGGGAAGAGGTCATGGAGGACTACGCTGTCGAGGCGGGGGAGGATCCCCTGGCGACGTTATTAAGTGACGGTAAACTGGCGCATGTTTCACGCCAGAAAATCGAGCGCTCGCTGCAGGGCGTAATAGAAGTGCTCGATAATCAAGGTTATGACGTTATTTTGCTGATGAGCACGGCCCCCATTAAGGGGCTCATGGCGCGCAATGCGATTCTGCTGGAACCGATGCGCATCATTCCGCCGCTGGTGGCCTCCATCGTGGATGGTCATCAGGTGGGGGTGATTGTCCCCATTGAGGAGCTCATGGATAACCAGGAGGCAAAATGGCACGTGCTGGAAAAAGTGCCCTTGTACGCGCTGGCCAATCCGTTCTGGGACAGTGAGGCCAAACTCATTGCTGCCGGGAAGGAACTGCTGGAAAGAGGGGCCGATGTCCTGATTCTGGACTGCCTGGGTTTCCACCAGCATCATCGTGATTTGCTGCAAAAAGCGCTGGATGTGCCGGTGCTGTTATCCAACGTTCTGATGGCTCGCCTGGCCTCGGAACTGCTCATGTAATGATTTTGCGTGACAGGTGATGAGCATGGCCCCTATAGTGAATTTTTATCTAAAAATATAAGGGCCAGTTCATGCTTCAGAGTAACGAATACTTTTCCGGTAAAGTGAAATCCATTGGTTTTACCAGCAGCAGCACTGGCCGCGCCAGCGTTGGCGTAATGGCGGAAGGGGAATACACCTTTGGCACGGCGGAAGCGGAAGAGATGACGGTGGTCAGCGGCGCGCTGAACGTCCTGCTGCCGGGTGAAACGGAATGGAAAGTTTACGCTGCCGGGCAAGTTTTCAACGTCCCTGGCCACAGCGAATTTCATTTGCAGGTGGCTGAGCCTACCTCTTATCTGTGCCGCTACCTGAAATAAAAAATTAGCCGGGTGGCGCTAACGCTTACCCGGCCTACGTTTTACCCGTTATCTCTGCGCTTCGCCGCCGAGACCTTCCACCAGATTCTGAATCAACGCGGCCAGCTCGCCGGTCATCAGGATGAAGTCCGCGTCAAAACGCTGGGCGTAATCTTCCCGGTCGATATCTTCGTTCTGATCGCGCAGCTCGTCGCAGAACTTAAGACGCTTCACGGAGCCATCGTCGCACATCACGAACTGGATGCGCTGCTGCCAGTCGAGCGCCAGCTTGGTGACCACTTTACCCGCTTCAATGTGTACGGCGATCTCGTCGCTGACCAGATCCTGCTTCTTCGCGCGGATCACGCCGCCATCTTCCAGCAGGGCTTTCAGCTCGGCTTCATCAAGGATCTGGAAACCCTGTGCCGCAGCACCGCTGCGTACCCATTCGGTCAGCGTTAACTCAATTGGTGTTTCCAGCGCCAGCGGAACGACCGGTAACGAGCCGATGCTTTTGCGCAGCAGGGCCAGCGTATCTTCTGCTTTCTTGGCGCTGGCGCAGTCCACCATGATCAGCCCGTTAACGGTGTCGATCCACATCATGGTCTGGCTGAAGCGGCTGAAGGCGCGCGGCAGCAGAGAGTGCAGCACTTCGTCTTTCAGCGAATCTTTTTCGGTCTTTTTCAGCTTGCGGCCCTGCTCGGCTTCCAGCTTGAAAATTTTCGCCTCGAGCGCCTGCTTAACCACCGGCGTGGGCAGAATCTTCTCTTCTTTACGGGCGCAGACGATGATTTGACCCGTGCTGCTGGCGTGGGTCAATGCATCGCTTTGTGAACCCATTGGCGGAACCCAACCGGTTTTTGCCATATCCTGGCTACCGCAAGGGGAAAAGGTATAAGCGGCTAACTGTTTTTCCATCTCTTCTGCACGCAGCGAAACGTCGCGGCTGAGACGGTAAACCATCAAATTTTTGAACCACAGCATGATAATTTCCACGGCCTTGTCGTTAAATCAGCGGGCATGATAACGAATTGTCGCATCGCTTGCATTGCTAATCGGGATGCGTGCTTCTACTCTGTTGATAATCAAAATAATGAGGAGAGTCTTGTGCGTATTGGCATTGATTTGGGCGGCACCAAAACAGAAGTTATCGCACTGAGCGAGCAGGGGGAACAGCTGTTCCGCCACCGTCTGCCTACGCCGCGCGATGATTATCACCAGACGATCGAGACCATTGCCAGGCTGGTTGAGATGGCCGAGCAGGCCACAGGACAAACCGGCAGCGTCGGGATGGGGATCCCGGGGTCGATCTCGCCGTATACCGGCGTGGTTAAAAATGCTAACTCCACCTGGCTCAACGGTCAGCCGTTTGATAAAGATTTAAGCGCGCGCCTGAACCGGGAAGTGCGTCTGGCCAACGATGCCAACTGCCTCGCCGTCTCTGAGGCCATCGACGGTGCGGCGGCCGGTGCCCAGACCGTGTTTGCGGTGATCATCGGTACCGGCTGCGGTGCGGGCGTGGCGTTAGGCGGGCGTGCCCATATCGGCGGTAATGGCACGGCGGGCGAGTGGGGACACAACCCGCTGCCGTGGATGGATGAAGACGAACTCAAATACCGCACTGAAGTCCCATGCTACTGCGGAAAACAGGGCTGTATTGAGACGTTTATCTCCGGTACCGGTTTTGCGATCGACTACCATCGCCTGAGCGGCCAGCCGCTCAAGGGTAACGAGATCATGCGTCTGGTCGAAGCGCAGGACCCGGTGGCGGAGCTGGCGCTTAGCCGCTACGAAATGCGGCTGGCGAAATCGCTGGCCCACGTGGTGAATATTCTCGATCCTGACGTGATAGTGCTCGGCGGCGGCATGAGCAACGTCGATCGGCTGTACGCCACGGTGCCGAACCTGGTGAAGCAGTGGGTCTTCGGCGGCGAGTGTGAAACCCCGATCCGCAAAGCGCTGCACGGGGACTCCAGCGGCGTGCGCGGCGCAGCGTGGCTGTGGCCCGAATAAACGCAAAACGGCAACTTGCGTTGCCGTTTTTAATGTTTGTACCCTCTCCCTGTGGGAGAGGGCCAGGGTGAGGGCATCAGACCGCACGATCCCCCATTCATTCCACCGCAAATACCTTATCCAGCTTGCTATACCCCAGCCCGTTAATCTTCTTCACTTTGATCTGCACCGGAATACGCTCTTTCATCGCCTCTACGTGGCTGATCACGCCGATGGTTTTCCCGGTGGCGTTCAGCGCGTCGAGCGCATCCAGCGCCGTATCCAGCGTCTCACTGTCGAGCGTCCCGAACCCTTCATCCAGGAACAGCGAATCGATCCGCGTTTTATGACTCACCAGATCGGAAAGCGCCAGCGCCAGCGCCAGGCTGACCAGGAAGCTCTCGCCGCCGGAGAGGGTACGGGTATCGCGGACCGCATCCGCCTGCCACGTATCCACCACTTCCAGCTCCAGCGCGTCGCTGGCCTTACGCTGCAATAAATAACGCCCGTGCAGACGGTTAAGCTGCTGGTTAGCAAGCCAGACAAGATTGTCCAGCGTCAGCCCCTGGGCGAACTTACGGAACTTGTCGCCGGTGCTTGAGCCGATCAGCGCGTTCAGGTACCCCCAGTCATCCGCCTGGCGCGCGGCCTCTTCAATTTGCTGCATCAACGCCAGCTGGTGCTGCCGGTTATCGCTGTCCTGCTTAAGCTGCTGGCGGATCTCGCCCTGATGCGTGGTGTTCTCGCGCAGCTGTTGCGCCAGCTGCTGCAGCTGGCTTTGCAGCGTGGGTACATCGGCGTTGAGCCCTTGCGGCCTCTGCGCCAGATGAGACTGTAGCTGTTGGTTCGCTTGCCCGCACAGCGCCGCGGCCTGCTGTATCTGGTTTTCCAGCGACTGCTTTCGCTGTTCGAGATGGCGAATGGCATCGTCATCCAGCAGGGCGGCAAGAAACGCGTCCTGGTCGGCAAAGCAGCTCGCCGAGAGCGCCGTGGTGAACTGCGTCTGCGACTGCTGCAGGCGCTCTCGCTCCAGCGCTTCCTGCTGCTGTTGCGCGGTCAGCTGGCTTTGCAGCGACACGCACTCGTCGTGGATGGCGCGCCAGTTATCAGGGATAACCGGTTCGGCGTCTTCGCTGTTCGTTGCCGGAAGCGCGTCGAGCAGTGGCTTCAGGGCGTTTATACGTTCCTGAAGCACGCCGTGCTGCGTTTGTTTCTCCTGCCACTGCGCGAATTCAGCTTCACGGGCCTGAAGCCAGGCGGCTTCCTGACCCTCTTCAGGTGCGTTAAGTGAGAGCGCGAGCAGGGCATGCTCCAGCGCCTGCCGCGTGGCCGCCAGCTGCTGCTGATACTGCCGCTCCTGCGTTTCCTGTTCGCTCAGCTGGTTCTGCAGGGTGAGACGCTGACTGAGCTGATAAAGCTGGCGCTCATAATGTTCCTGTTCGTTCAGCCATGGCGCGATATCGTCCTGAATATTCAAGGTAATGTTCAGTGACGTGCAGGCTGCCACCCACTCTTTAGTGAGCGCTTGCTCTTCCTGAGAAAGCGTCTGCGCGTCGTCTGTCTCGCGCTGGATCTGCTGAGTCAGGGCATTGACCTGTCCCAGCACCAGCAGGCCTTCCTCTTTAAGGGCGGCGACCTCTTTTTCCAGGGCATCACGGCGGCGCTGGTTATCCGTCAGCTCAAGCGACTGATATTGCTCAATGGCCGGATGTTCGCAGGAACCGCACAGCGGACAGGGTTTGCCCGCCTCAAGCTGGGAACGGTAATGCTCCAGCTTCTTAATTGTTGCTTCGGTTTCGCACAGGGCTTTTAGATCGAGATAGTGCTGGTTTTTCTCTTTGTACTGCTGGCGGCGCAGCGTCAGCGTTTCATTAAGCTTACTTTGTTCGGCCTGCGCCTTCTGCACGCTTTCACTGCTCTGGCGCAGGCGCTTTTGCAGCGGCTGATAGCGGGCATGCAGCGACGTCAGCTGCTGGCGCAGCGTGCGTAACCGGGACTGCTGCTCCATGGCCGCGCTGACCTCATCCGCCGTCAGCGTCAGCGCATTTTCCGGCATCGCAGCCAGCCTGTTGCGTAATTCACCTATCCGCGCAGCAAGCGAGGCTAACTGCGTTTTATCGCGGTTAAGCTGCGAGAACTGGGCACGCCAGCCTGCAATCTCCTGGCCTAACAGACGATAGCGCTCGTGCTCCGCCAGCCACTGCGCCAGCGCCGACAGTTCGGCCTGTCGCTGCTCGTGGTCACGCAGGGCGGTATTGCGGATACGTGAACGCAGCGCGGTTCTGGCCTGTAAGCGAGTATTTACTTCGATAATTCGCTGCTGGGTTTGCGTCAGGCGCGCGGTTTGCTCCTGCTGATGATCCCAAAGCGGCCGAAGCTGGGCGGCGGGGAGAGCAAGCTGCAGTTTTGCCAGTTCAGGCGCAGCGTCCGTCAGCGCCTGTTGCGCCTGCTGCTGCATCGCGGTGACGCGCTGTTGCTCGCGCACGAGCTCATCATGGCGCGTAAGCCACTGAAAATCTTTCTGTTGGTTTTGCTGCTGTTCCAGCAGGGTTTTCTCTTCGTCAGTAAGTGCCTGCAAACTTTGCTGTAACTGCTGCTGTTGTTCTTCGCTCAACAGCACGACGCCCGCCGCCTGTGCCTCACACTTTTCAAGCACGCTGCGGGCGGCTTTGTGTTTCTCAAATACCATGGCGGAAATCTGACCGTAGATTTCGGTGCCGGTCAGCTCTTCCAGCAGCTCGGCGCGATCGCTTGGTTTGGCGTTGAGAAAGGCAGCAAACTGCCCCTGAGAAAGCAGCATGGAGCGGGTAAAGCGCCCGTAGTCCAGCCCGGTGAGCGCGGCAGTTTGCTCCAGCTTATCCGTCACTTTGTCGGCCAGGATTTTGCCATCTTCGCAGCGCGCCAGCTCCACGCGCGGCGCCTGCAGGTTCCCGTCCGGCTGGTTGCGCGCGCGGTTCTGGCTCCAGAAGGCGCGATAGGCGGTGCCTTTTACCTCGAACTCCACTTCCGCCAGGCACTCGGCGGTGTCGCGCGTCATCAGGTCGTTTTGCGCCTGGGAGATCTTCTGCAGTCGCGGCGTTTCGTGATAAAGCGCCAGACAGATGGCGTCGAGCAGGGTGGTTTTACCTGCCCCGGTCGCGCCGGTGATGGCAAACAGCCCGTTGCTGGCAAACGGCTCAGCGGTAAAATCAATTTTCCACTCGCCCTTGAGGGAGTTAAGATTTTTCAGTCGCAGGCTCAAAATTTTCACGCGTTTTCTTCCTCATCATTGAGCGCATGCAGGGTATGGCTGAACAGTTCACTGAGCCTTGCGCGCTTCGCCTCGTCGATTTCCTCCTGCGAGAGTCTGCGTTCAAACACCTCTTCGACCCCCAGTTCACTGAGCGTTTCGCGTTGAACGCTTAACAGGATTTTTTCGCGCTGCTCGCGGCTGCGGCGCACCAGCAAGACCTCAACCGGCAAATCTTCGGTCAGCGCCTGGATTTTTCGCTGCATATCGTGCAGGTAGTCGTCGGTGGTGATTTCGATGTCCAGCCAGATGGGGGGATCTTGCTCGACGCCGCGCCACTGCTCCAGCTGTGCGGTGATGGCATTGAGATCGCCTTTCAGCACCGCCAGCGGCTGGGTAACGGGCACCTCCAGCGTGTCGACGGCGCTGAGTTTTCCGCCGGAGAAGGTCACCAGATGTACGGATTTGGCTTTGCCCGTTTCGTCAAAGCTGAGCGAAAGGGGGGAGCCGCAGTAGCGGATGTGCTCGCAGCCTCCGACGATCTGCGCCCGGTGAATGTGCCCGAGCGCAATGTAGTCGGCGGGCGGGAAGTGCTGCGCCGGAAAGGCATCCAGCGTGCCGATATAGATGTCACGCACGGCGTCACTTTTACTGGCCCCGACGGTGGTGAGGTGCCCGGTCGCAATCACCGGAATCGACTGGTCACCGCGCAGGGCACAGGCTTCGGCGTGCTGCTGGTGGTAATAGTCGGTGATGGCCTGTAATAAATGTTGCTGCTTTTCCGCGCCCGACAGCCCCGCCTGGCTTTGCACGATGTCGCGCGGACGTAAAAACGGTATCGGACACAGCACCGCTCCCGGCGACCCGTCGCGCTTTTTCAGGATCTGCGGGCCGTGCCCGGCGCTGGCGACGACGGTGGTATTGAGAAACGCCAGGATGTCGCGGGATTCATTCAGCGTTGCGACGGAATCATGGTTGCCGGCGACAATCACCAGATGACAGCCGGTTTGCTGCAGATTCACCACGAAGCGGTTATACAGCTCGCGCGCATAGCTCGGCGGCGAGCCGGTATCAAAGATGTCACCCGCCACAATAATCGCGTCCACCTCGTGCGTCCGGGCCGTTTCCAGCAGCCAGCCCAGGAACGCTTCATGTTCAGCCGCACGGCTTTTGCTGTAAAAATTTTGACCCAGATGCCAGTCCGAGGTGTGAAGTATGCGCATAGCTGATCCGTGGCAAAAAAGAGAAAGCAGGATTATAAACGTTCAGAGAAGGGAAAATAACCGCTGTAATAAAACAACGGTTTGCCCGTTAACGTGGTACTGTTTTTCATAAATCTGTCATAAATCTGACGCATAATGGCGCCGAATTACAAACTTGTAACGTAAATAAGATAAGACAGGGCAAAGTATGGCGAGACGTATTCTGGTCGTAGAAGATGAAGCTCCAATTCGTGAAATGGTGTGCTTCGTGCTCGAACAAAATGGCTTCCAGCCGGTTGAAGCAGAAGATTATGACAGTGCAGTGAACCAGCTGAATGAACCCTGGCCCGATCTGATTCTGCTGGACTGGATGTTGCCCGGCGGCTCCGGACTGCAGTTTATCAAACACCTGAAGCGTGAAGCGCTGACCCGCGATATACCGGTCGTGATGCTCACGGCGCGCGGAGAAGAAGAGGATCGCGTGCGTGGTCTGGAGATCGGCGCGGACGATTACATTACCAAACCGTTCTCTCCCAAAGAGCTGGTGGCCCGCATTAAAGCCGTAATGCGCCGTATTTCGCCGATGGCGGTGGAAGAGGTGATCGAAATGCAGGGGCTGAGCCTTGATCCGACGTCTCACCGCGTGATGACCGGTGAAAATCCCCTCGACATGGGGCCTACCGAATTTAAACTCCTGCACTTCTTTATGACCCACCCGGAGCGCGTTTACAGCCGCGAGCAGTTGCTGAATAACGTCTGGGGAACTAACGTGTATGTCGAAGACCGGACGGTTGACGTACATATCCGCCGCCTGCGAAAAGCACTGGAACTGAGCGGCCACGATCGCATGGTGCAGACGGTCCGCGGCACGGGTTATCGTTTTTCTACCCGTTTCTGAACAATGACAGGAGTGTGACGCGTGCTGGAACGTCTGTCATGGAAAAGGCTCGTCTTTGAACTGATTTTATGCTGTATTCCGGCCTTCATTCTGGGGGCCTTTCTTGGACACCTGCCGTGGTTTCTGCTGGCGTCGGTCACCGGGCTGCTCATCTGGCATTTCTGGAACCTGCTGCGCCTCTCCTGGTGGCTGTGGGTTGACCGAAGCATGACGCCGCCGCCGGGAAGCGGCAGCTGGGAGCCGCTGCTGTACGGTCTGCATCAGATGCAGATGCGTAATAAAAAGCGCCGCCGCGAGCTGGGAAGCCTGATTAAGCGTTTTCGCAGCGGTGCAGAATCGCTGCCGGATGCCGTGATTCTGACGACCGAAGAAGGGACGATCTTCTGGTGTAACGGCCTGGCGCAGCAGCTGCTGGGCCTGCGCTGGCCGGATGACAATGGACAGAATATCCTCAACCTTCTGCGTTATCCCGAGTTCACGCTGTACCTGAAAAAGCGTGATTTCACCCGTCCGCACAATCTCAAGCTCAATAATGGTCGCCATCTGGAGATCCGCGTGATGCCCTACAGCGATAAGCAGTGGCTGATGGTGGCGCGCGATGTCACCCAGATGCACCAACTGGAAGGGGCGCGTCGTAACTTCTTCGCCAACGTCAGCCACGAACTGCGAACCCCGTTGACCGTGCTGCAGGGCTACCTGGAGATGATGCAGGAGCAAACGCTGGAAGGTGCGCCGCGTGAAAAAGCGCTGCACACCATGCGCGAGCAAACGCACCGGATGGAAGGCCTGGTGAAGCAGCTGCTGACGCTCTCGAAGATTGAAGCGGCGCCAACGCTCGCGCTGAATGACACCATTGATGTTCCGATGATGCTGCGGGTCGTGGAGCGTGAAGCGCAGACGTTAAGCCACAAAAAGCATCACCTGACCTTTGACGTCGACAACACGTTGAAGGTGCTGGGCAGTGAAGATGAGCTGCGCAGCGCCATTTCCAACCTGGTGTATAACGCGGTGAATCATACGCCGGAAGGGACGGATATCGTGGTGCGCTGGCACCATACCCCAACGGGGGCCGAGTTTAGCGTGGAGGACAACGGGCCGGGGATCGCGCCGGAGCATATTCCGCGTCTGACCGAGCGCTTCTACCGTGTGGATAAAGCGCGATCGCGCCAGACGGGCGGAAGTGGCCTCGGGCTGGCGATTGTGAAACACGCGGTCAACCACCATGAAAGCCGTCTCGATATTCAGAGTACCCTGGGTAAAGGAACCCGCTTCAGCTTCGTTATCCCGGAACGATTAATTGCCAAAAAGATCGCCTGACGGCGGGCGTGTCATTTTACCTTTCCACGGGTCAGCCATCGCTGGCCCGTTTGCTTTGCAGTCAAGCGAAACGCGGATGAATTTTATACGGCTGGCTGTTTTTTGTTCGCATGATTAGCCATGGGTTTTTCTTATAAACAGCGTATTGTGCTGGTGCGTATTTTCATGCTGGCATATTGTTCTGGTTTTACGATCCCACCTTGCCTTTAAACGTTATAAGCGTTTAAATTGCGCCCCAGATACTGTCAGACCGACTGTATTTGCGTGGTAAATCGAAAAACTATTCTTCTCCACGCCAGGACGGGAGCATTTCCCGCTGAAATTGAGCAAATTTTCGGCTGTATCGTCCCATCAGGGATATCGAAAATCTCAATGTTTTCAACACCACATCCACAGGCAGTAAGGTTTTATGACCCATCACTTAAAATCGCGTGACATCATCGCGCTGGGCTTTATGACATTTGCGCTGTTCGTTGGCGCAGGCAACATCATTTTCCCTCCAATGGTTGGCTTACAGGCGGGTGAACACGTCTGGACCGCCGCGTTTGGTTTCCTGATTACTGCCGTGGGTCTGCCGGTACTAACCGTCATCGCGCTGGCGAAAGTCGGCGGCGGTGTGGATAGCCTCAGCTCCCCGATCGGCAAAGTGGCAGGCGTTCTGCTGGCAACCGTCTGCTATCTGGCCGTGGGGCCGCTGTTTGCCACCCCGCGTACCGCGACCGTTTCCTTCGAAGTGGGGATCGCTCCCCTGACCGGTGACGGCGCGATGCCGCTGTTCATCTACAGCCTGATCTACTTCGCTATCGTGATTCTGGTTTCCCTCTATCCGGGCAAACTGCTGGATACCGTGGGTAACTTCCTGGCTCCGCTGAAAATTGTGGCGCTGATTGTCCTGGCGGTAGCGGCCATCGTCTGGCCCGCCGGCCCGATTAGCGACGCGATGGACGCCTACAAAAACGCCGCGTTTTCTAACGGCTTCGTGAACGGCTACCTGACGATGGATACGCTGGGCGCGATGGTGTTTGGTATCGTTATCGTTAACGCCGCGCGTTCCCGCGGTGTGACCGAAGCGCGTCTGCTGACCCGCTATACCATCTGGGCCGGTCTGATGGCTGGCGTAGGGCTGACGCTGCTGTATCTGGCGCTGTTCCGTCTGGGCTCCGATAGCGCCATGCTGGTCGATCAGAACGCCAACGGTGCGGCTATCCTGCACGCCTACGTTCAGCACACCTTCGGTGGTGCGGGCAGTATGCTGCTGGCGGCGCTCATCTTCCTGGCCTGTCTGGTTACCGCGGTTGGCTTGACCTGCGCCTGTGCTGAGTTCTTTGCGCAGTATCTGCCGCTCTCTTACCGTACCCTGGTGTTTATCCTTGGTATCTTCTCCATGGCGGTGTCCAACCTCGGTCTGAGCCACCTGATTCAGGTCTCTATTCCGGTACTGACGGCGATTTATCCGCCGTGCATCGTGCTGGTGGTGCTGAGCTTCACTCGCCCGTGGTGGAACAACTCCTCACGAATTATTGCGCCAGCCATGTTTATCAGCCTGATTTTTGGTATCCTTGACGGGATTAAAGCATCAGCGTTCGCGGAAGTTCTGCCAGCCTGGACACAGCGTCTGCCGCTGTCCGAGCAGGGTCTGGCCTGGCTGATGCCTACCGTTGTTGCGCTGGTTCTGGCGATTATCTGGGACCGTGCCGCAGGGCGTCAGGTCGCATCGAACGCCCATTAATCAACGGCAACAAACTGTTTAACCACGGGGCTTAAGGCCCCGTGGTTTTTTGTTTTTTTCGTGTTGAATGGCAAGATTTAAATGGAAAGCACTAACAAACTTAAACGTGGATTGAGCACGCGCCACATCCGCTTTATGGCGCTGGGCTCGGCTATCGGCACCGGTCTTTTTTATGGCTCGGCAGATGCCATCAAAATGGCCGGTCCCAGCGTGCTGCTGGCGTACATCATCGGCGGCGTGGCGGCATATATCATCATGCGCGCCCTCGGCGAAATGTCGGTTCACAACCCCTCCGCCAGCTCATTCTCCCGCTACGCGCAGGAAAACCTCGGCCCGCTGGCCGGGTTTATCACCGGCTGGACCTACTGCTTCGAAATACTGATTGTGGCGATTGCCGACGTGACGGCGTTTGGCATCTACATGGGCGTCTGGTTCCCGGCGGTGCCGCACTGGATTTGGGTGCTGAGCGTGGTGCTAATCATTTGCGCCGTCAACCTGATGAGCGTGAAGGTGTTCGGCGAGCTGGAGTTCTGGTTCTCCTTCTTCAAGGTCGCCACCATCATCATCATGATTGTGGCCGGTTTTGGGATTATCATCTGGGGGATTGGCAACGGCGGGCAGCCGACCGGGATCCACAACCTCTGGAGCAACGGTGGCTTCTTCAGCAACGGCTGGCTCGGGATGGTGATGTCGCTGCAGATGGTGATGTTTGCCTACGGCGGTATCGAGATTATCGGTATCACCGCCGGGGAAGCGAAAGACCCGGAGAAATCCATTCCGCGCGCGATCAACTCGGTGCCGATGCGTATTCTGGTGTTTTACGTGGGTACGCTGTTCGTGATCATGTCCATTTACCCGTGGAATCAGGTGGGTACCAACGGTAGCCCGTTTGTCCTGACCTTCCAGCATATGGGCATTGCATTTGCGGCCAGCATTCTCAACTTTGTGGTGCTGACCGCGTCGCTTTCGGCGATCAACAGCGACGTCTTTGGCGTGGGCCGTATGCTGCACGGCATGGCGGAGCAGGGCAGTGCGCCGAAGGTGTTCGCCAAAACCTCACGCCGCGGCACGCCGTGGGTGACCGTCGTGGTGATGACCGTGGCGCTGCTGTTCTCGGTTTACCTGAACTACATCATGCCGGAGAACGTCTTCCTGGTGATTGCGTCCCTGGCAACCTTCGCGACGGTGTGGGTGTGGATCATGATCCTGCTGTCGCAGATTGCCTTCCGCCGTCGCCTGTCACCGGATGAGGCGAAAGCGCTGAAGTTCAAAGTACCGGGCGGCGTTGCGACCACCGTCGTCGGGCTGATTTTCCTGGTGTTTATCATTGGCCTGATTGGCTACCATCCGGACACCCGCATTTCGCTCTACGTGGGCTGCGCGTGGATCGTGCTGCTGCTGGTGGGCTGGGTGTTTAAATGCCGCCGCGACCGTCAGCTGGCGGAAGCGCAGTAACATCCTTTTCCCCTCTCCCCGTGGGAGAGGGTTAGGGTGAGGGCATCAGGCCGCACTGATGCCTCCTCCCCCGTCCTCCTCCCCCAATAAATCCCATCATGGTGAGCTATCCTTAACCACCCTGTGGCAAGGTGACGTCAATTTCATCAAAGGGGATTCGTGATGTTAAACGCCTGGCACCTTCCGGTTGCCCCATTTGTTAAGCAAAACAAAGACAACCTGGTGATTACGCTCTGGCTGGCGGGTGAAAATCAGCCTGAACGCGTGACGCTCCGCGCCGAAATCGATAACGAAGAGACCGGGCTGAAAATGCACAAGCTGCGCAGCCAGCCGCAGCCGGGGATCACCGCCTGGCGTGCGAATATCGACCTGCGTAGCGGACAGCCGCGCCGCCGCTACAGCTTCAAGCTTTTGTGGAACAACCGTCAACTGTGGTTTACCCCGCAGGGGTTTAGCCGTTTCCCGCCCGCACGGCTGGAACAGTTTGCTGTGGATTACCCGGATAACGGCCCGCAGTGGGTTAACGATCAGGTCTTTTACCAGATTTTCCCGGACCGTTTTGCGCGCAGCGAAAAGCGCACTGCCGACCAGGATAAGGTCTACTACCACCATGCCGCGGGCCATGACATTATCCTAAAAGCGTGGGATGAGCCTCTGACCGCGCAGGCGGGCGGATCGACCTTCTACGGGGGCGATCTCGACGGCATCAGCGAAAAGCTGCCGTACCTGAAAAAACTGGGCGTGACGGCGCTCTATCTCAACCCGGTGTTTAAAGCCCCGAGCGTACATAAATACGATACCGAAGATTATCGCCACGTTGACGCGCAGTTTGGCGGTGACGAGGCGCTGCTGCGCCTGCGTAAGAACACCCAAAACGAAGGCATGCGCCTCATTCTGGACGGCGTGTTCAACCACAGCGGAGATTCGCATGCGTGGTTTGATCGGCATAACCAGTCGATGGGCGGGGCATGTCATAACCCGGATTCGCCGCAGTGCGACTGGTATAGCTTTAATGAGGAGGGGCGTGCGCTGGACTGGCTGGGCTACCCGAGCCTGCCGAAGCTGGATTTCCAGTCGCCAACGCTTGTGAACGAGATTTACGGCGGGGAAGACAGCATCGTGCGCCACTGGCTGAAGGCGCCGTGGAATATGGACGGCTGGCGTCTGGACGTAGTGCATATGCTCGGCGAAGCGGGCGGGGCGCGGAATAACCTTCAGCACGTCGCCGGGATTACGCGCTCGGCAAAAGCGGCCCATCCGGAGGCGTTCGTCTTTGGCGAGCACTTTGGCGACGCGCGCCAGTGGTTGCAGAACGATGCGGAAGATGCGGCGATGAACTATCGCGGCTTTACCTTCCCGCTGTGGGGATTCCTCGCCAACACCGATATCTCCTACGATCCGAATCATATCGACGCTGAAACCTGCATGGCTTGGATGGAGAACTACCGCGCCGGTCTGTCGCATCAGCAGCAGCTGCGGATGTTTAACCAGCTCGATAGCCACGACACCGCGCGCTTTAAATCCCTGCTCGGCAAGGATGTCGCGCGTCTGCCGATGGCGGTGACCTGGCTCTTCACCTGGCCGGGCCTACCGTGCATCTACTACGGAGACGAGGTGGGGCTGGACGGCAACAACGATCCGTTCTGTCGCAAAACCTTCCCGTGGGCGCCGGAGAAACAGGACAAGGTGCTGTTCAGCCTGTATCAGCGCCTGGCGAAGTTGCGTAAGCAGAGTCTCGCCCTGCGCTACGGCGGCTGTCAGGTGGTGTACGCCCACGATAACGTGGTGGTGTTTGCTCGCGTCTATAACCAGCAGCGCGTGCTGGTGGCGATCAACCGGGGCGAGGCCTGCGAAGTGGTGCTGGATGATTCACCGCTGCTGAAGGTGGCTGCGTGGAAGAGCAAAGAGGGCAAGGCGACGATACAGGATGGCGTGCTGGCGCTGCCTGCGGTATCCGCGACGATCTGGTTCGGCAGCTAATGCGCTAATGTTTCCACCTTTTAAGATGGCGCAAATGCAACGATTTGTGTCAATCTTAACGGATCGTTTACGGTGAAGGTGGAAACATGGACGAGCTTTACATCCTTGGCTGTTTATTCCTGGTTTTTGCGCTGCTGGTTGCGCCCGTGCTTGCGGTTATCGGGTTTAATCGCAGTACGGCGGCGCGGCAGGAGATTGCCCGGCTGCGCCAGCGCATAGAGGCGCTTGAGCAGCGCGGCGTGCCTGAGAACGCGCCGGAACCGGTGCAGGCCGCCGCGCCGGAGGCTATGACCGCGCCGGTGGTGGAAGACGCTCCCGCACCTGTCGACCCCTGGCGCCCCGATATTCCCGCTGCGGTGGCAGAACCCGCTCAGGCTCCTGCGCCGGTGGCAAAACAGCCTTCAGCCTTTGGCGGCATCCTGACGTCGCTGGCGCGCTGGTTCATGCAGGGTAATCCGCTGGCGAAGCTGGGGATCCTGCTGCTCTTCCTCGGCCTCTCTTTCCTGCTGCGCTATACCGTCGAGCATTCCCTGTTCCCGCTTGAGCTGCGCCTCGTGGCAACCGCGCTGTTTGCCATTGTTCTGCTGGCAGTCGGGTGGCGACTGCGGCACAGGCAGCGCGTCTATGCGCTGATCCTCCAGGGCGGAGCGACCGGCGTGCTCTACCTGACGGTGTTTGGCGCCTTCCGGCTCTGGCAAATGCTGCCGATGACGCTGGCCTTTGCGCTGCTGGTGGTGATTTGCGCGGCGAGCGTCGGGCTGGCGGTGCTGCAGAAGGCGCTAAGCCTTGCCATGCTGGCGAGCCTCGGCGGCTATCTTGCCCCGCTCCTCTTGTCTACCGGGGGCGGCAGCTTTGTCGCGCTGTTCTCTTTCTACCTCCTGCTGTCCATCGGCATTCTTGCTATCAGCATCTGGCAGCACTGGCGCGAGCTGAACCTGCTCGGGCTGCTGTTCACGTTCGGCGTGGGCGGCCTGTGGGGGCTGAATGACTACCAGCCTGAAGACTATTGGATTTGCCAGCTGTTCCTGATTGCCAATACGCTGATATTCGGCGTGCTGAGCGTGGCGCTGTCGCTGCGGGCGCAGGAGAAAGGGAAGCAGATCGTTGACGGCGTGCTGCTGTTTGCCCCGCCGCTGATCGGCTTCGGGATGCAGTACGGCATGACCCGGTACTGGGAATATGGCCCCTCGCTGAGCGCGCTGGGATACGGCGCATTTTATCTCACCCTCGCGTACCTCGCGCTGCGGCGCTATCCCTCCCTCGGACGGCCGCTGGTCATGGCGGCGCTGGCGATCGGCGGCGGGTTTGCCACGCTCGCCATTCCGCTGGCGCTGTCGGCGCGCTGGACGGCAATGGCCTGGGCGCTGGAGGGGCTGGGTATCCTCTGGCTGGGCGTGCAACAGCAGCAGCGGCGGATGAGCTATAGCGGGACGGCGCTGCTGGTGCTGGCGCTCGGCAGCGCGCTGTGGGCGCAAACAAACGGCGTTACGCCGCTGAGCCTGCTCCTTATCTTCGCCATCCTTAGCCTTTGCTGGCTGGCTGCGGCCTGGCTGTGGCGGACTCTCTTCCTGCCGGTCAGTTGGGCGCTGCTGGCAGGTGGTCTGCTGTTCTGGCTCGTGGCGCTATTGGGCGCATCGCGGCTGGCATTGACGAAGGAATTACCGATTCTGGCGGGCGTGCTGGCGCTGACGGCGGCGTCGGCCTGGGGCTGGCGGCAGGTGGCCGCTCGTCTGGCGTGGCGAGAGCTGGACGCCAGCAAATGGCTGCTCTGGCCGGTTATGCTGCTGATGGTGGGTTATCAGCTCTGGCACCAGCAGATCGTCTCCGCCGACTGGTCAAACCTGGCCTGGTGCGTTGCGCTTCCTGCCGCGCTAATGCTGCTGCGGCGCGACGGCGAAAGACTCCTGCCGCGCATCGCGATGGGGCTGCATCTGTCGCTGTTCTGGATGATTTTACTGGCGCTGGCCGCCGAGCTTTACTGGTTTGCCCGGTCCCTGCCGTGGGGCATGGCGGCCTGGGGTAGCGGACTGGCGATGGCTGCAGGCGGCGGGGTGATTATGGCGCTCTCTGCTGCGGTACGGCGTCGCGTGTGGCCGTTCCGGGAGTGGCCTGCGCTCTACGCCTGCCTGGCACCGATTCCCGTAGTCGTGGCGCTGCTGGTATTGTTGGTGGTGACCAATTTCCAGGACGGCGTGGTCTATCGTCAGACCTGGCTGCCGCTGGTGAACCCGCTTGAGGAAGGTGCCGCGTTCGCGTTGCTGGGTCTGGTGGTCTTTTATCGGGCGGTGGATCGCTACTACCCGGCGTGGCTTGTGCAAGCGCGCCCGTGGCCTGCCGTCGCGCTCATGGCGTTTGGCTTCTGGTGGCTAAACGGTGCGCTGATGCGCGCCCTGGCCTGGTACGGCGACGTGGCCTGGAATATGGCATCGCTGTGGGATTCGCGGCTTATCCAGACCAGCTTTGCCCTGTTCTGGATGTTGAGCGCGCTGGTAGTCATGATCCATGCCACCCGTCGGGCTTCCCGGCAGGAGTGGCTCTGCGGTGCCGCGCTGCTGGGTGTGGTGATGGTTAAGCTGATGCTGGTGGACAGCGCGGGCGGAGGCGGTCTGTCGCGCGCGGTGGCGTTTATCGGCGTGGCGATACTGGTGCTGATAGTGGGCTATTTCTCGCCGCTACCGCCAAAAACAGGAGATGAAAAATGAAATGGATGAAAGCGGTAGCGTGTACCGCGCTGCTGGCGCTTTCCGGCCCGGCGTTCTGCGACGAGGTACCCGTGGAATCGCCCCGGGACTATGCCTTTGGTCGTTCACTCGACACGTCCGTTCCTTCCCGGTGGTATCGGGTGATGCTGCCGCTTGCCGTCTATGAGCAGAGCACGTCAGCGGATCTGCATGATGTTCGCGTCTTTAACCAGTCGGGCGAGCCGGTTCCCTTTAGCCTGATCGCCGCAACGCGCCCGCAGGACACAGCGCACTCCACGGCGCTGCGTCTCTTTCCGCTGGACGCCTCGCCGCTCGCGGCTGGCTCAGACGCCGGTGACAGCGATAAGATCCTGCTCCGTTCCCGAAACGGCGTTGAGATTGTGCTGGAGGGGCAAAAAGCCGCCGCCGCCGGGCAACATTACCTGCTGACCTTGCCGGAGCAGACGACGGGTGAGCTGGCCATATCCCAGCTGCAGCTGCTCTGGAATACCCCGCAGTCGCCCTGGCAGGGAACGGCGTCGGTCTACTACAGCGAGGATCTTAAGCGCTGGTATACCCTACGCGAAGATATGCCACTGCTGGACGTCGCCAGCGGTCAGGATCGCCTTAAGCTCGATCGGATCGATACCGATACGGTTTTATCTCCCGAGGCGAATCGCTATCTCATGGTGGTGCTGAATACGCAGAGCAAGGGGATAACGTTGACCGGCGTAAACGCAATCAGCGCACCTGCGCAGGCGGCCCCGGAAGAGATCAATCTTGAGGGGGAAGGGGAGCCGCTATCGACAAGCGAAGCGCAGTGGCGCTGGGCGCGCCCGCAGCCGCTGAGTGCTGTCAGCATTTCGCTGAACGGTGATGGTGTCCTTCCCGTGGAGATCGCGTGGCGCAGTACGGAAAAAGACGCATGGCACCCCCTGAAAAAAGAGGTGATTTACCGTCTGGAGGGAAAAACGTCCGGACCGGTTTCGCTTAGCGGGGGCCTGGTGCAGGCCGTGAAAATCACGACGCTGAATGCGCGTCTGCCAGAATACCTGCCGAGCGTCACGGGGCATCGCGACCGCTATGACCTGGTGTTCAACGCGCAGGAGAAAGCGCCGTACGTGCTTGCCTGGGGCAACGGCGCCGCAAAGCCTGCCAGCGTAGAGCCCGACATGCTGATCCCCGCCGACCTGCGTAAGACCTATGCTATGGCGAACCTGCCGCAGGCCGACATAGTGGATGACGTTGCGTTAGGCGGCGAGGAGCGTCTGACCGCTACCTCTGCGGCCGATCGGGCGAGCTGGATGAACGCCCTGCTGGTGTGGGGCGTGCTGATTGCGGGCGTGCTCCTGCTGGCGGGCATGGCCTGGCGCATCTGGCGGGAAACGCAGCGTAAGGCATAAAAAAAGGCCCGCATAAGCGGGCCTTTCTCGTAAACCGTGCCGATTACAGGCTGGATACGTTCTCAGACAGGTATTTAGCCACGCCGTCTGGGGAAGCAGCCATACCTTCTTTACCTTTTTCCCACTGAGCCGGGCACACTTCGCCGTGCTCTTCGTGGAACTGCAGCGCGTCAACCATGCGCAGCATTTCGTCGATGTTACGACCCAGCGGCAGATCGTTCACAACCTGGTGACGAACGATGCCGTTCGCGTCGATCAGGAAGGAACCGCGCAGCGCAACGCCAGCGTCCGGATGTTCGATACCGTAAGCCTGCTGGATTTCGCGTTTGATGTCCGCAACCATTGCGTATTTCACCGCACCGATGCCGCCTTTGTCGACAGGGGTGTTACGCCATGCGTTGTGTACAAATTCAGAGTCGAAGGAGACGCCAACCACTTCTACGCCACGCTTCTGGAATTCTTCATAACGTTTGTCGAACGCGATCAGCTCAGACGGGCAAACGAAAGTGAAGTCCATTGGCCAGAAGAACAGAACGGTCGCTTTACCGTTGGTGTGCTGTTTGAAGTTGAAGTTTTCAACGATTTCACCGTTGCCCAGAACTGCTGCAGCTGTAAAATCCGGAGCCGGACGAGTTACCAGAACCATATGATTCTCCTGTAGATACTAAGGTTATTTGGAACGCAACGCGAGCCAGTATAGAGAGTGTTCATGGATAAGACAAAGAGGTGGTGACAATCGTTCCGCCAGCTTTTACCTATCAATACGAATTCTGTCAGAGCTGTTTGTTTTTCGCCTGCGCCATCATGCGGGGATAGAACTGCCAGAAGCGGGTCTCCAGCGCATCGTAATGTTCATCCAGGTCATACCAGGAATCCCGCAGCGCGTCCAGTCGCGGGCGACGGCTCGCCATCCCATTTAACACGTTCTGGATGAAGTCCATCTCGCGATAGCGCTCCAGCCAGCGTTCCGACCACAGATAGTTGTTCAGATTGACAAAGCGCGGCGGCGAGTCGGGCAGAATGATCGACACCTGCTGGTGGGCATAGCGCACAAATTCGGGCAGGGGTAGCTCCGGCGACAGCTGCTCCCAGTGGCGCGACAGGAAGTGATCCCACATCACGTCGAGCGTGATCGGCGCAACGCGGCGTGTTTCAGGGCGGAACCACGCTTTGGCTTCCGTCACTTCCGGCAGTTTATCCGTCAGCACGTCGATGCGGCGGTGCATAAAAATCCCGTCGACAACCTCAGGGGCGTAGTCTTCTGCGGGATTACCGCGTACGAAATCGGCCAGCAAATTGCCCGAGAGGGAGCTGTCAGCGAGGTGCGCGAGATGCAGGTGAGCGAGAAAATTCATGCGTTTTATTTGTCCGGGGGCGGCTAGTTGTTGCAGCAAAAGGGTGTGAGCACTAGACTATGCCGCCTGTTTTTAAGTCACGAGTATACGTCATGCGCGTCGCCGATTTCTCCTTTGAACTACCTGAATCCCTGATTGCTCACTATCCCATGCCTGAACGCAGCAGCTGTCGCTTACTGTCACTGGATGGGCCAACGGGCGAGCTGACGCACGGTACTTTCACCGATTTGCTCGACAAGCTCAACCCTGGCGATCTGCTGGTCTTTAACAATACCCGCGTGATCCCGGCGCGCCTGTTTGGCCGTAAGGCCAGCGGCGGCAAGATTGAAGTGCTGGTCGAACGTATGCTCGATGATAAACGTATTCTGGCACATATTCGCGCCTCCAAAGCCCCGAAGCCGGGCGCGGAGCTGCTGCTGGGCGATGATGAGAGCATCAAGGCGACCATGACCGCGCGCCACGACGCGCTTTTCGAAGTGGCGTTTAACGACGAGCGCACGGTGCTTGATATCCTGAACGCCATCGGCCACATGCCGCTGCCGCCGTATATTGAGCGTCCGGACGAAGAGGCCGACCGCGAGCTGTATCAGACCGTCTACAGCCAGAAGCCTGGCGCGGTCGCGGCCCCAACGGCAGGTCTGCACTTTGATGAGCCGCTGCTGGAAAAACTGCGCGCGAAAGGCATTGAGATGGCGTTCGTGACGCTGCACGTCGGCGCGGGTACCTTCCAGCCGGTGCGCGTGGACAGCATTGAAGATCACATCATGCACTCTGAGTATGCTGAAGTGCCTCAGGACGTGGTGGACGCGGTGCTGGCGGCGAAAGCGCGCGGCAGCCGCGTCGTGGCGGTCGGTACGACGTCTGTGCGCTCACTTGAGAGCGCCGCGCAGGCAGCGAAGAACGATCTTATTGAGCCATTCTTTGGCGATACGCAGATCTTTATCTACCCAGGCTACCAGTACAAAGTGATTGATGCGCTGGTGACCAACTTCCATCTGCCTGAATCGACGCTGATTATGCTGGTCTCCGCATTCGCGGGTTATCAGCATACGATGAATGCCTACAAGTCTGCGGTAGAACAAAAATATCGCTTTTTTAGCTACGGTGACGCGATGTTTATCACGTACAATCCGCAGGCTTTGAATGAGCGTGTCGGGGAATAAGTCCGCGGCACCGTGTTACAACGTTGGACTGTTTTTCTGACGTCGGAGAAAAAATGAAATTTGAACTCGATACCACCGACGGTCGCGCGCGTCGCGGTCGCCTGGTGTTTGATCGCGGCGTGGTGGAAACCCCCGCGTTTATGCCTGTGGGCACGTACGGTACCGTAAAAGGGATGACGCCGGAAGAAGTTGAAGCCACTGGCGCGCAGATTATCCTCGGCAACACCTTCCACCTCTGGCTGCGTCCGGGCCAGGAGATCATGAAGCTCCACGGCGACCTGCACGACTTCATGCAGTGGAAAGGCCCTATCCTGACCGACTCCGGCGGCTTCCAGGTCTTCAGCCTGGGCGATATCCGCAAGATCACCGAGCAGGGCGTTCACTTCCGTAACCCGATCAACGGCGATCCGATTTTCCTCGATCCCGAAAAATCAATGGAGATTCAGTACGATCTCGGCTCTGACATCGTGATGATCTTCGACGAATGCACGCCGTATCCGGCCGACTGGGACTACGCCAAGCGTTCTATGGAAATGTCTCTGCGCTGGGCGAAGCGAAGCCGTGACCGTTTTGACTCCCTGCAGAACAAAAATGCGCTGTTCGGCATTATCCAGGGCAGCGTTTACGAAGATTTACGCGATATCTCGGTTAAAGGTCTGGTAGAGATAGGTTTTGATGGCTACGCTGTCGGCGGTTTGGCTGTGGGTGAGCCGAAGGAAGACATGCACCGTATTCTGGAACATGTCTGCCCGCAAATCCCGGCGGATAAACCACGATACCTGATGGGCGTGGGTAAACCGGAAGATCTGGTTGAAGGCGTACGCCGCGGCATTGATATGTTCGACTGCGTCATGCCAACCCGCAACGCGCGTAACGGCCATTTGTTCGTTACCGATGGCGTGGTGAAAATCCGTAACGCGAAGCATAAGAGTGACACCAGCCCGCTCGATTCCGAGTGCGATTGCTATACCTGTCGCAATTATTCTCGCGCGTACCTGCATCATCTCGATCGTTGCAATGAGATTTTGGGCGCGCGTCTCAATACCATTCATAATCTTCGTTATTATCAGCGCTTAATGGCTGGTTTACGTAAGGCTATCGAAGAGGGTAAATTAGAGAGCTTCGTGACCGATTTCTACCAACGTCAGGGGCGGGATGTTCCACCGTTGAACGTTGATTAATTTTAATAATGAGGGAATTTGAATGAGCTTTTTTATTTCTGATGCGGTAGCGGCAACAGGTGCTCCAGCGCAGGGCAGCCCGATGTCTCTGATTCTGATGCTGGTTGTGTTCGGTCTGATCTTCTACTTCATGATCCTGCGTCCACAGCAGAAGCGCACCAAAGAGCACAAAAACCTGATGAACTCCATTGCGAAAGGCGATGAAGTGCTGACTAACGGTGGTCTGGTCGGTCGCGTAACCAAAGTGGCTGAAAACGGCTACATTGCTATCGCCCTGAACGACACCACTGAAGTGGTCATCAAACGTGACTTCGTAGCTGCCGTTCTGCCGAAAGGCACCATGAAGGCGCTGTAATCCCAACTTTTCCCAAAGGGAACTGCCGTGTTAAACCGTTATCCTTTGTGGAAGTACATCATGCTGGTCGTCGTGATTCTCGTCGGCCTGCTGTACGCGCTTCCCAACCTGTATGGTGAGGATCCGGCTGTTCAAATCACTGGCGCGCGCGGTGTCGCCGCCAGTGAGCAAACGCTGATCCAGGTCCAGAAAACGTTACAAGAAGAAAAAATTACCGCTAAGTCTGTGGCTCTGGAAGAGGGGGCAATTCTTGCTCGCTTCGACACCACCGACACGCAGCTCCGCGCACGTGAAGCGCTGATGGGCGTGCTGGGTGATAAATACGTCGTGGCGCTTAACCTTGCCCCTGCAACCCCGCGTTGGCTGGCTGCGATGAATGCAGAGCCAATGAAACTCGGTCTTGACCTGCGTGGCGGCGTTCACTTCCTGATGGAAGTGGATATGGATACCGCGCTCGGCAAGCTGCAGGAACAGAATATCGACAGCCTGCGCAGCGATCTGCGTGATAAAGGCATCGCTTACACCACCGTGCGTAAAGAAGATAACTACGGCATGAGCATCACGTTCCGCGACAGCGCGGCGCGCGATCAGGCTGTAGATTACCTGACCCAACGTCACCGTGACCTGGTGATCTCCTCGCAGGGCAGCAACCAGCTGCGCGCGGTGATGACCGATGCGCGTCTGAAAGAAGCGCGTGAATATGCCGTTCAGCAGAACATCAACATTCTGCGTAACCGTGTAAACCAGCTGGGTGTGGCTGAGCCGCTGGTGCAGCGCCAGGGTGCTGACCGTATCGTGGTTGAACTGCCGGGTATCCAGGATACCGCGCGTGCGAAAGAGATTCTGGGGGCGACCGCCACGCTGGAATTCCGTCTGGTCAATTCCAATGTCGATCAGTCCGCTGCCGCAGCAGGCCGTATTCCGGGTGATTCCGAAGTGAAACAGACTCGCGAAGGTCAGCCTGTTGTGCTGTACAAACGCGTGATTCTGACCGGTGACCATATCACCGACTCCACCTCGAGCCAGGACGAATACAACCAGCCGCAGGTTAACATCTCGCTCGATAGCGCGGGTGGTAACATCATGTCGAACTTCACCAAGGACAACATCGGCAAGCCGATGGCAACCCTGTTCGTGGAGTACAAAGACAGCGGTAAGAAAGATGCGAATGGTCGTGCGGTGCTGGTGAAAGAGGAAGAGGTGATTAACATCGCCAACATCCAGTCTCGTCTGGGTAACAGCTTCCGTATTACCGGTATTAGCAACCCGAACGAAGCGCGTCAGCTCTCTCTGCTGCTGCGTGCCGGTGCGCTGATTGCGCCAATTCAGATTGTTGAAGAACGTACCATTGGTCCAACGCTGGGGATGCAAAACATCCAGCAGGGCCTGGAAGCGTGTCTGGCCGGTCTGGTGGTCTCTATCCTCTTCATGATCTTCTTCTATAAGAAGTTTGGTCTGATTGCGACCTCCGCGCTGATCGCGAACCTGGTGCTGATTATCGGCATTATGTCCCTGCTGCCGGGGGCGACGCTGACCATGCCGGGTATTGCGGGTATCGTTCTGACCCTTGCGGTGGCGGTCGACGCCAACGTACTGATTAACGAACGTATCAAAGAAGAGTTGAGCAACGGTCGCTCTGTTCAGCAGGCGATTGATGAAGGTTATAAAGGCGCGTTCAGCTCTATCTTCGATGCGAACGTAACAACACTGATTAAGGTTCTTATCCTGTATGCAGTGGGTACTGGCGCGATCAAAGGCTTTGCGATTACAACCGGTATCGGTGTCGCAACGTCAATGTTTACCGCTATTGTCGGCACCCGTGCCATCGTGAACCTGCTGTACGGCGGCAAGCGCGTCAAAAAGCTGTCTATCTGAGGAGTGCGTTGTGGCACAGGAATATACTGTTGAACAATTGAACCACGGCCGTAAAGTCTGGGACTTTATGCGCTGGGACTACTGGGCCTTCGGCATTTCAGGTTTCCTGCTGATTCTGTCCATCATCATTATGGGCGTGAAAGGCTTTAACTGGGGTCTCGATTTCACCGGTGGTACGGTTATCGAGATCTCCCTGGAAAAACCGGTCGATATGGACCAGATGCGCGAATCGCTGCAGAAAGCGGGCTTTGAAGAGCCGCTGCTGCAGAACTTCGGCAGCAGCCGCGACATCATGGTGCGTATGCCGCCGGTGCACGATGCCAACGGCAGCCAGGAGCTGGGCAGTAAGGTTGTTAACGTGATTAACGAAACAACCAGCCAGAACGCAGCGGTTAAGCGTATTGAGTTCGTCGGCCCAAGCGTGGGTGCTGACCTGGCGCAGACCGGCGCGATGGCGCTGCTGGTGGCGCTGATTTCCATCCTGGTGTACGTCGGTTTCCGCTTTGAGTGGCGACTGGCGGCCGGTGTGGTTATCGCCCTGGCGCACGACGTGGTGATCACCATGGGCATACTGTCTCTGTTCCACATTGAGATTGACCTGACGATTGTGGCATCCCTGATGTCCGTTATCGGTTACTCACTGAACGACAGTATCGTGGTATCTGACCGTATTCGTGAAAACTTCCGTAAGATCCGTCGCGGTACGCCGTACGAAATCTTTAACGTGTCGTTGACCCAGACGCTGCACCGTACCTTGATCACCTCCGGTACTACCCTGATGGTGATCCTGATGCTGTTCCTCTTCGGTGGTCCGGTACTGGAAGGCTTCTCGCTGACCATGTTGATTGGTGTCACCATCGGTACGGCGTCGTCTATCTACGTCGCGTCCGCCCTGGCACTAAAACTCGGCATGAAGCGCGAGCACCTGCTCCAGCAGAAAGTCGAGAAAGAAGGGGCGGATCAGCCGTCCATTCTGCCGTAAGGCGACGTTTAGCGCGTTATCGAAATCCCGGTCGGTTGACCGGGATTTTTTTTTCTCCTCCTGACAAACACTCCTGACAGTATGCTGTCAGGAGCCCTGTCGTAGACTCCTTCTGAACCCAAACAACAGGCAGGAGGATGTATGAAAAGCGTCATTAACTGGTTTGAAATTCCGGTCTCGGATATGGATCGCGCGATTAAATTTTATGAGCCGGTGATGCAGCTTGCGCTGCGTCGCGAGAAAATGGACTGTGCGGAGCTGGCGGTTTTCCCGCATGAAGATCCCGCCACCGGAGGCGCACTGGCAAAATTTGACGGCGTTACACCGTCTTTGCAGGGCGCTATTATTTACCTGCATACTGACAATCTGGCGGCCACGCTCGATCGCATAGCCTCTGCGGGCGGCGAGTGCGTATTTGGCCCGCTGGAACTGCCGCATGGCATTGGCACTATCGCCTTGTTTACCGACAGCGAGGGTAACCGCGTCGGGCTCCATCAACCTGCCTGAGAGCGGACTAAGATATGACCCGACGCGCTGACCGTTTGTTTCAGATTGTGCAGATCCTGCGGGGCAGGCGTCTGACAACGGCAGCGCATCTGGCGGACCGGCTTGGCGTGTCTGAGCGTACGGTCTATCGCGATATCCGCGACCTGTCGCTTTCCGGCGTGCCGGTGGAAGGTGAGGCGGGGAGCGGATATCGGCTCATGTCGGGCTTTGACCTGCCGCCGCTGATGCTGACAAATAAGGAGTCCGAGGCGCTGATCGTCGCGATTCGCCTGCTCAAAACCTGGGGTGGGGAATCGCTGTCGCGCGAGCTGGAGTCGGCTCAGGAAAAGGTGCTGGCGATTCTGCCCGAGGAAAGTCGTCGAAAGGCGGAGCAGACGCGAATCTACGCCCCGGATTTTTGCATGCAAAGCCACTCCCGCAGCGACTTTGACAGGATTCATCAGGCGATTTCCGGCCAGCAGGTGCTGGCGCTGCATTACCGTGATGAAGCAGGACAGCTGTCTAATCGTGAGGTTCAGCCGCTGGGGCTGTTCTTCTGGGGAGAGCGCTGGCTGCTGGCCGCGTGGTGTGAACGGCGCGATGACTATCGATGTTTCCGGCTCGACAGATGCCTCAATATTGTGACTACGGAAAGGCGGTTTAGCGAGAGTGCGGACAGGTCTTTGGCGGATTTTTTGCGGAAGGTGAGGCAGTAAAAAGCCGGGTGGCGGCTACGCCTTACCCGGCCTACATTTGGGTCGTAGGCCCGGTAAGCGTAGCGCCACCGGGCGAAACATGCACTGATTAGAAGTTGTAACCGACAACCAGGTAACCACCCCAACCGGTTGATTTAGACGTGAAGTCACCATCACCCCAGTTCAAGGTATCCCCACCTTTCCACTGGCCACCGTTATGGAAATAACGCGCGACGACAGAGTAGTGCCAGTGATCATAGTTCAGGGCCAGAACGTGGCTGGACGCGATAGAGTTGCTGGTACGGTTCTTGTCATCACCCAGATCTGAGCCCCAATCGAAGTTGGTGAAGCCGATATAGGTCAGCTGGCCACCCCAAACCTGAGTGATTGGCACAAAGTATTTTACTTTGAAACGGTAGCCATCCCACTCATTTTCATTTGAAGCGCCATAGTTCTGCCACTGGTATTTAGCATACACGTTCAGAGACAGCCCCATTGGCAGACCTGTGTCGATGTCTGTACCCAGACCCATGTACCAGGTGCTCTGACGGCTGCCTTTGTTATCACCCATATCGTAGATGTAGTTGTTGGCGAAATACCATTCTTTGAACGGACCAAAGCTCAGGTCGGTACCCGTCAGTTTATCAATAGAGAAACGCGGTTCAATTTCCATGAACATCGGGGAACCGTCGGACCAGATACCTTTGTCGTTACCGTTACCCCAGTCAAAGGTCTTTGGAATATCGATGTAGCCGTAGAAATCAAACCAGTCTTTTTTAGCAAACGCTTCGTATTCCAGATAAACGTCGTTGTTCAGCTTCGGAGAAAAGCGCGTGTGGTAGCTGCCCACCACGTTAACGCTCTGGTGCCACCAGTCGGAGAGGTATTGTGGTTTGTCGTTTTCCGCTGCGTTAACAGTGAAAGAAGAGGACAGTGCCAGCACGGCGCCAGCTGCGAGTAATGTTTTTTTCATAATCATGCCACTGATTGAAATTCCCTTCCGGGAGTGAAAAATGCGCGAATTGCGTTTCTAAATATTTCGTGTTTCTGCGGTGCCTATTATAGGAATCCCTGCTCACAAAAATATGTGTTGTTTCACATATCTCTCACACGCGTAATCGATTGCGTTCACGTTTGCGTACTTTAAACGGCCGGGATTGTAGCGGCAATCATTTATGTTGCCAATCCATACGAAATGTAAATGTTAGCGGAGTGACATTTCACTCCGCTAAAAAGGAGGGGATTAGTGCGCGGCGGGTTGAATGTCGTGAATGCGGATAAAGCCTAACTGTTCCGGCGTAAGGCCGCTTAACTGAAGCGGAATATCCACATCGCTTGGTGCTAAAACACTGGCCGGGGCGGTGAAGAGCTGATTCTTCACGTTCACCTCCTGGTAATTCTCCGTGGTGCCCTGGATCTGGCCCCACTCGACGGTGCCGCTGAAGGCCGGAAGCGGATCGTTGGACTCTCCCTGGATGCGTAATGTTGCGCGAGTACCATCTGCATTCGCCGCCACATTCACCAGAGACATTTTTAGCGTGCCGATCTGACTATTGAGCCGCGCAGGCGTATTCGCGCCCGGCAGCAGATAAACCCCGCTACTGGATTTGGCGTTCAGCGCGTTTTGCTGGGTGATTTTCACCGTTTCTTTGTTCAGTTTGTCCATCGCCGTATTGAGCGTATTGACGCTCTGTTTCAACTGGCGGACTTCGGTTTGCTGTGCACAGGCGCTAAGGGTGAAGAGGCTCCCCACCAGCAATATTTTCAGGTAACGTCTTGTCATTGCGTTTATTTCCTTGAAATAACGGATCGTCCTAATGGTAGCCAGCATCATTGTGTCAGACATAGATCCTTTGTCTCAAAAAGCTCTTCCTTTGTTGTCAGGCCAGATCAGGGTAAAATGAAAATCAGTTAACCAGATAACAGGGATACCGTATGCATTGCCCATTCTGCTCCGCTGTGGATACCAAAGTCATCGACTCTCGCCTGGTGGGCGAAGGGTCATCCGTACGCCGTCGTCGGCAGTGTCTGGTGTGCAACGAGCGTTTTACGACCTTTGAGGTGGCAGAGCTGGTCATGCCGCGCGTGGTAAAAAGTAACGACGTGCGTGAGCCGTTTAACGAAGAGAAACTGCGCAGCGGAATGCTGAAGGCCCTTGAAAAACGTCCTGTCAGCGCGGACGACGTGGAGATGGCGTTAAACCACATAAAATCTTACCTTCGTGGTTTGGGTGAGCGAGAAGTGCCGAGCAAAATGATCGGTAACCTGGTGATGGAGCAGCTGAAAAAGCTCGATAAGGTCGCCTATATCCGCTTTGCCTCGGTCTACCGCAGCTTCGAAGATATCAAAGAGTTTGGCGAAGAGATCGCCCGCTTACAGGATTAAGCTCATGCACGATGAGATGTACATGGCGCGAGCCATGAAGCTGGCGCAGCGCGGTCGTTTTACGACCCATCCCAACCCGAACGTCGGGTGCGTTATCGTTAAAGATGGCGAGATCGTGGGGGAGGGCTTTCACTATCGCGCAGGCGAACCGCATGCTGAGGTTCATGCGCTGCGCATGGCCGGCGAGAAGGCGCGCGGTGCGACGGCCTACGTTACGCTGGAGCCCTGCAGCCATCACGGGCGTACGCCGCCGTGCTGCGACGCGTTGATTGCCGCGGGGGTTTCGCGCGTGGTCGCATCGATGCAGGATCCGAATCCGCAGGTGGCCGGACGGGGTCTGTATCGCCTGCAGCAGGAAGGCATTGACGTCAGCCATGGCCTGATGATGCAGGACGCGGAAGCGCTCAACAAAGGTTTCCTGAAGCGCATGCGTACCGGGTTCCCGTATATCCAGCTTAAGCTGGGCGCCTCGCTGGACGGTCGTACGGCGATGGCAAACGGCGAGAGTCAGTGGATCACATCGCCACAGGCAAGGCGCGATGTGCAACGTCTGCGCGCGCAAAGCCATGCTATTCTCACCAGCAGTGAAACCGTTCTGGCTGACGATCCGGCCATGACCGTGCGCTGGGACGAGCTGAATGCCGATACCCAGGCCCTGTACCCGCAGGAGAACCTGCGTCAGCCGCTGCGTATTATCATTGATAGTCAGAACCGCGTGACGCCAGAGCACCGCATCGTCCAGCAGCCGGGTGAAACCTGGATTGCCCGCACGAAGGACGATACGCGCACATGGCCGGAAGGCGTGCGCAGCATCATGGTGCCGGAGCATAACGGCCATCTGGATCTCGTGGTGCTGATGATGCTGCTCGGCAAGCAACAAGTGAACAGTATCTGGGTGGAAGCGGGGCCAACGCTCGCCGGTGCGCTCTTACAGGCCGGACTGGTGGATGAACTGCTTGTTTACGTTGCGCCTAAACTGTTAGGTCACGACGCGCGCGGCCTGTTTGTGCTGCCCGGCCTTGAAAAACTGGCCGATGCACCACAACTCAAATTCAGCGAGATTCGTCCGGTAGGTCCGGATGTCTGCCTCCACTTAACGACAGCGTAATTGCTCCCGAAATAGGGAAGCAGTGCGCAAAGTATTATGATAAAATCCGCCCCCCTGCGGGGCCAAATGAACCCGTAAAGGAAGAGTATGAACATTATTGAAGCTGCTGTAGCTACCCCGGACGCTCGCGTCGCCATCACCATTGCGCGTTTCAACAACTTCATCAACGACAGCCTGCTGGAAGGTGCCATTGACGCCCTGAAACGTATCGGCCAGGTTAAAGATGACAACATTACCGTTGTTTGGGTTCCAGGCGCTTACGAACTGCCACTGGCGGCGGGCGCGCTGGCGAAAACCGGTAAATACGACGCGGTGATTGCGCTGGGTACCGTTATTCGTGGCGGCACTGCGCACTTCGAATACGTTGCGGGCGGTGCAAGCAATGGTCTGGCACACGTGGCGCAGGATGCTGAAATTCCTGTCGCGTTCGGCGTGCTGACTACCGAAAGTATTGAACAAGCCATCGAACGTGCTGGCACCAAAGCCGGTAACAAAGGTGCAGAAGCTGCACTGACCGCGCTTGAAATGATCAATGTATTGAAAGCCATCAAGGCCTGATTTTTTTGTAAGGGGAATTCCGTGAAACCTGCTGCTCGTCGCCGCGCCCGTGAATGTGCCGTCCAGGCACTTTACTCCTGGCAGTTGTCCCAGAACGACATCGCTGATGTTGAATACCAGTTCCTGTCAGAACAGGACGTGAAAGACGTTGACGTTCTGTACTTCCGTGAACTGCTGTCGGGAGTGGCGACTAATAGCGCGTATCTCGATGGTCTGATGAAACCTTACCTGTCCCGTCTGCTTGAAGAGCTGGGTCAGGTAGAAAAAGCAGTGTTGCGTATCGCGCTGTTTGAGCTGTCTAAACGTGATGATGTGCCGTACAAAGTGGCCATTAACGAAGCGATCGAACTGGCGAAAACCTTCGGTGCTGAAGACAGCCACAAGTTTGTAAACGGCGTACTTGATAAAGCAGCACCTGCGATCCGTCCCCACAAAAAGTGATCCGCAAACCGGAGTTCTGCATTGCCTGACGGGCAGTGCGGCTCCGGTTTTTTCTTTTATTTGCTGAGGCATAACGTATGGCATGCGGCGAATTTTCCCTGATTGCCCGTTATTTCGACCGTGTCAGAACCTCTCGTCTTGATGTTGAAACCGGCATCGGCGATGACTGTGCACTTCTCAATATTCCCGAAAAACAGACGCTGGCAATCAGCACCGACACCTTAGTGTGCGGACGTCATTTTTTACCGGATATCGATCCTGCCGATCTGGCGTATAAGGCGCTGGCGGTTAACGTCAGCGATCTGGCGGCGATGGGGGCCGATCCCGCGTGGTTAACCCTGGCGCTAACGCTGCCAGAGGTAGACGAAGTCTGGCTTGAAGCCTTTAGCGATGCGCTGTTTGAGCAGCTTAACTACTACGATATGCAGCTGATTGGCGGTGATACCACTGCCGGGCCGCTGTCGATGACGCTGGCGATCCACGGGTATGTGCCGCTCGGCCGCGCGCTGAAGCGCTCAGGCGCAAAACCCGGCGACTGGATCTATGTGACCGGTACGCCGGGCGACAGCGCGGCGGGGCTGGCGATCCTCCAGGATCGCTTAACCGTGAAGGATACCGACGATGCGGCGTATCTGGTGAAACGCCATCTGCGCCCGACGCCGCGTATTCTGCACGGTCAGGCGCTGCGCGAGCGGGCAAGCTCGGCTATCGATCTCTCTGACGGGCTGATCTCCGACCTCGGCCATATTCTGAAGGCCAGCGGTGTCGGCGCGCGCGTTGACCTGGATCTGTTCCCGCTGTCAGAGGAACTGCTTCGTCATGTCGAACCTGAGCAGGCGCTGCGCTGGGCGCTGTCCGGTGGCGAAGATTATGAGTTGTGCTTTACCGTTCCGGAGCTGAACCGCGGAACGCTCGACGTGGCATTAGCGCACCTCGGCGCGAAATTCACCTGTATCGGGCAGATCATGCCGGAGAGTGAAGGGCTGAAGTTTGTGAAAGACGGTGAGCCGGTTACGCTGGACTGGAAAGGGTACGATCACTTCGCGTGAGTTTGTGCGCTCTGTATTGCCGGGGGGCGGTTCCGCCTTACCCGGCCTACAAAAGATGGGGGTTACTTAAACCCCACCACCGGATGCTGCTGATACGGCGTCTCCAGCTCGGCAACCTGCTCCGGCGTCAGCGTGATATCCACTGCATTCAGCAGTTCGTCAAGCTGCTCTTCCCGGGATGTGCCGATAATCGGCGCCGCGACGCCGCGTTTACCCAGCAGCCATGCCAGCGCTACCTGGGCGCGGGTTGCGCCGGTATCGTCGGCAATTCCGGCTAAGCGTTCAGCGATCAGGGCATCGCTGGCCTCTGTTCCTTCGTAGAGATTTTTTCCCACTTCATCCGAGACCAGACGGGCCGTGGTTTCTCCCCACGGACGGGTCAGGCGGCCGCGCGCGAGCGGGCTCCACGGGATCACCGCCACGCCCTCCTGATGGCACAGCGGCAGCATCTCACGTTCTTCTTCACGGTAGATCAGATTGTAGTGGTCCTGCATGGTGACGAAGCGCGCCCAGCCGTGCTGTGCCTGCAGATCCAGCGCCTGAGCAAACTGCGAGGCATGCATAGACGACGCGCCGATATAGCGCGCTTTACCGGCTTTGACGACGTCGTTGAGTGCTTCCAGCGTCTCCTCAATGGGCGTGTTGTAATCCCAGCGGTGAATTTGCAGCAGGTCGACGTAATCCATGTTCAGACGCCTGAGGCTATCATCAATGGAACGCAGGATCTGCGCGCGAGAAAGGCCCTGAGCCAGGTCGCCCACCGGATAGTACACCTTGGTGGCAACCACGATGTCTTCCCGACGGGCAAAATCACGCAGGGCGCGGCCGACAATCTCCTCGCTGCTGCCGTCGGAATAGCTGTTGGCGGTGTCAAAGAAGTTAATGCCGCCCTCGATGGCGCGTTTGATAATCGGACGGCTGCTCTCTTCCGGCAGCGTCCAGGCGTGGTTTCCCCGATCGGGTTCGCCAAAGGTCATGCATCCCAGACAAAGCCGGGATACCTTAAGGTCTGTTTTTCCTAATGTTGTGTATTGCACGGTCCGCTCCTGCTGTTTAAACAATACGTTTAAGCATAGCAGGAGCGGAAAAGGGGAGGGTTCAGTCCAGCCAGGCGCGGATTTTAGCTTCGATACCGGCAGCGTCCAGGCCAATCGCCGCGCGGGCTTCGTCCTGGGTACCTTGCGGGATGAAATGGTCCGGCAGGCCGAGGTTCAGCACCGGAACGGCTTTACGGTTTGCCATCAGCACCTCGTTCACGCCGCTGCCCGCACCGCCCATAATCGCGTTCTCTTCCAGCGTGACCAGCACGTCATGCGCCTCAGCCATACTCAGGATCAGGGATTCGTCGAGCGGTTTCACAAAGCGCATATCGACCAGGGTGGCGTTCAGCGTTTCAGCCACTTTCGCCGCCTCAGGCATCAGCGTGCCGAAGTTCAGAATCGCCACTTTTTCACCGCGACGTTTGACCAGACCTTTACCGATCGCCAGCTTCTCCTGCGGCTGCAGCTCAACGCCCACCGCATTGCCGCGCGGGTAGCGAACGGCGCTAGGGCCATCCTGATAGTGGTAGCCGGTAAACAGCATCTGACGACATTCGTTCTCGTCGCTTGGCGTCATGATCACCATATCCGGAATGCAGCGCAGGAACGACAGGTCAAACGCGCCCTGGTGCGTCTGGCCGTCGGCGCCGACGATGCCCGCACGGTCAATTGCAAACAGCACCGGCAGCTTCTGGATCGCCACGTCGTGGATCACCTGATCGTAGGCGCGCTGCAGGAAGGTGGAATAGATAGCGACAACCGGTTTGTAGCCGCCGATCGCCAGGCCCGCTGCAAACGTCACCGCGTGCTGCTCGGCAATGGCCACGTCGAAATACTGGTCAGGGTATTTTCTGGAGAACTCCACCATGCCGGAGCCTTCGCGCATGGCTGGGGTGATCGCCATCAGCTTGTTGTCTTTTGCGGCGGTTTCGCACAGCCAGTCGCCGAAGATTTTTGAATAGCTCGGCATGCCGCCGCTGCTTTTCGGCAGACAGCCGCTGGACGGGTCAAATTTCGGTACCGCGTGGAAGGTAATCGGATCTTTTTCCGCCGGTTCGTAGCCACGCCCTTTTTTGGTCATGATGTGCAGGAACTGCGGGCCTTTCAGGTCACGCATGTTCTTGAGCGTGGTCACCAGTCCCAGCACGTCATGGCCGTCAACCGGGCCGATATAGTTAAAGCCCAGCTCTTCAAACAGGGTGCCCGGCACGACCATGCCTTTGATGTGCTCTTCGGTACGCTTGAGCAGCTCTTTGATCGGCGGTACGCCGGAGAAGACTTTCTTGCCGCCTTCACGCAGCGAGGAGTAAAGCTTGCCGGAGAGCAGCTGCGCCAGATGGTTGTTCAGCGCGCCAACGTTTTCGGAAATCGACATTTCGTTATCGTTAAGCACAACCAGCATGTCCGGCTTGATGTCGCCCGCATGGTTCATGGCCTCAAAGGCCATACCGGCAGTGATGGCGCCGTCGCCAATCACGCAGACGGTGCGGCGCTGCTTGTTCTCTTTTTCGGCAGCAACGGCAATCCCGATGCCCGCAGAAATAGATGTGGAGGAGTGCCCGACGCTCAATACGTCGTACTCGCTTTCCCCGCGCCACGGGAACGGGTGCAGACCGCCTTTCTGACGAATAGTGCCAATTTTATCGCGACGTCCGGTCAGAATTTTGTGCGGATAAGCCTGGTGACCCACGTCCCAGATCAGCTGATCGAACGGCGTGTTATAGACGTAGTGCAGCGCCACGGTCAGCTCTACCGTGCCAAGCCCGGAGGCGAAATGGCCGCTGGAGCGGCTTACGCTGTCGAGCAGGTAGCGACGCAGTTCGTCGCACAGCTTCGGCAGGCTCTCTTTCGGCAACAGACGTAACTCCTGGGTGGAGTCAACTAACGCCAGTGTCGGGTATTTGGCAATATCAAAACTCATCAAAGGCTCATCGAGATATATAGTTTATTTATCACGCTGGATTATATAGTCCGCTAGCGCTTCCAGTGCCGAGGTATCCAGCGATTGCGCGGCCAGCTGATTCAGCGACTGGCGGGCATCGTCAATCAGATCCCGGGCTTTACGTTGGGCTTGCTCAAGACCCAGCAGGGCGGGGTAGGTACTTTTGCCAAGCTGCTGGTCTGCACCCTGACGTTTACCCAATGTTGCAGTATCGCCCACCACATCCAGAATGTCATCCTGAACCTGAAATGCCAGACCGATACTTTCTGCGTATCTGTCCAGAATCGGCAGGGCTTTGCGCCCTTGCTCACCCGCGCTCAGCGCGCCCAGGCGAACGGCTGAACGAATCAATGCCCCGGTTTTATGGCGATGAATACGCTCCAGCTGTTCCAGATTAACCTGACGTCCTTCGGCTTCAAGATCCAGGGCCTGTCCGCCGCACATGCCCGCCACGCCGCTGGCCATGGCCAGTTCGGAAATCATTGCCAGACGGTCACGGTCAGCCACTTCGGCCATCGGCGCATCGCTCAGAATCGAGAACGCCAGCGTCTGCAGGGCATCACCCGCCAGAATGGCATTCGCTTCGCCAAACTTGATATGGCAGGTGGGTTGACCCCGACGCAAGTCGTCGTCGTCCATGGCCGGGAGATCGTCGTGGATCAGCGAGTAGGCATGGATGCACTCAACGGCGGCTGCTGGGGCGTCCAGCGTGTTATCACTGATGCCAAACATGTTGCCTGTGGCGTACACCAGGAACGGGCGCAGGCGCTTTCCACCCAAGAGTGCGCCATAGTGCATGGCTTCAACCAGTGGAGTGTTCTGAAAAGGCTGTGGCGCAATAAAACGGCGCAGGGCGTCGTTGGCGCGCACGACACGCGCCTGAAGCTCGTTGGCAAAATCCATTTACTCGGCGTCCGGTGTGAAAGGCGTGGTTTTCGCCTCTTCGCTGTCGGACAGCAGGATCTGCACGCGCTGTTCGGCCTGTTGCAGCTTAACCTGACCCTGGCGCGCCAGCTGGACGCCGCGCTCGAATTCGTTGAGCGCCTCTTCCAGCGGGAGATCGCCGCTCTCGAGGCGGGTAACAATTTGCTCCAGTTCACTCAGCGCAGTTTCGAAACTGGCCGGTGCGTCGTTCTTCTTCGGCATAGTGAATTGACTCTTATATTCTTCGCCCCGACATGGTAACGGACTCGGGCGGATAAGCAAATAACGCGCAATGTGCACAGGAGCGGCGCGATGGTGGTATACTTGCGCGCCTGGATGCAGCCACGGGTGTGGGCTGCTGTACTCTTTTCCATTACAAGCCTTAACAGGCTTGCCTAAGAAACATTGCCGCCATGAAGTTTATCATTAAATTGTTCCCTGAAATCACCATCAAAAGCCAATCTGTGCGTTTGCGCTTTATTAAAATTCTCACCGGGAACATTCGTAACGTATTAAAGCACTACGACGAAACCCTCGCCGTGGTGCGCCACTGGGACCACGTTGAGGTCCGTGCCAAAGACGAAAACAAACGTCAGGATATTCGCGACGCCCTGACCCGTATTCCGGGTATCCACCATATTCTGGAAGTGGAAGATGTCCCGTTCAGCGATATGCACGACATCTTCGAGAAAGCGCTGGTTCAGTACCGCGACCAGATCGAAGGCAAAACCTTCTGCGTGCGCGTAAAGCGTCGCGGCAAGCACGAGTTCAGCTCCATTGAAGTGGAGCGTTACGTCGGCGGCGGTTTGAACCAGCACGTTGAGACGGCGCGCGTGCGTCTGACCAACCCGGATGTGACCGTTAATCTGGAGATCGAAAACGATCGCCTGCTGCTGGTGAAAGGCCGCTATGAAGGCATCGGCGGCTTCCCGATCGGCACCCAGGAAGATGTTCTGTCCCTGATCTCCGGCGGCTTTGACTCCGGTGTCTCCAGCTATATGCTGATGCGCCGCGGCTGCCGCGTACATTACTGCTTCTTCAACCTGGGCGGCGCGGCGCACGAGATCGGCGTTCGTCAGGTGGCGCATTATCTGTGGAACCGCTTCGGCAGCTCCCACCGCGTGCGTTTCGTGGCAATCAATTTCGAACCGGTGGTCGGCGAGATTCTGGAGAAAGTGGACGACGGCCAGATGGGCGTCATCCTGAAGCGCATGATGGTCCGTGCGGCGTCCAAAGTGGCTGAACGCTACGGCGTGCAGGCGCTGGTCACCGGCGAAGCGCTGGGCCAGGTCTCCAGCCAGACGCTGACCAACCTGCGCCTGATCGACAACGTGTCTGATACGCTGATCCTGCGTCCGCTGATCTCTCACGATAAAGAACACATCATCGATCTGGCGCGCGAAATCGGCACCGAAGATTTTGCCCGCACCATGCCGGAATACTGCGGCGTGATCTCAAAAAGCCCAACGGTGAAAGCGGTGAAGGCGAAGATCGAAGCGGAAGAAGAGAACTTCGATTTCAGCATTCTGGATAAAGTGGTGGAAGAAGCGTCCAACATTGATATCCGCGAGATCGCTCAGCAGACCGAGCAGGACGTGGTTGAAGTGGAGACCGTGAGCGGTTTCGGCGCGAACGACGCGATTCTGGATATCCGCTCCATTGACGAGCAGGATGACAAACCGCTGCAGGTGGAGGGTGTGGAGGTGGTTTCTCTGCCGTTCTATAAGCTGAGCACGAAGTTTGGCGACCTCGACCAGAGCAAAACGTACCTGCTGTGGTGTGAGCGTGGGGTGATGAGTCGCCTGCAGGCGCTGTATCTGCGCGAGCAGGGCTTTGCGAATGTGAAGGTGTATCGTCCGTAGCGTGCGGCCTGATGCCCTCACCCCGACCCTCTCCCACAGGGAGAGGGCGCAAACATTAAAAACGGCAACCTTTGGTTGCCGTTTTGCTTTTACCTCGCGCCACCCGGCTTTTTTTATGCACTACTCTTCATAGTAATTATAAATCCCCGCTGGCATCACCAGTGATGACGCCACTTCGTACGCCTTCTCGCGCCCGACCAGCAGGTCGATAATCTTTAAGCCAAAATCAATCGCGGTGCCCGGGCCCTGGCTGGTCAGCAGGTTGACGCGCGGATCCCAGACGACGCGTTTGTCCACCCACTGATCTTCCGGAATGGTGTCTTTCAGCCCCGGGAAGCCGGTCATATTGCCGATGGGGAAAATGTCGTGCGGAACCAGCACCGTTCCGGCGGCGGCGCAGATTGCCGCGACAATGCGCCCGGATAAATGAAACTGACGCACGGTCTCAACCAGCAGCGGGCTGTCGCGAAAATACTCCGCGCCCTTCAGGCCACCGGGCAGGACGATGATGTTGTAATCCCCGTCGGCCACCTGCACGAGCGGAGCATCGGCCAGCAGCTTCACGCCGCGCGAGCAGGTAATCGCCAGGCTGCCGTCGCTGGCGACGCTGGCGGTTGTCACGTTAATACCGCCGCGCACCATCAGATCAATGGTGGTGACCGCTTCCATCTCTTCGCTACCAGGGGCGAGGCAGATCAGTGCCGACGCGCTCATATTCACTCTCCTTACGTTTAACCAGGTCATACAGACGGGCGTTTTCCGGCACCGCGATGCCGTGCGCGCGGGCGCGTTTTAGCAGATAGCCGGTGATGTAGTCGATCTCCGTGTGGCGTAATGCCCGAACATCCTGCAGCATCGAGGAGATGTTCTCAGCCGTACTCTCGATAACCTGCTCGACATAACAGCGCAAATCGTCTGCCGAGGTATGCAGGCCTTCCCGCTCAACGACCGCCGCGACTTCCGCACAGAGCAGTGCAACCTCCTGAGGATGATTTTTCAGCTCTCCGTTCGGACAGTTCCACAGCGCCGTCAGCGGATTGATCACGCAGTTTACGGCCAGCTTGCGCCAGAGTTGTGGACGAATATGGTTATGCCAGGCCACGTCTGGCAGCACCTTCTGCAACACATCGGCAAGATAGCTATAGTCCCCATCCTGCGTTCTGGCAGGGCCGATGTGGGTCACCCCGCTCGCGACATGCACGATGATGTTGCCGTCGCGACGGGCAGCGTGCGTGGTTGTCGCCATCAGCAGGGGCTGCGGAACGCTTTTCAGCTCGTCAAGGGTCCCCATGCCGTTATGCAGCAGCAGTATGGGCGAAGTGGGGGGGAGCTGGGCGGCCAGTGTCTTGACCGCGTCTGAAACCTGCCACGCTTTGAGCGTCACCAGTAAAAGGTCGCTTTGCGCCAGGAAATCAGGATCGTTCGCGGTGAGGGATTCGTTAAAGATGCTTCCGTCTTCACCAATCAGGTTTACACTGCAATAGGGCTGGGGCACGCGCAGCCAGCCCTGAACCTCATGTCCGTGCTTGCACAGCGCGGTCAGCCATAGCTGACCAAGGGCTCCACATCCGAGCACTGTAATTTTCATTGTTCCTCCTCACCTGCAACTGCGCCAGGTGTTACAGCTTAATTATACAGCTAAGCTTCTGTTGAGTTATGCCTCGTAGCGGGTATTATGCAACGCAACAAAAGTGAAGGGAGAAGAAAAGATGCCATCTTTCGATATTGTTTCCGAAGTTGATATCCAGGAAGTTCGCAACGGCGTTGAGAACGCAACCCGCGAAGTTGAGTCACGTTTCGATTTTCGTGGCGTTGAGGCGTCGTTTGAGCTGAACGACGCAAATAAGACCATTAAGGTGCTGAGCGAGTCTGATTTCCAGGTAAATCAGCTGCTCGACATTCTGCGCGCCAAGCTGTTAAAGCGCGGCATCGAAGGGACGTCTCTGGATGTGCCGGACGAGTTTGTTCACAGCGGTAAGAACTGGTTTGTGGAAGCCAAGCTGAAGCAGGGCATCGAGAGCGCGGTGCAGAAGAAGATTGTGAAGCTCATCAAAGACAGCAAGCTGAAGGTGCAGGCGCAGATCCAGGGCGAAGAGATTCGCGTGACCGGTAAGTCCCGCGACGACCTCCAGTCCGTGATGGCGCTGGTGCGCGGCGGCGATCTGGGGCAGCCGTTCCAGTTTAAAAACTTCCGCGATTAATATAAAAAGCCCGGTTTAACCGGGCTTTTTTTCACGCCTTGAGCGCCTGCTCGACCTCGAAGCGGTTGGTCACCTTGCTGTCAATTTTGACGTAAGCGCTGCGCTCTTCGGGAACAATCAGCACCTCTGTGACCCCGTCTTTAGCTTCCAGACGCTGTTTCAGCGCATCGCTCATCTCCACATCATCCGGAATTTCTACGCGCAGGCTGCTCACGTAGCGCGGCTCTTTCATGGTACCGGCGACCAGCAGCCAGACTGTCGCCAGCAGCGCCCCCGCGAGAAACACGGTTTGTGAATCAAAGAGTCCGTCCACCCAGCCGCCAAGCGAGCCGCCGATCGCCACGCCGAGGAACTGGCTGGTGGAGTAAATGCCCATTGCCGTGCCTTTGTAACCGGCGGGGGACTCTTTGCTGATCAGCGACGGGAGCAGGGCTTCCATCAGGTTAAATGCCAGGAAGAACAGCTGCACGCCGGCAATCAGCTCCCAGAAGTGCGGGCCAGCACCCCAGAGCACGATCTCGGCAATCAGCAGGACCGCCACGCAGCCCGCGAAGACGCGCTTCATTTTGCGCTTCACTTCAGCGTAGATGATGAACGGCACGACGGAGACAAACGAAATCAGCATCGTAACCAGATAGATTTTCCAGTGCTCAGCCGCCGGGAAACCCGCTGCGGCAAGCTGGCCGGGCAGGGCAACAAAGGTCGACATCAGCAGAATGTGCAGACACATAATGCCAAAATTCAGCTTAAGCAGGCGCGGCTCGACAATCACTTTGCTGAAGCAGCCTTTTACCATCCCCGACTCACGGTTGAGGACGTGGTTTTTGCTGTCCGGAACCACCCACAGGGTTAAGGCTATACCGATGGTTGCCAGCACGGCAATCATCCAGAACAGGGCGTGCAGGCCCAATGTGTGCGTAATGATGGGGCCCAGCACCATCGCAATCGCAAACGTCACGCCAAAGCTGACGCCGATAAATGCCATGGCTTTGGTGCGGTTCTGCTCGCGGGTTAAGTCTGACAGCAGCGCCATCACCGCGGCGGCAATCGCGCCGGAGCCCTGCAGAGCGCGGCCAAGAATAATCCCCCAGATGGAATGGGAGAGGGCGGCAATAACGCTCCCGAGCACAAAGACCAGCAGCCCGCCGACAATCAGCGGCTTGCGGCCCACCCGGTCAGAGAGCAGGCCAAACGGGATCTGGAACACCGCCTGCGCCAGACCATAAATGCCAATGGCGAGGCCAATCAGCGCCTCGCTGGCCCCCTGCAGCGCCATACCGTACGTGGTCAGAACAGGCAGGACCATAAACATGCCAAGCATCCGTAGCGAGAAGACAGTCCCTAAGCCCCAGGTCGCGCGTAGCTCGCCTGGCGTCATTTTATAATCGTTCATTACCACCTCAGTTCAAAAGCAGGCCATAGTGTAGTGCGGGGAAGGGGCGGGGTAAATAAAGGGTTATTTAACAAATATTACATGCGTTATTAATAGATTCGGTGAATAAAAAAGGGTGCCGAAGCACCCCTTTATTCACCTGTTGTGGCTTACCAGACGTAAGTCAGCAGGTTATGTGAATCCGGCACCATGAAGTCCACGGACATCATCACGGACAGTGAAGTAATGGCCACAATCGAGAACACAAACAGCTTGCGCGCCCAGACTTTGTCATCTTCCACTTTGTAACCGCGCAGCGCCATGCCGAGCCACCAGACGCTCACCGCAGCCGCTACCGCCAGATATTTGTATCCAGCGTAACCACCCAGAGAGAGCATCAGCGTTGCCACGGCAAAGGCGATGATGTACAGCGTGATGTGGTTCTTGGCAACGGAGATGCCTTTCACGACCGGCAGAACCGGGATGTTCGCTGCCTGATAATCCTTAAAGCGGAAAATCGCGATGGCATAGGAGTGCGGCATCTGCCACAGGCTAAAGATAGCCAGCAGGATCAGCGCACCGCTGTCGAACTCATTCGTGACCGCGCAGTAGCCAATCACCGGCGGCGCAGCGCCGGAGAGAGAACCAATCAGCGTGCCGTAGACGGAGTGACGCTTCATATACAGGCTGTAGACGCCCACATACACCACGAACCCCATCACCCCCAGCCAGCAGGCCAGCGGGTTAGCACCAAACCACAGCAGCATAAAGCCAGCAATACCCAGCAAGGTGGCGTACACCAGCGAGACGGAAGGGGCGATCAGGCCTTTCACCAGCACCCGATTTTTGGTCCTTTCCATCTTCTTGTCGATATCCATGTCGATGTAGTTGTTAAATACACAACCGGACGCAACAACCAGTGACACACCGACCAGCGTGTAGATAAAGAGGGTGTAATCAATGCTGCCTTTGGAGGCCAGCAGGAACCCTCCGATCACGGAGATCAGGTTGCCAAAGATGATGCCTGGTTTCGTTACTTGCAGGTATTGCTTAAACATACTCGCCGCTCTTAGTGAACCATCATGTTGTAGTTGAGGTTCCACATAATCCAGATGGAACCGACTACCAGGATAGCGATGATAATCACGGTAAAGATAAAGGCGGTCATGTTCCAGCCTTCATCGGACTTGGTGTTCATGTGCAGGAAGCAAACCAGATGCACCAGAATCTGAATCACCGCGGTCACCAGGATTGCACCCAGGATAACCGGCTTAGACGCAGAACCGCTCATCACCATCCAAAACGGGATCACCGTCAGGATGATCGACAGGATGAAACCTGTCATGTAGGTTTTTACGCTGCCGTGGGAAGCGCCATGATCGTTAGAATGACTCATTACATCGCCCCCATCAGATAGACAACAGAGAACACACAGATCCACACCACGTCCAGGAAGTGCCAGAACAGGCTCAGGCACAGGATACGGGTACGGTTAGTACTGGTCAGGCCGCGACGGGAGATCTGGAACATCAGTACTGCCATCCAGATCAGACCGGAGGTCACGTGCAGACCGTGGGTGCCGACCAGCGCGAAGAACGCGGACAGGAAGCCACTGCGATCCGGGCCGAAGCCTTCCATGATCAGGTGATGGAATTCATAGATTTCCATCCCGATAAATCCAGCACCAAACAGCCAGGTCAACGCCAGCCAGGACACAACCTGGCTCTTGTTGTTTTTGTACATGGCGATAGCCGCCATGCCGTAGGTGATGGAGCTGAATAACAGCAGTGCGGTTTCAACCAGAACGAACGGCAGTTCAAAGATGTCCTTGCCGGTCGGGCCGCCCGCTGTGCCGTTCACCAGAACGGCATAGGTCGCGAACAGACAGCAGAACAGAATGCAGTCGCTCATCAGGTAGATCCAGAAACCGAAGACTTTGGTCGGTCCTGTATCGTGGTGCGCATGCTCATGCGCGTGGGCAGTTGAGTGCGCCAGAGTATCAGTTGCCATTTTTCAGCCCCGCTTTAGAAATCTCGTCGAAATGCTGATTTTCCAGCTTCTCAACTTCACGGACTGGTACGTAGTAGTCCACGTCCTCGTCAAAGCTCTTCACAATCCAGCTGATTACGATGCCAGCGAAGCCAACAATCGCCATCCACCAGATGTGCCAGATCATTGCGAAACCAAATACCGTTGCGAAAGCGGCAATCACAATGCCCGCACCGCTGTTTTTCGGCATGTGGATCTCTTCGTAATGAGCAGGTTGCTTGTACGCTTCACCTTTTTCTTTCATTTCCCAGAATGCGTCGCGTTCATGAACCTGCGGCACGATGGCAAAGTTATAGAAAGGCGGTGGAGAAGAGGTCGCCCACTCCAGCGTACGGCCACCCCATGGGTCACCGGTCAGGTCACGGTTCTGGTCGCGGTCGCGAATAGACACGTAGAACTGAATCAGCTGAGATGCGATACCACAGGCAATCAGCACGGCACCGCCCGCTGCAACCATCAGCATTGGGTGGAACTGCGGATCGATCTGCTGGCTCAGACGACGGGTCATACCCATGAAGCCCAGCACGTACAGCGGCATAAATGCCACGAAGAAGCCGATGATCCAGAACCAGAACGCGCGTTTACCCCATTTCTCGTTCAGCGTGAAGCCGAACGCTTTTGGCCACCAGTAGGTTACGCCAGCGAAGCAGCCGAAGACCACGCCACCGATGATAACGTTATGGAAGTGCGCAATCAGGAACAGACTGTTGTGCAGAACGAAGTCAGCACCCGGTACCGCCAGCAGTACGCCGGTCATCCCACCTACGGAGAAGGTCACGATGAAGCCGATGGTCCACAGCATTGCTGAGTGGAACACGATACGGCCCTGGTACATGGTGAACAGCCAGTTGAAGATCTTCACCCCGGTCGGGATGGCGATAATCATGGTGGTAATACCGAAGAAGGCGTTTACGTTCGCGCCCGCACCCATGGTGAAGAAGTGGTGCAGCCAAACGATGAACGACAGAACGGTAATACACACGGTTGCCCACACCAGAGAGGTGTAACCAAACAGACGTTTACGCGAGAAGGTTGCTGCGATTTCGGAGAACACACCGAACACAGGCAGAACCAGGATGTACACTTCCGGGTGACCCCAGGCCCAAATCAGGTTGATGTACATCATCATGTTGCCACCCATATCGTTCGTGAAGAAATGGGTGCCCAGGTAGCGGTCCAGGGTCAGCAGCGCGATGGTGACGGTCAGGATTGGGAAGGAGGCAATAATCAGGATGTTGGCGCACAGAGATGCCCAGGTAAATACCGGCATCTTGAACATGGTCATGCCAGGGGCACGCATCTTGATAATGGTCACGAAGAAGTTGATACCGGTCAGGGTTGTACCGACACCGGAGAGCTGAAGCGCCCAAATCCAGTAGTCGACGCCAACGCCCGGACTGTACTCAATTCCTGACAGCGGTGGGTAAGCCAGCCAGCCGGTCTGCGCGAATTCGCCCACACCCAGTGACAGGTTAACCAAGATAACGCCGACAACCGTGAACCAGAAGCTCAGGTTGTTCAGGAACGGGAACGCCACGTCGCGCGCGCCGATTTGCAGCGGAACGACCACGTTCATCAGACCGATAACCAGCGGCATCGCCACGAAGAAGATCATGATAACGCCGTGGGCGGTAAAGATCTGATCGTAGTGGTGCGGTGGCAGGAAGCCGGCTTCACCCGCAGAGGCGAGTGCCTGCTGGCTACGCATCATGATTGCATCCGCAAAGCCACGAATTAACATGACGATACCGACGATGCAGTACATGATACCGAGTTTTTTGTGGTCAACCGAAGTCAGCCACTCGTTCCACAGGTAGCTCCACTTACCGAAGTAAGTGATTAAGGCCAGTAAGGCCGCGCCACCAATGATAATTGCAGCCACCGTAACCACGATAATCGGTTCATGGTAGGGCACTGCATCCAGTGTCAATTTTCCGAACATTTTCTTCCTCGGCCCCTTAGTGAGCGGTTTCCGCGTGGCTCATGTCCATGCCTTCCATACCTTCGTGCGCGCTGTGCTCGCCTTCAGGCTGGGTCATGTCCATGCTCTTGCCGTGATCCATAAATTTGCCAATCACATCTTTGAACAAATCGGGTTTCACGTTAGAGAAGTACTCCACCTTGTTGTATTCGCTAGGTGCAGCCACTTTTTCGAACGCCGCCATGTCAGACATGGTGTTTGGAGACTGCTTCGCTTTTTCAACCCACTGGTCGAAAGCGGCACGGTCTGGCGTTGCAATAGCTTTGAACTTCATACCTGAGAAGCCCGGGCCGCTATAGCTGGCGGAGATACCATCATAGGTGCCTGCTTCATTCGCGATCAGGTGCAGGTTAGTCTGCATGCCGGCCATCGCGTAAATCTGGCTACCCAGACGCGGGATGAAGAAGGAGTTCATTACGGAGTTGGAGGTCACTTTGAACTGAACCGGAGTGTTCGCCGGGAAGGCGATTTCATTCACGGTAGCAATACCCTGCTCTGGATAGATGAAGAACCATTTCCAGTCCATGGAGACCACTTCGATGGTAATAGGTTTTTCATCGTGAACCAGCGGCTTGCTCGGCTCAAGTGCGTGAGTGGTTTTCCAGGTCAGTACGGCAAGGAACAGGATGATCAGGATAGGTACCGTCCAGACCACAGCTTCCACTTTATTGGAGTGTGACCAGTTCGGGCTATACTTCGCATCTTTATTGCTCGCACGATACTTCCAGGCGAAACCAACAGCCATCAAAATGGCTGGAATAACCACAATCAACATCAGGCCAAAAGCCGTCAATATCAGTGAACGTTGTTCCAGTCCAATCTGTCCTTTGGGGTCTAGTAGTGCAGAATCACAGCCACTGAGTAATACAGTGCCTGCGAATAATGACAACCATCCCAAACTTTTATTGTATTTCCTGAGTCTCATTTAACGACCTCAATTCCACGGGAGTCTGGTGGCGTTTAAAGTGTGCGGGCATTTTACGGGAAGGTTACATTACTGTAAACATCATTAGGCCTGTGTCAGGAAGGTGTTACCGGGTTCTGCCGCACGTGTCACAAGTGTTGCAAATTATGTCGGTTTTTATGACCGAAGCCGCATGAGATGGGCTTTATAACGAAAGGACCCCCAAGCATACCCTAAAAGGGGCAATTGGTATAACCATTGTTAAAAACAAACAAAAAATTAACAATTAATTATCAATAAAAAGACATCTAAAAAACGAAAAATCAAACTATCACATGCTGAATCGTTTAATGAAAAATAGCGTTTTGGAACCGGAGCCAATAATTTCCAAATCCTATCCCGCACAAAACAACAAATATTTTTTTTCGTCGCTGGTGGCTATTTCACCGTTATAATTTCGGTTAGTGATTACAACGGGAAATAACCTTTCGTATTTTTCTTCAGGTCAGCTGCGTTTTACGCAACGCCATGAAATCGAGCAGACCCCCGGTCAGGATCCCAACGATGGCCAGCAGGGCACCGGCGTCCAGCAGAAGGGCCCCGAAGGGGAGTGCCAGAGACGTGCTGGCATTAATAATGAGCACCACAAGCCAGAGTGCCAGCGCAATGCTGCCCATCATTAACAGTCGTAACGCAAAACGGTAGGCGCGGTGATATTCGGTGCGCGGCATAAAGTGTTCGGTCCGCTGGGTATATTCCAGCGTCTGGCGACACACCAGCAGCAATAAAATCCCCGGCACGGCAGCCACGACCGAGAAGAGATAAAATGTTGGCCAACCGTGGGCTTCCACGAACCAGCCGGCAATTGGGCCTACATAAACGCGGCCTACGGCAGAGAGCGCCGAGAGCAGTGCGAACTGCGTAGCGGAAAATGACTTGTTGCACAGGGTCATCAGCAGGGCGACAAAGGCCGCTGTCCCCATACCGCCGCAGAGATTTTCAAAAAATACCGCCGCAGCCATGCTGATTGTATGTTTGTCGGTAATCGACAGCAGCCAATAGCCTGCGTTGGAGGCGCCTTGCAGAATGCCGAAGATCAGCAGCGCGCGGAACAGCGTCAGGCGCTGCATCAGCACGCCGCCATACAGTGCCCCGACAATGGTCGCAAACAGCCCCAGCGTTTTATTCACCACGCCTACTTCACCTGCATCAAAACCGACACCCCTGATCAGGAAGGTGGTGGTCAGGCTCATGGCAAAAGCATCGCCCAGCTTATAAAGGACGATAAGCAGCAGGATCAGCCAGGCGTTGTTGCGGCCAAAGAAGTCACGCAGCGGTTCGGCGACGGCCTGCTCCAGCGAGCGGGGAACCGGGATAACGTCACTCGGTTCGGGCGCCAATAGCGTCGCGATAATGCAGGGGATCAGCAGAGCAGCCATCAGCCAGTACATCCCCTGCCAGCCTAGGTAACGGTCTGCCAGCCACAGCGCCAGCCCGCCGGAGACCAGCATCCCGAGGCGATAGCCCAGCACGCTGATGGCCGCACCGGCACCGCGCTCTTCCGCTGGTAACACGTCCGTCTTCCAGGCGTCGAACACGATATCCTGAGAGGCGGAACAGAAGGCAATCACCACCGCAAGCGCGGCCATCCAGCGAAGCTGCGTGGCGGGTTCAAGAAAACCCATCGCCGCAATGGCCAGCAGCAGCAGGAGCTGCGTCATCACCAGCCAGCCGCGACGACGCCCGAGGAATGGCGGCGTGTAGCGATCCATGACCGGAGACCACAGAAACTTGAATACATAGGCCTGACCCACAAGCGAGAAGAAGCCAATGGTTTTCAGATCGATGTTCTCGACCGTCATCCACGCCTGAAGCGTGCCGGAGGTGAGCGCGAGGGGTAAACCCGAGGCAAAGCCGAGGATCAGCAGAATCTCTGATTTCGGTTGCTGGAAAATGCGTAAGTAATGGCTGGACATGTTCTTATAAAACTGACCCGGCGATAGACCGGGTCAGCGGGCAGGATTAACGCGCGTTCTGCTTGATGAAGTCGTGAATGCTGGTGTCCTGCGCCATGTCGGAAATGGTATCCGTCAGCACGCTGTTAACCGCATCAGCAATATTTTTATTCGATGCCTGGAACGCGCCTTCTACAGAGTAGCTCGCACGATAGTTCTTGGTCATCTTGTTACCGTTCTTCGCGGTCGCGATGATGGCGATATCCGCTTTGGTGGCGATGTTGTAGCGCACGTTGCCCTGAGACACATCAGCGTACAGGTTGTTCACGATGATCTGCAGATCCACCGCGCCGCTTGGGCCAACCATATAACCACGGGAGGTCATCTGTTTCTCCAGCACTTCCTGCAGCAGGAAGCGCAGGTCGCGGGAGGCGGTGAGCGTCACCTGCTGGTTATCGCGGGTCACTTTTGCCAGCGCCTGATCCTGACGCTGATCGGCGCCGTTAATGCTCACGGTGACGCCCATCAGGCTTGGATCCTGCTGAGGCAGGGTGATTTTCGGTGAGACATCAATGGTGGTCGGCGGGGTAGCGCAGCCTGCCAGCATAAAAAGGGCTACCAATGGAAAGAAGAATTTTTTTAACATTTTAAGGTTCTCACGAATCGTAAGCATAATAGAGAGAAAAATTGCCGCCATCATAACATCGCCAACGGTCAGGGGAAGTGGTCAACGCATGTAAATTCATCGTCTTGTCCGAAAACTGACCAGCTCACCCATTTTCTCCTTCCACGGATGACAAAAGGTATGAGCCTCACAGTGAACTTCATTCGTTTGAATGAGAAAATCAGACGAAAGCTAAATATTTGTTGTCAAGGTGTAATGGAAACGGTAAAAGCGGCTAACATTTAAAGGGATGGGTGACATCCTGGCGTTGTCGGAGGAGTAATTTCATGATGATACGTGAGCATATAGAAGATAAATTAAGGGCAGCGTTCAACCCTGTGTTCCTCGAAGTCGTCGACGAAAGCTATCGTCATAACGTACCGGCAGGTTCTGAAAGCCACTTTAAAGTGGTTCTGGTTAGCGATCGCTTCACGGGAGAACGTTTCCTGAACCGACATCGCTTGATCTACAGCACCTTGACGGAAGAGCTCTCCACGACCGTGCATGCGCTGGCACTGCATACCTACACCATTAAGGAATGGGAAGGCTTGCAGGATACGGTTTTCGCATCGCCGCCCTGTCGCGGTGCAGGCACTATCGCCTGATAAATCGGATTTGCAACGGCTGGAGCTTTTCCAGTATGTTGCTTACAGATTTCCTCAAAACGGCCTCCGGGCCGTTTTGTTTTGTCTGAGTTTTGAGCGGATGGTGCGATTTTAAGGCTAAAAATAGCCTTAAAGTGTGAAAAAAGCCGCAGCAACATGCCCCAACCGTTCTCGACTCACCTAAGTGATGCCGCTATAATGCCGCGTCTTATTGAATGTCTTCGGGATGATTCTGGCGACAGGGAATGTGAATCTGCACTAAGAGAGCATCCCGGTATAACAGACAGATTCAGAGTTGACCGAGCACTGTGATTTTTTTGAGGTAACAAGATGCAAGTTTCAGTTGAAACCACTCAAGGCCTTGGCCGCCGTGTAACGATTACTATCGCTGCTGACAGCATCGAAACTGCTGTGAAAAGCGAGCTGGTCAACGTAGCAAAAAAAGTACGTATTGACGGCTTCCGTAAGGGCAAAGTACCAATGAATGTTGTTGCTCAGCGTTATGGCGCTTCCGTGCGTCAGGATGTGCTGGGTGAACTGATGAGCCGCAACTTTATCGATGCGATCATCAAAGAAAAAATCAATCCGGCCGGTGCGCCAAACTACGTTCCAGGCGAATACAAACTGGGCGAAGACTTCACCTACTCCGTAGAGTTCGAAGTGTACCCGGAAGTTGAGCTGAAAGGTCTGGAATCTATCGAAGTTGAAAAACCGATTGTCTCCGTGACTGACGAAGACGTTGACGGCATGCTGGACACCCTGCGTAAGCAGCAGGCGAACTGGAAAGAGAAAGAAGGCGCTGTTGACGCGGAAGACCGTGTGACCATCGACTTCACCGGTTCTGTAGACGGCGAAGAGTTCGAAGGCGGCAAAGCGTCTGACTTCGTACTGGCAATGGGCCAGGGTCGTATGATCCCAGGCTTCGAAGACGGTATCAAAGGCCACAAAGCGGGCGAAGAGTTCACCATCGACGTGACCTTCCCTGAAGAGTACCACGCTGAAAACCTGAAGGGTAAAGCAGCGAAGTTCGTCATCAACCTGAAGAAAGTGGAAGAGCGCGAACTGCCAGAACTGACTGAAGAGTTCATCAAACGTTTCGGCGTGGAAGACGGTTCTGTTGCTGGCCTGCGTACCGAAGTGCGTAAAAACATGGAGCGCGAGCTGAACGGCGCTGTGCGCAACCGCGTGAAGTCTCAGGCGATCGAAGGTCTGGTGAAAGCCAACGAAATCGACGTTCCTGCTGCCCTGATCGACAGCGAAATCGACGTTCTGCGCCGTCAGGCTGCACAGCGTTTCGGTGGCAACCAGCAGCAAGCGATGGAACTGCCACGCGAGCTGTTCGAAGAGCAAGCGAAACGTCGCGTTGTGGTTGGCCTGCTGCTGGGCGAAGTGATTCGTACCCACGAGCTGAAAGCTGACGAAGAGCGTGTGAAAGGCCTGATCGAAGAGATGGCTTCTGCATACGAAGATCCATCAGAAGTGATCGAGTTCTACGGTAAGAACAAAGAGCTGATGGACAACATGCGCAACGTAGCCCTGGAAGAGCAGGCGGTTGAAGCGGTACTGGCGAAAGCGAAAGTGACCGAAAAAGCGACCTCTTTCAACGAACTGATGAACCAGCAGGCGTAATTTCGCCCCAACGGTTTAAAGTTTGAACAGAAAACCCGTTGCCTTGCGGCAGCGGGTTTTTTTTATCGCAGCCAGAGCCCAGGAAGAGTGCTAAAACGCCCTTTCGGTGTTAGCGTAACAACAAAAGGTTGTTATGCTTGAAATAGGGCACTGTGAACCCCATAAGTACGTAATCATGATGAATGAGACTGGCTGATAATCCGTCCGTAAGGTTACAATCAGTACAGCAGGTGTTTTCAATTTTGATCCAGGAGACGGAAATGTCATACAGTGGCGAACGAGATAACTTTGCACCCCATATGGCTCTGGTGCCAATGGTTATTGAACAGACCTCACGTGGTGAGCGTTCTTTTGATATCTATTCCCGTCTGCTCAAGGAACGCGTTATCTTTCTGACCGGCCAGGTGGAAGACCATATGGCTAACCTGATCGTGGCGCAGATGCTGTTTCTGGAAGCGGAAAACCCGGAAAAAGACATTTACCTGTACATTAACTCCCCGGGTGGCGTGATTACAGCAGGGATGTCCATTTATGACACCATGCAATTCATCAAACCGGATGTCAGCACGATCTGTATGGGTCAGGCAGCATCTATGGGCGCGTTCCTGTTAACCGCAGGGGCGAAGGGTAAGCGTTTCTGCTTGCCAAATTCCCGCGTGATGATTCACCAGCCGCTGGGCGGTTACCAGGGGCAGGCGACGGATATCGAAATCCACGCCCGCGAAATTCTGAAAGTAAAAGCGCGCATGAATGAACTTATGGCGCAGCATACGGGTCAACCTCTCGAGCAGATCGAGCGCGATACCGAGCGCGATCGCTTCCTCTCTGCTTCAGAGGCAGTTGAGTACGGCTTAGTCGACTCCGTGTTGACCCATCGTAATTGATGCCCGCGACGCGAGTGTGCCGCTATACTAAGGTAGGGCGGCACGCTGCTTGATGCAGCTTGCGTCTTAGAATGGCATTTGCGTCGTCATGTGCGGCACAAAGAACTTAAAAAGAGGTTTGGACTCATGACAGATAAACGCAAAGATGGTTCGGGCAAACTGCTGTACTGCTCTTTTTGCGGCAAAAGCCAGCATGAAGTGCGTAAACTGATTGCCGGGCCGTCCGTGTATATCTGCGACGAATGTGTCGATTTATGTAACGACATCATTCGCGAAGAGATTAAAGAAGTCGCACCGCACCGTGAGCGCAGCGCGCTGCCAACGCCGCATGAAATTCGTCATCATCTTGACGACTACGTCATCGGTCAGGAGCAGGCCAAGAAAGTGCTGGCGGTAGCGGTCTATAACCACTACAAACGCCTGCGTAACGGCGACACCAGCAATGGCGTGGAACTGGGTAAAAGCAACATTCTGCTGATCGGCCCAACCGGTTCCGGTAAAACGCTGCTGGCTGAAACCCTGGCGCGTCTGCTTGATGTTCCGTTCACCATGGCGGATGCCACCACCCTGACCGAGGCCGGTTATGTGGGTGAGGACGTCGAAAACATCATCCAGAAACTGCTGCAGAAGTGCGATTACGACGTACAGAAAGCCCAGCGCGGGATTGTTTACATCGATGAGATCGACAAGATCTCCCGTAAATCCGACAACCCGTCCATCACCCGTGACGTATCGGGTGAAGGCGTACAGCAGGCACTGCTGAAGCTGATCGAAGGTACGGTAGCCGCCGTTCCACCACAGGGTGGTCGTAAACATCCTCAGCAGGAGTTCCTGCAGGTTGATACCTCCAAGATCCTGTTCATCTGTGGCGGTGCGTTTGCCGGTCTGGATAAAGTCATCTCCCACCGTGTTGAAACCGGCTCTGGCATTGGTTTTGGCGCAACGGTGAAATCGACGGCTGAAAAACCGAACGAAGGCGAGCTGCTGTCTCAGGTTGAACCGGAAGATCTGATCAAATTCGGTCTGATCCCTGAGTTCATCGGTCGTCTGCCGGTTGTGGCAACGCTGAATGAGCTGAGTGAAGACGCGCTGATCCAGATCCTGAAAGAGCCAAAAAATGCGCTGACCAAGCAGTATCAGGCGCTGTTCAATCTGGAAGGCGTTGACCTGGAATTCCGCGACGAAGCGCTGGATGCCATTGCCAAAAAAGCGATGGTCCGTAAAACCGGTGCTCGTGGTCTGCGTTCTATCGTTGAAGCGGCACTGCTCGACACCATGTACGATCTGCCGTCGATGGAAGACGTTGAGAAAGTGGTGATTGACGAGTCCGTCATCAGCGGTCAAACCAAGCCGCTGCTGATTTACGGTAAACCGGAAGCCCAGCAGGCATCTGGCGAATAATTCACCAAATCATACAAGCAGTTAATCAAAAAGGGGGGATTTTATCTCCCCTTTACTTTTTCCGTATTCATAGCGTTGAATGTGTGGGAAACATCCCCATATACTGGATACATGTTAATGGTTATGTGAAGCACAGTGACATGACCAGCTTACCTGGCGGACACTAACTAAGAGAGAGCTCTATGAATCCTGAGCGTTCTGAACGCATTGAAATCCCCGTATTGCCGTTGCGCGATGTGGTGGTTTATCCGCACATGGTCATACCCTTATTTGTAGGGCGGGAAAAATCTATCCGTTGCCTCGAAGCCGCTATGGATCATGATAAAAAAATCATGCTGGTGGCGCAGAAAGAAGCATCAACGGATGAGCCGGGTGTAAACGATCTTTTCACCGTCGGGACCGTGGCCTCTATTTTGCAGATGCTGAAGCTGCCTGACGGCACCGTGAAGGTGCTGGTTGAAGGCCTGCAGCGTGCGCGTATTACCACTCTGTCAGACGACGGCGAACATTTCTCTGCCAAAGCAGAGTACCTTGATTCGCCTGAACTTGATGAGCGCGAGCAGGAAGTACTGGTTCGCACCGCGATTAGCCAGTTTGAAGGCTACATCAAGCTGAACAAGAAAATCCCACCAGAAGTGCTGACGTCGCTGAACAGCATCGACGATCCTGCACGTCTGGCGGACACCATCGCTGCACATATGCCGCTGAAGCTGGCTGACAAACAGTCTGTGCTGGAAATGTCCGACGTTAACGAACGTCTGGAATATCTGATGGCGATGATGGAGTCCGAAATCGATCTGCTGCAGGTTGAGAAGCGTATTCGCAACCGCGTGAAAAAGCAGATGGAAAAATCTCAGCGTGAGTACTATCTGAATGAGCAAATGAAGGCCATTCAGAAAGAACTGGGCGAGATGGACGATGCGCCGGACGAAAACGAAGCGCTGAAGCGTAAGATCGACGCGGCCAAGATGCCGAAAGAGGCGAAAGAGAAAGCCGAAGCCGAGCTGCAGAAGCTGAAAATGATGTCTCCAATGTCGGCTGAAGCGACCGTCGTACGCGGCTACATTGAGTGGATGGTGCAGGTTCCGTGGAACGCCCGCAGCAAGGTCAAAAAAGACCTGCGTCAGGCGCAGGAAATCCTCGATACCGACCACTACGGCCTGGAACGCGTGAAAGACCGCATTCTTGAGTACCTCGCGGTTCAAAGCCGTGTAAACAAAATCAAAGGCCCAATTCTGTGCCTGGTAGGACCGCCAGGGGTGGGTAAAACCTCTCTGGGTCAGTCCATCGCTAAAGCGACCGGACGTAAGTATATCCGTATGGCGCTGGGTGGCGTGCGCGATGAAGCGGAAATCCGCGGTCACCGCCGTACCTACATCGGTTCTATGCCGGGTAAATTGATCCAGAAGATGGCGAAAGTGGGCGTTAAAAACCCGCTGTTCCTGCTGGATGAGATCGACAAGATGTCGTCGGACATGCGTGGCGATCCAGCGTCTGCCCTGCTGGAAGTACTTGATCCAGAACAGAACGTGGCGTTCAGCGATCACTATCTGGAAGTGGACTACGACCTGAGCGACGTCATGTTCGTGGCGACGTCGAACTCCATGAACATTCCGGCTCCGCTGCTGGACCGTATGGAAGTGATCCGTCTCTCCGGTTACACCGAAGACGAGAAGCTGAACATTGCTAAACAGCACCTGCTGCCGAAACAGATTGAGCGTAACGCGCTTAAAGCCAACGAGCTGACCGTCGAGGACAGCGCGATTATTGGCATCATTCGCTACTACACCCGTGAAGCGGGCGTGCGTAGCCTTGAGCGTGAAATCTCTAAACTGTGCCGTAAGGCGGTGAAACAGTTGCTGCTGGATAAGAGCCTGAAACACATTGTGATTAACGGCGATAATCTGCATGCCTATCTCGGTGTTCAGCGCTTCGACTACGGTCGCGCGGATAACGAAAACCGCGTTGGCCAGGTGACCGGTCTGGCATGGACGGAAGTGGGCGGCGATCTGCTGACCATCGAAACCGCCTGTGTACCGGGTAAAGGCAAACTGACCTACACCGGCTCGCTGGGTGAAGTGATGCAGGAGTCCATTCAGGCGGCGCTGACCGTGGTGCGCGCGCGCGCGGAGAAACTGGGGATCAACCCTGATTTCTACGAAAAACGCGACATCCACGTGCACGTACCTGAAGGGGCGACGCCGAAAGATGGTCCAAGCGCGGGTATTGCCATGTGTACCGCTCTGGTTTCTTGCCTGACAGGGAACCCGGTGCGTGCCGATGTGGCGATGACCGGTGAGATTACGCTGCGTGGCCAGGTTCTGCCGATTGGCGGCTTAAAAGAAAAACTGCTGGCGGCACACCGCGGTGGGATCAAAACCGTATTGATCCCTTACGAAAATAAACGCGATCTGGAAGAGATTCCGGACAACGTGATTGCCGACCTGCAGATTCATCCTGTTAAGCGAATTGAGGAAGTTCTTAGTCTCGCATTGCAGAATGAACCGTCAGGAATGCAGGTTGTAACCGCAAAATAGTGACCTCGCGCAAAGAGCGTCAATAAAAACAAGGCTGGTAAGTCATTTCGCACTTGCCAGCCTTTTTTTGTATAGCTAATTTAGATTGCTGATTAGGTCAGCCATCAACAACGGGTGTTGTAAGGTCATGGCAGGCCTGATATAACTGCTGCGCGGTCGCGTTGTGAAGGATTCAGGCGCGATATAAATTATAAAGAGAGGAAGAGAACAGTGAATAAATCTCAACTGATTGACAAAATTGCTGCTGGTGCTGATATTTCTAAAGCTGCAGCTGGACGTGCGTTAGATGCATTAATTGCTTCTGTTACTGAATCTCTGCAGGCTGGGGACGACGTTGCACTGGTAGGCTTCGGTACTTTTGCTGTTAAAGAGCGTGCTGCCCGTACTGGCCGCAACCCTCAGACCGGTAAAGAGATCACCATTGCTGCCGCTAAAGTGCCGGGTTTCCGTGCAGGTAAAGCGCTGAAAGACGCAGTAAACTGATTGCTTTCCCGTTTCAGGGAAGCCGGATAGTACAAGGGCGCATCGTTTGATGTGCCTTTTTTGTTTGTCCAGACCTGATTTGTGCGAGTTTATGCGAGTTGTGGGCTGACAATCGCCCCGTTTTCTTGTCACAATACGACTTTACGCGCGACGGGCAGGATTTTCCGTCAGCGTCAGGTAACCAGTCACCTACAGCGGAGTGTTGTTACACCATGATGGACAGCTTACGCACGGCTGCTAACAGTCTCGTGCTCAAGATTATTTTCGGTATCATTATCGTGTCGTTCATATTGACCGGCGTGAGCAGTTACCTTATTGGCGGTGGCGCGAACTATGCCGCAAAAGTGAATGGCCAGGAGATCAGCCGCGGTCAGTTCGAGAATGCTTTTGCCGGTGAACGTAACCGTATGCAGCAACAGCTGGGCGACCAATTCTCTGAACTGGCAGCGAACGAAGGGTACATGAAAACCCTGCGCCAACAGACTCTGAACCGTCTTATCGACGAAGCGCTGCTGGATCAGTATGCCAAAAAACTGGGCCTTGGCATCAGCGATGAGCAGGTGAAAAAAGCCATTTTCTCCACGCAAGCCTTCCAGTCTAACGGTAAATTCGACAACGCGCGTTACAACAGCATCGTTAACCAGATGGGGATGACGGCCGATCAGTACGCGCAGGCTCTGCGTAACCAGCTGACCACTCAGCAGCTCATCAATGCCGTTGTCGGCACTGATTTCATGCTCAAAGGTGAAACGGATGAACTGGCCGCGCTGGTAGCACAGCAGCGCGTTGTACGTGAAGCGACCATTGATGTGAACGCCCTTGCCGCGAAACAGCAGGTGAGCGACGCTGACGTTAACGCTTATTACGAGCAGAACAAGAATACCTTTGTTTCTCCAGAGCAGTTCCGTGTGAGCTACATCAAGCTGGATGCTGCCGCGCTGCAGGAAACCGCGTCTGACGCGGAAATCCAGTCTTACTATGACCAGCATCAGGATCAGTTCACACAGCCGCAGCGTAACCGCTACAGCGTGATTCAGACCAAAACCGAGGCGGATGCCAAAGCGGTACTGGATGAGCTGAACAAAGGCGCTGATTTCGCGACCGTCGCGAAAGCGAAATCCACCGACATTATCTCTGCGAAAAACGGCGGCGATATGGGCTGGCTGGAAGACGCGACCACGCCGGACGAGCTGAAAAATGCCGGCCTGAAAGAGAAAGGCCAACTGTCTGGCGTCATTAAATCTTCCGTGGGCTTCCTGGTCGTGCGTCTGGACGACATCACCGCGGCGAAAACCAAGCCGCTGGCTGAGGTTCGCGACGATATCGCGGCGAAAGTGAAACAGGAAAAAGCGCTGGATGCCTACTATGCACTGCAGCAGAAGGTGAGCGATGCTGCCAGCAACGACAACGAATCTCTGGCGGGTGCCGAGCAGGCGGCTGGGGTGAAAGCGGTTGAGACGGGCTGGTTTGGCCGTGACAACCTGCCGGAAGAGCTGAACTTCAAACCGGTTTCAGATGCCATCTTCAACGGTGGTCTGGTCGGCGAGAACGGCACGCCGGGCAGTAACTCTGACATCATTACCGTTGATGGCGATCGTGCGTTTGTGCTGCGCGTCAGCGAGCACAAGCCAGAAGCGGTCAAACCGCTGGCGGAAGTGAAGGATCAGGTCGTCGCTCAGGTTAAGCACAACAAAGCGGAACAGCAGGCGAAGCTGGATGCTGAGAAGATTCTGGCCGATCTGAAAGCGGGTAAAGAGGATGCGCTGAAAGCGGCTGGCCTGAGCTTCGGTGAGGCGAAAACGCTGAGCCGTACCGGTCAGGATCCAATCAGCCAGGCCGCGTTTGGCCTGACTCTGCCTGCGAAGGACAAGCCAAGCTTCGGTACTACCACCGATGCGCAGGGTAACGTCGTTCTGCTGGCGCTGGATGAAGTGAAAGCCGGTACCTTGCCAGACGCGCAGAAGAAGGCGATGGTCCAGGGGATTACCCAGAACAATGCTCAGATTGCCTTCGAAGCCATGATGAGCAACCTGCGTAAAGATGCCAAAATTAAGCTGGGCGACATCATCACTCAGCAGCAATAATTACGTATCTGCTCGCAGATTTTCGTAACGCTCTGCAATAACTAAAGGCCGCTTTCGCGGCCTTTTCCATTTCTGCACTCTGCTGTTTGTGCCGGTTTTCTCGGGCGGCTATCGTGACGGGGCTGTCAACAAACAAGGAGATAACAGCATGAAATGTGGAATCAAAGCACTGTTAATTACGCTGGCTATTGCCACCACCGGGATGAGCGCGGGGGCGCTGGCGGCGACGCCTGCCGCCAAACAACAGACGACACAGAGCAAATCCGACGCAGCGATGCCGGCGCAAGGGCAGACTAAAGCGACCGAAGCCGGTAAAAATGCGGACGATGATGGTACGCGGGTCAGCATCAATTCAGCCTCTGCCGAGGATCTCGCCCGTGTGATGAATGGCGTCGGACTGAAAAAAGCGCAGGCTATCGTCAGCTATCGTGAAGAGTATGGTCCTTTCAAAACGGTCGACGATCTCAAACAGGTTCCGGGCATGGGGAGCGCGCTGGTTGAGCGCAACCTCTCACACCTGACGTTGTAATCACGCAATTTCTTGCACTGCGGCAAAAATTTGCCAGGATAAAGAGGTCATACCAGTTATGACCTCTCATCCTACAATAACAGTAAAGGCTATTGCGCTATGCAGACAAAAATTAAAGTACGCGGTTTTCACCTCGACGTTTACCAGCATGTGAACAATGCCCGCTACCTGGAGTTTCTTGAGGAAGCGCGCTGGGACGGGCTGGAAAACAGCGAAAGCTTTCAGTGGCTGACCGCGCACAACATCGCGTTCGTGGTCGTCAATATCAACATCAACTACCGTCGTCCGGCCGTGCTGGGCGATGTACTCACGGTGGCCAGCCAGGTGCAGCAGATCAATGGCAAAAGCGGCGTGTTAAGCCAGGTGGTGACGCTCGATCCCGAAGGGCAGGTGGTCGCTGATGCGCTGATTACTTTTGTCTGTATCGATCTGAAAACGCAGAAAGCGCTGCCGCTGGAAGGGGAATTGCGCGAAAAGCTGGAGCTGATGATCGCGTAGGAATTTGTCTTTTATAAAAGACAAAAAGGTTTTTCAGGGATAGAATAATGGACAGGGACTACGTTGTTGAACGTTACCGGACCCGTGACGGGAAAGTGCCGTTTGAGGAGTGGGTAGCAAAGATAAAGCGAAAGGATCCGGAGTTAGCGTTTCGGATCCTTCTGCGAATTGACCGTGCTGAGAAAGGGAATTTCGGCGATTACCGATACCTTAGAGAGGGTATCTGGGAATTGAAGATTGATTGTGGTCCCGGCTATCGAATCTATTTTGCGCTTCAACATCGGAAGATCCTGTTGTTGCTGATCGGCGGTGACAAAAAGAGTCAAAAGACTGATGTGAAACTGGCAATAGATTACTGGAGAGAACATCAAAAGGATAAACCGGATGAGCAAGAGCCAACGAAAATTTTCTAGTTCCGTCAGCCATGATGAAGCCGTCGTAAAAATGCTTCGCGAAAACCCTTCCTACGCCCAACTCTATCTGCAGGTTGCGTTGGATGAGATTTATGAGGAACAGGGGATCCCAGCATACTTAATCGCGCTAAGACGTGTCATCGAATCCCGCGGCGGCATAGGTACAATCGCTGCCAAAGCAGGCCTGTCTCGTCAGCAGCTATACCGAACCTTATCAGACAACGGCAACCCAACGCTGACAACGCTGATGAAAGTCACCCGTGCTGCCGGCGTGAAACTGTTCGACAGCACGGTTAAGTAGCCCTATTTTAGCCCAGTTTTTTTCTGCATAGCGGCCATCACGCCGGCTTTATCGGCCAGATAGTGATTTAGCCCATTCGCGCGCAGATTACAGGCGGCGCACTGGCCGCAACCGTCGCCTTTGATGCCGTTATAGCAGGTGAGGGTTTCGCTGCGAACCAGGTCCAGCTTGCCCCAGTAGTCCGCCAGCGCCCAGGTTTCGGCTTTATCCAGCCACATCAGCGGGGTTTCAAAGCGCGTCTCTTTCGCCATCCCCAGATTGACGGCGTGGTTTAACGCCTTCACGAACTCATCACGACAGTCCGGGTAGCCGGAGAAATCTGTTTCACACACGCCCGTGATCACCGCTTCGGCTTTCACCTGGTAGGCGTAGATCGCCGTCAGGGTCAGGAAGAGGATATTACGGCCCGGCACGAAGGTATTCGGAATGCCGCTGGCATCGGGTTCGTAGTCCGGGACGGGAATACTGTCCCGCGTGAGGCTACTCACGGCCAGTTCATTTAACAGCGTAACGTCCAGCACCTTGTGCGCGCGTGCCCTCAGTTTCAGGGCCAGTTCACGGGCAACGTCGATCTCAGCGCGATGACGCTGACCATAATCGAAAGTCACACAGTGAACTTCATCGTACTGATGAAGAGCCTGAACCAGGCAGGTAGTAGAATCTTGTCCTCCGCTGAACACGACGACGGCACGTTTCATAAATCATCTCGACTGTTACGGTAAAAACGTTATGTTACCGTCTGACCACGACGGCGACCAGCTTCTTCACGCTTTGGGGGCGGGCAGCCAGGCTTCGGTAAAGTCAAACCAGCCGCGAGTGTTGAGGCGTATGCCGTTGACACCCGGCGGGGCGCTGATCTGGTATTGATAATTGAACAGTGGGGTGATCACCGCCTTTTCCATGAGTCCGGAGAAAATGGCCCTGAGCCCGGCATGTCTGGCCTGCTCATCGGACTGAGTCTGTACCGCATCCAGCGTGGCCTGCAGATGAGCATATTGCGGCGCGCTCAGCAGGTGTGGCCAGAGGGCATCACAGCGTAACCACTGCTCAAGCGTATATTCCGGCGCTTCGCCAATCAGCCTGTCACCCATCATGAGATCCGCATCCGCCAGTTGCTGGCATCCGTCCCAGGTTTTTGCGTCGTGAAAGATAACCGTTAGCTCGCAGCCCTGCTGTGCAAGGTACTGTTTTAGCTGACGCGCCATCGTGTGCAACTCAACCGGCAAATGGTAAATCAGGGTTAAGGTCTCCGGTAGGGGGACATGTGCCAGATCCGACCACTGAGGGATCGCCCATCCGGGCAGTAATTCCTCTGTTGGGGTAATCAGCCCCTCGTTAAGCGGTAGCGTATGCAGAAGCGATGAGAGATGAATGATGTTGATGAGCCGTCGTGCCTGCATTTCACTCAGCCGCGGGCTTTGCTTCAGGGTGAGATAGCAAAAGCCAAGACTGGTACTGTTCGTCACCAGGCGCAGGCTTTCAAGTTCATCCGGCTCGCCAATGGCGATCTGCACCGGATGGCGACAGCTGGTACCCAGCCCATAGTCAAACAGCGTCGGTGTGATCCAATATTCGATAGCCTTAAGCAGCGGGTGGCTGAGATGGTACTGCTCGTGGCTTTCCAGACGGACAAGATCGGGCTCATATACGCTTAGCCTGAAGGGGCCGCAGCCCGTCATGGGCTGTTCGGGATGTGCAAGCCGGCTACAGTAGGTGGCCAGGCGGTGTGCCAGCCAGTAGTCCGGCTGGTGCAGCGTGAACGTCAGACACTGAGGGTGGGTGACGTCAATGCGCAGGACGCTCTGGAACAGTTTCCGCAGGGCGGGTAAGGCAAAAAGCGCATTCAGGCTTTGCTGAAGCTGTCCGGTTTCGACCTTATCGCCGTTATGCCAGTGTAAGGTGGAACGAATATAAAAATGCCAGCGCAAACCGTCCGCCGACACCTCCCAGTGATGGGCAAGGTCGCCAGTCGGTTCACTGCTGTTGCCGTGAAAGCGCGTCAGTCCGGAAAAGATCTGTCCTGCCAGATGCTGTTCCGCCCGACCGGGTAAGAAACCCGGATGAAGCGGATCCAGCGAGCGGTAATAGGGGATGCGCAGCGTTGGCGTATCGTTTTGCCACTGCCCGCCTAAAAAGGGATGCAGCAATGATCGCAATGCGTCGGGGGCGAGCTGGGCCAGCTCAAGCACGTTGTGCTGTTCTCCCCGCCTCAGCGCCTCCTCCATCATGGTATTGCGCAGAGATTCAGGCGCGACATGGAACGTCAGTTCACCCCGTTTACCGCGGCCAGACTGCGCTCGCCAGCTCAGCCAGCCCGCCTCCTGTGCCTGACGCAGCAGCGTTCGGACATGCCGCTCGCTGCAAAAACAGCGGGCGGCCAGCTCGCTGATGGTGACCTGTTGCGTTGCACCCTCGGAAGGCTGCCAGAGCCGGTGATACTGATTAAGTCGATTGAGCTGGCGCATGCTAAACCCGGAACAATAATTATCATCTTTTCACTATTACTTCCGTATATCTCACACGATACTGTTGCACAAGTTAACCGCATCACATTTCGGGAGTAATCATGGCTCGGCTCGCTGCATTTGATATGGACGGTACGCTGTTAATGCCGGATCACCGTTTAGGGGAGAAAACCCTGAACACGCTGAAGCGTCTGCACGAGCGTAATGTCACCCTGACGTTTGCCACTGGCCGCCATGTGCTGGAGATGCGCCACCTGCTGGGCGCGTTTTCCCTCGACGCCTTTCTGATCACCGGCAACGGGACGCGAATTCATTCTGTAGAAGGTGATGTGCTGCACCGACAGGATCTCAATCCGGAAGTGGCGGACATCGTGCTGCACAGTACCTGGGACACGCAGGCCAGCATCCACGTCTTCAACGATCGGGGCTGGTTTACCGGAAGCGACATCCCGGAATTATTGCACGCGCATGTGTATAGCGGTTTTACATATCAGCTTATCGATCTGCGTCGGATCCCCGCCCATGCGGTGACCAAGATCTGCTTCTGCGGCGATCACGACGATCTCTGTCGCTTACGGATTCAACTGAATGAGGCGCTGGGTGACCGGGCACACCTGACCTTCTCGGCGGTGGATTGCCTGGAAGTGCTGCCGGTGGGCTGTAACAAAGGTTCCGCTCTGGCGGTGCTGAGCGACCACCTGGGATTAACGCTGCAGGAGTGTATGGCGTTCGGCGACGCCATGAACGACCGCGAAATGCTGGGTAGCGTAGGTCGCGGTCTGATCATGGGGAATGCGATGGCGCAGCTGAAAGCAGAACTTCCCCATCTGCCGGTTATTGGTCACTGCCGTAATGAAGCGGTGTCCCATTTTTTGACGCATTGGCTGGACAATAACAACCTCCCCTATTCCCCCGAATAGTGAGACCCTTCCAGCAAGCCAGACTTCGGTCTGGCTTTTTTTTATTTCAGCAGCTGCGCAATCTGCGCTTTCCAGGGGGCGATATCACCGATGTTGGCCTGTACCCACTCCGCATTGTAGTAGGTCTCGAGATAACGCTCGCCGCTGTCGCACAGCAGCGTGACGATGGAACCGCTGCGGCCCGCTTCGCGCATGCGTTCGGCAAGCTGCAGCGCGCCCCACATATTGGTGCCCGTCGAGGCACCCACTTTGCGGCCCAGTTGCGTCTCCAGCCAGTGAGCAGTGGCCACGCTGGCGGCATCCGGCACGCGCATCATCTCGTCCACCACGTCGGGGATGAAAGAGGGCTCGACGCGCGGACGGCCAATGCCTTCAATTTTGCTGCCTACCGGGCTGCGCAGGTCGGCATCGCGGTTTTGCCAGTAGTCAAGGAACACGGAGTTCTGCGGGTCAACCACCATCAGCTGGGTATCGTAGCCCTGACAGCGGATGTAGCGTCCGATCGTGGCTGACGTGCCGCCGGTACCGGCGCTCATGACAATGTAGGACGGAACCGGATGCGGTTCGTGGGTCATCTGGCGGAAGATACTGTCAGCAATGTTGTTATTCCCGCGCCAGTCTGTCGCGCGCTCGGCGAAGGTGAACTGGTCCATATAGTGGCCGTTCAGCTCACGGGCCAGCGTTTCGGAGGCGGCGTAGATTTCGCAGGCGCTTTCCACAAAGTGGCAGCGACCGCCGTAAAATTCGATCTGCTCGATTTTGCGTTTTGCGGTGCAGGAGGGCATCACCGCGATAAACGGCAGACCCAGCAGGCGGGCGAAATAGGCTTCGGATACCGCCGTTGAACCGGAAGAGGATTCAATAATGGTGGTACCCTCTTTAATCCAGCCGTTACATAAACCGTATAAAAACAGCGAGCGCGCCAGGCGATGCTTCAGGCTGCCGGTAGGATGGGTGCTTTCATCTTTCAGATAGAGCTGAATGCCGTCAAATCCCGGCAGGGAAAGGCGAATCAGATGCGTATCCGCCGAGCGCTGATAGTCGGCATTGATTTCGCTGATCGCATGTTTAACCCAGGTGCTATTCATCGTCGTTATCCGTTTGTCATTTTGTGCCTAGCATAGCGAAAAGCACAGAAAAAATTGTTGCTATCTGGCCTTTAAAATAGAATGAAGGGAGAAAAATTTTCTCTGTGAGGTGGGTATGCTAGATAAAATTGACCGCAAGCTCCTTTCATTGCTGCAAAGTGACTGTACCCTCTCTTTGCAGGCGCTGGCAGATGCCGTTAATCTGACCACCACCCCGTGCTGGAAGCGTCTTAAGAAGCTGGAAGATGACGGCATTCTTCTGGGGCGCGTCGCGCTGTTAGATCCTGAAAAACTGGGGCTTGGGTTGACGGCTTTTGTGCTGATAAAAACCCAGCATCACAGCAGCGAGTGGTATTGCCGCTTCGTCACCCAGGTGTCTGAGATGCCCGAAGTGCTCGGTTTCTGGCGCATGGCCGGCGAGTACGATTACCTGATGCGCGTCCAGGTGGCCGACATGAAGCGCTATGATGACTTCTACAAGCGGCTGGTGAACAGCGTGCCGGGGTTATCGGACGTCACCTCAAGCTTCGCCATGGAACAGATTAAATACACCACAGCATTACCTATTGAATAACTTCGTAAAATACCTTCAGGAACAAACCGCGTGCGATTATTTGCCCAATTAAGCTGGTACTTTCGTCGGGAGTGGCAACGCTACCTCGGTGCAGTCGCCCTGCTTATTATCATTGCCATCCTGCAGCTGATCCCGCCGAAAGTGGTGGGCTACGTCGTGGATGGCGTCACCGAACAGCATTACACCACCGCACGGGTGTTGATGTGGGTTGGCACGCTGGTGCTGACGGCGGTCATTGTTTATCTGCTGCGCTACGTCTGGCGCGTGCTGCTGTTTGGTGCGTCCTATCAGCTGGCCGTTGAGCTGCGCGAAGATTTTTATCACCAGCTGAGCCGACAGCATCCCGAATTCTATCTGCGCCACCGCACCGGGGATCTTATCGCGCGCGCCACTAACGACGTTGACCGCGTGGTCTTTGCCGCCGGGGAAGGGGTGTTGACGCTGGTGGACTCGCTGGTGATGGGCTGTGCGGTGCTGATCGTCATGTCCACGCAGATCAGCTGGCAATTGACCCTGCTGGCCCTGCTGCCGATGCCGATCATGGCGCTGGCGATCAATCGCTATGGTGAACAGCTGCACGAGCGCTTCAAGCTGGCGCAGGCGGCGTTTTCGTCGCTGAACGATCGCACCCAGGAGAGCATGACCAGCATCCGCATGATCAAAGCGTTTGGCCTGGAGGACCGGCAATCAGCGCTGTTTGCGGCCGATGCCGCGGACACGGGAGCGAAGAACATGCGCGTCGCGCGTATTGATGCTCGCTTTGACCCGACGATCTATATCGCAATCGGCATGGCAAACCTGCTGGCCATTGGCGGCGGCAGCTGGATGGTGGTACAGGGCACGCTCACCCTGGGGCAATTGACCAGCTTTGCCATGTATCTGGGGCTGATGATCTGGCCGATGCTGGCGCTGGCCTGGATGTTTAACATTGTGGAGCGCGGCAGTGCCGCCTATAGTCGCATTCGCGCCATGCTGGCCGAAGCGCCGGTGGTCATCGACGGTAGCGAAGCCGTACCGGAAGGGCGCGGCGTCATGCATGTCGACATCCGCAAGTTTGTCTATCCGCATACGGAGCATCCGGTGCTGGAGAACGTCAGCTTTACGCTGCAGCCTGGCCAGATGCTGGGCATCTGTGGCCCGACGGGATCCGGTAAAAGTACCGTGCTGTCGCTGCTCCAGCGCCACTTTGACGTCACGCAGGGCGATATTCGCTTCCATGATATTCCGCTCACCAGCCTGCTGCTGGATGAGTGGCGTGGTCGCCTGGCGGTTGTCAGCCAGACGCCGTTTCTTTTTTCTGACACCGTGGCGAACAACATCGCGCTTGGTTGCCCGGCGGCAACGCAGGAAGAGATCGAGCATGTGGCACGTTTGGCCAGCGTGCATGATGACATTTTGCGCCTGCCGCAGGGCTACGACACCGAAGTCGGGGAACGCGGCGTCATGCTGTCCGGCGGGCAAAAACAGCGTATCTCCATTGCCCGCGCGCTGCTGCTGAATGCGGAAATCCTGATCCTGGATGATGCGCTCTCCGCCGTGGATGGCCGTACCGAGCATCAGATCCTGCATAACCTGCGCCAGTGGGGTGACGGACGCACGATAATCATCAGTGCCCACCGTTTGTCAGCGCTTACCGAAGCCAGCGAAATTCTGGTATTGCAGCACGGCCATATTGCCCAGCGCGGGCAGCATGACGCGCTGGCCGAGCAGCCGGGCTGGTATCGCGATATGTACCGCTATCAACAGCTTGAAGCGGCGCTGGACGATGCGCCGGAGCAGGATGAGGAGGCCGCCAATGCGTAAGCTCGAAACGATGTGGCCGACGCTTAAACGTCTGCTGGCCTACGGCTCACCGTGGCGTAAACCGCTCTCGGTGGCCGTGCTTTTGCTCTGGATTGCGGCAATTGCTGAGGTGAGCGGTCCGCTGCTCATCAGCTATTTTATCGACAACATGGTCGCCAAAAGCTATCTACCGCTCGGGCTGGTGGCGGGGTTAGGCGTGGCCTACGTCGGCTTACAGCTGACGGCGGCAGGGTTGCATTATGCTCAGTCGCTGCTGTTTAACCGGGCCGCCGTGGGCGTTGTTCAGCAGTTGCGTACCGATGTCATGGACGCGGCGCTTCGCCAGCCGCTCAGCGAGTTTGATATCCAGCCGGTCGGGCAGGTGATTTCGCGCGTGACCAACGATACCGAGGTGATCCGCGATCTGTACGTCACCGTGGTCGCGACGGTATTACGCAGCGCGGCGCTGATTGGCGCGATGCTGGTGGCGATGTTCAGCCTCGACTGGCGCATGGCGCTGGTGGCGATCACCATCTTCCCGGCGGTGCTGATCGTCATGGTGATTTATCAGCGTTACAGCACGCCGATTGTGCGTCGGGTTCGCGCCTATCTGGCCGACATCAACGATGGCTTCAACGAAGTGATTAACGGCATGAGCGTCATCCAGCAGTTCCGCCAGCAGGCGCGCTTTGGCGAACGCATGGGCGAAGCCAGCCGTTCGCACTATATGGCGCGTATGCAGACGCTGCGCCTGGATGGTTTCCTGCTGCGACCGCTGCTGAGCCTGTTCTCAGCGCTGGTGCTGTGTGGGCTGCTGATGCTCTTTGGCCTGAGCTCAAACGGTACGATTGAGGTGGGCGTGCTGTACGCTTTTATTAGCTATCTGGGACGCCTCAACGAGCCGCTGATCGAGCTCACTACGCAGCAATCGATGCTGCAACAGGCGGTCGTCGCCGGTGAGCGCGTCTTTGAGCTGATGGACAGGCCGCGTCAGGCCTACGGCAATGATGAGCGACCTCTGCAAAGCGGGACTATCGCCTTTGATAACGTCTCGTTTGCCTATCGTGAAGACCGTCTGGTGTTGCAGGACATCACGCTTGACGTTCCGTCGCGCGGTTTCGTCGCGCTGGTGGGTCATACCGGCAGCGGTAAAAGCACGCTCGCCAGCCTGTTGATGGGCTACTACCCGGTCACGCAAGGCGAAATCCGCCTCGACGGACGCCCGCTCGCGTCTCTTAGCCACACGGTGTTACGTAAAGGCGTTGCGATGGTGCAGCAGGATCCGGTCGTACTGGCCGATACCTTCTTTGCCAACGTAACCCTGGGACGGGACTATTCGGAGGAGCAGGTTTGGGCAGTACTGGAAACGGTGCAGCTGGCAGAGCTGGCGCGCGGGTTCAGCGACGGGATCAACACGAAGCTGGGCGAGCAGGGCAACAATCTCTCCGTGGGGCAAAAACAGCTCCTGGCGCTGGCGCGCGTCCTGATTGAAACGCCGCAGGTGCTGATTCTTGACGAAGCCACGGCCAGCATAGATTCCGGTACCGAGCAGGCGATTCAGCAGGCGCTGGCCGCCGTACGCGACCATACGACGCTGGTGGTGATTGCCCACCGTCTTTCCACCATCGTCGACGCGGACACTATTCTGGTGCTGCATCGCGGACAGGCCGTGGAGCGCGGTACGCACCGCGAGCTGCTGGAAGCAAAAGGGCGCTACTGGCAGATGTACCAGCTGCAGCTGGCGGGTGAAGAGCTGGCCGCCAGCGTGCGTGATGAAGAGTCGCTTAGCGCCTGATGCACTAAAATGAGGCGCCGCGCTAACAGTCATTCCTGTTGGTGCAAAACTGAAACGCACCCTGCACCGGCATGGTGCGTTTTTTTTCACCGGTTCATTTATCAGGAGCGTGTAACGCACATCGCACCGCGATTCCCTCCCGTTTTCATTTCTGGCACATCCCTTGCAATACCTTCCGCGTAAGCTGCGGCCATTACCGAATTCTGACTGGAGGGGATCTATGAAGCTGGTTACGGTTGTAATCAAACCATTCAAACTCGAAGACGTGCGTGAAGCATTGTCTTCAATGGGTATTCAGGGACTGACTGTCACCGAAGTGAAAGGCTTTGGTCGTCAGAAGGGTCATGCCGAGCTTTATCGCGGGGCGGAATACAGCGTTAACTTTCTGCCAAAAGTAAAAATTGATGTCGCGATTGCTGACGATCAGCTTGATGAAGTCATTGATGTCATTAGCAAAGCGGCCTACACCGGCAAAATTGGCGACGGCAAAATTTTCGTTGCCGAACTGCAGCGCGTCATTCGCATCCGTACCGGCGAATCTGACGAAGCGGCTCTGTAATTAACGCCTGGCACACAGTGATAGGGATCGAGAAAATGAAGATAGCAACACTTAAAACGGGTCTGGGTTCGCTGGCGCTGCTGCCGGGCCTGGCGATGGCTGCTGCCCCTGCGGTGGCCGACAAAGCCGATAACGCCTTTATGATGATCAGCACCGCGCTGGTGCTGTTCATGTCCATTCCGGGCATTGCGCTGTTCTACGGCGGCCTGATCCGTGGCAAAAACGTTCTCTCCATGCTGACGCAGGTTGCCGTGACGTTCGCACTGGTCTGCGTGCTGTGGGTGGTTTACGGTTACTCGCTGGCGTTCGGCACGGGCAACGCGTTCTTTGGTAACTTCGACTGGGTGATGCTGAAAAACATTGAACTGACCGCGCTGATGGGCAGCTTCTATCAGTATATTCACGTGGCGTTCCAGGGCTCCTTCGCCTGCATTACCGTCGGGCTGATTGTGGGCGCGCTCGCCGAGCGTATTCGTTTCTCTGCGGTCCTGATCTTCGTGGTGGTCTGGCTGACGCTCTCCTATGTGCCGATTGCGCACATGGTCTGGGGTGGCGGTCTGCTGGCGACACACGGTGCGCTGGACTTCGCGGGCGGTACCGTTGTACACATCAACGCCGCGGTCGCGGGTCTGGTGGGCGCATACCTGATTGGCAAACGCGTGGGCTTCGGTAAAGAGGCGTTCAAACCGCACAACCTGCCGATGGTCTTTACCGGTACCGCGATCCTCTACTTTGGCTGGTTTGGCTTCAACGCCGGCTCAGCCAGTGCCGCGAACGAAATTGCTGCGCTGGCCTTCGTGAACACCGTGGTGGCCACGGCGGGTGCAATCCTCTCCTGGGTATTTGGCGAGTGGGCGGTGCGCGGTAAACCTTCCCTGCTGGGTGCCTGCTCGGGGGCGATTGCGGGTCTGGTTGGTATCACCCCTGCGTGTGGTTATGTCGGTGTCGGCGGCGCGCTGCTGGTCGGTCTGGTGTCCGGTCTGGCGGGTCTGTGGGGCGTGACCGCACTGAAACGTCTGCTGCGCGTGGATGACCCTTGCGATGTATTTGGCGTTCACGGCGTGTGCGGGATTGTCGGCTGTATCATGACCGGTATCTTCGCGGCGAAATCGCTCGGTGGTGTGGGCTATGCAGAAGGCGTCACCATGGTTCATCAGGTGCTGGTGCAGCTGGAAAGTATTGCTATCACCGTGGTGTGGTCTGCGGTTGTCGCGTTCATCGGCTACAAGCTGGCGGACATGACGGTCGGTCTGCGCGTACCGGAAGAGCAGGAACGCGAAGGTCTGGATGTGAACAGCCACGGCGAGAATGCGTATAACGCATGATCTGAGTGTCTTGCCGGGTGGCGGCTTCGCCTTACCCGGCCTACAACAGCACAAAACGTAGGCCCCGTAAGCGTCGCACCACCGGGCTTTTTACATCAACCTCTGTTACGCATCACCCCTTCCTGCACCGTTGAAGCGACCAGCACGCCGTCCTGAGTATAAAACTCCCCACGCACAAACCCGCGGGCGCTGGATGCCGACGTACTCTCCACGCTGTAGAGCAGCCACTCATTCATGTTGAAGGGACGGTGGAACCACATCGAGTGATCGATCGTCGCGACCTGCATCCCTTTTTCGAGGAAGCCGACGCCGTGAGGCTGTAGCGCCACCGGCAGGAAGTTGAAGTCAGACGCATAGCCCAGCAGATACTGATGGACGCGGAAATCTTCCGGCACGGTGCCGTTGGCACGGATCCACACCTGACGCTTTGGCTCGGCGGTGTGGCCCTTCATTGGGTTGTGGAATTCGACGGGGCGGATCTCAAGCGGCTTATCGCAGAGAAACTTCTCTTTGACCTGCGGCGGCAGCAGATGCGCCAATGCGCGAGCGATATCCGTCTCCGATTTGAGATCGTCCGGCGAGGGGGCAGGGGGCATGACTTTCTGATGCTCATAACCCGGCTCTGGCGCCTGGAAGGAGGCGGTCATGTAAAAGATTGGCTTACCGTTCTGAATGGCCGCGACGCGGCGCGCGCTGAAGCTGTTACCGTCTCGCAGAACTTCAACGTCATACACGATGGGTTTCGCGCTATCGCCAGGGCGTAAGAAGTAGCTGTGGAATGAATGCACCAGACGGTCTGCCGGGACAGTCTCCTTTGCAGCGTACAGCGCTTGTCCAACGACTTGCCCACCGAAGACCTGGCGTAAGCCTAAATCTTCGCTCTGTCCGCGAAAGAGTCCTTCCTCAATTTTTTCCAGATTCAGTAATGTCAGCAGATTGTTCAGTGCCTGACTCATAGTTGTCCTCAATAAACGCCGTAGCGAAAGATAGGCAGAGTATAACGCAGAAATGAAAGTGGTCCGATGGGTAGAATAATCTGAATATCGGGATGATTTCAGGCATTAATCAGTGAGTTGTGCCACACTTAACTACGTTATGTGATTGAAACGACATCGGATGGGATCGATCCCGCTGGTGCATTGATGATAAGGAGACTTCAATGAAACTCGTGCCTATGCTAAGTGGTGTAGCGATTGCGGTGGCGTTGTCCGCCTGTGCCGGTAAGAGCGCCCAGGTGCCAGTGCCAGCAGCTGACCCGAACGGGATTAATACCCTTTCGCAGCAGTCCATTCAGCAGCCTAACGTTTCCGGTACCATCTGGATTAAACAGAAAGTTGCGTTGCCGCCGGATGCGGTATTAACGGTGACGCTGTCTGATGCTTCCCTGGCCGACGCGCCGTCGAAAGTCGTGGCTCAGCGTGCCGTCCGTACTGAAGGCAAGCAGGCGCCGTTTAGCTTCGTGTTGCCGTATAACCCGTCGGACGTGCAGCCTAATGCCCGTATTCTGCTGAGCGCAGCGGTCACCATCAACGGTAAGCTGGTGTTTATCACCGATACGGTCCAGGAAGCGATTAACAACGGTGGGACCAAAATCGACCTGAACCTGGTGCCTGTGCAGCAGACCGAAGTGCCGATCGCCCCGCAGACCAATCAGCCGTCCCTGCCAACCCCACCCACTCAGATGTAATGGGTATCCCCCTCTCCTTCGGGAGAGGGGTTAATACACCCACCGGTACTTCTGCAAATCGATCTGACCCGACCCTGACACCTGCACCCCCTCTGAAAGTAACGCCTGACGCTGACGCTGGAGATCCGGCCCGGTGAGTGAGATGACGCCATGACGGTTCACCACCCGATGCCAGGGTAGCGTACTGCCTTCCGGCAGCCGTTTCAGGACGCCTCCAACCTGTCGCGCCGCGCGCGGGGAACCGGCCAGGCGCGCGACATCACCATAGGTGGTAACATAGCCCTCCGGGATTGAAGCCACGATTTGCCATACGCGCTGTGGAAAGGAGTCGTGCTCGTCCATACCTTCACCTGTGGGGAGTTTCTGGAGAGCCATGGTAAACGAAGAACGTCATGATTGCTGCCCCTGTTTGCGCAAGAAACCAGCATCCGGTTCCTGGCGGCTTGCAATTGGGCCTTCGCACAGGGATAATGCGCCAGCGCGTTGGTTATCAATGCTCTCAATGGGGGCTCTGTTGGTTCTCCCGCAACGCTACTCTGTTCACCAGGTCAGGTCCGGAAGGAAGCAGCCAGGGCAGACGACGTGTGTGCCGGGATGTAGCTGGCAGGGCCCCCACCCATTTCCGCCCTCATAAAATCTTTCTGCTTTCACCTCTCACTTTTGACTGCTATCCCACAATAATATTATGCCTATATCGTGTAATATATATTTCATCGCGATGAAATATTATTGTCATAAACCTGTAATAATAGTCGGGCATTTTATCATTGGCCGTTTATTTTCTGGCATAACTCAAAAAAATATATATCTGGATAACATTGTTAACTTCGTGTATTAAATAAAGTACTTATTCCGAAGGGAAGTGACAAACATGGCTACAGCGGTATTAAACGTTAAGATTGATGACGCGCTAAAAGAAAGGCTTCGCCACTATGCGGAAGTGAATAACGAGAACTTAAGCGTGACGACAGAGAAACTGCTGCTGCTGGCGTTCGAAGCAGTAGAAGAGGCGGGAGTATCGGAAGAGGATATTGATAATCAGCATACGGAAGAAGAGAGTGTTTCTCCATTTACTCCTAAAGAAATCAAGGCTCTACGTAAACTTCTGAAGAAGAGAAAATGAAACAACAACTGTCAACTGCCAGTGACTACAAAGAGGCCTGCGATCTGCTGCGTTCAGGCTACGTGAAGCATGTACGTCTTGGCTGGAATGTCGGAAGTGATGAGTTCTTTCGTATTGCGTCTGACTGGTGTGATACTGGCGCAAAAATAAAGAAAGACGGTGAAAACTTCGTTATTTCACTGAAAGGGTTTCCTATTCCTGCTCAGCATTAATTCCGGATGGGTGAAAACTGCTGACTGTATCCGTGACAGTCAGCAGTTTTTATTTTTTATGATCGGCTTCAAACTTTTGCTATTAAATCACGCTGCGTTTAACGGCTGGCACGTTTTTATTCAGGGCGAGCCATAACGGTTTAATCCTCAGCAGCGCCTGTTCAAGCTCTGTTGGTTCGAGCGAGAAGGGCATCCGCAAATAGCGGTCAAACGCGCCCGATAAGCCAAACCGCGTACCGGTTCCCAGATTAATCCCCAGAATCTCAGCCCGCGCGGCAAGCTGTGTCGCCAGCATGCCCGGTAGCTCGATCCAGTAAGAGAGCCCGCCTTCCGCTTCATGGAATGTCCAGTCCGGGAAATGTTCACGCAGCAGTTCACCGCATCGATTGCGTCGTTCCGCCAGCATTTTGCGGCGGGCGGGTAGAAACGTCTCGCTGTTGTTGATGAGCCACAGCGCCGCCAGCTGTTCCAGCAGCGGTGAACCTAAATCGAGGGTATCTCGCGTCTGGGCAAGCGTGGCGATCGTGCGCGAGGAGGCGCGGATCCAGCCGAGACGCAGCCCGCCCCAGAAACTTTTTCCGGCGGAGCCTAAGGTGATGACGGTGGCCTGCGGGTTAAAGGAGGCCAGCGGAGGCGGAGGTGGGGCGTCAAACCAGAGATCCACCATCGTTTCATCCACCACCAGCGCCGTACGGGTTTGCGCAGCAATATCGGTAATGGCCTTGCGCGTCGCGATATCCATACAGCGCCCGGTGGGGTTATGAAAATCAGGCATCAGATACGCCAGGCGCGGCGCGGTTTGGGCAAGCGTGGCGGCGAAGCCATCCGTATCCCAGCCCGTTTCCGGCAGCGACACCCCCACGGGCCGACACTGCGCGCCCTGAATGGCGGCAATCGCCAGCGGATAGGTGGGGTGATCGACCACGACGCGATCCCCGGGCCCGGTCATCATCCGCAGGACCAGCGCGAAGCCGCTGACGGCGCCATTGACCACCATCACTTCGTCCGCGCGGGTGGGAAGGCCCCGCGCGGTATAACGCGCAGCGATGGCCTCCCGCAGCGTTGGCAGTCCTAGCTGATCGTAGCCCGTCAGCGAGAGGTGCTGCGTAATGGCCGTGAGCGCATGGGTATACGCCTGGTGGATCTCCGGCCCGGCATTGAGAGCGGCAGTGGAGAGATCCAGTGCGGCACTCGCTGCGGAAAGTGTGGGAACGGCGCGCGTATCCGGGAGGATCACGCGTGACCCGCTGCCGTGGCGGCTCTCAAGATATCCCTCCTCGCGCAGATGGGCGAGGGCGCTGCTGATGGTGGTCCGGCTTACGTCCAGCGCCGTGGCCAGCTCGCGCTCCCCCGGTAGCCGTGTATTCAATGCCAGACGTCCATCAAGGATTAACAGGCGCAGCGCATCGGCCAACTGCCGCCAGAGCGGCGTGCGGGATGAGGTTTGCTGCCAGTGGCCTAAAAGGCGTACCAGCGACTGGCTTCCGAAGCGACGTGACGACATATGCAGTCCACTATTTGAAAACTGGACATTAATCATAGTGCCATTTTAGGTCAGGATGAAAGCCTGGTTCACTGGAGAAGATAAAAATGGTACGTCGTCTGCTACAACTCTATGTCGGTTTAGGACTGTATGGCCTGTCCACCGCGATGTTTATTCGTTCCGATTTGGGTGTCGATCCCTGGGATGTTTTTCACCTTGGGGTGGGGATACAGCTGGGGATGACCATCGGGACGGTGATCATTTTAACCGGTGCTGCGGTGCTGCTGCTGTGGATCCCCCTGCGCCAGATGCCGGGCCTGGGCACCATCAGCAACGTGATTTGTATCGGTCTGGCGGCGGACGCCAGCATGGCGCTTATTCCGGAACTGGATTCGTTACCTGTTCGCATCGCTTTCCTGGTGTCGGGCATCGTGATGAACGCGATTGCGACCAGCATGTACATTGGCGCCGGTTTTGGGCCTGGCCCGCGCGACGGCCTGATGACCGGCATTCATGCCCGTCTGGGGTGGTCCATTCGCAGCGTGCGTACCTCCATTGAGGTGTCCGTCCTGCTGATTGGGTGCGTGCTTGGCGGCACGTTTGGGGTGGGAACGGTCGTGTATGCCCTGACCATTGGCCCACTTATCCAGCTCTGTCTGCCCTGGTTCCGCCAGAAGCCGCGCGTTGCTGAAATCGCGCAGCCGGAGCGGGTTGTCTAATTTTGCGAAGCGCTCACATGTTTTAGCGGCGTCGCTGTGCCACAATAATGGGCCACAACTCACGCGATGCCACAATGCATGAAAGCGATCACTCTCTATGATGTCGCCCTCCTTGCGGGGGTTTCTTATCAGACCGTCTCTCGCGTCATTAACGACGCGGAGCATGTCTCTGCCCGCACGCGGGAAAAGGTGCAGCAGGCGATGGCGGAGCTGCACTACGTGCCTAACCTGCGGGCACAGCAGCTGGCGGGTAAACGCACCCGCACGCTGGGACTCATCACCACCGATCTGGCCCTGCATGCGCCTTCGCAAATTGTGTCGGCGGTAAAATCCCGCGCGGCGGAACAGGGGGCGAGCGTCCTCATTTCTATGGTGGAGCAGCCGCAGCAGTGTCAGGCCGCGCTTCAGGCGCTGCTGGCACAGCGGGTGGAGGCGTTGCTGGTGAATGTGCCGCTCGACGATCCTGACGCTGAAGCGCTCAGGGCGCTGGCATCACCGGTTCCGGTGCTGTTCCTTGATGTCTCGCCTTCAGCACAGGTAAACAGCCTCGTGTTTAACGCCGGGCAGGGGGCGCATCTGGGCGTTGAGCACCTGCTTTCGCTGGGGCATCAGCATATTGCCCTGCTGAGCGGGCCGGAAAGCTCGGTCTCTGCTCGGGCGCGTCTGGCAGGTTGGAAAGCGGCTCTGGCCCGCGCGGGGCATGACGCCGCTGCGGTGGTCTACGGGGACTGGAGCGCGGCCAGCGGTTATGAGAAAGGACATGTGCTGCTGTCGGGGAGCGCATTGCCGGATGCCATTCTTGTGGCTAACGATCAAATGGCGCTCGGAGTGATGCGCGCCTGTGCTGAAAAGGGGATCGCGATTCCAGGTCAGATGTCGGTGGTCGGGTTCGACGATACGGCTGACAGCGCCTGGTTTTCCCCGCCGCTGACGACCATTCGCCAGGCATTTCGCGAGGCGGGCGAGCGCAGCGTGGAGTGGCTGCTGGCCCCCACCGAAGGCGAGACGTGCTGGCAGGTTCAGCTGCCGGTGGCGCTGGTTACCCGGCATTCCACCGCGCGCCGCGCGCCACAGCAGGCCGAACGCGAGGATCTGGCGCAGCAGCTCAGAAGTCTGGCACTTCTGGCCGAGCAGCTTGCCCGCAAATAAAACTTTGTGATCGGACTCGCTACCCTGCGATCGAACGCTTTACCGTCGCAGAGTGCCAGGGCATGTTAACCAAAATTGTGAGCGCTTCGCAAAGAGGTTGATATGTCTCATACACCTTCGCTGACCCTCAGCGACATCCTGGCCCGTCGGGACTGGGAAAACCCCGGCGTTACCCAGTGGAACCGTCTGCCCGCACACGCGCCGTTGCACAGCTGGCGTAATGAATCTTCCGCCAGGGATGACGCTGGATCCCTCAGCAGGCGCTCCCTCAACGGGATCTGGCGGTTTAGCTACTTTTCTGCTCCCGAGCGGGTTCCTCAGGCATGGGTCACCGAAGATTGCGCTGATGTCGTCTCGATGCCCGTGCCGTCGAACTGGCAGATGCAGGGGTTCGATACGCCCATCTATACCAATGTCACCTATCCGATCCCCGTTAACCCGCCTTTTGTACCGCAGGAAAACCCGACAGGTTGTTACTCGCTCACATTCGACGTGGATGACGCCTGGCTTCAGAGCGGGCAAACCCGAATTATTTTTGATGGCGTGAACTCGGCGTTCCATCTGTGGTGCAACGGGCAGTGGATAGGCTATTCCCAGGACAGTCGATTGCCCGCCGAGTTTGACCTCTCGGCGGCATTACGCCCAGGGCAGAACCGCCTGGCGGTCATGGTCTTGCGCTGGTGCGACGGCAGCTATCTGGAAGATCAGGACATGTGGCGCATGAGCGGCATTTTCCGTGATGTCTCCCTGCTGCATAAGCCGGAGACGCACATTGCGGATTATCATGTGGTCACCGATCTGAATGCGGAGCTGGACCGCGCGGTGCTGAAAGTTGAGGTCGCGTTGACAGGCGCTGACTACGCGGAGTGCGACGTGGCGATAACGCTGTGGCGCAACGGTGAACGCTGTGGCAGCACTACCCAACGGCCAGGCTCTGCCATTGTGGACGAGCGCGGCAACTGGGCCGAGCGGTTAACGGCGGCGATCCCGGTTACAGCCCCGGCGTTATGGAGTGCAGAAACCCCGGAACTCTATCGCCTGACGATCGCGCTTTTGGATGCGCAGGGCAACGTGCTGGAGACGGAGGCCTGCGATGTCGGCTTCCGCCGGATTGAAATCAGCAACGGCCTGCTGAAGCTCAACGGTAAACCGCTGCTGATCCGTGGGGTTAACCGGCACGAGCATCACCCGGAAAACGGCCAGGTGATGGACGAAGCGACGATGCGTCGCGATATCGAGATCATGAAGCAGCACAACTTCAACGCCGTGCGCTGCTCGCACTACCCGAACCATCCGCTGTGGTACCGGCTTTGCGATCGCTACGGGCTGTACGTCGTTGACGAGGCCAATATCGAAACCCATGGCATGGTGCCGATGAGCCGCCTTGCTGACGATCCGCGCTGGCTGCCCGCCATGAGCGAGCGCGTGACCCGCATGGTGCAGCGTGATCGTAATCATCCCTCAATTATCATCTGGTCGCTGGGCAATGAGTCCGGCCACGGTGCAAATCACGACGCGCTGTACCGCTGGGTGAAATCCACGGATCCGACGCGTCCGGTGCAGTATGAAGGTGGCGGCGCGAACACGGCGGCGACTGATATTGTCTGTCCGATGTATGCCCGGGTCGATCAGGATCAACCCTTCCCGGCGGTGCCTAAATGGTCAATCAAGAAATGGATCGGCATGCCGGATGAAACACGCCCGCTGATCCTCTGCGAATACGCCCACGCGATGGGGAACAGCTTCGGCGGGTTCGCGAAATACTGGCAGGCGTTTCGCAGCCACCCTCGCCTGCAGGGGGGATTTGTCTGGGACTGGGTCGATCAGGCTCTGACGAAGCAAGATGAAGAGGGCAATTCGTTCTGGGCATACGGCGGGGACTTTGGCGATAAGCCAAACGACCGACAGTTCTGCCTGAATGGGCTGGTCTTCCCCGATCGCACGCCGCACCCGGCGCTGTACGAGGCGCAGCGCGCGCAGCAGTTCTTCACCTTTACGCGGGTCAGCACCTCTCCGCTGGTGATTGAGGTGCAAAGCGGCTACCTGTTCCGCCACACCGATAACGAAGTGCTGAGCTGGACGGTTGCCCGGGATGGGAAGGTACTGGCTTCGGGCGAGGTGATGCTGGCGATAGCCCCTGAAGGCGCTCAGCGTCTGGAGATCGCTCTGCCGGAATTGAAAGCCGAACCGGGGGAAGTCTGGCTGAATGTTGAAGTGCGCCAGCCGCGTGCAACGCCGTGGTCACCGGCTGACCATCGCTGCGCGTGGGAGCAGTGGCCGCTTCCGTCTCCGCTGTTTGTCGCACCGCCAGCCTCTGCGGGCGAGCCGCCGGTTTTGACGCAAAACGACCGCATCCTGGCGATCGCGCATGGTCAACAGCGCTGGCAGTTCGATCGTGCATCCGGAAACCTGACCCAATGGTGGCGAAATGGCGTGGAAACGCTGATGTCACCTCTGACGGATAACGTCAGCCGTGCGCCGCTGGACAATGATATTGGCGTGAGTGAAGCGACGAGGATCGATCCGAATGCCTGGGTTGAACGCTGGAAAGCGGCGGGCATGTACAATTTCACCTCACGCGTTCTGTACTGTGAGGCAGAGCAGCATGCGGGCGAAGTCGTGGTCAATACCCTTCACGTCGGGGAGTATCATGGCAAAACGCTGTTCCTGAGCCGTAAAGTCTGGCGGGTGGATGACCACGGGAGGCTGCACGGCGATATTCAGGTGGATATTGCGTCCGATATCCCGGAACCCGCACGTATTGGCCTGAGCGTTCATCTCGCCGAAACGCCGGAAAACGTGTCCTGGCTGGGGCTGGGGCCGCATGAAAACTACCCGGACAGAACGCTGGCGGCACAGCAGGGACGCTGGACATTACCCCTGGCGGAGATGCACACGCCGTATATCTTCCCGACGGAAAATGGTTTGCGCTGTGATACGCGGGAGCTGGTGCTGGGAACGCATCAGGTACATGGCCGGTTCCATTTCTCGGTGAGCCGCTACAGCCAGCAGCAGCTGCGCGAGACAACCCATCACCATCTGCTGCGGGAAGAGCCGGGGTGCTGGCTCAACCTCGATGCTTTCCATATGGGCGTGGGCGGCGACGACTCCTGGAGCCCCAGCGTTTCACCGGAATTCATTCTGCAAACACGCCAGCTTCGCTACACCTTTAGCTGGCAGCAAAATCCTTAACGGATCATTGAGATGCGGCCACAGGGCGTGGCCGCAGGCTTACGCCAGAATGCCGCTCAGACCGTGCAGGCTCATATAAATTCCTACCACGGTAATCAGCGCAGCGGAAATCCACGGCGCTTTACGGGAAAGCTCGTTAAACCCGGGCCAGCGTTTTGTCGCGTGCTTGAGGCTTAAGGCGGCAATCGCACCGGAAGCCACCAGGGTTAACGCCAGCCCAATACTGAAGCTGAACACCAGCGTCGCGCCGAGGGCGAAATGCTTCAGCTGCAGGCAGATCAGCAGAACGGTAATGGACGCCGGGCAGGGGATAAGCCCGCCGGTCAGGCCAAACATGACGATCTGTCCGGTGGTGACGTTTTGTCCGCTAAAGCGGCGGTTGATATCCTGCGCGTGCGCGCGCTGGTGAGCATCCTGCCACTCCTCTTCAACCAGCGGGTGTTCGTGGTGGTGATGTTCATGATGATGGTCATGATCATGGTGGTGGTGATGATCATGGTCGTGATGATGATCGTGTGGCTGGCTCTCTTTCCAGGTTCGCCACGCCATCCACAGGGCGATCGCAACGATCAATACCCCTGAGATCAGCTGGAACCAGGGTTCAGACGTATGCGCATCCCATCCCCGCCCAAACCATAAACCCGCCATAGCGATGATCCAGACCACTGCCGTATGGGAAAACGTGGCCGCCAGGCCGAGCAGGACCGCCTGTTTCAGCGTACCGCGGATAGCCACGATAAAGGCGGCCATCATGGTCTTTGAGTGGCCCGGTTCCAGGCCATGCAGCGCGCCAAGCAGGATGGCGCTGGGAACAAACAGCCAGGCATTACCCTGCTGCAGAAGTGAAGCAAAATCGGTCATGGGGGATTCCGGCGTGGAAAATGTCTGCAAATACTACTCCCCCCCAGTAGGGTAATACTACCCCCCAGTAGAAAAATACTCAGGGGGAGTAGAGCGTGTTATGCTTTAAAAGCCAAAAATAAGGGATAGAGAGATGTCACATACCGTTCGCGACAAGAAAATGTTACTGACTCGGCTGAAGAAAATTCAGGGGCAGAGCAACGCTCTGGAGAAAATGCTGAACAGAGATCACGAATGCGCCGAGGTGTTACAGCAGCTGGCGGCGATCCGCGGGGCGGTCAACGGCATGATGATGCAGGTGATCGAAGGGCATTTAACCGATCATGTGGTGAAAGAACCTGAAGAAGCGCAGCGTGAAGCCGATCTTGGCGTGGTGCTGCAGGTGATCAAATCCTATCTTAAGTAGCGTGCGTGCCGAGGTTATTCTCTGCCCAAAGGATAAATTCCATTTTCGGCAGCGCTTTGCTGTAGTACCAGCCCTGCCCGTACTGCACGCCGTGCTGGTGCAGCCAGGCGAGCTGCCCGGCGGTCTCGACGCCTTCCGCCACCATCGCCAGATTCAGCGACTTCGCCATTTCAATAATGTGTGGCGTCACGTTTTTGTACTCCAGCGCATCCACGAACGATTTATCAATTTTTAGCGTGTCGACATCCAGATCCTGCAGATAGCTCAGGCTGGAATAGCCCGTACCAAAATCATCAATATAGACAGGATGCCCCGAACGGCGGAATGCGGCGATTGCCGGCGCGCTGATTTTGGGATCGGCAAAGCCGCGCTCGGTGACCTCAAGGGCGATTTGGCCCGGGTGGACCTTCCATTTGTTCAGCAAGTGACTCAGCAGCGGCGGCAGCGTGCCGGAGGTCAAATCGGCGGGCGCGAGGTTGATGGAGATATGCTGATCGGGGTGAAGGTGCAGCCAACTGCCCATATCCTCGAACACTTTTTCGATAACGAGCTGCGTCAGCTGAGAGATAAGCCCGGTTTGCTCAGCAAGGGGAATAAAAATATCAGGCGAGAGGCTGCTTCCGTCCGGCTGCGGCCAGCGCGTCAGCGCTTCTGCGCCGACAATTTTTCCGCTACACAGCGCCACGATGGGCTGATAGTGAACCACAAAATCGCGGCTATTAATGGCGTCAAGCAGGCGGTTGCGCGGCGACTGGATGCGACGCAGTATCCGCAGGACAAAGAGCGCGGCAAGCAGGCTTATCAGGACGCCGAAGGGCAGCCATAAAAGCAGCTGCCGGTGCCAGGTTTCCGCCAGCGGTTTGAGCGTAGCCCATGCGACAACGGTAAACCCCAGTTCAGGTACAGGCTTCATAACGTACATTGAACCGTCGTACTGTATGCTGGTCATCTCCTGACCTTTGATCATGTCACGGATATGCGGATCGAGTGTATTGCTGCTGGCGAAGATACGGTGTGTTGTGCTTCCTACCAGGGCAGCATCAATCGCTATCTCGCCGAAAGGGATGACATCCACCAGTGAGGCCGGATCGACCAGGACAAGGTAATGACCTTGCCCCAGCACGGCCATGTAGCGATGAAACCCAAGATCGTTTTGCGTGGTCAGCCATGCGCTGTAACCGTCTTCGGTAATGCGCATCGGCGGGGGGAAAGGGGCGGCATGGCTGGTTTGCTCAAGAGAGGAGCAGAGCGGCCTGAGGTTGTCGATATAAATCACTTCCTGAACGTATCGCCACGAGAAAGCGACCCGTCGCATCTCTCTTAACTGCAACGGGCTGCACGGCACGCCCTCAAAGGCCTGCAGATGATTAAGCGCTTCTTTCGCCTGATCCACGACCTTGTCGGTGCGTATCAACACACGTGAGGCATAGTTTTCCAGCGCATCGACAAATTTATCTTCCGCCTGGCGATGGGCCAGCCAGATGCTCAGGCAAATGGGGACCAGCACGGAAAAGATGAGTACGCCAGTCACCAGACTGACCAGATGTCGGGTTTTCATGCTGTCGTGTCCTTCCTCGTATACCCGTTCCTGAGCACTGAGTTCCCTGCCTGAAGAGAAAGATTTTACCGCGAAATGATATAGTTATAGCACGTGGCTGGCCTGGTTTTCATTTTATCTCAGGTAAACCAGAAAATATCATCAGAGGGGAGGGGTTGTTTTTTGAATCTGGCCTGGATATTATTTTGTTATGTTATAACAAAACATAAAGGATTGACGATGAAACCCAATATCCATCCCGCCTATCGCACCGTGGTCTTCCATGACACCAGCGCGAATGAATACTTCAAAGTGGGCTCAACCATTAAGACCGACCGCGAAATTGAACTCGACGGTGAAACGTATCCGTACATCACCATCGAGGTTTCTTCAAAATCGCACCCGTTTTATACCGGTAAGCAGAAAACGTTCTCCACGGACGGTAGCGCAGCGCGCTTCCGCAAGCGTTTTGGTGGTTTTCTCAATGCGAAGCGGGGCTAACCATGCAGGTACTTAACTCATTGCGCAGTGCAAAACAGCGTCACCCGGATTGCCAGATAGTCAAACGCAAGGGACGCTTGTACGTGATATGCAAATCCAATCCGCGCTTTAAGGCGGTTCAGGGACGTAAAAAAAGACGCTAAACGCGCGTTTCTCGCCAGCTTTCCAGGGATCTTTTCTGTTTGCCATCGGCAGTAAAATTGTCGGTGGCAAGCCAGCTTTCAAAGGCGTTCGCCAGCGTCGGCCACTCTTTATCGAGAATCGAAAACCAGTCGGTATCCCGGTTATGGCCTTTTATCACCAGCGCCTGACGAAAACGCCCCTCAAACTGAAAACCCAGACGCAGGGCGGCCTTGCGGGAAGGTTCGTTCAGGCTATTGCACTTCCACTCATAACGCCGGTAGCCCAGGGTATCGAACACATACCGCATCAGCAGATATTGCGCCTCTGTTGACATGGGCGTGCGGCTTAAAAGAGGCGAGAAGTGAACGTGCCCCACCTCCACGACCCCGTTTTTAGGATCGATCCGCATCAGGGACAGCGTTCCAACGGGTGACTGAGTCCGGTTATCGATAACGGTAAAGTGTATGGGGTCGGATAACTCACTTACGCTCGCCACCCATTCGGCAAACTCCTCTGCGGTAGCGTCGGGTTCACGCAGCAGCCACGTCCAGCTGCGCGTATCTCCGGCCAGGGAATAGGCGGAGAACAGCGCGTTGGCATGCTCCACGCACAGCGGTTCAAGGCGACAATACCGGCCCTGAAGCACGACCCGGGATGGGGGCTGACGAGGTTGCCAGTCGCTAAGCGCTTCGCCCACTGGCTGTCCGAACTGATTGAATGTCTTCATCTTCATTTCCGTGACGTTGAAAAGAGTTTCAGACTAGTGAATTGCTGGTTCCTTAAAAAGAACCACTGCGCTATGTTTTGATGGTGCCACGAGGAGGCAAGATGAATATACCGGGTGATGAATTTTATACCTTGCTCAACGCAGCCCTGAAAAAACGCGGGGAAGAGACGCTCCAGCGCGCGCTTTATCTTGCTTTACGGGAGGCGATTCTGTGCGGAAGGCTCCTGTCCGGCAGCCAGCTTCCCGGTTCGCGAACGCTGGCCCTGCAGCTCTCCCTTTCCCGCAATACCGTCAATGCGGCGCTGGACCAGCTCACGCTGGAAGGGTATTTGCAGCGTAACCGCCAGGGAACGCGGGTGGCACAGCTGGCTTACCGTTCGGCCACCCGGACATTGCCGGACCCTGACATCAGGCTCGCCCGGCGGGTTGGCCTGCTGCCTGCGCCGGTGCAGCGGGATACCCCGGTACTGGCATTTACGCCGGGGACACCCGCCATCAACTATTTCCCTCTGCCGCTGTGGCGGCGATTGTACGATCGCGTGATGCGGGAGGAGGGAAATGCCCTGCTGGGGTATGGCGACCCGGCCGGTGAACCGTCGCTGCGGGCAGCGATTGCCCGGCATCTCGCCCTGTCTCGCGGTATCGACTGCGACGCGAGCCAGATTGTGATCACGGAAGGCGCGCTTGAGGGCGTCAACCTGTGCACAATGCTGCTGAGTGAGCCGGGGGATATCGCCTGGGTAGAAAACCCCGGCTATAGCGGGGCAAAAAGCGCGTTTGTTAAAACCGGCCTGACCATGACGGGGATCCCGGTTGATGACGAGGGGATGTGCTGGGAGGGACTGAATGCCCCTTCTCCCTCGTTAATTTTTACCTCACCTTCACACCAGTTCCCCTACGGAAGCGTGCTCAGCGCCCGACGGCGTCTGGCGCTGCTGGAGCTCGCCCGGCAGCACAACGCGTGGATCATAGAAGACGATTACGACAGCGAATTCCGTTATGCCGGTGAGCCCGTGCCGGCGATGCTGGGAATGGTAAACAACGCACCCGTGGTTTATCTCGGGACGTTCAGTAAAACGCTGTTTCCGTCGCTCCGAATAGGGTTCATGGTCTTGCCGCCTGCGCTGGCGAAGGCGGTTCGTCCGGCCATCGGCTCGCTGTTGCGCGGTGGGCATCGTGCCGAACAGCGCACGCTGGCGCTGTTTATCGAAGAAGGTCATTATGCCCGTCATCTTGCCGCCATGCGTCGACTCTATCGTAAACGATACCGCCAGCTGCGGGAGGTGCTGGGCGCAGAGCTTCATGCGCCGCACCGTATTCTGGCCGGTGAAGGCGGGATGCATCTGACGCTGGCGATAGACGATATTGATGACCAGAAACTGGTGGCGCAGGCGAGGGCGTTTCAGCTGGCACCCGCTGCATTGAGCGGGTACTACCTGGAGGCGAAGCAGGGGCAAACCGGTCTGGTTTTAGGTTACGGCAATACCTCTGCTTCTCAGTTTGCGCCGGGGATCCGGCGTCTGCAGGCGCTCATTACGCAGCAGCAGGGCGCGAAAGGGTAAAGACGTCATAGAAAGAGAGCTGACCTTTGGTAGAGACCATTTTTTGCAGCTTCTCTTTTTGCACGGTTTCAACGGCCGGAGAGTGCAGAATGCTGTCGATCAGCTCCTCTGGCACGTAACGCGTGTTGTACCATTCGCCGTTATAGCAGACCCGGAAATCGAGGACGTCGATATCTTCGTAACGGTAGCGCGGATTCACGTCGAAAAAGAAAAAGGCGTTAAAGACCACAAACAGCACAACCAGCAGCCAGACGGAGTCTACCAGCGTTTCAGACTTCAGCATCACAATAAGCGTCGCCAGCCAGGCGGCATACATGGCGACAAACAGTCCAGGATGTTTGCGAATAAAGCTAATGCTAAAGCGCGGGCGATTGTCGCGCTTTTCGCGGAGGTTAAGATCGTCGATGGTGGCGGTGAGCAGGCGCTGTATCTCGGTCATTTTTTGCCTTTATGAGAGTTGACAATACAGGGTGTCTGCCAATTTTAGGGGAGCCATTGGGCTGAAAAAAGTAACAGTCTGGCGCTAAAAGACCATAACAGTTGGCTCCCCACTCCCTCACAGCGTTTTGATGATTTTTGCCGGATTGCCGCCCACGACAACGTTAGCCGGGACGTCTTTCGTCACCACGGCACCGGAGGCCACCACCACATTATCACCAATGGTGACGCCAGGGTTAATAACCGCCCGACCACCGATCCAGACATTATTCCCAATGGTGACGGGTTTGCCAAACTCCACGCCGCTGTTCCGTTCCTCTGCATCCAGCGGATGGGTGGCCGTATAAATATGCACACCCGGCGCGAGCATGCAGTTATCGCCGATACGAACGGGGCAGACATCCAGCATCACGCAGTCGAAGTTCGCGTAAAAGTTTTTACCCAGAGAGATGTTATATCCATAGTCGCAGCGGAAACTCGGTTCGATATAAGCGCCTTCGCTTTGCCCCAGCAGTTCCGCCAGGATGTTCTGGCGTTCTGTCTTTTCATCGGGCGCGGTGTGGTTATAGCGGTACACCAGATGGCGGGCCCGCAGTCTGTCGGCCCGTAACGTCTCATCGCCGGGGCGGTAGTGTTCACCGGCAATCATCTTCTGTTTTTCTACGCTCATAGGAAACCTCTCTGGAAAAGATTACCGCAGAGTAATAGGAACAGGTCGGGAGGGGAACGTTCCCGAAAAGCCGATGTGACTGGCGTCACAACAATGTTGCTGATAAACACGTTTTACACGGAGACCTGGCCTGGGCACAGGGAGCATAACGGGATAGGTAAAAACAGCTTAGAACGTGGCGTAGAACTCTACAGACACCCTTCAAACATTAACGGACAAATTTCCATACAGAAGTAGGGATTTTGTCATACAGCTTATTCATGGTCAGTTCAGCAAGACGATGGTCCGCGGCTGAATAAAATACGGCCAGTTCATTATCAGAAAGCTCGTATTTATTCTTTTCTATGACGCGTTCGAGCGTGTCAATTGACTGGCAACGTCGTAAGCGCATCAAATAATCGATTTTTGTGAGTGGTTTATCAGACATAAATTCACCTTAGTAATTGTAATAATTTTAACAGGAAAGACTAACCGGGTTAGCTCTGCTCACGTTGACGAAACAGCGGAATAGCCGGTTTCCCGATTTACGCCATTTTTGCAAATCCTGGGCGTTAATGCCGTAACTACTGAACAACATAAAGGTGTCGTCCAGGTATTCATCAATTTGCTCAATGAGCTTATTATCTTCATTGTACTTAATTTTATAATTAAGTGCGAAGGTTGCGATATGCTCTATCAGCTCATTCAACTGTAAATTGATGGCAGACGTTGGGTCGTTTACCCAGCCATGGTTACTTTCATCAAGGTTGGCAAGGCAGTCATGGTACAAGGATTCGCAGAGAAATTTCAACTGCGCGATATCATGCCTTTTTGGCGAGTACTCGTCCATAGCGCATCCCCTTCTGAGTGATTTCTTACTCACCGAACATCATAGTCGGGATGGATACAACTGACTTAGCTACATGAGTGCTGTGTTCCTGATAACTTAACTATAAGCCACTCCTTCCTGGATTTCATCGCGCTATTACGAAAAATTACAAATAAAACCGTAGACTGCGAGCATGTACGCAATGTTCCGTCCTGGACACCCTTTTTTTATCCAAATTAACGCGATTTTTTATCGCTTCCTTACGTTTCATTGGCTTAGCAAAATGGCCTGAAAAGTTCAGATTCGAACTTCTCTTTGTCAGAACTTCTTATTAGGAATATTCCTAATAGCTTAAGCGGGGAAATGAAATTAAAAAAATCCTGAATTCACCGATTAAGTTATCAGTTAATTATGATATGTCTAATTAAGATGGCAGAAAATAAATAGAACCACAATAAGCGTAATTTATGATTTTTTCTGAAAATGAAAAAGGCCGCTAATGCGGCCTTTTTATCATGTGAAACCGGTATCAGTGAGGTTCTACCGAATGCGTGTGTTCAATATCCTCATTTTTCCGGCTGAAGCGGCGGCGAACCACCACGAAGAACACCGGTACGAAGAAGATAGCGAGTACGGTTGCGGTAACCATACCACCCATCACGCCTGTACCAACCGCGTTCTGCGCACCGGAGCCAGCACCGGAGCTGATAACCAGCGGCAGTACGCCGAGGATAAACGCCAGTGATGTCATCAGGATTGGGCGCAGACGCATACGAACAGCCTCAAGCGTTGCCTCAATCAGACCTTTACCTTCTTTCTCCATCAGATCTTTGGCGAATTCAACGATAAGTATCGCGTTCTTCGCCGACAAGCCAATGGTTGTCAGCAGGCCTACCTGGAAGTACACGTCGTTGGTCAGTCCACGGAACGTTGCCGCAAGCAGCGCACCGATAACCCCAAGCGGTACCACCAGCATAACGGAGAACGGAATTGACCAGCTCTCGTACAGCGCTGCCAGACACAGGAAGACGACGATCAGTGAAATCGCGTACAGGGCAGGGGCCTGGTTTCCGGACAGACGTTCCTGATAGGACATACCGGTCCAGTCGTAGCCGATACCCGAAGGCAGTTTGCTCGCCAGCTCTTCCATCAGGTTCATGGCTTCACCGGTGCTTCGGCCCGGAGCGGCCTGACCCAGGATCTCCATCGATGGCAGACCGTTATAGCGTTCCAGACGCGGCGAACCGTATTCCCAGCGAGACGTTGAGAACGCCGAGAACGGTACCATCTGACCATTGCTGCCGCGCACGAACCAGCTGTTGATATCGTTTGGCAACATACGATATTGCGCCTCGGACATCACGTACACTTTCTTCACGCGACCGCGGTCGATGAAGTCGTTAACGTAGCTACCGCCCCAGGCGGCGCCCAGCGTGGTATTAATGTCACTGATGGATACGCCCAGCGCCTGGGCTTTCTCCTGGTCGATGTCGATTTTGTACTGCGGCGTATCTTCCAGGCCGTTCGGACGCACGCCGACCAGCAGGTCAGGGTGCTTAGCCACTTCGCCAAACAGCTGGTTACGCGCCTGCGTCAGTTTTTCGTGACCCAGACCGCCCTGGTCAATCAGCTGGAAGTCGAAGCCGGTCGCGGTACCCAGTTCAACAATCGCTGGCAGGTTGAAGGCGAACACCATCGCATCTTTAATCTGCGAGAAGGTGCCCATCGCACGGCCGGTAATGGCTTCAACCTTGTTCTCTTTGCCTGGACGTTCAGACCAGTCTTTCAGAGAAACGAAGGCAATACCGGTGTTCTGACCACGACCCGCAAAACCAAAGCCGTTAACCGCAAACACGGATTCAACGTTGTCTTTCTCTTTGGTGAGGTAGTAGTCCGTCACTTCGTCCAGCACTTTCTGGGTACGCTCTTGCGACGCGCCCGCAGGAAGCTGTGCCATCGTCAGGAACACGCCCTGGTCTTCATCCGGCAGGAACGAGCTTGGCAGACGAACGAACAGGAACGCCATCCCCACGACGATGATGATATAGAGCAGCAGGTAACGACCGGTGCTGCGCAGGATGTTGCCCACGCTGTCGGTGTAGTGGTGCGTGCTCTTATCAAACATGCGGTTAAACCAGCCGAAGAACCCTTTATGCTCGCCGTGACCGCCTTTCTGAATTGGCTTCAGCATGGTGGCACACAGGGCAGGGGTCAGGATCAATGCGACCAGCACCGACAGCGCCATCGCGGAAACGATGGTAATCGAGAACTGACGGTAAATCGCACCGGTAGAGCCCCCGAAGAAAGCCATCGGGATAAATACCGCAGACAGTACCATCGCGATACCGACCAGCGCGCCCTGGATCTGACCCATTGATTTACGGGTCGCTTCCTTCGGCGGTAGACCTTCTTCCGCCATTACGCGCTCGACGTTCTCGACCACGACGATGGCGTCATCCACCAGCAGGCCGATGGCGAGCACCATCCCGAACATCGTCAGGGTGTTTATCGAGTAGCCAAATATCGACAGGATCGCAAAGGTCCCGAGCAGAACAACCGGCACGGCAATCGTTGGGATAAGCGTCGCGCGGAAGTTTTGCAGGAACAGATACATCACCAGGAACACCAGGATGATGGCTTCTACCAGCGTTTTAACCACTTCGTGAATCGAAATTTTGACGAACGGCGTGGTGTCATATGGGTAAACGATTTTCAGACCTGACGGGAAGAACGGTTCCATCTTCTTCAGCTCTGCGCGGATCGCCGTGGCGGTGTCCAGGGCGTTAGCCCCTGTCGCCAGTTTGATACCCAGACCGGAAGCCGGTTTACCGTTGAACTTCGCGATGATGTCGTAGTTCTCACCGCCCAGCTCGACTTTAGCCACGTCGCGCAGGCGAACCTGGGAACCGTCCTGATTCACTTTCAGCAGAATTTTGCTGAACTCATCGGCAGAGGTCAGACGGGTCTGTGCGATGATCGAGGCGTTAAGCTGCTGGCCTTTCACCGGCGGCGTACCGCCTAACTGACCGGCTGCCACCTGGGCGTTCTGCGCTTTAATCGCATTGATCACGTCAACAGGGGTCAGCTGGAAGTTGTTCAGTTTGTTCGGATCCATCCAGATACGCATCGCGTACTGAGAACCGAACAGCTGAACGTCACCCACACCGGAAGTACGGCTGATGGCGTCCTTCATGTTGGCACCCACGTAGTCGGAAATATCCTCCTGCGTCATGGTGCCGTTGGTGTTGATAACGCCGACAACCATCAGGAAGCTGCTGGACGATTTCTCGACGCTCACACCCTGCTGTTGTACTTCCTGCGGCAGCAGAGGCATCGCCAGCTGCAGTTTGTTCTGCACCTGAACCTGCGCAATGTCAGCATCCGTACCTGACTGGAAGGTCAGGGTGATCTGAACTGTACCGGTAGAGTCACTGTTTGAGGACATGTACATCAGGTTATCGATACCGTTCATGTTCTGTTCGATAACCTGAGTGACGGTGTCCTGCACCGTCTTCGCATCAGCCCCCGGGTAGGTTGCGGAGATAGTCACCGCCGGTGGCGCAATCGTTGGATATTGCGCGACAGGCAGCTTCAGGATCGCAAGTCCCCCGGCCAGCATGATGATAATGGCGATCACCCACGCAAATATGGGGCGATCGATAAAGAAATTAGGCATGTCTTAACGGCTCCTGTTTAAGTTAAGACTTGGTTTGTTCTGACTGGCCAGCGGCCGAAGCTTGTTGTTTATCGTCAGATTTCACTTCCTGTGCTTTAACCTGCGCGCCAGGACGAACTTTTTGCAAACCAGAAACAATCACGCGATCGCCATCTTTCAGACCTTCCGTCACCAGCCATTTATCGCCAATCGCCTGTGTGGCGGTGATATTGCGCGTTTCGACTTTGTCATCTGCTCCAACAACCAGCGCGCTCGCATCGCCGCGTGGCGTACGGGTCACACCCTGCTGTGGAACCAGAAGTGCGGTTGGATTCGTTCCTTCTTCCAGACGTGCGCGAACGAACATACCTGGCAGCAGATTCTTGTCAGGGTTCGGGAAAATCGCACGTAAGGTGATGGAACCGGTGGTCTGGTCGACCGTCACATCAGAGAATTCCAGGGTACCTTCCTGCGGGAACTTGATACCGTCGTTGGTGATCAGCTCCACTTTGGCTTTGCCGTTTTCCTGTTTCAGGGTGCCGTTAGCCAGCTCCTGTTTCAGGCGCAGGAAATCATTGCTGGACTGCGTGACGTCAACGTAGATCGGATCGAGCTGCTGCACGGTCGCCAGCGCAGTGGTCTGACCGTTCTGAACCAGAGCCCCTTCCGTCACGGAAGATTTACCAATACGACCGCTGATAGGCGAGGTCACTTTGGTATAGGCCAGGTTAATGCGCGCGGTTTCGACGGCCGCTTTGGCTGCCACCACGGCTGCGTTAGCCTGCTGGGCATCCGCCAGGGCGGTATCGTAATCCTGCTGACTGATGTACTTGGTACCGAGCAGTTTTTGATAGCGGTTCAGCGTCAGCTGAGCAATTTTAGCCGCGGCCTGTGCTTTAGCCAGATCGCCTTTAGCGCTTTCATAAGACGCCTGATAGGTTGCGGGATCAATCTGATACAGAGACTCACCGGCCTTCACATCACCGCCTTCGGTGAAGTTACGTTTCAGGATAATGCCGCTAACCTGAGGACGTACTTCCGCAATGCGGTAAGCATTTGTACGGCCGGGTAATTCGGTAGTGATTTGTAGAGGTTCAGATTTGAGCGTCACAACGCCTACTTCTGGCGCCTGCTGAGCTCCTTGTTGAGCCGGTTTGTCGTCACATCCTGTTAGCGCTAAGCTGCCTGAGAGCATCAGAACGACCGCCAGAGGCGTTAACCCTCTGTTTTTGTTCATATGTAAACCTCGAGTGTCCGATTTCAAATTGATCAAGGGTCCTGAGTCTAAAAACCCATTGCTGCGTTTATATTATCGTCATGCTATGGTACATACATTCACAAATGTATGTAAATCTGACTCCTGTAAATTCACCCACCTATGGCACGAAAAACTAAACAACAAGCGCTGGAAACCCGACAACACATTCTGGATGTGGCAATACGTTTGTTCTCGCAGCAGGGTGTTTCATCTACCTCGCTGGCACAAATTGCTCAGGCTGCCGGTGTGACGCGGGGAGCGATTTACTGGCATTTTAAAGACAAGTCAGATCTGTTCAGTGAAATCTGGGAGCTTTCAGAGTCCAGCATTAGCGATCTCGAGAGTGAGTATCGGGCAAAATTCCCTGACGATCCACTCTCAGTATTGAGAGAAATATTAGTATATATCCTTGAAGCTACGGTAGTTGAAGAACGTCGCAGATTAATGATGGAAATAATCTTTCATAAATGCGAGTTCGTGGGCGAGATGGCGATTGTTCAGCAGGCGCAACGCAGCCTCAGCCTGGAGAGCTATGACCGTATTGAATACAACCTGAATCAGTGCATGCAGGCAAAACTGCTGCCTGCCAACCTGTTGACCCGCCGGGCGGCGATTCTGATGCGTAGCTACATTTCCGGTCTGATGGAAAACTGGCTGTTTGCGCCACAGTCGTTTGATCTTAAAACGGAGGCCCGCAGCTACGTCGCGATTTTACTGGAAATGCTACAGCTCTGCCCGACGCTGCGCAGCGACGCGCCGTCGCTAACTGCCTGACTCATTTCCAGGATTTATCTCAGAGGCTCACGTTCGCGCTATTCTGCTTCCGGCGAGCGTGATATTCTTCACGCCGGACTATTTTCGGTCATCTTCTGACATCATTCACAACTATGCTGCCCATCAATCGCTCGCAACATCCTGTTTTTGCATTGCTCTTTGCGATGCTGTTTTTCTTCGCCACGGCGCCGCTGACCTGGGCCCGCGCCGACAACAGCAACGATATCCCCACGCGTGCGGATGTTCAGTCGCAGCTCGACACGCTGAACAAACAAAAAGAACTCTCTCCTCAGGAAAAACTGACGCAGCAGGATCTGACGGAAACGCTGGAAACGCTGGATAAAATTGAACGCGTTAAGGCCGAAACCGCACAGCTTCGTCAGAAGGTGGCCCAGGCCCCAGAAAACATGCGCAAAGCGACGGAATCGCTGAATGCCCTGAGCGACGTGGATAACGACGACGAAACGCGCAAAACGCTCGCCGCGCTCTCCTTACGCCAGCTCGAGTCGCGCGTGGCGCAACTGCTCGACGACCTGCAAACGGCGCAGTCCGATCTCGCCACCTACAACAGCCAGCTTGTTTCACTGCAGACCCAGCCCGAGCGCGTGCAAAATGCGATGTACGCCGCGTCTCAGCAGCTGCAGCAGATCCGTAACCGCCTCAACGGCACAACGGTAGGAGAGGGCACGCTGCGCCCGACGCAGCAAACCCTGCTGCTGGTGCAGCAGACGTTGCTCAATGCGCAGATTGAACAGCAGCGTAAAAGTCTGGAAGGGAATACGGTGCTGCAGGACACCCTGCAGAAACAGCGCGATTACGTCACCGCGAACATTAATCGTCTGGAACACCAGCTACAGCTGCTGCAGGAGGCGGTTAACAGCAAGCGCCTGACGCTGACGGAAAAAACCGCCCAGGAGGCCGTATCCCCTGACGAAACCGCCCGCATCCAGGCCAACCCGCTGGTGAAGCAGGAGCTCGAAGCCAACCACCAGCTTAGCCAGCGCCTGATACTGGCGACCGAAAACGGCAACTCGCTGGTTCAGCAAAATATCAAGGTGAAGAACTGGCTGGATCGCGCCCTGCAGGCGGAACGCAACATCAAAGAGCAGATCGCGGTCCTGAAAGGCAGCCTCCTGCTGTCGCGTATTCTCTACCAGCAGCAGCAGACGCTTCCGTCCGCCGATGAGCTGGAAGACATGACCAACCGCATTGCGGATTTACGTCTGGAACAGTTTGACGTCAACCAGCAGCGCGATGCCCTTTTCCAGAGCGATACCTTTGTCGCCAAAATTGAAGAAGGGCACTCCAGCGACGTGAACCCGGAAGTGCACGACGCGCTGCTCCAGGTCGTGGATATGCGTCGCGAGCTGCTGGATCAGCTCAACAAGCAGCTGGGCAACCAGCTGATGATGGCCATTAACCTGCAAATCAACCAGCAGCAGCTGGTGAGCGTTTCGAAAAGTCTGCAGGAGATCCTGACTCAGCAGATTTTCTGGGTAAACAGCAACAAACCGATGGACTGGGACTGGATTAAATCCTTCCCTGAGACGCTGAAAACGCAGATCAAGAGCATGAAGATCACCGTGAACTGGGAGAAAGCCTGGCCTGCGGTGATGATTGCCTTGCTGGCGGGGCTACCGCTGCTGCTGATCGCAGGCCTGATTCGCTGGCGTCTGGGCTGGCTGAAAAAATACCAGGCGAAGCTGGCGTCCGAAGTGGGGCAGCTGCGTAACGATAGCCAGCTCCACACGCCAAAAGCGATTCTGATCGATCTCATTCGCGCCCTGCCGGTGTGCCTGATTATTCTGGCCGTGGGCCTGATCCTGCTCACCATGCAGCTCAACGTCAGCGATTTGCTGTGGGCGTTCAGTAAAAAACTGGCGCTGTTCTGGCTGGTGTTTGGCCTGTGCTGGAAGGTGCTGGAAAAAGACGGCGTGGCGGTGCGTCATTTCAACATGCCTGCGCAGCTGACCAGCCACTGGCGTCGTCAGATTGTGCGCATCAGCCTGGCGCTGCTGCCGCTGCACTTCTGGTCGGTTGTCTCTGAGCTTTCCCCGCTGCATCTGATGGATGATGTGCTGGGCCAGCTGGTCATCCTGCTGAACCTGCTGCTGATTGCTATCCTGATGTGGCCGATGTGCCGCGACAGCTGGCGTGATAAAGAGTCCCACAATATCCGTCTGGCCACCGTGACCGTGCTGGCGATCATTCCGCTGGCGCTGATGGTGCTGACGGCAACGGGCTACTTCTATACCACGCTGCGCCTGTCCGGGCGCTGGATTGAAACGGTCTATCTGGTGATCGTCTGGAACCTGCTCTATCAGACCGTGCTGCGCGGCCTGAGCGTGGCGGCCCGCCGCATCGCCTATCGCCGTGCCATCGCGCGTCGTCAACATCAGGTGAAAGAGGGGGCCGAGGGCGCGGAGCCGCAGGAAGAGCCGACCATCGCGCTGGAGCAGGTTAACCAGCAGACGCTGCGCATCACCATGCTGGTGATGATCGCCCTGTTTGCCGTGATGTTCTGGGCGATCTGGTCCGATCTTATTACCGTTTTCGCCTATCTCGACAGTATTACCCTCTGGCAATACAACGGAACCGAAGCCGGCGCGGCGGTCATGAAAAGCGTGACCATGGGCAGCCTGCTGTTTGCGCTGGTGTCGTCGGTGGTCGCCTGGGCGCTGATCCGCAACCTGCCTGGCCTGCTCGAAGTGCTGCTCCTGTCACGTCTGAATCTTCGCCAGGGGGCGTCCTACGCCATCACCACGATCCTCAACTACGTCATCATTATTGTTGGAGCGATGACGGTCTTTGGTTCGCTTGGCGTCTCGTGGGATAAACTGCAGTGGCTGGCGGCCGCCCTCTCGGTCGGTCTTGGTTTTGGCCTGCAGGAGATCTTCGGTAACTTTGTCTCCGGCCTGATCATTCTGTTTGAACGTCCGGTACGTATCGGCGATACCGTCACCATCGGCACGTTCTCGGGAACGGTCAGCAAGATCCGCATTCGTGCGACCACCATCACCGACTTCGATCGCAAAGAGGTGATCATCCCGAACAAAGCGTTCGTGACCGAGCGTCTGATCAACTGGTCGCTCTCGGATACGGTGACGCGCGTGGTGATCCGCCTGGGCGTGGCCTATGGATCGGATCTGGATAAGGTGAAAGAGGTGTTGCTGAAGGCGGCGTCTGAACATCCGAAAGTGATGCACGATCCGGCTCCGGCGGTCTTCTTCACCACCTTTGGGCCGAGTACGCTGGATCACGAGCTGCGTTTATACGTGCGTGAACTGCGTGACCGCAGCTACACGGTGGATGAGCTTAACCGCTCTATCGATCGTCTGTGCCGTGAAAACGATATTAATATCGCCTTCAACCAGCTTGAGGTTCACCTGCGTAACGAGAAAGGTGATGAGCATACGGAAGTGAAGCGCGACATTAAAGGCGACGACCCAACTCCGGCTTAATCTATTTTCCCTCTCCCTGTGGGAGAGGGTTAGGGTGAGGGGGAAGTTTCCCCTCAAAATCCCGCCGTACAATCTCCAGTGCCTTAAGCACCGTCCCGGCGGGGATCTCATGATTCTCCAGCAGCATAATCAAATCGACGGCCAGCTTGACCTCATCGGGTGCATTTTCCAGTGACATGGGTGTGGCTCCTGTTAACGGGTCAAACGTTCTATGACGCGTTCAATTTCATCCAGCGCCTGACGGCAGCGGACGATGCGTCCTTCCAGCGCGCTAATCTCGCGCATCAATAGCTGCTGCTCTTCCAGCGTTTCGCTGTTGTTCAGGCGCACCTCGCGTTCGCGCTTCATCTCAAACAGTCGGCGTTCAAATTCCTGGTTCTCCAGCCGTTTGCGCTGCCATTTGCCAAGCCCCGGCGAGGCGCTGTCCCAGGCGCGCAGCGGCCAGGCGGCGATTTCGCGATGCAGCGCGGTGATCTGCTCGGTGAGATGCGCCGCAAGCCACGCCACCTGTTCCTGCTGTTCATGCTCAACCGCATGGCGAAGCTCGTCGAGGTTCGTCTGCGCTTCAGCCAGGTAATCCTGAATAACGGTGCTGCGGGTACGAAAAAGCTGCCGGTCAAAGCGCGGTTTCAGCGTGGCGTGCCCCATCAGCGGCGTGGCCTGCTCCCGCAGAGCAATCAGCTGATTTTGCAGCCTCTCAAGAAGCAGTGCTGTTTTCAAGGCGCTCTCCAGTGGTAAAGTAGCCGTTCAGTTTGATAACGATTCGCATTATGCAGCGTACTATTTTAATCATCATTGGCTGGCTCGCGGTAGTGCTTGGCACGCTGGGTGTGGTTTTACCCTTGCTGCCGACCACGCCGTTTATCCTGCTGGCGGCCTGGTGCTTCGCCCGCTCGTCACCGCGTTTTCACCACTGGCTGCTCTATCGCTCATGGTTTGGCGGCTATCTGCGGCACTGGCAAAAACACCGGGCCATGCCGCCCGGCGCCAAGCCGCGCGCGATCGCGGTGATCCTCATCACCTTCGCCATTTCATTATGGCTGGTGAAAATGATGTGGGTGCGGATCCTGCTGCTGGTCATCCTGACCTGCCTGCTTATCTTCATGTGGCGGATCCCCGTGGTTGATGAAAAGCAACAAAAGCACTGAAGCCTTATCATGGCTGTTGCAATTATTGCGTACAGCCAGTAAATTCGACCGTTTTCGAGCACAGGCGCGCCTGGTTAAAGGTTAAACAATTGTTACCTTTGCCGACCCGTTGCGCGCCGTGAGTAACACTGTTTCATTTAGGCACAAACCGATGACCGCAACTGCACAGCAGCTTGAATATCTGAAAAACAGCATCAAAAGCATCCAGGACTACCCAAAGCCTGGCATTCTTTTCCGTGATGTCACCAGCTTGCTGGAAGACCCGAAAGCGTACGCGCTCAGCATTGAACTGCTGGTCGAGCGTTATAAAAACGCCGGGATCACCAAAGTAGTAGGTACCGAAGCCCGTGGCTTCCTGTTTGGCGCACCGGTTGCGCTGGCGATGGGCGTAGGTTTTGTGCCGGTGCGTAAGCCGCGCAAGCTGCCGCGTGAAACCATTGCAGAAAGCTACGAGCTGGAGTACGGCACCGATCAGCTGGAGATCCACGTTGACGCGATCAAGCCTGGCGACAAAGTGCTGGTGGTTGACGATCTGCTGGCGACCGGCGGCACCATTGAAGCGACCGTGAAGCTGATCCGCCGTCTGGGTGGGGAAGTGACCGACGCGGCCTTCATCATCAACCTGTTCGATCTCGGCGGTGAACAGCGCCTGGAAAAACAGGGTATTACCAGCTACAGCCTGGTGCCTTTCCCGGGTCACTAATCCCGGTTTTCACAACCTCGCTCAATGGGTGAGGTTGTGATAGCATTCCCCTCCATAAATTCACCTTCCAGCGTTGCAGAGCCTGCCCATGAGTTATCAGGTGTTAGCCCGTAAATGGCGACCACAAACCTTTGCTGACGTTGTCGGTCAGGAACATGTGCTGACGGCCCTGGCGAACGGGTTGTCGCTAGGTCGCATCCATCACGCCTATCTTTTTTCCGGCACCCGCGGCGTCGGTAAGACCTCTATTGCCCGTTTGCTGGCAAAAGGTCTCAACTGCGAAACCGGGATCACCGCCACGCCGTGCGGCGTGTGTGATAACTGCCGGGAGATCGAGCAGGGGCGTTTTGTCGATCTGATCGAGATCGACGCCGCTTCGCGCACCAAAGTTGAAGATACCCGCGACCTGCTGGACAACGTGCAGTACGCCCCGGCGCGCGGCCGCTTCAAGGTCTACCTGATCGATGAAGTGCACATGCTCTCGCGCCACAGCTTCAACGCCCTGCTGAAGACGCTGGAAGAGCCGCCCGCGCACGTGAAGTTCCTGCTGGCGACCACCGATCCGCAAAAGCTGCCGGTCACGATTTTATCGCGCTGCCTGCAGTTCCACCTGAAGGCACTGGACGTCGAACAGATCCGTGCGCAGCTTGAGCATATTCTTGATGAAGAGAAGATTGTCCATGAACCGCGCGCCCTGCAGCTGCTGGCCCGCGCGGCGGACGGCAGCCTGCGTGATGCATTAAGCCTGACCGACCAGGCGATTGCCAGCGGTGACGGCAAGCTCTCCACCGAGGCGGTCAGCACCATGCTTGGCACGCTGGATGACGATCAGGCGCTGTCGCTTATCGAAGCGATGATTGCCGCTAACGGCGAACGCGTGATGTCGCAGGTGAACGCGGCCGCTGCCCGCGGTATTGAGTGGGAAGGGCTGCTGGTTGAGATGCTCAGTCTGCTGCACCGCGTGGCGATGCTGCAGCTTTCTCCTTCCGCGATTGGTGCGGATATGGCGGCCATTGAACAGCGGATGCGTGAGCTTGCCCGCACCGTGCCGCCTGCCGACGTGCAGCTTTATTACCAGACGCTGCTGATTGGCCGCAAAGAGCTACCGTTTGCGCCGGATCCGCGTATGGGCGTTGAAATGACGCTGCTGCGCGCGCTGGCGTTCCACCCGCGCATGCCGCTGCCGGAGCCGGAAGTGCCGCGACAGTCTTTCGCGCCGGTCGCGCCCACGGCGGTGATGTCACCGCAGCAGGTGCCGCCGCAGCCGACGCCGCCGCAGCAGAACGTACCGCTGTCGGATGCCACCAGTTCGGTGCTTGCCGCGCGCAGCCAGCTGCAGCGTGCCCAGGGAGTAACCAAACCAAAAAAGAGTGAACCGGCAGCGCCTGGAAGAGCGCGGCCGGTGAACAACGCCGCGCTTGAACGACTGGCCTCGGTAACGGAGCGCGTACAGTCGCGTCCGGCACCGTCCGCGCTCGAGCAGAAAGCCCCGGTGAAAGAAGAGGCTTACCGCTGGAAGGCAACCACCATCACTGAAACCGTGAAGGAAGAGGTGGCCACGCCGAAAGCGCTGAAAAAGGCGCTGGAGCATGAAAAAACGCCGGAGCTTTCCGCGAAGCTTGCCGAAGAGTCGATTGCGCGCGATGCCTGGGCCGCCGAGGTCAGCAAACTCCAGTTGCCGAAGCTGGTCGAGCAGGTCGCGCTGAACGCCTGGAAAGAGCAGGACGGCAATCAGGTGCGTCTGCACCTGCGTCCGGGCCAGCGGCACCTCAATTCCCCTGGCGCGCAAAAGGCGCTGGCCGAGGCGCTGGCCACATTACAGGGGGCACCGGTTGAATTGACTATCATTGAAGATGATAATCCGGCAGTGAAAACGCCGCTCGAGTGGCGCCAGGCCATTTATGAAGAGAAGCTCGCGCAGGCGCGCGAGGCGATTATTGCGGATAACAACATTCAGACCCTGCGCCGGTTCTTCGACGCCGATCTGGATGAAGAGAGTATTCGCCCCATTTGATCGTGAGTCTGACTTACGGTTGTAATCCTTAAACGTGAAAGAAGAGAGAAGCCTATGTTTGGTGGAAAAGGCGGTCTGGGTGGCCTGATGAAGCAGGCTCAGCAGATGCAGGAAAAAATGCAGAAGATGCAGGAAGAGATCGCTCAGCTGGAAGTCACGGGTGAATCCGGTGCCGGTCTGGTCAAGGTGACCATCAACGGTGCGCACAACTGCCGTCGCGTTGAAATCGACCCGAGCCTGCTCGAAGACGACAAAGAGATGCTGGAAGATCTGGTTGCAGCCGCGTTTAACGATGCCGCTCGCCGTATCGACGAAACCCAGAAAGAGAAAATGGCCTCCGTGTCCAGCGGCATGCAGCTGCCGCCTGGCTTCAAGATGCCGTTCTGATGCAAACCAGTCCGCTGCTCACGCAGTTAATGGAAGCACTGCGCTGCCTGCCGGGCGTTGGCCCGAAGTCGGCGCAGCGCATGGCGTTTACGCTATTGCAGCGCGACCGCAGCGGCGGGATGCGCCTGGCGCAGGCTTTAACCCGCGCCATGTCAGAAATCGGTCACTGTGCGGATTGCCGTACCTTTACCGAGCAGGACGTGTGTAACATCTGCACGAACCCGCGTCGTCAGGAAAACGGCCAGATTTGCGTGGTGGAGAGTCCGGCGGACATCTACGCCATCGAACAAACCGGGCAGTTTTCCGGCCGCTATTTCGTGCTGATGGGGCATCTCTCCCCGCTGGACGGTATTGGCCCGGACGATATCGGTCTTGACCGCCTTGAACAGCGTCTTGAGTCCGAAACGATCAAAGAGGTGATCCTCGCCACCAACCCCACGGTGGAAGGGGAGGCAACCGCCAACTACATCGCCGAGCTGTGCTCGCAGTATGGAGTTGACGCCAGCCGCATCGCCCACGGCGTGCCGGTCGGCGGCGAGCTGGAGATGGTGGACGGCACCACGCTGTCGCACTCTCTGGCCGGACGTCACAAGATTATTTTCTGACCAAACGGAGGCTGCGCGCGCGGCCTCCGCTTGAAAATTTCCCCCCGTATCCCCATCTCTCACTCAACGTTTTAAAACCCCATTAAATGGCATTGTTGAGGTCGACATAGATGAAAGGACAAGAAACCCGTGGTTTCCAGTCAGAAGTAAAACAGCTTCTGCACCTGATGATCCATTCCCTGTATTCCAACAAAGAAATTTTCCTGCGTGAGCTGATTTCCAACGCTTCGGATGCGGCGGACAAGCTGCGCTTCCGCGCGCTGTCTAACCCGGATCTGTACGAAGGCGACGGCGAGCTGCGCGTGCGCGTCTCGTTTAATAAAGAGAACCGCACCCTGACCATCGCCGATAACGGCATCGGGATGAACCGCGACGAGGTGATCGACCACCTCGGGACCATCGCGAAATCCGGCACTAAGGCGTTCCTGGAGTCCATGGGCTCTGACCAGGCGAAAGACAGCCAGCTGATCGGCCAGTTCGGCGTCGGTTTCTACTCGGCATTCATCGTGGCGGACAAAGTCACCGTGCGCACCCGTGCGGCGGGCGACAGCGCTGAAAACGGCGTGCTGTGGGAATCCAAAGGGGAAGGCGAATACACCGTTGATGACATCACCAAAGCGGACCGCGGCACCGAAATCACCCTGCACCTGCGTGAAGGGGAAGATGATTTCCTGAACGACTGGCGCGTGCGCTCCATCATCAGCAAATATTCCGACCACATCGCCCTGCCGGTTGAGATTGAAAAACAGGAAGAGAAAGACGGTGAAACCGTGGTTTCCTGGGAGAAAATCAACAAGGCGCAGGCGCTGTGGACGCGCAACAAGTCTGAAATTAAAGACGACGAGTACAACGAATTCTACAAGCACATCGCCCACGACTTTACCGACCCGCTGACCTGGAGCCACAACCGTGTGGAAGGTAAGCAGGAGTACACCAGCCTGCTGTACATCCCGGCACAGGCGCCGTGGGACATGTGGAACCGCGATCACAAGCACGGCCTGAAGCTGTACGTGCAGCGCGTCTTCATCATGGACGACGCCGAGCAGTTCATGCCGAACTACCTGCGCTTTGTCCGCGGCCTGATCGATTCCAACGACCTGCCGCTGAACGTCTCCCGTGAAATTCTGCAGGACAGCACCGTCACCCGTAACCTGCGCAACGCCCTGACCAAACGTGCGCTGCAGATGCTGGAAAAACTGGCGAAAGACGATGCGGAAAAATATCAGACCTTCTGGAAACAGTTCGGCCTGGTGCTGAAAGAAGGCCCGGCAGAAGACACCGCGAACGTTGAAACCATCGCCAAACTGCTGCGCTTCGCCTCTACGCACACCGACTCCTCCGCGCAGACCGTGTCGCTGGAAGAGTACGTCTCCCGCATGAAAGAAGGGCAGGAGAAGATCTACTACATCACCGCCGACAGCTACGCCGCGGCGAAGAGCAGCCCGCACCTGGAGCTGCTGCGTAAGAAAGGCATCGAAGTGCTGCTGCTTTCTGACCGCATCGACGAGTGGATGATGAACTACCTGACCGAGTTCGACGGTAAGGCGTTCCAGTCCGTTGCCAAAGCCGACGAATCTATCGACAAGCTGGCGGATGAAGTGGATGAGAACGCGAAAGAAGCCGAGAAGGCGCTGGAGCCGTTCGTTGAGCGCGTGAAAACCCTGCTGGGCGACCGCGTGAAAGAGGTGCGTTTCACTCACCGTCTGACCGACACCCCGGCCATCGTCACCACCGATGCCGACGAAATGAGCACCCAGATGGCGAAGCTGTTCGCGGCAGCGGGCCAGGCGGTACCGGAAGTGAAATATATCTTTGAGCTTAATCCGGATCATCCGCTGGTGAAACGCGCGGCGGATACCCAGGACGACGCCCGCTTTGCCGAGTGGGTTGAACTCCTGCTGGATCAGTCCCTGCTGGCCGAACGCGGCACGCTGGAAGATCCTAACCTCTTCATTAAACGTGTGAATGCGCTGCTGCTGGCGTAATTGACCACGCCTCTCCTGGTCTTCTCCCTCTCCCCGTGGGAGAGGGCCGGGGTGAGGGCACCAGACCGCACAACTCCAAATTATCTCCCCCCATTAACCGTTTCAGCCTTCCTGCCTTCCTTGAGCGATGCCCGTTCTGGTGGTATTGTTTAGCGCTTTTGAAAAATTGAAACGACTTTTGAGGGGATTTTCGCAATGCGTATTATTCTGCTTGGCGCTCCGGGCGCGGGTAAAGGAACTCAGGCTCAGTTCATCATGGAGAAATACGGTATTCCGCAAATCTCCACCGGTGATATGCTGCGCGCCGCTGTTAAATCTGGCTCCGAGCTGGGTAAACAGGCGAAAGACATCATGGACGCAGGCAAGCTGGTGACCGACGAGCTGGTAATTGCTCTGGTCAAAGAGCGCATTGCTCAGGAAGACTGCCGTAACGGTTTCCTGCTGGACGGCTTCCCACGCACCATTCCTCAGGCTGACGCCATGAAAGAAGCGGGCATCAACGTGGACTACGTTCTGGAGTTCGACGTACCGGACGAGCTGATCGTTGACCGCATCGTTGGCCGTCGCGTACACGCTGCTTCTGGCCGTGTTTACCACATCAAATTCAACCCGCCTAAGGTTGAAGGCAAAGACGACGTGACTGGCGAAGAGCTGACCACCCGTAAAGACGATCAGGAAGAGACCGTGCGCAAGCGCCTGGTGGAATACCATCAAATGACCGCGCCGCTGATCGGCTACTACACCAAAGAAGCGCAGGCGGGTAACACCAAATACGCCAAAGTCGACGGCACCAAAGCCGTGGCTGACGTACGTGCAGAGCTGGAAAAAATCCTCGGCTAATTGCACTTCTCTCACCCGGGTCCTCCGGGTGAGAAATATTCTCATCTTACCTATTGCAGCAATGGGTTCCGTTTAAACGCATTTCCGCTACAATTGACAACCATTCAAATGGTTAAGAGGCGTGAATGAGTCAGGCGAAAACCGGCATCCTGCTTGCCAATCTGGGCACTCCAGAAGCACCTACATCAGACGCGGTAAAACGCTACCTGCGACAATTTTTAAGCGACACGCGCGTCGTGGATTTTCCGCGACTGCTGTGGTGGCCGCTGCTGCGTGGCGTCATTCTGCCGATTCGTTCTCCGCGCGTCGCCAAACTCTATCAGTCCGTATGGATGGAAGAGGGCTCGCCGCTGATGGTCTACAGCCGTCGCCAGGAAAAAGCGCTGGCCGCCCGCCTGCCGGAGATGCCCGTCGCGCTCGGCATGAGCTACGGCAAACCCTCTCTGGAAAGCGCGGTAGAATCCCTGCTGGCGCAGGGCGTGGACCATATCGTGGTGCTGGCGCTCTACCCGCAGTACTCCTGCTCGACGGTGGCCGCCGTCTGGGACGAGCTGGCGCGCATACTGGCAACCCGCCGCCGCATTCCGGGCGTGACCTTTATTCGCGACTACGCGGATAACGAGCTCTACATCAAGGCGCTTGCTAACAGCGCGCGCGCGTCGTTTGAAAAGCACGGTGAGCCGGATCTGCTGCTGCTCTCCTATCACGGGATCCCGCAGCGTTTCGCTAACGAGGGTGATGATTACCCGCAGCGCTGCCGCGATACCACCCGCGAACTGGTCTCCGCCCTTGGCCTGCCGCCGGAGAAGGTGATGATGACCTTCCAGTCGCGCTTCGGCCGCGAGCCGTGGCTGACGCCGTACACTGATGAAACCCTCAAAATGCTCGGCGAGAAGGGCGTGAAGCATATTCAGGTGATGTCGCCGGGCTTCTCGGCAGACTGTCTGGAAACGCTGGAGGAGATCGCGGTGCAAAACCGGGAATTTTTCCTGGAGGCTGGCGGCGAAAAGTACGAGTACATTCCGGCGCTTAACGACTCGCCTGAACATATCGACATGATGGTCTCACTGGTGACGAACAGCCGCTGATCGCACTCCGGGCCGGGTTTGTGCTACCATTCCCGGCCCATATTCTTCGTACAGTTCAGACCATGAAATTTCCCGGTAAACGTAAATCCAAACACTACTTCCCCGTCGATGCCCGCGATCCGCTCCTGCAGCAAATCCAGCCAGAAAATGAAACCAGCGCGGCGTGGGTCGTCGGTATCGATCAGACGCTGGTGGACATTGAGGCGAAAGTGGATGATGCGTTTGTCGCCCGTTACGGTCTGAGCGCCGGGCACTCGCTGGTGATTGAGGATGACGTTGCCGAAGCGCTGTACCAGGAGCTGGTGCGCGAAAACCTGATTACCCATCAGTTCGCCGGCGGTACCATCGGCAATACCATGCATAACTACTCCGTGCTGGCCGACGACCGTTCGGTACTGCTCGGCGTGATGTGCAGCAACATTGAAATCGGCGGCTACGCTTACCGCTATCTGTGCAACACCTCCAGCCGTACCGATCTGAACTATCTTCAGGGCGTCGACGGCCCGATTGGCCGCTGCTTTACGCTGATCGGCGAATCCGGCGAGCGGACCTTTGCCATCAGTCCTGGGCATATGAACAAGCTGCGCGCGGAAAGCATTCCCGAAGAGGTGATTGCGGGCGCCTCGGCGCTGGTGCTGACCTCCTACCTGGTGCGCTGCAAGCCGGGCGAGCCGATGCCTGAAGCGACCATGAAGGCGATTGAGTACGCGAAGAAGTACGACGTGCCGGTCGTTCTGACGCTGGGCACCAAATTCGTGATTGCCGATAACCCAGAGTGGTGGCAGGCGTTCCTGAAAGAGCACGTCTCGATTCTGGCGATGAACGAAGAGGAGGCCGAAGCGCTGACCGGTGAAAGCGATCCGCTGCTGGCGTCCGATAAAGCGCTGGACTGGGTGGATCTGGTGCTCTGCACCGCGGGCCCTGTCGGACTGTATATGGCCGGCTTCACGGAGGAAGAGAGCAAACGCAAAACCCAGCATCCGCTGCTGCCCGGCGCGATTGCCGAGTTCAACCAGTACGAGTTCAGCCGCGGCATGCGTTATAAAGATTGCATTAACCCGCTGCGCATCTACTCTCACATCGCGCCATATATGGGTGGTCCGGAGAAGATCATGAACACCAACGGCGCAGGCGACGGCGCGCTGGCCGCGCTGCTGCACGACATTACCGCCAATGCCTACCACAAAACCAACGTGCCGAATTCCAGCAAGCATAAGTTCAGCTGGCTGACCTATTCGTCGCTGGCGCAGGTGTGCAAGTACGCCAACCGCGTAAGCTATCAGGTGCTGAACCAGCACTCACCGCGCTTAACGCGTGGCTTGCCGGAACGGGAAGACAGCCTCGAAGAGGCGTATTGGGATCGGTAAATGTAAAAAGGCAACGTAAGTTGCCTTTTTTAATGTTTGTTCCCTCTCCCCGTGGGAGAGGGCCAGGGTGAGGGCATCAGGCCGCACCAAACCTACCCCGTCACCGCCTCTTCAACCGGCGGTTTCTCCAGCAGCGTCAGCATGGTATTCGCAATCTCGCGCTCGCCCATCACCACCTTATCTGCACCGCGCTCGGTAATGTACTCCACCTCGTCGTCATAGTGCGCCCGGGCGATAATCTCAATCGTTGGGCACTTCGCGCGAGCGGAGGCCACAATCTCACCCGCTTCATAGCCGTTGGGTATGGTGAGCAGCAGCCAGCGGGCGCAGTCCAGATGCGCCAGATTCATGATCTCTTCGTTCGCCGCATTGCCCAGCACCGCGCGAATACCGCGCTCGCGCAGCTCGTCGACGCGGGTGCGTGAGGTTTCAATCACCACCAGCGGAATACCCTGCGCCATCAGCTTCTCGCCGAGCAGGCTGCCCACGCGGCCAAAGCCGACCAGCAGGGCGTGATTGCAGATATCCACCGGGATCTGCTTCTCTTCTTCGATGGCCTCTTCGAGCGTCTGCTCTTCCAGCGTTTCGGTTTTGTCGAGGTATTTTTCCAGCAGGGCAAACAGGACCGGGTTCAGCATAATCGACAGGATCGCCCCCGCCAGCACCAGGTTTTGTCCGGCCTGCGGCAGCAGGTTCAGGGCCATGCCCAGACCGGCCAGAATAAAGGCGAACTCGCCAATCTGGGCCAGGCTGGCGGCAATGGTCAGCGCCGTCCGCGGGGAGTGGCCGAACATTCGCACCAGGAAGAAGGCGGCGAGCGACTTACCAAAAATAATGATCGCCAGCGTGCCCAGCACGGCCAGCGGCTGCTGGATCAGCACCAGCGGGTCAAACAGCATTCCGACGGAGACGAAGAACAGCACGGCAAACGCATCGCGCAGCGGCAGCGTATCGTGCGCCGCACGGTGGCTCAGCTCGGATTCGTTCAGCACCATCCCGGCGAAGAACGCGCCCAGGGCAAAGGAGACATCAAACAGCTCAACGGCACCAAAGGCGATGCCCAGCGCCAGCGCCAGCACGGAGAGGGTGAACAGCTCGCGGGAGCCGGTCGCCGCGCTGCGGGACATGATCCACGGTACCAGACGGCGGCCCACCAGCATCATGATGGCGATAAACGCCACCACTTTACCGATGGTGATGCTCATATCCAGCGCCAGCGAGGCAAAGCCGACATTGTCTTTTTCCATCATTCCGGCGACGGCGGGCAGCAGCACCAGCGTCAGGACCATGACCAGATCTTCAACAATCAGCCAGCCAATCGCGATCTGCCCGCGCTGGCTGTCAATCAGCTGTCTCTCCTCAAGCGCGCGCAGCAGCACCACGGTACTGGCGGTTGAGAGACACAGCCCAAATACGATACCGGTCATTAACGACCAGCCCAGCACGGCCGAAAGCGCCATCCCAAGCAGCGTCGCCACCCCTATCTGGGCGATCGCTCCCGGTATGGCAATCGACTTTACCGCCATCAAATCCTTCAGGGAAAAGTGCAGACCGACGCCAAACATCAGCAGAATCACGCCCAATTCCGCCAGTTCAGGGGCCAGTTTGGTATCCGCAACGAAACCTGGCGTAAACGGTCCCGCCAGCACACCTGCCAGCAGATAGCCGACAAGAGGAGAAATACGCAGTTTATTGGCAATCATGCCGAGGATAAAAGCGAGCACAAGTCCACCAACAATGGTGGTGATAAGCGGTGTGGCGTGGTGCATTCCGTCTCCTTTCGTTGTGGGTGTTCCTTTTTGGTGAAAAACCAAAAAACCGAGTAATAGTTTATGACAATTTTTACTCTTATGTTTATGAATAATTGTTGAAGTTTGAATAAAACAGCAATATGCGCGTAAAAAAGCGCATTTTGATAAATTCAGCGAGAGGAGAAAGAAGAAACCCTTATGGCATCAGGGTGTCAGGCAGCCAATGTCACACTTTGGCTGCCCGTAATTCACGCTTTGTGGCGGTTATCAGGCAGGAATATGGTCAACATCCCAAGAAGTGGCAGGAAAGCGCAGATTTTATAAACCAGGAAGATGCTGGTGTGATCCGCAACCATCCCTAACACCGCTGCACCCAGACCGCCCATGCCGAAGGCAAAACCGAAAAAGAGTCCGGAAACCATACCGATACGGCCAGGCAGCAGCTCCTGGGCATAGACCAGAATGGCGGAAAACGCGGAAGCGAGGATAAAACCAATAATCACGGTTAAAATTCCCGTCCATTCAAGGCTGGCGTACGGCAAAATGAGGGTAAAGGGCGCCACACCGAGGATAGAGCCCCAAATGACATATTTACGCCCAATCTTATCCCCCACAGGCCCGCCAATGACCGTGCCGGCCGCAACGGCGAACAGGAAGGCAAACAGGTGAATCTGCGCATTTTGTACCGATAATCCGAATTTTTGCATCAGATAAAAGGTGTAATAGCTGCTGATGCTCGCCATATAGAAGTATTTCGAGAAAATCAGCACCAGCAGGACGGCTACCGCCAGGATAACCTTATTGCGCGGCAGGGGATTGATAACCTTCGCTTTAGGTTTTCCTTTATTGACGCGATGCTGAGCGGCATACCAGCGGCTAATCTGCGCCAGCACAATAATCGCCAGCAGCGCGGCCAGCACAAACCACGCCACGTTGCCTTTACCGTAAGGGGCAATGATTACTGCGGCCAGCAGCGGGCCGAGAGAGCTACCAAAGTTACCGCCCACCTGGAAAAGTGACTGCGCCAGGCCGTGACGACCACCGGACGCCATCCGCGCCACGCGGGAGGACTCCGGATGGAACACGGACGAGCCGGTACCCACCAGCGCGGCGGCGATCAGCACGGCTTCAAAACTCCCGGCCATGGCGAGCAGCACCAGACCGCTTAGGGTAAAGCACATGCCGATCGGCAGCGACCACGGCATCGGGTATTTATCCGTCCAGTAGCCCACCACCGGCTGCAGCAGCGAGGAAGCTAGCTGGAAGGTCAGGGTGATCATCCCGATCTGCACGAAGGTTAACGAAAACTCGGACTGCAGCAGCGGATAAATTGCCAGAATCAACGACTGGATCATGTCGTTGAGCAGGTGTGAAAGACTGATTGCACCTAAGACTTTAAAGGAGGTGCGCGACGCCGGCGCGCCCGGAACGGGCTGGGTTGATTCACTGATTGCCATAAATACCACGTTTTGTTAGCAGAAGTGCAGGGAGTAATTATTATCCGACTAACATACCCGCCTGCGACATTTGAAGAAAGTCGCAATTATGAAAACTTATTTGTCTATTCTTATTAGTCACTGTAATTTCTGCCTTTGTCTATTGGTCAGGGAGAGAGAAGATGAAGTTAATGAAGCGGGGCGTCGCGCTGGCGCTCATCGCGGCGTGGGGGCTGGTAAGCCTGCCCGCGCAGGCGTATGAAAAAGACAAAACCTATAAAATTACCATTCTGCATACCAACGACCACCACGGTCATTTCTGGCGCAGTGAATACGGCGAATATGGCCTTTCGGCACAAAAAACGCTGGTGGACGGCATTCGTAAAGAGGTCGCAGCCCAGGGCGGCAGCGTGCTGCTGCTCTCAGGCGGCGATATCAACACCGGCGTGCCGGAATCCGATTTGCAGGACGCCGAACCCGACTTTCGCGGCATGAATCTGATTGGCTACGACGCGATGGCCGTCGGTAACCATGAATTTGATAATCCGCTGACCGTACTCCGTCAGCAGGAAAAATGGGCCAAATTCCCGTTCCTCTCCGCCAATATTTACCAAAAAAGTACTGGCGAGCGTCTGTTTAAGCCGTGGGCGCTGTTTAAGCGTCAGGATCTGAAGATCGCGGTCATCGGCTTAACCACCGACGATACGGCGAAAATTGGCAACCCTGAGTTCTTCACCGATATCGAATTCCGCAAACCGGCAGACGAAGCGAAGCTGGTGATTCAGGAGCTGCAGCAAAACGAAAAGCCGGACGTTATTATCGCCACCACGCACATGGGGCACTACGACAACGGTGAGCACGGCTCTAACGCGCCCGGTGACGTGGAGATGGCGCGCAGCCTGCCTGCGGGCTCTCTGGCGATGATTGTGGGTGGTCACTCACAGGATCCGGTGTGTATGGCATCCGAGAACAAAAAGCAGGTGGACTACGTCCCGGGTACGCCGTGCGCGCCAGACCGTCAGAACGGTATCTGGATTGTGCAGGCGCACGAGTGGGGCAAATACGTGGGTCGGGCAGACTTTGAGTTCCGTAACGGCGAGATGAAGCTGGTCCATTATCAGCTCATTCCGGTCAACCTGAAGAAGAAAGTCACGTACCCTGACGGGAAAAGCGAGCGCGTACTTTACACGCCAGAGATCGCTGAAAACCAGCAGATGCTCTCCCTGCTGACGCCGTTCCAGAACAAAGGCAAGGCGCAGCTGGATGTGAAAATCGGCACGCTGAACGGGCGTCTGGAGGGGGATCGCAGTAAAGTTCGCTTCGTGCAGACCAACATGGGCCACCTGGTGCTGGCGGCGCAAATGGCGCGCACCGGGGCTGATTTTGGCGTAATGAGCGGCGGTGGCATTCGTGATTCCATCGAAGGCGGAAACATCACCTATAAAGACGTTCTGAAGGTGCAGCCGTTCGGTAACGTGGTGGTTTATGCCGACATGAGCGGGAAGGAGGTTGTTGAGTACCTGACCGCCGTGGCGCAGATGAAGCCGGATTCCGGGGCCTATCCGCAGTTTGCCAACGTGAGCTTCGTAGCGAAAGACGGCAAGCTTAACGACCTGAAGATCAAAGGCGAACCGGTTGACCCGGCGAAAACCTACCGTCTGGCGACGTTAAGCTTTAACGCCACCGGCGGCGACGGCTATCCGCATATTGATAATAAACCGGGATACGTGAACACTGGCTTTATCGACGCGGAAGTGCTGAAGCAGTATATCGAGCAGAATTCGCCGATTGACGTGAATGCGTATGAGCCGAAAGGTGAGGTGAGCTGGCAGTAGTGCCGTTGTGTTGCCCGGTGGCGCTGCGCTTACCGGGCCTACGGGTGCAAAATGTAGGCCGGGTAAGGCGTAGCCGCCACCCGGCTTTTTTTACTCCCGGCGGGCAATATCCGCAAACTTCGCGTCCAGCATTTTTGCCAGATCGCCCGCGGCAAGTTCAATGTCCAGCCCGCGTTTGCCGCCGGAGATAAAGATGGTGTCAAATTCCTGTGAAGGGGCATCGATCAGCGTTGGCAGGCGTTTTTTCTGCCCGAGTGGACTGATGCCGCCCACCAGGTAGCCCGTGGTGCGCTGCGCCACCATCGGATCCGCCATATCTACCTTCTTCGCCCCCAGCGCTTTGGCGACTTTCTTAAGATCCAGCTGTCCTGCCACGGGCGTCACCGCGACGGCGAGGTGCTTCATATCGCCGTTCACTGCCACCAGCAGCGTTTTATAAACCTGGTCAGCGTTCAGCCCCAGCTTACGCACCACTTCATCACCAAAGTTGGTTTCATTCGGATCGTGATCGTAGGTGTGGATCCGGAAAGAAATGTTGTTTTTTTCGAGTAATTTAACGGCGGGAGTCATAGCTATCCTTCTTACGACAGACAAATCATGCCAACAGCATACGCCTGACGTTTGTCTAAAAAATAGCACCATCTTGCGCAATAGTGTTGGCAGTGATGGTCACTTTGAGCGACAATCGGCTCAACCGAAGGTCTCCTTCGGCATAATAAAAACGATGAAATTCCTCTTTGACGGGCCAATAGAAATATTGGCCATTTTTTTATTTCAGCAACGACGGCAAGTTCCCTTCTCCGTACAAATGTAACGCCCCGACCGCCACCACATAACGCCCCGCAGGTAAGGCATGCAGTGTCTGCCGCCAGGCTTTATTGCGCGCATTCATCAGCACATCATACAGCGATTCGCTGAAGGTCGACGGTAACGCCAGTCTGCCGTCCGCGGGCGGCGCATCCAGCCACCAGCCAATCATGGTTTGCAGCAGGCGCGCGTTGGTGTGCCAGTGGGTCAGCGTATCATCCAGCAGCATCAGACCGTCGTCGGGAAGCTGTCGCAGGAGCGCAATCTGGCTGTCCGTTCCTTCCAGCTCGATGATGGGCAAACTGCGCGCCCTTGCCACGTTCAGCAGCTGGTAATCAATGCCGTAATCACCCCGCAGCCCCAGACGCTGCGCCTGCGTAGCCTGCAATACCATCGCGATTTGCCACAGCGGCAGGGTGTCAATCATGGAGAGCGAGACGCCCGTCTCATCGGCGACGCGCGTCAGTTCCGCAAGCTGGGCTTCATCCAGGCGCTCCGCCAGGGTGAGATCGCTCTCGAGCCCGGCAAACGGTGACTCCTGACCCGAAATGTCCGCCTCAACGACCAGCGCATCGGCGTGTTTCAGCAGTTTAATCAGGCCGGGGGGCAGGGGAGACATATCCTGCGTGCCCATATGGATGCTGCCAACCAGGTGCAGGTGTTGCCCGCCGGGAAGCGAAATATCCAGACCGGGCCAGGCGTAACGGCGAGGGAAAAGGGCGCGAAACGATGTTTTTATACGATGAAACAGACCCATACGCGCTCCATAAACGTAAAGGTTCATGCTAGCGCGTACGGGTACAAGGTTCAATCCTTCGGTTTAAACCGCAACAGCCGGTTGGCGTTGCTGACCACGGTGATGGAGGAGAGCGCCATCGCCGCACCCGCGACGACCGGATTAAGCAGCGTACCGGTCAGCGGCCACAAAATACCGGCAGCAATCGGGATGCCGAGCGAGTTGTAGATAAACGCCCCCAGCAGGTTCTGCTTCATGTTGCGCAGCGTAGCTTTCGAAATGGCCAGCGCATCGGCCACGCCCATCAGGCTGTGGCGCATCAGCGTGATGGCCGCGGTTTCGATGGCCACGTCGCTCCCGCCGCCCATTGCGATCCCCACATCCGCCTGGGCCAGCGCCGGGGCATCGTTGATGCCGTCGCCGACCATCGCCACCTGACGGTCCTGACGTTGCAGGTTTTTAATGGCGTCCGCTTTGCCATCCGGCAGTACGCCCGCAATCACCTCGTCAATACCGGCTTCTTTCGCGATGGCGTTGGCGGTGGTTGGGTTATCCCCGGTCAACATCACCAGACGATATCCCGCACGGTGCAGACGCTGTAAGGCATCCACGCTGTCCTGGCGAAGCGGATCGCGCACGGCCAGCAGCGCGGCGGCTTTGCCATCCACCGCCAGCAGAACCGGGGTGGCGCCCTGTGACGCCTGCGCCTTGAGCTCACTGTCCAGCGCGGCGGTATCAATGCCGTTTTCATTGAGCAACGCCTGGTTGCCCAGCAGCAGCGCGTGGCCTTCTGCTTCACCGCTCACGCCGAGCCCGCGCAGGGTGCGGAACTGGTTCACCTGCGGCAGGGCAGACGCATTGGCTTTATCAAGAATGGCGCGCGCCAGCGGATGGCTGGAGCCTTGCTCCAGCGCGGCGGCGAGACGCAGTGCATCCTCTTCCGAAATGCCCACTGTGTGGACGGCGACCACCTGCGGTTTACCTTCCGTCAGCGTGCCGGTTTTATCAAACACCAGCGTGTCCAGGGTGCTGGCCCGCTGCAGCGCGTCCGCGTCCCGCACCAGCACGCCAAATTCGGCCGCGCGGCCTACGCCGGAGATAATCGACATTGGCGTCGCCAGACCAAGGGCGCAAGGGCAGGCGATGATCAGCACCGTGGTGGCGATCACCAGGGTATACACAATCTGCGGCGCCGGGCCGAAGAAGTACCAGATCGCCGCACTCAGCAGGGCAATGCCGACCACCACCGGCACAAAAATGGCCGAGATTTTATCAGCAAGCTGGCCAATTTCTGGTTTACTGCTCTGCGCCTGGCGCACCATGCGAATAATACGCGACAGCGTCGTATGGCTGCCGACGGCGCTGGCGGTGAACAGCACGCTGCCGTCCTGCACGACCGTACCGGCATGCACGGCGTCGCCGTCTGATTTCTGCTGAGGGATAGGCTCCCCGGTCAGCATCGCTTCATCCAGCCAGGCTTCGCCCTGGGTTATCTTGCCGTCAACGGGAACCCGGTCGCCGGTGGTCAGACGCAGCGTCATGCCGGGCTGAACCTCGGCCAGCGGAACGCTTTTTTCCCCTTCGTCCGTGACCACGCGGGCCGTCGGTGGGGTTAAATCAAGCAATCTTTCCAGCGCTTTCGAGGAGCGCTGGCGGGCGCGGGCTTCCAGCATATGGCCTAAGTTAATCAGGCCGATAATCATCGCGCTCGCTTCATAATAGAGATGCCGCGCTTCCATCGGGAACCACTGGGGCCAGACGTTCACGCTCATCGAATAGAGCCACGCCGCGCCGGTACCGAGGGCGACCAGGGTATCCATCGTCGCGGTACGATTTTTCAGGCTCTTCCAGGCGCTGGTATAGAAATGTCCGCCTGCGAACACCATCACCGCAAGGGTAATCAAACCAATCACCAGCCACAGCGTGCGGTTGTCGTCGGTGACCATCATGTTGTCGCCGAGCATGCCCCACACCATCACCGGAATACCGACCAGCAGGGCGACAATCGCCTGCCAGCGGAAGCGCTTCATGGTGGCGATAGCCGTTTCCTGCTGGCGCTCGCGGCGTTCGGCATCATCTTCGATGGCCTCCGCGCCGTAGCCCGCTTTCTCAACGGCCTGCACTAACTCTGCGGCGGAGGCGTTGCCCATTACCAGCGCAGTACGCTCCGCAAGATTGACCCGTGCCTGCGCGACACCCGGTACCGCCTGCAGGGCGTTTTGTACCCGGGAGACGCAACTGGCGCAGCTCATGCCGTTGATCAGCAGCTGTTGGCTGTCATCAATATCATCCGCTGCCGGAAGCTCAGGAGTGGCCGCTGTCAGTGCTTCCGACGGGGATGATGACTCTGCCAGCGGTTTAGCCTTTGGGTGGCTTAACTCCGCCCCGTAACCGGCCTGCTTGATGGTATCAATCAGCGCATCCGCGCTGGCGCTGCCGGTCACGGCGGCATGATCGATAGTCACGTCAGCGCTTTCCACATCAGGGCGCTGTTCCAGGCTTTCTTTAACGCGTTTGACGCAGTGGCCGCAGGAGAGACCGTCCAGCGTCAGGTCAATAGTGTGAGACATAACAAAACTCCCGTATAATATTTTGGTCAGTTGTTGACCGGAGTAACGCTTTTCACTAACTGTTATGAAGGTTAAACCTTCCATCAAGGGGAAGGTCAAGGGGGAAATGTGAATATCAGTGATGTGGCAAAAAAAACCGGCTTAACCAGCAAAGCGATTCGCTTTTATGAAGAGAAGGGGCTGGTGACGCCGCCGCTGCGCAGTGAAAACGGCTACCGTAGCTACACGCAGCTGCATCTGGATGAACTGACGCTGCTGCGCCAGGCAAGACAGGTCGGTTTTAATCTGGAAGAGTGCGGCGAGCTGGTTAACCTGTTCAACGATCCAAAGCGTCACAGCGCCGACGTGAAAAAACGCACGCTGGAAAAGGTGGCCGAAATTGAACGCCACATCGTCGAGCTACAGGCGATGCGCGAACAGCTGCTGCAGCTCGCGGCGTCCTGTCCGGGGGATGACAGCGCCGACTGCCCGATCATCGATAATCTTGCCGGCTGCTGCCACCGCAAAACCCACGCTTAGCAGGCTTTTACCCGCAGGGTAATGCCCTCCACCGCGATGACCTCCACCCGCGTGCCGGCGCTGAGGTCATCGTCGGCCACCACCGGCCACGAGCTGTCACCTACCCGCATGTGCCCACGTCCGTTCACCAGCGCGGTGTCGAGGGTAAAACGCTTGCCGACAATCTGCTGTCCGCGCTGGTTAAGGTGGGCGTCCACCGGCTTCTGCTCGTTAACCCGCCGGTTGAGCCAGCGCCACCACAGCCAGGCGGCCACCAGCGTCAGCACGGCAAACAGCGCGCCCTGCCACGCCCAGTCCAGGGGAAGGATCCAGACCATAAGACCGGTAATGACGGCGGCAACACCGCTCCAGAGCAGGTAGCCGTTGCCGCCCAGCATCTCCGCCGCCAGCAATAAGCCGCCGAGGCTTAGCCAGAAGGCATGAGGATGTGCAACGATCAGCTCAATCATTTTTTACGCTCGTTTCCGCTGTCCTTGATCAGTTCGGCTATGCCCGCGATAGAGCCCATCAGGCTGCTGGCATCCAGCGGCATCATCACCACTTTGCTGTTGTTCGCCGACCCAATCTCTTTCAGCGCGTCGGTATATTTTTGCGCGACAAAGTAGTTCACGGCCTGAATATCACCAGCGGCAATCGCCTCGGACACCATCTGGGTCGCGCGGGCTTCCGCTTCGGCTGAACGCTCACGCGCTTCCGCCTGTAAGAACGCGGACTGGCGGTCACCTTCCGCTTTCAGGATCTGCGACTGTTTTTCCCCTTCCGCTTTGAGGATCTCCGCCTGGCGTACCCCTTCGGCTTCCAGAATATAGGCGCGCTTGGTTCGCTCGGCTTTCATCTGGGCGTTCATGGAGGCGATCAGCTCCGCCGGCGGGCGCACGTCGCGGATCTCGATGCGGGTAACTTTGATCCCCCACGGGTTTGTAGCCTCGTCGACAATGTGCAGCAGGCGGGTGTTGATGCTGTCGCGCTGGGAAAGCATCTCGTCCAGCTCCATCGAGCCGAGCACGGTACGGATGTTGGTCATCGTCAGGTTGACGATCGCCAGCTCCAGGTTGCTGACCTCATAGGCCGCTTTCGGCGCGTCAATCACCTGAATAAAGCAGACGGCGTCGATGGTGACGTTGGCGTTATCCTTGGAGATCACTTCCTGGGACGGAATGTCCAGAACCTGCTCCATCATGTTGATCTTGCGACCAATTCTGTCCATGAAGGGAACAATCAGGCTTAAGCCTGGCTGGAGTGTGTTGGTGTATCGGCCGAAACGCTCGACGGTCCACTGATAACCCTGAGGGACAATTTTGACGCCGGCGCCTACGATAACCAGCGCAACGAAAATAAGGACGGGAACAACGATAAGCATAAAAACCTCCTGTTTTGCATGCTGTGGCGAGTGAAAGTGTGTATTTATTGCTCGTAAGTATAGGTAAAGTCAGAGATGAATCCATCACCCGCTTCAGCAATGGCTTTCGATAATCCCTGGTAGTAATTCTCCAGCCCCAGCGCTTCGATACGCTGGATCTGTTCACGAATGGGGGCGCAGAACAGAACGGCATTCCCCGCTTCAACGCGTTTGTTATTCGGTGGAAGGTCGCCCGCGATGGCTTTAAACCAGGTTCTGATGCCCTGCTTTAAATTATGCGGCGCTTTTGCCAGGTTATCCATGCCCGTCAGGATCTGCAGAGTCGGGAACTCATCGGCCAGCACGGCGGTTTTCATGCGCGCAAAGAACTGGCTGAACAGCTCGAACGAGCCCAGATCGGTGACGCGGGGCTTGGTGGTTTTACCATTTTTATTGCCGATTTTACCTGCCGCTGACGCCGCGGCCGGAACCGCGTTCACCTTTTCCAGCTCCAGTCCGAACAGCAAATTGCAGTGCGCGCGGCGCGCTTTCAGCGGGTAGGACATCAGGACGTCAATGAACTGTGTGGCTTTCACATCCGCAAGATTGTGGTTGATAAGCCACTGGGTGCGTGAAAATTCCGCCGGAGAGACGAACCAGTCCGGCACCTCATTGAAGCGTTTTGATTTGCCTTCACCGTCAAATTCAAGGAAGTGTGTTCCGTTGTCGAAGGCGAAATAGCAATTTTTGAAGCTGCCGATCGTGGTGTTCACGATGAGCGCCTTCTTAACAAAGTCCACCACCTCTGCACCTATCACAAAACGCGTCAGCTCCGACGATTTGATGACTTCCATTAATGTTTCGACATCAGGAACACCAGGCTTCAGGGAGGGAAACTCATAAAAGATATGTGCCATGCCGCATACTTCCTGTAGTGATGAAGGTGACAATTTGCAAACAAAAAGTTTAACACTTGCTTCAGCGTGAGGCTATTCGCTCTGTGCGGGCGAAAGGATTATGCTACAGGCGGTTATTACACGAAGCGGTCAACGGAAGCGCGATGAACGATAAAAGAAACGTATTACTGCTCAGGGATGTCGGATTTCGAGTAGGGGAAAACACGATCCTGCAGCACGTCGGGTTTAGCCTGTCGCCGGGCGAGTTTAAATTAATCACGGGTCCCTCAGGCTGTGGTAAAAGCACGCTGCTGAAGATTGTGGCGTCACTCCTCAGCCCGACGGATGGCGTCATTCTGTTTGAAGGCGAGGATATCGCCTCGCTTTCTCCGGAAAGCTATCGCCAGCAGGTCTCGTACTGCGTGCAAACGCCCGTGCTTTTTGGCGATACGGTCTATGACAACCTGATTTTCCCGTGGCAAATCCGCAATAAAACGCCGGAGCCGGAAAAGTTTATCCAGGATCTGGCCCGCTTTGGTCTGGCGCAGGAGACGCTGAGCAAATCCATCAACGCGCTGTCGGGTGGCGAAAAGCAGCGGGTCTCGCTGATCCGCAACCTGCAGTTTTTACCGAAGGTGTTGTTGCTGGATGAAATCACCAGCGCGCTCGATGACGTCAACAAGCGCAACGTTAACGAGATTATTCATCGTTACGCCCGGGAGCAGAACATTGCCGTGCTGTGGGTGACGCACGACGCTAACGAAATAACCCATGCGGATGACGTGATTACGCTCCAGCCGCACGGCGGGAAAATGCAGGAGGCAAACCGTGGGTGAACACAACATTACCAACGAATCGCTGGCCTTTTCGATGGTGCTGGTGCTGATTGCGATTGTGGTCAGCTACCGCGAAAAGCTGGGGCTGGAAAAAGATATCGTATGGAGTATCTGCCGCGCGGTGATTCAGCTCATCATCGTCGGCTATGTGCTGAAGTATATCTTCAACGTTAACCACGCGGTGCTGACGCTGCTGATGGTGCTCTTTATCTGCTTTAACGCGGCGTGGAATGCGCAAAAGCGCAGTAAATACATCGATAAGGCGTTTGTTTCATCGTTTATCGCGATTACCACCGGAACGGCGCTCACGCTGGCGGTGCTGGTACTTTCCGGCTCGATTGAGTTTACGCCGATGCAGGTTATCCCTATTTCCGGGATGATTGCGGGGAACGCGATGGTGGCCGTTGGTCTCTGTTATAACAACCTCGGCCAGCGTTTCAGCAGCGAACAGCAGCAGCTGCAGGAGAAACTGAGCCTGGGGGCAACGCCAAAAGTGGCCTCGGCGCGGCTGATTCGCGAGAGCATTCGCTCATCGCTGATCCCTACGGTAGATTCCGCCAAAACGGTGGGGCTGGTAAGCCTGCCGGGCATGATGTCGGGGCTGATTTTTGCCGGTATCGATCCGGTAAAAGCGATTAAGTACCAGATCATGGTGACGTTTATGCTGCTTTCCACGGCAAGCCTGTCCACCATCATTGCCTGCTACCTGACCTATCGGAAGTTCTACAACGCGCGTCACCAGCTGGTGGTGACGCAGTTGAAAAAGGTGCGGTGATTGTGCCGGGCGGCACTGCGTTTGCCCGGCCTACGATTCGTGCTTTTGTAGGCCCGGTAAGGCGAAGCCGTCACCGGGCAAAGTGCATCAATACAACAACGCGTAAAGCTGACGGCGATATTTCGACGCGAGCGCGTCTCCGGTGCCCAGCGCGGCCAGGATCTCCTGGAACATCTTGCGCGCCTGACCGTCTGCGGCGGCTAAATCTTTTTGCAGATGGCTGAAGAGCAGCTCAAGCGCCTCTTCGTTACGCCCCACCTGATGCAGCTGCAGCGCCAGCTGGCTTGCCAGCGCGGCATCCGCCGGGTTGTCGGCAACCTGCTGCTGCAACTGCTGAATTTCCGGGGTATCCGCCGCCTGCTTCAGCAGCTCAATTTGTGCAACCAGCCCCTGATAGCGGGTGTCCTGATCCTGCAGCGGAACCGTCTTGAGTACGGCTTCCGCGTCTTCTGAGCGGTGCAGGGCGATCTGCGTTTCCGCCAGCAGCAGGCCAATCTGACTGTTCTGTTTTGACAGCTGCCACGCCTCTTTGAGCAGCGGCAGCGCCTCGTCGTATTTGCCTTCCTGCATCAGCGCCATGCCTTCCTGCGCTTTCAGCTCTTCTTCGCGCGGCAGCACTTTATCCAGCAGGGCACGGATTGCCTCTTCCGGCTGTGGCCCCTGGAAGCCATCAACAGGCTGGCCGTTCTGGAACAGATAGACGGTAGGAATGGCGCGCAGACCAAACTGAGACGCGACCATCGGCTCGGCGTCACAATCCAGCTTCGCGAGAATGAACTGACCGTTGTACTGGGCGGCAAGGCTTTCCAGCACCGGCGTCAGCTGCAGACAGTGTTGGCTACGTTCAGACCAGAAGTAGAACAGGACCGGTTTGGTCATCGACTGTTCAAGCGTCTGTTGCAGGTTAGCTTCTGTGATATTGACGATATTCTGTACGGACATGCGGCTTTCTCTTTTGTCGGTTTGTTCTTTACATGGGGATGCGCGTCGGCGCTTCAACTCAACCGTGTAAAATTTTGTCCATTATCCGGCCCGGCAGCAGGCGTTTTAACCAGCCAACGGCATGGGTGACCAGCGTCACCGGATAGCGCATTTTGGGATGTTCACTCTCAAAAGCATGGCGCACTTTGGCCACCACCGCCTCTGGCCCGAGGGTAAAACGTGCGGCGATGCCGGGGTTCTCGACCGGTTTATCCGCCTGCGTCTGGTTAACGTTTTCGGTAAAGCGGGTGCGGATCGGGCCGGGTTCAATCAGGCTGACCTTAATGCCGCTGTGGCGTAACTCCATACGCAGGGCGTCGGACCAGGCCTCCAGCGCATATTTGCTGGCGGCGTAGGCGCCGCGGCCCGGGGTGGAAATTAGCCCCATCACCGACGACGTCATCACGATGCGCCCTTCACCGTGCGGCAGCATCGCGGGGAGCAGACGCATGGTGAGCTGATGCACGCCGAAGAAGTTGGTCGAAAACTGCTTCTCCAGCGTTTCGCGGGAGAGGGTATCCAGCGGGCCATACACGCCGTAGCCGGCATTATTAAACAGGCCGTACAGACGATTACCGGTCAGTGCGAGCACCTCGTCCGCGGCGCGCGCAACGCTCTCCGGCGAGTCCATATCCAGCAGCACGCCGGTAAAGCCCAGACCGTTCATGCGTTCGACATCGTCGGGTTTGCGGCAGGCCGCCAGAACCCGAAACCCCTGGCGCTTCAATTCGAGCGCGCTTTCCAGGCCGATTCCGCTGGAACATCCTGTAATTAAGACCGATTTTTGCATAACTTTACCTGTCAGGATCTCCGCTTAATCAGGAGTCATGTTTAACTAAAGGAGCCAGCCGCGTTGCCATCCAGTCGGCAATAAACGGCTGCGCATCGCGATTGGGGTGGATCCCGTCGTCTTGCATCCACTGGGGTTTGAGATAGACCTCTTCCATGAAAAATGGCAGCAGCGGAATATCAAACTCTTTGGCAAGCTTGGGGTAGATCGCGCTAAAGGCCTCATTATACCGACGACCGTAGTTGGCGGGCAGGCGAATTTGCATCAGCAGCGGCTGGGCGTTTGCCGCCCTGATGTCCTGCAAAATGGTGCGCAGTGTATTCTCCGTTTGCTGAGGCTGGAAACCGCGCAGGCCATCATTACCGCCAAGCTCAACCAGCACCCACCGTGGCTGATGCTGTTTGAGCAGCGCAGGCAGGCGCGACAGCCCCTGCTGCGAGGTGTCGCCGCTAATGCTGGCGTTGATTACAGCCGTTTTGCTCTGCCATTTGTCATTGAGCAGAGCGGGCCAGGCCGCGCTGGCCGCCATGCGATAGCCTGCGCTCAGGCTGTCGCCGAGAACCAGTAACGTGTCCGCTGCCGCCGCGCGGAAAGTCATCAGAATCAAAAACAGGAAGGGCAAATGCCAGCGGAAAACAGTGTTGAAGTTCATCATCTTAAGAAGTCCGTCGGTCAGGGGGAGCACGAGCTTTCCATCCTTACCGGAGTTGAACTCGTTGTCAAACGCGCTGAAACCATTGCGCTGATTGGCGAATCCGGTTCCGGTAAGTCCACGCTGCTGGCGATTTTAGCCGGTCTGGACGACGGCAGCAGCGGTGAGGTCCACCTTGTCGGGCAGCCGCTGCATCAGCTTGATGAAGAGGCGCGGGCCGCGCTGCGCGCGCGTCACGTTGGTTTTGTCTTTCAGTCCTTTATGCTGATCCCGACCCTGAACGCGCTGGAAAACGTCGAGCTCCCGGCGCTGCTGCGCGGTGAAAACAGCCGTGAAAGCCGCGCTCACGCGAAGGCGCTGCTGGAACAGCTCGGTCTGGGTAAACGTCTCGACCATCTTCCCGCCCAGCTTTCCGGCGGTGAGCAGCAGCGCGTGGCGCTGGCCCGCGCGTTTAACGGCCGCCCTGAGGTGCTGTTTGCCGATGAGCCTACCGGCAACCTTGACCGTAAAACCGGAGACCGGATTGCCGACCTGCTGTTTTCGCTCAACCGCGAGCACGGCACTACGCTTATCCTCGTGACCCACGATCCGCAGCTCGCGGCGCGCTGCGACCGTCGCCTGCGGCTGGTCAACGGTGTTCTGCAGGAGGAAGCATGATTACCCGCTGGTTCTGGCGCGAGTGGCGCTCGCCCTCGCTGCTGATTGTCTGGCTGGCGCTCAGCCTGGCGGTGGCCTGCGTGCTGGCGCTCGGCAGCGTCAGTGACCGCATGGAAAAAGGGCTCAGCCAGCAGAGCCGGGAGTTTATGGCGGGAGACAGGGCGCTGGAAAGCTCCCGCCCCGTGCCGCCGGGCTGGATTGACGCAGCGCGCAAAGAAGGGCTGAAGGTGGGGGAGCAGCTCACCTTCCAGACCATGACCTTCGCGGGCGACACGCCGCAGCTGGCGAGCGTCAAGGCCGTCGATGATATCTACCCGATGTACGGTGACTTGCAGACCCGCCCGCCGGGATTAAAGCCGACGCCCGGTACGGTGCTGCTGGCATCGCGTCTGATGGCGCTGCTGAACCTGAAACCCGGCGACAGTATCGACGTCGGTGACGCTACCCTCAGGATTGCCGGGGAAGTGGTGCAGGAGCCCGACGGCGGATTTAACCCGTTCCAGCTTGCGCCGCGTCTGCTGATGAACACCGCGGATGTCGCGGCCACCCATGCGGTACAGCCGGGCAGCCGCGTTACCTGGCGTTATAAATTTGGCGGCACGCCCACCCAGCTTGACGCGTATGAAAAATGGCTTCTGCCGCAGCTCAAACCGGAACACCGCTGGTACGGGCTGGAGCAGGACGAGGGGGCGCTCGGTAAATCTCTGGAGCGCTCTCAGCAGTTCCTGCTGCTGTCGGCCCTGTTGACCCTGCTGCTGGCGGTGGCGGCGGTGGCCGTGGCGATGGGGCACTACTGCCGCAGCCGCTACGACCTGGTGGCGATCCTCAAAACCCTGGGGGCGGGCCGGGCGCAGCTGCGCAAGCTGATCGTCGGCCAGTGGCTGATGCTGCTGGTCCTGTCGGCGCTGACCGGCGGAATAATGGGGCTGCTGTTTGAAAAACTGCTGATGGTGATGCTAAAACCGGTGCTCCCGGCCGCATTGCCGCCGGCCAGCCTCTGGCCGTGGTTGTGGGCGATGGGCGCGATGACGGTGATCTCGGTGCTGGTGGGGTTCCGGCCTTACCGCCTGCTGCTCGCCACGCAGCCGCTGCGCGTGCTTCGCAACGATGTCGTGGCGAACGTCTGGCCGCTGAAGTTCTACCTTCCGGTGATTATTGCGGTGGCGGTGGGGCTGCTGGCGTGGCTGATGGGCGGCAGCACGCTGCTGTGGGCGGTGCTGGCCGGGGCGGTTGTGCTGGCGCTGCTGTGCGGCGTGCTGGGCTGGATACTGCTCAACCTCATGAAAAGGGTGACGGTAAAATCCCTGCCCGTGCGCCTGGCGGTCAACCGTCTGCTGCACCAGCCCTGGTCTACGCTCAGCCAGCTGTCGGCGTTCTCGCTGTCGTTTATGCTGCTGGCACTGCTGCTGGTGCTGCGCGGCGATCTGCTCGATCGCTGGCAGCAGCAGCTTCCGCCGGAAAGCCCGAACTATTTCCTGATCAATATCGCCCCTGAGCAGGTTACGCCGCTGAAGGGCTTCCTGGCGGAGCATCACATCATCCCTGAGTCGTTCTATCCCATCGTTCGCGCGCGTCTGACGCAGATCAACGGGCAGCCAACGGAGGGGAACAAGGACGAGTCGCTGAACCGCGAGCTGAACCTCACCTGGCAGGAGAAACGCCCTGACCACAACCCGATAACCGCCGGCACCTGGCCGCCGAAAGCGGGAGAAGTGTCGATGGAGGAGGGACTGGCGACGCGCCTGAACGTGAAGCTGGGAGACAGCGTCACCTTCACAGGGGATACCCAGGATTTCACCGCGAAAGTGACCAGCCTGCGTAAAGTGGACTGGGAAAGCCTGCGGCCCAACTTCTTCTTTATCTTCCCGCCGGGGGCGCTGGACGGGCAGCCCCAGAGCTGGCTGACCAGCTTCCGCTGGGAAAACGGCAACGGCATGCTGACCCAGCTTAACCGGGAGTTTCCGACGGTCAGCCTGCTGGATATTGGGGCGATCCTGAAGCAGGTGGGGCAGGTGCTGGAGCAGGTGAGCCGCGCGCTGGAGGTGATGGTGGTGCTGGTGACGATCTGCGGCGTGCTGTTGCTGCTGGCCCAGGTGCAGGTGGGCATGCGCCAGCGCCATCAGGAGCTGGTGGTATACCGCACGCTGGGGGCCGGTAAGCGGCTGCTGCGAATGACGCTCTGGAGCGAGTTTGCGCTGCTGGGGCTGGTGGCCGGTCTGGTGGCCGCCATTGGCGCAGAGACGGCGCTGGCGGTGCTGCAGACAAAGGTCTTCGACTTCCCGTGGGAGCCTGACTGGCGTCTTTGGTTGACTCTGCCTCTGTGCGGCGCTGCGCTGCTTTCTCTCTGCGGAGGCTGGCTCGGCACGCGGCTGTTAAAGGGCAAAGCCCTGTTCCGTCAGTTTGCGAGTTGATTTAGTATGGTGATAATTACGCACCGGATTTTTATGCCGGTGCGTAGTGTTTAAGTAGCACAAAGTGATAATACCCACTCATTTAGTAGCACAAAACATTAAAAACCCAACCACACAGCCCGATTATTTCCAGTTAATATTCACCCGCTAAATATTTAGCAGCGTGTCTATTAAGGAAAAATAATGACTATAAAAAAATCAGCGCTGGCGGTAACGATCGGCGCGGCAGTGGCATTAACGACCTTCGCTTCTCAGGCGGAAATCACCGTTCTTAAGCAGGATCCTCAGGCGGGTAACCCGCTGAGCCGCCTGAACTTCACCGTTGGCGGCAGTATTCGTCCTCAGTTCCAGAACATGACCGGCGACGACGGTAAAAACAGCTACAAGCGTAACGGCTTTGACGGCGGCACCCGCTTCCGTTTCGCTGCAGATTACTACCTGTTTGATGACATCAGCTGGATCAGCTACTACGAGCTGGGTGTGAACATTCCTGCGCAGTTTAACTGGGATCACCACTACGCCGAAGGCGCACACGACACCACGCGTCGTATGCTCTACACCGGTCTGAAGAGCGACACCTGGGGTACGCTGACCTTCGGTCAACAGAACAGCGTTTACTATGATGTGGTGGGCGCGAAAACTGATATCTGGGACTACGACATGATCGCTCAGGCGCCAGGTAACGGGATCAACGGCGACTACGACGGTTCTTACCGTTCACGCCAGATGCTGAAATATAAGAAAACCGTGGGCGATGCTGATATTTATGCATCCTACCTGTTTGAAGACAGTGAATACCTGCCGGGCAACGGCCTGCGCTACAAGCGTAAAGGCGGCGGTTCACTGGGCCTGGATTACCACCTGACTACCGACCTGACCTGGGGCGCCGCGTGGAACTACACCCGCGCCGACATGCGTAACCCGGACAACGGCGACAGCAAAACCTACGACCAGAACATTCTCGGTACCGCGCTGAGCTGGACCCCGGACAACTGGACCTTCTCCGCAGGCGGCGGCTGGTACCAGAACTTCCTGACCACCAAAAAAGTGTCTGTTAACGATTACTTTGCGGGCGACGCGTGGGGTATTGAGTACTTCGCAGGTTATAAATTCCCAATCGGTCAGTACGCGGTTAAATCCATCCAGCCTTACTTCATGGGTGACCGCATTGAGTACGTGAACGGCCGTAACTACCAGCGCATCGACAACGGCGTGGGTATCAGCTTCCAGCTGGATTACGGTTTCCGCGTGGATTACGAACACGTGTTCACTTCCAGCACCGACAACCTGGGCGACATGAACCTGGTGCGTCTGCGTTACGACTTCTAAGCCGTCTGTTCCACGGTGGCGCTGCGCTTACCGGGGCTACAACAGTACGCGTAGGCCGGGTAAGGCGTAGCCGCCACCCGGCCTTTATTTTTCAGCGATTAAGCCACTCAGCAACCTCGCCGTACGTCCCGCGATAGACAATCTTCTCCGCCTTTTTCTCCAGCTGATAGCCGTACATCGGGTCGTAATAGTCCTTCAGGAGCGGCGCAAGCCAGCTGAAGTGCGCGTCCGTGCGGCCAGATCGTTGCTGTTCCAACAGCGCGGAATCTAACAGCGCGGTAAATTCCGCAAAGCGCTGCAGCCCCAGGCGGCGACGAATGGCGAACAGGCCGTGATGCAGATACTCGCTGTATTCTTTCCAGCCTGCTTCCTCGCCGTAGGCAGCAGAAAAATCCGCGCACATATGGTCGAAATACTCTTCGCGCAGGCGTTCAAGACGGATCTCAAACGGATCCTCTACCACCACGATAGGGGCTTCAACCATGCGGTCGCGCAGGCAGGCTGGCAGGTGGTTAGAGCCAATCATCCGGCCTTCATCTTCCAGTACCCAGCGCGCGGCGTCTTTTTTCAATAGCTCAACTGCAAGGTGATTTTCAAAGCTGGCCTGGGAAAGCTGCGGCGTCAGCGTGCGACCAAACGATGAACCGCGATGGTGCGCCAGTCCTTCCAGATCGATACCCTGTGCATGCTGCTTCACCAGCAGGGTTTTACCGTTCCCGGTACAGCCGCCAATAAGCACCATCGGCTTTTGCGACTGCTCAATGGTCACCTGAATTGCCGTCTGGCGCAGGGCCTTATAGCCACCGCGGATCAGCGGGTAGTCGATGCCCGCCTCTTTCAGCCAGGCCTGCGAGATATGCGAGCGCTGGCCGCCGCGCGCGCAGCAGAGAAAGCCCTCAGGATGGGCAAGGCTGGCTTCGCGCCATGCGGTGATGCGGGCCTCACGCGTGTCGCCGCTCACCAGGCGATGGCCGAGCGCCAGCGCGGCGTCTGGTCCCTGACGTTTATAACAGGTGCCGACGGCGGCGCGCTCGTCATCGTTCATTAAAGGCAGGTTGACTGCCGCTGGCATCGCGCCCTGGGCAAATTCGATCGGCGCGCGAACGTCGATTAAAGGGGTATCGGACGCGAGGATCGCGCGATAGTCCGTTCCATCGTTCATGGTTATTCCAGAAGAAAGCTAAGCAGCAATGGGCGGGAATTGTACGCCGGGGAAAGAGGAGGTCAACTCCCCGGCGGAGGGATAACTATTTAAGCTTTGACTGTGCCCAGACAATACCGCTCGCGTATTCCTGCGGCAGGAGCGGGATCATGGCTTCCAGCGTGGCGCTCAGACGGCCCGTGTCGCTGTCGTTCAGGTTAAGGTGGCCAACCTTACGACCCGGACGAACCTCTTTGTCATACCAGTGCAGATGCACCAGCGGCAGCTTCAGCCAGTCGTAGTTCAGATCGGTTCCTATCAGGTTGATCATCACCGACGGGCTGTTCACCACCGGCTGCGGCAGCGGCAGGTCGGTAATCGCGCGCAGGTGCAGCTCGAACTGGCTGATGGAGGCGCCGTTTTGCGTCCAGTGGCCGCTGTTGTGCACGCGCGGTGCCAGCTCGTTGATCAGCAGACCAGACGGGGTGATAAAGCACTCCATCGCCATCACGCCCACGTACCCGAGCTCGTGCATGATGGCAGAGAGCATCTCTTCCGCCTGCGCCTGGTGGTCAGCATTGGCCTGCGGGAAGGCCACGCTGGTGCGCAGAATGCCGTCCTGATGGAGGTTATGCGTCAGCGGATAAAACACGGTATGTCCGTCATGACCGCGCGCGCCAACCAGCGACACTTCACCGCTAAAGTTGATGCCCTGCTCAACAATGCACTCGCCGTAGCAATCATCCGGCAGCTCGGCGGTGTCGCCTGCGCGCAGGCGCCACTGGCCGCGGCCGTCGTAGCCACCCACGCGGCGCTTCACGATCGCCAGTTCGCCCAGCATGGCGAAGACGTCGTTCCACTCGCTTTTATCAGACAGGAGTTGCCACGGTGCGGTTGCGAGACCCAGCTTGTCGAAAAGCTGCTTTTGCGTCAGACGGTCGGCAATGATCGGGAACACGTCGCGGTTAACGAAGGCGTTATGACGCGCCAGCTCGCGGGTCAGGGCGGTCTCCGGCCAGCGTTCAATCTCAGCGGTAATGACGCTCTGGTGGAACGGTACCGCTTCCGGCTCGGCGTCCAGGCCGACGGGCCAGACGGAAATCGCCAGCGGTTCGCCAGCCTGACGCAGCATGCGGCCTAGCTGGCCGTTACCGAGAACGCAAACCTGCTTCATGCGGCACCCCGCGGGTCTGGATTTTCCAGCACCTCGTCGGTCTGGGCTTTACGCCACGCCGCCAGACGCTGGTGTAAGTCTTTATCGTGCGTCGCCAGGATCTGCGCGGCCAGCAGGGCGGCATTGGCGGCACCCGCTTTACCAATCGCCAGCGTGCCGACGGGAATGCCACGCGGCATCTGAACGATGGAGTAGAGGCTGTCCACACCGCTTAACGCGGCGCTTTGTACCGGGACGCCCAGCACCGGCACCAGGGTTTTGGCGGCAATCATGCCCGGCAGATGTGCTGCGCCGCCCGCACCAGCAATGATCACCTCATAACCGTTCTCTTCGGCGCTTTCGGCGAAGCTGAACAGTTTGTCCGGTGTACGGTGCGCGGAGACCACTTCAACGTGGTGCGGAACATTCAGGATGTCAAAGATTTCGGCGGCGAACTGCATGGTAGCCCAGTCGCTTTTGGACCCCATCACGATGGCGACACGCGCCGGATTATTGCGGGAAGACATGCGTCTTAAAACTCCTGTGGTGCGAAACACACTGCTTTCGAGGGCACAGAGAATAGCATGTTATACGGGCAAGGAAAACGGTTGCGCGGTTAAATCTTGAGCCGTTGTTGCCATCAATTCATAACAAAACAGACCGCATTCTGGCGGTCTGTTTTTGTCGAAGGGCAATCATTATTTCGTCAGTTCTGCGGTCATATAGACGCGGTTGTCGACCTTCGCGCTGGTGATTTTGTAAGACGCGCCCTGTTCAGCAGCCTGTGCAGCGATTTTCGCTTCTGCGCGGTCAAGGGTAGAGGCGGTTGCACTCACGCTCTGCGCGAAAGAACCGAAAGAAACCAGGGAGAGAGCCGCAACTGCAACGAAAGTTTTGATGGATTTCATGGTCGTATTCCTTAAGTGTTTTGTCTGGGATAGGGCATGTTGCCCTGATGTGATAAATAATAGGCCGACCACGGGCTGATTAAAATCGAAACAATTTGCCGTTATTGTTCAAAAAAATAGAATGATATGAAGGGGGTTAAAACGGAAACGCGATCAGCTCCACGCCCTCAGGCGTGACTTTGACCATGGAGCCTTCGGTGTGCCAGGCACCTAATACCACGCGATGGGCCGGTTCGCCGTTGGCGATAAGGGAATGCACGTCAGGACGATGGGTATGACCGTGGATGAGCCACTGAACGTCATGCTTTTCCATCATCCGCACGACCGCCTGTGGATTGACGTCCATGATGGTCATGGATTTGCTGCTGTTGGCGGCTTTACTGCCTGCGCGCATTCTGGCGGCGATGCGGTTGCGGATAAAGAGCGGCAGGGCAAGGAACACCTTCTGGATCCACGGGGTGTGGACTTTGGCGCGAAACGCCAGGTAGCCGGTATCGTCGGTGCAGAGCGTGTCGCCGTGCATGATCAGCACCTTACGGCCGTAGAGGTCGAGCACCTGTTCTTCCGGCAGCAGCGTCATGCCGCTTTCACGGGCGTAGCGCTTGCCGATCAGGAAATCACGGTTGCCGTGAATGAAGTAGCAGGGGACGCCGGAATCCACCAGCGCGTGAATGGCGGCGGCCATTTCACGGTGCAGCGGGTTAGGGTCATCGTCGCCAATCCAGGCTTCAAAGAGGTCGCCCAGGATGTACAGCGCATCGGCGCTTTTCGCTTCACCGCGTAAAAAACGCAGAAAACCGGCGGTTATCGCCGGTTCTTCTGTTTGCAGATGAAGATCCGCAATAAAGAGTGTCGCCACCAATTACTCGCTGACGGTCACGCTTGTAATCACAACGTCTTCTTTTGGAACGTCCTGGTGCATACCGCTGCGGCCAGTAGAGACGGCTTTGATCTTGTCAACCACATCCATACCTTCAACCACTTCTGCGAATACGCAGTAGCCCCAACCCTGCAGGCTTTCGCCGGAGAAGTTCAGGAAGTCGTTGTCCGCCACGTTAATGAAGAACTGTGCAGTAGCAGAGTGAGGCGCCTGAGTACGTGCCATCGCCAGCGTGCCGCGGGTGTTTTTCAGGCCGTTGTTCGCTTCGTTCTTGATCGGCTCTTTAGTGGCTTTCTGGTTCATGCCAGGTTCGAAACCGCCGCCCTGGATCATAAAACCGTTGATCACGCGGTGGAAAATGGTGTTGTTGTAGAAACCTTCGCGGCAGTAGTCCAGGAAGTTTTTAACTGTTTCAGGCGCTTTGTCATCAAAGGTTTTGATTACGATATCGCCATGATTAGTGTGGAAAGTAACCATTTTTGCATCCTGTTCCGTTATTGTGGTACGTCGACCCGCCTTCGGGTCATCTATAGGGGCTTGTTATAGCATAACCACAGGATGCGATCACCTTGCATTGTGTGCTGCTTCGGGTTTGAATTACGGGTAGAATAGCCGGTTTTCAACCACACACGTGTTTACATGGAATCTTCGATGTTAAAAATCTTTAATACAATGACGCGCCAAAAAGAGGAATTTAAACCTATCCATGCCGGGGAAGTCGGCATGTACGTGTGTGGTATTACGGTTTACGATCTCTGTCACATTGGCCATGGCCGTACCTTTGTCGCCTTCGACGTGGTGTCACGCTACCTGCGTTTTCTGGGGTACAACCTGAAATACGTGCGCAACATCACCGACATCGACGATAAGATCATCAAGCGCGCGAATGAAAATGGCGAAAGCTTTGTCGCGCTGGTGGATCGCATGATCGCTGAGATGCACAAAGACTTCGACGCCCTGAATATTCTGCGTCCGGACAGCGAGCCGCGCGCGACCCACCATATTCACGAAATCATCGAGATCACCGAAAAGCTGATCGCCCGCGGTCATGCGTATGTTGCCGACAACGGCGACGTGATGTTCTCCGTGCCGACGGACCCAACCTACGGTGCGCTTTCCCGTCAGGATCTGGATCAGCTCCAGGCCGGCGCCCGCGTTGACGTGGTTGACGTGAAGCGTAACCCGATGGACTTCGTGCTGTGGAAGATGTCCAAAGAGGGTGAGCCAAGCTGGCCATCCCCGTGGGGCGAAGGCCGTCCGGGTTGGCACATTGAATGTTCTGCGATGAACTGCAAGCAGTTGGGCAAACACTTCGACATTCACGGCGGCGGTTCAGACCTGATGTTCCCGCACCACGAAAACGAAATCGCGCAGTCCACCTGCGCCCACGGCGGCGAGTACGTGAATTACTGGATGCACTCCGGGATGGTAATGGTTGACCGCGAGAAGATGTCGAAATCGCTGGGTAACTTCTTTACCGTGCGCGACGTGCTGAAATACTACGACGCGGAAACCGTGCGCTACTTCCTGATGTCCGGCCACTATCGCAGCCAGCTGAACTACAGCGAAGAGAACCTGAAGCAGGCGCGCTCGGCGCTGGAGCGTCTCTACACCGCGCTGCGCGGAACCGACAAGTCTGTTCCGGCGGCAGGCGGCGAAGCGTTCGAAGCGCGCTTCGTTGAGGTGATGAACGACGACTTCAACACCCCGGAAGCCTACTCCGTACTGTTCGACATGGCGCGCGAAGTGAACCGCCTGAAGTCAGAAGATATGGCCGCGGCGAATGCGCTGGCGTCCCATCTGCGTAAGCTCTCTGCCGTGCTTGGCCTGCTGGAGCAGGAGCCGGACGCGTTCCTGCAGAGCGGTGCGCAGGCGGATGACGGTGAAGTGGCGGAGATTGAAGCGTTGATCAAGGCGCGTCTGGAAGCGCGTCAGGCGAAAGACTGGGCGGCGGCAGATGCGGCGCGTAACCGTCTGACCGAGATGGGTATTATTCTGGAAGACGGCCCGCAGGGCACTACCTGGCGCCGTAAGTAAGTCTGTAACGCCCGGTGGCGCTCACGCTTGCCGGGCCAACAGGCAAAAGTAGGCCGGGTAAGGCGCAGCCGCCACCCGGCTTTTTTTACCTTCTTTTCCACCACAACATTCCCATCAGCACAACCCCCGGCAGCCACACCCACAGCAGTTCTGAAATAATCACCTGATGCCCGTACGGCGTGGTATAGCGTGAGAGCGCAAACGGCGCGACCTTAATCACCTGCCACGGCGCAAAGAAGCGTTCATCAGACCACGGCCACAGCCAGCCGACGCCTTTTCCGCCTGTGGTAATCGAATCCAGCAGGCTGTGCGACAGCAGTGACACGGTTAAAAACAGCCAGCACCGCGTCAGGCTGGTCCTGAACCATCGTCGTCCAGTCAGTACGCAAAGTATCGGCACCACGAAGGCAAACAGCAGGGAGTGGGTAAAGCCGCGATGGCCGAAAACGTTGCCGTACGCGACGCCGAACTTAAATGCCAGCACGTCGGCATCTGGCAGCATGGCGAGAACAATGCCGGCAAACAGCAGGCGGGGTGGGATAACTTTTGTCCCCAGGCCTAAGCCCAGGCAAAGCGGAACAGCAGCGTGTGTAATGACGGTAGGCATTGTGATTATCCATGGCAAATCATGGAAATATAGCAGTCATTCCGCGCTAAAAAACCTGTGCGAAATTCTGATTTTACGCCGACTCGCGTGCGATAAGCTGCCCGGAAAGCGTAATGCGCTGGGTTTGCAGCGTCGGCTCCTTCAGCGTGCGAATAATCAGCCCGGCCGCCTGACGCCCCGTCTCTTCGCTGGCGGACGAGACGTAGGTAAACGAGGGCGAGGTGAGGTTAACGTGGAGCATATCTTCGAAACCGACCAGGGCGACCTGCTGCGTCAGAAACACATCTTTACCCACCGTACGCCCGACCTGATGAATACCGGAGATGGAGCCGATCATGGCATCCGGCGAGTGGCAGAGCAGGGCGGTGATGGTATTGTTTTTTTCCAGCAGCTGGCGGGTCGCGAAACCCGCGGCCAGCGTGTCATCGCTGCAGGCCGGAGAGTATTCATCGCGCCAGACCAGCCCGTTTTGCGCCATCGCGCTGCGAAAACCGAGCAGGCGCTGTTCGCGGATAAGGCAGCCTTCGCGTCCGCCAATGTAGGCGATATTACGATGACCGCGTTCGATGAGATAACGCACCGCCAGACTGGCCGCCTGTCGGTTATCGCGCATCACCAGATTGCATTTTTCATCCAGCAGCGACTGCGAGACCACCACCAGCGGCAGCGGGCAGTGGCGAATCTTTTCCGGGAGGGTGGCGGTGCGGGTATCCGAGGCCAGATAGATCACCCCTGCGACGCCTTGCTGCTTAAACGACAGCAGGCAGCGCTCAAGATGGTCATGGTCGTTCTGGGGCTGACCGAGAAAAACCATATACCCCTGTTTTTCAAGATCCTGAACGATGCTCGCCATCACCTTGATGGAGAAACTGTCGCTAAAGTCACGGAGGATCAGGCCAATCAGGTTGGAGGTATTGGCGCGAAGGTTGGCAGCGGCAACGTTATGAACATAGCCCAGGGTATTGATGGCAGCGTTGACCTTCTCGATCGTTGCCTCTGAGATTTTCCCTTTCTGGCGCAGCACCAGCGAGACGGTGGAAACCGACACGCCCGCGTGCTTCGCGACATCAATAATGCTGACTTTCTTCAAAACCGCTCCCTGAAATTTACCGATTATCAGCCAGATAAAACACGTCTCCCAGCGTACAGGAGACGTGTCTTTCAGGCATCTTATTATTTGCCGATCATGGTGGACATGGTCTGGGCGATAAACTGTGCTCTGGCACCGAAAATCACCTGAATACCGTTGTCGCCGACAAACACTACGCCGCGCGCGCCGAGTCCGTTCAGGCCGTCTTTATCCACCGCCTCGCTTTTTGTGACTTCCAGGCGAAGACGAGTGATACAGGCGCCGACGGAGTCGATGTTATGCGCGCCGCCCAGCAGGGTGATGATCTCGGTCGCGAGTTCGGAATCCGATTTCTCATCCGCGTTGGCGGTTACTTCAGTGCGGCCCGGCGTTTTCACGTCGAAACGACGGATCACAAAGCGGAACGTGAAGTAATAAATCAGGCCCATTGGAATGCCGATGATAATGGCGCTCAGGAAGTGGGTCTGATAACCGTTAAACGACGGCAGGATCCCGAATGACAGATAATCGATAAAGCCCGCAGAGAACGACTTGGCGATATGCGCATGCAGCAGGTACATGGTCATGTAGGCCAGGCCCGCCATGATGGCGTTAAAGACGTACAGAATCGGTGCCACGAAGATAAAGGTAAACTCAACCGGTTCGGTGATCCCCGTCAGGAAGCAGGTGAGCGCCGCAGAGAACAGAATACCGGCCGCGATTTTTTTATTCTTCGTATGGGCTTCGTGATACATCGCCAGGCACGCCGCAGGCAGCGCGAACAGCATCAGCGGGAATTCACCCTGCATGAACTTGCCGGCGTTCTGGTAGGTGTCGCTGCTGAAGGATTTCACCCCTTCTTCCAGCATCTTGAACCAGATGGTCTGGTCGCCGTGGATCACCTGGCCTGCCTGGGTGGTGTAATCCCCAAACGAATACCAGAACGACGGATACCAGATATGGTGCAGACCGAGCGGGATCAGGGCGCGTTCCACCAGACCGAAGATAAAGGTCGAGGCCGCCTGATTATCGCCGTTAACGACCACGGAGAGGGCGTCGATCCCGGCCTGGATATGCTGCCAGACGTACGGCAGCAGCAGCCCCATCAGGAACGAGAGGAACGCCGTTGCAATCGCCACGAAGCGCTTGCCGGAGAAGAAGCCCAGGAATTCCGGAAGCTGCATGGTGTGGAAGCGGTTGTAGCACCAGGCCGCGAGAATACCGCAGATCAGGCCGCCAAAGACGCCCATCTGCAGCGTCGGAATGCCCACTACCATGGCGTATTTCCCGCCCTGGGAGGCCATTTCCGGCGTGATGCTCAGCACGGTGCTGATGGTGATATTGGTGACAAACACCGAGACCGCCGCGGACAGCGCCGCAATGCCGGATTCTGACGCCAGGCCCACGGCAGAACCAATGGCAAACAGCATCGGCAGGTTATCAAAAATAACTCCGCCCGCGTTCATCATCAGCGGCAGATGGAACTTATCGCCGAAGGCCAGCAGCAGGCCCGCAGCGGGAAGCAGTGAAATTGGCAGCATTAAGGCGCGACCAATCATCGATAACTTAGACAGCGATTTAACAAACCCTGATATCAGACTCATGCTGATTTCCCCCGAGTAGCGCTTTTTTGGCGCTGTTATTGTAAGTAGAACGTTTTAGTAGAACGTTCTACTTATCGTGGGCAAAGAGTGAAAAACGCGCAACTGAATTTTCACTTTTCAACAGATGAAATAGTGATTATTTGAAGTGGATCGATAAATAACCGTGATGGGTGTGAGGGGATGATGAGAGACATTGCCGGGGGGCGGCTTCGCCTTACCCGGCCTGGAAACGGCGTTCGGACTGTTCCCTCTCCCCGTTGGGGAGAGGGTTAGGGTGAGGGGGCTCAGGCCGTAACGGTTACGCTCTGGCCTTCAAAGCTCACGGTCTGCCCCGCGACAATCTTGCAGCGTTTGCGGGTTTCCACCACGCCGTCGACTTTAACCTGCCCGTCGGCGATGACGATTTTCGCCTGCGCACCGCTTTCGCTCCAGCCTTCCAGCTTGAGCAGATCGCACAGCTCAACGTGCGGGTGTTTGCCTAATGAAAATGTGGCCATCTTACGCGTCCTCTACGTCGTGATATTCTTCGCATGCCTGCAGGGTATTCTGAATCAGCGTTGCGACGGTCATCGGGCCTACGCCGCCCGGTACTGGGGTAATGTACGAGGCACGCGCGGCGGCATCTTCATACACCACGTCGCCGACCACTTTGCCGTTTTCCAGACGGTTAATCCCGACGTCCACGACAATCGCACCTTCTTTAATCCACTCGCCCGGAATAAAGCCCGGCTTACCGACCGCGACGATCAGCAGATCGGCGTTCTCAACGTGGTGGCGCAGGTTTTTGGTGAAGCGGTGGGTGACGGTGGTGGTGCAGCCGGCCAGCAGCAGCTCCATGCTCATCGGACGGCCCACGATGTTGGACGCGCCAATGACCACGGCGTTCAGGCCGTAAGTATCGATGTTATAACGCTCCAGCAGCGTCACAATACCGCGCGGCGTGCACGGACGCAGACGCGGCGCGCGCTGGCACAGGCGGCCCACATTGTACGGATGGAAACCGTCCACGTCTTTATCCGGTGCGATACGCTCCAGCACCTTCACGTTGTCGATACCGGCGGGCAGCGGCAGCTGAACCAGAATACCGTCGATCTCTTTATCGGCATTCAGAGTGTCAATAAGTTCCAGCAGTTCTGCTTCGCTGGTGGTTTCCGGCAAATCGTAAGAGCGGGAGACGAAGCCGACCTCTTCACACGCTTTGCGCTTGCTGCCGACATAAATCTGCGATGCCGGGTTACTGCCAACCAGCACAACGGCCAGCCCGGGGGCGCGTTTTCCGGCGGCTTTACGCGCCTTCACTTTTTCCGCGACCTCAGAGCGCACCTGCTGCGCAATCGTTTTACCGTCAATAATCTTTGCTGCCATCAGAGAGAAGATTCCGTCTGTAACGTTCGAAAGGGGGGATGCGTGTATTTTGTCAGAAGCGAGCCTCGCTGTCAGTCACCCTTTGCGCGTTTTTATCAGCAAGCCGCAAAAACCCTTCTTAAGGGATGGTCAATTTCTTAGGCGGGATTAGGATGTGACCTGGCGAAATGGCAGCGTTTTGACATATTTAAAAATCGCCTCCTGAGCTACTTTGTCTCCTCCGAAATAAGCTTTCAATTCATCAATTGAACGTATTTCTTATTCCCGATTATTCGCGGGAAGGGTTATTTACATTTTAAAGGAATAGACATGAAACTCAGCAACATTGCTTCTACTGTTATTGCAACTTTGGCCCTGGTTGCGGGTGCCGCAAATGCAGCAGATCCTGCTGCCCCGGTTTCCGTAAATGGCGGTACCGTACATTTTAAAGGTGAGCTGGTTAATGCGGCTTGTTCAGTAAATACTGATTCTTCCGAGCAGACCGTTAATCTGGGTCAGTATCGTACCGCGAAATTCACCAAAGTGGGCGACACCACCTCTAATATTCCGTTCAACATTGAACTGAACGATTGCGATCCGCTGGTCGCCAAAACCGCAGCCGTTGCGTTCACCGGTCAGATCGACCCAACCGACAAAACCCTGCTGGCCGTCACCTCCGGCAGCAACGACAACACCGCGAAAGGCGTGGGTATCGAGATCCTCGACAGCAAATCCAGCGTTCTGACCCCAGACGGTGCGACCTTCTCTGCTGCGCAGACGCTGATCGAAGGGACAAACACCCTGAAGTTCACCGCGCGTTATAAATCAACGGCTGCGACTACCGAGCCAGGCCAGGCGAACGCTGACGCCACCTTCGTAATGAAATACGAATAATTCCTCCGCACAGGGATGTTCAGGCCTCAGGGACGAGGCCCGTCATACGCTATTGCCAGGAACGAAGGATGACAAGGACAGGAACACTACTGCTGTTAACCCTTGCGATGGCTTGCCCGGCATCGGCGCATACCGTGGTGATTGAAGGCGGCAAGGTTCATCTCCGGGGTGAACTGGTGAACGGCGGCTGCGCCGTGGCGCCCGACAGCCAGAATATGCGCATCGATATGGGGCAGTACCGAACCAACTCATTTTCCGGCGTGGGCAGTTTTTCCACGGTGAATGTGCCGTTCACCGTGCGGTTGCTGGACTGCAGCGTTGATGTTTCGCGCACCGTGGGGATCCAGTTTCAGGGCGTCACACCCGCAGAGGATCCGCAGGTCTTTCTGGCGACATCGCGACCAGGTGAAACGCCTGTCAGCAGCGGCGTCGGGCTGGCGCTCTTTGACGAACAGCAACGTCAGATTATCCCGAATGCCACGGCCGTCAGCTGGCTGCCGATCGATACCCGCGAGCTGGCGTTCCATTTTAGCGCCCGCTATCGGGCTATTTCCGAACACCTCGAGCCAGGCAAAATTCAGTCGGATGTCTGGTTTACGTTGATTTATCCATAACACCTGCGAACACATTATTAAAGGTACGGTTGTGATGAATACCCTAATTAAACCAGGACTTTTTTTATCGTTTATTTTAATGATGGTTTCCGCATGCGCGAATGCATCCGGTGGTATTGCGCTGGGAGCCACCCGCGTTATTTATCCCGCAGAGGCGAAGCAAACGTCGCTGGCAATCACCAACAGCAATAAACAGGAACGCTATTTAATTAACGCGTGGATCGAAAATGCAAACGGGAAAAAAGAAAAAACGTTTGCCGTCACGCCGCCCCTGTTTGTTAGCGAGCCGGACAGTGAAAACACGCTGCGCATTATTTACGCCGGTCCTGCGCTGCCTGCCGACCGTGAATCGCTGTTTTACATGAACGTGAAAGCGATCCCGTCAGTGAACAAAGCCAAAACGGAAAACAATAACGTGCTGCAGCTGGCTATTCTCTCGCGCATCAAGCTGTTTGTGCGACCGAACAACCTGGCGATGCAGCCGGAAGAGGCGCTTTCCCAGCTGCGGTTTGAGCGCGCGGGTAACCATCTCAAAGTCAGCAACGCGTCTCCGTATTACATCACCCTCGTCAATCTTAAGCTGGGCGGTCAGACGCTGGATAACCTGATGGTGGCGCCGAAAAGCGCGGCACAGCAGGTGCTGCCAGCCGGTGCCGGCGGCACGCTCTCCTGGCAGAGCGTGAATGACTACGGTGCCATCACGCCGGCGCGTAGCGTCAACCTGTGAGCAGAGTCAGGGCGATGAAAAACCACCAGGGACGTTACTGCCCGGTTGCGCTGGCGCTGATGGCTGCGCTCTGGCCGCAGGCTGGCTGGAGCGAAAGCTATTTCAACCCGGCCTTTTTGTCCGACGACACCGCCAGCGTGGCGGATTTGTCGCGTTTTGAACAAGGGCACCAGCAGGTACCCGGCGTTTATCGCGTGGATATCTGGCGTAACGATGAATTTATCGGAACTCAGGACGTGCGTTTTGAGCAGGCTGAGAACACGCCGCCGGTGGCGGGCGGGTTATCGCCGTGTATTACGCGGGCGATGCTCGACCGCTTTGGCGTCAACGTCGCGGCGTTTCCCGAGCTGGCTCAGGTCCAGGGCGAGACCTGCGTCCCGTTGACCACGGCCATTCCCGGCAGCGAAACGGTATTCAACTTTGCCTCACAGCGTTTGAACGTCAGCCTGCCGCAGGTGGCATTACAGAACAGCGCCCGGGGCTACATTCCGCCTGAACAGTGGGATGAGGGCATTCCCGCCGCGCTGCTGAACTACAGCTTCTCCGGCAACCGGGGAAGCGAAGACGACAGCTATTATCTCAACCTGCAGAGCGGGCTGAACTATGGCGCCTGGCGCTTGCGTAACAACGGCGCATGGCGATACACGCAGACCAACGGGCAGCGACACAGCGAGTGGCAGAATATTGGCACCTGGGCGCAGCGCACCGTGATCCCGCTGAAAAGCGAACTGGTCCTGGGCGACAGCAATACCGGCAATGACGTCTTCGACAGCATGGGGTTCCGCGGCGGACGGCTCTTCTCGTCTGACAGCATGTATCCGGACAGCCTGCAGGGCTACGCGCCCACCGTGCGCGGGATCGCCCGGACGCCCGCCAAAGTGGTGGTCCGTCAGAATGGCTACGTGATCTATCAAAGCTATGTGCAGCCGGGCGCCTTTGCGATTACCGATCTCAACCCCACCTCTTCAAGCGGTGACCTGGAAGTGACGGTGGAAGAGAAAGACGGTTCCCAGCAGCGCTATACCGTGCCGTACTCCACCGTGCCGCTTCTGCAGCGTGAAGGGCGCTGGAAGTATGACCTCGTCGCGGGGGATTACCGCAGCGGTAACAGCGATCAGGACACGCCGTTCTTCACCCAGGGCACCCTGATTACCGGACTTGCCAACGGCTTTACGCTCTACGGCGGAACACAGCTGGCCTCACGCTATACCGCGGTCGCCGTCGGGGCCGGAAAAAACCTGGGCGACTGGGGCGCGGTTTCGCTCGATATCACCCACGCCCGCAGCCAGCTCGCGGACGACAGCAAGCATGAAGGGCAGTCCCTGCGCTTCCTCTATGCGAAATCCCTTAACGGCTTCGGCACCAACTTCCAGCTGCTGGGCTACCGCTACTCCACAAAAGGATTTTACACCCTGGACGATGTGGCCTGGCGCTCAATGGAAGGCTATCAGTATGCCGACAGCCAGGATAATGACGGCGTGCCGGACGTGCAGAGTTATCACAACCTGACGTGGAATAAAAAAGGTCGCTTCCAGCTCAACGTATCTCAGTCTCTGGGGGACTACGGCTCAGTCTATATCTCCGGCAGCGAGCAGACCTACTGGGGAACCGACGAGTCGAACCTCTGGTACCAGTTGGGCTACGCGGGGGGCGTGAAGGGGATCAACTACTCCGTTTCGTGGTCGTGGAACAAATCCGTCGGGATCGACGGCACCGACCGGATCGCGTCGTTTAACGTCTCCGTGCCGTTCAGTATCTTTACTCGCCAGGGCTATCGTCGGGACAGCGCGATTGACCGCGCCTATGCCACGGCTTCCGCCAGCCGGAACAGCGATGGCGACACGAGCTGGCAAACCGGCGTCAGCGGCACGCTGCTGGAGGACCGCAACCTGAACTACAGCGTGACCCAGGGACACACCAGCACCAACGGCGCAAGCGGAAGCGCCAGCGCCAACTGGCAGGCGACCTACGGCACGTTGGGCATGGGCTACAACTACAGCGACGATCAGCACGATCTTAACTGGCAGCTCTCCGGCGGGGTCGTCGGTCATGCCGACGGCGTGACCTTCAGCCAGCCGCTGGGCGACACCAACGTGCTGATCAAAGCCCCGGGGGCATCCGGCGTCAGCGTCGAAAACCAGACCGGCGTGAGAACCGACTGGCGAGGCTATGCGGTGATGCCGTATGCCACCGTCTACCGCTATAACCGCGTGGCGCTGGATACCAACACCATGAGCAACAACACCGACATCGAAAACAACGTGAGCAGCGTGGTGCCGACCAAAGGCGCGCTGGTGCGCGCCAGCTTTGATACCCGCATTGGCGTGCGCGCCCTGCTGACGGTGATGCGCGGTAACCAGCCGGTGCCGTTCGGTGCGGTGGTCCGTGAGACCCGGAGCGGTGTCACCAGCATGGTGGGGGATGACGGGCAAATTTACCTGAGCGGGCTGCCGCTGGAAGGCGAACTGCTGATCCAGTGGGGCGACGGGGCGCAGTCCCAGTGTCGCGCGCCTTACAGCTTGCCTGAAAAGAGCCTGCAACAGGCAATCACACTGAAGGGGATTCGCTGTGAATAAAACCCACATCTTTGCCTTGTCGCTTCTGGCGTTACTGCCTGCGACAAACGCATTCGCTACCGTGTGCGTCAATGAAAAGGGCGTGCCGACGGAGGTGCATTACGACCTGACGGATAAATTCAATAGCTCGAATAACCAGATTGGACAGGTCGTGACGCTCAGCGAGAAGTCGCAGTGGGTAGGGGTGAATGCCGTCTGCCCGAAGGGCACCGTCGGGAATACCACCAAGCGTAGCTATGTGACCGACTACCCGGTAACGGGCACGAGCGACGGCTATCAGTATCTGAAGCTTAACGACTATCTGGACGGGGCCATGAAAATCACGGACAGCTATGCTGGCGTGTTTTATCCGCCCAAAAACTATATCCAGATGGGGAGCCACCCTAACGTCTCGAAAAACAAACCGTTTGGCGTGCAGGACTCCAGCCTTGTCTTCCGCCTTAAGGTGACCCGGCGTTTTATTAACATGGTCGTGATCCCGCGCGCCACCATGTTCCGCGTTTATGTCACCACCACCTCTTCCGATCCGCTCACCACGCCGGTCTATACCATCAGCTATAGCGGTACCATCCAGGTGCCGCAAAGCTGCGCCATCAATGCCGGTAACGTGGTGGAGTTTGATTTCGGTGACATTGGCGCCTCCCTGTTCAGCAAGGCGGGTGTAGGTAACAAACCGGAGGGCGTCTCATCGCAAAGCAAAACCATCGCGATCAAATGCACCAACGTGGAGGCGAACGCCATGCTGACGATGCGCGTTGAGGCGGAAAAAGTCTCTGATAATGTGCTGGTGTCGGATAACCCGGACGTCGGGTTTATCATCGCTAACGAGAGCGGGGCGCCGCTGACGCCTAACAACCTGACAAGCAAAATTCCGTTCCGCCTCGACGATAGCGCGCAGGCACAGGTTGGGATCCGGGTCTGGCCGGTGAGCGTGACGGGCAATAAGCCAGCGGAAGGGCGTTTTACCTCGCGCGGGTATCTGCGTGTGGATTACGACTAAGGAGCCGATATGCGAAACGGGATCCGTTTTATCACCGTGGCGCTTTTTGCGCTTTGCACACAGGCTCAGGCGGACACCGCGCTGGGCGAAATTAACATTCGGCTCTACGGCAACATTGTCGATTTTACCTGCGTCGCCGAGGGGAGCGACAGCGACAAGACCGTTACGCTGGGCACCTGGCCCACGAAACAGCTCAGCACGACCGGGAGCCGCACGCAGCCCATGCCGTTTACGCTGAAGCTGACCGGCTGTCCGCCGGGCGCGGCGTCCATTACGTTTTCGGGCAAAGCCGACGGGAGCAATAACGGTTTGCTGGCGCTGAACGACGCCAGTACAGCGAGCCGTGTTGCGGTAGAGATCAGGGATGCGGATAAAACGCGTCTGGCTCTCCAGCAGGCCAGCCAGCCGGTCTCGGTTGATGCGCAGGGGAATGCAACATTGTCGTTTTATGCCAATTATATTGCCACTGCAGATAACCCTCAGCCCGGACGAGCCGATGCGGATGCCACCTTTATGATTAACTATAATTAGCACTGACCGCACTCCCTGCAGCTCAGATAAGCTGCAGGGAGTGAATTCAGGTTAAAGCAGCTCGTGCGCTTTGGCGTAATCAATTAATTCCACGATGCTTTGCACACCCAGTTTGGAATAAATATTGGATTTATGCGCGCTAATGGTTTTGTTGCTTAATAGTAGCTGTTCAGCAATTTCCTTATTGGATAATCCATTCGCCAGATACCGTAATACCGTGACCTCGCGATTCGATAATGGCATATCGACAGCCATCCCTTTCCCTGAACCCAAATGGTTTATAAAGTTCAGCGTTTCCGACGGGAAAAAGGAATAGCCCATCAGGATCATTTCTACGGCGTTGTAGATCTCACCCAAATCTTTACGTTTACTGACGAAGCCATTTGCCCCGGCGCGAATAGCGCGACCCGCGTAAAATAACTCTGATTTAGACGAGAGGAACAGAACCTTAATGTCTTTGTTTAAGTTTCTGATTCTCTTAAGTAAAGCGAAAGCATCCGTGCCCGTGAGTTCAATGTCAAGGATCACCAGATCGATAGGGTGATTACGGATACAGTCAAGAACTTCATGGCTATCGCCAGACTTGAGCTTGACTGTGATATTCTTATTTTTCTGTAGCAGGACTTCTATCGACATTCTGACGATAGGATGTTCGTCCATAATGATAACGGATGCCGGTTTCATTTTTAATGCCTCAGATTGTTAAAAGCGTTATGCAGAGTTTGGTAAAACTCTCGAAATGCCGGAAGGATATAATGTGCAGATCCCTATACCGTAGTATTTCCCTGGAAAGAGCGAAAGCATCCTTGTTTACGTAATGAAAAGAACTATGCCTCAGCGCGGTCATCTCATTTGGCTGGTGTTGGCAAAAAGGTTTTTCTTATTCAGATTTGGTACGCATCTTATTATACAGGGTAAGTTTTTTCCGAAAACCCTGTAAATTAATATCCGCTTATGGGTTTGTATTATCTTCTGGATCTGAATCGCTATTTTTTTAAATTTAGCGGAAATATCCTGTTATCTCATTTACCGCATATTTTCATCTTTATGTAATAACAAAAAATAACACATATCTCTTTATGTTGATCAATTGTTAACAAAAATACGCATCATTCAGGGGGACAAACCCACGCTGATGAGGACAACAATTGCCCTCGCAGGCCGTCAGACCTTCATCTGAAAGCGCGCATGTTGACCCTAAGGCCCACATCTCATGCACAGGAGAACATGCTATCCGCTTCGCTTTTTTCTCCTGAGCGTTCCCGCTAACCTGCTTGTTTTTACATCATTATCATCTTGTTAACGCCGTCTGCATTCACTTAACGGATGGAGGAAAGTGCTGCCGTTCGTTCAATTTGTGGCATTTCGCAAGGTTCGCGGCCATAAATTAGGAATAGTTATAATTTCGACTTTATTGTTAAAAATTAACATTTTTGAAACACGAGTGGTAAGTAAATTCCTAAAGCGCTTTAGGAAATAAGGGGTTAGGACGTGAGTGTAAACGTGCAGTCTGAGAGGTTATTAAGAAGGTGAAGTAATTCCTGCCGATGACTCAGCCCCAGTTTCACCAGGATGCAGCTGAGACGATAGATAATGCGGCTATAGGGACGATTCTGCATAAGGGCAATCTGACGTAACGTCTTGCCCCGGGAAAGTTCCTGCAGGATCGGCCATTCGTTGCGGGAAAACCAGTCTTTGTCGGAGCCCTGTGGGGGGCGGGTATCCAGCAGGCTGTGCTGGAGTGCTGCGGCGTTCATCTGGCGTTCGAGCACATGAAAAGGACCTGCCGCTTTGCAGAAGAGGCGAGTATCGTAATTATCGGCCCGGACTAACAGCCAGGGCGTAAGGAAAGGCGGAAACAGGCTGTGGCGTCTCAACTGATCCAGTTTCTCCAGAAGCCCCGTGGACCGGCTTTCAATATCCACGACCAGACGGGCAGAGGGCCACTGCGTCTGCGCGACAAGGGCGTCATCCAGCGTGGCGTAGTCACAGCAGCTGCTCAGCGGGAACTGCCCGTTGAGAAAACCGGTGCGCAGATAGTGATCCTCCGTCACCAGAAGGATAAACGGGGCGTCTGTTTTGCGGGGCTGGCTGATGGACTGGCTCAAGAATTCGAGCCGGTCGAAAAAGGGGGGGGCAAAAGGTGAGCGCGTAAATCCCAGTGCATCACTTCCTGTACGCCGCCGCCGGTAACGGCGCACTGTCATTCGCATGGTCTCCCTCCTGGAAATGGCGTTTTAATCCTCCGGCCATGTCCAGGACGGCCAGTAATATCCCTGGCCGAAGTCTGCGCCTGCCTGCAGTGCCCAGGTACGATCGCGTTCAGTCTCAATACCTTCGATAAGCACTTTCCCGGCAAGCTGAAAGCAAAGGGAAACCAGGTGCCTCAGCGCAGGGGTATCGCGTAAACGCCAGAATGCTTCCTTATCTATTTTGATGCCGCTTAACGGGAGTCGACAGGATAAAAACGACTGCACTAAGACGTCATCGATGTCATCCAGCCAGATTGCGTGCCCCTGTCTGCTCAGCTGCTGCAGATTCTGAACCACATGCTGCTTGCGCGCGACAGACAGCGCCAAAAAAGCCGCAGGGTCGACAAACTCAATATTGAGCGGCACGCAGGGGAGTCTGATAAGACGCTGAAAGGACGCAGGCTCTGTCAGGACGGTTATCGGCAGATTAATAAAAAGGTTATGACCGTGCGGCGTATTTTTTAACGTGGCAAGCTGCGCTTCAAGCAGCGTTATCGACCACTCAGCGGACCGATCGCAAAAAAAGTCCTCACTGTGCCGCGTGTCGGCCAGAACGCTAAGGACCTCGACGCCAACCTGGCGCAAGGAGGTAAGGGCGACGATGGGCTCAAGCTTAATGCCGACGATGTCCTGAGATAGGTACTGTAACCGGGGGGGCGTATCGATCAGGTTTTGCGCTGTCACTCCATTGTCCTGTTGTCTGTCAGCCTCCAGGCGGCCGGGATACCTGACTCTAGTGTGACGAGCTGACGTACAGGAAAACAGCAGGCGTTACTTAAATGCAACTAAGCCTTTTCGCAGCGCTAAATTTTACGGTAAAACGGGGATAAATGTTGAGAAAATAGCCGTATTTACAATCGGCTAGCGGTAATTGCTCCTTAAAACGGAAAAGGCATTGACTCACCTGCCATTGACCGTATAATTCTTCGCGTTTCACCGCCGCGAAGTACACGCTTCTCAGTGCGCCCTTAGCTCAGTTGGATAGAGCAACGGCCTTCTAAGCCGTAGGTCGTAGGTTCGAATCCTACAGGGCGTGCCATTTCATTTCATAGAGTTACGCCTCACTCACATCCTCCTGATTTCCGTTTTGGGACATATTTGGGACATCGACCCTAAAATTTATCGGTCACGAAGGACATTTATGTGGTATCTACTCGCAATTTCGCTTGCCGCACTTTCCCTTAATAAAAGCCTGGCTTACCTGCTGCTGGGATTAACGGCATTTCTCGGCTGGAAACAGAGCATTCTTGACGCCCCGGCGCTGCTGGTTATTGCATCAATCGTAATTGGCTGGTCTGTTGTTGAATGGCTACGTAATAAAGATGATAAATATACTTATCTGATTGAAGGCCTGTGCGTGGTCATCGCCGTTGCCCTGGTTATGCATGTGCTCCCGGGCTTCCATAATCCCAAAGTGCTGGATGCTGTCGTCGTTGGTCCGCAAAGCATACCGTTCAGTATGTACTTTAATATGGACAAGGCGGTGGTGCCGTTCTTTTTAATTACGTGCATGCCAACGCTATTCGTAGCAAAACCCCTCTATAAAATTGGCAAGCTCGGCTGGGGAATATTGGTACTTGCGGTACCCGCGCTGTTACTTCTGGCTGTGGCGTTGGGCGGGCTGAGAATTGAGCCGCATGCGCCAGAATGGTTCGCGCAATTTGCCCTTGCGAATATTTTCTTCGTCTCTTTGGCCGAGGAAGCCCTGTTCAGAGGCTACCTGCAGCAGCGCTTGTCCCGGATCGTTCATCCTGTTGTCGCGTTGTTGATTACCTCAGTCATCTTTGGGCTGATGCATTATAGCGGCGGTTTACTACTGATTATTTTTGCCAGTCTCTCCGGCATTATTTACGGCCTGGCGTGGATGTGGAGCGGCAGGCTCTGGGTTGCAACGTTATTCCATTTTGGACTGAACTGCGTGCATTTATTGTTCTTCACCTATCCTGTGTATGCCCCTCATGCGGCTATGTAATGCTTTTTAAATGAGTAGCCTAATAAATTTAGCTATCTCCGGATAACCATAAAAAGCCCCCGCAATATCGGGGCTTTTTTATATCTGCCGGGAGCGCGAATAACAGATTTACCTTCGCGCCATAATGAATAGAAGGCTAATGAATTTCGTTGTTGGCAGGCTTAAGGTTTTCTTAATCTAGAAATTATCTCGCGTTAAAATTTGGATTTTTATCATTACAAAATCTGCTAAAAAGAAATTTTACACTTTTACGCGTAAACTGGATTGATACTAATTATCATTAGCGTTGTTGTATGCTTTAATCCTGTCCCACAAAGCTATGAGTGGTTACTCCCGTTGGTCTATTAAGGATATGTTCATGAATTCTCGCCTGCTGTCCTGCTTCTCGCTTGCCTTGTTGTCTTCATCCCTTTTCCTTTCCACACAATCGGTTGCCGCCGATAACAACGACGGTATCGTTGTCTATAACGCGCAGCATGAAAACCTGGTGAAGTCTTGGGTTGACGGTTTTACCAAAGAAACCGGGATTAAAGTGACTTTGCGTAATGGTGATGACAGCGAGCTGGGTAACCAGCTGGTTCAGGAAGGCAGCGCATCGCCGGCAGACGTATTCCTGACGGAAAACTCGCCATCCATGGTGCTGGTGGATAACGCTAACCTGTTTGCACCGCTGGATGCCGACACTCTGAAGCAGGTACCGGCAGAGTATCGTCCGGCGCACGGCCGCTGGATCGGCATTGCCGCCCGTAGCACCGTATTTGTCTATAATCCGGCGAAGCTGAGCGAACAGCAGCTGCCTAAGTCGCTGATGGATCTGGCGAAACCCGAGTGGAAAGGCCGCTGGGCGGCATCTCCTTCAGGCGCGGATTTCCAGGCCATCGTGAGCGCGATGCTGGCCCTGAAAGGCGAAAAAGCCACCCTGGAATGGCTCAAGGCGATGAAAGCCAACTTCGTTGCCTATAAAGGTAACAGCACTGTGATGAAAGCGGTCAATGCTGGTCAGATTGATGGCGGGGTGATTTATCACTACTACCGCTTTGTCGATCAGTCCAAAACCGGTGAAAACAGCAAAAACACCCAGCTCTACTACTTCAAACACCAGGACCCGGGCGCGTTCGTAAGCCTTTCTGGCGGTGGCGTGCTGGTGTCCAGCAAACACAAAGCGCAGGCGCAGGCCTTCATCAAATACATTACCGGCAAAGAAGGTCAGGAAAGTCTGCGTACCAACAACGCCTTTGAATACGCCGTGGGCGTGAACGCGTCCTCCAACCCGAAACTGGTTCCGCTGAAAGATCTTGATGCGCCGAAAGTTGAACCTTCAACGCTCAACAGTAAGAAAGTTATTGAGCTGATGACGCAAGCCGGTCTGCTGTGATCCTGAGAGTGAAGTGAACGTCTTATGTCTGGTCTGAGTCTCGACATCGGAAAAAACAGAGTGCAGGAGCCTGCCCGCAGGCGTCCTGCACTGCCGATGGTTGCGTTAGCTGTCTTATTTTCATTACTGGCGCTTCTGCCTTTGGGTTTTATCATTGCCATTGGCATTGAGACGGGCTGGGAAACGATAAAGGCGCTGGTGTTTCGCCCGCGTGTGGCTGAGCTGCTCAGCAACACGCTGTGGCTGACAACCCTGGCGGTTCCGCTGTGTATCGTGACGGGCGTGGCGATAGCCTGGCTCACAGAGCGCACGCAGCTTGCCGGGCGAGGGATCTGGTCTGCACTGGCGGTCGCCCCGCTGGCGATCCCCGCGTTTGTGCAAAGCTATGCCTGGGTGAGCGTTGTTCCGTCCATGCACGGGCTCTCCGCGGGCGTGTTTCTCTCCGTTCTGGCCTACTATCCCTTTATCTACATGCCGGTTGCGGCGGTGCTGCGCCGCCTTGACCCGACGCTCGAAGATGTGGCCGCATCGCTCGGCACCCCGCCGTGGCGGGTCTTTTTCCGCGTGGTGCTGCCCCAGCTCAAGCTGGCTATCTGCGGCGGCGCGCTGCTGGTGGCGCTGCACCTGCTGGCGGAATATGGCCTGTACGTGATGATCCGCTTTGATACCTTCACCACGGCAATTTATGACCAGTTTCAGTCTACCTTCAGCGGCCCGGCGGCAAACATGCTGGCGGGCGTGCTGGCGTTATGCTGCCTGGCTATCTTAGTGCTGGAAGGCGTGACGCGTGGAAAAGCACGCTACGCGCGCATTGGCGCCGGTGCCGCGCGCGAACAGAAACGCTGGCCGCTGAAGCCTGCGGCTGCCGCGCTGGGGCAGCTGTTTTTCATCGTGCTGATCGTGCTGGCGCTGGGCGTGCCGTTGGTTGTCCTGTGTCGCTGGATTTGGCTCGGCGGTGTGGAAAACTGGATGAGCGCCGATCTCTGGCACTCGCTGCGCCAGACGCTGATGCTCGGCGTGGGCGGCGCGCTGCTGACGACGACGTGCGTGATCCCCATCGCGTGGCTCGGTATCCGCTATCCGCACCGTATCTTCCGGATGCTGGAAGGGTGCATCTATATCACCAGTTCGCTGCCGGGCATTGTCACGGCGCTGGCCCTGGTCACCGTCACCATTCACTACGCCCGTCCCATTTACCAGACGGAAATAACCCTGTTCCTTGCCTATCTGCTGATGTTTATGCCCCGTGCGCTCATCAATCTGCGGGCGGGAATTGCGCAGGCACCGGTTGAGCTGGAAAACGTGGCGCGCAGCCTTGGCAGCACGCCCGCGAAGGCGCTCTGGAGCGTCACGATGCGGCTGGCCGCGCCGGGTGCGGCGGCGGGAGCCGCGCTGGTTTTCCTCGGCGTCAGCAATGAGTTGACCGCCACGCTGTTGCTCTCTCCCCTGGGCACGCGCACGCTCTCCACCGGATTCTGGGCGCTGACCAGCGAAATTGATTATGTGGCTGCGGCACCTTACGCGATGCTGATGATCCTGATTTCCCTCCCGCTGACCGCCATTCTCTATATGCAGTCGAAGAAAATTGCAGGGCTATGACATGCTTGAATTAACCGCCATTTCTAAATCGTTTGCTGATGTGCAGGTGCTCGACAGCTTAAACCTGAGCGTTGCGCCGGGGAGCAGAACGGCCATTGTCGGGCCGTCGGGGTCGGGTAAAACCACGCTGCTGCGTATTCTTGCCGGGTTTGAGACACCCGACACCGGACGTATTGTCATGCAGGGGAGAACGCTGTTTGATGAAAACCGTTTTGTCCCAGCCCACCAGCGCGGGATCGGTTTTGTGCCGCAGGAGGGCGCACTGTTCCCCCACCTCAACGTGGCAGACAACATTGCCTGGGGGCTGGACGGGACCCGCCACGAGAAGCGCCAGCGCGTTGAGGCGCTGATGGAGATGGTCTCGCTGGACAGGCAGCTCGCAACACACTGGCCCCACGAGATTTCCGGCGGACAGCAGCAGCGTGTGGCGCTTGCTCGTGCGCTGGCCCAGCGTCCTTCACTGATGCTGCTGGATGAGCCGTTCTCGGCGCTGGATACCGGCCTGCGCGCGATGACGCGTAAGGCAACGGCCGATCTGCTGGCCGAAGCGGGCGTGGCCTCGATTCTGGTCACCCACGACCAGAACGAAGCGTTGTCTTTTGCCACGCAGGTTGCCGTCATGCGTTCCGGACGTTTCACGCAGGTCGGGACGCCTTATGAGGTTTATACCCGTCCCGTTGACGAAGAGACGGCGCTGTTTCTTGGTGATGCGCTAATCCTGCCTGCGCAGCTCACCGCGGGCTACGCCCTGTGCGCCCTGGGTGAGGTGCCCACGGACAACGCGCAGGCGACAGGGCAGGGCAGAGTGATGCTGCGCCCGGAGCAGCTGAGCGTGACGGCATGCGCCTCACATGAAAGCCCAATCTCCATTCTTGATGTGGATTTTACCGGCCACCTGTCGACGCTCACCCTTGGGCTCGCCGGGCAGCTCGAGCCCGTGACCCTGAAGACCGTCAGCCAGCCAGGATGGAACCCGGGCACGGCGGTACGCATTGATATTGCTGGCGCCGCGCGTGTATTCGACTATTCTTAATATTCGTTAATAATTTCATGCAATGGGTTGTTATAAAAGAATTTTCCCGAAAAAATGGCATTTCCTGAGATTCTCTACCATGCTCATAAAACCTCACCATAATGCGTGAGGTTTTTCGTAGTTGCTGATTAATCTCAAGGAAAAAGGTTATGAAAAAGACGACTGCTATTTTGTTGGGAACGGCGTTACTGTTTACGACCAATGCTTTTGCTGCCCAACTGCTGACTAAAAATGAGTTCAAGAAAGTCGAGTCTCAGTATCAAAAAATCGGTACGGTAAGCACTTCAAATGAAGTATCGGTTGATGATGCAAAAAAAGAACTGATTGAGAAAGCCGATAAGCAAGGCGCGGATGTTCTGGTGCTCACCTCAGGGAACACCAACAATAAAATTCACGGTACGGCCAATATCTACAAGAAAAAATAACGTCATTGCAGCCACCCCGAAACGGGGTGGTTGTTCCTCACCCTGTCTCCCCATCTCTTCTTGTTATTCGCAGTTACGCTTGCTAACGCATGGATAATGCGTATAGTTCTCATTTGCATTGCTATAAATACATTCTAAGGCCCGACAACGGGTCATTTTTGCGCGCACTTTCAAATGAGTTAACGATGAACAACACCAACATACACAAAACGCTGCTGGCGCTTGCCGTTGGCGCGGTAACACATTCCGCCTTCGCGGCGGACGATCAAAAAGAAGATACTCTCGTCGTGCAGGCTAAGCCTGCCAGCGAGTTCAAACCCGGTGGCGATCGGCTGGTACCGGCCTTCCTCGACGGACAGGTGGCAAACGGCGGACGGATGGGGATGCTGGGCCAGCAGAACGCCATGGACGTACCGTTCAACATCATCAGCTACACCTCAAAGCTGGTGGAAGATCAGCAGGCGAAAACCATTGCTGACGTAGTCGCCAACGATGCGGGCGTGCAGTTCGTCCAGGGTTTCGGCAACAGCGCGGAAACCTACCGTATCCGTGGTCTGAAGTTCGACGGTGACGACATGACCTTTGGCGGTCTGTCCGGCGTGCTGCCGCGGCAGGTGGTGGATACGCAGATGGTTGAGCGCATTGAGATCTTCAAAGGGGCAAACGCCCTGATGAACGGCGCGGCGAGCTCCGGCGTGGGCGGGATGATCAACCTTGAGCCAAAACATGCGGGCGAACTCCCGCAGGCGAAAGTGGGCGTCGACTACACCTCAGATTCTCAAATTGGCACCACGCTGGATGCGGGCCGTCGCTACGGCGACAACGACCAGTTTGGCGCGCGGGTGAACCTGGTGCACCGCGAAGGGGAAACCGGCATACCGAACGATCGCCGCCGCACCACGCTGCTCTCTACCGGCCTGGATTACAACGGAGACCGCTTCCGCACCTCGCTGGATCTGGGCTATCAGAAGAAAACCTTCCACGGCAGCCCAACCAGCGTCAACATTTCGGCGGTGGATTTCGTGCCCGAGCCGCCGAAAAACGATCGCAACTTCTCGCAGAAGTGGGCCTACAGCAACATCGAAAACGAGTTCGGGATGTGGCGCAGCGAGTACGGCATCACCGACGGCTGGACCGCCTATACCGGACTTGGCGCGCAGCACGCGCACGAGGAAGGGATCTACAGCGCGCCGAAGCTGGTGGATAAAAGCGGTAAGGCAACGGTCAGCCGCCTTGATACCAACCGCATCAGCGATTCCGTCAGCGGCATGGCGGGCATTCGCGGTAACTTTGATACCGGTTTTATCTCGCACAAGGTCAACGTTGGCTATTCGGCGATGACCAAAAACGAAAAAATCGCGTGGAAAATGTCGGCGACGAAGGATAACCCGACGACCAACATCTACCACAACACCGGGGTCGATATGCCGGACAGCAGCAACTTCAACGGATCTGGCGGAAAGTACAGCGACCCGCTGACCAGCGGACGCACCCGTACCCAGGGCTGGCTGTTGAGCGATACCCTGGGCGTGCTGGACGACAAACTGCTGTTCACCGCTGGCGCACGCCACCAGAAAGTGGTCATTCGCGGGTATAACAAAATTACCGGTGCGGAAAACGCGGCAGACGGCTTCGACGGCAGTCGCTGGATGCCAACCTACGGCGTGGTCTACAAGCCGTGGGAGGAAATCTCCCTCTATGCTAACCATACCGAAGCGCTGCAGCCGGGCAAAACCGCGCCTAATACCGCCACCAACTACGGCCAGAGCACCGGTATCGTTCACTCTAAGCAGAACGAAGTGGGCGTAAAGGCGGACTTTGGCCGCGTAGGCGGATCGCTTGCGCTGTTTGAAATCAAGATGCCGTCGGCGATCCTCGACAGCAACAATCACTACGGCCTGGACGCTGAACAGCGTAACCGTGGCGTGGAGCTGAACATTTTCGGCGAACCCATGCTCGGGATGCGCCTCAACGCCAGCGCCACCTGGCTGCAGGCCGAGCTGACCAAAACCAAAAATGGCGTCAATCAGGGTAACGATGCGATCGGTATTCCGAACTTTTACGCCGTATTGGGTGCAGAGTATGACATCAAGCCGATTGATGGCCTGACGGCGACCGCCCGCGTCAACCACTCCGGTGCGCAGTACGCTGACCTGGCAAACACCAAAAAGCTGGACAGCTACACCACGCTGGATCTGGGGATGCGCTATCGCTTCGCGGTGAACCACAATGCAAACCAGATGACGGTGCGCGCGGGCATCGACAACGTGACCAATGAAAACTACTGGGCCAGCGTGGACGATTCCGGTACCTACATCACGCAGGGCGAACCGCGTACCTTTAAGATCGCGGTTGGCTACGAATTCTAAGCGTACCATCTCGTTATCGGGGCAGGGATGCCCCAATCCCTTGCTACCTCAAGCATGAAGTGTTAAAACGTGCCCCTTCTAAAAAAGAGACAGGGGTAGGACGTGAAAGACGCGTCATCCGCTTCAGGCCATGGTAGCGCCGAAGCCTCGTCGGATCAGAATCCGACGCTGCAACGTGGTTTGCAAAATCGACATATTCAGTTAATTGCCCTTGGCGGCGCAATCGGTACCGGGCTCTTTCTCGGCATCGGCCCCGCTATTCAGATGGCGGGCCCGGCGGTGCTGCTGGGTTACGGTATCGCCGGGATTATTGCCTTCCTGATCATGCGCCAGCTTGGCGAGATGGTTGTCGAAGAGCCAGTGTCAGGCTCCTTCGCGCACTTTGCTTATAAATACTGGGGCCCGTTTGCCGGCTTCCTGTCCGGCTGGAACTACTGGGTGATGTTCGTGCTGGTGGGGATGGCGGAGCTGACCGCCGCAGGCATCTATATGCAGTACTGGCTGCCGGATGTCCCGACGTGGATCTGGGCGGCGGCCTTCTTCATCATTATTAACGCCGTTAACCTCGTCAACGTCCGCCTGTATGGCGAAACCGAGTTCTGGTTTGCGCTGATCAAGGTGCTGGCGATTATCGGCATGATCGGCTTTGGCCTGTGGCTGCTGTTCTCAGGCCACGGCGGCGAGCGCGCCACGATCGACAACCTGTGGCAGCACGGCGGCTTCCTCGCCACCGGCTGGAAAGGGCTGATCCTCTCCCTGGCGGTGATCATGTTCTCCTTCGGCGGACTGGAACTGATTGGCATTACCGCTGCTGAAGCGCGCGACCCGCATAAAAGCATTCCAAAAGCGGTTAACCAGGTGGTGTACAGGATTCTGCTGTTCTACATCGGCTCGCTGGTGGTGCTGCTGGCGCTCTATCCTTGGGTAGAAGTGAAGTCCGACAGCAGCCCGTTCGTGATGATTTTCCACGATCTGAATAGCAACGTGGTCGCCTCTGCGCTGAACTTCGTCATTCTGGTGGCATCGCTGTCGGTCTATAACAGCGGCGTATACTCCAACAGCCGTATGCTGTTTGGCCTCTCCGTTCAGGGCAACGCACCGCGCTTCTTAACCCGCGTCAGCCGTCGCGGCGTGCCGGTGAACTCCTTGTTACTGTCAGGTGCCATCACGTCGCTGGTGGTGCTGATCAACTACCTGCTGCCGAAAGAGGCCTTTGGCCTGCTGATGGCGCTGGTAGTCGCTACGCTGTTGCTGAACTGGATCATGATCTGCCTGGCGCACCTGCGATTCCGCGCCGCGATGCGCCGCAAGGGGCGCGAAACGCAGTTCAAAGCGCTGCTTTACCCGGCGGGGAACTACCTCTGTATCGCTTTCCTGGGGCTGATTCTGGTACTGATGTGTACCATGGATGAGATGCGCCTCTCGGCGATGCTGCTGCCGGTGTGGGTGGTGTTCCTGTTTATTGCTTTTAAGCTCTCGCGCAAAAAGTAGCGCAGTTTTCTCCCTCTCCCTGTGGGAGAGGGTCGGGTTGAGGGCACCAGACCGCACCTGCCTTTTCGCCCGGTGGCGCTTCGCTTACCGGGCCTACAAAAAGATTATCTGGCGACAACACCCGATAGGGCGCGAATATCATTCCCGGTGGGTGACTGGTGAATACGCAGACCAAATTCATCCACCACCGCGAAAATATGGTCGAAGATGTCGGCCTGAATCTCCTCATATTCTGCCCAGACCACGGTATTGGTGAAGGCATATATTTCAATCGGCAAACCATTCGCATCAGGCGCTAGCTGGCGCACCATCAGCGTCATATCTTTACGAATACGCGGGTGGTTGCGCAGATATTCGTTCAGGTAGGCGCGGAAGGTGCCGATATTGGTCATCTTGCGCAGGTTTAATACCGATTCCCCTTCACCGTTCTGCTGATTCCACAGGTTAATTTCCTCATGACGTGCGGCCAGATAAGGCTTCAGCAGTTTCGCCTGAATGAGCTTCTGCTGTTCCTGCTCGTCGAGGAAATGAATGCTGGTGGTATCAATGTTCAGGCTGCGCTTAATGCGTCGCCCGCCGGAGGCCGACATGCCGCTCCAGTTGATAAAGGCGTCGGAGACCAGGGCCCACGTCGGAATGGTCGTAATCGTATTATCGAAATTGCGCACTTTCACGGTGGTCAGGCCGATGTCCGTCACCGTGCCGTTGGCACCGTATTTCGGCATCTCCAGCCAGTCGCCGAGCTTGAGCATGTCGTTGGCAGAAAGCTGAATACCCGCCACAAGTCCGAGTATCGGGTCTTTAAACACCAGCATCAGGACGGCGGCCATGGCACCCAGACCGCTGATCAGAATCGCCGGGGACTGGCCAATCAGCAGGGAGATAATCAGTATCCCCACCAGGATGGCGCTCACCAGCTTGATACCCTGGAAAATCCCTTTCAGCGGCAGCTGTGACGCGGTAGCCATTTTCTGCGACAGATTGAAAATCACGTCCAGCAGCGAGAAGAAGGAGAGCAGGGCATACACCATCACCCACAGCTTCGCGCAGGTGGTGAGTATTTCCGCCGCTTCGCTGCCCTTTTGCAGCCACAGTACCGCCTGGACGTTGACAATTATCCCCTGCAGGGTAAAGGCCAGACGGTGAAATAATTTATTCTGGGTGATGATCTGCAGCCATAAATGGCTGCTGGCCTGCGCGCGTTTTTCGAATGCGCGAAGTACCCCTTTGTGCAGAATAAAATGAACGATGATGGCGGTAAGAAAAATAATACCAAAGATAATCACTAAAGAGGTGGTGTGATTAATTTCAATGCCTAACTCTTCAACCTGAGCAATCAATTCCTGCATAACGTCTCCTGTATTTTTGCAGCCCCATAATGGCGGCTGCGGATCTATTATGCAAATTCACGAACTTATTTGGCGGCCTGGCAGACCTTTACCACCGGCAGGCACAGGCGATGGCGGATGCGCAGCGTCGCCAGAGCCAGCACCACCATCATGGCTGTTTCCACCATGAGGAAGACGTTAACCGCCTGGGTGTAATCCCCGTGATGGTTTTGAAGAGCATGCAGCAAAATGGCGCCAAAAATAGCCGGGCCAAGACCCAGCGCGGCCTGCTGCAGGGTGCTTAAAATAGCGCTCGCGGCTCCCGCGTCGTCAGGCTGAATGTCGCGCATCCCGATGCGGTAGAAACTGTTCACGATCAGCGCCTGCCCGTAGCCCACCAGTCCGGTCGCGGGTGCCAGCGTCAGGGTGGTATTCTCCATGCCCCAAACGCGGAACGTGGCGATCAGCGCCAGCAGGCCGGTAATCTGGATCGCCAGACCCGTCAGCAGGATGGTGCTGGTGCTGTAGCGGGCAATCAGCCGAGGTGCGAACCACGCCGAAATAAAGTAGGTCACGCCCAGGGCGATAAAACTGTTCCCGGACTGCCACGGCGCCATCCCCAGACCGGTTTGCATGGTCAGCGCCATACAGAACATAAACCCGGACCAGACGCTGAAAAAGAGCATCGCAATCAGAATGCCAAAGCGCACGCTGCGAAGCGCAAGCAGGCGCGGCGGGATCAGCGGGTGGGCATTCTCACGCTCTTTTTTGCGCGCATTCAGCGCCATCAGCCAGGCCAGCGGGACAAGGGCGAGCAGCATCGCCTTCAGCGGCCAGGACCAGTGCCACTGCGGGCCGAGCGCCATCGGGAACAGCAGGCAGCAAAGCATGATGGCCAGCAACACGGTACCCGGCCAGTCGATGCGTGACGGCGTCTCGCGACGGGTTTCCGGTACGAAGCGGCGGCTCAGCGCCAGCACCACCAGACAAATCGGCACGTTGATAAAGAAGGCGTTACGCCAGCCCAGCCCGGCGATATCCGCAGATACCAGCCAGCCGCCGCCCATCTGCCCGACGATAAACGCAATCCCGCCGATGCCGCCGAACAGGCTGATGGCTTTTGCATGCGCCGTACCTTTGAGCGTCACGTGCAGCGTGGCAAGAATTTGCGGCATGATCAGTGCGGCACCTGCGCCCTGAACGATGCGCGCGGCGAGCAGCTGTTCAATGTTCCCTGCCATTCCGCAGAGCAGCGAGGCCAGGCCAAAGCTCGCCACACCCCACATGAACAGACGGCGACGGCCAAAATTATCCCCCAGCTTGCTGCCGAGCGCGAGGCAGACGGCAAAGGCCACGCCGTAGAGTGCGACGATGAGCTCCAGTTCGGTGGCGGTAGCGTGCAGTGAATGGGTAATGGCGTCCAGCGCCACGTTGGTGATTGAGGTATCAATCATCGGCAGCATCTGGCCGGTTAACAGTAATATCAGGCCAGCGCGACCCGGTGAAACAACTGACGTATTCATGGTAACTCCATTGCGTCATTCAACATATGGTCGTAGCATCTACCATCAGATAAACGGGTACCAGTTCTTGCTTATACTGGTACTGGCACTACCATGCAGGGGGATTTATGGCGCTGATGTCTGAACCCGTCGTCTCACTTCAGGATGACACCCGAAAACAGCTCGGGGCATTTTTACGCGCCAGGCGTGAAAGCCTCGATCCGCAGCGTCTCGGCTTGCCGCGCAGCGGTCGTCGCCGCACGCCGGGTCTGCGCCGGGAAGAGGTGGCGATGCTCGCTGACGTGGGCGTGACCTGGTACACCTGGCTTGAGCAGGGCAGGGACGTCAATCCGTCCAGCGCGGTGATGGCGGCCGTGGCAAAAGCGCTGCAATGCACCCCGACCGAGGCCCGGCACCTTTTTGTGTTAGCGGGTTTGCCGCCGGGTGAAGCACCACAGGCGGTCTGCTGTGAAGGCATCAGCGAAGGCACCCGACGCCTGCTGGATACGCTGATGCCGAAACCCGCGAGCATTCAAAAACCGAACTTCGATATCGTGGCGTGGAACGACAGCTTCGGGCACTTGATGGGCGTCGATTTCAATGACATCCCTCCCGAAGATCGCAACTGTATTTATCTGTTCCTCACGCATCCGGCGTGGCGCGCGCGCCTCGGCAGACGCGACGACGTGCTGCCCATTTTTGTCTCCTATTTCCGGGCGGCGATGGCCGAACACCGGGGTGACCCGCTGTGGGAGGCCAAACTGGCGCGCTTCTTCGCGGTGTCCGAAGAGTTCAAAACCCTGTGGCACCAGCGCAACGACGTGCGCGGCGTGGAGAATCAGCTCAAGCTGTTTACCCATCCCGAGCTGGGGGATTTTACGCTGCAGCAGATGTACTGGTATTCCGCGCCGCGAAACGGATCGCGGCTGCTGGTGTATCTGCCGGTGGATGAAGCGGGAGAGCGGGCGATGGAGTGGCTGGCGGCGCAGGGAAAGTAAGTTTTTTGCGAGGGGCTTTCATGTAATCAAAGCGGATCCGGTTCTGTCTGTTAAAAACGGGTAAGGTGGGACACGAAAAGCTAAATTAGCCTTTAATGCAAATTGCCTTATATGCTAATATTCACAGGGATGAAATATCGTGTTCAGACTTATCGTTCATGAGGCGGTAAGGGAAGAGATTCTCTCACTGCCTGCTGGGGTGCAGGCGAAGCTGATTCGACAGCTTGATAAATTACGCACCAATCCGACAGTACTGAGAGAACCTGACAGCAAACCCTTACCCTATGGTTTGTTTGAAATCAGAACCGTCGGGCTGATCCACACTCGTGGGATCTACGTTTATCAGCGGTAAAAGACAATTTTTCTGCTGCGGGTATTTATCAAGAAAACGCAAAAAACGCCCTCTGCTGAACTCCGTCTGGCATTGAAACGACAACAGGAGATGTTGGATGAGCAAAAAGATTATTGACTGGGATGAACTCAGAGCGGAACTGTTAAGCAATTCAGAAGTGCAGGCTTCTTTTGATGCAGAAGAGCGCAAGGAACGCCTGCGAGAGATGCTGGCGCAATGGCGAGACCATGCTGGCCTGACGCGCGCGCAGGTGGCTGAACGGATGGGCGTCAGCGCACCCACGGTATCCAGAATGGAAGCGAATATTACCCGGGCAAGCCTTGATACGTTAACGCGTTATGCGCTGGTGTGTGGGATTAAACACCCGCAGATTACGCTTTATTGAAACAGGCACGCCGGAACCCAGCGTGCCAGGAGGGATTAGCACTCGGTCACAATCGTGCTCAGCGGCAGGCGAGATTTCGGCAGCGTGGCGTTGAAATCTTCCACGCTGTGATGCCCAACCGGCACCACTACCAGGCTGGTGAAGCCTTTCTCTTTCAGGCCAAACTCTTCGTCGAGGATCGCGGCGTCGAAACCTTCGATCGGTACCGCGTCCAGACCCATAGCGCCCACGCCCAGCAGGAAGTTGCCGACGTTCAGGTAAACCTGCTTCGCCATCCACTGGTCGTCATCTTTCAGATCCACGCGGTGCATGTCGGCGAAATAGGTGCGGCCCTTATGGTTCGCGGCTTTGGCTTCCGGGGTGTTGAAGCGACCGTCGGCTTCTTCCTGATCGACAACGCGCTCCAGCCAGGCATCGTCCATCGCGGTTTTCGCGCAGAACACCACCACGTGAGAGGCATCCAGCATTTTGCGTTCATTGAACACATAGGTGCCTGCCGCGGATTTCGCCACGCGCGCTTTTCCTTCCTCGGTGCTGGCCACAATGAAGTGCCACGGTTGGGAGTTGGTGCTGGACGGGCTGTACTGCAGCAGGGTTTTGATTTTTTCCGCTTCTTCAGCGGTCAGTTTTTTGCTTGCGTCGAACGCCTTGGTGGAGTGGCGTTTCAGCGCAACAGAAATGATATCCATAACAACTCCTGATGATGAAATTCGCCCGCGTGCGGGCGCGAAAGATGAGCAGATTACAGCGGGACGGGGAAAAAGATAAGGGCAATTCGAGCGTTTAATCTGTTCGTCTCAGACGAACAATCAGACCGGCCGGATCCACTTCTGGTCTTTTTTCGGCAGTTTATCCACCACCAGATGCCAGGAATCATTGATAAGATCGGTAACCAGTTCCGGCGTCACGTCGTCCGTACCGTAAAGGGAGATCCAGTGCTTTTTGTTGAGGTGATAGCCCGGTTCAACGCCGCGATAAATCTGCTGGTTTAACAGCGATTTCTCCGGGTCTGACTTCAGGCTGACGTGCGGCCGCTCGTGTGCGACGGCCACAATCATGAAAATTTTTCCACCCACTTTAAACACGTCAAACTCCGGCCCAAACGGCCAGCAGTGTTCAGTGAACGGCAGTTCCAGCGCCACGCGTTTTGCGTGCTCCTGCAACGTTTTACTGTCCATCGCTCTCTTCCTGGGCAAGCCCGCGCCACATCACCTCAAAGCCGAGCGCTTTAAACTCAACGGCGCGGGACGGATCGCGGGTGGCAAATTCCATCGTACTTTCGGCCAGCGATAAGAAAAGCGCATCGCCAAATGTTTTAAATTCATCAGACATAAACACCTGACGCACCGAGCGGCGGCAGAGTTCATGCAGCTCCGGAAACATCTCTTTCACCGCCTGTTCCGTTTCGACGCTCAGCTTTTCACTGACGCCAATCTGGCGGATCGCCGCATGCGCAACGGGGTTACGAATACCCCAGTCCACATAGCTGTTCCAGATATTGCGGGTATGTTCTTTAGGCAGCGTGATTGTGCGATCGAGGTTTGCCAGCATGGTCTGGCAGAGATCCTGCTTCAGATGCAGATAGAGGGCATTCAGCAGATCGTCTTTCGTAGCAAAGTAGCGGAACAGGGTGCCTTCGGCGACGCCCGCCTTACGGGCAATGAGCGCCGTTGAGGCGGCAATACCTGACTGTGCAAACGCCGCCGTTGCGGCTTCCAGTAAGGCCTGTTTTTTATCTTCACTCTTCGGACGTGCCACTAAATTTTTCCTCCTGTCAATTATAAAAACCCTGATTGAAACACGTGCTTTGACACGCTGCAACGCGGAATGTCAAAGATCGAAAACGTCTTGACGACTTTATCATCATATCTATAATGAGTGCTTACTCACTCATAATCAAGTTTACCCTGCGCACGCTATCGGATGGGGCGCGTTTTCGGGTCAGGATATGAAAAAACCTCTCTTCATCTGCGTGGTGTTAATCATGATTATTGCTTCAGCCGCGAGTTTACCGTTTGTTCTGAATGCCGGATTCGGCCAGCCGCCGCAGGGTGAACGCCTCACCGAAGTGGAGGCCTCCCCACAGTATCGCGAGGGGAAATTCCACAATACGCTGCCGACGCCGGGATATAACGGTGACAAAAATATGCTGGTCGCGATGTGGGAGTTTCTGACTAAAAAAACTGAAAACGCCCGCCCGGCCCAGCCGCTACCGCTGGTGAAAACCGATCTTGCGAGCCTGCCGCTGGAGCAGGACACCCTGGTGTGGCTCGGTCACTCTTCGTGGTATCTGCAGCTCGCAGGCAAACGCATCCTGATTGACCCGGTGCTTGGCAACTATGCCGCGCCGTTTTCGTTCCTCAATAAGGCCTTTGCCGGCGAGTATCCGTGGCGTGCTGAACGCATGCCGGAGATCGACCTGCTGATTATCTCGCACGATCACTACGATCATCTGGATTACGCCACTATCAAGGCGCTACTGCCGAAGGTGAAGCGGGTGGTCACGCCGCTGGGCGTGGGATCCCACCTGCGTTACTGGGGGATGAAGCCCGAGATTATTGACGAGCGCGACTGGAACCAGTCGGTACGCATCAGCGATGAATTGACGGTGCACGTTCTGCCAGCGCGTCATTTCTCCGGTCGCGGCATCAAACGCGATCGCACCCTGTGGGGCAGCTTCATGTTCGTCACGCCAGAGCAGAAGGTTTACTACAGCGGGGATTCCGGTTACGGCCCTCACTTCAGGGCCATCGGTGAACAGTTTGGCGAAGTGGACGTCGCCATCATGGAAAACGGCCAGTACGACCAGGACTGGAAGTACATCCACATGCTGCCGGAGGAAACGGCGCAGGCCTCGGCGGATCTGAACGCGAAAGCCGTGGTGCCCGGGCATAACGGACGCTTCGTGCTGGCGAAACACGCCTGGAACGATCCGCTGATCCAGCTGGCAAAAGCCAGCAAGGATAAAAATTATCGGTTGCTGACGCCGGAACTGGGCGAGCCCGTCCGGGTAAGCGACAGCGCACAAACCTTTCGTGCGTGGTGGGAATAATGTTTAAGCGAGAAGCAGAGGGGGACAGCAGTATGACCATTTCCGCTCAAGTCATCGACACTATCGTCGAATGGATCGACGACAATCTGCACCAGCCATTACGAATAGAAGAGATTGCCCGTCACGCGGGTTACTCGAAATGGCACCTGCAGCGGCTGTTTATGCAGTACAAAGGGGAGAGTCTGGGGCGTTATATTCGTGAACGTAAGCTGCTGCTGGCGGCGCGCGATCTGCGAGAATCCGACGCCCGGGTGTACGACATCTGCCTGCGTTACGGGTTTGACTCGCAGCAGACGTTTACCCGTATCTTCACCCGTACGTTCAACCAGCCGCCGGGTGCGTACCGTAAAGAGAACCATAGCCAGACACATTAACCTGTCGCGTGTAGGCCGGGTAAGGCGTAGCCGCCACCCGGCTTTTTTATGGGCTCAGGACGCGAGTGAAAACCAGCGTCGCCAGACGAAACGCAGCACGAAGAACTCAATCGCCCCGAGCAGTAAAAACCACACGCAGAACAGAATGGTATAGAGCTGGTTAAGATCGACCATGTGAAAGGTCTGAACCAGCTTCTGAGCCAGCACCAGCCCAAGCGAAGGCGCCGGGAGCAGCAGGCACGAAAGCAGGGCCAGTAATAAAATGCCGCCTGCGGTGAGCAGCGATTCTAGCGGGTGTTTCATCGTAATGTTAATCGTCAGTTAAAAATGTCATTGTCCGGCATTCTGTAACGTAAAGCAATATCAGCCCCGCTGACCTTTTTGAATAAAACAAAAACATTATTACTGCGCACAAATAACAACATACGACCCGGCGTTTATATTAATATCGCGTTATGTAAATAAACGTCCGCATCAGGAAAATAATTTTACAAATGTATAGGTGCTATAACCAATTAACGTGGCAATAACAATGGCCGCGATAACGTATAACACCAGTCTGCGCCCGCGATAAATACCCCACATGGTTCCCCCTCGTTTAGTTTTGGTTTAGAAATATTTTGTAAAAATCAGAACATCGAAATAGTTTTAAACAGTTTTGAATAACCGAGAAGTCATTATATTGCGGTAGATCAATTTTACCCGCAAGACTTTAAAATGAATTTATTTAAGCCCGAAAGGAATTCAGGCTTCTGTTCACCGGAAATTGAAGGAAAAATACGATGACTGAAAAAAAAGTGATTCCGAACGTGCCGCCTTCCGGCGGGCTGGCATACCAGCAGACCGTAGAGCAGGTGCTTGCACACGCGCAGAGCCAGGCCAGCGGTTTGGACCGTGCAGAGGCGCAGGCGCGTCTGCAAAAAACAGGACCAAACGCGCTGCCGGAGAAAAAAGGCAAACCCGCCTGGCTGCGTTTCCTGGCCCATTTTAATGATGTGCTGATTTATGTCCTGCTGGCCGCCGCCGTATTAACGGCAGTAATGGGCCACTGGGTTGATACGCTGGTTATTTTGGGCGTGGCGGTAATCAATGCCTTAATTGGTCATATTCAGGAAAGTAACGCGGAAAAATCCCTGAAGAGTATTCGTAATATGCTTGCCAGCGAGGCGCGCGTTATTCGTAACGGCAACCATGAAACAATCCCCACAACTGAAATAGTCCCGGGCGATATTATTGTATTACGCGCGGGGGATCGTATTCCGGCGGATATGCGTTTAATTGAAGCTCATAATTTACGTGTGGAAGAGGCGATTCTGACCGGTGAATCCACCGTGGTGGATAAACACGTTAATCCTCTGAGCGGCGAATTACCGCTGGGCGATCGCACCAATATGGTCTTCTCCGGGACGACCGTCAGCGCGGGCGGCGGCATCGGTGTGGTCACCGCGACCGGTCAGGATACGGAACTCGGCCACATCAACCAGATGATGGCGGGTATCGAGAAGCACCGTACGCCGCTGCTGGTGCAGATGGACAAGCTGGGTAAAGCGATCTTCGCCATTATCCTTGCAATGATGGCCGCGCTGTTTGTCTTCAGCCTGGTGTTCCGCGAGATCCCGATGGGCGAGCTGCTGCTCTCCCTGATTAGCCTGGCGGTGGCCTCCGTACCAGAAGGTCTGCCGGCAATTATCTCCATCATCCTCTCCCTTGGCGTGCAGGCGATGGCGCGCAAGCGGGCGATTATCCGCAAGCTGCCGACGGTTGAAACGCTCGGCGCGATGACCGTGGTCTGCTCGGATAAAACCGGTACCCTGACCATGAACGAGATGACGGTCAAATCCATCATCACCGCCGACGCCTGCTACCGCGTGGACGGCAACAGCTACGAGCCGGTGGGTAACATCTACCTGGAAGGCAGCGACGAGCCGGTGCAGATCCAGCCGGGCACCGTGATGGAGCAGTACCTGCGCACCATCGACCTGTGTAACGACAGCCAGCTGATTCAGGACGATCGCGGGCTGTGGGGCATCACCGGCGGCCCAACCGAGGGCGCGCTGAAGGTGCTGGCGGCGAAAGCCAGCCTTGAGCCGGTGATGACCACGCTGGTTAACAAGATCCCGTTCGACTCGCAGTACAAGTACATGAGCACCCACTACCAGATTGGCGGTGAGGAGCAGATCCTGATCACCGGCGCGCCGGACGTCATTTTCGCCCTCTGTGCGCAGCAGCAGACCCGTCACGGTGCAGAAGCCTTCAACCGCACGTACTGGGAAAGTGAGATGGAGCGCTATGCGCGTCAGGGGCTGCGCATGGTCGCCGCGGCGTTCAAACCAGCGAACGGCGAGCAGGAACTGACGCACGATGACCTGAGCCACGGCCTGATCTTCCTCGGCATCGCCGGGATGATGGATCCGCCGCGCCCGGAAGCCATTGACGCGATTAACGCCTGCCAGCAGGCGGGGATCCGCGTGAAGATGATCACCGGCGATCACCCGCAGACGGCAATGAGCATCGGGCAGATGCTGGGGATCAGCAACAGCGAGCAGGCGGTTACCGGCTACGAGCTGGAGAAGATGGACGACGCCGCCCTGGCGGACGCGGCGGTGAAGTATGACATCTTCGCCCGTACCAGCCCGGAGCATAAGCTGCGCCTGGTGAAAGCGCTGCAGGACAAAGGCGAAATCGTCGGCATGACCGGCGACGGCGTGAACGATGCCCCTGCGCTGCGTCAGGCGGACGTGGGTATTGCGATGGGCATTAAGGGCACGGAAGTGACCAAAGAGGCGGCGGACATGGTCCTGACGGACGATAACTTCGCCACCATCGCCAGCGCGGTGAAAGAGGGGCGTCGCGTTTACGACAACCTGAAGAAGACCATCCTGTTCATCATGCCGACCAACCTGGCGCAGGGGCTGCTGATTGTGATTGCGCTGCTGGCGGGGAACATCATTCCGCTGACGCCGGTGCTGATTCTGTGGATGAACATGGCCACCTCCGCCACGCTCTCCTTCGGCCTGGCCTTTGAGGCCGCCGAGCGCAACATCATGCGCCGTCCGCCGCGTCAGACCGGGCAGCACGTGATGGACGCCTACGCCGTCTGGCGCGTGGCCTTCGTCGGCACCATGATTGCCATCGCCGCCTTTGCGCTGGAAGCCTGGCTGGCTCCGCGCGGCCACAGCGCGGAGTTCATCCGCACCGTGCTGCTGCAGATGCTGGTCTGCGCCCAGTGGGTATACATGATTAACTGCCGCAACACCGAAGGGTTCTCCCTCAACCGCGGTCTGCTGGCGAACAAAGGGATCTGGCTGGTGACGGGCGTGCTGTTCCTGCTCCAGGCGGCGATTATCTACCTGCCGTTTATGCAGATGCTGTTCGGTACCGAAGCCCTGCCGCTGCGCTACTGGTTTGTGACCCTGGCCGTTGCAGGCGTGATGTTCTTCGTCGTCGAAATCGAGAAGCGACTGACCCGCAGGTTCCGTAAGGCTGCATAACGAAAACCTTACCCCTCACCCTAACCCTCTCCCCACAGGGGAGAGGGGACCGCCCGGTTTTCTCCCTCGCCCCTTTGGGGAGAGGGCCGGGGTGAGGGGAGAAACAACGCTGAGGTACTCCCATGAAATTCCCGGTCCTGTTAGCACTTCTTGTCAGTACCCTGCAACCCGTATTCGCCGCCATTCCCGTTCGCGTCGCCACCGTGGAGCAAACCGCCCACGCCGCCGAGCGCCAGATCCCGGGCCGCATCGAAGCCATTCACACCGTTGAGCTACGGGCGCGCACGGAAGGCGCGATTGCCAAAATCCACTTCCGCGACGGGCAGTACGTGAAAAAAGGCGACGTGCTGTTTGAGCTGGACGACGCCGAGCCGCGCGCTGCCCTGCGCCTGGCGCAGGCCGAAGTGAAAAGCGCCGAAGCCACGCTGCGCCAGGCGCAGCAGCAGCTTTCCCGCTTTGAAAGTCTCGGCAGCAGCAACGCCATCAGCCGTCACGACGTGGACAACGCCCGCATGCAGCGCGACGTCGCCAGCGCCGCTCTCGAGCAGGCGAAGGCCCGGCTCGAAGCCCGCAACGTCACCCTGAGCTACACCCGCATCACCTCGCCGATTGACGGCCGCGTGGGGCACAGCAGCTTCCACGTGGGTAGCCTGGTCAACCCGGCGAGCGGCGTTTTGGTGGAGGTGGTGCAGCTTGACCCGATCCGCATCGCCTTTGCGCTGGAAGAGGGGGCGTTTGCCGCTAAAGCCGGACAGCATGCGGATATCAACGCCATGAAGCGTGCCTGGCAGGCGCTGATCGACAGCAACGGCCAGCGCGTCAGCGGCGAGCTGACATCAGTGGATAACCGCATTGACCCGCGTACCGCCAGCGTGATGCTGCGCGCCGAGTTTGCCAATCCCCGCCATCAGCTGCTGCCCGGCGGCAATGTGAACGTGTTTTTGCGCCCGGCAAGCGAACAGCCGGTACTGACCCTGCCCGCCGCCGCGGTCCAGCAGAACGGCGACGGCTACTTTGCCTGGGTCGTTAATGCCGACGGCAACGCCGAAATGCGCCAGCTGAACGTGGCTGGTCAGATTAGCCAGCAGTTCCAGATCACCTCTGGCGTGAAGCCCGGTGAGCGAGCGATTACTGACGGCGCGCAGCGCGTGCAGCCCGGCGCTGTTGTCCAGATACTGAATTAAGGAGCCATCATGCTGACGTTTTTCATCAAACGCCCGCGCTTCGCGATGGTGATTGCGCTGGTCATCACCCTGCTGGGGGCCATTGCGCTGAGGATTATCCCGGTGGAGCAGTACCCGCAGATCACGCCGCCGGTGGTGAACGTCTCTGCCAGCTGGCCCGGTGCCAGCTCCGCGGACGTGGCGGAGGCCATCGCCACGCCGCTGGAGACGCAGCTGAACGGCGTGGACCATATGCTCTACATGGAGTCCACCAGTTCGGATGAAGGCACTTACAGCCTGAACATTACCTTTGCGGCGGGCACCGATCCGGATCTCGCGGCCATCGATGTGCAAAACCGCGTGGCGCAGGCCGTGGCGCAGCTGCCGACCGAGGCGCAGCAAAACGGCGTGCAGGTGCGCAAGCGGGCCACCAACCTGATGATGGGGGTAAGTCTTTACTCACCGAATAACACCCACACGCCGCTGTTCGTCAGCAACTACGCCAGCACCCAGGTGCGCGAGGCGCTGTCGCGTCTGCCCGGCGTTGGGCAGGTGCAGATGTTCGGCGCGCGCGACTACAGCATGCGCATCTGGCTGCGCCCGGACCGCATGAACGCCCTGAACGTCACCACTGATGACGTGGCGCAGGCGTTGCGTGAGCAGAACGTACAGGGCGCGGCGGGTCAGGTGGGCACGCCGCCGGTGTTTAACGGCCAGCAGCAGACCCTGACCATCAACGGGCTGGGGCGCTTAAGCCAGGCCGAAGAGTTTGCCGACATCATCATCCGCGCCGGGGAGATGGGCCAGCTGGTGCGCCTGAAGGACATCGCCACCATCGAGCTCGGCTCGCGCAGCTACAGCTCCGGCGCGCAGCTGAACGGGCACGACTCCGCCTATTTGGGTATCTATCCGACGCCGTCCGCCAACGCCCTGCGCGTGGCCGATGCGGTACGTGCGGAGCTGGAACGCCTCTCAACGCGCTTCCCGGACGACCTGGTTTATGAGGTGAAATTCGACACCACCTCTTTTGTCGCCGCGACCATTAAAGAGATCGGCGTCTCGCTGGCGCTGACGATGCTGGCGGTGGTGGTGGTCGTTTCCCTGTTCCTGCAGAGCTGGCGCGCGACGCTGATTGTCGCCCTCGCCATTCCGGTGTCGCTGGTGGGCACCTTTGCGGTGCTCTACACGCTCGGCTACTCCGCCAACACGCTCAGCCTGTTTGCCATTATTCTGGCGCTGACCATGGTGGTGGATGACGCCATCGTGGTGGTGGAGAGCGTTGAAACGCTGATGGCGGAAGGGCAGAGCCGCACGGCGGCGACCGCGCTGGCGCTGCGCCAGATTGCCGGGCCGGTGATCGCGACGACGCTGGTGCTGCTGGCGGTATTTGTGCCGGTGGCGCTGCTGCCGGGCATTGTCGGCGAACTCTACCGCCAGTTCGCGGTGACGCTCTCCACCGCCGTGACGCTCTCAAGCCTGGTGGCGCTGACCCTGACGCCCGCGCTGTGCGCGATGCTGCTGCGTCCGCGCCCGGAGAAACCGGCGGCCGTTTATCGCGCCTTCAACCGCGGGCTGGACGCCACGCGCGGTTTCTACACCCGCATCGTGAATGTCTTAAACCTGCGTCCGTGGCTGGCGCTGCTGGCCACCGCAGGCGCGGCGGCAGTCGTGCTGTTCAGCTTTACGTCGATGCCAAAAGGCTTCCTGCCGCAGGAGGACCAGGGCTACTTCTTCGCCAGTGTTCAGCTGCCGGAAGCGGCTTCGCTGGAGCGCACCGAAGCGGTGATGACCACGGCGCGCGAGTTAATCGCCAAAAACCCGGCGGTTGAAGACGTGATTCAGGTCTCCGGGTTTAACATCCTCAACGGCACCAGCGCCTCCAACGGCGGGTTTATCTCCATCATGCTGAAGGACTGGAGCGAGCGCCCGCCGCTGGAGGAGGTGATGGGCACCCTGCAGCGCCAACTGCTGGCCCTGCCGGAAGCGACCATCATGACCTTCGCGCCGCCGACACTGCCGGGGCTGGGCAACGCCTCCGGCTTCGACCTGCGCATCCAGGCCCAGGCTGGGCAGAGCCCGGCGGAGCTGGAGCGCGTCACCCGCGAGGTGCTGGCGAAAGCTAACCAGCATCCGCAGCTGAGCCGCGTGTTCACCACCTGGAGCAGCAACGTGCCGCAGCTGACCCTGACCGTTGACCGCGAGCGCGCCGCCCATCTTGACGTGCCGGTGTCGCGCATCTTCAGCAGCCTCCAAACCGCCTTTGGCGGCACCCGCGCCGGGGATTTCAGCATCAACAACCGCGTCTACCACGTGGTGATGCAAAACGAGATGCAGTGGCGCGAGCGCGCCGAGCAGATTAGCGAGCTGTTCGTGCGCAGTAACAGCGGCGAGCGGGTACGCCTGAGCAACCTCGTCACCATCACGCCGACCGTCGGCGCGCCGTTCCTGCAGCAGTACAACCAGTTCCCGTCCGTGTCGGTGAGCGGCTCGGCAGCGGCTGGGGTGAGCAGCAGCACCGCGATGGCGGCGATGGGTGAGATTCTGGCGGAAAGCCTGCCGGCTGGCTACGACTACGCCTGGAGCGGCATGTCGTACCAGGAGCAGCAGACCGGCAATCAGGCGATCTGGATCGTGCTGGCGGCGGTGGTGATGGCATGGCTGTTCCTCGTCGCCCAGTACGAGAGCTGGACGCTCCCCGCAAGCGTGATGCTCTCGGTGCTGTTTGCCATCGGCGGGGCGCTGGTCTGGCTGTGGATGGCCGGATACGCCAACGACGTGTACGTGCAGATTGGTCTGGTATTGCTGATCGCGTTAGCGGCCAAGAACGCGATTCTTATCGTCGAGTTCGCCCGCGCGCGGCGTTTGGACGGAATGGCGATTGTCGATGCCGCGCGGGAAGGGGCCTCGCGCCGCTTCCGCGCGGTGATGATGACCGCCGTGTCGTTCATTATCGGCGTTCTGCCGATGATGCTGGCGACCGGCGCAGGCGCCCAGAGCCGTCGCATCATCGGCACCACGGTCTTCAGCGGCATGCTGGTGGCGACCGTGGTGGGGATTCTGTTCATCCCCGCGCTGTTCGTGCTGTTCCAGCGCCTGCGTGAGTGGGGCCACGGCCTTACGGACTCGTCGCCCACAGCTCGCAGTGCTTCTGGACCAGAGAAATCAGCGAGCCGCCGTCGGCGATAAAGTCGCGCATGCGCTGCGCCTCGCTCTTGCCCTGCTTTAACAGCAGGGCAATTTCATTGATTGCGCTTGTGGCACCGAGCTTATCGGCCGACGGCGCCACCTGCTCCAGCAGCCAGGCGATGTCTTCCGCCACGGATCGTTGCTCGCCGGTGTGCACATCCGTCAGGATCCCCTCCAGCCCGTAGCGACACGCCTGAAAACGGTTAAAACGGTAGAGCAGAAAATCCCGTTCCTGATGCTTATACGGCCGCGTGGTCAGCAGCCAGTGTGACGTGGCCTGAATCAGCCCGGCGATGTTAATCGCGTGGCCGAGCGTCAGCGGCGTATCCATCACCCGCACCTCCACGGTGCCAAAATGCGGGCTGGGGCGAATATCCCAGTGCAGATCCTTGATGCTGTCGATCATGCTGGTGGAACTCAGGCGGCGGAACAGCCCTTCAAACTCCTGCCAGCTGTTGACCCACGGCATCTGTCCGTTATCCGGGAACCCGGAGAAGATATTGAGCCGCGACGAGGAGAACTTTGTGTCGGTGCCCTGCATGTAAGGCGAGGCGGCCGCCAGGGCAATAAAGTGCGGCACAAAGCGCGACAGGCCGTGCAGGAGGTAAATGGCGTCATCCCCGGTCCGGCAGCCGACGTGAACGTGCTGACCGAACACTGTCGCCTGCAAAATCAGATAGCCAAAGCGCTCCAGCGTGACGTTATAGCGCTCGTCGTCGCACACCTCCTGGCGCTGCCATTTCTGGAACGGATGCGTCCCGCCGCCGCAGATCTGAATGTGCTGCTCCGCCGCCGCGCGCAGGATGCTCTGCTGCATCACCGAGAACTGCGCCGCCGCCTGATCGATGGTCTGACACACGCCGGTGGCGATTTCGAGCATGCTTTCGGTGATGTCGTGTTTGACTTCACCGCCTTTGATGTCGTCTTTGACGGCGGCGATGAGCGCGGAGGAGTCCTGGCTGAGATCGTACCCCGGCGGGTTAACCACCTGCAGTTCGAGCTCGATGCCAAGGGTGAACGGTTCAGAGGATTTAAAATCGGGTAAAGGCATGGCGCACTCCGTTGTCTGTGAATATTGAGTATAGACAACGGGTGTGGCGCACTCGTCTCAGGGTGGTATAACTGATAGCAGGCTTAGCAAAAGGGGAGTGACTCATGTCTGACTATCCAACCATTGCGCTGATTGGTCCCGGTGCGATTGGCACCACCGTTGCCGCGGTACTGCATGACGCTGGCCGCACGCCGCTACTCTGCGGACGCACCGCGCATCCGGAATTACGCCTGCGTCACGATGAGGGGGAAACGGTGGTGCCCGGTCCGGTATTAACCGATCCGGCGGCCATCACGCGCCCCGTTGACCTCGTGTTTATCGCGGTGAAAACGACGCAAAACGCCGACAGCGCCGGGTGGCTGCGCGCGCTGTGCGATGAAAATACGGTGGTCTGTGCCCTGCAAAATGGCGTAGAGCAGAAGGCTCAGCTTGAGCCTTTGGTCAGTGGCGCGACTGTGCTGCCGTCGGTGGTCTGGTTCCCGGCGCAGCGCGAGCCGGATGCCTCCGTCTGGCTACGGGCGAAGCCGCGCCTGACGCTGCCGGACGTGCCTCAGGCGCAGCGGGTGGTCGAGGCGCTTCGCGGTACGCGCTGTGAAGTTGAACTCTCGGCTGATTTCCCTACCGTCGCCTGGCGCAAGCTGCTGCAAAACGCGGTCGCCGGGCTGATGGTGCTGGCCAACCGCCGTGCCGGGATGTTCAGGCGCGAGGATATCAGCGAGCTTGCGCTGGCCTACCTGCGCGAGGGGCTTACTGTCGCCCGCGCCGAAGGGGCGAAGCTGGCCGATGACGTGGCGCAAGAGATTCTGGCGAACTTCCAGCGCGCGCCAGTGGATTTGGGTACGTCGATTCTCGCTGACCGTCAGGCGGATCGCCCGATGGAGTGGGATATCCGCAACGGCGTGATCCAGCGCTACGGCCGTAAACACGGCATTGCGGTGCCCATCAGCGACGTGGTGGTGCCGCTGCTGGCGGCGGGGAGCGAGGGGCCGGGTTAACGGTTATTGTTTTTCCGTTCGGCAAAGTAATGGGCGGGCGTGCTGCCCATCACTTTTCTGAACATGGTGATAAACGCGTTCACGGATTCGTACCCGAGAGTGGCGGTGGGGCGATAGAGAGGGGGGAAGATAAGTGAATATGCATTTCAGCTTTGTGCCATAATTTTACGTTGTTATCCTGGTAGCGTGTTGATCTGTCGGGAGCAGAGCCCGGGAGGTTCAGATGCTTTATAGCTGCATGAATAATACAAAATGGAATGAGATCCGCATGGCAATGGTTAGCATGGAATCTCCTCCCTTATGGAAAATGACTTTTCTCAATGGCTATGAATCTGCAGTTGATGGCGAGTGGTTTTACCATTTCTGTGAAGGTGGCTATTTGGATATCAAGTATCTTGATATTATGACAAACTCAATTGAACAACATATCATGGTAGGTACTATTCTTCGCGCTATTCATCTCCCTGGAATCGAGGTATCAACCGGTTATAGAATTTGGGGATACGCAGATTCGGTCAGCTATGTAGATTATCTTTAACCAGATAAAATCGTTTAATGGCTAACAGGAATACGTTAGTCTTTGCGTAGAATTGGCCTCTACTTCTCACTGTCTAAGCGTTACACTGAAAGTTATTAATTCAAAGTCAATACAATCAAACATCTTCCCATAGCGGCATCAATTCTCCAGGTAATTGTTCCTTATCAAACCCCTCAAACCAATACACTGAGCCTTGCGGTCCAATAATCGGCACTTCTCCCCACCCCGGATGAAACAATGCGCGACTCCAGTCAGGCTTGAGACGACCACGCCGTTTAAGGCGCTGACCATTACACGCAGTTGCTCGTATTGAAGGAAAATTAATAAAGAAACTTAACGGCATTTTCTCTTTGCGCGCACGTTGTAATTGCCTTGATATCCAGTCCTGGTTACGTTTGCGAAGTTTTTGTTTCATTGGCTACTGTTCTGATTTTACTCACTTATCAATCAATGCTCTCACTGTAATCCGACGCCATGCTTTATACAAGAGTGTCCGTTCTTAACTCAGTGCGGACCTTACCCACTTTTCTGCCCTTTCCGTATAATGAGCGGACGGTGATAGCGTCCGCTCAGTGTTGATGACTGTATGTGCATTAGTATAGCCATGCATCTTCTGTCATCAAAATGATGAAGCCACTCGTGTTTTTTATCGGATAAACGTTCTTTTTACACGAACAGAGGTTATGAAATAGGGAATCCAAATTAAAGCCGAAATCACGTTTCTAAAAATAGGTACAAGTTCATTATAGCCAATTTCAGCGCCAGGAATTAATATGTAAAGCAAATAGGTATTAAATGACATTGTCGTCACGATTGATATTAAAAACAAAATATAAAGCTTTGGTAGCGATTTCTTCTTTCTTAGGAAAAATGAAAGAACGGTGACTGTAAAAAGAAATTCGCCAATATAAATAACCAGTGAAGCTATGAAGAAAATTTTTGCATTTGCATTCAGGTGCGAATAATTTTCTATCGTAAATTTAAACGCATCTGTCATTGCAAAAAGATAGGAAGCAGCAGTAACCACTAATCCTATAAGAGGGAGAAAAAGAAAGCCTCCAATTTTCCTGAAGTTTTTATCTTCGCAACTGTCGCAAAACTCTCTGTCCTGAGGTATTTCGACCCCACACTTTATGCATCCCCATTCCATATATGGACCTTTGAAGTATTTAATGATTTACAATAGATTAAACGAAGTCTATTACAAACGCAACTGACTGATAAATAAGTATGCTGTGCAGCTAACTTTTTTGAGTAAATTTGCGTTAAGGGGAGATTCCCGCAGCACAGATATTCATTCTAAGTCCCTACCAGGGACCGCTCTTTGCTAATAACGGTTCTTCAAACATTTCTTTCCGACAGTTCCCGACCGGAAACGAATATTTAAAGTAAAGTGCTAACACTGAACACCATAAAGTTCTCTGTTGCACTTCAGTCCAGCTTCTCGATATTCATCCTAACCGCTTTCAGCGTTCTCCTGCGGATCCAGCCGCTGCCCGCCCGTATTACCAGCCAGTAAGCCGCCATCCTGAGCCGGGTGCTTCTGTCCGGGCAAAAGACGAACGTTTCCGTACTGAGTTCATGCTGGCCTGGCGCCAGTTCCTTTACCTGGTAGCGCAGCAACAGTGTCGCGCTGCCCGGCACGGTAGGCGTCTGAAACGCGCTGGCATCCGGCACGTTTTCCAGACCGAAATCTGCACGCCAGAATTGCCCTCTTAAGCCATAGCAAAGCTCCGATGCTGAATCTTTCAAAAGGGTGAAACTGTGCAGACCAAAGTTGCTAATTGAGCCAGCCTGCTGATCGCGCAGAAGTTTTTGCGGTAATTGCCGCAAAGCCATCAACCGACGAATCACAGCATCTTGCCGGACGTCAAAGTTGGCAATCAACGGCAGAATATGTTCAGGGTGCGCAGTATGAATGACCGTTCGGTGTTTTTCATGAAACTGGAACTGAGGTAAAAAAACGGGGACATCCTGCCACTGAGCAAGTGCTTTGCGGGTTACGAATCCAGGATTCAGCATTTCTCTTCCTTGTCATTCCTTGAGTGCAGCCAGAGTATCAGATGGCGTGCTGCAGGCAATCACCAGGAAAAGAGAGGGGGATAGGGCAGTAAATGTAACGAGCCGGTTGGGTTAACGATGTTCGCTTCTTTGCGAATGGAGAAGCTGAGTGATTTCTTTGCGCTTTCTTGTTGCCCATTCGGGCTTGATTGAGAGCATTGAACTGTATTCCTTTCTGAAATAAACCTCTCTGAATTCCCGTTCAGATGAATGTTTTGCTGCATAGGCTGAGGCCAGCCCCGCCACGGCACTCTCCACAAACCAATAAAGAATTTCATCGTCACTGAGCGTTACTTTTCGCTGTATTTCAAGACCCCTTTCACTGATGATAAAATGATATTCTTTACCATGAATTTCCAGATAGGGAGTTGCAACCCCATCAGGTTGGTCAGGAATAAAAAAATAATGATTTGGTCTTGTGCCTCCCCCAAGTTGCTCACCTATTTTTAGAAGCTCGTTTCGTAGTTCTTCAATCGTTTTCATCAGCATTCCTTTGTTCTTTTATGTGAACCACTCATTATCGCAGAATGGGTGCACAGAGTCTGCTCGCGATCACTTCCCCACAAACGCACTCACAGGCAAACCGAAACGCTTCGCCAGCGCCCGCATATGATCCAGGGTCAATGTGCGCTGTCCATTAAGGATCCGACTCACCAGAGACTTCTTACCAATCTCATTCTCGAAATCGCTCTGAGTGAGTTGGTGCTGATCCATCAACGTTCGTAATAACGCAACGCCTGACGGAATGCGGGCAACACGCGCGTTAAATTCTGCAAACTCCGGAGACTCGTTTTCGTATTTATCGATTTTCGCGGTAAGCATCTCTACCAGCGGGCTATCGGGGTCGTGCTCAATAAGGTGTTCCACCATCGCCAGAGCATCCTCGTAATCTTGTTGCGACGGGCTTGAGCCCAGGAAGGGAAGCTCGTTTGTCAAATCGTTTGCCGCTTTGAGGGCTGCTTCGTAATTCATTCTTTTGTTCTCCGGTAGTAGTCCGTGAGCTTGTCATACTCTGCGTGCTGATGTGTTTAATGAAGATCTTTCCCCGCTCAAAATCAGCAAAAAATATTATTCTTAAATGTCCGCCACCTACATCAATGACCCACCATTTTTCCCGGTATTTCATCCGGTCCAGGTTGGGAAAGCGCTTTTCGCATATCGCCTGGTGACGAGTAGTGTTCCTTCTTTAGTACCCGGTAAAGGTCGTCCAGGGCGAGTGATCCATTGGGAAAATATCTGGCCGCCGTATCGAAAGGCGCTCTTGAGACTACGTGCATCCTTGCCCTTTGTTTCCAGATTGGAAACATTATAGGTAGTGGTTGGTGAGTTGACAATGTGGAAACTACGATGGGAGTGCAGTTTCTACATGCCCGTGATTACGGCGCTCATTTAATGAGTGCGAATACTTTAAGAGGTGGTGGTGAGAGATTAAAGTGGATGGTATGGCTCGGTTTTGGTATATGTTTGATTTTCTTAGTGTATTAAGGGATGCTGGGTGAAAAGGAGTGCTGTGGTTGATAGTTTTGCTTACAGCAGTATATGGAAGTGTGTGAAAATTTCGTCCTCTTTGTGCCAACTACGGAAATTTATGCAAGTATGTGTGCTAGCCAATGAGTGTTTACAATTGGATATATTGTGTGAGTTCTGTATCATTTAGTTAATTCGGATAACTATATAATATACTGTCTTTACATCGTAAATTAGATTTTTTCATAAATCGCAGTCATTAATTAACTTGGAAATGGTTTGGCTAAATGAAATTAGTATTTAAATGGTTGATAATTATTTTAGTAATTCCAGTATGTCTTGCAGGTTTGTGTGTAGTGATTGTTGCCGGTGCAATATTTAAAAACAGCGTATGGCATAGCTTAGATTTTGGTTCAGTAACTGACTGGATTTCAGCGATGAGCAGTGCAGGCACTCTCCTTATTGCTTGGAAAGTGTATAGGTCCGCGCCGAACTGGTTCAAACAAAAATTAGATGAGTCGGCAATTTCATTCGCCATTGATTTTGTTGAAAAAAATGCCACTGAACTAGAAGCTCGTTTAAAAAAAGTAATGCTTATCAATGGAGAGGTGAAACAATGGCTAAGCAATTATCAAAATTTTGATAAACAAACTAGCTCCCTTGATTTTTTATCAAAAATGCAGGAGGCTACAATTCTTATCGGTTCACTTGATGATATTTATAGCTCGATGTCTAGCCTCGAAAACTCGCTACGAAAAAGAGGACAGGTAATCAAGAAAAATTTTTCTTTAGATTTTAATAGGGATGTTTATAATTTTTCTGAATTAGGTGGAACTATAATCTCTAATTTTATAGAGTATAGCCGTATTTTGACTAAGATTGAAGAATGTCAAATAAATGGATCTCTCATGAATCAAGAGTATCTGTTAAAAGAAATTGATCGAGCACATAAAAAAATTGAAGAGTCATCTGTGAGAATATATAGTTATGCTTATTTTTTATGCAAAGCAAGCCCTCTCAATAAAATATTTATTTAGCTCGGCATTGTAATTTTATTAAAATCTTTAACTCCCAGTACTGGCTGCACTCAGTACAATACAAAAAAATAATTTTTTTTAATAATATCAACCGGGAACTTTCTAGTCTGACAGGAGTTCCCAGCTATTTGGTTTAGGTTGCATACTATCATAGGGAACACAAATTGGAAGGACTCCTTCCCATATGCCAATCCCTTCGATATCTAGTTTAAACATAATTAAGCGCCAGTTGTTTTTTTTGTATTAGATTTTGACACAACTTCAATAACTTTATTGACGCATTCAAGCGGAGTTGATTCAGTATCAGTTGATTTATTTTAGTAATGAATACATGCCTGCCTTATTACTTCAAGTTTAACCCAGCGTAAAATCCATGGCGAATCATCAAAAATGTCGAAGTACTCTTTAATACAATTTCCAGCCTTAGGGTAAAAGGGGGACTTATCTTGAATCAGAGAAAGGGTTGTTCTAATTTTTTGAGGCAAAGCTTCAATGCCGCTAACGAGTGATAAGCTCCTATTAACTAAGAAGATATCATTCGAGTTGTCTCTGGCTAATGTACGGCCTAGATCTTTTGCATTTTTTCGAGGAAATCGATTCTTAAGAGTACATGACAGCTCAATTGATTTCCCATCTTTTCTCCATGTAGGAGCTGCTGCAAACTGACGACCATCACCCAGTGAATTGATTATGAGGTATCGATCTGACAGGTCTTGCTGATCAAAATTCTCAATGAATCGAATGAGGTTTGATAAATCGCCGGCAACAAAATGGTCAATTCGAATAGACCAATTATTAATTGATACTCCCTGCAATTCACTTAATCCTACAATATCGGGCCAATTGCAAAAAAATCAGCATTTTGAAGAAAGCCTTTACCTGATCTATTTTCTGCCTTAATTGCTTCTTCATGGTCCATTTTCATGGATTGCAGGACTTCTACCGGATAACTGATAATATCGCGATCGTTCAAAGTGCTATGCGATACACATAACCAAATTCATTTTTTTATATGTCTACGAGCTTCAGTTGTCATGTTTGCATCGTAACGAGGCCCATCAGGAGAAGCAGCACATATATGAGCTTCAACACCTAGATTGATGGATTTTTCTAATGACTCCTCACTTGGGCCTATTGTCACAACACCACATCCAGGCATCGAACATCGACATCCTGCTCTCTCCTGAAGGGTTTTAATCGTCTTAGCACTAAAGTTATCTCTTTTTTTGTTAGCCATTACTTAATCCACTAAATTTTAACTATACTTTTTTATTTTAACTCTTGAGTTGGAATTAAGAAATTTAAATATTCCATGCGAAGGTGCAGCAGATTTTCTTTCACGAGGAAATACTAAATCATCATAGATGATTATGTCCGACCAAAACGCTTTAATGTTTATCGTATCCCAGTTATTTAGGCCTATAGAGGGGCCAATTCTTAGTCAAGAACCTAGAAGCCTGCTCCTCGCTCTTTACAGACATTAAACAAGCTACGTTGTACTTTGCGTAAGGCCGAAATCCTGCTTCTTACCCAGCAGAATTCCAGCCTCCCATCACCCGTCTCAGTGCGCCTGGATATAAGGCTCCTTCACAAACTCCGCCAGCAGCCAGACCATATCATGAAGCAGCCCGGTCAGTTCTTTCGCCACGTTTACAGGGAGCGTCCCGCCCATCACCGCCAGCGTTAACGCTACGGCATAATCCACCTGCAACGTCGTCTCTTGCCAGCAGTCCGGCACGCAGGAAGCAATCTTTTCCCCCGCAATAAGCTGTTCAGCCAGATACGGCGGAAGTTCCGAGTCACAGCACTCTCGCAGCCGTTTGAGCGCAGCCAGTAATTGCTTACAAAGCGTGGCAAACGTCACCGCATCGTCAGTTTCCACCAGTACGCTTACGTAAGCGGCGCAGGCATCGGCCAGTTCGAAGAGATCCGCAGAATCGGAAATGGGGTGGGTGATGAGCTGATGAACAGCGCTTTCCTCAGAAAGCGCGTAGGAAAATTCAGGGGTAGTCGCCATTTAGCATCCTCTTTGTCCAAAAAATGTCATGTTATGCTAACGGGTTCCTACGCCCGGTTACGGATGTGCCGCAACGCAGGCACTTTACGGCGGTGAAAAAAGGAAGGAAAGGGGATGCCCCTGAATTACATAAGGTTGCTTGCAGGTTTGCGAGGCGGCTTCCAGAAGGGCATTGCCGGGTGGCGGCTACGCCTGACCCGGCCTACAAAAATCACAGCCCTGTAGGCCCGCGCTAGCGCAGCGCCGCCGGGTATTCCTGCTGTAAAACGGGTTTTTGCCGATCGTGTGTGAATATCTGCCATTTTATCTGCGACGTACTCAGGGTAAAAATGGCCGTGGCCAGCGTGTTCTCTTCATCCGGGTCGTGTGGCGAGAGACGATAAATCGGGAGCGCAGGATCATGCTGGTCTGAAAGAATACCCAGTGCCGCTGCACCATCAAGGTGAGATTGCGTCTCCAGCCAGGCGTTTAGCCGCTGCTGGCGTGACCGGGAGCTGTCAGTGATCACCTGCTCAACCGCATCAAGCTGAGGGTGGATAAGGTGATTAGCATGGGCGAAAACGTCCCGCAGCGGCGTGACGGAACAGCCTGTTCCCGTCGCCTCCACGCTAAACAGCCGGCTGTCTCCCATTTGTCCCAGCGTATGATGAAAGGCTCCGGCGCGTGGTGATGAGGTCAGTATAGTGATAGCTTCATCCAGGCTGGCGGCATTCAGCGCAGCGCGGGCAAGTATCTGGCGCGGCATGCCGTCCGGACGGTGCAAAGCGCGTATGTTATTCACCGTATTCACCACGCCCTTTTCGTTTACGGCGAAGGTGTGTCCGCAAATCGATCCCGGATAAGCGAAACTGGTGAACGCCAGGCTATCATCCGGAGTGATGCTGACGATGGCGCAGTCATTGCGAAGCTGCGGGAAACCGTCTTCATTATGCGCGATAATCAGCTCTCCCTCCGCGGTGCTTCCCGCTACCGTGGTGCAGCCATCAGAGGTTGAGCTCACCAGATCGCCGCGGCAGTTCCAGGCAAACACCTCATCAAACGGTGCATCCAGACCCTCGGCCAATCCCTCCAGCTCCTGCCAGATCAGGGGATACTGAGACTGGACCCGCGAGCGCATGCTCCGGGTCTGTTCTGCGTCTTTCATGGCGGTAACGGTTTGCCACAATGCCGTTTGCGTCAGTTTTGCATGCCAGGCCTCGCGTCCGAACGCGCCAAGCGCCTGACCTACTGCAAAAGCGGAACCACGAATGTCGATTTTTTTCATAGTGTTATCATTCACTTCTGTTCAGGATACGTGTTGCAAAAATTCTTTCAGGCGGGGATTGCGACTGCTATTCAGCAGCATATCAGGTGGACCATCTTCGGCAATGGTACCGCCATCAATAAAAATGAGCCGGGATGCCACATCGCGGGCGAAGCCGATTTCATGGGTCACAATCACCATGGTCATGCCTTCTTCGGCCAGCGAGCGCATGACTTTCAGCACCTCATGCCGTAATTCGGGGTCCAGCGCTGAGGTCGGCTCATCGAACAGCATCATTTTCGGTTTCACCGCCAGGGCTCTGGCAATGGCCACGCGTTGCTGCTGACCGCCAGAGAGCTCTGATGGGTAGTGACTGGCGCGTTCGCGTAAGCCAACGCGGTCCAGCAGCGCCAGCGCCTGTTCCCGCGCGGCGGCTTTGCTCTGTTTGCGTACGCGAACCGGACCAAACATCACATTCTCCAGCGCCGTCAGATGGGGGAACAGATGGAACTGCTGAAACACCATCCCGGCTTCACGGCGGATATCACATTCGTTAGCGTGAGGATCGGTAATATGCATTCCCGCTACCAGCAGCGTGCCGGAGGAAATTTCCTCCAGCTTGTTAATACAGCGCAGCAGCGTCGATTTGCCCGAACCGGAAGGGCCGATGATCACCACGACTTCGCCAGCGTCAATTTTTAAATTGATGTCGTGCAGCACCTGAGTGGCGCCGAAATTTTTCGACACTGCGCTAAATTCAACCATGCTCATAAAATATGGATCCTCTTCTCCAGTTGCTTCAGCAGGAAACTCAGGCACAGCGTCACCAGCAGGTAGATCATTGCCACTGCGGTCCAGACTTCCAGCGCACGGAAATTACCGGCAATAATTTCTTGCCCCTGACGAGTCAATTCCGCCACACCAATCACAATAAACAGCGAGGTGTCTTTAATACTGATAATCCACTGATTACCCAACGCAGGGATCATACGGCGTAATGCCAGCGGCATAATGACATGCCATAGCGTGCTGCGCTGGGATAATCCCATTGCCAGGCTGGCCTCTCTAAAACCTTTATTAATCGAGAGGATCGCCCCTCGGGTGATTTCTGCAATATAAGCACCCGAGTTAATCACAATGGTCGTAATGGCCGCCGTTACCGGGTCGATATGAATCGGTAACACCATGGGGAGTGCGAAGTAAATAAACATCACTTGCACCATAATAGGCGTTCCGCGGATTAACTCGACAAAAACTAACGAGACTGTTTTTGATATTTTCCCTCCGAGCGCCCGGCAGGTTCCGGCCAGCAGGCCAATAACAAAACCACCCAATAAACCTGATAATGAAATAATCAGCGTCAACTGTAGTCCTTGCAACAGCAGCGGCAGGGACTCCCAAATATATTTACTGTCGAAATTCATATGTTACCCGTTAAGATGCAACGAGGTCGGATCGCTCCGACCTGGCGGGATTATTTTGGCTGTTTAGCAAACCACTTCACGTAAATCTTGTTGTAAGTTCCGTCCGCACGTAACGCCTGCAGTGCAGCGTTGATCTTCGGCGTCAGGCTGCTGTTCTTCTGCATCGCAAAACCGTAGTGCTGCGGCAGAATGCTGTCAGTCTCGCCGGTCGATTTCACTTTGCCATCACCCGCCGTTTTTACGTAATAGAGCACATTGGGGGAATCATGCACCACGGCATCAAGGTTACCTGCCTGCAAATCAAGATAGGCGTTGTCGATATTCGGGAATTCAACATAGTTCGCCTTATATTTGCTTTTCATAAAGCTGGCCGCCGCCGTTCCCTGCTTTAATCCCACTTTCTTTCCTGCTAAATCGCTGAATTTAGTAATGGTATTATCGCTGCTTTTCACCGCCATTAATAAATCAGCATCATAATAACCGTCACTGAAATCGACGACCTGTTTACGCGCGTCGGTTATCGTAATGCCCGCCATGGCGACATCCAGATTACGTGATTGCAAACCCGGAATCAGTCCCCCGAAGTCCATCGGGCGTAATTCGTAGCTGACATCCATTTTTTTTGCGATGGCATCCCACAAATCAATATCAAAGCCGACGTATTTATCGCCTTGTTTAAATTCAAAGGGGACAAAGGCGGTATCAACGCCAACCGTTAATTTATCCTGCGCTTGTGCCACAAAACTGGCGGAGCAAGCGACCAGCGCTAACGTAACTTTTAATTTAGTTAATAATCCAGACATGATAACCCTCGGCGTCAGTGAAGTAGCGTGCATGAATGTCACCCGGCGAAATACATCTGCGGGGTGGGGAAATAAAATGTTGATATGCAGGGCGCACTTTCATGCGCCAAATTTAAAGCGAAAGCTTATGCGGGAATAATCTCATCCCGGGTGTCGGGTACCGGCGTCTGTGCGCCGTTCATTACCATTGAGAGAAAACTGTAATAGCCATTGATGCCGATCAGATCCACCACGCCTTTCTCGCCCCACAGCGCGATAGCGTGCTGCCAGGTGGCATCGCTGACCTTCTGCTGCTCCTGCAACTCCTTGCAAAAGTGATAGATCGCCCACTCATCCGGCTGCAGATCCTCTGGAAGACGCTTTTCATTAATCGCCTGCACCGCCGCGGCAGAAATACCCTTCTCGCGCGCTATCGGCGCATGAATCGCCCACTCCACAGGCTGCGACCAGTGCCGCGCGGTCATCAAAATCGCCAGTTCAGACAGGCGCTGCCCCAGCGCGCTGCGATAACGCAGGTATTCCCCCATGCGTTGTGCATGCGCCATAAGCTCTGGGCTGCGCAGCAGCGGCTCGAAAGGTGGCAGCAGCGCACCGCGGGGCCCGTTGATTATCTCTTCGGCCAACGCGCGCTGCTGGTCGTCCCACTCATGCTCCGCCAGCGGCGGTAAACGATTGATCATAATTTGCTGGTCTCTTCGCGAATCACGGTGTTCAGCGTGTCTACCACAAAGTCGAGCTGGCCAGGCGTGACGATAAATGGTGGTGCGATCAGGATATGGTCGCCATACTGGCCGTCAATGGTTCCACCCATTGGATAGACCATCAGCCCACGTGACATACAGTTTGCTTTGATGGCTGCATGCAGCTTCAGGGCAGGATCAAAGGGGGTTTTGCTCTCTTTATCGCGTACCAGCTCAACGCCCGCAAACAAGCCGCGTCCACGCGTATCACCAACGTGCGGTAATTCCCCCAGCACTTCACGCAATGCGCTGTGCAGGTAAGCCCCCTGTTGCCTGACCGCCTGCAGCAAATTGTCACGTGCAATCACCTGCTGCACGGCCAGGGCTGCGGACGCGGCGGTCGCGTGGCAAATGTAGGTGTGCCCGTGCTGAAACAGACCGCTACCGGCCTGGAGCGCTGAGACAATTTTCTCGCTCGCTAATACTGCGCCAATCGGCTGATAGCCGCCCCCCAGCCCTTTCGCGATGGTCACCAAATCCGGCACCACATCATCCTGTTCAAACGCATGCAATGTGCCGGTGCGTCCCATGCCGCACATGACTTCATCCGCGATGTAGAGGATGCCGTATTTATCACACAGGTTGCGTACACCTTTTAGATAGCCCGGGGTTGGCGGGGTGGCGCCGGTGGTGGCCCCCACCACGGTTTCTGCACAGAAACCAATAATGGTGTCGGGACCGGCCTCAATAATGGCGTGCTCCAGCTCGTTGAGCAGACGCGTGGTGTATTGCTGCTGGGTTTCGTCAGCGCGGCGGTCGCGATATTCATTGCAGGCCGAAACGCGGATCACGTCGATCAGCAAGGGAGCAAACTGGCGGCGGCGCCATTCGTTGCCTCCCACCGCGAGCGCCCCAAGGGTATTGCCATGGTAGCTCTGCCTACGGGCGATAAACTTGGTGCGCGACGGTTGGCCGATCTCAACAAAATACTGGCGCGCCAGCTTGAGCGCGGTTTCGACCGCTTCCGAACCGCCCGAAACGAAATAGGCATAGTTAAGATCGCCAGGCGCCGTGCGCGTCAGCTGTTCAGCAAGCTGCTCAACGGTGTCGCTGGTAAAAAAACTGGTGTGGGCATAGGCCAGTTGATCGATCTGGCGATGCATCGCAGCCAGCACGTCAGGATGCGCGTGGCCTAAACAGGAAACGGCGGCGCCACCGCAGGCATCCAGATATTGTTTTCCCTGTGCATCAAAAATGTACGCCCCTTGGGCGCGTACCGCCACGGCGGGCGTGCTGCGTAGACTGCGGTGAATGATATGGGTCATGCTGGTCCTGCTCCTGAATGCGCTGTGCTAATGAAGCGCATCATGCAGGATTCATTTGTATCACGTCAATTTCATTTTGATTCAAATGTATTCGGTTTTCTTATGCCGGATGCAAATGAATTATTTTTCAGGGTTTCCCGGGCACCACATAGGCACCAGAGTTAATAAGGTAGCGTTCAGCATTTTCGATTTTATTCACTGCATCTCGACCATGGCGCGCGACCAGCATCGCCAGTAAACACTCGGCCAGCCCCATGCCGGACACCACGGAGGGGAAAAACGACGGGCTGTCGATAGAGAACAGCAGCGTGCAATCGGCAGCCTGGGCTAATGGCGAGACGGGAGAATCCGTGATGGCAACGATCGTCGCGCCTGCCTGCTGGGCCGCGCGCAGGACATCGAGCGACTCACGGGAATAGGGGGCAAAACTGGTAAGTAACAGGCAATCTTGTGCTGTTAATTCGCGGGTGAACACCTCGATATTGCTCGCCAGACCATCAATTAACGACGCCTGCCGATTGAACAGTCGATAGACATAAAACAGCGACCAGGCGATAGGAAAGCTGGCCCGGAAGCCGCAAATATAGACATTCTCAGCCGCGTCCAGCAGCGTTACAGCTTGCTCCATGGCCTGATGGTTCTCATGCTGTGTGAAAGCCAAATTGGCCTGATGCGCCTGAAACACCTCTTCATACAGCTGCGGCTGAGTGCCTTTGGCGATCAGCTTCTCGGCTTTGGATACATATGTATCATTGCGCAGCCCGAGTTCATCGATGAATGCGTCCTTGAGTTCACCCCAGCCGTTGTAGCCTAATCGTTGCGCGAGCCGCAGCAGCGTAGCGGGTTTTACACCGGCTTCACTGGCGAAGGCACGCATCGATAGCACGACCAGTTGATTGGTATTCTGTAGCGAGAACTCGGCAGCACGCTGTAATTCCGCAGACAACTCACTGAATGTACTGACAATATTTTCCCTTGGATTCATAGCAAATAGTCCCGCTGTTTAAGGTTAGCGCTGCTGTTGTCAAGTGACGTTCGATCTTCGCAGACTGAATGGACTCGCGTTGTCCCGGAAACGGATGATGAAAACACAGCGCAAATAAGTCAACGGGGAACTGAACAGGGGTATCAGACGTGCGAAACCATCCTGAACGCCAGAATTGTTCTCTTAAGCCATAGCAGAGAACGATGTCTGGAGTTAACGCCGGAGACTGGCATTGCCGGGTGGCGGCTACGCCTTACCCGGCATACAAAAGAAAAGCGACACGAACGTAGGCCCGCGCAAGCTCAGCGCCGCCGGGCACAGCAGCACGGCCGTCACCCTTCGCTCAGCATCGTCAAAAACCGCTTCACCGTCCGCGAGCGTTCAAAACGGCGCCAGCAGAGCGCGATGTCGGTATAAAGCTCCGGTGAACTCAGCGTGTGATAGGTGACATTCGGCGGAGATATAGCCGCCATGGATTTCGGCACCAGCGCAAACCCGCCGCCTGCGGAAACCATGCTCAGGGAGGAGGAAAGCTGCGACGACTGCAGCGCGTGCTGCACGTCAATCCCGGCCCGCTCGCAGCAGCCGTGAACCCGGTCGTACAGGCCCGGCGCGACCTCCTGCGGGAACAGCACCACCGGCGTATCCCGAAGCTGCTCCAACGCCAGCGAATCGCACGCCGCCAGCGGATGATCGCGATGCAGCGCCACCACCATCGGCTCCCGGTCGAGGATTTTTAACTCGAACGCCTTGCTGCTCTCGCACGGCAGGCGCACGAAGGCGATATCCAGTTCACCCTCCGCCAGCATCGTCGTCAGCGACGACATATTGGCTTCCACCTGATGAACCTGCACCGCCATGTTCTGCACCTGAAACTGGCGAATCAGGGTAAAGATTTTGGGATGAAAAGCGTCGGAGCTGGTGATGCCAATCGACAGGTTGCCGTTCAGCCCGCGCGCGATGCCGCGGGCTTTCTCCAGCGCGGCATCGCTCAGCGCCAGGATCTTGCAGGCGTCCTCATAGAAGGCTTCTCCCGCTTCGGTCAGCTCCACGCCCCGCGTCAGGCGCCTGAACAGCGGCGTGCCCACTTCCTCTTCGAGCCGTTTGATCTGCTGACTCAGAGGAGGCTGCGAAATACCCAGCGCTTCGGCCGCCCTGGTGAAGTGTCGCTCGCGTGCTACCGCGACAAAATACCGCAGATAACGAAGTTCCATATCTAAAACGTCTCAAACCAGCATGGTTTCTATATTGGAACTCTCTGCTGAATCGGGTCAACATTTATTTAACCTTTCTAAATAAAGTTGAAGAGGACGAGCATGATGGTGCATTCATCTGCCTGCGACTGTGAAGCCAGTCTGTGCGAGACCCTGCGCGGGTTCTCTGCTCAGCATCCTGACAGCGTGATCTATCAGACATCGCTAATGAGCGCCCTGCTAAGCGGCGTGTATGAAGGAGAGACCACCATCGCCGATCTGCTGGCACACGGTGACTTTGGTCTGGGCACCTTCAACGAGCTGGACGGCGAAATGATCGCCTTCAGCAGCCAGGTGTACCAGCTGCGCGCCGACGGCAGCGCCCGGGCCGCGAAGCCGGAGCAAAAAACGCCGTTTGCGGTCATGACCTGGTTCCAGCCGCAGTATCGGATCACCTTCAATGCGCCGGTCAGCCGTCAGCAGATCCACGACGCGATCGACCAGCAGATCCCCTCCGATAACCTGTTCTGCGCGTTGCGCATTGACGGCAACTTCCGCCATGCCCACACCCGCACAGTACCGCGCCAGAAGCCGCCGTACCGCGCGATGACCGACGTGCTGGACGACCAGCCGGTGTTCCGCTTTAACCAGCGTGAAGGGGTGCTGGTCGGGTTCCGCACGCCGCAGCATATGCAGGGCATCAACGTGGCGGGCTACCACGAACATTTCATTACCGACGACCGTCAGGGCGGGGGGCATCTGCTCGACTACCAGCTGGAGAGCGGCGTGCTCACCTTCGGTGAAATTCACAAGTTGATGATCGACCTGCCCGCCGACAGCGCGTTTTTACAGGCCAACCTTCACCCCAGCAATCTGGATGCGGCGATCCGTGCCGTCGAAAACTAACAGGAGAACTACCGTGAACAGTGAGAAACAGTCACGTCAGTGGGCGCACGGCGCCGATTTGGTTGTCGGCCAGCTGGAAGCGCAGGGCGTGAAGCAGGTGTTCGGGATCCCCGGGGCGAAAATCGACAAAGTCTTTGACTCCCTGCTGGACTCCTCTATCGAGATCATTCCGGTGCGTCACGAAGCCAACGCGGCGTTTATGGCGGCGGCGGTAGGGCGTCTGACCGGCAAGGCCGGGGTGGCGCTGGTGACCTCCGGGCCCGGCTGTTCCAACCTGATCACCGGCATTGCCACCGCCAACAGCGAAGGCGACCCGGTGGTGGCGCTGGGCGGGGCAGTGAAGCGGGCGGATAAAGCCAAGCTGGTGCACCAGAGCATGGACACCGTCGCCATGTTCAGCCCGGTCACCAAATACGCCGTGGAGGTGAGTGCGCCGGACGCGATTGCTGAGGTGGTTTCCAACGCGTTTCGCGCCGCCGAGCACGGCAGGCCGGGGGGCGCCTTCGTCAGCCTGCCGCAGGATATTGTCGATCAGCCCGCCACGGGGGCGATTTTACCCGCCAGCGGTCCCGCGCTGATGGGGCCGGCACCGGAATCCGCCATCAACGACGTGGCGAAGCTTATCGAAAAGGCCAAAAACCCGGTCATCCTGCTGGGGCTGATGGCGAGCCAGCCCGCCAACAGCGCCGCGCTGCGCAAGCTGCTGGAGAAAAGCCGTATTCCGGTCACCAGCACCTATCAGGCCGCCGGGGCGGTGAACCAGGAGCACTTCACCCGCTTCGCCGGACGCGTCGGTCTGTTCAATAACCAGGCGGGTGACCGGCTGCTCCATCTGGCGGATCTGATTATCTGCATCGGCTACAGCCCGGTGGAGTACGAGCCGTCCATGTGGAACAGCGGCGACGCCACGCTGGTGCACATTGATGTGCTGCCAGCCTATGAAGAACGTAACTACGTGCCGGATCTGGAGCTGGTGGGGGACATCGCCGAAACCCTGAATCAGCTCGCTAACCGTATCGACCATAAGCTTGAGCTAAGCCAGCGGGCCTCCGAAATTCTGGTCGACCGCCAGCATCAGCGCGATCTGCTCGATCGTCGCGGCGCCTCGCTTAATCAGTTTGCCCTGCATCCGCTGCGCATCGTGCGGGCCATGCAGGACATCGTCAATAACGACGTGACGCTCACCGTGGATATGGGCAGCTTCCACATCTGGATCGCCCGCTATCTCTACAGCTTCCGGGCGCGTCAGGTGATGATCTCCAACGGCCAGCAGACCATGGGCGTCGCGCTGCCGTGGGCCATTGGCGCGTGGCTGGTCAACCCGAGCCGCAAGGTGGTGTCGGTCTCCGGTGACGGCGGCTTCCTGCAGTCGAGCATGGAGCTGGAAACCGCGGTGCGCCTCAACGCTAACGTGCTGCACATCATCTGGGTGGATAACGGCTACAACATGGTTGCCATTCAGGAAGAGAAAAAATACCAGCGTCTTTCCGGCGTCGAGTTCGGCCCGGTCGATTTCAAAGTCTATGCCGACGCCTTTGGCGCGAAAGGCTTTGCCGTGGAGAGCGCCGACGCGCTCGAACCCACGCTGCGTGCGGCAATGGATGTGGATGGCCCGGCCGTGGTGGCCATTCCCGTCGACTACAGCGATAACCCGCTGCTGATGGGCCAGCTCCATCTCAGCCAGATTTTGTGACTCAACATAAGGACAGAGAAATGCAAAAAGTTGCTCTCGTAACAGGCTCAGGCCAGGGGATTGGTAAAGCAATTGCGCTTCGCCTGGTGAAGGATGGGTTTGCCGTCGCCATTGCCGACTATAACGCGGAGACGGCCAGAGCCGTCGCCGATGAAATTATCCGTAACGGCGGTAACGCCGTCGCCGTGAAGGTGGACGTCTCTGACCGCAAGCAGGTATTTGCGGCTGTGGAGAAAGCCCGCACCGCGCTGGGTGGTTTCCACGTGATCGTCAATAATGCCGGGATCGCGCCGTCCACGCCGATCGAGTCCATCACGCCGGAGATTGTCGACAAGGTCTACAACATTAACGTGAAAGGGGTGATCTGGGGGATCCAGGCCGCGATTGATGCGTTCCGCAAAGAGGGGCACGGGGGAAAAATCATCAACGCCTGCTCCCAGGCGGGTCACACCGGTAACCCGGAGCTGGCCGTCTACAGTTCCAGTAAATTTGCGGTACGCGGCTTAACCCAGACCGCCGCGCGGGATCTTGCTCCGCTGGGGATCACCGTTAACGCCTACTGCCCGGGCATCGTGAAAACGCCGATGTGGGCAGAGATCGACCGTCAGGTCTCCGAGGCGGCGGGTAAACCGCTGGGCTACGGGACCGAAACCTTTGCCAAACGCATCACGCTTGGCCGCCTGTCCGAACCGGAAGATGTCGCTGCCTGCGTTTCATACCTGGCGGGACCGGATTCCGACTACATGACCGGCCAGTCGCTGCTCATCGATGGTGGGATGGTGTTCAACTAAAAATTCAATACTAATAAGCTCTGACATGAGTTTTCCCCTGCACCCGTGCAGGGGCTTTTTTTTGTCTCCTCCGCCATTGTGCATTACACTGCGCGCTGCAAAACTTTAGTCATTACGATCTGACAGGCGGTAACAGCGATGAACGGTACAATCACAACGTGGTTTAAAGATAAAGGCTTTGGATTTATCAAAGATGAAAACGGCGACAACCGCTATTTTCATGTGATTAAGGTCGCGAACCCCGATCTGATTAAGAAAGATGCCGCGGTGACCTTCGAGCCAACCACCAACAACAAAGGCCTTTCCGCCTACGCGGTGAAGGTGATCCCCGAAAGCAAACATCTCTATATCGCAGGCGAGCGCGTGAAGCTCACCTCGATCAAATCCTTCGTGGTGTTCAACGAAGAAGAGCCCGCGGATACCAAAATCGACAAAGAAAATGCGGTGCTGTCGGTGGGGCTGCTGATGAACAGCATCAAGCCGAAATCTGATAAAAAGCCTGGCGAAATGCGCACGGTGAAGAAGCTGGCGATCACCACCTTCCAGAATACGACGCTGATCTTCACTGAAGATGAGATCGACATTGATGCCACGGTGAAGCTGCTGAAGTAACGTTTTGCCGGGTGGCGGCGATGCCTTACCCGGCCTACAAAAAAACCTCAACGCGCCACCGGGCACCGCCGCACGCACTTAACCCATCCTGTGCTCGCCCCGTAACATCGCCTTACGGTCAAACACCTTCTGGATCTTCCCGTGCGCCATCAAGGCCGCCCGGTCGGACATATGGGCAATCACATCCGCGTCGTGACTGACCAGCAGATAGGTCATCTCATGCTCGGCCTTCAGGCGGTTAAGCAGGTTCAGGATTTCCGCCTGTACCGACATATCCAGCGCCGAGGTCGGTTCATCCAGCAGCAGAAGCTGCGGGCGCAGCAGCAGCGCGCGGGCAATCGCAACGCGCTGACGCTGGCCGCCGGAAAGCTGGTGCGGATAGCGCCTGCCCGCGTCGGCGGAGAGCCCCACCTGCAGCAGCGCATTGGCCATCTTTTCCGCGATCTGCGTCTCGCCGTGGATGCTTAACGGCTCCGACAGCGTGCGCGCAATGGTGTGGTTCGGGTGCAGCGACGCCCACGGATCCTGAAACACCATCTGCACGTTGCGGCGAAGCTCGCCTTCAAAACGTCGCCCTGGCGTTAACGTTTCTCCCAGCAGTGCAATACTGCCACGCCACTCGCGCTGCAGCCCAGCCAGCACGCGCAGAAGGGTCGATTTGCCGCAGCCGGATTCGCCAATCAGGCTGAACGTTTCGCCTCTCTCAATGCTAAAGCTGGCGGCAGAGACCGCCGTTTTTTCCCCGAAGGTGACCTGCACCTGGTTAACCTCAACGAGCGCCATCGTTGGCCTCCTTCCACGGCTGTGAACGGTCGAGCGTCGGCAGCATCTGTCCATAAGTATGGGCGTCTGGTCGACAGGTCCAGAGGGTTCGCGTGTACGGATGCGTCGCCTGCGGGAGCTGGCTCGCTGTCATCTCATCCACCTTTTCGCCCTGATACATCACCAGCACGCGGTCGCAGTGCTCCGCCACCAGCGGCAGATCGTGGCTGATTAACAGCATCGCCATCTGGCGTTCTTCGCACTGCTGCACCAGCAGCTCGAGGATCTGGTTGCGCAGGCGCGCGTCCAGCGCGGAGGTCGGTTCGTCGGCAATCAGCACCTGCGGGTTGTTGATCAGCGCAATCGCAATCATCACCCGCTGGCCCATGCCCCCGGAAAGCTCACCGGGGTAGCGTGACAGCACGTTCTCGCTCAGCCCGACGGCGCGGAGGATGTCGTGAATGCGCGCCGCACGCTCCGGGCGCGGCAGGCGCTGATGCAGCGTGAGCGCCTCATCAAGCTGGGCGGCGACGCTTTTGACGGGGTTAAGGGCGTAACGCGGATCCTGCAGGACCATCGCAATGCCGTTGCCGCGCAGCGCCTGCCAGCGGCGGGCGTTCAGGGTCAGCAGATCGTTGCCCAGTACGTTAAGCCGGTTGGCGCTCACGATACCGGGTTTACGCACCAGACCCATCAGGGCGCGGGCGGACATGGACTTGCCGGAGCCGGATTCCCCCACCAGCGCCAGCCGCTCGTTGCCAAGCGTAAAGCTCAGGTTGTTGACCACGCGTGCGGCGGGGTAGTCGATATTCAGCGCATCGACGATGACGTGATGTTCAGTCATGCTGTGGCTCCAGTACGTCGCGCAGGCCATCGCCTAACAGGTTAAACGCCAGGCTGGCAAAAAGGATGGCTCCGCCCGGAATGGCGGCAATCCACCACTGGTCGAAAATGACCTGCATGCCGTCCGCAATCATCGCCCCCCATTCGGCCATGGGCGGCCGTGCGCCAAGGCCGAGGAAGCCGAGACCGGCGGCGGCCAGAATAATTCCCGCCAGATCCAGCGCCAGCCGCACAATCGCGGAGGGCAGGCACAGGGGCAGAATATGGCCGACCAGCAGGCGCAGGCCGCGGATCCCCATCATCTCGGCGGCGGCCAGATAATCGCTGTGGCGCAGACGCTGGATCTCGCTCCGCGCCTGCCGCGCGTAGGCAGGCCAGGTGGTTAAGGCCAGCGCCAGCGCGCCGTTGACCAGCCCCGGACCGAGCATCGCGACAAATGCGAAAGCGAGGATCAGGCGCGGCATTGACATCACCACGTCGGTGAAGCGCATCAGGATACGCTCCATCCAGCCGCCGTAGTAGCCGGACAAAATGCCCACCAGCAGCCCGGCGGGCAGGGTAATAACCGTCACCAGGGCAACCAGCCCGAGCGCCGGACGCGTGCCGTAAATCAGGCGCGAGAGCAGATCCCGCCCGTAGCCGTCGGTGCCCAGCCAGTGCTGGCCGGTCGGTGCCTGCAGGCGCGCGGCGGCGTCCTGCCAGTTCGGATCAACCGGTGCCAGCCACGGGGCGAACAGGGCAATAAACACCAGCAGCGCGATGGCAATCAGTCCGCAAACGGCGGCAGGGGAGCGGCGCAGGCGACGTAAGAAGAGATAAAACGGCATCAGCGCACCCTGGGATCGGTTGCCCGCACAAGCAGGTCGGTAAGGTTATTGATCAGGACAAAACAGACGCCCATCAGCAGCGTGCCGCCCATGATCGCGGTGGTGTCTCCGGCGAACAGGGCGGTGGTGAGATAGCGTCCGATGCCCGGCCACGAGAACACGGTCTCTGTTAATACCGCACCTTCCAGCATGCTGGTGTAGGCCAGGGCAATCACCGTCAGCAGGGTACTGCGAATGTTCGGCAGCACGTGGCGCAGCAGAATGGTCATCTCCCCGGCCCCCTTGGCGCGGGCAAGGAGAATGTACTCTTTGTTCATTTCGCCGAGGCAGGCGGAGCGGGTCAGGCGGGTAATGCTCGCCAGCGAGTAATAGGCCAGCAACAACACCGGCAGCACCAGGTGGCTGAGGGCATTGCGGAATGCCTCGCGATCGCCATAAAGCCAGGTATCTATCAGCGCAAAGCCGGTGCGTGGCTCGACGGTGAACTGCCAGATATCGTCCAGCCTGCCGGGGCCCGCGCTCCACTGCAGCTTCGCGTAGAACAGGGCCAGCATCAGCAGGCCAAGCCAGAAAATCGGCACCGAGTTGCCGAGCAGGGTGAGCGTTCTGATCGCTAAGTCCAGTGGCGAACCGGCGTAGCGGGCGCACAGCACACCCGCAATCACGCCGAGTACCGTGCCGATAATTAGCGCCAGCGTTGCCAGCTCCAGCGTGGCGGGGAAGGCGTGTAGCAGATCCTGCAGCACCGGCTGCCCGGTGGCGCTGGCGGTGCCCAAATCACCGTGGGCAAGGTTTTGCAGGTAGTGCCAGAACTGCACGGGCAGGGGACGATCCAGCCCAAGCTGGTGGCGAACCTGATCGTACGTCGACTGGCTGGCGTGATCCCCGACGATCTGCAGCACGCGATCGACCGGTGAAAACGCCGAGAGCGCAAACGTGACGAGCAGCAGCCCGAAGAGCGTGAGCAGCAGGGTCAGCAGGCCCTGAAGCACGCGGGTGGAAAGATGTGGCATGGGAAATCTCTTCATGCCGGGTGCGGCTTTGCCTTACCCGGCCTACAAAAACCGAGAACACAGGCCGGGTCAGCGCAGCGCCACCCGGCAACAAGGGCTACTTCGTGACGCGATCGTACCAGACCATATCCGCGTTCAGCCCCTGCTGATACCCCTTCACGTTATCGCGCACCACGATCTGGGTTTTGCCCTGATCGACGAACACGTACGGCGAGCTCTGCTGCAGCTGTTCCTGCATTTTCTTGTAAAGATCCAGACGCTTCGCCGGATCCGGTTCGGCAACCGCCGCCAGCGTGGCCTTGTTCAGCTCCGGAATTTTCCAGCCGTTCAGGCCGGCCACGGTGCTGGACTTCCCGTCGTTCCACGCGAAGGCGCTGGCGTTAGAGTGCGCATCGAAGTAGTCCGGGATCCACAGACGAATCGCCGCCTGATGCTGCTTTGCGCGCACGCGGGCATAGACCTGGCTCCCGGCGGCAGGCAGCAGATCCACCTTCACGCCACCCTGAGCGAAGCTCGCCTGCATCGACTGGGCGATGGTGATAAACGGCGGCTTGTTCTCTACGTCCAGCGTGAAGTGCGCGTCCTTAATGCCCGCTTTAGCGAGAATGGCTTTCGCTTTTGCCGGGTCAAATTTAAACGGATTATCTTCCAGCGCGCCCGGCAGGCCGACCGGCAGGAAGCTCTGATGAACAAAATACTGGCCTTTCAGCAGGTTCTTCGTGATGCCGTCATAATCGACCAGCCAGCGCGACGCTTCCCAGAAGGCCGGGTTATTCAGCAGCGGATTGGCGCTGTTGCCGGTGTTAAACACCAGGTAATTCTGCTCGGCGGACGGGATGCTCAGCACCTTCACACCCGGCTTGCCGTCCAGGGCGCTAATCTGGTCTGCACCCAGATCGCGCGCCACGTCCGCATCCCCCTGCTGGATCAGCAGGCGGCGTGAAGCCGGATCGGGGACGTTTTTAATGATGATGCTTTTGAGCTTCGGCGCGCCGCCGGGCGCGGCGTCGTTAGCTTCCAGCACGATGGCCTGATGCGGCTGATAGACGCGCATTTTGAAGGCGCCGCTGCCCGCCGAGTGCATTTTCAGCCACGCGTTACCGAAGTCATTATCCTTCACGTTCGCGGCGACCTCTTTTTCATCGACGATAGAGGCAATCGGCGTGGAGAGAATATTCAGCGCCACCGACGGGCTGACGTCCGCCGTCCAGTGAAGCTGGAGGGTATGATCGTCCACCTTTTTCAGCTGGCTGGCGATGTTGCTCGCCTCCCAACCCAGCACGTTGAGGATAAAGGCCGGGGATTTGTTCAGCGTCACGGCGCGGGTATAAGAGAAGATCACGTCTTCCGGGCGCAGCGGGTTGCCGGAAGCGAATTTCGCATCGGGTTTAAGCTTGATGGTCAGGGTTTTTGCTGCCGCGTCCGCTTCCCAGCTTTCTGCCAGAATCGGCGTGATTTTTTCCGGATTATCGCGGTCCGGCTGTACCAGACGCTGGTAAAGGCTCGGCACGGTCTGGATGCTGGAGAGCTCGTTGGCTTCGGCCGGGTCGAGGCTCACGATATCATCAAGCCCCTGGGCAACCACCAGCGTGTTGGGCGGCGTAGCGGCGTGGGCTGCGCCTGAGAGCGCAGCCAGCACCAGTAACGGCAACAGTTTTTTTGTCATAGCGATCCCTGAGAAGAATATATTGTGATTGTTTTATGCTCCGCTACGTTAGGGCGACTGTGACATTCCACAAAGTCGAAATTCAGCTTTACTTATGCCTTCCGGGAATATCGCATGCGCTCGGGCTATTAAAACACGCTGCTTTTCGCCTGCTTTTTAACCTGCTATAACAAATGCCTTACCTTTCAGGGAGTCATCGCCGTGCCCGAAATCAATCAACATGGTCAAACCGTTAACGATATCGTTCCCGACTGGAAAGGCGCGCGCGCGTTAACCCGCACGCCGCTGTTCGGCCAGTATTGCCGCCTGGAGCCGCTGGACGCCGATCGCCACGCGGCCGATCTCTATGAGGCCTACGCGCTGGGCGACGACAGCGACTGGACGTGGCTTGCCAGCACGCAGCCCACGAGCGTGGAAGCCACCGCGCACTGGATCATGGCGAAGGTCATGGATGATGAGCTGGTGCCGTTTGCCGTCATTGACTTACGTACCGAACGTGCGGTGGGGCTGGTGAGCTATATGGCCAACGAGCGGCTACTGGGGTCGGTGGAGATAGGACACGTGACCTGGTCGCGTAAAATGAAAGGTTCCCGCATCGGCACTGAAACGGTGTGGCTGCTGCTGAAAAATGCGTTTGAGCACGGCTACCGGCGGCTGGAGTGGAAGTGCGATTCGATGAACGTTGCCTCACGCAGGGCGGCGGAGCGGCTGGGGTTTGTCTGGGAAGGGCGCCTGCGCCAGAAGCTGGTGCGCAAAGGGCGCAACCGCGACAGCGATATGCTTTCTATTATTGACGGCGAATGGCCGCAAAGAGATGCGGAGCTGCGCGCCTGGCTGGCGGCGGAGAATTTTGACGACGACGGGCGTCAGATAAAGCGTCTTGAGGCGTTTCGGTTATAAGTTTTTTATGTAGGGTACAGCGCAAACGCGAGGCTAATCCGCGGAAATCGCGATTTCTATCAGGTTGGTTTTTCCTGACTGTAGCCCGCGCGTTACCGCTTCGGCGATATCGGCAGCCTCGGTTACCCGGCAGCAGTGGACGCCCATGGCGGTGGCCAGCGACTGAAAATCGATATGCGGGTTCACCAGGTCCATCCCGATAAAACGCCCCAGCCGCGTTGAGCTGTAGTCAGCCTGGCTCTTCATAAAGTTTTTCAGGATGTTGTACTCCCTGTTATTCATGACGATAAAGGTGACTGGCAGATTTTCGTGTGCCGCCGTCCAGAGCGCCTGCGGCGAGTACAGGGAGGCTCCGTCACCTATCAGGCAGACCACCGGCTCCCGTCCGCGTCCCAGCGAGTGCCCTACTGAGGCAGGCATCCCCCAGCCCAGTCCGCCGCCGCGCATAAAGTAGTAGCGCTGGTGCTGCTGGTCAGAGATGAACCGGCGGACATGCCTGGCGGTCGCTATCGCCTCATCAACGATGGTGGTGCCCGCCGGAATGGATCGGATGACTTCCCATGCTGCGACCATCGGGGAGATCGCCGGGCGTAGCCGCTCGGCGGCCAGACGTTCCTCCTGCTGCTGCCACTCCTTCTCCCGTTCGTCGCGGGCCGCAACCAGCAGCCGCTGGTGGACCAGCCTGCTGGCGATCAGGCGCTGCTTAAGCTTTGGCAACAGTTCGTGCAGGGAGAGCTTGATATCCCCCATCACCGAAAGGCGAGTGGCATACGTACGGCCAAGTTCGTGCATATCCGCCGAGAGCTGATACACCGCGCAGGTCGCCGGAATGGCCTCGCCCTCGCTGTACAAAATGGTGATCAGGCTTCTGCCGCCGATGATGAATACGGCATCGTAGGCATTGATGATGCTGGCGATTTCGCTGGCGGTGGTGGGCATATTGCCCCGCCAGAGCGCGTGCTGAGTGGGAAAAGGTAAATTCAGCGGCCAGGAGGAGCCGTAGACGTGGGCGCTGAGCGCTTCCGCCAGCTGGACAATCTCCTGCGTCGAGCCGCTGGAGTGCACCTCATCGCCCGCCACAATCATGATCCTGCCGGGCGTAACCTGGCTCAGTTCTTCGGCCAGCTCGTCCAGCGAGCCCGCCACGGTGTGGTAGTTCACTTTCGAGGCCGTTTGTATCCCGGCGTCGCTGAGCTCTTCCATCACGTTCATTGGTAGAGAGAGCAGCACCGGACCAGCCGGAGGATAGCTGGCAGCGTGAAACGCGCGGCGCACCAGCACCGGGAGCTGGTCGGCGCTGGTGACCTCCTGCGCCCATTTCATGACCGGGGAGCCAATGGAAACAATATCATCATACAGCAGCGGGTCGCGGACGTAGTGTCGCGTATCCTGCTGTCCGACGGTGACAACCAGCGGGGTTTTCATGATCCGCGAATTAATGAGATTCCCCATGCCGTGCCCCAGACCGCTGGCGGTATGCAAATTGATAAAACCGGTCTTGCCGGAGGCTTTCGCATAGCCGTCAGCAATCGCCACCACGGTGCTCTCCTGAAGCGCCAGAATATAGTGAATATTTTCATGGCGAAGCAGGGCATCAATCAGAGGAAGCTCGGTGGTTCCGGGGTTGCCAAAAATATATTCCACGCCTTCACTCTCCAGCACTTCAAGGAGAATATCGGCACCCGTTCGCATATTGAGATCTGATAAGGACGTTAATGATTTAATCATACTGACACCTCATTCAGTATTATTTAACCCAGGCTAAAATTCTTCCTGCGTTGGACGAACAACAATTTCATTAATATCAACGTCGCCAGGCTGTTCTATGGCAAATAAAACCGCGCGGGCAATCGCGTCAGCCGGAATAGCCTGCTTATAAAACTCATGGAGAAATTTTTTGCTCTCTTCATCAGAACTGCCGAATTGCAGTTCGCTCTCGACGGCGCCGGGCGAAATAAGCGTCGTGCGGAGGGTTTTACCCGCCTCCTGACGTAAGCCTTCACTCAGCGCGCGGACGGCGAATTTCGTGGCGCTGTACACCACGCCGCCAGGCGCCAGCACCTTGATGCCCGCGACGGAGGCAACGTTAATAAAATGCCCGCTGCCCTGACGCTGGAACACCGGAAAAGCGGCAGCGATGCCGTACAGTACCCCTTTCAGATTGGTATCAATCATCTTGTCCCATTCGTCGGTTTTCAGCTCGCTAAGCGGGGCGATAGCCATAAAGCCCGCGTTGTTGATCAGCACATCCACGCGCTGGTAGGCGGCAACGGCAGCGTCAATGGCATGCTGAACCTCTTCCTGACGGGTGACATCGGCCTTGACGGCAATAGCCTTGCCGCCTTGCTGAATAATCTGATCCACCAGGGCATTAATTCTGTCCAGACGGCGCGCCACCAGCACCAGCGAAAACGCGTTATTCGCTAAATGGAGGGCAATCGCCTGACCAATACCGCTGCTGGCACCGGTAATGACAACAACCTTGTTTGCACTATTATTCATGATCTTATCTCGCTATTGAGTGATGCAAAAAATAAAAGGCAGAGAAGCGTTAATGAATAATGACAAATTCATTAACGCGGTTTTGGATATATTGTGTATCGGGAATAAAATGATGTTCGTTTAAAACTTAATGGAGTACGGAAGAGTCTGTCAATGTCGTTTTTTAATAATTAAATTAATTGCAGGCCTAATATTTAATTCTTATAGGTAACCGAGAATAGTATATAAATGAAATCGGGTCACGATAGCGGCCCTGCGAACAGGGCCTGAGGATTATAATTTGCCACTGTAAAGCACCGGGCCTGTGGGGAGTCCAGTGGGCGAGCCGCCCTCTGGTTCAAGGCTTATGGCTATCGTGGCGTCAGGAGGGAGCGTTGTGTTCCTGAGAGTGACACGTGTGGGGATGTCGTTATGCAGCAGCCCCATGGATACCGGCGCCTGCCCGCCTGGGATCAGCCAAAGCTGCAGGCTGTGTTGCGGCGCGACGGCCGCTGGTCGAAGAGGGGCAATGCTCAGGTGCTGACGGCTGGTGTCCGCGCTGACGACCCACTGTCCGTGCTGTTGGGTATCGTTGAGTACCATCAGCGGAGCGAGTTCCGGGGTACGGATGGCATACCAGGCAACGACCGACAGGGCGGCGAGGGAGGCCGCAGCCATCCAGCCGACATAAGGCCGACTTTTGCGTAAAGGCTTTTTGGGCGGCAGATCGAGGGCGATTCTCTTCCACACCGTCTCGGGTGGCGGGACGGGCACAAGATGACTATCCAGCGTGCTGAACATTTCCTGCCAGTACGCCACGCGGGCGGCCAGAGCGGGTTCATGGAGGACCCTTTTCTGGAACTGAAGCCGCACTCCTCCCCGCAGCGTGCCGAGGGCATACTCTGCTGCCAGCATGTCGTCGCGTTTTTCTGCGTCATTCATAGCCCGACACACTCCCGAAGATGGTCCATTGCCCGACGTATCCAGCTTTTCACCGAGCCCAGAGGCTGCTGGAGCCAGTCGGCAATGTCGCTGTGAGACATTCCCTGATAGTAGGCGAGCGTAATGCTCTGGCGCTGTTCGCTGCTCAAATGTTCGAGACACTGCCTGAGCCGTTCTGCCTGCACATCGTCGTGCCAGTTATTCTGCTCATCGTTCTCGCAAGGCAGAATCGCGTCGTTATACGCCGTCTCGCGGTCGGCAGCGCGGGTTTTCCCGCTTCGCAGCCAGTCAATACAGCGGTTGCGCACAATGTGCGTAAGCCAGGTCATCGGGGAGCTCAGAGCAGCGTTGTAGGTTTCGGCTTTACTCCAGACGGTGATAAAACAGTCGTGAAGGATCTCTTCTGCCCATGCGCGGTCACGCAGCATGCGCAGCGCGACGGCAAACAGGTGTGGCGAGGTGAGTCGATAAAGTTGTTCAAATGCACGGCGATCGCCGTTTGCGACCGCCTGCATTAATTTCAGTTGCTGTTCAGCCAGCGCGTTATCCATGTTTTTCCCGGAAGGCAACGTCACACTTCCGAAGTATAGACAACTACTTAGGCATCAGGACGGTATCAATCACATCGATCACGCCGTTTTTTTGATGAACGTCATAGGTGCTAATGTTCGCCACATTGCCTTTACCGTCCTTAAGCTGAATATTGTGCGGGCCGTTGCTCATGATCCACAGCGGCTGACCGTTAACGGTCTTCAGCTCCGCGTGGCCGCCGCCCTGTTTAATTTTCTGCTCCAGCGCTTTCATATCGTAATTACCGGCGACCACGTGATAGGTCAGGATGCTGGTGAGTGTTGCTTTGTTTTCGGGTTTGACCAGGTTCTCGACCGTGCCGGCAGGCAATTTCGCAAACGCCGCATTGGTCGGCGCAAACACGGTGAATGGCCCTTTGCTCTGAAGCGTATCCACCAGTCCTGCCGCTTTGACGGCGGCTACCAGCGTGGTGTGATCTTTCGAGTTTATGGCGTTTTCAACAATATTTTTGCTCGGGAACATTTCCGCTCCGCCCACCATCACGGAGCCTGACGTCATGGCGGCTGATGCGCCTGCACAGAAGAGTAAAGCGCTGGTTACGAATGCAACACGGGTTAGCTTTTTCATCATCTTTCCTCGGATTGGGGAGCAAAGGGGTTGCTCACATATGCATATACGAGGGGAGGGTGGAAACTGGATGCAGGAAAATAAAAATAAATTTTTGAAGGGGGAGGTTAATCCCCTCTCCCCTATGGAGCTGAGGGGGCCCCACAAAGTAATGCCAGCACGGAACAGTCCCCTCGCCCCTCCGGGGAGAGGGTTAGGGTGAGGGGAACATACAGCTGTTGTGGTCATTCCGTTCACTTTATGTTCCTTGCTACTCCGTAACCCCATAACCTGTGAACGTGCCAGGGTGGCTCAGTCGCCACCACCCTGGCGACCCGGGCTCCCGGCGGTAAATCGCCGCTACGTGGTGCCCTCGGCTTATTCCTTCCGGCTTATCGGGGACGGGCGGAGGTAACGTCCCTGTAAAGCCCGCCCTCTCGGCGCATCCATGCGCCTCGCCCCGGCCTGCAGGAAACGCCTCAGCGATTTACAGCCGGACCAGGGCATCGCTGAAAGGCTTCAGTCGTTCTTAAACAACGTTATTGATGCTGCTTAAAATTACTGGGGATCCCTCAGCCTATGGGGAGAGGCAGGGTGAGGGGAAATATCCTCAGCGCCTCACCGGTGCCCCGTTCGCCACATAATACGCGGCCGTGCTCTTCGCCAGCGGCTCGCGTCCGCGAATGACGTCGGCAATCTTTTCGCCGATCATAATGGTGGTGGCGTTCAGGTTGCCGGTGATGATCTGCGGCATAATCGACGCATCCACCACGCGCAGCCCTTCCAGCCCGTGAACGCGGCCTTCGCCGTCGACCACCGCCATCTCGTCATAACCCATCTTGCAGGTGCCGCACGGGTGGAAGGCGGTTTCGGCGTGGTTGCGCACGAACTCGTCCAGCTGCTCGTCGGTCTGGCAGTCAATACCCGGACTGATTTCACGGCCGCGGTACTTGTCCAGCGCGGGCTGGTGCATGATCTCGCGGGTAATGCGGATCGCATCGCGAAACTCCTGCCAGTCCTGCTCGTGGGACATATAGTTGAACAGGATCGCCGGATGCTGGTGCGGATCGCGCGACTGGATGCGCACGTGCCCACGGCTCGGGGAGCGCATGGAGCCGACGTGGCACTGGAAGCCGTGCTCTTTCACCGCGTTCGAGCCGTTGTAGTTAATCGCCACCGGCAGGAAGTGGTACTGAATGTTCGGCCACTCAAACTCTTCACGGCTGCGGATAAACCCGCCCGCTTCGAAGTGGTTGCTCGCGCCCACGCCGGTGCCGCCAAACAGCCACTCGGCGCCAATCTTCGGCTGGTTCCACCACTGCAGAGCAGGGTAGAGGGAGACCGGCTCTTTGCATTCGTACTGGAGGTACATCTCCAGGTGATCCTGCAGGTTTTCGCCCACGCCGGGCAGATCGTGTACCAGCGGGATATCGAACTGTTTCAGCAGGTCAGCGTTGCCCACGCCGGAGCGCTGGAGGATCTGCGGGGAGGCAATCGCCCCGGCACTCAGCAGCACTTCTTTTTTTGCCGTCGCTTTGGATGGGATGGTGCTTTCACCCTCCAGCCACTCGACGCCCACCGCGCGCTTGCCCTCAAAGAGGATGCGATCGGTCATGGCGTGGGTGCGGATGGTCAGGTTTGGGCGCGGTTTCGCCTGATCCAGATAGCCGCGCGCGGTGCTGGCGCGTCGGCCCTGCGGCGTGACCGTGCGGTCCATCGGGCCGAAGCCTTCCTGCTGATAGCCGTTGAGATCGTCGGTGCGCGGATAGCCCGCCTGCACGCCCGCCTCCACCATCGCCTCAAACAGCGGGTTCACGCCCGGTTTCGAAGTGGTGACGCTCACCGGACCGTCGCCGCCGTGATAGTCGTTCGGCCCCACGTCGCGCGTCTCTGCCTTGCGGTAGTAGGGCAGGCAGTTGAGGTAGCACCAGTGCTCCAGACCCGGCTCTTTTGCCCAGTGGTCGAGGTCCATCGCGTTACCGCGGATGTAGCACATGCCGTTGATCAGCGACGAGCCGCCCAGCCCTTTGCCGCGCCCGCACTCCATGCGGCGGTTGTTCATGTACGGCTCTGGCTCGGTTTCGTACGCCCAGTTGTAGCGCTTGCCCTGCAGCGGGAACGCCAGCGCGGCGGGCATCTGGGTGCGGAAGTCAAAGCGGTAATCCGGTCCGCCTGCTTCAAGCAGCAGGACGGTGGTGTTCGGATCTTCAGTCAGTCGTGTAGCCAGCACGTTGCCGGCAGAGCCGGCCCCGATAATGATGTAGTCAAATTGCAAATAAACCTCCCGGTTAAAATAAGGACTGGAATTTACCCATCTCAACCTGGATGGACTTCACCTGGGTATAGCTCTGCAGCGTCATGACGCCGTTCTCGCGGCCAATGCCGGAGTGCTTGTAGCCGCCGACCGGCATCTCTGCGGCGGATTCACCCCAGGTGTTGATCCAGCAGATGCCCGCTTCGAGCTGATGAATGGCGCCGTGGGCGCGGTTCAGGTCGGCCGTGACGATGCCTGCCGCCAGACCGTAGTCGGTGTCGTTGGCGCGGCGAATCGCTTCCTCAATGGACTCATAGGTCAGGATGGACATCACCGGGCCGAAGATCTCTTCGCGCACGATGGTCATCTCGTCGGTGCAGTCGGTGAACACGGTCGGGGCCACCCACGCGCCGTTATCGAAGCCTTCGCCCTTCAGCACGTCGCCGCCGCACAGCACGCGCGCGCCTTCCTCTTTGCCTTTGGCGATGTAGCGCATCACGCTGTCGCGGTGCGGGAAGCTGACCATCGGACCAAAGTTGGTCGCTTCATCGAACAGATCGCCCGCGCGGATGCGGCCCACGCGCTCAACGATTTTCTGCTCAAACGCGGCTTTGAACTTAGCCGCAACAAACACGCGGGTGCCGTTGGTGCACACCTGGCCGGAGCTGAAGAAGTTGGCCATCATGGCGATGTCCGCAGCGAGATCCAGATCCGCATCGTCAAAAATAATCAGCGGCGATTTGCCGCCCAGCTCCATCGTCACCTCTTTCAGGGAGGAGGCCGCGGCGTTCGCCATCACCTTTTTGCCGCTGGCGACGCCGCCAGTAAAGGAGACTTTGGCGATGCCCGGATGCTCGGTCAGGTACTGGCCGGTCTCCGCGCCCACGCCCGGCAGGACGTTAAACACGCCGTCCGGCAGGCCCGCTTCGGTGTAGATCTCGGCAAGCTTCAGGGCGGTAAGCGGTGTCACTTCGCTCGGCTTGAAGATCATTGCGTTGCCCGCCGCCAGCGCCGGGGCGGATTTCCACAGGGCGATCTGGATCGGGTAGTTCCATGCGCCGATGCCCGCCACCACGCCCAGCGGCTCGCGGCGGGTATAGACGAATGAGGTCTCGCGCAAGGGGATCTGGCTGCCTTCCAGCGCCGGGATCAGACCCGCGTAGTACTCCAGCACGTCCGCACCGGTGACGATATCCACGGTTGAGGTTTCGGAATACGCTTTACCGGTGTCGAGGGTTTCCAGCTTTGCCAGATTGTCGTTGCGCTCGCGCAGGATGTCGACGGCGCGACGCAGGATGCGAGAGCGCTCCATGGCGGTCATCGCTGCCCAGACTTTTTGCCCGCGCGTTGCGCTTTCTACGGCGCGATCGACGTCTTTGCGCCCGGCGGCCTGAACGGTCGCCAGGACTTCACCGTTGGCCGGGTTGATGGTCTCGAAGGTGCGACCGCTGGTGGCCGATGTATAACCACCATTGATATAAAGCTGCTGTTCTGCCATTCGGGACATAAATTCTCCTCGGTTATTCGGTCGGTAAATGCTGGCTGATAAAGTGGCTGGTCAGTGACTGCGCCAGGGTCTTATCCAGCGGCTTGCCGCTCAGCGCGGCGCGCAGCCACAGCCCGTCGATCAGCGCCGCCAGCCCATATCCCGCCTCCTGGGCCTGCTCGCGCGGAAGCTCGCGGCGGAACTCGTACACCAGGTTCGACAGCAGGCGGCGGCTGCTCACCTGCTGCAGGCGGTAGAGCATCGGCTGATGCATGCTGCTTGCCCAGAAGGCCAGCCAGGCCTTCATCGCCGCGCTGCTCACCTGGGTTTCATCAAAGTTACCGCCGACAATCGCCTGCAGACGCTGCTCCGCGCTGCCGTTCGGCAGGGCGTGCAGGCGGCTTAATACCGCATCGCGCAGCTGGCCGGTGATGTCGCGCATGGTCGCTTCCAGCAGGCCGTTTTTGTCTTTGAAATAGTGACTGATGATCCCCGTGGAAACGCCTGCCCGACGGGCGATCTGCGCGATCGTCGCGTCATGCATTCCCACTTCATTTATTGCTTCCAGCGTGGCGTCGATAAGCTGCCTGCGCCGGATCGGCTGCATCCCCACTTTGGGCATTTTTGCCACTCCATTCATCAGCGTTGGTTAACCATTAAAGCGGTTTTTGATTGGACGTTCAATATAAAATGTGTCTTAATTGTTGCGGATTTGGATTTTAATAGTTACAAAAACAGTGAGGATACTGGATGACAGACCTTTCACAGGACAGAGAAAAAGACAAAATCAACCCGGTCGTTTTTTATACGTCCGCCGGGCTGATTTTGTTGTTTTCCCTGACAACGATCTTCTTTCGCGATTTTTCTGCCGAGTGGATTGGGCGCACCCTGAACTGGGTGTCAAAGACCTTCGGCTGGTACTACCTGCTGGCGGCGACGCTCTATATCGTCTTTGTGGTCTGCATTGCCTGCTCGCGCTTCGGCTCCGTTAAGCTCGGTCCCGAGCAATCCAAGCCCGAGTTCAGCCTGCTGAGCTGGGCCGCGATGCTGTTTGCCGCAGGCATCGGCATCGACCTGATGTTCTTCTCCGTGGCCGAACCGGTCACGCAGTATATGCAGCCCCCTGAAGGGGCAGGGCAGACGATGGAGGCCGCGCGCCAGGCGATGGTCTGGACGCTGTTCCACTACGGCCTGACCGGCTGGTCAATGTACGCCCTGATGGGGATGGCGCTGGGATACTTTAGCTATCGTTATAATTTGCCCCTCACCATCCGCTCCGCGCTGTACCCAATTTTCGGTAAAAAGATCAACGGCCCGATTGGCCACAGCGTCGACATTGCGGCGGTGATCGGCACCATCTTCGGCATCGCGACAACGCTCGGGATTGGCGTGGTGCAGCTCAACTACGGGCTGAGCGTGCTGTTTGATATTCCGGATTCGATGGCGGCGAAAGCGGCGCTGATTGCGCTCTCCGTCATTATCGCCACCATTTCGGTGACGTCGGGCGTCGATAAGGGCATCCGCGTGCTCTCCGAGCTGAACGTGGCGCTGGCGCTGGGCCTGATCCTGTTCGTGCTGTTTATGGGCGACACCTCATTCCTGCTCAATGCCTTAGTGCTGAACGTGGGCGACTACGTGAACCGCTTTATGGGCATGACGCTGAACAGCTTCGCCTTCGACCGCCCGGTGGAGTGGATGAACAACTGGACGCTTTTCTTCTGGGCGTGGTGGGTCGCGTGGTCGCCGTTTGTCGGCCTGTTCCTGGCGCGTATTTCACGTGGCCGCACCATCCGTCAGTTTGTTATGGGCACGCTGATTATCCCGTTCACCTTTACCCTGCTGTGGCTGTCGGTGTTCGGCAACAGCGCGCTCCATGAGATCATCCACGGCAACGCAACCTTTGCACAGGAAGCGATGGCGCACCCGGAGCGCGGCTTCTACAGCCTGCTGGCGCAGTACCCGGCGTTCACCTTTAGCGCCTCCGTGGCGACCATTACCGGCCTGCTGTTTTACGTCACCTCAGCGGATTCCGGCGCGCTGGTACTGGGCAACTTCACCTCGAAGCTCAAAGACATCAACAGCGATGCGCCGAACTGGCTGCGTATCTTCTGGTCCGTCGCCATCGGCCTGCTGACGCTCGGCATGCTGATGACCAACGGCATCTCGGCGTTGCAGAACACCACGGTGATCATGGGGCTGCCGTTCAGCTTCGTTATCTTCTTCGTGATGGCCGGGCTGTATAAATCGCTCAAGGTGGAAGATTACCGCCGTGTCAGCGCCAGCCGCGACACCGCACCGCGTCCGATGGGGGCCCAGGACAGGCTGAGCTGGAAGAAACGCCTGTCGCGCCTGATGAACTACCCGGGCACGCGCTACACCAAACAGATGATGGAGACGGTCTGCTTCCCGGCAATGGAAGAGGTGGCGCAGGAGCTGAAGCTGCGCGGCGCCTACGTGGAGCTGAAAAACCTGCCGCCGGAGGAGGGCGAGACCCTGGGGCACCTGGACCTGCTGGTGCACATGGGCGACGAGCAGAATTTTGTCTACCAGATCTGGCCACAGCAGTACTCGGTCCCCGGCTTTACCTACCGGGCGCGCAGCGGGAAGTCGACCTACTACCGGCTGGAGACCTTCCTGCTGGAAGGAAGTCAGGGGAATGATTTGATGGACTACAGCAAGGAGCAGGTGATTACGGATATTCTGGACCAGTATGAACGGCACCTGAACTTTATCCACCTGCACAGGGAAGCGCCGGGGAATAGCGTGATGTTCCCGGATGTTTGAACCATTTCGTGTATGAATGACAGGGCACCCGTAACGGGTGCCGCTTTCACCTGTCCTGAACGTGAAGACCGGTTTTCCAGATGAAGAAACTTACCGTGTCGACTAATTTTGAATCTGCCTCGGCATAGGTTGCCGCACTGTGTCCTCCCTGACGGTAAGCCAGAACCAGCACGCTGCGCGGCGAGCCGATCTCCTCTAAACGGGCGGCGAATTTTGCTGTTTGCCACGGGGAAACGCGCTGATCATGCAGGCCCACGGTTAACAGCACGGGAGGATAACGTTTTTCAGGTACCAGATGCCGGTAAGCATCTATTTTCAATAAGTTTAGCCTGCCTGACGGCGTCAGCGGCGATCCCAGTTCGTCATAGTTCATCACGCCTATCGGAATGTTATCCAGTCGGCTGGTATTCAGCATCCCGGCGTCTATGGCCACTGCGGAAAACAGTTCCGGGCGACGGGTCATCGCCATACCCACGATAATTCCCCCCGCGCTTTCACCCCCGATTGCCAGTTTTGACGGTGAGGTGTAGCGACTGTCGATAAGATATTCCGCGCAACGGATAAAATCGGTAATGGAATTTTCTTTCTTATCCGCTCTTCCTGCTTCGTGCCATTCAGGGCCCATTTCACCGCCTCCGCGTACATGCGCGATAGCGAGAATACCGCCTTGTTCCAGCCAGAGCAGACGGGTCAGATCGAATGAAGGAAACGTACTCACGCCGTACGCGCCATAAGCCGTCAACCAGGTAGGGACCGAACCATCGCGCGCAATGCCTTTACGGTATATGAGAGTCAGTGGGACGCGAACATTCTCTGCTGTAGTGACCCATTTTTCTTCCGTCACATAGTCTGTCAGGGGCTGGCTTAACGGCGGTATTAACTCTGTTTTCTGGAGAATGTTATCCGCAGGTTGATAATGATAAATGACGGGGGGATTAAGCCAGCCCTGACGGGTGAAAAGAATGTCCTGACTATCGCTGCTGGCAAATATTGCACTCACGTCTTCATCTGCAGGGACCGGAATTGCCTGGTGGTGACGGATATCAGCAAACGGAATACGCATGAATTTACTGCTTCCGGCGTTATGATAAGCCACATAAAGTGAATCCCTACTCAGGCTTAATTGTGTTAACTCTCCGTTCGACCAGCTCATCACGGGTTCTTTGGTGGAGGCAGGAGCCGCCAGATTGATGCGTGAAATATCATAGCCTGAGGAGGCGTTATAGCTCGCCAGATAAATCCACTTCCCGGAATAAACAAAGGCAGAAACATTTTTATCGGTATCAACAATTTTGTTCCAGGTGAGTGTGCTGTTGTCATCCGCGTCTTTTTTAGCGGCAAAAAGGTAGCCTCCATAACCACTGATGGATTTTGAAACGTTAACAATCAGATATTCAGAATCAGGAGAGGTGTACAGATTAACGTTTTCGCAGGCTTTTTGTGCGAGTTCAGGGAGCGTGCGCCAGTCAAACGTCATAACGTCTCTGTCGTGCCCTATACGATGGAGGTAGACCTTGCCGCAGGTTTGTCGTCCTGAATCCTGAGTGATGGTGTTGAGACTATAATAAAAGGACTGATTATCCGCGGCCCAGACAACGCTGGGATAGCGAACGTCGGGTATATGCGTATCTAATACGACATTATCCACAACCCTGATAACGGTAATTCTCGTGCTTTCAGTCCCGTTTCTTGAGAGCCCAAAAGCCACGTAGCGACCATCATGTGAAGGGCTAAAAAAATTAATCCCATAGCCAACAGGCGGATCAATGAGCACCCGTTCCGGTTTTCCCTTCTGTCTTACAAACAGCCGCAGGTATGGGTGTTCGACCGTTGAGCGTAGATAAAAACGATTTTGTCCCGCATCATAAATATCAGAAATAGTGGGGGCCGTATTCTCCAGCTCGCTTAACCTTTTCGCCAGCGCGTTTCTCCATGGAAGGGCGTGGAGTGTCTTAACCGTCTGGTTTGAGCGTTGATTTAACCAGCGAGCAGTCAGTTGGGGGTGAGTTTCCATCCAATGATAAGGATCCATGCCATCCTCATAGGGATTTTCGTTAGCATGAGCGAAAAAGAGACAGCCGAAAAATGCGAGGATCGTAATAATTATCTGCTTGCTGATAGGTTTTATTCTCGGTATCAGGCAATGTTTCATTTCTGGCTGGGCTCATGTTGTTCTGTTAGTGGCGTTAGTTGAATCACACGTTCAGCGGATGCGATAGTTGATTTTCTGTGCGCGATGATAATGCGTGTGATGTTTAACTTTTTGATGGCTGCATTGACATAGCTCTCACTCTCTTCATCCAGCGCGCTGGTCGCTTCATCCATAAATAATATTCCGGGTTTGCGATATAGCGCGCGCGCAATAAAGAGTCGCTGTTTTTGTCCACCTGATAATCCTTCACCGAGTTCACCAATTAGGGTCTCGTATCCCATAGGCATTTTTATAATCACGTCATGGATATAGCTGGCGCGGGCGCAGGCTTCCATCCACTCCTTATCGCCTTTGTCATCAAAGCCACAAATATTTTCCCTGATTGATCCAGAGAACAACTTATCATCCTGCATAACGCAGCCGATAATTTTACGATAGTTGTTTAAACCCAGCTGTTGAATGTCATAACCGTCGATTGTGACGGAGCCCGAAAGTGGTTCAAATAAGCCACAAAGTACTCTCATAAGCGTAGTTTTCCCCGCTCCTGACGGTCCTGTAATCGCCACGCTTTCACCTGCTGAAACCTTGAATGAGAGATTGCGAAAAACATCGGCGGAATGCTCGTCATAGCGATAGCTCAGCGCATGGGTTTCAAGAGTAACAGGTTGCATGGTATTTATGATTTCTCTGTCAGGCTTTTTCATTTCTCTTACGTTAAGCGCAATATCGGATACGCGTTCGTTATGAAGATGCATCATGCGCAACTTCATCAGAAAATTTGTCAGTGACCAGATTCTGTCGGCAAATTGTTCTCTGAACACGCCAAAAGCGATGAACATCCCAATTGTCATCGCGTTTTCTATGATGAGTTTTGAACCCAGCCATAACATTGTTATTTGTTCGCAGGCAATAATAAAAGCGTTTACCCCACCAAAAAGCAGATCCATTTTGGTGATTTTTATCTCTGTATTGATCGTGTCAATTTCCAGATTTAACCAGTGAGTGCCGCGTCTCTCACTCAAACCCTGCATTTTTACGGTCGCGATACCGTACAACGTTTCCATGAAATAGGACCGGGTGCGGGCATCTCTGATGAGGGTTTCTTCCGATAACTCGCGATAGGTACTGTAGGTCATTAGTCTGGTCAGAACATACAGCGCAGTAAAGCCTATGACTACGCCAGTCAGCCAGCCGCCATAAAGTATCATCATCACGATGACACCCATCATCATGGTTCCATCGATAAGTGCCCCAATGATGCTACTGGTAAAAGTTTCCCGAAGCGTGTTCAGTGATCCAAAGCGCGACTGAATATCGCCCAGCTTGCGCCGCTCAAAATAGCTTAGAGGCAGCCGCACGAGATGGGTAAAAAGCCCGGACTGCCACTGCACATTGATAAGCGTCGTCATTATCAGCGAGGACCATGAACGTAAAGCACTCAACGCCACGCGCAGTAAAGTAAAGAGAAACAGGCCGATACAAATCACCGTTAACAAGCCCATATCTGCGGCGGGAATAGCATGATCCAGGGCGAGTTGAGTGCCTATCGGTATAAGCAGGTTGATGGTTTCAATAATGAGCGAATAGAAAAATATTTTGCCTAACATTCCCTTAAGGCCGTGCACCTTCGCGGCCAGGGACCTTAGGCTGAACTGATGGCTTGTTGGCTGTGCGGCAAATGTACTTCCGGGCCATACTTCGAGCGCTATGCCGGTGAAGTATTTCGACATCTCCTCCATACCTACTTTTCTTCTCCCCCGAGCGGGGTCGTGAAGTATGGCTCGATTCTGCTTCACGCTGACGAGTACCACAAAATGGTTAAAATCCCAGTGCAGGATGCAAGGAGTCTTAAGCGCGCTGAGTTCATTGAGATCGAGGGATAAACAGCGTGTTGCGAGTCCAAGTTGTTCAGCAATTTGCGTCATGCCTGCCAGTGTGGTGCCCCGTGCCGACAGGTTAAATTGTTGACGCAGGGCGATGAGGTTGCTCTGTTTGCCATAGTGGCTACAGATCATCGCGAGGCAGGCCAGACCGCACTCTGACGATTCCGTCTGGTGGACCAGCGGAACCCGGGAGCGCAACTGGAGATCCAGCTGTTCGATGAGGGTTTTAAGAGAGCGTTTACTCATTTACCGGACCCCCGGCGCTATTTTTCATATCGTAGAAGGGTGAAAGCATCCACTGGTAGATTTTTCTTTTTTCCAGAAATAAGGTGCTTTGAGCCTGCATACCATTGCCTAAACTCAGACGTTTGCCCGCATAGGCAATGTTTTGTCTGTCAGGCCTGATAATAATTTTGTAGTAAGGGGCGGCCCCGAGTGAGGTCGCTTTAAGTGCCCCCTGATAGGTTTGCATCTCCTGAGGGGAGGCAGGGGAACGCGAGATAACCGAAATGGAGCCCCCAAACATGCCAAATTTTTGTGCCGGAAACGCCTCATAGCGAATGTTCACCCGGTCGCCAGGAGAAAGGTAGGGGACGGCATCATTAGGCACCCATGTGACAAGAGAAAAATGATCGATAGTCAGAGGGATAATTTGCAGGAGGCTGTCGCCAGGTTTGATCATCTGCCCAACAGTAACGCTCAGGGAGTCTACCCGCCCGTCAGACATTGCCCGTATGATAATTGCGCCCCCGGCATCAATATTTAGACGCTCTTTTTGCAGCTCGTAGCGCTGAAGCTCCATCTGGTGGATCTGGTTATCAAATTCGGCAGCCTGAGTTTGAATCTGGCTTTCGAGAGTGGTCACCTGCAACGCGTTCTGATCGCTTTGAGCAGACAAATTAAGCATATTATTTTGTCGCTCGTAGTATAAGGCTATCTGGTTTATCAACTGATCCTGCGTGATAAGTCCGCGCGCTTGATAATGCCGATAGTTTTCCATGTTCGTTTTCATGACGCGAATGCCTTCCTGGGCTTGTGCGATAATGTCTGAGGATCGTTTGAGGGCCGCACTGTATTGCTCTTTTTGTTTTTTTAGCATTTCCAGAGTGTTTCTTTTATTCTCCTGAAGAAGATCCGTGATTTGAGCAATACGTGTAAGTTGGTTATCGACATCCATTCGCTGGTTATCACTCACAACACCGCTACGCGTGCTTTTACTAACATCTATCATGTAGATAGCATCGCCTGTTTTGAGCAGTTGACCTTCAGTGACAAACTGTTTAACTACAACGCCCTGGACACTGGCATACACATTTGATGAGCGGGGATACGTGGATATCTCACCCATCACTGTGATCCTTCTTGTATAGCTGAATGTCAAAATGAAAACGATAAAGGCAACAATAAAAAAAGCAGATAATCCGGCAACAAGCCAAATTGGAATACCAGGTAGTAATAAGGCCTTTCCCTGCCATCGCATTTTTTTGTATTCAACCGCTTGTTGGCGATACACGCATGCTATTCCTTTTGTAAAGCAAGTCTTTAGATTTAGCCTGATTCCAGGCGATCATTTTTAGCTGAATGGCGCCTGGTTATTCCACCTGTTCCAAAACGTTCACTGACTGTCCTGGCCATTAGCTCTCAGTCAGTAATGTTGACCCGGTAAAGATTCAGCCATCTTTTCCATTGCGTCCGTCATGTCCTCCGGGACCTCCTTTTCCGCCTTTGCCCCCTTTCCCGCCTGGGCCACCGTTACCGCCATCTCCTCCGTTACCTCCACGTCCACCATTGCCGCCGTTGCCGCCATTGCCTGACCCACACGTGCCACCGTTTCCTCCACGACCTCCGTTCCCACCGGCGCCCCCATTGCCGCCATTACCGCCGTCACATTGTGATCCTCCGGAAATAAGCTGCATCTCAGAATTCAGTAATTTTCGCATTTTCATCTCCTGATGAAATAAGTACATCCTTCACAATGGCCCACAATAAAAATCTATCGTGAGCCGTCGTATTCGCTGTTAAGGGTGATTAACGGCGTCCGCCATTATTACCACCACCACAGTTTCCGCCATTACCGCCGTTGCCGCCATTACCCCCACGGCCACCATTACCACCATTGCCGCCGTTACAGGTACCACCGTTACCGCCACTGTTACCATTGCCGTTACCACTGTGATTACCGTTCCCGTTACCAGCACCAATTCCACCAGCGACACTGCTCATTTCATTTTGGTTTAATTCACGCATTATACTTTCCTTAGTGATATTGAGTTAATGTAAAACAGCGAAAGCATAATGTTCCTAAAATTATAAAATTGAAATGATTTATTTTGTGTTTATTGATTTTTTTATCTTGGTATTTTTGATCTGGCTCGAGGTTTTATGGCTGAGTTCTGTTATGAAAAAAACCTGCTCGCATACTTTTAAATGCTCAAGGAAAATTTTGGTGGCTATTATAAATGGTAGGGAGGGGCTTAACATTTTTTCTCGGTGGGTGTACGTTTATTTGATTGGTGGCTATAGGGGAGGATGGTTTTGTTATTATTCATCTGGTATTAATTAAAACTAGATTGCTGGAGCAATAAACAGGACAGCATTATTCCTGAACGACAATCATGGTATATACCTCTCCATTAATACGTTGCCAGGCGAGGCTAAAGCATTTTCCCTGCTGATAACGGCCTGCCGGATGGCTGAGCGTCAACGCGATAGTTTGCTGATTCAACGCCGTGACCCGTGCACAGTCGAATCCCATGTAGCGCCTTGCCGTAGGGAACAGGGCTTTAAACAAACTTTCTTTGGCGCTGAATGCAAGCGTCAATGCCAGCGCAAAGGGGTAGCCCGAGCGCGTCAGGCACATCGCTTCCTGTGCATCAATGATGCCGTCCTGGATTTCTCGGGCTTCACGGTCAGGAAGAATGGCTTCGCAATCAATACCCACAAGCGCATCTGGATGACGGACGGCAACCGCCATCGCCTGCGTGCCGCTGTGGGTGATGCTTCCTGAAACGCCTTCCGGCCAGAGCGGTTCACCGCTGGGGCCGATGCCGGGCACGGTGTGGTCAGGTAAGGCATGCGCGGCGGCGATGCGGCCTGCCAGATGCTCGGCTTTGCGTTTGCGCCCGGCGTTTGCAAGCTCGGCGTGGTGGGGGAGCCAGAGGAGATCGGCGTCGGTGAAGGTGGTTGGGTCGAAGGTGACGTGGTGAACGGTGTGGCCGGCGAGAATGAACGTGGTGTGGGTTGTGTGCATGGTTTTTCCTTCAGAATTGTGCGGCCTGATGCCCTCACCCCGGCCCTCTCCCACGGGGAGAGGGAGCAAACACTAAAAACGGCAACGGGGTTGCCGTTTTGCTTTCACCTCGTCCTCACCCCAGCCCTCTCCCATAGGGAGAGGGAGGCGTTGTTGCCTTTATCAGAAACGCGTATTCACGCTCATATACCACGTGCGGCCTGGCTCATTATAGGTATAAGCCCCCGCGCCGTACATATACGCACCGGTGGTGGCGTTGCCCGTGGTCTGGGCATTACCCGCGCGCCACTGGCGCTTGTCGAAGACGTTATCCACGCCGCCGGTCAGGCTGACGTTTTTGGTCATGTCCCAGGTTGCGCTCAGACCAACGATGCTGTACGGGCTGACTTCGTCTTTCTCAGACCCGGTGACAGGCTGACCTTTGTAGTTGTACTTCTTCGGCTGCTGCTTGCCGTACCAGGTAAAGGTCGACTGGAGCGACACGTCCTGATGCACCTGCCAGCTCAGAGTGGAGTTCAGCGTGTACTCCGGAATGATCGACAGACGGTCGCCGGTCTCCTTGTTCTTGCTCTGCAGCATGTAGGTGATGTTGTTGGTCCAGTTAATCGTGTCGCTGACCGGCACGTTCAGGGAGCCTTCCAGACCTTCCACCACCGCCTTCGGCACGTTTTCCCACTGGTAGATATCCGTCTGCACTTTACCGGAAGAGGTGTGACCAATCGGCGCGTAGCCCGCTTCAATCTTGTCGCGGTAGTCGTTGCGGAACCAGGTGACGCCCGCCAGCCAGCCGTCGTGTTTCCACTCCAGGCCAATCTCTTTGTTGATGCTGGTTTCGGCCTTCAGGTCGTCGTTACCCATCATGTAGCAGCCCACGCCGTCGGAGCTGGCGTAGCAGCCCTGGCCTTTGCTGTAGAGCAGGTAGTTCGGGTTGGTCTGGTACAGGCTCGGCGCCTTATAGGCGCGGGCGATCCCCATCTTCAGCGTGAAGTCATCCCCCAGACCCTGCGACAGGTTAAGTGACGGGCTCCAGTTGTTGCCGACGATGGTGTGATGGTCGAAGCGCAGGGCAGGGGTCAGCATGGTGCTGTCGGTCAGCTCCATGTTGTTTTCGGCGAACAGAGAGAAAATCTCTGCCGACGTGTACGGGCTGCGGTCGTTGCTCATGCCCGGAATGGTGCCGCCCTGCTGAGTTTGGGTGAAGGAGGTCGAGTCCTTCATGCGCTGCTGGTTCCACTCGGTGCCGAGCGTCAGGTTCTGGTTAACGTGGAAATCAATCGGCAGGTTGATTTCACTGTGCAGCATCACGTCGGCCAGATCGGTGTCGGTGAATTTATTACTGTTGAACAGGCCTTCCAGACCGCCTGCCAGCCCTTCGCCCAGACGGGAGTTGCGGGTGTGCTCGTACTGCGCCCAGTTGCTGGTGGTAATGCCGTTATCCCAGCCGCCGTTCCAGGTCACCGCGAAGTTCTGGCGATAGATACGGTTGGTCTCTTTGCCGTAGTTCTTTTTCACCAGACCGCTGGAGCTGTTGTCGTTGTTGGTGTTCTGGGTATCACCGGCGTAGAGGTTGTTCTGGCGGCTGTAGCCCGCCTCAAATTCCAGAGACTGCATCGGCGCAAAGTCCCAGCGCACCACGCCGTTGATGTCTTTATTTTCCACCCCTTCACGGCCCGCGGGCAGCGTGTCGGCGTAGGCACCGGTTCGGTCAGACTGGTGACCCTGGTTGATGTCCCACGCGTCGGCCTGGGTTTTGTCCAGGTTACCGAACATGCGGAAGCTGAAGTCACCGCCCAGCGGGCCGCTCAGGCTGAAGTTGGTGCGTTTGGTGGAACCTTCATCCTTGTGCTCAGGCGCATTCAGGTAGGTATTCCAGGAGCCGTGCCACTGGTCGTCGAATTTTTTGGTGATGATGTTCACCACGCCGCCTGCCGCGCCGTTGCCGTAGCGCGCGGCGGCCGGACCGCGGATCACTTCGATGCGCTCGATCATCTCCGGCGGTACCCAGCCGGTATCGCCGCGGGTATCGCGCTCGCCGCGCCAGCCCAGACGGATGGAGTTTCGGCTGGTCACCGGCTTGCCGTCGATCAGGATCAGGGTGTTTTCTGGCCCCATGCCGCGGATATCAATCTGACGGTTATTCCCGCGCTGGCCGCTGGTGGAGTTACCGGTCAGGTTAACGCCCGGCATGGTGCGGATGATTTCAGCCACGTCCCGCGCGGGCGGGTTTTTACGGATCTCATCGGCGGTGATGGTCGATACCCCCGGCGCCTGCAGATTCTGCTCGGCGGCGGTGATCACCATCGTGTCTTCGTGCTGCGCAGAGGCGGTGTTGTCGTCTGCCAGAGCGGGCAGCGCGACGCCGTAAATCCCTAAATTGACCAGCAAGGCCAGAGAGTGAATCTTCTTATTCATTGTACGTCCTGCTTTTGCGGTTGTTTTATGAGCGCTTCCCACAGCGCGGGCACTACGCTATTGCAAATGCAAATAGTTATCAATAATATTATCAATAAAATTTGCTCTGAAACAAAAAAGACTGTTAAACATGAGGTTATAAGGGTGACGGCGTTAACAACGGGAAGTGAAGCGTGGTGGCAGTCGAAAAACGGGCCTGAATGGACGCCGGAAAAGGGAAACTATCGCGTCACGTTCTGGTGGCGTGACCCGGCAGGAACGCAAAGAACGTCACCGATCAAACGCGTCTGGCTCTACGTCACCGGCGTGACCGATCACCACCAAAATGCCCGCCCGCAGTCTCTCGAACGCATTCCCGATACCGACGTCTGGCAGTGGCAGGGCGAGTTCAGCCCCGAGTGGCGCGGGAGTTACTGTTTTATCCCTTCCGTGAATGAAAACGATTTTGCCAGCGTCGTGTTTGAAGGCGAGCAGCCGGAGCGCATGGCGCTGCGCGAAGGGTGGCGCAAGCTGCTGCCGCACGCGGTTTCCGACCCGCTGAATCCGCAAAGCTGGCGCGGCGGGCGCGGCCATGCCGTCTCCGCGCTGGAGATGCCGGGCGCGCCGGTTCAGCCGGGCTGGAATCATCCCGATACGCCGTATCAACCTCCGATTTGTATTGAGTGGGAAAGCGCGCGCCTGAAAAATCGCCGTCGCGTCTGGATTTTCACTACCGGGGGCGACGACCCGGAACGTCCGCTGGCGGTGCTGCTCGACGGGCAGTTCTGGGCCGAAAGCATGCCGGTCTGGCCTGCACTGGCGTCGCTCACCGCCGAGCGCAAATTACCGCCTGCGGTCTACGTCTTAATCGATGTTATCGACATGGAGCATCGGAACCGCGAGCTGCCGTGCAATCCCGATTTCTGGCTGGCGGTGCAGGAAGAACTTCTCCCCCTTGTTAAAAAACGCGTGCCGTTTAGCGACCGCGCCGACCGTACGGTGGTGGCTGGCCAGAGCTTTGGCGGTCTCGCGTCGCTTTATGCTGGCCTCCACTGGCCGCAGCGTTTTGGCTGCGTGCTTAGCCAGTCCGGCTCTTACTGGTGGCCACACCGCGGCGGCCAGCAGGACGGGCTGTTAATCGAACAACTTAAAGCCGGTGAAATATCTCCTCGCGGGCTACGCATCATTCTTGAAGCCGGGCGCAACGAGCCGCTCATCTTCCGCGCGAATCAGGCGATTTACGCCGAACTGCACATACACCAACCGGTTATCTGGCGTCAGGTTGACGGCGGACACGATGCGCTTTGCTGGCGCGGTGGGCTGACGCAGGGGCTGATGACCCTCTGGCAGCCGCTTATTCACTAACGGAGTCTGTATGGAATTCAGCAATCCTTTCGATAATCCGCAGGGACAGTTCGCCATTTTGCAAAACGACCAGGGGCAGTACAGCCTGTGGCCGCAGCAGTGCGAGCTGCCGGCAGGGTGGCGCGTGGTGTGCGAAGCACAGTCGCAGGAGGCGTGCCAGCAGTGGCTTGCCGGGCACTGGCAAACGCTTGAGCCGTCTTACTTTGTGGGGGAGAAAGCATGAACCGTCTTCCTCTCGTCGCCGCCCAGCCGGGGATCTGGATGGCGGAACAGCTGTCCACGCTGCCAAACGCCTGGAGCGTGGCGCACTACACCGAGCTGAAAGGCGATATCGATGCGCCACTGCTGGTTAAAGCCATTGCGGAAGGCATGCTGCAGGCCGATACCCTGCGCATGCGTTTTGCAGAAGAAAACGGTGAGGTGTGGCAGTGGGTGGATGAGACCTTCATTCTGCCGGAACCGTCCGTTGTTCGCGTTGATTCCCACGCCGCCGCCGTGGCGCTGATGGAATCCGATCTTAACCAGAACCTGCGCGTCGACAGCGGTCAGCCGCTGGCGTTTCACCAGCTGATTCAGGTCGGTGACAACCACTGGTACTGGTATCAGCGCTATCATCATCTGGTAGTGGATGGCTTCAGCTTCCCGGCCATTACCCGCCAGATCGCCGCAATTTATGCCGCGTGGAAAAAGGGCGACCCCACGCCTGAATCCCCGTTTACCCCATTTGCAGAGGTGGTGGACGAGTACCAGCGCTATCGCGACAGCGAGGCGTACCAGCGCGACGGCGCGTTCTGGGCCGAGCAGCGCAAACAGCTGCCTTCTCCGGTCTCGCTCTCCTCCGCGCCGCTGCCGGGTCGTGCCGCGACAACGGATATCCTGCGCCTGAAAATCGCCGCCGACGGTCGTGCTTTTAGCCAGCTTGCGCAGGCGGTAGAAAAGGTACAGCGCACCGACCTGGCGCTTGCGCTGGTGGCGCTGTGGCTGGGGCGCCTCACCGGACGGCTGGACTACGCCGCCGGGTTTATCTTTATGCGAAGGATGGGGTCCGCAGCCCTGACCGCGACCGGACCGGTGCTTAACGTCCTGCCGCTGGCGGTCAATATCGATCCGCAGGAGAGCCTGCCCTCGCTGGCGCTGCGCCTGGCGAACCAGCTGAAAAAAATGCGCCGCCACCAGCGCTACGACGCCGAGCAGATCGTGCGCGACAGTGGGAAAGCGGCGGGCGATGAAGCGCTGTTTGGCCCGGTGCTGAACGTGAAAGTGTTCGACTACCAGCTGGATATCGACGGCGTGGAGGCCATCACCCACACGCTGGCGACCGGCCCGGTGAACGATCTGGAACTGGCGCTGTTCCCGGACGAGCAGGGCGGGTTGAGCATTGAGATCCTCGCCAACAAACAGCGCTACGACGAGGCGACGCTGGTGCGTCACGTCGCGCGCCTGAACGCGATGCTGAGGCAATTTGCGGTCAATCCGGACCTGCGCTGCAGCGAGGTGGAAACCGTTTCAGAGCAGGAATACGCTAAGCTCGCGCGCATCAACGATACCGGACTGGCGCTGCCGTCCAGCACGCTCGCGGATCTGGTGGCGGAACAGGCGAGCAAAACGCCGGACGCCCCGGCGCTGGCGGATGCGCACGTTGAACTCAGTTATCGCCAGATGCGCGAGCAGGTCATCGCGCTGGCAAACCTGCTGCGTGCGCGCGGCGTGAAGCCGGGCGACAGCGTGGCGGTGGCCCTGCCGCGCTCGGTATTCCTGACGTTAGCGCTGCACGGCATTGTGGAGGCGGGCGCCGCGTGGCTGCCGCTCGACACCGGCTACCCGGACGATCGCCTGCGGATGATGCTCGAGGACGCGAAGCCGTCCCTGCTCATTACCACTGACGAACAGCTTCCGCGCTTTAGCGATCTCTCCGTTGAGACGTTTAGTTACAACACACTATTACCGACCGCGGGTGCTGAACCGCTGCGGCTGGCGAAGCCGGAGCAGACGGCGTACATCATCTTTACCTCCGGCTCGACCGGGCGTCCAAAAGGGGTCATGGTCGGCCATACCGCCATCGTTAACCGCCTGAAGTGGATGCAGGACCATTATCCGCTGGGCGCGGACGATGTGGTGGCGCAGAAAACGCCGTGCAGCTTTGACGTGTCGGTGTGGGAGTTCTGGTGGCCGTTTATCGCCGGGGCGAAGCTGGTGATGGCCGAGCCGGACGCGCACCGCGATCCGCAGGCGATGCAAAGTTTCTTCGCCCACTATGGCGTGACCACTACCCACTTCGTGCCGTCGATGCTGGCGGCGTTTGTTGCCTCGCTGACGCCGGAAAACGTCGCCTGCTGCAAAACGCTTAAGCAGGTGTTCTGCAGCGGCGAAGCGCTGCCGACGGCGCTTTGCCGCGAGTGGGAAGAGCTGACCCGCGTGCCGCTGCACAATCTTTATGGCCCGACGGAAGCGGCGGTGGACGTCAGCTGGTATCCGGCGTTTGGGCCTGAGCTGGCGGCGGTGGAAGGCAACAGCGTGCCGATCGGCTTCCCGGTGTGGAATACGGGGCTGCGCATTCTGGATGCGATGATGCGCCCGGTACCGTTCGGCGTGGCGGGCGATCTCTACCTCACCGGCATCCAGCTGGCGCAGGGGTATCTTGGCCGTCCGGATCTCACCGCCAGCCGCTTTATCGCCGACCCGTTTGCGCCGGGCGAGCGGATGTACCGCACCGGAGACGTTGCCCGCTGGCTGGATAACGGCGCGGTGGAATATCTGGGCCGCAGCGACGACCAGCTTAAAATTCGCGGCCAGCGCATCGAGCTGGGTGAAATCGACCGGGCGATGCTCTCGCTGCCTGACGTGGCCCAGGCCGTGGCGCACGCCTGCGTCTTCAACCAGGCGGCGGCAACGGGCGGCGATGCCCGCCAGCTGGTTGGGTACGTGGTTTCTGAAACCGGCTTACCGCTGGACCGCGACGCGCTGCTGGAATCGCTCAAAACCCAGCTGCCGCCGCATATGGTGCCGGTGGTGCTGCTGCAAATCAGCGCGCTGCCGCTGAGCGCCAACGGCAAGCTGGATCGCAAGGCGCTGCCGCTGCCGGAACTGACCGGTAAAACGTCCGGACGGGCCCCGGAAAGAGAAACCGAAATCGCCGTCGCGCAGGCGTTTGCCGCGCTGCTGGGCTGCGAGATCAACGACATTGAGGCGGATTTCTTTGCCCTCGGCGGCCACTCGCTGCTGGCTATGCGTCTGGCGGCACAGCTTAGCCGTGCGTTCAACCGCAAGGTCACGCCGGGGCAGATTATGGTCGCCTCGACGGTCAGCAAGCTTAGCGCCCTGCTGGACTCGCAGATGAGCGACGAGCAGGCGCAGCGTCTGGGGTATGAAACGCTTCTGCCGCTGCGTGAGGGCGACGGCCCGACGCTGTTCTGCTTCCATCCGGCGTCCGGCTTTGCCTGGCAGTTTAGCGTGCTGGCGCGCTACCTCAGCCCGCGCTGGTCAATCGTCGGCATTCAGTCGCCGCGCCCGGACGGGCCGATGCAGCAGTGTGCGGATCTGGATGGGGTGATTGAGCGCCACCTGTCTACGTTACGTAAGCAGCAGCCGCAGGGGCCGTATTACCTGTTCGGTTATTCCCTCGGCGGCACGCTGGCGCAGGGGATTGCGGCCCGCCTGCGCGAGCAGGGTGAAGCGGTTTCGTTCCTCGGCCTGCTGGATACCTGGCCGCCGGAAACCCAGAACTGGGCGGAAAAAGAGGCTAACGGCCTCGACCCGGCGGTGCTGGCAGAGATCGAGCGGGAACGTCAGGCGTTTATCGCCGCTCAGCAGGGGCAGGGCTCCAGCGAGCTGTTTAACGCGATTGAAGGCAACTACGCCGACGCGGTGCGGCTGCTCACCACGGCGCACAGCGCGCGCTTTGACGGCAAAGCGACGCTGTTTGTCGCCGAGCGCACGCGAACCATGGATCCGCAGGCGGCCTGGGCGCCGTGGGTGTCGGAGCTTGAGGTGTACAGCCAGGATTGCGCCCACGTGGATATCATTTCACCGCAGGCGTTTGAGAAGATAGGGCCGGTGTTGAAGAATATTTTGGGGTAACGTCAAAAGCGCCGGGTGGCGGCTACGCCTTACCCGGCCTACACTCGGCTCCCGTAGGCCGGGTAAGGCGTAGCCGCCACCCGGCAATTACCGTCGACCTAACGGCACCACCAGCGGCGTTCCCGCCACCGGATCGTCGATTATCATGCAGCGCAGGCCGTAGATCCGCGCGATCAGCTCCGGCGTAACAATCTCCTTCGGCGCGCCCTGCGCCACAATCTCCCCGTCTCGCAAGGCAATCAGGTGCGTGGCATAGCGGCACGCCTGGTTTAAATCGTGCAGTACCGCCGCCAGGGTATACCCCTGCGCGCGGTTCAGCTCGCTCAGCAGCTCCAGCAGGTCAATCTGGTGGCTGATATCCAGCCACGTTGTCGGCTCGTCCAGCAGCATGATGGAGGTCTCCTGCGCCAGCACCATCGCGATCCACGCGCGCTGACGCTGTCCGCCGGAAAGGGTATCCACGCTTTGCTGAGCGAGATCGGTAATGCCCGTCGCCCGCATCGCGCGGTTCACCGCCTCGTCATCTTCCTTGCGCCAGCGGGTAAACAGCGGCTGGTGCGGATAGCGTCCGCGCGAGACCAGCTCCTGCACCGTGATGTCCCCCGGCGTGGTGGCGTTTTGCGCCAGCAGCCCGATGCGCCTGGCCACCTCTTTGCTGGCGAAGCGCTGGATCTGCTCGCCGTCGAGGAAGACACTGCCCTCCACCGGCGTCATCAGGCGGCTCAGGGTGCGCAGCAGAGTCGATTTACCGCAGCCGTTCGGGCCGATAATCGCCGTGAAGTGGCCGTCCGGAATGGCGACGGATAAATCACGGGCAATAATTTTTTTGCCGTAACCGAGGGTGAGATTTTCGCCGCGCAAGCGGGTGGTTGAATCTGTCATTTCTTGCGAGACTCCTGAACGAGCAAGACGATAAGGTAAATGCCGCCGAGGCTGACGGTCACCACGCCCACCGGAAGCTGGTAAGGCATAAACAGCCGCTGGGCGCAAAGATCGGCGGCCAGCAGCAGCAGCGCGCCGCACAGCGCCGCCTGAGTTAATCCCCAGCGCGCCGTCCCGCTTAGACGTCGCGCGATATGCGGCGCCACGAGGGCGATAAATGAGATCGGCCCGGCGATGGCGGTGGAGGCGGCGGTCAGCAGTACGGCGACCAGCATCAGCATCAGGCGCGAGCGTTCAACGCCCACGCCCAGCGCGCAGGCGCTGTCGTCGCCCATCTCCAGCAGCCGCATGCGCCGTACCAGCAGCAGCGCGCCGATAAACATCAGCACAATCAGTGGTGCCGCGGGCCAGGTTTTGCCCCACGTCAGGCCGTTGAGGGAGCCCGCGTACCACAGCCCGGCGGAAAGCGCCGTTTCCAGCGAGGCCTGCAGCAGCAGCCAGGTGTTAAAGGCCATCAGCATCGCACGGATGCCAATACCGATAATGATCAGCCGGAAGGTATCGATGCCGTTGCGCCAGGCCAACAGCCAGATAACCAGCGACGTCAGAATGCCGCCCGCCATCGCCGTAAAGGTGATGGCCGTCAGGTGCTGGCCGAACAGCACCATCGCCACCAGCACGCCGCTCCAGGCCCCGGTATTGAGGCCCATCACGTCCGGGCTGCCGAGTGGGTTGCGCATCAGCGACTGGAAGATCGCGCCGCTGACGCCGAGCGCCGCGCCCACCAGGATCGCCATCGCCACGCGCGGCAGTCGCCATTCGGTGACAACCAGGGTGATATTGCGCGGCGCGCTGCCGAGCAGGGCGTTAAGCACCTGGGTGAAATCAAGCGTCACCGCGCCGCTGCGCAGGCTCCACGTTGCCAGCAGCAGAATGGCGATAACCAGCAGGGAGACGCAGGCGACTAAACGCCGGGAGGGAGCCATCATGCGCCACCTCCGCGTCTGCGTCGTACCAGGAAGATCAGCACCGGCGCACCGATAAAGGCGCTGACCACCGAGACGCGCAGCTCGCCGGGAACCAGCAGGCGGCCCAGCACGTCGGCAAACAGCAGCAGGGCAGGGGTCGCCAGCAGCGTGACGGGCAGGGACCAGCGGTGATCCGCCCCCACCAGCCAGCGCGCCATATGGGGCATCATCAGGCCAATAAAGGCAATCGGGCCAACCACGGCGGTCGCGCTGCCGCACAGTACGGTGATGGCCAGCAGGCCCGTCAGCTGCGTGCGCGCCACGCGGTTGCCGAGGGCGGTGGCGGTGTCGCTGCCGAGGCTCAGGCTGTTCAGCGCCCGGCTTAACGACAGCGCTACGGCGGTGGCAATCATCACCGGGATCGCCACCACTTTCAGGGTTTCAAGGGTGCGGATATCCAGCGAGCCGGCCTGCCAGAAGCGCAGCTGGTCGTAAACGTCCGGGTTGAGCAGGGCGATGCCGTTGGACAAGCCTTCCAGCACCGCGGCAAGTGCCACGCCCGCCAGCGTCAGGCGTACCGGGCTCAGCTGTCCGCCGCCCTGGCTGCCGGTAAACGCCACCACCAGCGAGGCGGCCAGCGCGCCGCAAAAGGCCATCACCAGCTGTTCAGAGGGCGACGTCAACCCGAACAGCGCCGCGCCGAGCACGATGGCAAAGCTGGCACCGGAGTTCACGCCGAGAATGCCAGGGTCCGCCAGTGGGTTACGGGTAAGGGTTTGCATCAACGCACCGGCAAGGCCGAGCGCGCCACCGGCCAGCAGTCCGGCAAGGGTGCGGGGCAGGCGGGCGTCGAGCACGATGACGCAATCGGCGCTCTGACAGGTGCCGGAGAGCGCATCAACGATAACGGAGGCGGGCAGCGACTTCGCGCCGACCAGCAGGCTGAGTGCAATCGCCAGGCTCAATAGCAGCAATAAAACGGGCACGGCAATGGCGCGCACCGAAGAAGAGGAAAACGACATAGCAACATCCATGATTTGATAATGATAGTGATTATCGTTATCTATCTTATTTGGCTATGTTAGCATGTGCGCCCATGGAATGGGTAGAATTACACTCAAGGCTTTGTCATGAATCAAAAATCCTGGCTGCTCAACCTCAGCCTGCTCAAAACGCACCCGGCGTATCGCGCCGTCTTTATCGCTCGTTTTATCTCCATTTTATCCCTCGGCCTGCTCGGCGTGGCCGTACCGGTCCAGATCCAGACTATGACGCACTCCAGCTGGCTGGTGGGGTTATCGGTGACGTTAACCGGCGGGGCGATGTTCATCGGTCTGATGGTCGGCGGCGTGCTGGCGGACCGCTACGAGCGTAAAAAGCTGATCCTGCTGGCGCGCGGCACCTGCGGTGTGGGCTTTATCGGGCTGTGTCTGAACGCCATGCTGCCAGAACCGTCGCTGATCGCCATTTATGCCCTCGGGCTGTGGGACGGTTTCTTTGCCTCCTTAGGCGTGACAGCGCTGCTGGCGGCGACGCCCGCGCTGGTCGGGCGAGAAAATCTGATGCAGGCGGGGGCGATCACCATGCTCACCGTGCGCCTCGGCTCGGTGATTTCGCCGATGGTCGGCGGCCTGCTGCTGGCAACCGGCAACGTGGCGTGGAACTACGGCCTGGCCGCGGCGGGGACGTTTATCACCACGCTGACGCTGCTGCGCCTGCCGCTGCTGCCACCTCCGCCGCAGCCGCGCGAGCATCCGCTGACATCACTGATGGCCGCTATTCGTTTTCTGTTCAGTAACCCGCTGATTGGCGGCATTGCGCTGCTTGGCGGCCTGCTGACCATGGCGAGCGCCGTGCGCGTGCTGTATCCGGCGTTAGCGGGAGAGTGGCGGATGAGCGCCTCGGAGATTGGCCTGCTGTACGCCGCGATTCCGCTCGGTGCGGCCTGCGGGGCGCTGACCAGCGGTAACCTGGCGCAGAGCGCGCGACCGGGGTTGATTATACTGCTTGCCACGCTGGCCTCGTTTATCGCCATTGGCTTCTTTAGCCTGATGCCGGTCTGGGCGCTCGGGGTGATGTGTCTGGTGATCTTTGGCTGGCTGAGCGCCATCAGCTCGCTCTTGCAGTACACCCTGATCCAGACTCAGACGCCGGAAGGGATGCTCGGGCGTATCAACGGCCTGTGGACCGCGCAGAACGTCACGGGCGATGCCATCGGCGCGGCGATCCTCGGCGGGCTGGGGGCGATAATGAGCCCGGTGGCGTCGGCGAGCAGCAGCGGGTTTGTGTTAGCGATGGTTGGCGTGATTTTGTTAGTGGCGCTGGTGGAATTGCGGCGGTTCAGGCAGGAGAGTGCCCCTGTGTGATTTGCCGGGTGGCGGCTGCGCCTTACCCGGCCTACATTTTGCACCTGTAGGCCCGGTAAGCGAAGCGCCACCGGGCGCATGCATTACCCGAAAATTGCCTCTAAACGCTGCAACACCAACATCGCGCTGTAATAATCCAGGCGGAACGTCTCAGTTCCTAACGCCCACACGCGCTTGTTTTTCACCGACGGTAGGTGCGCCAGCAGCGGGTTAGCGTAAATCGCCGCCACGTCTTTCTCGTCACCGGCAAACACAAACAGCCCTTCGCCGTTCAGTCCCGTCGCCAGGTTTTCGCCGCCCAGCTGGATAATGTCGTGGCGCTTGCCCTGGCTTGTTGAGGTCTGCAACCCGGCTGGCAGATCCGCCAGCGTAAAGCCCAGCTGGTGCAGCAGCTTGCCCTGCGCCGATTCGGCGGTCCACAGGTTGGCGGAATGCGCGGCGGCGGTGTAGACGATGGCGTTCACCGGCTGCGGCGGCAGCGTCATTTGCTGTTTCACCTGCGCGAGCTGTGTATCAAACGCGGCTATGCGCCCGGCGGCCTGCTTTTCGTGTCCGGTGATCGCGCCCAGCTGAGTCAGCAGCGCCTGCCAGCTCTTGTCGTCGTAGTTGATGATAAGCGTCGGCGCGATAGCTGAGAGCTGATCGTACAGCGCCAGTGCGGAATCCCCGCCGGTGGCGCTGATCAAAATCAGGTCCGGCATTTGCGCGGCTACCGCTTCGGCGCTCGGCTCGCCAATGTACAGCCGCGCTACCTTGCGCTGCTTCGCGATATCGCCCCACTGGCGCAGGAAACCCTGTCCATCCGCCACGCGGTTGTTCGGCGTGGTCGCGCCGCTGGCGACGACCGGTGCGTCAATCGCCAGCAGGGAGCCGGTTAAGGTCACGCTGGTGGAGACAATGCGCGTCGGTTTGTGCTCAAGGGTATGTACCCCGCGGCTGTCAGTCACCTGACGTGGCCAGTCGGCGGCAGCGGCTGAGGTAAGTCCTAAAACAAAAAGTGATAATAAAAGCAGGGGATTACGGAAAACGGCAGGGAATTTCACAGCGCGGGATCCTGTTTTCGTTGAAGATAATGCTTCTCATTTTCATGGTTGCCGCATCGGGATGCAAGCTTTTGTCGCACAAGTTATTTGCCCGACGGTTGACAGCGAAGCGATGTGGGATTAGGTTAGCCGACGAAAATATAAATGATAATCATTATTGCTTCTTTTATCATTTTGAGGAGGATGATATGGATACGTCCCTGGCTGAGGAAGTTCAGCACGCCGCAACCACGCTGGAATCAGACCGTTTTTTCTTTATGTCGCCTTACCGCAGCTTTACCACGTCCGGCTGCTTTGCCCGCTTCAGTGAACCCGCCGTCGGCGGTGACGATCCGGCGGGTCGCTTCCAGCAAAAATTAGCCCAGGCCTTCCGCACGGCAAAAGCCAGCGGTATTGCTCACCCGGTGATGGTGGGGGCGATCCCGTTCGACACCCGCAAGCCCTCGTCGCTGTTTATTCCGCAACGCTGGGAAACCTTTTCCCGTCCCGCACGTCAGCAGTCCGCACGCTATTTTTCCGGCGCGCAGGCGCTGAAGGTGGCACAACGCACCGAGATCCCGCCGCAGCCCGTCTTCGAAGAGATGGTTGCTCGCGCCGCGTCGCTGACCGCCACGCCGCAGGTGAACAAGGTGGTGCTGTCGCGCCTGATTGATATCGCGACCGACAAACGCATGGACAGCGGCGCCCTGATGGAGCGCCTGATCGCCCAGAACCCGGCGAGCTTCAACTTCCACGTGCCGCTGGAAGACGGCGGCGTGCTGCTGGGCGCCAGCCCGGAGCTGCTGCTGCGTAAAGAGGGGGCGCACTTTAGCTCGCTGCCGCTGGCAGGCTCCGCGCGCCGTCAGCCGGACGACGTGCTGGATCGCGAAGCGGGCAATAAGCTGCTGGCCTCCGAAAAGGACCGTCACGAGCACGACCTGGTCACCCAGGCGATGAGGGCCATTCTGACACCGCGCAGCCATCATCTCAGCATGCCTGATTCTCCTCAGTTGATTACCACGCCGACGCTGTGGCATCTGGCGACGCCGGTGGAAGGCGAGGCGCGTGAAAACGAGAACGCCCTGACCCTGGCCTGCCTGCTGCACCCGACCCCGGCGCTGAGCGGCTTCCCGCATCAGGCGGCGAAAGAGCTGATTGCCGAGCTGGAGCCGTTCGACCGCGAGCTGTTTGGCGGCATCGTTGGCTGGTGCGACAGCGAAGGCAACGGCGAGTGGGTGGTAACCATCCGCTGCGCGCGTCTTCGTGAAAATACCGTTCGCCTGTTTGCCGGTGCGGGCATTGTGCCTGCCTCCTCCCCGGTGGGCGAGTGGCGCGAGACGGGCGTGAAGCTCTCTACCATGCTCAACGTGTTTGGTTTGCACTAAGGAAGACTCATGACCATTCCCTTTACCCGCTGGCCTGAGGTATTTGCCCGCCGCTACCGTGAAAAAGGCTACTGGCAGGATCTGCCGTTGACCCACATCCTGACGGATCGGGCGGACAGCGATGCGGTGGCGATTATCGATGGCGATCGCCACATTACCTACCGCGCGCTGAATCAGGCCGTGAACAACCTGGCCTCAGCCCTTCAGGCGCGTGGGCTGCAGCGTGGCGAGACGGCGCTGGTGCAGCTTGGCAACGTGGCCGAGTTCTACATGACCTTCTTCGCGTTGCTGCAAATTGGCGTCGCGCCGGTCAACGCGCTCTTTAGCCACCAGCGCAGCGAGCTGAACGCCTACGCGGCGCAGATCAACCCCGCCGTGCTGATCGCCGATCGCGACCATGTGCTGTTTGCGGGCGATGATTTTCTTCATGCCTTTGTGGATGAACATCGCTCGGTGCGCGTCGTGCTCCTGCGCGGCGATAAGGGTGAATATGCCCTGGACGCGGCGACTGCGCGCCCGGCGGACAATTTTATCCCTAACCCGACGCCCGCCGACGAAGTGGCGTTCTTCCAGCTCTCCGGCGGCAGCACCGGCACGCCGAAGCTGATCCCGCGGACGCACAACGATTACGACTACAGCATTCGCCGCAGCAACGAGATCTGCGGTATCACTGCGCATACCCGGTATCTGAACGCGCTGCCCGCGGCGCACAACTACGCCATGAGCTCGCCGGGATCGTTAGGCGTCTTTACCGTGGGTGGCTGCGTGGTGCTGGCGAACGATCCGAGCGCCACGCTCTGCTTCCCGCTGATTGAACGGCATAAGATTAACGTCACTTCGCTGGTGCCCCCGGCGGTAAGCCTCTGGCTACAGGCGATTGCCGACGGCGCGGGCAACGCCCAGCTTGCGTCGCTGAAGCTGCTCCAGGTGGGTGGCGCACGCCTCTCCGCCACGCTCGCGGCGCGCATTCCGGCAGAAATCGGCTGCCAGCTGCAGCAAGTGTTCGGCATGGCAGAAGGGCTGGTGAACTACACCGCGCTCGACGACGCGCCGGAACGCATCATCAACACCCAGGGCCGACCGATGTGCCCGGACGACGAAGTGTGGGTGGCGGACGAGCACGGCAACCCGCTGCCGCGCGGGGAAGTCGGGCGCCTGATGACGCGCGGCCCGTACACCTTCCGCGGCTATTTCAACAGCCCGGAACACAACGCCAGCGCCTTCGACGCCAACGGCTTTTACTGCTCCGGGGATCTGATCGCCATTGACGATCAGGGCTACATCACCGTGCAGGGGCGCGAGAAAGATCAGATCAACCGCGGCGGCGAGAAGATTGCTGCTGAAGAGATCGAGAACTTGCTGCTGCGCCATGAGTCGGTGATCCACGCCGCGCTGGTGAGCATGGAGGATAGCCTGCTGGGTGAGAAGAGCTGCGCGTATCTGGTGGTGAAACAGCCCCTGCGCGCGGTCGAGGTGCGTCGCTTCCTGCGCGAGCAGGGCGTCGCCGAATTCAAGCTGCCGGACCGCGTGGAGAGCGTGGATGCGCTCCCGCTGACGCCGGTCGGCAAAGTCGATAAGAAACAGTTGCGCCTGCGGCTTGCTGAACGCGCCCGGGGCTGAGGAACAGAGTATGGCCATTCCAAAATTAACCGCTTACGCGCTGCCGACCGCCGCAGAGCTGCCGACCAGCAAGGTGAACTGGGCGTTTGAGCCCGAGCGCGCAGCGCTGCTGATCCACGATATGCAGGAGTATTTCCTGAACTTCTGGGGCGAAAACAGCGAGATGATGCAGCAGGTGGTGGCGAACATCGCCAGACTGCGCGCCTGGTGCAAAGAACACAATATCCCGGTGTACTACACCGCGCAGCCAAAAGAGCAGAGCGATGACGATCGCGCCCTGCTGAACGACATGTGGGGCCCGGGCCTGACCCGTTCGCCGGAGCAGCAGCGCATCGTCGCCGAGCTGGCGCCGGACGAAGCGGACACGGTGCTGGTGAAGTGGCGCTACAGCGCGTTCCACCGCTCGCCGCTGGAGCAGATGCTGAAAGAGACGGGCCGCAACCAGTTGCTGATTACCGGCGTGTACGCCCACATCGGCTGCATGACCACCGCCACCGACGCCTTTATGCGCGACATTAAGCCGTTCTTCATTGCCGACGCGCTGGCGGATTTCACCCGCGACGAGCACCTGATGTCGCTGAACTATGTGGCCGGACGCTCGGGCCGCGTAGTGATGACTGACGAACTGCTGCCGTCCGTTCCGGCCTCGAAGGCCGCACTGCGCGAGCTTATTCTGCCGCTGCTGGACGAGTCCGACGAGCCGATGGATGACGAAAACCTGATCGACTACGGCCTGGATTCAGTGCGCATGATGGCGCTGGCCGCCCGCTGGCGCAAAGTACACGGCGATATCGACTTCGTGATGCTGGCGAAAAATCCGACCCTCGACGCCTGGTGGGCGCTGCTTTCCCGCGAGGTGAAGTGATGGGATGGGATTTCACCGGTAAAACCGTCTGGGTGACGGGCGCGGGGAAGGGGATTGGCTACGCGACCGCACAGGCATTTGCCGAAGCCGGCGCGCAGGTGACCGGGTTCGATTTGGCCTTCCCGCAGGATCACTATCCGTTTGCCACCGAAACGCTGGACGTGGCGGATGCCGCGCAGGTGCATGAGGTGTGCGGGCGCGTGCTGGCTTCGCTCGAACGGCTGGACGTGCTGGTCAACGCGGCGGGCATTCTGCGCATGGGGGCGACGGACCAGCTCTCGCACAAGGACTGGCAGGACACCTTTGCGGTCAACGTTGGCGGCGCGTTCAATCTGTTCCAGCAGACCATGGGGCAGTTCCGCCGTCAGCAGGGCGGGGCGATTGTGACCGTGGCGTCCGACGCGGCGCACGCGCCGCGCATCGGCATGAGCGCCTATGGCGCATCGAAAGCAGCGCTGAAAAGCCTGGCCCTGACCGTCGGGCTGGAGCTGGCAGGCAGCGGCGTGCGCTGCAATCTGGTGTCGCCGGGCTCAACGGACACCGATATGCAGCGCACTCTGTGGAAAAGCGACGATGCGGAGCAGCAGCGCATCCGCGGCTTCGGCGAGCAGTTTAAGCTCGGTATTCCGCTGGGCAAAATTGCCCGTCCACAGGAGATCGCCAGCACGGTGTTGTTCCTTGCCTCCGATGCCGCCAGCCATATCACCCTGCAGGATATCGTGGTGGACGGCGGCTCCACGCTGGGGGCGTAAATGATCTGGAAACGTCATTTATCGCTTGAGGAACTGAACGCGACCAGCGTGAATACCCTGGTGGCGAACCTGGGCATCGTCTATACCCGCCTCGGGGACGACACGCTGGAAGCGGAGATGCCGGTGGATGCGCGTACCCATCAGCCGTTTGGCCTGCTCCACGGCGGGGCCTCGGCGGCGCTGGCGGAAACGCTCGGCTCAATGGCCGGATTTCTGATGACCCGCGACGGGCAGAGCGTGGTGGGAACGGAGCTGAACGCCACGCATCATCGGGCGGTATCCCACGGCACGGTTCGCGGCGTGTGTCAGCCGCTGCATCTTGGGTGTTCGAGCCAGAGCTGGGAGATTGGGGTTTTCGACGAGCAGGGGCGGCGGTGCTGTACCTGCCGGTTGAGTACGATGGTGCTGGGCTAGCCCAGGCAGATCAAAGTGATCGGCTTAACACTGTGGTGTAAATCTCTGGTTTGACCACGCATTATTGCGTTTCAAAGTTGTTAAATTTTTCCGGTTGTTCTAGAAACAAAATGTAACATCTCACTGTTTCACAACAACGGACAACAACTATGAACAACTCAGGGAAATACCTTACATGGGCAGGGCTCTCCGTTGTGGGAGCCTTTGCCCTGGGCTACATCGCCCTCAACCGGGGGGAGCAGATCAACGCGCTCTGGATCGTCGTTGCCTCGGTCTGCGTTTACCTGATCGCCTATCGTTTTTATGGCCGCTATATCGCTAAAAATGTTCTGGCGGTCGATAGCACCCGCATGACGCCTGCCGTCCGCCATAACGACGGTCTGGACTACGTGCCGACCGACAAGAAAGTGCTGTTCGGTCACCATTTTGCGGCTATCGCCGGGGCAGGCCCGCTGGTGGGCCCGGTGCTGGCGGCGCAGATGGGCTACCTGCCGGGGATGATCTGGATCCTCGCCGGGGTGGTGCTGGCGGGGGCGGTGCAGGACTTTATGGTACTGTTCGTCTCCACCCGCCGCGACGGACGTTCGCTGGGTGAGCTGGTGAAAGAGGAGATGGGGGCCACTGCCGGGGTGATTGCGCTGGTGGCGACCTTTATGATCATGGTGATCATCCTCGCGGTGCTGGCGATGATCGTAGTGAAAGCGTTGACCCACAGCCCGTGGGGAACGTATACCGTAGCCTTTACCATTCCGCTGGCGCTGTTCATGGGGATCTACATCCGCTACCTGCGTCCGGGCCGCATTGGTGAAGTGTCGGTGATTGGTCTGGTGTTGCTCGTGTTCGCCATTATCTCCGGCGGCTGGGTGGCGGAAAGCCCGACCTGGGCACCGTTCTTCGACTTTACCGGCGTACAGCTGACCTGGATGCTGGTGGGCTACGGCTTTGTGGCGGCGGTGTTGCCGGTGTGGCTGCTGCTGGCCCCGCGCGACTACCTTTCAACGTTCCTGAAAATCGGCACTATCGTCGGGCTGGCGATCGGCATTCTGATTATGCGCCCGACCCTGACCATGCCGGCATTAACCAAATTTATCGACGGTACCGGCCCGGTCTGGACCGGCAACCTGTTCCCGTTCCTGTTTATCACCATCGCCTGCGGTGCGGTGTCGGGCTTCCACGCGCTGATCGCCTCCGGGACGACGCCAAAGATGCTGGCGAATGAAAATCAGGCCTGCCTGATTGGCTACGGCGGCATGCTGATGGAGTCCTTCGTGGCCATCATGGCCCTGGTCTCCGCCTGCATTATCGACCCGGGCGTCTACTTCGCGATGAACAGCCCGATGGCAGTCCTGGCTCCGGCCGGTACCGTTGACGTGGTGGCCTCTGCCGCGCAGGTGGTGAGCGGCTGGGGCTTCGCGATTACCCCTGATACGTTGACGAGCATCGCCAGCGAAGTGGGCGAGCAGTCCATTATCTCCCGCGCGGGCGGGGCGCCGACGCTGGCGGTGGGCATGGCGTATATTCTCCACGGCGCGCTGGGCGGGCTGATGGACGTCTCGTTCTGGTATCACTTCGCCATTCTGTTTGAAGCGCTGTTTATCCTGACGGCGGTGGATGCGGGAACCCGTGCGGCGCGCTTTATGCTGCAGGATTTGCTTGGCGTCATCTCCCCGAACCTGAAGCGGACCGACTCGCTCCCGGCTAACCTGCTGGCGACGGCGCTGTGCGTGCTGGCGTGGGGCTATTTCCTGCATCAGGGCGTGGTCGATCCGCTGGGCGGGATTAACACCCTGTGGCCGCTGTTCGGTATCGCCAACCAGATGCTGGCGGGCATGGCGCTGATGCTCTGCGCGGTGGTGCTGTTCAAGATGAAGCGCCAGCGCTATGCGTGGGTGGCGCTGGTGCCTACTGCGTGGCTGCTGATCTGTACCCTGACGGCGGGCTGGCAGAAGGCCTTCAGTCCGGATAACAAGGTGGGCTTCCTGGCAATCGCCAACAAGTTCCAGGCGATGATCGACAGCGGCAAGATCCCGGCACAGTACACCGAATCGCAGCTGTCGCAGCTGGTGTTTAACAACCGTCTGGACGCCGGGCTGACCATCTTCTTTATGGTGGTGGTCGTGGTGCTGGCGTTGTATTCTCTCAAGACCGCGCTGGCGGCATTGAAAGTCGACACGCCAACGGCGAAAGAGACGCCGTATGAGCCAATGCCTGAAAACCTGGAAGAGATTGTGACCCAGGCGAAAGGGGCGCATTAACCTGTGTGCCGGGTGGCGGCTTCGCCTTACCCGGCCTACATTCCCTGTGAGATCAAAACTATGTTCGACACCCTTTCCAAAGCCGGTAAGTACCTGGGCCAGGCCGCCAAAATGATGATTGGCGTGCCGGACTACGACAACTACGTCGAGCATATGCGCGTCAATCATCCGGACCAGACGCCAATGACCTACGAAGAATTTTTCCGTGACCGCCAGGACGCCCGTTACGGCGGCAAGGGCGGGGCGAAGTGCTGTTAACCCTCTTTCGGTAAATAGAGGCTGATCTGCTCCTGCTTGCAGCCGTAGATCGCTGCCAGCTTTTCACGGGTGCGCTTTTGCGGACGGGAGTCCAGCGCTTCCAGCTGTGACACGGCGGACTGGCTGATGCCGAGTTTCTCCGCCACCTCCTGCTGGGATAGCCCGCGCAGGATACGCCACGCGGCCTGCAGGCTGACGTTCTGCCAGGTCATGATGCTGCACACTTCTCCGGGCAATTCCACGTCATCCAGACTATCGTGTTCGACCTCAATATCCTCCAGATCGTCATCGGTTTCGTCGTCAATTTCTGACATCTGTAAGAGCATACGAAAATATTCGTGATAGGGAATAACGGCGTACTGCGTTTTCCCGTTATCGTCCTTGATTAGCTGTACAGCCATAGGTGGCACTCTCCTCATGCAGGTAAGTCGTTGAAGTTCTGCGCTTGACGGCTAAAACATAACAATGGTTATCGGGATCGTCCCGAAGCGTATAGATGATGCGGTAATCGCCAACGCGTAGCCGGAAATGATTTTCGGTCGCCGATATTTTTTTGATATCGGGCCGGGGAGCTGAACGGTCATCCAGCTCATTAAGCTTTACCTCAATGCGGTGCTGATACCGCTCGTCAATCTTTGAAAACGCCTTCTTTGCACCATTGGACCAGACAATCTTCATCCGTACCTCCACTGTACGCCCACACAAACTATAAGGAAATAATAAGACTATTAGATAAATTCCGAATTTCTTATGGGTACTGTAGAGCGGAGAAAAAATACAGGTAAGAGGCAAAACGCAAACCGTCGAGGCGGCTCGAGAAGGCCTCTGCCGGGTGACAGAGGCTTGCAGGAAATATGCGATCAGGCGTTCAACCCGCCGTCGACATCCAGCCCTGTGCCGGAGATCTGCCCCGCAGCCGGGCTGGCGAGGAAGGTGACCGCCGCCGCGATGTCTTCCGGCTGGCCGTAGTGACCAACTGCGATCATCTGGCGCTGGGCTTCCGCCTGTTCGCCGTCTTCCGGGTTCATATCGCTGTTGGTGGGGCCGGGGTGGACAAGGTTAACGGTAATACCGCGCGGGCCCAGATCGCGCGCGAGGCCGCGGGTGAGGGAGTTAAGGGCAGACTTGGTCATCGAGTAAACGGCAATACCCGGCATCGCCACGCGGTTGGCCAGACAGCTGCCGATGTTGATAATGCGCCCGCCGTCGGACATGTGCACCAGTGCTTCCTGAATGGCGATCACCACGCCGCGAATGTTGACGTTGATGAGCGCGTCGATGTCCGCCAGGGTCATGGACTCCAGCGGGCCGCCGCGCGCGATACCCGCGTTGTTGACCAGAATATCCAGCCCGCCAAGGGAACGCGCCGCATGGGTAACGGCATCCTGAATCGCCTGCGCGCTGGCGCTGTCGGCCTGCACAGCTTCGCTGTGTCGTCCCAGCGCCTTAATCTCCTCAGCGACCGCCTGGGCTTTATCGGCAGATTTTTCATACGTAATAATCACATCCGCACCGGCGCGCGCCAGCGACAGTGCAATAGCCCGACCCAACCCGCGGCTGGCACCGGTAACCAGCGCCTTTTTACCTGTTAAATCGATCTGCATGATGACCTCGTTACGAGAGTGGTAAGAATCATCATTAGGTATAGACGGTCAGGGAGATTAACGGCTGAAGTATTCCACCTTCTCAAACGCCGCGTGCAGAACCTCAGGCGTTAACGTCACCGGCAGATAATGAATTGACTCCACCGGACGCAGAGTGTGGGCAATCACTTTATCCAGCTCGTCTCGGTTGTGAATATCGACCTCCAGCGCGCGAAGCGTGGTCGGCAGGTTAAAGCGCCGGTACGCCGCCACCAGCTGCGCCAGCACGTCGTCCTGGCCGAGCAGGGCGCTCTGCACCAGAATGCCGTAGGCCACCTTGGTGCCGTGGAGGTATTTTTCCGTCTGCGGCAGCACGGTTAAACCGTTGTGTACCGCATGCGCCGCCGCCACGCGGGTATAGCGCTCGCCCAGACCGCCAACCATCCCGCCGCCGGCGATAATCGCGTCCACCACGTCCCGGAACGCCTGCGTCTGTTCGCCGCGCTGCTGGTCGGCCAGCGCTTCCTCACTGTGCTCCAGCAGCCCGTCGCGGATTGCCAGCGCGCCGTTGATGCCCAGCCGCACGGTCAGCGGCAGGTTTTCAGGCTGCGGAGCAAGCACTACCGCTTCGTACCACTTCGCCAGCGTATCGCCGATACCCGCCAGCAGGTATTCCGCGGGTGCGTTAAGAATGATCTGTGGCTCTACCAGCACCAGGAAGTTGGCGTCATCGAAGATCTCAAAATGCAGCGCCTGCCCGGCATCGTTGTACCAGACGGAGAGCGGGGTCCATGCCGCGCAGGTAGCGGCAATGGTGGGGATACCCACGAACGGCACGCCCAGACGACGCGCCACGGCCTTGACGGTATCCAGCACCGCGCCGCCGCCGACGCCAATCACCACGCTGGCGTCACTGCCGGATTCGTTCACCAGATGGATGACGTCGCGCTCGCTGCAGTGGCCTTTAAACAGCAGGTGTTTCGCCCCCGGCGCGTGAAAGCTCTCCGGCAGGAACGGGCGTGCGCCGTCGATAGCGCGCTCGCCGTAGATCCACACCGCGCGGGAAAGCTGTTCCGGGGTAAAGAAGTCATTCAGATGCGCAAGGCTTCCGGGATGGGAGAAGTAGTTCGCCGGGCCAGGCACGACGCGGATATCGGTGTTGCTCATGGTGTTGTCCTTTTTTAGCAAGCGCTAACCCGATGTTATGTCTGGACATCCGGATGGCTAATAATATTTCGCTTTAACTTATGCCTTTTCCGTCGTTGTCAGTCAACCGGAGCTGTGAAAAATTCGATAAATCAGAAGAGTTATGAAGGATTTACGCGGATGGTTTCCAGTCGCCTTGAGATGCGCGGTATCAGCCTGGCCTTTTCCGGCTTTCAGGCGCTGTCGCGCGTGAACTTCACCTTAACCGGCGGATCGGTACATGCGCTGACCGGCGCCAACGGCGCGGGGAAATCGACGCTGATGGCGGTGCTGTGCGGGACGCACGACCACTATGAAGGCGAAATCTCCATTAATAACCAGCCGGTAAGCATCCGCGAGCCGCTCGATGCCAAACGGCTGGGGATCCACCTCGTGCAGCAGGAAGTGGACGTGGCGCTGATCCCGGGGTTAAGCATCGCCGAGAACATCATGCTCGACCAGCTGGCGCAGCCGGGGCATCGCTTCCGCTGGCGCGCCGTCCGCCAGCAGGCGAGACAGGCGCTGGCGCAGCTTGACGTTACGCTGGACGTCCGCCGTTCCATCGACAGCTGCACGCTTGCCGAAAAGCAGCAGATTTTGCTGGCGCGCGCCCTGTCACACCACTGCCGTTTTCTCATTCTTGATGAGCCCACCGCGCCGCTGGACGCGCACGAGAGCGAGCGCCTGTTTGCGGTGGTGAGACGGTTAAAGCAGCAGGGCATCGGCGTGGTGTTTATCTCCCACCGCATTCACGAGCTGAAGGCCATCTGCGACACCCTGACGGTGCTGCGCGACGGCAAGCTGATCGAGTCCGGCCCGATGGCCAATCTCAGCGGCGAAGCGATCGTCGAGAAGATGCTCGGCCACGTGCTGAGCGATATCTACCCGCCCGCGCGGCCGCCGCACGGCGACGAAACGTTGCTGCGGGTAGAAGGGCTGCACGACGACGCGCTGCTGAAAGATATCTCCTTGCACCTGCGTAAGGGCGAAATTCTCGGTATTGCCGGGCTGGCGGGCGCGGGCAAAACCGAACTCTGTAAGGCGCTGTTTGGCGCCAGCAAAAGCCGCGTGTCGCGCGGTGAGTTGAATCAACAGCCCTGGCAGCCGCGCGATCCGGCGGACTCGGTGCTGCGCGGCCTGGCGCTGGTGCCGGAAGAGCGGCGTAAAGAGGGCATTTTTATCGACGAGCCGGTGAGCATGAACCTTGCCGTGTGCGCCGATAACAGCTTCTCGCGCTGGAGCCTGTTCGGCCATCGTCAGGCGTGGCGCTGGGCGGAGGAGGTGATCGCCCGCGTCGGCGTGCGCGCCCGCGGTCCCGGACAGGTTTTGCGACGTTTGTCCGGCGGCAACCAGCAGAAGGTCGCCATCGGCAAGTGGCTGCGCAATGACGCGAGTGTGCTGATCTTCGACGAGCCGACCAAAGGCGTGGACGTGAAGGCCAAAACCGATCTGTTCCAGTTGATCGACGGCCTGGCGCGTGAGGGCAAAGGGGTGATTTACGCCTCCGGCGAGTTTGCCGAGCTGGTCGGGCTGTGCGACCGCATCTGCGTGCTGTGGGACGGGCGCATCGTGGCGGAAATCGCCGGGGCCGAGGCCCGTGAAGAGACACTACTTTATTATTCAACCGGAGGAACGGCGTCGTGAGCAAGGCCCTTTCAGTAAACGCGACGGCGTCTGGCCGTCAGCAGATTTTCGATTTTCTCTACAAGTGGGGCATGCTGTTAACCGTCGTCGCGCTGGTGGCCGTCTTTGGCCTGGCGTCGGACAGCTTCCTCGATCCAAACAACATCATCAATATTCTGCGTTCGATTGCCATCGTGACGGTGATAGCCATCGGCGTGTCGATATCGCTGACCATCGGCGGGTTCGATCTCTCCGTAGGATCGACCGCGTCGCTGGCGAACGCGCTGGTGATTTCCCTTTTCGTCTGGCACGGCTTCGGCACCACCGAGTCGATTCTGATCACCCTCGCGCTCTGCACGCTGGTGGGTCTGTTTAACGCCTTTCTGATCGTCATCCTGCGCATTCCGGACATGCTCGCGACGCTGGCCAGCCTGTTTGTGATCCAGGGCGTGGCGATGACCTACAGCTACGGCGGGTCGATTACCGAGAACATGGTGCTGCCGAGCGGTGACATGGCGGAAGGTACCATTCCGGCGACGTTCAGCCTGCTGGGGCAGGTGCCGACGATTGTGATCATCATGCTGGTGGTGACAGTTCTGGCGCAGCTGGGGCTGTCGCTCACCACTCACGGTCGTCGGATGTACGCCATTGGCGGTAACCCGGAAGCGGCGCGCCTCTCAGGGATTCGCACCACCCGCTACAAGGTGGCGGCCTACGTGATTGCCTCCCTGCTGGCGGGCCTAGGCGGGATTTTGCTAGCCTCGCGCATTGGCTCGTCGCAGGTAAACGCGGGCGGCGGTTACCTGATGGATGCGGTGGCGGCGGCGTGGATTGGTTTCTCGCTGGCCGGGTCCGGCAAGCCGAATGCGCTGGGGACCCTGGTGGGGGCGGTTATTCTCGGCGTGCTGTCGAACGGGCTGGTGATGCTCTCCGTGCCGTATTACGCCATGGACATTATAAAAGGGCTGGTGCTCGCGGTAGCACTGGCGATTACCTACATACAAAAACGCTGACAACACAACGGGATAAAAAATGAAAAAGATTGCACTCTCTTTGGTGGCATTAGGGTTATTCACCGCTCTGCCTGGCTTCGCGGCCACGCCCGCACCGCTTCCGGCGGCCATTGCCAACCACGACGGCCCCATTCGCATCGCGGTGATCCGTAACCTCGGCTCAGACGACAACACCACGCAGTTTATTGCCGGAGCCATTCAGGAAGGAAAGAAGCTTGGCTTTAAGGTCAGCACCTTTTTAAGCAACGGGGACGACGCCAAATTCCAGGACTTCGTGAACCAGGCCATCAGCCAGAAGTACGACGGGATTATCTTGTCTCAGGGCCGCGATCCGTACTCCACCGCGCTGGTGAAGAAGGCGGTGGACGCCGGGATTAAGGTCGCCGTCTTTGATACGGCGGTTAATGGCGAGATCCCGGGCGTGACCGTCACCCAGCAGGACGATGCCTCCCTGACGAACCTCTCCTTCGGCCAACTGGCGAAAGATTTCAACGGCAAGGCCAATATCGTCAAGCTGTGGGTGGCGGGCTTCCCGCCGATGGAGCGTCGTCAGGCGGCGTATAAAGAGTTGCAAAAACAGTACCCGGACATCAAAGAGCTGGAGTCTATCGGCGCGGTCTCTTCTGACGTGCAGGGTGACACCGCCAACAAGGTGGGTGCGATTCTGGCGAAATACCCGAAAGGTAAAATCGACGCCATCTGGGGGACCTGGGACGCCTTCAGCCAGGGCGCCTACAAAGCGCTGAAAGAGAACGGCCGTACCGAGATCAAACTCTACAGCATCGACATCTCCAACCAGGATCTGCAGCTGATGCGCGAGCCGGGCAGCCCATGGAAGGTGAGCGTGGCGGTGGATCCGAAGCTGATTGGCGCGACCAACGTGCGTCTGGTGGCGAACAAGATTGCCGGGGAAGCCACGCCTGCGACCTACGATTTTAAGGCGGCCGCTATTCCACAGGCGCTGCTGACCGCCCAGCCGGGTGCGGTGAACGTGGCGTCGCTGGGGAAAATCATTCCGGGTTGGGACCAGACGGAAGATTTTATCGCGCCGTGGTTTGCGACGCTGGAAGCCAGGTCAAAATAATGCCCGGTGGCGCTTCGCTTACCGGGCCTACGGTGTTGTAGGCCGGATAAGGCGAAGCCGCCATCCGGCGAAAGGACTCAACTATGTCTGCATTACCTCAACCCGAATACAGCCGCAACATGCGGCTGATTGGCCATAGCGATCAGGGTGGTCGCCCGGACGGCGTGCAGCTGATGGTGCACCGCGGTTTCGCTTATATCGGCCATATGGTGTCGCAGGGCTTTTCGATTGTCGACGTGCGCGACCCGAAAAACCCGAAAGCGGTGGGCTACGTGCCCGCGCCGCCCGGCACCTGGAACGTGCATCTGCAGGCGCATGATGACCTGCTGCTGGTCATCAACGCCCGGGATCTGTTTGCCGATGCCCGCTTTGCCGACGAGAAGGTCTACTACACCCGCCAGGTGGGCGAGACTGTCCGCGACGTGCAGGACAAAGGCTGGAGCGCCGGGCTGCGCGTGTTTGATATCTCCACGCCGGACAGGCCGCGCGAAATCGGCTTTCTGTCGCTGAGCGGAATCGGCATTCACCGCATCTGGTACGTCGGTGGCCGCTGGGCGTACGTGTCGGCGCTGATCGACGGTTTTACCGACTACATCTTTCTGACGATCGATCTGGCCGACCCGCGTAAGCCTGAGGTGGCAGGGCGCTGGTGGCTGCCGGGGATGAACCAGGCCGAAGGCGAACAGCCGAACTGGCCGGAAGGGAAACGCTACGCACTCCACCATGCGATTATTGCCGGCGATACCGCGTACGGCAGCTGGCGCGACGGCGGCCTGACGCTGCTGGACGTGAAGGATCGTACCCGGCCTAAACTCATTAGCCACCGTAACTGGAGTCCGCCGTTTGGCGGCGGCACGCACACCGCGCTGCCGCTGCCGGACCGCGATCTGCTGGTGGTGCTGGATGAAGCGGTGCTCGACAACCAGGAGGACGGGGAGAAGCTGATCTGGCTGTTTGATATCCGCGAGCCGTCGAACCCGATAAGCATCTCTACCTTCCCGCAGCCGGACGAAACTGACTACGTGGTGAAAGGGGCGCATTTCGGGCCGCACAACCTGCACGAGAACCGGCCGGGGAGCTTTGTCAGCTCCACGCTGATTTTTGCCACGTATCAGAATGCGGGCGTGCGCGCGTATGACATTTCCAATCCGTATCGTCCGGTTGAAACGGGGGCGCTGGTGCCTGCCGCGCCGGCGAAAATGATGGATACCCGCCCGAATCGCCCGCAGGTGATCCAGTCGTGTGACGTGTTCGTGGATGCGCAGGGAATTATCTACAGCACGGATTATAACGGCGGGCTGTCGGTGATTGAGTATTTGGGGTAAGTGCGGTTTGATGCCCTCACCCCGGCCCTCTCCCACAGGGAGAGGGAGAAAATCAACTGTACTGCCGTACCCGCGCCACCAGATCTTCCGCACTGTCGATACGGTCGGCAATAACAATCAGCGCCTTGCCGAGCGTTATCGCGTGGCGAAGGCATTCGTGGCGCATCGCCTCGTCCTGAATGGTGTCGATATCCGCGACGTGGGAAAGCCCGACGCTGCGGCGAATCAGCTCGGTGCCGCAGAAACCGATGGCATCATGCCAGACCTTTTTCAGGAAGGCGGAGGCATAGCCCGGCGCGCTGAGCGCGGCGTCGCGTGTTTTCTCGTGTGCCAGCGCCTGGAAGCGCTCCGCGAAGGTGTTCCACAGTTCCTGAATATCGGTCAGACGTTGCTCGCGGGCGGCAGCGGCATCGCGAATGCCCAGATGTCCCGGCAGGCCGCAGAAGTTCAGCAGCAGGTTGCCGATAGCGGTGCCGACATCAAAGCCCATCGGCCCGAAATAGCCGAACTCGGCGTCGATGGCCTTCAGGCTGCCGTCGGCCACAAAAATCGAGCCGCTGTGAATGTCTCCGTGCAGCAGAGCTTCAGCCTGAGAAAAGAAACGGTGCTTCAGGGAGGCCACGGCAATTTTCAGCTGGGCGTCGTCGCGCAGCGCGGCGACGTCATTTTCCAGCTCGGCCGGGTAGCTGTTGCGTTCGTGGATCTGGTACGGATCGTTGAAGAACAGATCTTCGGTGATCTCGCACATCTCCGGGTTGATGAATTTCGCCACCTGCGCTTTTTTCTCGTGCGGGTGCAGGTAGAAATCGCTGGTGTGGAACAGCGCGTGCGCGAGGTATTCACCCAGCTGACGCGCAGCCTGCGGGTAATAATTATTTTTGATCAGCTCGCCGCGCCAGATGCGATGGCTGGAGAGATCTTCCATCACCATCACCGCCAGTTCCGGGTCAAAGTGGTGGATTTTCACCGTGTGCTGCGGGCTGTGCCGGTAGTGCTCGACCAGGGTTTGCGCCTCCAGACGGGCGCGGTCCAGCGTCAGCGGCCAGGACTCGCCGACGCAGCGCACGTAGGGCAGCGCCTGCTTAACGATGATGCGGCTCACGCCCGCGCTGTCGAAGATTTTGAACACCAGATTGAGGTTGCCGTCGCCTACCTCCTGCGCCTCCACCAGCGATGAAGGATCGTCAAGGCCGCCAAACTGCCTGGCATATTCCACGGCGTCCTGAGCGGTAAAGGTACGGTATTGCGACATGGCCTGCTCCTCACGGGTTTGCTAATAAAGACATGTAGACGTCTATACATCTGGATTTCATCCTGACACAATGTGCTACAACAACGCAACAGGGAATTAACGACATGCAGACATTACAGACGACCAGCCTGCGGGTAGCGGATAATCAGCTCTTTATTCTCGACCAGCAGGCCCTTCCGCAGGAGAAACGCTGGCTGGATGCCTCAACGGTAGAGGCGCTGGTGGGTCATATTCACGCCCTGCGGGTGCGCGGCGCGCCGCTGATCGGTCTCTCTGCAAGTCTGCTGCTGGCGCTGCTGGCGGAAAACGGCAAAAGCCGTGACGAGCTGGCGGTTGCGCTGGAAACCCTGCGCGCATCCCGCCCGACGGCGGTGAACCTGATGAATAATCTTGACCGCATGAAGCTGGCGCTGTGGCAGGAAGAGTATGTTCCGGCGCTGGTGGCGGAGGCGCTGCGCCTGATCGACGAAGACAAACGGCTCTGTGACGCCATTGCGAGAGCGGGTAGCGCGCTGGTGAAGCCCGGCAGCCGTCTGCTGACCCACTGCAACACCGGCGGGCTGGCAACGGCGGGCGTCGGCACCGCGCTGGGCGTGATTGCTCGCGCGCATCAGGAAGGCAAGGTCAGCAACGTCTGGGTCGATGAAACCCGTCCGCTGCTGCAGGGGGGAAGATTAACCGCCTGGGAACTTGGCGAGCTGGGTGTGCCGTATCAGCTAATTACCGATTCCATGGCCGCCAGACTGATGGCGAAAGGGCAGGTGGACGCAGTGTGGGTGGGTGCAGACCGCATTGCTGCCAACGGCGACGTGGCGAACAAGATTGGCACCTATTCCCTGGCGGTGCTGGCAAAATTCCACGGCATTCCGTTCTACGTGGCCGCGCCGCAAACGACCCTCGATCCGGACTGCCCGAACGGCGACGCGATCCCGATTGAGCAGCGCGCCGCCAGCGAGGTGACGGGCGTCGCCGGAAGCTTTGGCGCGGTGCAGTGGGCGCCGGAAAACGCGCAAGTCTACAACCCGGCGTTTGACGTAACGCCCGCCTCGCTGATTAGCGGCTGGGTGCTGGATACGGGGGTGGTCACGCCGGAAGCGGTGGCAAACGGCAAATTCGCCTGAGTCCGGCTATCCTTTAAGGGGTTCCCTTAAGAGGACAATATCGTGACGCTCGATCCTGAAACAGACTTAAAACTGGAGCGCGTGGTGGATGCCCCGCGCGACCTGCTGTGGCTCTGCTGGACTACCCCCGAGCATATCAAAAACTTCTTCATTCCTGCTCCCCATAAGGTGACCGAATGCGACCTTGACCTCCGCGTGGGCGGACGGTTCAACACCGTGTTTGAGGTGGACGGTCAGCGGATGGATAACCGGGGGGTGTTCCTTGAAATCGACCCGGGAAAAAAGCTGGTCTTTACCGACGGCTATACCGAAGGCTGGAAACCAACCGAGAAGCCGTTTATGACGGCGATCCTGCTGCTGGAAGAGGTGGGCGAGGGCAAAACGCGCTATACGGCGATTGCGCGCCACCCCACGAAGGAAATCCGCGAGCAGCACGAGCAGATGGGTTTCCACGAAGGGTGGGGGATAGTGCTGGATCAGCTGGTGGAGTATGTGAAGAGGCTAAACGCGTAGTGCGCGCTGGTGCCCTCACCCCGGCCCTCTCCCACAGGGAGAGGGAGAAAAGATCAAGCGAGGCGCGGATACGCATCCGCAATGGCGTTACCGGTAAACTGGGCCACCCAGCCTTCCGGATTATCGAAAATACGAATCGCCGTAAAGTTCGGCTCTGAGCCCATATCAAACCAGTGCGGCGTGCCCGCGGGCACGGAGATCAGGTCGTTTTTCTCGCACAGCACCTGATACACTTCATCGCCAATGTGCAGGCAGAACAAGCCCGCGCCTTCCACGAAAAAGCGTACTTCGTCCTCGCCGTGGGTGTGTTCGTTCAGGAACTTCGCGCGCAGCGCGTCTTTTTGCGGATTGTCGGCGCGCAGGCTGATCACGTCCCAGCTCTGGTAACCCTTCTCTGCGACCAGTTTGTCGATCGCATGTTGATACGCCGCGATCACGGCTTCAGGCGCGGGATCGTGCCCTAAATCGCGATCCGCCGCCCAGCGTTCAAACCGCACGCCTTTTGCGTTGAGCTGTTGGGCAATCTCGGCGGCGTCGGTGCTGTGCCACTGGTGTTGACTGGCGTCTTTGTCGGAATAAATGGTCAATGCGCTCATGAAGGGATCTGCTCCGGGTTAATCTCGTCAAACTGGTGGACCTGATGGTGGTGGCTTGCGCCGTCATCATCACCGCGAATCAGCTGCAGGGTACGAAAACCTGCCTGTTCAGCCGCGTCCAGCTCCTGATGAATATCGGAGAGGAAGAGGATCTGCGACGGGGCTATGCCCGTTTGCGCCGCAATGTTCTGATAAGACTGCACCTCGCGCTTGGCGCCGATATGGGTGTCGAAATAGCCGCTGAACAGATGAGTAATATCACCTTCGTCGCTGTAGCCAAATAACAGTTTCTGCGCAGCGACGGAGCCAGAGGAATAAACATAGAGATCAATCCCTTGCGCTTTCCATTTTTCCAGCGCGGGCAGCACGTCCGGGTAGAGATGGCCGGTAAAGTCGCCGTTGACGTAGCCGTCGTGCCAGATGATCCCCTGCAGCGCTTTGAGCGCGGTCGATTTGCGGTCTTCATCCATAAAGGCAAACAGGGCGTCGATAAGCTCGCTGACGCTAGCGTGCGGGTGACCGATTTCATCACGCAGGTTGTCCAGAATGGATTTCACCGGCTCGGCGTACTGCTGCGCGGTCACGAAGGCCGCCAGCCGCTCACGCGCGTAGGGGAACAAAACATCATGGACAAAACGAATATCGCTGGTGGTTCCTTCAATATCCGTCACAATCGCGCGAATCATACTCTCTCCAGTTGTCGTAAACGCATTTCACATTCAAACAGGAACTCCAGTCCTTCCAGATGACGGCGGGCTTCGGCCACATCGCGTCCCCAGCAGGTTAAGCCATGGCCACGCAGAAGAAAACCATAATTAAGCGGACGTTCCTGCGCGTAATGAGCGATTCGTGAGGCGAGGGCGTCAATATCCTGGTCGTTATCGAAGACCGGAATAGCCACCGTGTCCAGATGCGTGGTCTGTCCGGTGAGGGATTTTTGCATCTCAAAGCCGCTGATGTTGAGCTCGGCCTCTTTGACCAGACGGGACAGCACCGTGGCGTTAACCGTGTGAACGTGCAGTACGGCGTTGGCCTCAGGGAACAGACGATAAATCAGCGTGTGCAGCCCGGTCTCCGCCGACGGTTTACGACCGGACGGCGCGCGGTTGGTGGCGATCTCCACCTGCAGAAAGTCATCGGTTGTGAGGCTACCTTTGTCTTTGCCGGATTCGCTAAGCCAGCAGAGATGTTCGTCCTGACGCACCGACATGTTACCGCCGGTGGCGGGCGCCCAGCCTTTGGCACCGATCCAGCGGCAGGCGTCGACCAGATGCGTGAGTTGCAGGTTGTCTGTCATTTTCCTTTTACCCTCTCGGACAGGAATATTCATATTGTTTAGACGTCTAAGCGTCTTGATTGCCAAAGACTAACATCGTGTTATAGTGGCAGCAACATAAGTATTACAAGCAGGCACAACACAATGAGCATTAACGCCTTGATTCCGCAAAGTAAACTTCCCAATCTCGGTACCACCATCTTTACGCAGATGAGCGCTCTGGCGCAGCAGCACAACGCCATTAACCTTTCTCAGGGGTTCCCGGATTTCGACGGCCCGGCTTATCTGCAGGCGCGTTTAGCGTATCACGTTGCGCAGGGGGCGAATCAGTATGCGCCAATGACGGGCGTACAGGCGCTGCGGGAAGCCATTGCCGACAAAACGGCTGAGCTGTATGGTCATAAGCCCGATGCGAACAGCGACATCACGGTGACGGCAGGGGCGACCGAAGCGCTGTATGCGGCCATCACCGCGCTGGTGCGCGCGGGCGATGAAGTGATCTGCTTTGACCCGAGCTACGACAGCTATGCGCCTGCGGTTGAACTTTCCGGCGGCGTGGTGAAACGCGTGGCGTTACAGCCACCGCATTTCCGCCCTGACTGGCAGGCATTTGCTGCGCTGCTGAGTGATAAAACCCGTCTGGTGATCCTGAATACCCCGCATAACCCGTCCGCGACGGTGTGGCAGAAAACGGACTTCGCCGCGCTGTGGCAGGCCATTGCTGAACGTGAAATTTACGTGCTGAGCGATGAAGTTTACGAGCACATCTGCTTTGCAGAAGAGGGACACGCCAGCGTGCTGGCCCATCCGCAGCTTCGCGAGCGCGCTATCGCCGTCTCGTCGTTCGGTAAGACCTACCATATGACCGGCTGGAAAGTGGGCTACTGCGTCGCACCGGCCGCCATTAGCGCTGAGCTGCGCAAGGTGCATCAGTACCTGACCTTTGCCGTGAACACGCCAGCTCAGCTGGCGCTGGCGGATATGCTGCGCGCGGAGCCCGAGCATTATCGCGCGCTGCCGCGTTTCTACCGTGAACGTCGGGATCTGTTCGTGACGGCGCTGAGTAAAAGCCGCCTGGAAATTTTGCCGTCTGAAGGAACCTATTTCCTGCTCGCGGACTACAGTGCGATTTCCGATCTGGATGACGTCAGCTTTTGCCAGTGGTTGACAAAAGAGGTGGGAGTGGCCGCCATTCCGCTGTCGGTATTCTGCGCCGATCCCTTCCCACACAAGCTGATCCGTCTTTGCTTTGCCAAGCAGGAATCGACGCTGCTGGCGGCGGCAGAGCGTTTGAACACGCTCTGATTATTTCACCGTCCAGGCTTCGGAATAGCGACGGTCTGCAAACAGCGCCAGCAGACCGTTGATTTGCTTGAGGCGCAGCACCTCGTCGCTGTCCATTCCGAGCTCTTTGCCAATTCGCTCATCATTCCAGCCGAGCTGTGCCAGTTCGCGCACGATCTCTGACATGGCGTTAATCTGGTGCCGACCCCGCGCCCGGTTGTGACGGATCGTGGCGGCCATACGGTCATGCTTTTCCTGTCGGTCCTGGCGCAGGCAGGTGACGGGGAGATATCCCTTGAGCTGGCGCTTTAACGCCGCCCGATTTTTGCCGATTTCATGGCGGTGGAAACCATCCACAATTTCGTAATGTTGCGGTTCACTTTCAGTTACGACAAGAGGTTGGGTGAATCCATCGAGTTCCAGCGACCTGGTGAGCAGCCGTTTTTCTGGAGGGGCAACGTTATTGGGGTTGTAGTCGTTAGCGATAATCGCGTCCTGTTTGATCCAGAGCACGCAGTCTATCGGTTGCTCACGAAAAGGACTGTGTCGATGGATCGCTTCACGAAAGGCATTGATGGCGTTAATCCGATCCTCTTCGGAAAGTGACTGCAGGTACGTTTCGATCTCGGTAATTATTCTTTGTCGCATAAAATGCCCCACTCCTTGCGTTTCGCCTTCACTCTGTCGCTGTAGCGCTGATAATGTTTGGGTTTATTTGGGCTGAACGACAGCGCCCTGCACCAGTAGTCATTATTAAGTAAAACCTTACAAATACGGCGCCATGAGGGGATGTCTTTGGCGCCGATATCGCCCTCCTGCGTCTCGGGAATATCCGGCATGCCTCTCTTCTGATACCAGTGCAGATAGATCGCGATTTTATTGCGGTAATGCTCAGCCGTGTTTTGCGGCATGCTGTCCAGCAGGAGCATGGCGTAGTCGCGCCAGCCGAGGTGCTCGGGTTTGAGGATTTTGCGGTGGCCGTAAAAATGGTTGTCCTGCCCGGCGTAGATACCGCCGCTGCGCACGCCGCTGACGCGCTCGCACATCGCGGCCCAGCGCTCGGGCTCGAGAACGTGATAGAGCCAGAGCCCCTGGCGCTGTTCCGGGCCGAAGGGTTCGCAGATGCGCATATAGCGCGGCGGGACGCCCGCCTGAAACATGAGGTTGTAGAGCGGGTTATAGCTGCACCCGGATTTTGCAAACCATGTCCAGATGTCTGCGGTTTTCCAGTCGTAGAGAGGATAGACGTACCACGCGTGCCCCCCGGGAGCGGTGGTTGTCCAGGGCTTATCGTCCGCGAAGCGCTGCTTGCGGTTGTTGGCGATGGTCAAAAACCGGTTGTAGGATTCATCGGCGCGGATGCCCACCAGCATGGCTGCCGGCCGGTGCAGGGCAAACCAGTCGGAAAACGAGCGGACAAACGCTTCAAAGGTCATTCCCGCCTGGTAAAAATCAAAATAATCGGCAGCGGTGATGGCATCTTCCGGCGGCTGGCGCACCCAGTGCACGCCCGGCGCCCAGCACTGCCATTCCGGCTGATACTGTGAGAGCGAATTCTGCGTGGTCAGCGGAAGCGCCACCCAGTAAAAGTGCTCGATGACGTCCCGGTAGCATTCGCGTAGCGCATTAACGTGCTCAATGGTGCAGGAGAACTGAGCCTCCCAGTCAATAAACAGCACGCTGATTTTTCGCTTTTGCGCCCGGGCCATTTGCGCGGTGAGATGCAGCATGACGGTGGAGTCTTTGCCGCCGGAAAAGGAGACGCAGATGCGGGAAAAAGTGGCGAACGTCCAGTCGATGCGCGCCTGCGCGGCCTCCAGCACGTTAAGCTGCAGGGGATGTTTATACAGTGACATGTGCAATCTCTTCCTGAGGATGACTGTCGGGGCTTTTATTTACTCTAATTAAACATGAATAGTAAAGATATTAAAGCGAAACCGGAATAATGCGATTTATCCATGCCTGGATTGTTGCCCAAATGTAATTAAAAAGTATTCGGGCAATATCGGAAATTATTCCGCTTCGATTTTTTCAATGAATTGCGAAAACACGCTGCTGTTTAACGCTGAACGATTATATAGCATAAAAATATCTAATTTCGGAACCGTGAAAGGCAAGGCGACGCGCTTCAGGTTGAGAATGTCTTTATATCGCTCAAACATTGCGGTTGGAACAAAACCGACTAAATCACTCATGCCAATAATATTCATAATCGAAATCAGCGAGTCGCTGCGGAAGCAGAAATTCCGTTCCGGAAGGAGTACGTTCGACTGCTGCTGGAAGTCCTTTATGCCGTTCTCCTGGCTGCGCATCAGCGTGAATTTTTCCTGGCAGAGCTCCTCAAGCGTTGCGCTATCGCCAAGGCGGGGGTGCTCTTTGCAGCAGACCAGCTGTGCCGAAAACTGGATAAAGCGGGTACAGACGATAGAGCGGCTGTTAACCGGCGCAAAACTAAACACCAGATCGGCCTTGCGGTAGGCGAGCAGATCCTCGGCCGACTCAGGCGATAAGACCACATCATTATGTTCTATCTCGTAATTTCCGTCCGCAAGCAGAGACCTTAGCAGGTCGCCCAATCGCCCCTGGACCAGAATCTGCGGGCAGTAGATGACAAAGCTCTTTTTGATCTGCGCGTTATTCAGGATATTGATGGTCTGCTCAATATGATTAAGGTTTTCTTCCAGATGATGATGCAGGTTGATCCCCACGGTCGTCGGGGTGATGCCTTTACCCGAACGAATAAAAAGCGGGTCATTCAGCTGCGTACGCAGGCGTTGCAGAGACTGGCTCACCGCAGAGGGCGTGATATAGAGTGTTTCCGCTGCCTTGCTAATGCTGAGGTGCTGATAAATGCACTCAAAAATGACTAACAGATTGAGATCGAATTTTTTAAGGTCATAAAGATTTGCCATGGATCATCCTGAGTGTGTTGTTGTAATCTCATAACTAATAACTATAGTTCGAAGTTAATCATTTACAATCCTTGTGATTAACCTGCTTATTATATTTTGAATTCAAGCTTAATATATCACGAGGCTGGATTATTGAAATAGAACTTCAGCCGTTATTAAGATATTTTTATCTTTAAAACATGCAGCGTTGTTCTCAAATAAGCACTACCGGTTATACATTTGCTGTGACGCATTATTGCCACTTTAGCGCCGGCTACCAGTCTGACCACTTATTGCAATCCATTCTCATTATTAATTCTCTCGTTATGTCGGGCAGACGCGGGCGTTATTCGGTAAAACCTATCGCAGCCATAGGGCGGAATGCCGGCGTGACGGATTGCCCAAACTGAAAACCGGTGCTGTAATCAAACCGCTGTTACGGCCTGATATAAGGTATGTAGAGCGCAACGCAACGCCAGCCCCGGCTGGCACTGAAAGTTCCTGTGGAAAGTTCAGGTATCAGGGCCGCCCACCAGGGCGGCCTTTTTACGTTCAGGCTTTCCGTTAATTCAGTTCACAACGTTGTCTTGTTGGTGTTGTAAGGTTTGGCTGATTGATTTGATAAAGCATACGCATTAGCCCCGATGGATAAAGTTGGTTACCTTACATCTCAACGAAAACACGGAGGAAGTACAGATGTCTTTGATTAACACTAAAATTAAACCTTTCAAAAACCAGGCGTTCAAAAACGGTGAGTTCATCGAAGTAACCGAGAAAGATACCGAAGGTCGCTGGAGCGTCTTCTTCTTCTATCCGGCTGACTTCACCTTCGTTTGCCCGACCGAACTGGGCGACGTGGCTGACCATTACGACGAACTGCAGAAGCTGGGCGTAGACGTTTACTCTGTGTCTACCGATACCCACTTCACCCACAAAGCGTGGCACAGCAGCTCTGAAACCATCGCCAAAATCAAATACGCGATGATCGGTGACCCGACTGGCGCCCTGACCCGTAACTTCGACAACATGCGTGAAGATGAAGGCCTGGCAGACCGCGCGACCTTCGTCGTTGACCCGCAGGGCATTATCCAGGCTATCGAAGTTACCGCTGAAGGTATCGGCCGTGATGCGTCTGACCTGCTGCGTAAAGTGAAAGCAGCGCAGTATGTCGCTTCTCACCCAGGCGAAGTTTGCCCGGCTAAATGGAAAGAAGGCGAAGCAACGCTGGCGCCATCCCTGGACCTGGTCGGCAAGATCTAAGTCTGTAAAGCCTGGCGGCGCTACGCTTGCACAGGCCTACAGTATCGTAGGCCGGGTAAACGAAGTGCCACCCGGCAATCAATGGGCGCACCCGCGCCCATGTTATTCCAGCACCATGATGCAAGTTGCATTCAGGCCGCCCGCATAAGGCAGCTTGCATGATGACGTCTTAAGAGAGGGAAGAACAATGCTCGACACAAATATGAAAACCCAGCTCAAGGCCTACCTTGAGAAACTGACTAAACCCGTTGAGCTGATTGCCACGCTGGACGACAGCGCGAAATCGGCAGAGATCAAAGAACTGCTGGCTGAGATCGCCGAACTGTCGCCAAAAGTGACCTTCAAAGAAGATAACTCGCTTAACGTCCGTAAGCCTTCTTTCCTGATTACTAACCCAGGCTCTGAGCTGGGGCCGCGTTTTGCCGGCTCGCCGCTGGGGCATGAATTTACCTCGCTGGTGCTGGCGCTGCTGTGGACCGGCGGTCATCCGTCGAAAGAGGCGCAGGCGCTGCTGGAGCAGATCCGCGATATCGACGGTGATTTTGAGTTTGAAACCTATTACTCGCTCTCCTGCCACAACTGTCCGGACGTGGTGCAGGCGCTGAACCTGATGTCGGTCCTCAACCCGCGCATCAAGCACACGGCAATTGACGGCGGTACCTTCCAGAATGAAATCACCGATCGCAACGTGATGGGCGTTCCGGCGGTGTATCTGAACGGTCAGGAATTCGGTCAGGGTCGTATGACGCTGACGGAAATCGTCGCCAAAGTGGATACCGGTGCCGAAAAACGTGCCGCAGAAGCGCTGAACAAACGTGATGCCTATGACGTGCTGATTGTCGGTTCCGGTCCGGCGGGCGCGGCGGCGGCAGTGTACTCCGCGCGTAAAGGGATCCGCACGGGCCTGATGGGCGAGCGCTTCGGTGGCCAGGTACTGGATACCGTGGACATTGAAAACTATATCTCCGTGCCGAAAACCGAAGGCCAGAAACTGGCCGGCGCGCTGAAGGCGCACGTCAGCGATTACGACGTAGACGTGATCGACAGCCAGAGCGCCAGCAAGCTGGTGCCTGCTGCGGTTGAGGGGGGGTTACACCAGATTGAAACCGCCTCCGGCGCGGTGCTGAAAGCACGCAGCATCATCATTGCCACCGGTGCGAAATGGCGCAACATGAACGTCCCGGGTGAAGATCAGTATCGCACCAAAGGCGTGACCTACTGCCCGCACTGCGACGGCCCGCTGTTCAAAGGCAAGCGCGTGGCGGTGATCGGCGGCGGAAACTCCGGCGTGGAAGCGGCTATCGACCTGGCGGGGATTGTTGAACACGTCACCCTGCTGGAGTTCGCGCCAGAAATGAAAGCCGACCAGGTGCTGCAGGACAAAGTTCGCAGCCTGAAAAACGTCGACATCATACTGAACGCGCAGACCACGGAAGTGAAGGGCGACGGCAGCAAGGTGACCGGTCTGGAATACCGCGACCGCGTGAGTGGCGACGTGCACAGCGTGCAGCTTTCAGGGATCTTCGTGCAGATTGGTCTGCTGCCAAACACCACCTGGCTGGAAGGCGCGATTGAGCGCAACCGCATGGGCGAAATCATTATTGATGCGAAGTGTGAAACCAGCGTGAAGGGCGTGTTTGCGGCGGGTGACTGCACCACCGTGCCGTACAAACAGATCATTATCGCCACGGGTGAAGGGGCGAAGGCGTCTCTCAGCGCGTTTGACTACCTGATCCGCACCAAAACCGCATAAGAAAAGAAAGTAAGGCTACACCTGCAATAGCGAGAGGCCACCGAAAGGTGGCCTCTTTTTTTATCTGACGACCATCACCGGTATATGCGTGTGGCGGATCACGCTGGAGGCGTTAGATCCCAGCAGATGCGTGGTAATGGAAGGGTTGCGCGAACCGATGACCACCACGTCTGCTTTCAGCTCGTTCGCCAGTTCATTTACCGCATCACGTACGCTGCCGAATCTGACGTGCGTTTTGATCCGTGAAGGGTCGATGCTGAAGTGGCTGACCATGGTTTGCAGGCGCGTTTCCGCCTCGTGCTGCAGATGCTCTTCGAAGCGGCGCACATCGGCAGCAAAGCGGTGCAGGCTCAGGCTGGCGGAGCCCGGGAGCACGTGCAACAGATGGATGACCCCGTCCTGCTGCGCCAGGAACTCCGCGTGGCGTACGGCCTTGTCGCTCAACTCCATCTCAAAAACATCAACCGGCATAATGATTCTCTGATACATACCGTTTCTCCTTGTTTATAAACGCTGTACTCATTCAACCACAAAATAGTCATGGTTTCTGTAAGCGCCCCGTCAGTTTTCTTATCTTGCCAGGATAAATCTCAAAAGAACCGTATTCACGGGCAGACCTTCAGGGGTAGCTACCCTTATACACTTACCTGGAACCTTTCGGAGGTCGCATGAAAGCACTTACGTATCACGGTCCACACCATGTTCGCGTCGAGAATGTCCCCGACCCCATCATCGAACAGCCCGACGATATCATTCTGCGCGTCACGGCTACGGCTATCTGCGGCTCCGATTTGCATCTCTACCGCGGAAAGATCCCGAAGGTGCAGCACGGCGATATTTTTGGCCATGAGTTTATGGGGGAAATCGTCGAGTGCGGTGCAGAGGTAAAGAATTTGCAAAAAGGCGATCGCGTGGTGATCCCTTTTGTCATCGCCTGCGGAGACTGTTTCTTCTGTCGTCTGCAGCAATACGCGGCCTGTGAGAATACCAACGCCGGGCAGGGTGCTGCACTGAACAAAAAGCAAATCCCCGCGCCGGCCGCGCTGTTTGGCTATAGCCACCTCTACGGCGGTGTGCCGGGGGGACAGGCGGAATACGTTCGCGTGCCAAAGGGGAACGTCGGGCCGTTTAAAGTCCCGCAGCTTCTTTCTGATGATAAAGCACTTTTCCTTTCCGACATTTTACCCACGGCCTGGCAGGCGGCAAAAAATGCACAGATTGAAAAAGGCTCAAGCGTAGCCGTTTTCGGCGCCGGGCCGGTGGGGCTACTGACCATTGCCTGCGCGCGGCTGCTGGGGGCTGAGCAGATCTTTGTCATCGATCACCATCCTTACCGGTTGCGATTTGCCGAGGCACGATACGGCGCAATTCCCATCAACTTCGATGATGACAACGACGCCGCGGAAAAAATCATCGAGCAGACCGCGGGCCAGCGCGGCGTTGACGCTGTGATTGATGCGGTCGGGTTTGAAGCGAAAGGCAGCACCACGGAAACGATCCTCAGCAATCTTAAAATTGAAGGCAGCAGCGGCAAAGCGTTGCGTCAGTGCATTGCTGCCGTGCGGCGCGGCGGGGTGGTCAGCGTACCCGGCGTATACGCAGGGTTTATCCATGGCTTCCTGTTTGGCGATGCCTTTGATAAGGGGCTGACGTTTAAGATGGGCCAGACGCACGTCCATGCCTGGCTGGGTGAACTTTTACCGCTGATCGAAAAAGGGCTGCTTACACCGGAAGAGATCGTGACCCACTATCTCCCCCTTGCGGATGCGGAGCGCGCCTATAAGATTTTCGAAAAACGGGAGGAGGAGTGCCGGAAGGTGATTCTGGTCCCGGGGGCAGACACGCCCGAAGCCGCAGAGCAGACCGTTAAGGGCCTGGTGAACGCCTTCCCGGGTGGGGTGGCCTGAGAATGTTCGCTTACCAGTGGCGTTCAAGATAGAGCACGGCCGTGACGATAATCGCCACAAAAATCAGAAAGATAAGTGTGATAACGCCTATCTCACTCATGACCGTCCCCGCGGCACCAAAACAGATTAAGCGTGGATTAAGGCCATTTTGCGCGGTATAGGAAAATCGGGTGAATTTGCGGAAAGAGGATGCGGCTGCATCCTCTGTGCAAAGCGGGGAGGTGCTTATTCAGAAGAGATTAACGCAGGTAATCGCCCGCGGCTTCTGGCTGGTAGAGCAGCTCCAGCACTTCCAGATGGGTCGAGGCACCGCCCGGCAATTCCCAGTGGATCGTATCCCCCGTACGCAGCCCCAGCAGTGCGGCACCCACAGGGGCCAGAACAGAAAGCTGTGCGCTGCTGTCGGTCATCTGAGCGGGGTAAACCAGCGTACGGGTCAACTCTTCACCGGTGGTCAGGTTGCGGAATTTCACCTGGCTGTTCATGGTGACCACGTTATGCGGCATCGTCTCAGGCGTGCACATCTGTGCCCGGTCGAGCTCCTCATTCAGGGCGTCGGCCACGGGGAGCGAGGCGAACTCCGCTTTTTCCAGCAGCCTGTCGATACGTTCTGCGTCGAGCTCATTGATGATAATGGTAGGTCTGGACATTTTTTACTCCATGTCGTTAATGCTGCGTCTTACGCAGAAACTGATCCAAAAGAAAACCCTCGCCGTCTGGCAGCGAGGGTTTAACTCTCCCGATGATACTGGCTGAGCGCGCAAGTTTGAAGTGATGAAAGTCACATTCATGGGCCATATGAATTTTGCTGAAATTTATTCAGTCTTCATTCCTGGCGGAATACGTTACGCTGAGTGTCGTGAATCCGGGCGTTGCCCGCCAACGAGAGAGAATTATGTACTTCTATCAACCGTCTCAGGGACACGGCCTGCCGCATGACCCGCTGAACGCCATTATTGGTCCGCGTCCGATAGGCTGGATCTCCTCATGCGATAAGGCCGGTCAGCTGAATCTCGCACCGTACAGCTTCTTTAACTGCTTTAACTATCGCCCGCCGATCATCGGCTTTTCCAGCAACGGCTGGAAGGACAGCGTGCGTAATATTACTGAGACAAAAGAGTTTGTCTGGAATCTGGCAACGCGCGATCTTGCCCAGGCTATGAATCAAACCTCCGCGATGCTTCCCCACGACCGGGATGAATTTAGCTTTGCCGGGCTCACGCCAGCGGCCAGCCAGCTGGTGAACGCGCCTCGCGTTGCAGAAAGCCCGGTGAATTTTGAGTGTCGCCTGTCACAGTGCATTCAGCTGACGGGGGCTGACGGTACGCCGGTAGACACGTGGCTGGTGCTGGGGGAAGTGGTCGGTATCCATATTGACGAAACGCTGCTGGAAGAGGGGATATACCAGACGGCGAAAGCGCAGCCCATCCTGCGTGCGGGTGGGCCGACGGCGTACTATGGCATCAGCGATGAAAACCGGTTTGATATGGTGCGCCCAACGGTGGATCAGTAGCCGGCTTTATCAATCACAAATTGTTTACCGCAGTTACCCGGATGTGGCTGCGGGGCAAATGAGGTCGCAGAAAGCGGGTTGTTAATGGTGTCTGCCTTCAGCGAAATCTGCATCTCAGTCAGATAAGCCGGGTTGCCGCTGCAGGTCAGCTTGAACGCTTTGACGTTCTCGTTGCCCCAGCTCCTGGCCACGGCATTGTCAAAATCGCTGCGAGTGACGGTTTTCCCGTAGTGACCGGCAAGGAATTTACCGACCGCACTGTTTTTAATTTCCTGATTCATCCGCACCATCGTGCCGAAATAGGCATCGGGATCGAAACCAAAGCAGACGCCGTGTTTAGCGTATTCGTAACGCTCCAGGCAGGAGTTACCGCCCGCGCCCGGCATCACGTCGTTGAGCTTTGCGGCAGCGGAAAGCGACAGCCCGGTTTCGGCGGCTTCGCATTTGCGGCTGGCCTTCACTTCCGGCATGTTCGGAATGGGGCGCGTGGCGCAACCAAAACGCATCCAGCGACGCTCATCTACCCCGCGTGCGGCAATGGATTTCGGCAGGCCGGGCCATAACCCGTGAACGGTCAGAAAATCGGCTTTATTTTCGCGCTCTTTTTGCAGGCGACATTCGTCAGGTTCATTGCGGTTGCGCTCGACCATGCTCTGGCAAAACCCGGTTTGCCAGGACAGAGCCAGCACATAGCGATCGAAATCGCCATACTGGGTTGCCTTGAGCGGTTCTGCCTGTGTGGAGAAGACACAGAGTGCAAGCGCGATTGCGCCGGACGGGATAACAATATCCTTCCTGAACATATGATTTCCTGATCGAATGAGCGTGATTAATTTCTGGGGGTTATTAAAGCACAAAAAGCGCCCGCAGGCGCTTTCTGGATATCCCTAATTTAGGTTAGGCTGCGCCGGGAACCAGCACCTCCGTGGCGATAATTACGATAATTAGCCCAACCAGAACGGGTACGGAGGTGCGTTTTACCACTTCGAATGGGGAGATTTTTGCCATCCCGGCAACGGCAACCACCACGCCTGATACCGGGGAGATGGTACGGCCCAGGTTTGACGCCTGCAGCATGGGAATGGAGAGATAGGCCGGGTTAATACCGGAGGAGTGGGCCAGTTTCGGGATCATCTCAACGAAAGCGTAGAAAGGCGCATTACCGGAACCGGTGGTCATCGCCGCCAGCATGGTGAGTACCACCAGGACCAGCATCAGGATAATACTGGCCGATCCGAACGAGGTGGCGATAGAGATCAGGCTCTGGATAAAGCCGATGGTGCTCAGACCCTGGGCAAAAACGCCCGCTGCCACCAGCAGCATCACTACGCCAGCGAAGGCATCCGCCATGCCGCGATAGGCAACTTCCAGACCCGAGAACACCTTTTGCGTGTTAAAACCACGCACAAATTCCAGCACGGCAGCCAGCAGCATGCAGATCACCAGAATGGTGATAATGTGCAGTTGCGGGCCCCATTTGCCGTCAAAAATCAGCACCCCAATAATCGGCGTGAAGGGCAGAATGGCATAAAACGCGGGAGCGGTGGTGGTGATTTCACTCACGTCCATCATTTCATGGCTGATGTTTTCTTTCTTATCGAGATAGCGCTGCCAGAAGAAATGCGCGATACCCATGCCCACTATGGCAACGATTGAGATCGGCAGCGTGGTTTTAAAGGCGAAGTCGATGAGCGACATCTCCGCAGCCTTTGCCGCCAGCACGACGTCGCCGGAGGTCGGGGAGAGAATAATCGCAGCCGGAGACGCGCAAATGGCTGCTGCCGCGCCGCGGCTGATACCGACGTTCACCATGACCGGGAACAGCGTGGCCATCAGCAGTACGCCAAGTCCGGTAGCCGACGAAACGGCCAGTGACATCAGGCAGGCGAGGAAATAGGCGGCGACCATCAGCAGATACGGCGAGTTGATGTATTGCAGGGGTTTGGAGGCAAGCTTAACGACCATATCGTTGGCGCCGATGTGGGTCATGTAGGCCGCAAAACCGCACAGCATCATGATCATCATGCCCAGGTCACCGCCGCGGCTCATGAGCAATATTTTAATATATTCCACAATATCGGTGGCGGTGTAACCGGTGCTGGTTGCGCTGGCAGGCAACACCTGATGCCCCATCAGTGCGCTGATAATCAGCAGCGTTAAACCGCCAACAAATAATACGCCCGTGGCCGAGTAGCCTTTAATGATGTAGCGTGCGACACCGACAATGATGACGACTCCAATAAGGAGCTCGAATAACGTAAGCATGATTTCCCCTGTATCTCTGCTGCTATGGAGCACAAAAAATCAATAAAAAAAAGAAGGATGAAAATGTGCCGAATAAATGGCCTGTTCTTGCTGATTAAAATCAATAAACAGACGACTAGAGAGCAGAACAACCGTGTTTTTGCCATGGCTCATACATTTATGCCATGCGGGTCTTGACCGTCAGAAATAGCGCAATATGTCCTTACAATGATAACAGATTGTTAATATTTTGTATAATGCGGCATGTTGCTGATAAAGAAGGTGAAACAGGCTAAAGGCCCACCCTGTATGTGCTTATTCAATCTTACTGTCCGGTTTTATTAAGAATATTCCCGGAAAAAGGCCGAATAATTAGGAATAACGCTGATGCCGTTAAGCTTCGATTCAACTATTTTATGGTAAACTTTGCCTCGAATACTAAGAATGGTAATTGCATTGTGATCGTACGTAATACATTTTTCTCAATTTTATTGTTTATTTTTGGGCAGTTAACGTTTTCTTCTGTTGCACAGGCAGAGGACAACGCGACGGATAAAGGATGGTTCTCAACCTTTACGGATAATGTCTCTCAGACATGGACGGCGCCCGAACATTATGATCTCTATGTTCCGGCAATAACGTGGCATGCGCGTTTTGCATATGACAAAGAGAAGACCGATAAATACAACGAGCGTCCGTGGGGCGCGGGTTTTGGTCAGTCGCGCTGGGATGAAAAGGGAAACTGGCATGGCATCTATCTGATGGCCTTTAAAGACTCCTTTAATAAATGGGAGCCGATTGGAGGCTACGGCTGGGAGAAAACCTGGCGCCCGCTAGCCGACGAGAACTTCCATGTTGGGTTGGGCTATACCGCGGGGGTCACCGCGCGTGACAACTGGAACTACATTCCGATTCCGGTGCTGCTGCCTTTGGCTTCTATCGGCTACGGTCCCGCAACGTTCCAGATGACCTACATTCCGGGCACGTATAACAACGGTAACGTTTACTTCGCCTGGATGCGTTTTCAGTTTTAACTGAAAAAACGTCATAGTCTGGTGAAAAAACGTGCAGGCGTTGATTCATAAACGATAAAAATCGGCCAGTGAAAATTAACGCGACTTTAGTCACTTTTTATCAAAGATCCGCTGGACAAAAGGTCTCACAATTGATGTACTGGTAACCGACACAGCATTTGTGTCGTTTTTTAATGTAAAGGTAATTTTGATGTCTAAGATTAAAGGTAACGTTAAGTGGTTTAATGAGTCCAAAGGATTCGGTTTCATTACTCCTGAAGATGGCAGCAAAGACGTGTTCGTACACTTCTCTGCAATCCAGTCTAATGGTTTCAAAACTCTGGCTGAAGGTCAGCGTGTAGAGTTCGAAATCACTAACGGTGCCAAAGGCCCTTCTGCTGCTAACGTAATCGCTCTGTAATTCAGACGCGTCAGCAAGAATTTCAAAACCCGCTCACTGAGCGGGTTTTTTTCGTTTTGAATCAGCCAAGCAGATACATTTTCAGGAAGCTTGCAACGATCAGCACGCTCAACAACACCATGCCTGCGCTCATCAGACTCTGTTTCATTCTGTCACCCTCGTTCAGTACTGCACTCAGAGTGACAGAGAAAAATTAAGCCAACATTAACGGTCCGTCTGTTAATGCGTGCTTGCGGAGGAAAAGAGCCAAAATGCGATCCCCGTCATCGCAAACGAGCCGAGCATGTTAATTGCGATATTCGCCAGCGCCCAGCCGATACGGCCTTCCTGAAAGAGAAACACCACTTCCGCAGAGAACGTCGAAAAGGTGGTTAATCCGCCGCAGAATCCGGTGGTAATCAGGACTTTCCACATTGGATCAATGTGCGTCATTCGGTTAAACCAGGCCAGCCCCATGCCAATGATAAAGGCACCAATCAGGTTTGCAGCCAGTGTCCCCATGGGAATCGCCTGATGCAGCGGGTTAAACCGCATACTCAGAAACCATCGCGCAACGCTACCCGTCCCCCCACCAATAAAAACGGCTAAAAGTAGTTGTAACACGCTAAATACCTGCTATTTGATGTGTAAGAGAAGCGAGTTTAACGCCGTTTATGATGAGGGGACAAATATGTATGTTGCGGTAGGGCAATTTGCGGTCACGCCAGACTGGCAGGCGAACGCGATAACATGCGTCAACCTGATGATGCAGGCCCGGCAGAAAGGCGCATCGCTGCTGGTGCTCCCCGAGGCGCTGCTGGCCAGGGATGATAACGACCCGGATTTATCGGTGAAGTCTGCGCAACCGCTGGACGGCGAGTTCTTGCAGCAACTGCTCGCCCAGAGCATGGGCAATACGATGACGACGATCTTAACGATCCATGTTCCCTCCACGCCGGGCCGTGCAGTGAATACGCTGGTGGCGATTCGCGGCGGAGCCATTGTTGCACGGTACGCCAAGCTGCATCTCTATGATGCGTTCAGCATTCAGGAGTCGCGGCGCGTTGACCCCGGAGACAGTATCCCACCGCTTCTGGAGATTGACGGATTCAAGATCGGGCTGATGACGTGCTATGACCTGCGTTTTCCGGAGCTGGCGCTCCATCTGGCGCTGCAAGGCGCGGACGTACTGGTATTGCCTGCCGCGTGGGTCAAAGGACCGTTAAAAGAGCACCACTGGGCAACGCTGCTGGCGGCACGCGCGCTGGATACCACCTGCTATGTTGTTGCTGCAGGAGAGTGCGGCACGAAAAACATCGGGCAAAGCAGGGTGGTCGATCCGCTGGGTGTGACGATTGCCGCCGCTGCGGAAGCGCCGGATTTGCTGGTGGCGGAGATAAACATAGACAGAATTGCGCTTGCACGTCAGCAATTACCTGTTCTTCGCAATCGTCGGTTTGCGCCACCGCAATTATTGTGATGTTTTTTTCAACAATGCTTGATTCACCTTGTTACAGATTGCTATTGTGTGCACGCGCTAAATGACCGTTAATACAGTCAGGTTTTGGCGCTGAATGCAGCCTGTTTTAAGTAAAGAAGGTATCTATGGGTGAGATTAGTATTACCAAACTGCTGGTGGTTGCCGCACTGGTCGTCCTGCTGTTTGGTACCAAGAAGTTACGCACGCTGGGTGGTGACCTGGGGGCTGCCATCAAAGGCTTTAAGAAAGCGATGAACGACGATGATGCAGCCGCGAAGAAAAGCGCTGAGGATGACGTCCCGGCAGATAAGCTTTCTCACAAAGAGTGACAGCAACGCCTGAGGGCATGCGAAAAAAAACCGGCTCATGAGGCCGGTTTTTTTGTATTACTGTAAATGAATATTACAGCTTTATTTAACTTCTTCGCCTTTAGCCTGCATATCGGCATGGTATGAGGAGCGAACGAATGGGCCGCAGGCTGCGTGGGTGAAGCCCATCGCCATCGCTTCGGCTTTCATTTCATCAAACTCGTCCGGGCTCACGTAGCGCTGTACAGGCAGGTGGTGACGGCTTGGCTGCAGATACTGGCCCAGGGTCAGCATGGTCACACCGTGGCGGCGAAGATCGCGCATCACCTCGATGATTTCATCGTTAGTTTCACCCAGACCCACCATCAGACCTGACTTAGTCGGAATATGCGGATGCGCTTCTTTGAAACGCTCCAGCAGTTTCTGAGACCAGTTATAGTCAGCGCCCGGGCGGACCTGACGATAGAGACGCGGTACGTTTTCCAGGTTGTGGTTAAACACATCCGGTGGCGTCGCGGTCAGGATATCCAGCGCGCGGTCCATACGGCCGCGGAAGTCAGGCACCAGCGTCTCGATTTTGATGTTTGGGCTTTTCTCGCGAATGGCCGTAATACAGTCAGCGAAGTGCTGCGCTCCGCCGTCGCGCAGATCGTCACGGTCAACGGACGTGATAACCACATAGCGCAGCGCCATGTCGGCGATGGTCTGCGCCAGCTTCTGAGGTTCGTTAGCATCAGGTGCGACCGGACGGCCATGAGCAACATCGCAGAACGGGCAGCGGCGGGTACAGATCGCACCCAGAATCATAAACGTCGCGGTACCGTGATTGAAACATTCAGCAAGGTTCGGACAAGAGGCTTCTTCACAAACGGAGTGAAGGCCATTCTTGCGCATCGCCGCTTTGATCCCCTGGATACGCGAAGAGTCGGCCGGAAGTTTGATTTTCATCCATTCCGGTTTTCTTAACAGCGCCTCGCGCTCTGTAGCCACGTTTTTAACCGGGATAAGGGCCATTTTATCGGCATCGCGGTATTTAACACCGCGTTCCATCACAATGGGTTTACTCATAGCGTGCGTGTTCCAGTTGCGAATATCGAAGGAAAGCGTTTCAATTCAAGGGAATGTTGTATTTATCAACTATTTTTGAACGAACGACAGGCAGTATATCATTGAAACGGTCGTTAAAGCAGCCTGCCAGATCGCCAATTTGTAAAATAGTTGTTGTTTTGTGCCTTTTGCCCTGCCTGTCGCAGGGGCTTATGCTGGCTCAACCTGTCAGAAGGCCTGACGGATAATGCGGATGACGTTTTCCAGGACCGGATCGCGCAAACTCAGCTTGTTGTAATGCAGTGAAATCTCAACTGATTCCGCATTAAGCTGACTGAGGGGAATGCTGTCCAGCGGCCAGCATTTCCGGAGCAGGTTATACAGGCGTGATGGCATCACGCACAGCATATCGCTGCTGCCGATCAGAGAGGCGGTGGTGAACATATTGTAACTGCTGAAGCTGATCTGACGTTCCGGGAAAATTTCATCAATACGCTGACGAAGGGCATGGTTAGACTGCCCTTCGGTCATAAAAGACGAGTGGTCGTAGTTGCGCAGGTTTTCGAGGGTCAGCGGTTCGCTGAGAACCGGATGCTGCTGCCGGCAAACCAGCACCAGGTTATCCGTATAGAGCACATTTTGTCCCAGCGCTCTGGCGCTGAAGCTGCCGCTTTCAATAATCAGGTCCGTCTGGAACTGGGCAAGCTGAACGTCAGGTTCATGGAGAGGCACATTGCGAAGCAGGAGCTGCGGAGCATGCTCTTTCACGGCCTGGAAGATCGCAGGCATGACCAGCACACCCACCGAAGGGGAACAGCCGATGGTGATGGTTCTCTGCTTATCGTAGCTCCCGGTTAAATCCAGTGCGCCCAGAATCGACTCCAGCCCCTGGCTGATGTACTCATGGAGATGCGTGGCGTAGGCCGTCGGCGTTACCCCCTGGCCCTTACGGATAAATAACGGGTCAGGAAATATAGCGCGTAGCTTTTGGATGGACTGGCTAATTGCTGATGGCGTGAGATTAAGAATTTTCGCAGCGTTAACGATACCCTTATGGACATATACTGCCTCAAAAATAGTCAGTAAATTGAGATCAATATTACGTAAAGTCCGAAAAATTTGCGGCTTGTCTTCGCCACCAGGTTCATTCAGTCGTTTGGCTGGTAAATTATTATACTCCACGCTTTCACTCCGTATACATTCACAATATGAATGATAGTTGAATTTATTTATTATGCTTGTAGAGATTCGTAAAGTGTTGGTTTTGTTTCACTTGTTTATCAAAAGCAAACACTTGTGTGATAATTGCTCACGTTACTTATGCCGTGTTTGCCGTGCTTGCTGGAGGCTAAATAATATGTAGCGGTAATATTCGGGCGCTTCGAAAATATAGAATCTGTGGATTATTGTAAAGTGCAAAAACGGTAAATAAACGGTGGCCCGCCAAATTAGCGAGCCCTGTTGTAGGATATATTAAGCAGGGATATATTCGTGCGGGGGATTGTTAAGTAGCGCTAACACGTTCTTCAAAAGCACGGGGCGAATAGTGTCTGGCGTAGCGGTTTCAACCCACTGGCGCACTTGCGTCATTTCCATACCGGCGTAGCCGCAGGGGTTTATGCGCTGGAAAGGGGCAAGATCCATATTAATATTCAATGCCAGGCCGTGGAATGAGCAGCCTTTACGAATACGCAGCCCCAGAGAGCAGATCTTCATTTCCCCAACGTAAACCCCAGGCGCATCGGCACGCGGATGCGCATCAATACCATATTCCGCCAGCGTGTTGACGACGGTTTGTTCCAGTAGGGTAACCAGCTCACGGACGCCCAGCTTTCTGCGCTTCAGATTGAGCAGGACGTACATCACCTGCTGCCCGGGCCCATGGTACGTGACCTGGCCGCCGCGATCGCTCTGGATAACCGGGATATCGCCCGTCATTAATAAATGTTCTGCTTTTCCCGCCTGACCCTGCGTAAAGACCGGCAGGTGTTCGACCAGCCAGATCTCATCGGGGGTTGTATCATCGCGTGAGTCGGTGAAGTCATGCATAGCCTGGGAGACAGGCTCGTAAGGTTGCAGCCCGAGGTGACGGACCAGAATTTTATCCTGATACAAAACTGCGTCTCCGAAGACGAGGGACAAAAGGTATGCGGGAGTATATCACAGCGGGGAGAGGGGTTACCCGGCAAACCGGGTAACCGCAAAGGGACTACAGCACCATACGAACGATTTCGATATTGCCGAGCTCTTCGTACAGCGTCTCAACCTGCTCAATGTGTGTCGCAGTGATGGTAATAGAAACCGAGTGGTAGTTGCCCTTGCTGCTTGGTTTTACTGACGGAGAGTAGTCACCCGGCGCATGGCGCTGTACCACTTCAACCACCTGATCAACCAGCTCAGGTTTCGCCAGACCCATTACTTTGTAGGTAAATGGGGTAGGGAATTCAAGCAGTTCGTTAAGTTTGGTTTTCATGTCAGCTCCGGCGTAACGTCAAAAAATAATAACTCCCACGTCATGTGGGAGTTATCAGGATACTTAGTATATGGGGATCAAAATCACACTTTCAAGTGTTCAATTTTTAACCAAACCAGTGGTGGAACATCAATTTAATGTAATCAATGATTTTGCCGAAGAAATTGCCTTCAGGAATTTCTTGCAGGACCACCAGCGGACGCTGATCGATCGTTTTGCCATCCAGCTGGAAGTTGATGGTACCCACAACCTGGTTTTTCTGCAGCGGGGCGTGCAGCTCGGTGCTGTTCAGTACGTAGCTGGCTTTCAGATCCTTCATACGACCGCGCGGAATGGTCAGGTAGAGGTCTTTATCAACGCCGAGAGAAGCACGGTCGTTGTCGCCGAACCAGACGGGTTCAGACGCAAACTCTTTGCCTGCTTTCAGTGGATTCACGGTTTCGAAGAAACGGAAGCCCCAGGTCAGCAGCTTCTTGCTTTCTGTTTCACGGCCTTTAAAGGTGCGACCCCCCATCACGGCAGAGATCAGACGCATCTGGCCTTCAGTGGCGGAGGCGACCAGGTTGTAGCCCGCTTTGTCGGTGTGACCGGTTTTGATGCCGTCAACGTTCAGGCTGTTATCCCACAGCAGGCCGTTACGGTTGGTCTGACGGATACCGTTGAAGGTGAACTCTTTCTCTTTATAGATAGAGTACTCATTCGGGACATCGCGGATCAGCGCCTGACCAATCAGCGCCATATCACGTGCGGAGCTGTACTGACCGTCTGCGTCCAGGCCGTGTACGGTCTGGAAATGGCTGTTTTTCAGACCCAGCGCGTTCACGTAGCTGTTCATCAGGCCCACGAAAGCATCCTGGCTACCGGCGGCAAAATCGGCCATCGCCACGCAGGCATCGTTACCCGACTGCAGGTTGATACCGCGAATCAGCTGGGAAACAGGAACCTGCATACCCGGTTTCAGGAACATCAGAGAGGAACCTTTAAAGACCGGGTTCCCGGTCGCCCACGCATCGTTACCGATGGTGACCAGATCCGTTTCTTTGAATTTACCTGCCTTCATCGCCTGGCCGATAACGTAGCTGGTCATCATTTTGGTCAGGCTGGCCGGGTCACGGCGGGCATCGGCATTCTGTTCTGCCAGCACTTTGCCAGAGTTGTAATCGATCAGGATGTAGGATTCCGCGTCGATTTGCGGAACGCCGGGGATCATGGTCTTGATATTCAGGTCATCGGCGTGAGCTGCAGAGAGCGCAGCCGCGCAAAGGGCCGTGGTCAGCGCCATGCGCTGCACAAAACGAGCAGAAAAAGTGGTCTTCATGGTCAGAACTACGACATCCGTGATGGAATTAAAAAAAGTGCCTTACTATAGCAAATGCTATTCAGGCAGGCATCCGACTTTAAGCATGAGTTTGTGAATGTGTTTTACACAAACTGACAATTCGGATACCGCCGGTTAATTATTTCGCAACAGCGATAAATGACTGAAGCTGAGCTTCATTCTGCAGACGCTGCTGCAGGGAGGCTGCCTGCGATTTGCTGGCAAACGGCCCCATCTGAATGCGCCAGACCGCACCGTTCTGCTCAACGCGCCCTGGTACGCCAAACTGCTGGCTCAGACGCTGCTGATACTGTTTGGCCCGGGCCTGATCGCTCACTGCGCCGACCTGAACCACATAGCTGCCGCTGGCCGCTGTTGGAGCCGTCACCGCTGCACTTTGCGTGGCCGCGGGCGCCGTTACGGGAGCCGACTGGGTCGCTGGCGCAGCAACGGGAGCGGGGGCTGGGGTAGGCTCACTGCCTTCCAGCACGCCCGAGGCTAAGGTCGTCGGTGCGCCAAGAAAGCCGCTACTCTTTACCGGTGCGCCCGTTGAATCGTCGCTTTGCAGCGTGTCATTGCTGATTGGGCGTATTTCTCCCCCCGGCTGAGCAGGCTCGGCCGGAGAAGAGACGCTGCCCATTCCGCCGTCAAGATTTGGGCGGTCGGGCAGGGCATAGGTCTGTTTCGCCACCGTCGTACACGCGGTACCTGGCCCGGACAGCGAACCATCCTGTGCCACGATAATCGGGTCAATACGGACTTTGGTGTTGTTTGAGGTATTCAGACGATCGGCTGACGCGCGAGACAGGGAGATCACCCGGTCATTTCCGTACGGGCCGCGGTCGTTGATACGCACGACAATCATACGGCCGTTTGCCAGGTTGGTGATGCGGGCGTAGCTCGGGATCGGCAGCGTTGGGTGTGCCGCCGTCAGCTGCATCGGGTCGAACGTCTCCCCGGAGGCCGTCAGGTTACTGCCTGGCTCGGCATCGTAAATGGCGGCAAAGCCCGCCTGACTGAAACGGGAAGGATCCTGAACAATTTTATAGCTTTTGCCGTCGCGCTCGTAATCCTGATTGGCACTGGCATTCAGCGGTTCATAAACGGGATCGGCACCGCTGATTTCAACGATTGGGCCATTACACACCGCAGGCTGCGGCGGCGCGACGGTTGCCTGTTGCTGACCATCATCACTTGTGCAGGCCGCAAGTAAACTTGCCGCAATGCAGATCCCCAGCCACTGCTTACGCATTCCGATCCCCTTATTTTTATACGCTTTTTGACAACATTTTTCTGTGGGTATGGATCGACATCACGATACCAAACCCGGCCATCAACACGATCAGTGCCGAGCCCCCGTAACTCACCAGCGGCAGCGGTACGCCTACCACCGGCAGAATACCACTCACCATACCAATATTTACGAAGACATAAACGAATAAAATCAGCATCAACCCGCCAGCCATGACGCGACCAAAGGTCGTTTGCGCGCGTGCTGCAATCCACAATCCCCGCATAATCAGCAGAACGTATAGCGCCAGGAGTATTAAGATGCCCACCAGCCCCAGCTCTTCCGCGAGTACCGCAAAGATAAAGTCGGTGTGGCGTTCCGGTAAAAATTCCAGCTGCGACTGCGTACCGTGCAGCCAGCCCTTACCGCGCAGACCGCCGGAGCCAATCGCAATCTTGGACTGAATAATATGATAGCCCGCGCCCAGCGGATCGGTTTCCGGATCGAGCAGCATCATGACGCGCTGGCGCTGGTAATCATGCATCAGGAAGAACCAGAGAATAGGGATGAACGCCGCTATCAGCACCACCGCGATGCCAATCAGGCGCCAGCTCAGGCCCGACAGGAAGAGGACAAACAGACCTGAGAGCGCGATAAGGATTGAGGTGCCGAGGTCAGGCTGTGCCGCAACCAGCAGCGTTGGCAGGAAAATCAGCACCAGCGCGATAGCGGTATTCTTCAAAGACGGCGGACAGACGTCGCGGTTGATAAAGCGTGCCACCATCAGTGGAACGGCGATTTTGGCAATCTCCGAGGGCTGGAAGCGGACAATACCCAAATCCAGCCAGCGCTGCGCCCCTTTTGAAATGGCACCAAACGCATCGACCGCAACCAGCAAAATAATACAGAAGATGTAGAGGTAGGGCGCCCAGCCTTCGTAAACGCGCGGCGGGATCTGCGCCATCACCACCATAATGATCAGGCCCATGGCGATCTGGCCGATTTTGCGCTCCATCATCCCGATGTCCTGGCCGCTGGCGCTCCAGATAACCAGCGCACTGTAAACCAGCAGAGCCAGCAGGATCAGCAGCATGGCTGGGTCGATGTGGATTTTGTCCCACAGCGATTTTTTATTTGGATTATCCGTCATGATTATTGGTCCTCCGCCGCAGCGGCGGCCGGGTTTTCAGCCGGCAGTTCGGTGTTGTTATCACCCAGCATGATGTGGTCAAGGATCTGGCGCATGATGGTCCCTACTGCAGGCCCGGCACCGCCGTTCTCCAGAATCATTGCCACCGCGACCTGCGGGTTGTCATAAGGGGCAAACGCCGTCATCAGCTTATGGTCACGCAGACGTTCGGCAATGCGGTGCGCGTTATAGGTTTCGTTGGCTTTCAGACCAAATACCTGCGCAGTACCGGACTTCGCCGCCACTTTGTACGGCGTCCCGGCGAAATACTTATGTGCGGTACCGTTCGGGCGGTTTGCCACGCCGTACATACCGTCTTTCGCGATTTCCCAGAAGCCGGAATGAATGTCACCCACCGGGGCTTCGTGCGGCTGGTTCCACGGCACTTTTTTGCCGTCTTCAACCGTACTCTGCAGCAGATGCGGCACTTTCACCACGCCGTCATTGATGAGGATCATCATGGCTTTGTTCATCTGAAGCGGCGTTGCCGTCCAGTAGCCCTGACCGATACCCACCGGAATGGTGTCGCCCTGATACCACGGCTTTTTAAAGCGCTTCAGCTTCCATTCGCGCGTCGGCATGTTGCCGGAGCGTTCCTCCGCGAGGTCAACGCCGGTGTAGTGTCCGTAGCCGAATTTGCTCATCCACTCTGACAGGCGGTCGATCCCCATGTCATAGGCCACCTGATAGAAGAAGGTATCCGCAGACTCCTCCAGCGATTTGGTGACGTTCAGATGACCGTGACCCCATTTTTTCCAGTCGCGATAGCGCTTATCTGAACCCGGCAGCTGCCACCAGCCCGGGTCAAACAGGCTGGTATTGCGGTTGATGACGCCAGCACTCAGAGCAGAGACCGCCACGTACGGTTTAACCGTTGATGCCGGTGGGTAAACCCCTTGCGTCGCGCGGTTCACCAGCGGCGTGTTGGGGTCATTCAGCAGACCGGAGTAGTCTTTACTGGAAATGCCGTCAACAAACAGGTTCGGGTCATAGCTTGGCATTGACACCATCGCCAGGATGCCGCCGGTTCGAGGATCGGTGACCACAACGGCTGCACGACTCCCCGCCAGCAGGGTTTCAATATACTGCTGCAGCTTAAGGTCGAGGGTCAGATAGACGTCATGCCCCGCCTGCGGCGGTACCTCTTTAAGCTGGCGGATCACGCGGCCACGGTTATTAACCTCAACCTCTTCATAGCCGGTTTGCCCGTGCAGGACATCTTCGTAGTAGCGTTCAATGCCCAGCTTACCGATATCATGCGTTGCGGCGTAGTTCGCCAGCTTGCCGTCTTTATCGAGGCGGTCGACGTCTTTGTCGTTAATCTTGGAGACGTAGCCAATCACATGCGTCAGCGCGGAGCCGTAGGGGTAGTAGCGACGCTTGTAACCTTTTACTTCCACGCCAGGGAAACGGTACTGGTTCACCGCAAAGCGGGCCACCTGGACTTCCGTCAGGTTGGTTTTAACCGGAATGGAGGTGAATCGGTGTGAGCGGGCGCGTTCTTTTTTAAAGGCGGCGATATCGTCGTCGTTAAGGTCAACAACGCTTTTCAGCGCTTCCAGTGTATCCTGAACATTATCGACTTTTTCCGGCATCATCTCGATTTGATAGATGGTGCGGTTTAACGCCAGCGGGGTGCCGTTACGATCGTAAATAATGCCGCGGCTGGGTGCGATAGGTACCAGCTTGATACGGTTTTCGTTGGAACGCGTCTGGTAATCGGTAAAGCGGACAATTTGCAGATTATAAAGGTTGGCGATCAGCACGCCGGTAAGCAGCAAAATCCCGGTGAAGGCGACCAGCGCCCGGCGCACAAACAGCGCGGACTCAGCCGTATAGTCGCGAAAAGAATTCTGTAGTTTCATCCGCTGCTTAATCTACCCTGGTCAGTCATTACTCGCGGTGATAGGGGTGGTTGGTAGTAATGCTCCACGCGCGATACAGGCTTTCTGCCACCAGTACCCGAACGAGCGGGTGGGGAAGCGTCAGCGCGGAGAGGGACCAACTTTGTTCTGCTGCCGCTTTGCAGGCAGGGGATAACCCTTCAGGCCCGCCAATCAACAGACTGACGTCACGACCATCCTGCTTCCAGCGCTCCAGTTCGTGCGCCAGCTGCGGCGTATCCCAGGGTTTTCCTGGAATATCGAGGGTGACGATGCGGTTCTTGCCTGCGGCAGCCAGCATCAGTTCGCCCTCTTTATCGAGAATACGTTTGATATCGGCGTTCTTGCCGCGCTTACCGGCGGGAATTTCCACCAGTTCGAACGGCATGTCTTTTGGAAAACGGCGCAGATATTCAGTAAAACCGGTTTGTACCCAGTCCGGCATTTTGGTGCCGACGGCGACCAGCTGCAACTTCACGCATTAACCCCAGAGTTTTTCCAGTTCATACAGGCGACGGCTCTCGTCCTGCATGACGTGGACAATCACATCGCCGAGATCGACAACCACCCAGTCAGCCGTCGCTTCGCCTTCAACACCCAGCGGTAACAGCCCTGCTGCACGCGATTCCTGAACCACGTGATCGGCAATCGAAACAACATGACGCGTGGACGTACCGGTGCAGATAATCATGCAGTCGGTAATACTGGATTTACCCTTCACGTCAATCGCGATGATGTCCTGACCTTTCAGGTCATCAATTTTGTCAATAACAAAATCCTGGAGTGCTTTACCCTGCAAGTTTTCCCCCTGGGGTGAATGAGATTGTAAAACTTTGAATTCGTAGCCAGGCAGTATACCTGAACTCATGCCTGTATCGGGACAAATGTCTCCGGCCGGGCTTTTGAAGGCGGGTATCATCCCACCCTCCGCCTGAGATTGCATCGCCATTTTTGTAAAACAATTTCTGTAAAGCAATGACTGGCGGGAAAGTCTGGCAGCGGAGAATAACAGTATGGCTTACCCTGTCAAGGCAGGATAAACAATAAGCCGCTTTTTATGCCTTCCCGCTATTCATCTGCGCTTTTCTGATACAAACCGTGCGTATGGATATAGGCCAGCACCGGTGCGGGGAGCAGATCGTCACATGCTAAACCCTGCTGTAAACGCTCGCGAATGAGGGTCGCAGAGATATCGAACCACGGCGTTTCCGCCAGATAAATCTTCCCGGCAGGCTGATTGTGGAGATCTTCAACATTGGCGGTGAGATGATCTTCCAGCCACTGCTGGTACTGTGCTTCGCGCATGGTCAGCGGATAGCCAGGACGGCGGCAGACGAGCAGATGGCTGTTCTCCAGAATGGTTTCATATTTATGCCATGTGGGGAAGTTCAGCAGGGAATCCTGACCGATGATAAAAGCCAGCGGCTGGTCTGGCCCCTGTTCTGCGCGCCACTCCTGAAGCGTCTGCGAGGTCCATGAGGGTGTGTCGCGACGCAGTTCACGCTCGTCAAGCCGGAAGAGCGGCTTATCTGCGATGGCCAGGGCAAGCATCTCTTTTCGCTGCTCGCTGGTCGCCTCGGGCTGTGGACGGTGGGGCGGGACATTATTGGGCATGATGGTAACGCGCTGAAGGCCGATCAGATTCGCCAGAATTTCAACCGGCTTCAGATGCCCGTAGTGTACCGGGTCGAAGGTGCCGCCATACAGGGCCTGTAAAGAATGCATACTATCCATCAATAAAAACGTCTGCCAGCGCCTTGTGGCAGAGCAGCAGAGAAAGGCTTTCCAGCTCCGCCCAGACCGACTGGCCGTAATCTTGCTTTAGCGTAAGCTCGGCGCGCATCAGAAGCTGTACCGCCTGGCGAAGCTGTTCATGACTCAGGCGGTTGATGGCCTCGGTGGTCAAAGCCCGGCGATTTTGCCACACCCGGTGTTTATCAAACAGCGAACGCAAAGGCGTATGGGCAGACTGACGCTTGAGCGTAATCAGCAGCAGTAATTCGCGCTGCAGGGTTCGCAGCAGAATAACCGGTTCGCTGCCTTCGAGGCGCAGCTGCTGCAGAATATGCAGGGCGCGTTTACTTTTTGCCGACAGCAGCGCGTCCACCCAGTGGAACGGCGTGAAGTGCGCCGCGTCGTTAACGGCCTGCTCGACGCGCGGCAAGGTCAGCTTGCCGTCCGGCCAGAGCAGGGAGAGTCTGTCAAGCGCCTGCGCCAGGGCCAGCAGGTTACCTTCATAGCAGTAACAGAGCAGCTGATTCGCCGCGTCATCCAGCTGAAGGTTGTGCTGTTTCGCTCTCGCGGCGACCCATTTAGGCAGATGTGCCTGCTCAGGCGTCTGACAGGTGACCAGCACTGCGTGGGTCGCGAGTTGGGTAAGCCAGGCCGCGTTTTCCTGCGCTTTGGTCAGCTTGTTGCCACGCACAATAAGGAGCAGATCGCTGTGTAAGAGGCTGACCAGCGTTGCGAGTTGCTCGTTTATCGCCGCGTTAGGGCCGTTCTCCGGCAGCAGGATCTGAATTGTCTGGCGCGATGCGAACAGGCTCATCGCCTGACAGAGCGAGAAGAGGGCGTTCCAGTCGGTGTTGTTATCCAGCTGGACGGTGTGATGTTCATCAAAACCCTGCGCGGCGGCGGCATGCCGCACGGCATCCAGGCTTTCCTGAAGCAATAACGGATCGTTTCCAAGAAGCAGATACGCCGCGCGCAGCCCTTCATTGAGCTGCGCGCGGAGTTGTTCAGGATACAGCCTGATCATCATTTACCCAGAGAGTTAGCAGCAGGAAGCGTGCCATCAACCGGTTTATCAACAATGTCAGATCCTTGTTTGGTTGACGCTGCAATACTAGGCAGTTTACGGATCAGCTGTTCCGCCGCCTTGTCATACATTTCGTTGATGATAATCTGCTGTTCGGCATCTTTTGCCAGCGCCGTCTGCGGGTTATCGAAGAACGAACGGTACACTTTCGTGCTGATCGGATAGATGTCTTTACCCGGGATCAGAACTGCCGCATTGACCGTCAACACCATTTGATACTCTGCGGTACGGCCATCCTGGAAGATAGACGCGGTATCTCTCGACAGACCACTTCCTGTCACACGCAGAGACGGCACATCCTGACGCAGCGTCTGTTTCTCAACAAGCTCAACGCCGTTCAGACGCAGCTGATTGCGAATTGCCCGGCTGAGTGGACCATTCGGATCCCCGGAATCAAAGATCATGGTTTTCATCTGAGCAGGCACTGCCGTGGTATTGCGCAGGTGCCAGCCACAGCCAGCGGTGACAAGCACCGCCAGAGATAAGAGTATTGTTGCCAGTTGTCGCACGTTTCCTCCCGCGCTTAGCCAACGACCAGATTCAGCAGTTTACCCGGTACGTAGATCACTTTACGTACGGTAACGCCCTCAAGATATTTAGCGACCAGTGGTTCCTGGCCCGCGCGCTCGCGAACCTGTTCTTCGGTTGCATCGACCGCCACGGTAATTTTACCGCGGACTTTGCCGTTCACCTGGACTACGACCAGCGTGGTGTTTTCCACCATCGCGGCTTCGTCAGCCTGCGGCCACGGCGCGTTGTCGATATCGCCTTCGCCTTTCAGCTCCTGCCACAGGGTAAAGCTAACGTGCGGCGTGAACGGGTTCAGCATGCGAACGACGGCCAGCAGTGCTTCACGCATTAAGGCACGATCCTGCTCGCCGTCCTGCGGGGCTTTCGCCAGCTTGTTCATCAGTTCCATAATAGCCGCAATTGCGGTATTGAAGGTCTGACGACGACCAATATCATCGGTCACTTTCGCAATCGTTTTATGAACATCACGACGCAGCGCCTGCTGATCTTCAGTCAGTGCGGCGGCGTTCAGCGCCGGGGCATCGCCCAGTGAGGTGTGCTCGTAAACCAGTTTCCAGACGCGTTTCAGGAAGCGGTTTGCGCCTTCTACGCCAGACTCTTGCCACTCCAGCGTCATGTCTGCCGGAGATGCAAACATCATGAACAGACGCACGGTATCCGCACCGTAACGCTCAACCATCACCTGCGGGTCGATACCGTTGTTTTTCGACTTAGACATCTTGCTCATGCCGGTGTAGACCAGCTCATGACCTTCGGCGTCTTTGGCCTTCACAATACGGCCCTTCTCGTCGCGTTCAACGATCGCGTCAACCGGAGAAACCCAGTTACGCTCGCCGTTTGCACCGACGTAATAGAAGGCATCCGCCAGCACCATGCCCTGGCACAGCAGCTGTTTTGCAGGTTCGTCAGAGTTCACCATGCCCGCATCGCGCATCAGCTTGTGGAAGAAGCGGAAGTAGAGCAGGTGCATGATGGCGTGTTCGATACCACCGATGTAGATATCTACCGGCAGCCAGTAGTTCGCCGCGTTGGAATCCAGCATGCCATCCTGATACTGCGGGCAGGTGTAGCGTGCATAGTACCAGGATGACTCCATAAAGGTGTCAAAGGTGTCGGTTTCGCGCAGCGCAGGCTGGCCGTTGACGGTGGTTTTAGCCCACTCAGGATCGGCTTTGATCGGGCTGGTGATGCCGTCCATGACGACGTCTTCCGGCAGGATCACCGGCAGCTGATCTTCTGGCGTTGGCATCACGGTGCCATCTTCCAGCGTCACCATTGGAATTGGCGCACCCCAGTAACGCTGACGGGAAACACCCCAGTCGCGCAGACGGAAGTTAACTTTACGCTCGCCCACGCCAAGGGAGGCCAGCTTGTCGGCGATGGCGTTGAAGCCCTCTTCGAAGCTCAGACCGCTGAACTCGCCGGAGTTGAACAAGGTCCCTTTTTCGGTCAGCGCGTGTTCGGACAGGTCTGGTTCAGAACCGTCAGCCGCCAGGATAACTGGCTTGATGGTCAGGCCATATTTGGTGGCAAATTCGTAGTCGCGCTGGTCGTGACCCGGAACGGCCATCACGGCGCCCGTGCCGTATTCCATCAGTACAAAGTTGGCGGCCCAGACAGGGATCGCTTCGCCCGTCAGCGGGTGAATGGCTTTAAAGCCGGTATCAACGCCTTTTTTCTCCATCGTTGCCATATCGGCTTCGGCCACTTTGGTGTTGCGGCATTCGTCGATGAAGGTAGCCAGTTCCGGATTGTTTTCTGCCGCTTTCTGCGCCAGCGGGTGACCTGCGGCCACGGCCAGGTAGGTCGCGCCCATGAAGGTGTCCGGACGGGTGGTGTAGACGGTCAGAGTCTGGTCGTAGTTCTCAACGTTGAAGGTGATTTCCACGCCTTCGGAACGGCCGATCCAGTTGCGCTGCATGGTCTTAACGGTATCTGGCCAGTGGTCCAGATTATCCAGATCGTTCAGCAGCTCATCAGCATAAGCGGTGATTTTGATAAACCACTGCGGGATCTCTTTACGCTCTACTTTGGTGTCACAGCGCCAGCAGCAGCCATCGATAACCTGTTCGTTCGCGAGAACGGTCTGGTCATTCGGGCACCAGTTAACGGCAGAGGTCTTCTTGTACACCAGGCCTTTTTTGTACAGCTCGGTGAAGAACTTCTGTTCCCAGCGGTAGTATTCCGGGGTACAGGTTGCCAGCTCGCGGCTCCAGTCATAGCCAAAGCCCAGCATTTTGAGCTGGTTTTTCATGTACGCGATGTTGTCGTACGTCCACGGTGCCGGCGCCGTATTATTTTTTACCGCCGCGCCTTCCGCAGGCAGACCGAACGCATCCCAACCGATGGGTTGCAGAACGTTTTTACCCAGCATGCGCTGGTAACGCGCAATCACATCACCGATGGTGTAGTTACGCACGTGGCCCATGTGTAGTCGACCAGAAGGATAGGGAAGCATCGACAGGCAGTAATACTTCTCTTTGCTCTCGTCTTCGGTTACTTCAAAGGTGCGCTTCTCGTCCCAGTGTTGCTGGACTTTTGATTCTATCTCTTCCGGGCGGTATTGCTCTTGCATGGCAGCCAGTGGTCCTGTTTTCAATACAGCTACAAATGTAGCCAATGGATGTGGTAATTCAGATCCGCATAGCATAGCCCAAACGCCCGCGTCAAAACAGCCTTTCGCACAAATGCGCTTTGCAGGAATTTACCGGGTCTGTGCTTCACCTGACAAAGCGGCGATGAAATAAGGTCTATTATTAGAAATAGTTACTTACCCGGGAGGCAAAATGATGAACAAGGTTGCTCAATTTTACCGCGAACTGGTGGCGACACTGACGGAACGGCTGCGTAACGGCGAGCGCGATATCGATGCGCTGGTGGAGCAGGCGCGTGCCCGCGTGTCGCAAACGGGTGAGTTAACGCGAACCGAAGTGGAAGAGGTGACGCGTGCCGTGCGTCGCGATCTGGAAGAGTTCGCGCGCAGCTACCAGGAGAGCCAGGAGGAGGTCACGGACAGCGTTTTCATGCGGGTGATCAAAGAGAGCCTGTGGCAGGAGCTGGCCGATATCACGGATAAAACGCAGCTGGAGTGGCGTGAAGTCTTTCAGGATTTGAACCACCACGGTGTGTACCACAGCGGTGAGGTGGTCGGGCTGGGAAATCTGGTGTGCGAGAATTGCCACCACCATATTGCGGTGTATACGCCGGAGGTCCTGTCGCTGTGTCCGAAATGCGGCCACGATCAGTTCCAGCGTCGTCCGTTTGAGCCCTAGGTAAAAGCGCAGGTTTGCGCCCTCTCCCACAGGGAGAGGGCATCAGGCCGCACAAGGTAAAAGCAAAACGGCAACCATGTTGCCGTTTTTAGTGTGTGCTCCCTCTCCCCGTGGGAGAGGGCCGGGGTGAGGGCATCAGGCCGCACTATAGTAAGCCAGCCTCTCCGCCAGCAAATCCACAAACGCCTCACGGTCAATATCCACCATCACCGTGGTATTCGGCTTATTTCCCGTCAGCGAGTAGTAGTCCACCACCGTCATCCCCTGGGTGTATTTCCCCTGAGTTTCGACGCCAACCCACCTGTGGACGGTGGTAAACATCTCCGGCTTTAATAGCCAGGCAATGGTGCATGGATCGTGCAGCGGCGCGCCGTGGAATCCCCATTTCTCGGCTTTGTGATACTCCATAAAGAAGTCGAGCAGCTCAGCCACGGTTGTCGCGACCGGATTACCCACGGCACGGAAGCGCTCAATGTCGTCAGCCATAATCTGCGCGCGATGGGTCACGTCCAGCCCCGCCATCACGACGGGCAAACCGGACTGGAAGACGATCTCCGCCGCTTCCGGGTCGACAAAAATGTTGAATTCTGCGGACGGCGTCCAGTTTCCTAGACCCATGGCCCCGCCCATGATGACGATACGGGCGATTTTGCTGTGCAGTTCAGGGTGGCTGTTCAGCAGCAGCGCGACGTTGGTTTGCGGTCCGGTAGCCACCAGCGTCACGGGTTCCGCGCTTTCGCGCAGCACCTTCGCCATCAGCTCCACGGCGGTGCAGTTTTGCGGCGTGAAGCCCGGCTCAGGCAGTGCCGGACCGTCCAGCCCGCTTTCACCATGCACGTTATCCGCGATAATTAACTCATGCATCAGGGGCTTGAGGGCGCCACCGGCGACGGGAATATCGGTGCGCCCGAGCAGCGTCAGCATGCGCAAAACGTTACGCAGGGTTTTATCCGGCGTCTGGTTTCCGGCGGAAGAGGTGACGGCTTTGACGTCGAGTTCAGGGGAGGCAAGTGCAAGAACGAGCGCGATCGCGTCATCATGACCCGGATCGCAATCGAAAATGATGGGTTGTGCCATAGCGTTCTCCATTCATAGCGTTATTTTGTGACAAGGTTAACGCTGCAATGTGACGCCGAATAGATAAAGAGAGCTAAAGCGTGAAGCAGTGCGCAATCCGCAGATTGCGCACCGAGAAGATTAGTGCAGGATTTTGGCGAGGAAATCTTTCGCACGTTCGGATTTCGGGTTGGCGAAGAACTCCTCTTTCGGGGAATCTTCGACAATTTTCCCTTCGTCCATAAAGATCACGCGGTTGGCCACCTTACGGGCGAAGCCCATTTCGTGGGTCACCACCATCATGGTCATCCCTTCGTGCGCCAGTTCGACCATCACGTCCAGCACTTCGTTGATCATCTCCGGATCGAGCGCCGACGTTGGCTCATCAAACAGCATGGCAACCGGATCCATGCACAGCGCGCGGGCGATCGCCACACGCTGCTGTTGGCCGCCGGAAAGCTGCGCCGGGAACTTATCGGCATGCGCAGAGAGGCCAACGCGTTCCAGGAGCTTCAGGCCTTTCTCGCGCGACGCTTTTTTATCACGCTTGAGCACTTTCACCTGGGCCAGCGTCAGGTTCTCAATAATGGAGAGGTGAGGGAACAGCTCAAAATGCTGGAACACCATGCCAACGTGAGAGCGAAGCTGGGCAAGATTGGTTTTCTTGTCGTTGACTTTGGTACCGTTGACGACGATCTCGCCCTGCTGGACCAGCTCCAGACCATTGACGGTTTTGATCAGCGTCGATTTACCGGAACCAGACGGTCCGCACACCACTACCACGTCGCCTTTTTTCACTTCGGTGGAGCAGTCGGTCAGCACCTGAAAGTGCCCATACCATTTAGAAACATTTTTCAGGGAAATCATTGTACCGTCCTTTTCTTCAGCCAGCTGACCAACAGCGACGCGCTTAAACTAATCACAAAATAGACCGCACCCGCAAAGAGCACCATCTCAACCTGCGTACCATCACGCTCACCGATGGTTGACGCGGTACGGAAGAAGTCTGCCAGGCTCAGCACGTAGACCAGAGAGGTATCCTGGAACAGCACGATACCCTGGGTCAGCAGGAGCGGAACCATGGCGCGAAACGCCTGCGGCAGAATAATGAGCTGCATGGACTGCCAGTGCGTCATCCCCAGCGCCAGCGCGGCACTGGATTGCCCGCGGGAGATACTCTGAATGCCCGCACGGATAATCTCCGAGTAGTAAGCGGCCTCAAACATCGAGAACGCCACCATCGCCGAGATCAGACGGATATCGGTTTTCGGCGACAGCCCCAGTACGTTTTGCAGGAAGCCGGGCACGATCAGGTAAAACCACAGCAGCACCATTACCAGCGGGATGGAGCGGAACACGTTAACGTAGGCGGTCGCGAACCAGGCGAGCGGCTTAAAGCTCGACAGGCGCATGACGGCCAGCAGGGTGCCCCAGACGATACCGACAATAATGGCAATAACGGTGATTTTTAAGGTAATCATCAGTCCATCAAGCAGATAAGGCATGGATGGAACGATAGAACTCCAGTCAAATTCGTACATTATTTGCCCCCCATGTTGCCCGGCAGGCGAATTTTGCGTTCAACCAGGTTCATCACCAGCATGATGAAAGCGTTAATCAGAACGTACGCGAGCGTGATCGCGGTGAAGGATTCCCACGCGTGAGCGGAGTAATCCAGCAGCTTGCCCGCCTGTGCAGCCATATCGACCAGGCCGATGGTTGAGGCGATGGCCGAGTTTTTCACCAGGTTCATCATCTCGGAGGTCATCGGCGGAACGATGACGCGGTAGGCGTTAGGCAGCAGCACGTAGCGGTAGGTTTGTGGCAGGGTTAATCCCATCGCCAGACCCGCATTTTTTTGTCCACGGGGTAATGACTGAATGGCGGCACGAACCTGCTCGCAAACGCGCGCAGCGGTAAACAGCCCCAGACACATCATGGAGGAGACAAAGAACTGCACATTCGGATCCAGTTCCGACTTGAACCACATGCCAATATTTTCCGGCAGCAGTTCCGGGATAACCAGATACCAGGTAAAGAATTGCACGATCAGCGGAACGTTACGGAACAGTTCCACATAGAGGGTGCCAAGCGTTGAAAGAAAACGGTTAGGGACGGTGCGCAGAATACCGAACAGAGAACCGACAAGAAACGCGATGATCCACGCCGTTATCGATAATGCCACGGTGACCTGAAAGCCGCTCCACAGCCAGCCAAGATAGGTGGTGTTGCCGAACGGGGCTTGTTGCAGAAATATGCCCCAGTTCCAGTCGATTGACATAATAAACTCCAGAAAAAAAAGGGTAGCAGCGCTACCCTCGAAGATTGGTGAGAAGCTCATTTTTCGCGCTGAGTGGGGAACGACCACTCAACGTATAGTCTGTCCATGCTTCCCGACAATCGAGAGGGCAGGAGATCCCGCCCCTGTTGTTCTAATTAGTTAAGAGCCTTGTCATTTGGAGATTTGAACAGCGCTTTCATGTCGTCAGACAGTTCAAAATTCATGTTCAGGTTTTTAGGTGGAATCGGGTTCTTGAACCATTTGTCGAACCATTTTTCCGCTTCGCCGGAGGTCTGCACCTGAGCGATGGTGTCATCGATCAGCTTTTTGAACTGCGGATCGTCTTTACGCAGCATACAGCCGTAGGCTTCTTTCGACTGCGCGGTGCCGACGATATCCCAGTTGTCAGGTTTCTTCGCTTTCGCACGCTCGCCCGCCAGCAGGGCATCATCCATCATAAACGCGACGGCACGGCCGCTTTCCAGGGTACGGAAGGAGTCGCCATGGTCTTTCGCGCTGATGATGCGCATATCCATTTTCTTCTCGTCGTTCAGCTTGTGCAGCAGCACTTCAGACGTGGTACCGGAGGTGACAACGACCGCTTTGCCTTTCAGGTCAGCGAAGTCTTTAATCTCACCGCCTTTCTTCGTCAGCAGGCGGGTGCCTACAACAAAGATGGTGTCAGAGAAGGCTGCCTGCTTCTGACGCTCGAGGTTGTTGGTGGTGGAGCCACACTCGAAATCAAAGGTGCCGTTTTGCAGCAGTGGAATACGGTTCTGTGAAGTGATTGGGATCAGCTTCACCTGCAGGTCAGGTTTGTTCAGCTTTTTCTTCACGGCTTCAACGATAGCGTTGGAGTAATCCTGTGAATAACCCACGACTTTTTGCGTGTTGTCGTAGTAAGAGAACGGGACAGAAGATTCACGGTGGCCGACCACGATGACGCCGTTTTTGGCAATCTTGTCGAGAGTGCTGCCTGCTGCTGGCGCATCTTCAGCGTGAACCACGCCTGCAGACATTCCCATAACCAGCATTGCTGTGGCCAGTTTACGTAATTGCATACCCAACTCCTTTCTTATCAGCGCCAGAGACGCATTGATACCCATTGTGATGTTGTTATATCTCGCGCAATGCGAGTGCAGTGTTATGCAAGCTTGTTAACATTTAGTCTGGCTTAATGTAAAGATTTTGCTGCGTTATTGTTTATTTTTGCGAAGCGCGCCGCACCATTCAGAGGCAAATATCTCCCGTTGCACCGTTTCGGTGCTACCGATGATCTACGCTGGTGCGACAAAGTTGCACGTTAAGCCAAACGGCGTTTACCTGAATAAACAAAGCAATAGGCGTGCCAGAATTGGAGTCTGGAGGGAATTGTCGGGTGGCGGCTGCGCCTTACCCGACCTACGGGAACGGAAATGTTGAAGGTAGGCCGGGTAAGGCGTAGCCGCCACCCGGCAACAGAAGGGAAGGTTATTTACGACGCTGGCGCAGGCTCATCAGCACCGCGCCAAAGCCGAACAGCGCGGTCAGGATCCACAGCGGCCAGTTGCCGGTACGGGCGTATGGCGTCAGCCCCGTGGTTGGGGTGACGTGAGTGGTTAGTACCTCACGGGTGAACTGTGGGATCATGGCCTGGATTTCACCCTGCGGGCCAATCACGGCGGTGATACCGTTGTTGGTGCTGCGCAGTAACGGACGCGCCAGCTCCAGGGAGCGCATGCGTGCCATCTGGAAGTGCTGCCACGGGCCGATTGACTTACCAAACCAGGCATCGTTAGAGATGGTCAGCAGATAGTCCGTATCCGGACGGAAGTTATCGCGCACCTGCTCGCCGAGGATGATTTCGTAGCAGATGGCCGCCGTCAGGGCAACGCCGTGCGCGTGCAGCTGAGGCTGAACGTACGGGCCGCGGCTAAAGGAGGACATCGGCAGATCGAAGAACGGGGCCAGCGGGCGCAGAATCGACTCCAGCGGCACAAATTCACCAAACGGCACCAGGTGGTTCTTGTTGTACCGGTCAGTGGAGTGGTAGCTGTATTCGCTGTCTTTGCCGAGCGTAATGATGGTGTTGTAAGTGTCGTAGCGGTTCTGCTGATTCAGACGCGCATCGACAATCCCGGTGATCAGCGTGCTGCCACGCGAGAGCAGCAGGTCGTTCATCATGTTGAGGAATGGCTGCTGGTTGATCTCCAGATCGGGAATGGCAGACTCCGGCCAGATAATCAGCTGCGATTTACCCATCACCTCTTCGGTGGCGTTAGCGTAGATCTTCAGCGTATTCAGCAGCTCTTTCTCGTCCCACTTCATGGACTGCGGGATGTTCCCCTGAACCATGGAAACCTGCATAGCGCGCGCGGGCTCAGGCGTGAACCACTGGATATAGCGCAGTGGGAAGGGAAGAGCGAACAGCACCAGCGCCACAGCTAGCGGCTTCCAGCCGCGCGTGACCAGCGTCAGGACCAACAGGCCGCTGACCACCATGAGCAGGAAGTTAATGGCCTCAACGCCCATGACCGGCGCCAGGCCTTTGAGCGGGCCGTCAATCTGACTGTAGCCGAACTGCAGCCACGGGAAGCCGGTCAGCACCCAGCCGCGCAGGAATTCCGTGATTTGCCAGACTACCGGTGCGGCAATGGCGACGCGCAGCCAGCTGGTTTTGGGCCACAGGCGAGAAAGGATGCCGGCGAACAGACCGGTATAAAGCGAGAGATAGGCGGCGAGCAGTACCACCAGGAAGACGTTAACCGGGCCCGGCATACCGCCAAACTGGGCGATGCTGACGTAGACCCAGTTAATACCTGAGCCAAACAGCCCCAGTCCCCAGAAGTAGCCGATAGCAGCAGCCTGTACCGGACGACGATTCAGGGTCAGACCCTGAAGCCCCATCAGGGAGAGAATGGCCGCAGGCCAGATGTCGTAAGGAGAAAAAGCCAGCGTACCGCTGGCTCCGAGTAACAGCGCCAGCAGCAAACGGACGCGCTGGCGTTCAAGCAATGGGGCAAATGCCATTTACATTAATCTTCCAGTTTTGGCACCGGTGAGTCGTCCGGCGTTCTGACATGAACCTGTATAATACGTCGGCTGTCGGCCATGGCTACTTTGAACTGGTAACCGTCGATGTCAACGGTCTCACCGCGCGCCGGGAGATGGCCAAAGGCCTGCATCACCAGCCCGCCAATGGTATCGACCTCTTCATCGCTGAAGTGGGTCCCGAAGGCGTCATTGAAGTCCTCAATGGAGGCCAGCGCACGCACGGTCCAGGTGTGGCGGCTGAGCTGACGGAAGTCGATATCCTCTTCTTCGTCATACTCGTCTTCGATTTCGCCCACGATCAGCTCAAGGATATCCTCGATCGTGACCAGACCGGAGACGCCACCAAATTCATCAATAACAATCGCCATGTGGTAACGCTGAGAGCGAAACTCTTTCAGCATCCGATCCACACGTTTACTTTCCGGCACAACCACGGCCTGGCGTAACACTTTTTCCATGCTGAAGGCTTCGGCATCGCTGCGCATAAACGGCAGCAGATCTTTCGCCATCAAAATCCCTTCGATGTGATCTTTGTCTTCGCTGATGACCGGGAAACGCGAGTGGGCGGATTCGATGATCACATCGAGGCACTCGTCCAGGGTCTGGTTACGTTTCAGGGTGATCATCTGCGAGCGGGGGATCATGATATCGCGAACGCGCTGGTCGGCGATGTCCATAACCCCTTCGAGCATTTCGCGCGTATCTTCGTCGATAAGGTCGTTCTGCCCGGAATCACGAATCAGCTCCAGCAGTTCATCACGGTTTTTGGGTTCGCCGTGGAAAAGCTGGTTCAGAATGAGGGAGAAAAATCCCTTTTTACTGGTTGTCGTGTCGCTACTGTGTGAATTGTCGTCGCTCATGGCGTTTGTTAAGGGTTCTCTTGTTAGTTCAACGTTTACCGCCACGCGATGTCCTTTCGTGGCGGCAGGTGAGTCAGTCAGGTGACGGACTATTCTTTCTCGGCAATGTACGGATCCTCATAGCCCAGAGCAAGCATTATCTCTGTCTCGAGGGACTCCATCTCTTCCGCTTCGTCGTCTTCGATATGATCGTAGCCGAGCAGATGCAGGCTGCCGTGTACCACCATGTGCGCCCAGTGGGCTTCAAGGGGTTTCTGCTGCTCTTTGGCTTCCTGTTCAACCACCTGACGGCAGATGATCAGATCGCCCAACAGCGGCATCTCGATGCCCGGTGGGGCTTCGAACGGGAAAGAGAGCACGTTGGTCGGCTTATCTTTCCCGCGATAGGTCAGGTTAAGCTCATGGCTTTCTGCTTCATCCACCAGGCGAATCGTGACTTCTGATTCTTCCTGAAACTGCGGGATAACGGCATCCAGCCATTTCTGAAACTGTGCCTCATCTGGCATGCCGGAATTGTCTTCACAGGCCAGCTGTAAATCGAGGATCACCTGACTCATTTCTGTTCTTGCTCCTGCGCTTCGCGCTTACGTTCTGCGGCCAGTTCGGCCTTACGCTTCTGATCCGCCTCTTCCCAGGCTTCATAAGCGTTAACGATACGCGCGACCACCGGGTGGCGTACCACGTCTTCACTGTGGAAGAAGTTAAAGCTGATTTCGTCGACCTCGGCCAGTACCTCGATGGCGTGGCGCAGGCCCGATTTGGTGCTGCGCGGCAGGTCAATCTGGGTGACGTCGCCGGTAATCACCGCTTTCGAGTTAAAGCCAATACGCGTCAGGAACATCTTCATCTGTTCGATGGTGGTGTTCTGGCTCTCATCGAGAATGATGAACGCATCGTTCAGCGTGCGGCCGCGCATGTAGGCGAGCGGGGCCACTTCGATAACGTTACGCTCAATGAGCTTCTCGACCTTCTCAAAGCCCAGCATTTCGAACAGCGCATCGTATAAAGGACGCAGATACGGATCGACCTTCTGGCTCAGATCGCCTGGCAGGAAGCCCAGTTTTTCACCGGCCTCAACGGCAGGGCGGGTCAGCAGGATACGTCGGATCTCCTGACGCTCCAGCGCATCGACCGCTGCGGCAACGGCAAGATAGGTTTTACCCGTACCCGCCGGCCCCACGCCGAAGGTGATGTCGTGGTCGAGAATATTGGCGATGTACTGCGCCTGGTTTGGCGTACGCGGCTTGATGACGCCACGCTTGGTCTTAATGTTGATCGCCTTGCCATAGTCCGGCACGCTCTCCGCGCTCTGCTCAAGCACGCGCGCCTCTTTAATGGCGAGGTGAATCTGCTCCGGTTCGATATCCTGAATTTCGCCGCGCATGGGGGAGGTGTCGACATACAGGCTACGCAGAATGTCCGCAGCGGCGTTGACGCAGATAGGGCGTCCGGTGAGTTTGAAATGATTATCGCGACGATTGATTTCGATACCCAGACGTCGCTCCAGTTGTTTGATGTTGTCATCAAACGGCCCGCACAGGCTCAGCAGGCGAGCGTTGTCTGCTGGCTCAAGGCTAATTTCACGCGTATCTATGTTCAAACTGTTCCTCTTTGATTGATTAACTGACCCGCTGCCACACGGCGCAATAAAACGGTCATTACCGAAATTATTCACGCCACAGAATAAAGGCGCAAGCGTTGCGGAAGATATTGGGGGCGATGAGAGGAAATACAAGGCCTGCCAAAAGAGGCAGGCCTGAAGGATTAGGGCTGGTAAATCCCAACGCCAGAATCGTTTTCTTTGCGGGTACGCGAGATCACGGATTGCGGTGACTCTGCGATACGCAGGCCCATTTCGTCTTCGGTGCGGACGACCTTCGCGCGCAGCGAGTTGGTCAGCACTTCGACAATCTCGACGTCCACAAATTTACCGATCATATCCGGGGTGCCTTCAAAGTTCACCACGCGGTTATTTTCGGTACGACCAGAGAGTTCCATAATGCTCTTGCGGGAAGTACCTTCCACCAGAATGCGCTGAACGGTGCCGAGCATGCGGCGGCTCCAGGCGTTGGCCTGCTGGTTGATACGCTCCTGCAGAATATACAGACGCTGCTTTTTCTCTTCTTCCGGCACATCGTCAACCATATCGGCCGCCGGTGTTCCAGGACGCGCGGAGAAGATGAAGCTGTAGCTGACGTCAAAGTTCACTTCGCCGATGAGCTTCATGGTGCGCTCGAAGTCATCAGCGGTTTCGCCAGGGAAGCCGACGATAAAGTCAGAGCTAATCTGGATATCCGGACGCGCTTCACGCAGCTTGCGGATGGTGGATTTATACTCCAGCACCGTATGCGGGCGGCCCATCAGGTTCAGCACGCGGTCCGAGCCGCACTGGATCGGCAGGTGCAGGAAGCTCACCAGCTCTGGCGTATCGCGATAGACGTCAATAATGTCGTCGGTAAATTCCATCGGATGGCTGGTGGTAAAGCGAATGCGGTCGATGCCGTCAATTGCGGCCACCAGACGCAGCAGCTCGGCAAAGCTGCCGGTCGTGCCGTCGTAGTTCTCACCGCGCCAGGCGTTAACGTTCTGGCCCAGCAGGTTCACTTCGCGCACACCCTGCGCGGCAAGCTGCGCGATTTCAAACAGAATGTCATCTGCCGGGCGGCTGACCTCTTCACCACGGGTGTACGGCACCACGCAGTATGTGCAGTATTTGTTGCAACCTTCCATGATGGAGACGAAGGCGGTCGGGCCATCGGCACGTGGCTCAGGCAGACGGTCAAATTTTTCGATTTCCGGGAAGCTGACGTCAACGACCGGGCTACGGTTACCGCGGACCTGATTGATCATCTCAGGCAGACGGTGCAGGGTCTGAGGGCCAAAGACAATGTCCACATACGGGGCTCTCTGGCGGATCAGCTTGCCTTCCTGCGACGCGACGCAGCCGCCCACGCCGATGATCAGGTCCGGATTTTTTCGTTTAAGAAGTTTCCAGCGGCCTAACACGTGAAAGACTTTTTCCTGCGCTTTTTCACGAATTGAACAGGTGTTCAGCAGCAGCACATCGGCTTCTTTCGCATTTTCAGTCAGCTGGTATCCGTGGGTGGTATCCAGCAGATCGGCCATCTTGGATGAATCGTATTCGTTCATCTGACAGCCCCAGGTTTTTATATGGAGTTTTTTAGTCATCGACTTGCTCAGCTCAGGATTGCAAGCCGCGTATTGTAATGCTTTGGTGGGGTTGTGACCAGTATGAAGGTTGTGTGTCTCAGGACCGCAAAAATCCGGTAAACTTAAGGGATTCTCCAATAAGGAAAATTGACCATGACACTCCAACACACCGAAGTTGCCGTTGTCGGCGGCGGTATGGTCGGCGGCGCGCTGGCGCTGGGGCTGGCGCAGCAGGGATTTGAGGTAACGGTAATCGAACAGGCGGCTCCGCCAGCCTACGATCCCGCCAGTAAACCGGATGTGCGCATTTCCGCTATCAGCGCGTCGTCCGTCGATCTGCTGCGCGGGCTGGGCGTCTGGGAGACGGTGCTGGCGATGCGCGCCCATCCTTACAGCCGTCTTGAAACCTGGGAATGGGAAAATGCCCACGTCGCGTTTGATGCCGCGGAGCTGAAGCTGCCGCGCCTGGGCTATATGGTGGAAAACAACGTGCTCCAGCTGGCGCTCTGGCAGGCGCTGGAGGCGCACCCGAAGGTGACGCTGCGCGTTCCTGCGTCGCTTAAGGCGCTGCATCCTCACGAGAGCGGCTATCTACTGACGCTCGACAGCGGCGATGAGCTGTCCGTGAAGCTGGTCATCGGGGCGGATGGCGCTAACTCGCAGGTCAGACAGATGGCGGGGATCGGGGTTCATGCCTGGCAGTATGAACAGTCCTGTATGCTGATTACCGCCAGGTGCGAGAATGCGCCGGGTGAAAGCACCTGGCAGCACTTTACGCCGAACGGCCCGCACGCCTTTTTACCGCTCTTCGATAACTGGGCGTCGCTGGTGTGGTATGACAAACCGGCGCGCATTCGCCAGCTGCAGGGAATGAACATGGAACAGCTGCAGCGCGAAATTCTGCTGCACTTCCCGAGCCGTCTGGGACACGTCACGCCGGTCGCCGCCGGGGCGTTCCCGCTTACGCGCCGTCATGCGTTGCAGTATGCCCGCGAAGGCTTAGCGCTGGTGGGGGATGCGGCACACACCATTCATCCGCTGGCCGGGCAGGGCGTGAACCTGGGGTATCGTGACGTCGATGCCTTACTGGATGTGCTGGGCAGCGCCCGCGGACACGCGGAAAACTGGGCCAGCCATCAGGTGCTGAAGCGTTATCAGACGCGGCGTATGGCGGATAACTTCCTCATGCAGTCGGGAATGGATCTGTTCTATGCCGGGTTTAGCAATGACGTAGCCCCGGTGCGTATTCTGCGTAACATAGGCCTGATGGCAGCGGAACGCGCCGGTGGCCTGAAGCGTCAGGCCCTGAAGTACGCTCTCGGACTTTAATCTTTGCTCCGACTTTACCCTCGCCCCTTTGGGGAGAGGGTAAGGGTGAGGGGGAATCAGGCCGCACAATTTTGTACAAAAACAAAAAAGCCCGCAGAGCGGGCTTTTTTGTTACTAAGTGGCTGGGGTGCAGGGATTCGAACCCCGGAATGCTGGTATCAGAAACCAGAGCCTTACCGCTTGGCGACACCCCAATTGCGTTAAACAAGCTGCTTAACGACTTTTTTAAATTGGCTGGGGTACGAGGATTCGAACCTCGGAATGCCGGAATCAGAATCCGGTGCCTTACCGCTTGGCGATACCCCAACAATTTTTTTTCATTACCGAACAACATCGATAATCTAAATTTGGTGGCTACGACGGGATTCGAACCTGTGACCCCATCATTATGAGTGATGTGCTCTAACCAACTGAGCTACGTAGCCAGTACTGCAATCTTCGATGGCTGGGGTACCTGGATTCGAACCAGGGAATGCCGGTATCAAAAACCGGTGCCTTACCGCTTGGCGATACCCCAATACCGCGGAGAACCGCAAAATCGAAGAAATATGGCTGGGGTACCTGGATTCGAACCAGGGAATGCCGGTATCAAAAACCGGTGCCTTACCGCTTGGCGATACCCCATCCGTGCAACGCTTACCCGGGAATGGTGCGGGAGGCGAGACTTGAACTCGCACACCTTGCGGCGCCAGAACCTAAATCTGGTGCGTCTACCAATTTCGCCACTCCCGCAAAAAAGATGGTGGCTACGACGGGATTCGAACCTGTGACCCCATCATTATGAGTGATGTGCTCTAACCAACTGAGCTACGTAGCCATCTTTTTTCGCGTTACCTTATCGGCGTTGCGGGGCGCATTATGCGTATAGACCCTTGCAGCGTCAACACCTTTTTCAACGAAAATAGCCGGAATGTGACTGTTTGGTTAGGTTGCGAACAGCGTGACCGAATATTCGGCAATTATTGGTTATTAATCGGTTTTAGCTGTGCAAAAGCGGGGCAAAAAAATCAGGCCCCGCAGGGCCTGATGATGAAATGCACGATTATTTGTAGGCTGACTGGTGAACGCCTACCGCACGTCCTGACGGATCGTTCATGGATTTGAACGATTCATCCCATTCAATCGCTTTGGCAGACGAGCAGGCGACGGACGGGCCACCCGGCACACACTCCGCAGCGCTCGGTACCGGGAACAATTCTTCAAAGATTTCACGGTAGAGGTACGCTTCTTTCGATCCCGGCGTGTTGTACGGGAAGCGGAAGCTTGCGGTTTCCAGCTGTTGGTCAGAAACCTGTTTCGCCGCCACCTCTTTCAGGGTGTCGATCCAGCTGTAGCCTACGCCATCGGAGAACTGCTCTTTCTGACGCCATGCCACGCTCGTTGGCAGGTAGGATTCAAAACATTCACGCAGGATATGTTTTTCCATTTTTCCGTTGCCGCACATCTTGTCCTGCGGGTTGATGCGCATCGCCACGTCGAGGAATTTCTTATCCAGGAACGGCACGCGCGCTTCGACACCCCATGCCGACATCGCTTTGTTGGCACGCGCACAGTCAAACATATGCAGCGCCTGGAGTTTACGCACGGTCTCTTCGTGCAGCTCTTTGGCGTTTGGCGCTTTATGGAAGTACAGGTAGCCGCCAAACACTTCGTCAGAACCTTCACCGGAGAGCACCATTTTGATGCCCATCGCCTTGATCTTACGCGACATCAGGTACATCGGCGTTGAAGCGCGGATGGTTGTTACGTCATAGGTTTCGATGTGATAGATCACATCGCGGATCGCATCCAGGCCTTCCTGCACGGTGAAGTGAATTTCATGGTGCACGGTGCCGAGGTGGTTTGCGACTTCCTGCGCGGCTTTCAGATCCGGCGCGCCTTCCAGGCCCACGGCAAAGGAGTGCAGCTGTGGCCACCAGGCTTCTGAGCGCTCCTGATCTTCCACGCGACGAGCCGCAAATTTCTTGGTGATTGCGGAGATCACGGAGGAGTCCAGACCGCCAGAGAGCAGCACGCCGTAAGGTACGTCTGACATCAGGTGGCTTTTCACGGAATCTTCCAACGCCTGACGCAGCTCGGCTTTGTCCGTGACGTTGTCTTTTACCGCGTCGTAATCGAACCAGTCACGCTGGTAGTATGGACGGATCTCGCCGTCTTTACTCCACAGGTAGCTACCCGCAGGGAACTCTTTGATGGTGCGGCAGACCGGCACCAGGGCTTTCATTTCAGAGGCAACGTAGAAGTTGCCGTGTTCATCGTGGCCCATGTACAGCGGGATAATACCGATGTGGTCACGGCCAATCAGGTAAGCGTCTTTTTCGCTGTCGTACAGGGCAAAGGCAAACATACCCTGCAGGTCGTCCAGGAACTCAGGACCTTTCTCCTGATACAGCGCCAGGATCACTTCACAGTCGGACCCGGTCTGGAACGCGTAGCGGTCGCCGTACTCGGCGCGCAGCGCCTGATGGTTGTAGATCTCACCGTTGACAGCCAGCGCGTGCGTTTTTTTCTCGTTATACAGCGGCTGTGCACCGGCGTTGACGTCAACAATAGACAGACGTTCGTGAGCCAGAATCGCTTTGTCACTGGCGTAAACGCCTGACCAGTCCGGTCCGCGATGGCGCATCAGGCGGGACAGTTCGAGTGCCTTTTTACGCAGTTCGCCTGCGTCAGTTTTAATATCCAGTACGCCAAAAATTGAACACATAACCTTCTCCGTTAACCCTGTTGCTTTGTAATGTTGCTTGCTTATGAAAATGCCGCAAAGGGGCAGGGCGCGCAAGCGTTTTACGGGTGAAAACGGAAATAGTGCAATGGTGGTTGCGGATCGGTGAAAAATGCGTATCTCATGAGCGCTTTTATTGATGATTATGCAATGAAAACGCTTTTTCTTTAGATGTGACCATGTTTTGCAGGCGAGAAAATAAAAAACCACGCCCTGAGGCGTGGTTCGGTATCAGATGATGTCGATTTCGTCGACGGAGGGGTAAATCCAGCTTGGGCGGAACGGCATTGAGTCAATGTCATCAAGCTGAGAGACGCCTGACAGGACCAGAATCGTCTCCAGACCTGCCTGGAAACCGGCAAGAATATCGGTGCGCAGGTTGTCGCCGACAATCACGGTCTCTTCTGAGTGGGCCTGCATCTTGTTGAGTGCGGCACGGATGATCCACGGGCTGGGCTTGCCGACGTAGAACGGCTTGCGCCCGGAGATCTTCTCGATACCGGCACACAGCGCACCGCAGGCCGGATAAAAACCACGACCGTGGGTATCCGGGTTGGTCGCAATAAAGCGCGCGCCGTTAGCCACAAAGAAGGATGCCTTATGCATCATCTCCCAGTTGTAGGAGCGCGTTTCACCCACAATCACAAAGTCCGGGTTGACGTCGGTGATGGTAAAGCCCGCTTTATACAGCTCATGGATCAGCGCGCCTTCACCGACCACATAGGCTTTTTTCCCTTCCTGACGTTTCAGAAAATCCGCCGTGGCCATCGCCGAGGTATAAAACACGCTGTCCGGGACGTTGACCCCTGCCGTGGCAAAGCGGTTTGCCAGATCCTGACCGGTCTGAGAAGGGTAGTTCGTGAGAAGAACCAGAGGCATTCCTTTGTCGATGATGCGGTGAAGAAACTCCGCAGCACCCGGCACTGCAACGTTGTCGTGCATCAGCACGCCGTCGATATCACAAATTACATTCTTAATGGTCATGGACAGTCCGACATTAAAAAAAAGAAGGCGTTACTATAAGGTCCGATCAACTTTCCAGCAAATGCTGGAGCAGAATTCCGTTGAGCATGGCGCGTTTGACCAGCGCGAACGCGCCAATCGCCGAACGATGGTCAAGCTTTGAACGAACCACCGGAAGATTCTGGCGGAATGCTTTCAGCGCCTGGGTGTTAATACAGCCTTCAATCGCGGGGAGCAGCACCTTTTCCGCTTCCACAATTTCACCGGCGATTACCACTTTTTGTGGGTTAAACAGGTTAATGGCGATGGCAATGGTTTTTCCCAGATGGCGCCCCACCTGCTCGATCACTTCACAGGCCAGCGCGTCGCCTTTATTAGCGGCTTTGCAGATGGTGCCTATCTTGCAGTCGTCCAGCGTGACGCGGCTTTGATAACCCTGTTCAAGCAGATGGCGAACGCGCTGCTCGATGGCCGTGTTGGCGGCGATGGTTTCAAGGCAGCCAAAGTTGCCGCAGTGGCAGCGCTCCCCAAGGGGCTCAACCTGAATGTGGCCGATCTCACCGACGTTACCGTTGCGGCCAATAAAGATTCGGCCGTTAGAGATAATGCCTGCGCCCGTTCCGCGGTGGACGCGCACCAGAATAGAGTCTTCGCAGTCCTGGCTCGCACCAAAGTAGTGCTCTGCCAGCGCCAGAGAGCGGATGTCATGGCCCACAAAGCAGGTCACTTTGAAGCGCTTTTCCAGCGCGTCGACCAGCCCCCAGTTTTCAACCTGAATGTGCGGCATATAGCGGATCACGCCGCTTTCCGGGTCGACCAGACCGGGCAGTATCACCGAGATGGCGATGAGTTCGCGGATCTTGCGCTGACAGCTTTCAATAAACTGCGCGATAGTATTCAGCAGCGCATGCTCCAGCGTCTCCTGGGTGCGTTCCGGAAGGGGATAATGCTCTTCCGCAATGGCTTTGCTGCTCAGATCGTACAGCGTGAGCGTGGTGTCATGACGGCCGAGCCGGACGCCAATCGCCTGGAAATTGCGGGTTTCGGTAATAATAGAGATGGCGCGGCGGCCCCCGGTAGAGGCCTGCTGATCGACTTCTTTGATCAGACCGCGCTCAATAAGCTGGCGGGTAATTTTTGTCACGCTGGCGGGAGCAAGCTGGCTTTGTTCGGCTATCTGAATCCGCGAGATGGGTCCGTGTTGGTCAATCAGGCGATATACCGCCGCACTGTTAAGTTGTTTAACGAGATCGACATTACCGATTTGAGCTTGTCCGCCAGGTGTCATACTTTTACTTACTCAGTGACGACCTCGTTACCATTAACGATGGTCTTAATAATTTTATAATCGTGTGTGAATGCCGTCAGGTTTGCAACCATACCTGGTGCAATTCCGCCGAGCTGTTTATCCACGCCGATTGCGCGGGCCGGATAAAGGGTTGCCATGCGCAGGACTTCCTCAAGCGCAATCCCGCAGTGCTCAACCAGGTTACGTACCCCTTCAATCATGGTCAAAGAGGAACCGCTCAGCGTACCGTTTTCATCCACACACAGTCCATTGCGGTAGTATATTGTTTTACCGGCAAAAATGAACTGCTCAATATTTGCACCTGCCGGCGCGGTAGCGTCCGTCACCAGGCAAAGCTTGTCACCTTTCAGCCGCTTGGCATTGCGAATGTTGGTGTAATCGACGTGTAAGCCGTCCGCGATAATGCCGCAGTAGACGTCTGGCTCATCCAGAATCGCCCCGACCAGACCCGGTTCACGCCCCGTGATATACGGCATGGCGTTATACAGGTGCGTCGCGAAGGTAATGCCCGCGCGGAAACCGGCTTTCGCTTCTTTCAGCGTGGCGTTTGAGTGGCCTGCTGAAACCACAATTCCGGCGGCGGCCAGCTTGCTGATGACGTCCGTGCCGGTCATTTCCGGTGCCAGCGTCACTTTGGTGATCACATCGGCGTTGGCACACATGTAGTCAACCAGCTCCGCATCGGGCTTACGCACGTAATCCGGGTTATGCGTTCCTTTCTTGACCATGTTCAGCCATGGCCCTTCAAGGTGCAGACCGAGCGCCTGATTTGGGTGTTTGGCCAGATATTCGCGCATCACGCGGATGCCCTGCTTCATCAGGTCATCACTGCTGGTGATGAGCGTCGGCAGATAGCTGGTGCAGCCCGATTTCTCGTTGGCTTTCTGCATGATCTCCAGCGTTTCTACCGTTACCGCATCGGCGGTATCATTGAATTGCACACCGCCGCAGCCGTTGAGCTGTACGTCGATGAAACCGGGGGAGATTACTGCTCCATTGAGTGAGCGCTGTTCAATCTCCGGCGGCAGTTCTGCCAGCGGGCAAACACGTTCAATCAGGCCATTCGCGATAACAATCGCGTGGTCATCCAGAATTTCATGGCCGGTATAAATCCGACCGTGGGTTAAAGCGTACATAACGACCCCCGGTTAAAAAAAGCGGCCGCCTCTTGAAAAAGAGGCGGTTATTCAATTACAGACCTTTGATGTTCTCGGCTTCTAACTCGTTGAAGTATTTCAGCGTCTTAACCTTCAGCTCCATCGTCGACGGCTCGTCGCAGACGATGACTGATTTAGGATGCAGCTGCAGACAGCTGATGGTCCACATATGGTTAACGTTGCCTTCAACAGCAGCCTGGAGCGCCTGCGCTTTCACGCCGCCCAGCACCAGAATCATCACTTCTTCGGCATCCAGCAGGGTGCCTACGCCTACGGTCAGGGCGTATTTTGGAACCTGGTTAACGTCACCGTCAAAGAAGCGGGAGTTTGCCACGCGCGTGTCATGGGTCAGCGTTTTAATACGGGTACGAGAAGCCAGAGAGGACGCCGGTTCGTTAAACGCGATATGACCATCATTACCTACGCCACCCATGAACAGGTGGATTTTACCGTAGGAACGGATTTTTTCTTCATACTGACGGCATTCTGCGTCAATATCCGGCGCGTTTCCATTCAGCAGGTTAATATTTTCAGCAGGGATATCAACGTGATCAAAGAAATTGCGGTGCATAAAGCTATGGTAGCTTTCCGGGTGGTCTTTCGGTAAGCCAACGTATTCATCCATATTGAAGGTCACAACATGTTTGAAGCTAACCTGGCCTGCTTTATGCATCTCAACCAGCGCCTTGTAAGCGGTCAGCGGCGTGCCGCCGGTCGGAAGGCCAAGAACGAAAGGACGATCGGCGGTCGGCTTGAACGCGTTAATGCGGTTTACGATATGGCGAGCGGCCCATTTACCGACTTGTTCAGCAGTTGCCAGGGGAATCAGTCTCATTGTTCACCTCAAAGTTTAAGTAGAAGAGTGGGCGGATGGCTTCGGAACCTGATACTAAAGCGTAACCTGGAAACTTTCAGGCCGGATCAATCCGTCTTGATTTTTTGAATGATAAAATAAGTTTTCGCTGTTAGCCAGTGTAAGGGAGGGCTGAATACGATATTTGGTGACAAAAATCACAAAAAATAGGTGTTTAATTTGCGATACGAATTAATTTTTCACACACTCAGACTGCCAGTGAATTATCAACGGTATCTATCGTTCGTGACACAATAAAAACATAGTTTATGCGCGAGCCTGAAAAACGGGTCTCGTAGGGGGAATAGGATGAATATTTTAGGTTTTTTCCAGCGCCTCGGTAGGGCTTTGCAGCTCCCTATCGCCGTGCTACCGGTTGCAGCATTGCTGCTGCGATTCGGGCAACCCGATCTTCTTAACGTACCGTTTATTGCTCAGGCTGGCGGTGCTATTTTTGACAACCTGGCGCTGATTTTCGCCATCGGTGTTGCCTCAAGCTGGTCAAAAGACAGCGCGGGTGCTGCAGCGCTGGCAGGGGCAGTCGGTTATTTCATCCTGACGAAAGCGATGGTAACGATTAACCCGGAAATCAACATGGGCGTGCTGGCAGGTATCATTACCGGTCTGGTCGGTGGTGCTGTGTACAACCGCTGGGCAAACATTAAGCTGCCAGACTTCCTGAGTTTCTTTGGCGGCAAACGTTTCGTGCCGATCGCGACGGGCTTCTTCTGTCTGGTTCTGGCCGCTATCTTTGGCTACGTCTGGCCACCGGTACAGCATGCGATCCATGCGGGCGGTGAGTGGATTGTTTCAGCGGGTGCAGTGGGCTCAGGTATCTTTGGTTTTATCAACCGTCTGCTGATCCCAACCGGTCTGCATCAGGTGCTGAACACTATCGCATGGTTCCAGATTGGTGAGTTCACCAATGCTGCGGGCACCGTATTCCACGGCGACATCAACCGCTTCTACGCGGGTGACGGCACCGCAGGCATGTTCATGTCTGGCTTCTTCCCAATCATGATGTTTGGTCTGCCGGGCGCTGCGCTGGCAATGTACCTGGCTGCGCCAAAAGCGCGTCGCCCAATGGTTGGCGGCATGCTGCTGTCCGTTGCGATTACCGCGTTCCTGACCGGCGTAACCGAGCCGCTGGAATTCCTGTTCATGTTCCTGGCGCCGGTGCTGTACCTCATGCATGCGGTGCTTACCGGTATCAGCCTGTTTGTGGCGACCCTGCTGGGTATCCATGCTGGCTTCTCCTTCTCTGCAGGCGCGATCGACTACGTGTTGATGTACAACCTGCCGGCGGCAAGCAAGAACGTCTGGATGCTGGTGGTAATGGGTCTGGTCTTCTTCGTCATCTACTTCGTGCTGTTCACTGCGGTTATTCGTATGTTTAACCTCAAAACGCCGGGCCGCGAAGACACCAAAGACGAAGTGGTCACCAACGAAGCCAACAGCAATACCGAAGAGGGTCTGACTCAGCTGGCGACCAGCTATATCGCTGCTGTCGGGGGGACTGACAACCTGAAAGCCATTGACGCCTGCATCACCCGTCTGCGTCTGACGGTGGGTGACTCTGCGCGCGTCAGCGACGCAATGTGTAAACGCCTTGGTGCATCGGGCGTGGTTAAACTGAACAAACAAACTATCCAGGTTATCGTGGGCGCCAAAGCGGAATCCATCGGTGACGAAATGAAGAAAGTGGTTGCCCGTGGACCGGTCGCGGCGGCGTCAACCGACAGCGCACCTGCGTCGACGGCTGCCCCGGTAGCGAAGCCGCAGGCCGTGCCTAACGTCGTGACGGTGGCCGCGCTGGTCTCTCCGGTAACGGGTGACGTGGTTGACCTTGAGCAGGTACCTGATGAAGCGTTCGCCAGCAAAGCGGTCGGTGACGGTGTGGCGGTGAAACCAACGGATAAAACCGTGGTGTCTCCTGCTGCCGGTACCATCGTGAAAATCTTCAACACCAACCACGCGTTCTGCCTCGAAACCGAAAAGGGCGCGGAGATCGTTGTCCACATGGGTATCGATACCGTTGCGCTGAATGGTCAGGGCTTTACTCGCCTGGTGGAAGAGGGCGCTGAAGTGGTGGCCGGACAGCCGATTCTGGAAATGGATCTGGACTTCCTGAATGCCAACGCGCGTTCCATGATTAGCCCGGTGGTTTGCAGCAACATCGACGACTTCAGCGGTCTGGTCATTCAGGCGAAAGGTCAGGTTGTTGCGGGTCAAACCCTGCTGTACGAGATTAAAGGCAAGTAATCGCTCCTGAGTAGAGTCATGCCTTAAGCGGCGGGGGATATCCTCCGCCGCTTTTTTTTGCAGCAAATGCCCCCATTATTTTCTTCAGCGACGTTTTAAGGGTTGTCACTACGTCCGGCTTATAAGATCATATGCCGTTATACGTTGTTTACGCTTTGAGGAATCCACGATGAGTGAGGCTGAAGCCCGCCCGAGTAACTTTATTCGTCAGATCATCGATGAAGATCTGGCCAGTGGTAAGCACACCACAATTCATACCCGTTTTCCGCCGGAGCCGAACGGCTACCTGCATATCGGGCATGCGAAATCCATCTGCCTGAACTTTGGCATTGCGCAAGACTACCAGGGACAGTGCAACCTGCGTTTCGATGACACCAACCCAGTAAAAGAAGACATCGAATACGTTGAGTCCATCAAGAATGACGTGCAATGGCTGGGCTTCAACTGGTCTGGCGATATCTGCTACTCCTCTGACTACTTTGATCAGCTGTATGCCTACGCGGTAGAGCTTATCAACAAAGGTCTGGCGTATGTTGACGAACTGTCTGCAGATGAGATCCGTGAGTACCGCGGTACGCTGACCGCGCCGGGCAAAAACAGCCCGTTCCGCGATCGCAGCGTGGAAGAGAACCTGGCGCTGTTTGAAAAAATGCGTGCCGGTGGTTTCGAAGAAGGCAAAGCCTGCCTGCGTGCCAAAATTGACATGGCATCTCCTTTCATCGTGATGCGCGATCCGGTGCTGTATCGTATTAAGTTCGCTGAACACCACCAGACTGGCAACAAGTGGTGCATCTACCCGATGTACGACTTCACCCACTGCATCAGCGATGCGCTGGAAGGCATCACCCACTCGCTGTGTACGCTGGAGTTCCAGGACAACCGTCGTCTGTACGACTGGGTGCTGGATAACATCACCATTCCGGTGCATCCGCGCCAGTACGAGTTCTCTCGTCTGAATCTGGAATACACCGTGATGTCCAAGCGTAAGCTGAACCTGCTGGTGACCGACAAGCACGTTGAAGGCTGGGATGACCCGCGTATGCCGACCATCTCCGGTCTTCGCCGTCGTGGCTACACCGCGGCGTCAATCCGTGAATTCTGCAAGCGTATCGGCGTGACCAAGCAGGACAACACCATTGAGATGGCCTCTCTGGAATCCTGCATTCGCGAAGATCTCAACGAAAACGCCCCGCGCGCGATGGCCGTTATCGATCCGGTGAAACTGGTCATCGAGAACTATCCGCAGGGCGAGAGCGAGCTGGTCTCCATGCCTAACCATCCGAACAAACCGGAAATGGGAAGCCGTGACGTGCCGTTCAGCGGCGAGATCTGGATTGACCGCGCTGACTTCCGTGAAGAAGCCAACAAGCAGTACAAGCGTCTGGTGCTGGGTAAAGAAGTGCGTCTGCGTAATGCTTACGTCATCAAAGCCGAGCGCGTTGAAAAAGATGCGGAAGGGAATATCACCACCATCTTCTGTTCTTATGACGCTGAAACGCTGAGTAAAGATCCGGCGGATGGCCGCAAGGTGAAAGGCGTTATCCACTGGGTGAGCGCAACCCACGCGCTGCCGGTCGAGATCCGTCTTTACGATCGTCTGTTCAGCGTGCCTAACCCAGGTGCGGCGGAAGACTTCCTGGCGACCATCAACCCGGAATCGCTGGTGATTAAGCAGGGTTATGCGGAGCCATCCCTGAAAGCGGCTGAAGCGGGCAAAGCGTTCCAGTTCGAACGTGAAGGTTACTTCTGCCTGGACAGCCGTTACAGCACGGCGGAAAAACCGGTATTTAACCGTACCGTAGGCCTGCGTGATACCTGGACGAAGATCGGCGAATAATATTCCTGTTCTGGTCAATGAGAGACAAACGCCGCATTATGCGGCGTTTTTTTTATTTAACGATCAGAGTATTAAGCCAGGGACTAAAGAGGCGTTCTGAAAATAACAGGTCAATGAGGTGCTACTTATTTTTTAAAAAAAAGTTTGTATCATTGCCAAAATTAAAAAGATGATAAAAAAGGAAAGCGATCCCGCGCCTTGCCACTGAAAAACCTGAGAATTGCCCGTCATTCCTCGCCTTCCTGTAAATGTTACAAAGCACTACCAATTATGTGCACTTCGTCATAATCCTGACTTTTGCCCGCTGAAAAGCATTGATAATTCGCGTCGCGAAAAATAACCTAAAGACGGTAGTTAATTCGAGGGTATTTAAAACTACCCCTGACCATTTGGTCTTTTTTATTTACGCCGTTTCAGGCGTTTTAATTCGTCAAAGAGGAATAATCTATGCGTACGTTCAGTGGCAAACGTAGTGCGCTGGCGCTGGCTATTGCCGGTGTGACAGCAATGTCGGGCTTGGTGATTGCGCCAGAGGCAAAAGCAGCGGGTTTCATCGAAGATTCTACCCTCACGGGCGGTATTTATTACTGGCAGCGTGAGCGTGACCGTAAAGACGTCACTGAAGATAAATACAAAACCAACCTCTCGCACTCCACCTGGAACGCCAACCTAGACTTCCAGTCAGGCTACGCCGCGGATATGTTCGGTCTGGATATTGCAGCGTTCACCGCGATCGAAATGGCGGAAAACGGCGACAGCGGCCACCCGAACGAAATCGCCTTCTCCTCCAGCAACAAAGCCTATGATGAAGACTGGTCCGGGGATAAGAGCGGAATCAGCCTTTACAAAGCCGCAGCGAAATTCAAATACGGCCCGGTCTGGGCGCGTGGGGGGTATATTCAGCCAACTGGCCAGACGCTGTTAGCCCCACACTGGAGCTTTATGCCGGGTACCTATCAGGGTGCGGAAGCAGGGGCTAACTTTGACTACGGCGATGCGGGTGCGCTGAGCTTCTCCTATATGTGGACCAACGAGTACAAAGCACCGTGGCACATTGAGATGGACAAGTTCTACCAGAACGATAAGAAAACCAAGGTCGATTATCTCCACTCGCTGGGTGCGAAATACGACTTCAAAAACGATCTGGTTCTCGAAGCGGCATTTGGCCAGGCGCAAGGGTATATCGATCAATACTTTGCCAAGGCCAGCTATAAGTTCGATATCGCGGGTAGCCCGTTGAGTACCAGCTACCAGTTCTACGGTACGCGCGACAAAGTCAGTAACGGTGGTGTCAACGACATCTACGACGGCACCGCGTGGCTGCAGGCGCTCACCTTTGGCTACAAGGTCGGTCAGGTTGATTTGCGTCTTGAAGGCACATGGGTGAAAGCGGAAGGGCAGCAGGGCTACTTCCTGCAGCGTATGACCCCGACCTACGCCTCCTCCAACGGTCGTCTTGATATCTGGTGGGATAACCGCTCCGACTTCAACGCCGACGGTGAGAAAGCGGTCTTCTTCGGCGCAATGTACGATCTGAAAAACTGGAACCTGCCTGGCTGGGCGGTGGGCGCGTCTTACGCTTACGCCTGGGATGCAAAACCTGCCGACATGGCAACACCGGATGCTTACTACGATCCAAACTATCGCCTGAAAGAGTCTTCCTACAGCCTGGATGCAATCTATACCCTGCAGGATGGCCGCGCGAAAGGCACGATGTTCAAACTGCACTTCACCCAGTACGACAACCACTCCGATATCCCGAGCTACGCGGGCGGTTACGGCAACATCTTCCAGGATGAACGTGACGTGAAATTCATGGTTATCGCACCGTTCACCATCTTCTGATGAATCGTCCGGCGGGGTCAGCTCCTGCCGGACCGGAGACTGCATATGATGAAAAAAATCGTAATCGTCGCGCTGTTGGCATCGGGGCTGGTGGCGTGTGCCCAGACTCAGGCACCGAAAGAGGACTCCCGTCTCAGGGAGGCCTACAGCGCCTGTATTAATACTGCGGAAGGCTCGCCGGAGAAAATTGAAGCCTGCCAGAGCGTGCTGAATGTGCTGAAAAAAGAGAAAGCGCATGAACAGTTCGCGACGCAGGAAAATGTTCGCGTGATGGATTACCAGGCCTGTATCCAGGCGCGTAAAACCGGTAACGATCAGGAAGTGGCGAAGCGTTGCGACAAGATCTGGAACGAGATACGCAATAACAATAAATAAGTTGCTTTACGCCCGGTGGCGCTGCGCCACCGGGCTTTTTTCTGGCAAAAAAAAGCCAACCTTGCGGCTGGCTCAGAGTATGAATACTCGCTTATTTTGCGTCGTGCGCGTGGTCATCTTCACGGCAGTCGCCTTCAGCGCAGTGACCGTAAAGGTACAGGCTGTGGTTGGTGAGGCGGATACCGTGACGCGCGGCGATTTCACGCTGGCGCGCTTCGATGGAATCATCGCTAAATTCAATGACCTTGCCACAGTCGAGGCAGATCAGGTGATCGTGGTGCTGCTGCTGGGTCAGTTCGAATACAGATTTACCGCCTTCGAAATTATGACGGGTGACAATGCCCGCGTCATCAAACTGGTTCAGCACGCGATAGACGGTAGCCAGCCCAATCTCTTCACCCATGTCGATAAGACGTTTATAAAGGTCTTCCGCACTGACATGGTGATTGTCTGGACCCTGAAGCACTTCGAGGATTTTTAACCGAGGAAGCGTAACTTTCAGGCCAGCCTTCTTTAATGCGGTATTGTTGTCAGTCATGCGGAATCTGTCCTGTTGCTAAACGATTCACTTCTGTAGGAAGTGACAGAAAATGCACCTGGGATAATGCGTCTCATTATAGAACTGCCATGGCTAAATGAAAACTGCAAGTCTCAGGCAAAATATGCTTATAAAAATGGGGTATCACCAACAAACTTGCTCGATGGAAAACCACATTTATCAGGGAGACATTGTACAGGTCTGGGCGAAAAAGTTAAAAGATTGTAGCAATTAATTTAATCGGTTTGACCTGGTGCACGGGCGCAACCGCCGTTGCGCCGCGAGAAAAATCAGGCGTTAAGAATATCGTCCAGGTGCAGTTCTTCACGAATCTGCTTAACCCATTTCTCAACGCGCTCTGCGGTCAGTTCTGGCTGACGGTCTTCGTCGATGGCCAGGCCCACGAAGTGATCGTCATCGGCCAGGCCTTTAGACGCTTCGAAGTGGTAACCGGCGGTCGGCCAGTGGCCGACGATCACTGCGCCATTCGGCTCAATGATGTCGCGGATGGTACCCAGCGCGTCACAGAAGTATTCGGCGTAGTCTTCCTGATCGCCGCAGCCAAACAGGGCGACCAGCTTACCGTTGAAGTCCACTTCTTCCAGCGTCGGGAAGAAATCATCCCAGTCACACTGGGCTTCACCGTAGTACCAGGTCGGAATACCCAGCAGCAGAATGTCATAGCCTTCGAGATCTTCTTTGCTGCTCTTGGCGATGTCATGCACATCAGCAACGTCTTTACCGAGCTGTTTTTGAATGTTTTTCGCGATATTTTCGGTATTGCCGGTATCACTGCCAAAGAAAATGCCGATGATTGCCATGAGTAAAATAACCTCTTGAAACTTAATAGTATGGTGGCGCAATTCGGCCACGGATAAGGGCAATAATAGCAGAACTGGCAACCCTGCGGAAACAGCTATCGCGCAGGACTGCACTCTGTGCTACATGAAAAGGGTAATTAAGGGAATTTTCAGACTTATGCCTGGCCGCGCAATGTCTCAAGCTGGGCGATCAGCATCTCTTCAATGAGCTCGCTGCGGCTGATATTTCGCGCCTCGGCCAGCTCGTTAAGTGCATCGACCGCGTCAGCGTTGAGCTTCAGTTCGACACGCTTAAGCCCACGATTTTTATCGCGTTTAAGCTGATTGCGTTTATTGATACGCAGCTGTTCATCGCGCGAAAGCGGATTCGTCTTCGGTCGTCCCGGGCGACGCTCATTCGCGAACAGATCTAGTGTCGTACGGTCCGTTTGTTCTTTGGCCATGATTCTGAGACTTCGGGGGAAACACGCCGCCCTGCTAATGCCCGGGCGATAAGCGCGCCATCATACATCACCAAAAACGGCGCGCCAACGACTGGAAGCCCGCAGCCTTCCAGTCGCTCTCTTTTTAATCAATTTGCAGTATCAGAAAGATAGCGGCGAATGGCGCGCAGTACGGCGTCAGGTTTTTCCGCATGCACCCAGTGCCCGGCTCCGGCAATGACGTGGGCGCGAGCCTGCGGGAATTGCGCCAGTATGGCGTCGCGGTACGCGTCGGTAACGTAAGGGGAGTTACCGCCGCGAATAAAGAGGGTAGGGTGCGGCCAGGCGGGCACGGTTTGCCAGCCCACAATATTGTTGTACTGGTTCCAGAGCACCGGCACGTTAAAACGCCACTGGCCGTCAACAAACGACTTCAGCAGGAACTGCACGACACCTTCTTCATCAAGATGCTCACGCATGACGGTAGCGGCCTGCTGGCGGGTCGCGACACCCGCTTCGGTGACCGCATTGATGGCGGCAAAAATCTCGTCGTGACGGCGCACGTCGTAATCCACGGGCGCAACATCAATCACCACCAGGCCGTTAATACGCTCCGGGGCCAGCGCCGTCAGGGCCATCACCGCTTTGCCGCCCATTGAATGCCCGATGAGGGTGACCTTTTGCAGATCGTTGGCATCCAGCGTATCCAGCAGATCCTGCGCCATCGCAGCGTAGGTCATCTCGTCGGAACGGCCGGAAAGACCGTGATTGCGCATATCAACCTGTAAGATATCGTGATCGGTAACCAGATCGCGCGCCAGCACGCCCAGGTTATCCAGGCTGCCAAAAAGCCCGTGAACCAGTACGATGGGAGAATTATTGTTCGGCGATTGTGCAGTTTGCGCTCGGGTATTCAATTTCATGGCAAAGTTCTTTTTTTACGTATGTCAGGTTAGGGTATCATGTTGACCATTCTGCCGCCCGGCTGCAAGGTTCCAGTTTAATCTGACTTTTGCCGCCAACCTGGTTTGACGCTATCCGCTGTTGGGATTTGACCTTATAATCCCAATGACTTGTATTCAGATAAGATATCGCACTGGATTAAGATGAAAACAATCGAAGTTGATGACGAACTCTATCAGTATATTGCCAGCCAGACGCGGCATATCGGGGAGAGCGCGTCCGACATTTTACGGCGCATGCTTAAAATTTCCGCCGCTTCACAGCCTGCTACCCCAGTCACCAAAGATGTCGTGTCTCAGCCAAGCGTTGTTGCACAAGCAAAACCTGCCGTGACGCCGGCAAAAGATAAAGTGCGCGCGATGCGCGAGCTGCTGCTCTCCGATGAATACGCGGAGCAGAAAAAGGCGGTCAACCGCTTTATGCTGGTGCTGTCTACACTTTATTCACTGGATAACAAAGCGTTTGCTGAAGCGACCGAGTCGCTGCACGGTCGTACTCGCGTCTACTTCGCGGGCGACGAGCAGACGCTGCTGCAAAATGGCAATCAAACCAAACCCAAACATGTTCCTGGCACCCCGTACTGGGTGATCACCAATACCAATACGGGCCGCAAGTGCAGCATGATTGAACACATCATGCAGTCCATGCAGTTCCCGGCGGAATTGATTGAAAAGGTTTGCGGTACAATTTAACCCTTGCATCAGAAGGACCCGGTAATGGCAAATCACAGCCGTGCAGGCCAACCTGCACAACAAAGCGATTTGATTAACGTCGCTCAGCTGACCGCGCAGTATTACGTGCTGAAGCCGGTCGTGGGCAACGCAGAACACGCAGTGAAGTTTGGTACATCTGGTCACCGCGGCAGCGCGGCGCGCCACAGCTTTAACGAACCGCACATTCTGGCCATTGCTCAGGCCATTGCGGAAGAGCGCGCTAAAAACGGCGTTACCGGTCCGTGCTACGTGGGGAAAGATACCCATGCCCTGTCTGAACCGGCCTTTATCTCCGTGCTGGAAGTTCTGACTGCGAACGGCGTCGATGTGATTGTTCAGGAGAACAACGGCTTCACCCCAACGCCTGCGGTGTCTAACGCCATCCTGGTGCACAACAAAAAAGGTGGCGCACTGGCAGACGGTATCGTGATCACGCCATCCCACAACCCGCCGGAAGACGGCGGCATCAAATACAACCCGCCTAACGGTGGCCCGGCAGACACCAACGTCACCAAAGTGGTTGAAGATCGTGCGAACGCCTTGCTGGCCGACGGTCTGAAAGGCGTGAAGCGCATCTCTCTGGATGCGGCCATGGCGTCCGGCCACGTAAAAGAGCAGGATCTGGTTCAGCCGTTCGTGGAAGGTCTGGCGGATATCGTCGATATGGCGGCCATCCAGAAAGCCGGCCTGAAGCTGGGGGTGGATCCGCTGGGCGGCTCCGGTATTGAATACTGGAAACGTATTGCCGAGCACTACAAGCTGGATCTGACCATCGTGAACGATCACGTCGATCAGACCTTCCGTTTTATGCACCTGGACAAAGACGGCGCGATCCGCATGGACTGCTCCTCCGAGTGCGCAATGGCGGGCCTGCTGGCGCTGCGTGATAAATTCGATCTGGCGTTTGCTAACGACCCGGATTACGACCGCCACGGTATCGTCACCCCTGCCGGGCTGATGAACCCGAACCACTATCTGGCTGTGGCGATTAACTACCTGTTCCAGCACCGTCCGCAGTGGGGCAAAGAGGTGGCCGTCGGTAAAACGCTGGTTTCCTCCGCGATGATCGACCGCGTGGTGGACGCGCTGGGCCGCAAGCTGGTGGAAGTGCCGGTGGGCTTCAAATGGTTTGTTGACGGTCTGCACGACGGCAGCTTTGGCTTCGGTGGTGAAGAGAGCGCGGGAGCCTCTTTCCTGCGCTTCGACGGCACGCCGTGGTCAACCGATAAAGACGGCATCATCATGTGCCTGCTGGCGGCGGAAATCACTGCGGTCACCGGTAAAAACCCGCAGGAACATTACAACGACCTGGCGGCACGCTTTGGTGCGCCAAGCTATAACCGTATTCAGGCCAGCGCAACGTCAGCCCAGAAAGCAGCCCTGTCCAAACTCTCTCCTGAGATGGTCAGCGCAAGCACCCTGGCCGGCGACCCGATTACTGCGCGTCTGACGGCGGCACCGGGTAACGGCGCCTCCATTGGTGGGCTGAAAGTAATGACCGAAAACGGCTGGTTCGCTGCGCGTCCATCCGGCACGGAAGATGCGTATAAAATCTATTGCGAAAGCTTCCTCGGCGCTGAGCATCGTCAGCAGATTGAGAAAGAAGCGGTAGAGATTGTCAGCGAAGTGCTGAAAAACGCGTAAGTGGTGTTCGGGTGCGGGCTGATGCCCTCACCCCGGCCCTCTCCCACGGGGAGAGGGAGAAAACATTAAAAACGGCAACCCCTGGGTTGCCGTTTTGCTTTTACCTAACTGTGCTTATTCTTCAATTCAAACCGCGGTGACACCAGACCGTACAGCGTCCAGCCCATAAAGGTCACCATCGCGCCATACAGCATCGCTTCCTGGCCGGAGGAATAGAGCGCGTAGAAGCTGTAGATTGCCCCAATCAGCGCCACGATATTGGCCGCTCGCGCTTTGCGTGGATCCACCTTCGCGACTTTCTGAATAATCACCAGCGCCGCCATCGACAGGATATACGGAATGATATTCGTCACGACCGCCAGGTTGACCAGCACGTTGAACTGGCTGTTCAGCGACGGGCTAATGGTCATCAGCGACAATCCGCTCTGGAAGATGACAATCGCCAGCATGCCCTGCACCGGCGCATCGGCTTTGGTCACACGGGAGAAGATTTTTGGGAAATAACCTTCATCAGCCGAGGATTTAAACACCTGCGCGATGGTGAACTGCCAGCCAAGGAGTGAACCGCAGCACGACATGACCATCAGACCCATAATCACTTTCCCGACTTCCGGCGTGAACATCTGCGCGAAGGCCAGCCCGAACGGCGCCGTGGAATTGGCCAGATCCATGTTCGGAACGATGCCCGCAATGACGTTCGTCGAGACGATATAGATCACCGCCGCGCCCAGCGTACCGCCGAGGACCGCAATCGGGACGTTCTTTTCCGGATTATCAACGACTTCTGCGTTCGCGCAGGCGGATTCCAGACCGAGGAAGGCCCAGAGCGTCATGGCGATAGAAGAGCCGACTGCGCTGAAGAACGGCACATGGTGCGGGTTCCAGGAGTTGGCGTACAGGGTCGGGCTGAACCAGAACCAGCCGATGATGCACAGGCCGACAACCGGAATAATCACGCCCCAGACGGTGATGCTGCTGAGCTGTCCGGTGATACGCGCGCCGCCAAAGTTAGCCACGGTGCAGATCCACAGCACGCCGATGGTGGCTAAACCAATCTGTACCGGGCTGAGCGTCGCGCCAAACAGCTCCGTACCGTAGCCCACGGCGGAGATGGCAATCGCCACGTTGGCGATCAGCAGTGATACTCCATAGGTATAGTTGGCCATAAAGTTGCCCGACTTGCCAAAGGCATACTCGGCGTAGCCTCCCATGCCGCCTGACTTGCGGCTGAACATCCCGCACTTGGCAAATGCCCACGCCAGCGCCATCGAGCCGACGGCGGTCACCAGCCAGGAGATGATTGAAATAGTTCCTACTTCGGCGAGCTTGGTGGGCAGCATGATGATGCCGGAGCCCATCATGTTCACCATGGTGAGGATGGTCAGCTGCACCACGCCCATCTTATTGGACTTACTCATAATTTCTCTCCTTTCAGCAGCGCGGGCTGAGCGGCGGGTTGTTTGATGACGTTACAGCGAACCTGTTTACGGCCCTCACACTCCTCGACGTACACACCCTGCAGCTCCGGTGCAAAGCCCGGCAGCAGGTTGATGCCTTCTTCCAGCGCGATGAAGTATCGCAGCACGGAGCCGCCCCAGACCTCCCCAGGGACAACGCACAGCACCCCCGGCGGATAAGGCAGGGCGCCTTCCGCGGCGATTCGGCCTTCCGCGTCGCGAAGGGAGACCAGTTCAACCTCACCGCGCAGATAGGCGTAGTTCGCGTCCTGCGGGTTCATCATCACGCGTGGGAAATGGGACTTGCGGAACATCTCTTTCTGCAGCTGTTTCACGTTGTGACGGGCGTACAGGTCATGCATCTCCTGGCAGATCTGGCGCAGGGTGTAATCCGCGTAACGTTCCGGATGTTGTTTGTAGAGAGAAGGCAGGACGTCTTTCAGCGGAGCATCGCTCTCGAGCAGTTTTTCGAAGCGCACCAGCTGCGCCACCAGTTGCTGCAGTTTGCCCATATCTTCCGCAGGCGTGAGCAGGAACAGGATCGAGTTGAGATCGCATTTCTCCGGCACGATGCCATTTTCACGCAGGAAGTTGGCGAGGATGGTGGCGGGCACGCCGAAATCGTCATACTCGCCGGTGCGGGCATTAATGCCCGGCGTGGTTAGCAGCAGCTTGCACGGGTCGATAAAATACTGATGCTCAGCGTAACCTTCAAAAGCGTGCCAGTTTTCACCCGGCACGAAGTGGAAGAAGCGCAGATTGGTCGCAATCTCCGCCGTGTCCCAGCTTTCCCACGGACGGCCCTCCACCGTCTCCGGCACGAAGGGGCGCAGATACCGGCAGTTCTCCAGGATTAGCTTACGCGCTTCAATACCGTTCACCACGCAGTCCATCCACATGTTGCGGCCGCTCTGGCCTTCATGCATACGGGCGTTGATGTCCAGCGCGGCAAACAGCGGATAGAACGGGCTGGTGGAGGCGTGCATCATAAAGGCATTATTCAGCCGCTTATGCGGGACATAGCGCTGCTGGCCTTTGATGTGGCTGTCTTTCTTATGGATTTGCGAGGTCTGGGAGAAGCCTGCCTGCTGTTTATGCACGGACTGGGTAACCAAAATCCCCGGGTCGTTTTCGTTCAGCTCCAGCAGCAGCGGAGAGCAGTCGGCCATCATCGGAATAAACTGCTCGTAACCCACCCAGGCGGAGTCAAACAGGATGTAATCACACAGATGCCCAATCTTATCCACCACCTGACGGGCGTTGTAGATGGTGCCATCGTAGGTACCCAGCTGGATCACCGCCAGACGGAACGGACGCGCATCGCGCGCACGGCCCGGTGCCACTTCGGCTACCAGCTCGCGTAGATAGTTTTCTTCAAAACAGTGGGCGTCAATGCCGCCGATAAAGCCGTACGGGTTGCGCGCCGTTTCCAGATAGACCGGCGTTGCGCCTGCCTGGAGGAGGGCACCGTGATGGTTGGATTTGTGGTTATTACGGTCGAACAGTACCAGGTCGCCGGGGGTGAGCAGGGCGTTAAGCACCACTTTGTTAGATGACGAGGTGCCGTTCAGCACGAAATAGGTCTTATCGGCATTAAAGACCTTCGCCGCATGTTGCTGCGCAATGCACGGCGCGCCCTCGTGAATCAGCAGATCGCCCATTGCGACGTCGGCGTTACACAGATCGGCGCGGAAAAGCGTCTCGCCAAAGAAATCAACGAACTGATTACCGGCAGGATGGCGGCGGAAGAACTGGCCGCCCTGATGACCCGGGCAGTCAAACGCGCTGTTGCCCTGCTTCACATAGTCGACCAGGGCGCGGAAAAACGGCGGGCGCAGCTGGGTTTCATACCGCAGGGCAGCCGCTTCCAGCTGGCGTCCATAAAAGTCGTTGCTGGTGTCTGAATACTCAAATACGCCATGAATGCGCGATAAATAGTCTGCCGGAATGATCTCTTCTTTATGCGTCGCAACAAAAACAGGAATGCCAAATCCGGTGGCTTCTATTTCCTCCAGTATCCCGTCGGTAATATCACTGACCGCCAGCACAATAGCGGCAACGTCGATATAATCAGAGGTTCTTACATCCACCAGTTCACGCTGGGTGGTAAAGCAATCCGGGCATGCACGGCTGGCTGCGATTTTTAAACTTTTCATCTTTCTCTCTTTATTTTAGGTAATATGCGTCCCTCGATTTCTTGCAAGAAAGAAATCGATAATTTTCCGGAAAAAAAGCAAAGGGTGGCCGCTGATTAAAATCAGTACATTGCTTTTTTGATGATTGAAATTCAGTCCGCCCGGTGCGGATGAGTCTGAATCAAAATGAATGAGCGCACGAGTTCACAGGCAATAGCCTGTAAAATAAGATGTTTCAGGGTAACCTGTAAGCGAGTGCGCCAGAAGTCGAAGGACTACCGGGCATTAAAGAGATGAAAGTCAAAGCAGTTTCGGTGGGCAAACATCATGATATGTGTTGTCCGCCTTATATGGGGCATTAAACGATTGTTGTTTTCCATGATTCATTTTCCTTTCAGTAATTGAAAGCACGGTCATTTTATCCAGGAAAAGGCGATTAACTGTGAAGAAGATCACCGTTAACCGATCATTTTAGAAATAAATAGTCGTTTTTGATGAATATCGCAGATCAAAACTCTGATTTGTTATCGATGAGTTAACATGATGTTTTGTCAATGTTTTAAATGGGCATAAATAATCCGAAAAAACACTGGCTGGATTATTTTTGACATATTTTCTGAGAGGTTTAGATTCTATTTAAAAATAAAATGAATAGTTATTCAGAGCATAAACCGATAACCGATACCGGTTTCAGTTAATAAATGGCGAGGGCGAGCAGGGTCGACTTCGAGTTTCTGACGAAGGTGTCCCATATATATGCGTAAATAGTGACTATGTTCCACGGCGTTGGGTCCCCACACCTGACTTAGCAGCTGGCGCTGGGTGAGAACCTTGCCGTGATTGTTAAGCAGCACGGCGAGCAGGCGAAATTCAATGGGCGTGAGGTGAATTTCCTCTTCGCCGCGCACAATGCGCCGCGCGGCCAGGTCAACCCGGATATCCCCAAACGTGTAGGTTGGATCGGCAGGCGTGGTGGCGCTGTGGCGACGCAGCGCCACGCGAAGGCGAGCCTGTAGCTCGCCGATACCAAACGGTTTAATCAGATAGTCATCCGCCCCGGCATCCAGCGCGGCGATTTTATCCGTCTCTTCAGTACGGGCGGAGAGCACGAGGATCGGCATCTGGCTCCACTGCCGGACTTCACGAATAAAATCGATGCCATCGCCGTCCGGGAGACCAAGATCGAGGATCACCAGGTCCGGCTTGCGGGTGGCGGCTTCAATTAAACCCCGCTGAAGCGTACCCGCATCATGGACGCGCAGACCGTCTCCTTCCAGCGCAGCGCGCAGAAAACGGCTAATGGCGATCTCATCTTCAACAATCAGAACGTTGATCACAAACCCTCTGGTAATTCATTAAGTTCTGGCGGGGTTTCCAGAGGAAGTGTAACACAAAAACGTGCGCCGCCTTCGGGACGATTCTCTGCGGAAATGGACCCGCCGTGGACGTCAATGATCGCCTGACATATTGCCAGCCCCAGCCCCACGCCCGGAATGGCCGACTCCTTATTGCCGCGTGCAAATTTCTCGAAAATAGCCAACTCCTGCCCGGCTGGAATGCCGGGGCCGGTATCCCAGACGTCAAGGCGAAGCGTGCCATCTTCCACCGTCGCATCCACCCCAATCTGAGCACTGGCACCCGCATATTTGGCGGCATTTTCCAGCAGGTTGATCAGCACCCGCTCGAACAAGGGCCCATCAACGTGAATTAAGGTCAGGGGCTCGGGCATGTTCAGCGCAATATGCCGCCCGCCCAGGCCCGGCTCGAGCATTTTCAGCGCGCTGCCCACCACCTCTTCCAGCGTGAGCCACTCTTTTTTGAGGTTAAAACCGCCCGACTGGATACGCGCCATGTCGAGCAGGTTATTCACCAGGCGCGTGGTATTCAGCACGTGCTGGCGGATCTCGCTGGCCTGAAGGGCATGTTTAGAGCCTTCCGCCGCCAGGTCCAGCGTCAGAATTTCTGACTGACCAAACAGGACGGTGAGCGGGGTACGCAGATCGTGAGACAGCGCCGCCAGCAGCGAGTTACGAATGCTTTCACGCTCGCTCGCCAGCCGGGCCTGCTCCTCGCTGGCGGTGAGGGCCAGTCGTTCCAGCGCGCTGGCTACCAGTAGGGTAAATGTCTCCAGTAAACGCTGCTGTTCAGGGATCATCAGCTGGCGCAGGTTGGAAGGCTCCACGATGACCAGCCCCTGATTTTTATCGGCACTGCGCAGCGGCAGAATTTGATAGGGCACGCCGGGGAGGGTGTCGGTCCCTGCGCCCGCCGGTAAGCCTTTGTCAAAGCTCCAGCGCGCGATGGCCTCGTCCCAGGGTGTCATGCCTGTGGCCGACGTCAGCGGGCGCAACTTGCCGTGTTCGTCCGGGAGCAAAATCAGGTTGCTGGCATGAAAGGTCGAGCGGATAAACTGCTCGCTGGTCTGCACGATATCCAGCGGCGTACGGCCCACCGCCAGCGATTTCGACATCTCATAGAGATGGCGCGTGCGCTGTTCGCGATAGCGGGCGATGCGCGCCTGATAGCGCACGCCCGCCGTCAGATTCCCGATCACCAGCCCGACGGTGAGCATCACCGCGAAGGTGAGGATGTACTGTACGTCCGAGACGGCGAGCGTCCCGCGGGGGGCAATAAAGAACAGATCGAAGCTGATGACGTTGATAACCGTCGCCAGGACCGACGGCCAGCGCCCGTAAAAGAGCGCCACCACCACCACGCCCAGGAGGTAGATCATCACCAGGTTGGCGGCATCAAACGCAATCAGCCACTGGCTGGCAATCACGGTAATCAGGGCGCAGAGCACGACGGCGACAAGACAGCCGCGAAGCTGAATGCGCCATTTATCGCTGAAGGTGCGGCTGTCCGGCGCGCGATTGGGCAAGGGGGTAGGTTTGTCGTCCAGCGCCACGATCACCAGATCCAGATCCGGCGCACGACGGGCCAGCTTGTCGGCAAAGGATTCGCGGCTAAACCAGCGGCGATGCTGGCGACGGCCGATGACAATTTTCCCCAGGTTATGCTCGCGCGCGTAGCGCAGAATGGCTTTATCTTCCTGCGGATCGGAAAGGGTGGCGGTTTCCGCGCCCAACTCCTGCGCCAGGCGCAGCGAACTCAGGATCGCGCGACGCTGGTTTTCGGGCAGCGCGTGCAGCTGCGGCGTTTCGACATACACCGCATGCCAGACGCTGCCAAATTTGGCCGCCAGGCGTGCGGCGGTGCGGACAAGCTTTTCATTGCCGCTGCCGTGGCCCACGCACAGCAGAATGGCATCCCGCGTGTGCCAGACGCGTTCCTGGCCCTGCAGGTCCCGCCAGGCACGCATCTGATCGTCCACCCGGTCGGCGGTTCGGCGCAGGGCCAGCTCGCGCAGGGCTATCAGGTTGCCTTTACGGAAGAAATGTTCGATGGCGCGCTCGGCCTGGCCGGCGATATACACTTTGCCTTCGTGCAGGCGCTGGCGCAAATCATCGGGCGGAAGGTCGACCAGCACCACCTCGTCCGCGGAATCAAAGAAGGGATCGGGCACCGTCTCGCGCACCTGAATGCCGGTCACGCCGCTGACCACGTCGTTCAGGCTTTCGAGATGCTGAACGTTTACCGTGGTGAACACATCGATACCGGCTTCAAGTAATTCTTCAACATCCTGCCAGCGTTTTGGATGGCGTGAGCCAGGCGCATTGCTGTGCGCCAGCTCGTCCATCAGGATAAGCGCGGGACGGCGGGCGAGGGCGGCATCGAGATCGAATTCAGTGACTAACCGACCGCGATGGCTGATGCGGCGGGGCGGCTGGGTAGCCAGCCCCTTCAGCAGTGATGCTGTCTCTTTACGTCCGTGGGTTTCAACCACGCCGATCAGAATATCGAGCCCCTGCGCCCGAAGCCGCTGGGCTTCCGTCAGCATGGCGAAGGTTTTCCCGACGCCCGCGCAGGCGCCGAAGAAAATTTTCAGTTTGCCGCGATGGGCTTCAGCTGTTTGTTCGAGCAGCCTGTCCGGATCCGGGCGCATGGGCTCGTCGGTCATTTAGTTTTTCCTTAGCGCGTCCAGCGCCAGATTCAGCTCAACAATATTTACCACGGGCATGCCGATGAAGCTGACCAGCGGCTTTTGCGTGTGCTCTGCCACAAGCCTGCTCACCTGTTCGACGGTCAGCTGACGGGCAGCGGCAACGCGCGGGATCTGCCATGCCACCGCTGCCGGCGTCAGGCTGTAGTCCAGCCCGCTGGCCGAGGCGGTCACCAGCTCCACGGGGACGTCACGGCTGGCCTGCGGATTCGCGGCGCGCAGGGCTGTTACGCGCTCCGCGACGGCTTTGTCCAGCTCGGGATTGCTGCCCGCCAGGTTGCTGCCGCTGGATGCCATCGGATTATACGGGCTTTCGGCAGTGGCGGAAGGGCGTCCCTGGAAGTAGCGGGCATCCGTAAAGTTCTGACCAATCAGGCGAGAGCCGCGGTTTTCACCATTTTGCAGTATCAGCGAGCCGTTAGCCTGATCCTTAAACCACCACTGGCCCAGCGCGGTGGTCACCAGCGGGTACAGCCCGCCGGTAATGAGAGACAGCAGAATAAACAGAAGTATAGCGGGGCGTAACATGGTCATTTGATTCACCTTTTAAACCAGGCCGAACAGCGTCAACAGCAGGTCGATAACCTTGATACCGACGAAGGGCACCACCAGCCCGCCCAGGCCATAAATCCACAGGTTACGGCGCAGCATGGCGGCCGCCGTGAGCGGCTTATAGCTCACGCCCTTCAGCGCCAGCGGGATCAGGAAGACAATAATCAGGGCGTTAAAGATGACTGCGCTCAGAATGGCCGAGGCCGGAGAGTGCAGGTGCATCACGTTCAACGCGTTTAATTGCGGATAGGTCGCAGCAAACGCGGCCGGAATGATAGCGAAATACTTCGCCACGTCGTTGGCGATGCTGAACGTGGTCAGCGACCCGCGCGTCATCAGCATCTGCTTGCCGATGTGCACCACCTCAATCAGCTTGGTCGGGTTAGAATCGAGGTCGACCATGTTGCCCGCCTCTTTTGCGGCCTGGGTACCGGAGTTCATCGCCACCGCCACGTCGGCCTGCGCGAGGGCAGGAGCATCGTTGGTCCCGTCGCCGGTCATCGCCACCAGACGGCCTTCCGCCTGATACTGACGAATCAGTGCCAGCTTGGCTTCCGGGGTGGCTTCAGAAAGGAAATCATCCACGCCCGCTTCGGCGGCAATCGCCGCGGCGGTAAGACGGTTATCCCCGGTGATCATCACCGTTTTGATCCCCATTTTACGCAGCTGGGCAAAGCGCTCTTTGATGCCGCCTTTGACGATGTCCTTCAGGGCAATGACCCCGAGCACGCGCGCGCCTTCGGCCACCACCAGCGGCGTCGCCCCCTGACGGGCCACGCTTTCGACCAGGCTGTCCACTTCCGGCGGGAAATGACCGTTGTTGGCCTCAATGTGGCGGCGGATGGCGTCAACCGAACCTTTACGGATCATGCGATCCTGGATATTGATGCCGCTCATGCGGGTTTGCGCCGTAAAGGGCACGAAAGTGGCGTGCAGGCTCTGAACGTCGCGCTGGCGCAGGTTAAAGCGCTGCTTGGCGAGGATCACAATACTGCGGCCTTCCGGGGTTTCATCGGCAAGCGATGAGAGCTGGGCGGCATCCGCCAGCGTTTTTTCATCCACGCCCGGGGCGGGTAAGAAATCCGACGCCTGGCGGTTACCGAGGGTAATGGTGCCGGTTTTATCCAGCAGCAACACATCCACGTCACCGGCGGCTTCTACCGCGCGCCCGCTGGTGGCGATGACGTTGGCACCGAGCATACGGCTCATGCCGGCCACGCCGATGGCCGACAGCAGGCCGCCGATGGTGGTGGGGATCAGACAAACCAGCAGCGCCACCAGCACCGTGACGGTGACCGCGGTACCGCCATAGGCGGAGAACGGCCACAGCGTGGCGGTTGCCAGCAGGAAGACAATGGTCAGGGCCACCAGCAGGATGGTCAGGGCAATCTCGTTTGGCGTTTTACGGCGCTGTGCGCCTTCCACCATGGCGATCATCCGGTCGAGGAAGGTTTCACCCGGGTTAACGCTGCACTGGATCACCAGCCAGTCGGAGAGAATGCGCGTCCCGCCCGTCACGGAGGCGAAATCGCCGCCGGACTCACGGATCACCGGCGCGGATTCGCCAGTGATGGCGCTTTCATCCACCGATGCGCCCCCTTCAATGACTTCGCCGTCGCAAGGGATGATGTCACCGGCTTCCACCAGCACCACATCGCCTTTACGCAGTTCATCCGCCGGAACGTGGTCCATCTGGGCACCGTATTTCGGCTCACGTAACTTGCGCGCGAAGGCGGTTTTTTTCACCCCTTTCAGGCTGTTGGCCTGGGCTTTGCTCCGGCCTTCCGCCAGCGCTTCCGCAAAGTTGGCGAACAGCACGGTAAACCACAGCCACAGGCTGATGGCGCCGGTAAACATCGCATTTCCCGGCATATGGCCCGTTCCCATGGCAATCGCCAGGGCGGTGGTCAGGACGCTTCCCGCCCAGACGATAAACATCACCGGGTTGTGCCACTGCACGCGCGGGCTCAGCTTTTTCACCGCATCCATGAGCGCCTGGCGAACTAATGACGGTTCGAACAGGGCCAGTTGTTTACGACTCATGACAATTTCTCCGCAAAATCAGCGTAAAGAGAGGTATTCCGCGACCGGGCCTAACGCGAGGGCGGGGATAAAGGTCAGGGCGCCGACCAGCAACACGGTGCCCGTCAGCAGGCCGATAAACAGCGCGCCGTGGGTCGGTAATGTCCCGGTGGTGGTCGGTTGGATTTTTTTGTTCACCAGCGATCCGGCTATCGCCATAACCGGCACAATGATCCCGAAGCGGCCCACGAACATGCAGAACGCCAGCAGACAGTTCCAGAACGGAGAGTTGGCGCTTAAGCCTGCAAAGGCGCTGCCGTTGTTGTTGGCGGCAGAGGAGACGGCATACAGCACTTCACTAAAACCGTGAATGCCGGGGTTAAAGATGCCGCTGCGTCCGGCCTCGGTCATCAGCGCCAGCGCGGTGCCGAGCAGCACGAGAGCCGGGGTGACCAGGATTGCCAGCGCGGTTAATTTCATCTCGCGGACGTCGATTTTTTTACCCAGATATTCCGGGGTGCGGCCAATCATCAGACCGGCAATAAACACCGCCAGCAGCACGAACAGCAGCATACCGTAAAGACCGGAGCCCACGCCGCCAAACACCACCTCGCCAATCTGCATCAGCCACATCGGGATCATGCCACCCAGCGCCGTAAAGGAATCATGCATGGCATTGACGGCCCCGCACGACGCTGCCGTGGTGACCACCGCATACAGGCTGCTGGCGAGAATGCCAAAGCGGCTCTCTTTACCTTCCATATTGATTGCACTATCGGCCCCGAGTGAGAGGAAGTGCGGATTACCCTGCCATTCGGCCCACATTACCAGCGCAACACAGACCACGAAGATAAGCGACATGGTCCAGAGCAGGGTACGCCCCTGACGGCGATCGTTAACCACGTCGCCAAAGGCAAAGCAGAGCGCGGCGGGGATCAGGAAAATCGCCAGCATCTGCACAAAATTGGTCAGGGCGGTAGGGTTTTCAAACGGGTGCGAGGAGTTGGCGTTGAAGAAGCCGCCACCGTTCGTCCCGAGCATTTTGATGGCTTCCTGCGACGCCACTGGCCCCATCGGCAGGAGCTGTTTTGCGCCTTCCAGCGAGGTATAAGGTGCGTAAGGCAGCAGGTTTTGCAGGCTGCCCTGCTGAATGAAGAACAGCGCGATCAGCAGCGCAATCGGCAGCAGGATCCACAGCGTAATGCGCGTCAGGTCTACCCATGCGTTACCTAACGTACTTACTTTCTGACGTGCAAACGCACGCGTCAGCGCGAAGATCACCGCAATACCGCTGGCGGCAGAGAGGAAGTTCTGCACGGTTAATCCGACCATCTGGCTGAAGTAGCTGAGCGTGGTTTCACCGGAATAGGACTGCCAGTTGGTGTTGGTGACAAAACTGACTGCCGTGTTCAGCGCGAGATGCCAGGACAGGCCCGGTAATTGTTGCGGATTCAGCGGCAGGATGCCTTGCAACATCAGCATGGCAAAAAGCGCAATGAGTCCGACAATGTTCAGCAGCAGAATGGCGATCAGATAGTCACGCCAGTTCATCTCCCGATCGTCTACACCCAGTACGCGCCAGATCCCTTTTTCAACGCTTCCCGTGCCGGGCAGGGGAACGTTATTGATCAGCCGTGCCAGCCCCGAGCCCAGTGGTCTTGCCAGGACGAACAACACCACTAAGAAACTGGCAATAAGCAAAAACGCCTGAGCAGCCATCAGAATGCCTCCGCATTAATCAGGGCATAAACCAGATAACCCAATAACAGGAACACCAGCACGATGCCGGCAATAAGACCTGCACTCACAATCCACCTCCGGGTGACTTTTGTTGTTGTGTTAACGGTAGGATTTATGGCGCAAAGATTTCGCAAAAATGAGAAGGGTGGGTGTAAAAAAAGTATAAAAATGGCAAAGCCCACAATTTAACTATTGATAAGTAAATCGTTAACTTTTTTGTAACTTAATTACGGCGTGAATGTAAATTTTGGCTAAACGGACGAAAATAAGTGGTCGGATGAGTAGTAAAATTACAAACAAAGCGATATTATTTTAGCCAGGTCACAGATTTTGAATTTTCCGGATGACGTTTCCGGCCAACTATAGGGGAGAAAAATATGGATCTTTATAAAGAGTTTCCGGCTCATATCGTGTTCATGCGCCGCGCTTTCGCCGTAGTGGCTGGCGTGCTGGCTCTGCCGGTGATGCTGTTCTGGAAAGATCGTGCACGTTTTTATAGCTATCTGCACCGCGTCTGGGCGAAAACCAGCGAGAAGCCGGTATGGATGGATCAGGCCGAGAAAGCGACCTGCGACTTCTACTAAGACGACACACAGCAATAAAAAAACCGCCAACAGCAATGTGGCGGTTTTTTTTGTCCCTCGGGATTCGCGGTCCGTTGGGTGGTCTTGCAGCCCCTACCCGGGATTTTTATCATACCCTCCTGTAAGCAGATGGCAATCCCTCGAAGCCTTTATAAAATCCTAATTTTCTTCGAGTATCTTACCTTTGCAGCGGATGTTCATTATGATGCGGCGTCCCTTTCCGCCATCTCGCAAATGGGCATCGGTCCTGGGAAAGGTACTTTTACTGCCGTAAAGCAGCCCGCCTACCCGGGCTTGTGTCCACCGACTTATCACCGGTGGTGAACGGTGGAGCGGTTAGCAGCAGGGACCGCATAATGAAACGCTATTTTTGCATCGCGTTCATTGTCGCCAGCGTATTCGTTGTCAAAAGTGATGAACCGATCGGGTTTGTTGCATTTACCACGATAGCGCAGGACAAGTAGCGTTAAGGCCGCCTTGGGCGGCCTTTTTTATTTCATCCCGTCTACACTTCATGGCAAAGTAGTTCAATGCATGCTTTTTCCTTTTACGGCATGCCCTTACGGACATAATGGATATTTGCCTGGAGTTTTATGCCCACCCATCTGGTTTGGTTTCGCGCGGACCTGCGCGTACATGACAACATCGCCCTGGCGGCGGCCTGCCGCGCCAAAGACGCTAACGTACTGGCTCTGTTTGTGGCTACGCCCGAGCAGTGGCGGCAGCATGATATGGCGCCACGCCAGGCGGCCTTGCTGCGTGCGTATCTGACCGATCTGCAGCATTCGCTTGCCGGAAAAGGCATACCGCTGATTTATAAAGAGGTAAGTGATTTTGCCGCACAGCTGCAGACGGTGCAGGAGACCTGTAAGCAGCACAACGTCACGCATCTTTTTTACAACTATCAGTACGAATTCAACGAGCAGCAGCGCGACCGTCAGCTGGAGAAGATGCTGGAGGATGTGGTCTGTGAAGGATTTGATGACAGCGTGATGCTGGCGCCGGGCAGCGTGATGACCGGCAACCGTGAGATGTATAAAGTTTTCACTCCGTTTAAAAATGCCTTTATCAAGCGTCTGAAAGAGTCGCTGCCGGAGTGCGTTGCCGCGCCTGCCGCGAGGGGCGAACCCCTGACGGACCTGTCTGAACTGACGTTTGACTACCCTCAGGAGCCGTTTGATAAAACGCTGTTCCCCGCCGATGAAAAAGCGGCCATCGCTCAACTCCGCCAGTTCTGCAAACAGGACGCGGCCAACTACGACGCGCGGCGGGATTTTCCGGCCATCGAGGGCACCAGCCGCCTGTCGGCCTCTCTGGCGCTGGGCGCGATCTCTCCTCGCCAGTGTTTACACCGTCTTCTGGCCGAGCAGCCGCAGGCGCTGGATGGGGGCACCGGTTCTGTCTGGCTGAACGAGCTTATCTGGCGTGAGTTCTACCGCCATCTGATGACGTATCATCCCGATCTCTGTAAGCATCGTCCGTTCATTCCCTGGACCGACAACGTAAAATGGCAGCATGATGAGGCACTTTTACAGGCCTGGAAAAAAGGGGAGACGGGCTATCCGATTGTTGATGCCGCGATGCGTCAGCTCAATGAGACGGGGTGGATGCACAACCGCCTGCGAATGATTACCGCGAGCTTTCTGGTGAAGGATCTGCTTATCGACTGGCGTATCGGAGAGCGCTATTTTATTTCTCAACTGATCGACGGCGATCTCGCCGCGAATAACGGCGGCTGGCAGTGGGCGGCCTCTACGGGCACCGATGCGGCTCCCTATTTCCGGATTTTTAATCCAACCACTCAGGGACAAAAATTTGATGAGAACGGCGAGTTTATCCGCCGCTGGCTCCCTGAACTAAAAGAGATACCGGCTAAAGCGATCCACGAACCGTGGGCATGGGCGGATAAACAGCGTGTAAAACTGAATTATCCCCGTCCGATCGTCGACCATAAACAGGCGCGTGTCGCCACGCTGGCAGCGTACGAAGCGGCCCGCAAAGCATAAGAGAGTGATGATGAAAAACAGCGAACTGGAACGCCTGATTAACGAAAAACTCAATACCGCCTCCTTTAGCGACTACGGTCCAAATGGCCTGCAGGTAGAAGGGCGCGAAACGGTGCAGAAAATTATCACCGGCGTCACGGCAAGCCAGGCACTGCTGGACGAGGCTGTCCGTCAGGAAGCCGATGCGGTGATTGTCCATCACGGTTACTTCTGGAAAAACGAATCACCGATTATTCGCGGCATGAAGCGCAACCGCCTGAAAACGTTGCTGGCAAATGACATCAACCTGTACGGTTACCACCTGCCGCTGGACGCGCACCCGGAGCTTGGCAACAACGTTCAGCTTGCCCGACTGTTGGGGATCACCGTAATGGGCGAAATCGAGCCACTGGTGCCGTGGGGCGAGCTGGCGATGCCGGTTCCCGGACTGGAGCTGGCCTCGTGGATTGAAGCGCGCCTGGGGCGTCGTCCGCTGTGGAGCGGCGATACCGGTCCGGATACGGTGAAGCGTGTTGCCTGGTGCACCGGGGGCGGGCAGGGCTTTATCGACAGCGCCGCGCGCTTCGGTGTCGATGCCTTTATCACCGGCGAGGTTTCCGAGCAGACCATTCATTCGGCACGTGAACAGGGGCTGCATTTCTACGCGGCCGGGCATCATGCCACCGAGCGCGGCGGTATTCGTGCCCTCAGCGAGTGGCTGACGGAAAATACCGATCTGGATGTAACCTTTATTGATATCCCTAATCCGGCCTGATGAGAGGTGCCTGAGTGCAGCGAGCGCGTTGTTATCTTCTGGGAGAAACGGCAGTGGTTCTCGAGCTCGAGCCGCCGGTAACCCTTGCCACGCAAAAGCGTATCTGGCGGCTAACCCAGCGTCTGGTCGAACTGCCGGACGTAGTTGAAGCCATTCCGGGGATGAATAACATCACGGTGGTGCTGCGTAGTCCGCATACGCTGGCGCTGGATGCCATTGAACGTTTACAGCGCTGGTGGGAAGAGAGCGAGGCGCTGGAGCCGGAATCGCGTGCCATTGAGATCCCGGTCGTTTATGGCGGTACGGGGGGACCGGATCTTGGTGTGGTCGCAGACCATTGCGGACTCACCGAAAAGCAGGTTGTTGAGCTGCACAGTTCGGTGGATTACGTCGTCTGGTTCCTGGGATTCCAGCCCGGATTCCCGTATCTGGGGGGCTTATCTCCCCGGCTGCATACGCCGCGCCGCGCTGAACCGCGCCTGAGCGTACCGGCGGGGACGGTCGCGATTGGTGGCGAGCAGACCGGCGTATATCCGCTGACTTCGCCCGGTGGTTGGCAGCTTATTGGGCATACCGCCACCCCGTTATTTGACCCCGGGCTGGCGTCGCCAATACTCCTGCGCCCGGGCGATACCCTTCGTTTTATCCCGCAGAAGGAGGGGGTATGTTAACGCTTATTCGCGCCGGGCTTTATACCTCCGTACAGGATGCCGGCCGCTTTGGCATGCGCCAGTCGGGCGTGAGCTATTGTGGCGCGCTGGACCGTCCTGCGCTGGAAATCGCTAACGTGCTGGTGGGCAACCCCGGCAGCACGGCAGCGCTCGAAATTACGCTCGGCCAGTGTGTCATTGAGTTTGGTCAGGAGACCTGGTTCGCACTCACCGGTGCAGGCTGTGATGCCACGCTGGACGGCAAAGCGGTGTGGACCGGCTGGCGTCTGCGGGCGAAAGCCGGACAGCGTCTGACCTTAAAGCGTCCTTTGCACGGCGTGCGTAGCTATCTCGCGGTGGCTGGCGGCATTGATGTGCCTGAGGTGCTGGGCTCATCCAGTACCGATCAGAAAGCCGGGATTGGTGGTCACGAAGGACGTTTGTTGCGCGATGGCGATCGCCTGGCGATTAAGCCCTCCTCGCGTCACTTCTCGACGGCGCAGGGGGTGAAACAACTTCTCTGGGGAAACCAGATCCGCGCCTTACCGGGGCCGGAATATCATGAGTTCGAAGAGGCCTCAAAAGAGTCCTTCTGGCGCTCGCCGTGGAAGCTCAGTCCGCAGAGTAACCGTATGGGCTATCGCCTGCAGGGCCAGCCGCTGATCCGGACGACCGACAGGGAATTGCTTTCCCACGGTTTACTGCCTGGGGTTATTCAGGTTCCAGGCAACGGGCAACCGATCGTGTTAATGAACGACGCGCAGACGACGGGCGGCTATCCGCGAATTGCCTGCATCATTGAAGCCGATCGCTACCATCTGGCGCAAATTCCCCTCGGACAGCCGATTCACTTCGTGCAGTGTTCGCTGGAGGAGGCGCTAAAGGCGCGGCAGGATCAGCAGCGCTATCTCGAACAGCTGGCGTGGAGGCTCGATGGTAAAGATTGATTTGAATGCCGATCTGGGCGAGGGCGGCAGCGCCGATGCGGCGCTGATGACGCTGGTCTCCTCGGTCAATATCGCCTGCGGCTTTCACGCAGGCGATGCGCAAACCATGCTAGAGAGCGTGCGTCATGCCATCAAAAATGGCGTGGCGATTGGCGCTCACCCGAGCTTCCCTGACCGGGAAAACTTTGGCCGCACCGCGATGGCCCTGCCGCCTGAGACGGTCTACGCTCAGGTGCTCTACCAGATTGGCGCGCTGGAGGCGATGGTTCGCGCCGGGAAGGGCGTGCTGCGCCACGTGAAGCCGCACGGCATGCTCTATAACCAGGCGGCAAAAGATCCGGCGCTGGCGGAGGCGATTGCCCGCGCGGTACGCGATTGCAACCCGCAGCTGATCCTTGTGGGGCTGGCAGGCAGCGAGCTTATTCGCGCCGGCGAGCGTCTGGGGTTAACCACGCGGCAGGAGGTCTTTGCCGACCGGGGTTATCAACCCGATGGCAGTCTTGTACCGCGTTCGCAAGCTGGTGCGTTGATAACGGACGAAGGTCAAGCGCTGGCGCAGACGCTGGAGATGGTGCGCGCCGGGCGAGTGACCGCCGTGGATGGCACATCGGCGCACGTTCAGGCTGATACGGTATGTTTACATGGTGATGGCGAGCATGCGCTCCAGTTCGCGCGCCGCTTGCGGGCAGCGTTCTCTGAAGAGGGCATTCTTGTCAGCGCAGACTAATCATGAAAGGACAGAAAAATGCCAGAAGGCCCGGAGATCCGCCGCGCGGCGGATAGCCTCGAGGCGGCGATAAAGGGCAAACCCCTGACGGAGGTCTGGTTTGCTTTTCCTCAACTGAAACCGTTTGAATCACAGCTGGTGGGGCAGTCGGTAACGCATATTGAAACGCGTGGCAAAGCGCTGCTCACGCACTTTTCCCATAACCTGACGTTATACAGCCATAACCAGCTTTACGGCGTCTGGCGAGTGGTGGAGGCGGGTGAACAGCCGCAGACTACCCGCGTGCTGCGCGTCAGGCTGCAAACGGCCGATAAGGCGATCCTGCTCTATAGCGCCTCTGATATCGAAATGTTAACGCCGGAGCAACTCCTCACGCACCCGTTTCTACAGCGAGTGGGGCCGGACGTGCTGGATATGCGTCTGACGGCGAGCGATGTGAAGGCCCGACTGCTATCGCCCACATTCCGCAACCGGCAGTTTTCCGGCCTGTTTCTTGACCAGGCGTTTCTGGCCGGGCTTGGCAACTACCTGCGGGTGGAAATCCTCTGGGAAGTCGGGCTGGCGCCGCAGCATAAAGCCTCTCAGCTGAGCGATGAACAGCTGGAGGCGCTTTCCCACGCGCTGCTGGACATCCCGCGGCTATCGTACAACACGCGCGGCATCGTAGATGAAAACAAGCACCACGGGGCGCTGTTCCGGTTCAAGGTGTTTCATCGGGCGGGGAAAAAGTGCGAGCGGTGCGGCGGCGTGATTGAGAAGGCTACGATCTCTTCCAGACCGTTTTACTGGTGTCCAGGGTGCCAGATGTAAAAAAGCCGGGTGGCGGCTACGCCTTACCCGGCCTACGTTTCGCATTTATTTGTAGGCCCGGTAAGCGGTAGCGCCACCGGGCTTAACTTTTAGCGCTTCAGGTCAGACTTAAAATCACGCTGCTCGTAGCCGGTATACAGCTGACGAGGACGGGCGATCTTCATGCCTTCGCTGTGCATTTCGTTCCAGTGCGCAATCCAGCCTACGGTACGGGCCATCGCGAAGATGACGGTGAACATGGAAGACGGAATGCCCATCGCTTTCAGAATAATGCCAGAGTAGAAATCGACGTTCGGGTAGAGTTTCTTCTCGATGAAGTACGGATCGTTCAGCGCGATGTGTTCCAGCTCCATCGCTACTTCCAGCAGGTCATCTTTGGTACCCAGCTCTTTCAGCACTTCGTGGCAGGTCTCACGCATCACGGTGGCGCGTGGGTCGTAGTTTTTGTAAACACGGTGACCGAAGCCCATCAGGCGGAAGGAGTCATTCTTGTCTTTCGCGCGACGCACGAACTCAGGAATATGCTCAACGGTGCTGATCTCTTCCAGCATCTTCAGTGCCGCTTCGTTCGCGCCGCCGTGCGCCGGTCCCCACAGGGAGGCGATGCCCGCAGCGATACAGGCGAACGGGTTCGCGCCTGAAGAGCCCGCGGTACGGACGGTGGAGGTCGAGGCGTTCTGTTCGTGGTCAGCATGCAGGATCAGAATACGGTCCATCGCGCGTTCCAGAACCGGGTTCACTTCATACTCTTCGCACGGCGTGGAGAACATCATGCGCAGGAAGTTGCCCGCGTAGGAGAGGTCGTTGCGCGGATACACAAACGGCTGACCGATGGAGTATTTGTAACACATCGCCGCCATGGTAGGCATTTTGGACAGCAGACGGTAAGCGGCGATTTCACGGTGACGCGGATTATTTACGTCAAGGGAGTCGTGGTAAAACGCTGCCAGTGCACCGGTAATCCCGCACATCACCGCCATTGGGTGAGAGTCACGACGGAACGCATGGAACAGACGGGTAATCTGCTCATGGATCATGGTGTGACGGGTCACGGTGGTTTTAAATTCATCGAACTGGGCCTGCGTCGGTTTTTCGCCGTTCAGCAGGATGTAGCACACTTCCAGGTAGTTGGATTCGGTGGCTAACTGATCGATAGGGAAGCCGCGATGGAGCAGGATACCTTCGTCACCGTCAATGAAGGTGATTTTGGATTCGCAAGATGCGGTAGAGGTAAATCCAGGGTCAAAGGTAAACATCCCTTTGGAACCCAGCGTACGGATATCAATAACATCCTGACCGAGCGTGCCTTTTAGCACATCCAGTTCAATAGCAGTGTCACCATTTAGGGTGAGCGTTGCCTTTGTATCAGCCATTTACGGTCTCCTTAGCGCCTTATGCTTAAGACTGCGCTTTACCGGATTTGCTTTCAGCTGTTAATCACCGTTACCAGATTGTTATTTGGCTTACCGCTCAGCTCACGAGGACAAACCAGGGTACAGAGCTATGGCGCCTTGCAGGTAAACGAATGAAATATCAGTGAAACAACAGCAAATCAGCGTTTTTGCAGTCCGAATTATTCAAACCTGTATATCACTAATAACTGTCCTGATAACTTCGGTCAATACCATCACACTGTTACATAACTATTTGTCAGGTGAAAGAGAGACCTCATAACTTTTGCGCATTATATGCCTTTTCTGATGACGTTTGTAACAATATTGTTTAACATTTGTCAAATCAGATGATTAAAAATTAAAAAGATGTTGTTATCGTGACCCTGATCACTGTTCCAGAGAAAACCCGACAAACTGTATGTAGGTTAATTGTAATGATTTTGTGAACGGCCTATACTGCCGCCAGGTCTCCGGAACACCCTGCAATCCCGAGCCACCCAGCGTTGTAATGTGTCGTTTAAGCATCTGGAAGCACTGTTTTGCATGACGCGCAGTTATAGAAAAGGAACGCTGTCTGACCCGCATCGCAGTCCGGAGGAAGGAAACAATAAGAACAGCATGTGGGCGTTATTCATGATAAGAAATGTGAAAAAACAAAGACCTGTCAATCTGGATCTCAAAACGATCCGGTTCCCCGTAACAGCAATAGCGTCCATTCTGCACCGTGTTTCTGGTGTGATTACGTTTGTGGCGGTCGGTATTCTGCTGTGGTTACTGGGCACCAGCCTCTCTTCCCCTGAAGGATTCCTCCAGGCATCAGCCATCATGAACAGCTTCTTCGTGAAATTCATCATGTGGGGCATTCTGACCGCACTGGCGTACCACGTTGTGGTGGGTGTTCGTCATATGCTGATGGACTTTGGCTACCTGGAAGAGACCTTCGAAGCCGGGAAGCGCTCCGCTAACATTTCATTTGTGATTACAGTCGTGCTTTCACTTCTCGCAGGAGTTCTCGTATGGTAAGCAACGCCTCCGCATTAGGACGCAACGGCGTACATGACTTCATTCTGGTCCGTGCTACCGCCATCGTTCTCACCCTCTACATCATCTATATGATCGGTTTCTTCGCGACCAGCGGCACGCTGACGTGGGAAATCTGGAGTGGGTTCTTCGGATCCGCCTTCACCAAAGTGTTCACCCTGCTGGCCCTGTTCTCCATCCTTATTCATGCCTGGATTGGCATGTGGCAGGTGTTGACCGATTACGTTAAACCGCTGGCGATTCGCCTCCCACTGCAGCTGGCCATTGTCGTTGCACTGGTGGTTTACGTTATTTATGGATTCGTTGTGGTGTGGGGTGTGTAATGAAACTGCCAGTCAGAGAATTTGATGCTGTTGTGATTGGTGCCGGTGGCGCAGGTATGCGTGCCGCACTGCAAATTTCCCAGAGCGGCCAGAGCTGTGCGCTGCTCTCTAAAGTTTTCCCGACCCGTTCCCACACTGTATCCGCGCAGGGCGGTATCACCGTTGCGCTGGGTAACTCCCATGAAGATAACTGGGAATGGCACATGTATGACACGGTAAAAGGTTCCGATTACATCGGCGACCAGGATGCCATCGAATATATGTGTAAAACCGGCCCGGAAGCGATTCTGGAGCTGGACCATATGGGTCTGCCGTTCTCCCGTCTGGAAAATGGCACCATCTATCAGCGTCCGTTTGGCGGCCAGTCGAAAAACTTCGGCGGCGAGCAGGCGGCACGCACCGCGGCGGCGGCTGACCGTACCGGTCACGCGCTGCTGCACACCCTGTATCAGCAGAACCTGAAAAACCACACCACCATCTTCTCCGAGTGGTATGCGCTGGATCTGGTGAAAAACGCCGATGGCGCAATTGTTGGCTGTACCGCGCTGTGTATCGAAACCGGTGAAGTGGTTTACTTCAAAGCCCGCGCTACCGTGCTGGCGACCGGCGGTGCAGGCCGTATTTACCAGTCCACCACCAACGCCCACATCAACACCGGTGACGGTGTCGGTATGGCTATCCGCGCGGGCGTGCCGGTGCAGGATATGGAGATGTGGCAGTTCCACCCAACCGGTATCGCTGGTGCGGGCGTTCTGGTGACGGAAGGCTGCCGTGGTGAAGGTGGCTACCTGCTGAACAAACACGGCGAGCGCTTCATGGAGCGTTATGCTCCGAATGCGAAAGATCTGGCGGGTCGTGACGTGGTGGCGCGTTCTATCATGATCGAAATCCGTGAAGGTCGCGGCTGTGACGGCCCATGGGGTCCACACGCCAAGCTGAAACTCGACCACCTGGGTAAAGAAGTGCTGGAGTCCCGTCTGCCGGGCATCCTGGAACTCTCCCGCACCTTCGCGCACGTCGATCCGGTAAAAGAGCCGATTCCGGTTATCCCAACCTGCCACTACATGATGGGCGGTATTCCGACCAAAGTGACCGGTCAGGCGCTGACCGTGAACGAGCAGGGCGAAGACGTGGTCATTCCTGGCCTGTTCGCGGTGGGCGAAATTGCCTGCGTATCCGTGCACGGCGCAAACCGTCTGGGCGGCAACTCGCTGCTGGATCTGGTGGTGTTTGGTCGTGCGGTGGGTCTGCATCTGCAGGAATCCATTGCCGAGCAGGGCGCGCTGCGTGACGCAACCGACGACGAAATTGATGCCTCTCTTGAGCGCCTCAACCGCTGGAACGGCAACCGTAACGGCGAAGATCCGGTGGAAATCCGCAAAGCGCTGCAGGAGTGCATGCAGCACAACTTCTCGGTATTCCGCGAAGGCGACGCGATGGCCAAAGGTCTTGAGCAGCTGAAAGCGATCCGCGAGCGTCTGAAAAATGCCCGTCTGGACGACACCTCCAGCGAGTTCAACACCCAGCGCGTTGAGTGCCTGGAGCTGGATAACCTGATGGAAACCGCGTTCGCGACCGCGATGTCGGCAAACTTCCGTACCGAAAGCCGTGGCGCGCATAGCCGCTTCGACTTCCCGGAGCGTGATGACGAAAACTGGCTGTGCCATTCCCTGTATCTGCCAGAGTCGGAAACCATGACGCGTCGTAGCGTCAATATGGAACCGAAACTGCGTCCGGCGTTCCCGCCGAAGATTCGTACTTACTAATGCGGAGACAGGATAATGAAACTCGAATTCTCAGTTTATCGTTATAACCCGGATGTAGACGACGCTCCGCGCATGCAGGATTACACGCTGGAAGCGGAAGAAGGTCGTGACATGATGCTGCTGGATGCCTTAATCCAGCTGAAAGAAAAAGATCCAACCCTGTCGTTCCGCCGCTCCTGCCGTGAAGGGGTGTGTGGCTCTGACGGTGTGAACATGAACGGCAAAAATGGCCTGGCCTGCATCACGCCAATTTCAGCGTTGCAGCGTCCTGGTCAGAAAATTGTTATCCGTCCTCTGCCAGGCCTGCCGGTCGTGCGTGATTTGGTGGTAGACATGGGGCAATTCTATGCACAATATGAGAAGATTAAGCCTTACTTATTGAATAATGGGCAAAATCCACCGGCTCGCGAGCACTTACAGTCGCCTGAGCAGCGTGAAAAACTCGATGGTCTGTACGAGTGTATTCTCTGCGCATGCTGTTCTACGTCCTGCCCGTCGTTCTGGTGGAACCCGGACAAGTTTATCGGCCCGGCCGGTCTGCTGGCTGCCTATCGCTTCCTGATAGATAGCCGCGACACCGAAACCGACAGCCGTCTGGAAGGACTGAGTGACGCTTTCAGCGTATTCCGCTGCCATAGCATCATGAACTGCGTCAGTGTGTGTCCGAAGGGGCTGAACCCGACGCGCGCCATCGGCCATATTAAGTCGATGCTGCTGCAGCGCAGTGCGTAAGTAAATTTGCCGGATGGCGCTGCGCTTATCCGGCCTACGAAACTGTAGGCCCGGTAAGCGTAGCGCCACCGGGCAAAATGCAGAAACCTTTAAAAACTGCCCTGTACTACCCTGAAGTCCAGACAGTTTCTAAAGGTTCCTTCGCGGGCCACAAAGAGCTCGCAGGTGAACCCCGGCACGTACACATGGTGTGCGTGGTAGTTTCTACGGCGAAAGTAAGCATAAAAATGCTTAAGGGATCACGATGCAGAACGGCGCAATGAAAGCCTGGCTGGACTCTTCTTACCTCTCTGGTGCCAACCAGAGCTGGATAGAACAGCTCTATGAAGACTTCTTAACCGATCCTGACTCAGTGGACGCAAACTGGCGTTCCATGTTCCAGCAGTTGCCTGGTACAGGGGTCAAACCGGATCAATTCCATTCCAAAACACGTGATTATTTCCGTCGTCTGGCGAAGGATGCCTCACGTTACTCTTCTGCGATTTCCGACCCTGACACCAATGCGAAGCAGGTTAAAGTCCTGCAGCTTATCAACGCTTATCGCTTCCGTGGTCACCAGCATGCGAATCTCGATCCGCTGGGACTGTGGAAACAAGACCGTGTGGCCGATCTCGATCCGGCGTATCACGATCTGACCGAGGCCGATTTCCAGGAAAGCTTTAACGTAGGTTCCTTTGCCATCGGCAAAGACACGATGAAGCTGGGCGATCTGATTGACGCGCTCAAGCAAACCTACTGCGGCTCCATCGGCGCGGAATACATGCACATTACCTCTACCGAAGAGAAGCGCTGGATCCAGCAGCGCATCGAATCCGTAGCGGGCCACGCGACCTTCTCGGCTGACGAGAAAAAACGCTTCCTCAGCGAACTGACCGCAGCGGAAGGCCTTGAGCGCTATCTGGGCGCGAAGTTCCCGGGCGCAAAACGCTTCTCGCTGGAAGGCGGTGACGCCCTGGTGCCGATGCTGAAAGAGCTGATTCGTCACGCTGGCAAGAGCGGCACCCGTGAAGTGGTGCTGGGCATGGCACACCGTGGTCGTCTGAACGTACTGGTCAACGTGCTGGGTAAAAAACCGCAGGACCTGTTCGACGAATTCGCGGGCAAACATAAAGAACACCTCGGCACCGGCGACGTGAAGTACCACATGGGCTTCTCGTCTGATATCGAAACCGAAGGCGGTCTGGTTCACCTGGCGCTGGCGTTTAACCCGTCACACCTGGAAATCGTCAGCCCGGTGGTTATCGGTTCCGTGCGCGCGCGTCTGGATCGTCTGGACGAGCCGAGCAGCAACAAAGTTCTGCCAATCACCATCCACGGTGATGCGGCGGTCACAGGGCAGGGCGTGGTGCAGGAAACCCTGAACATGTCGAAAGCGCGTGGTTATGAAGTGGGCGGTACCGTTCGCATCGTAATCAACAACCAGGTGGGCTTCACCACCTCTAACCCGCTGGATGCGCGTTCTACCCCGTACTGCACCGACATCGGTAAGATGGTGCAGGCGCCTATCTTCCACGTTAACGCGGATGACCCGGAAGCCGTGGCTTTCGTTACCCGTCTGGCGCTGGACTTCCGTAACACCTTCAAACGCGATGTGTTCATTGATCTCTTCTGCTACCGCCGTCACGGCCACAACGAAGCGGATGAGCCAAGTGCAACCCAGCCGCTGATGTACCAGAAAATCAAAAAACACCCGACCCCGCGCAAAATCTATGCTGACAAGCTGGAGAGCGACAAAGTGGCGACGCTGGAAGATGCGACCGAAATGGTCAACCTCTACCGCGACGCACTGGATGCGGGTGAGTGCGTAGTGAAAGAGCTGCGCCCGATGAACATGCACTCCTTTACCTGGTCGCCGTACCTCAACCACGAGTGGGATGAGAGCTACCCGAACAAGGTGGAGATGAAGCGCCTGCAGGAGCTGGCTAAACGCATCAGCACCGTGCCGGACGCTATCGAAATGCAATCTCGCGTAGCGAAAATTTATGCTGACCGTCAGGCCATGGCGGCAGGCGAGAAGCTGTTCGACTGGGGCGGCGCGGAAACGCTGGCTTACGCGACGCTGGTTGACGAAGGTATTCCTGTTCGTCTGTCCGGTGAAGATGCGGGCCGTGGCACCTTCTTCCACCGTCACGCGGTCGTTCACAACCAGTCTAACGGTTCAACCTACACCCCGCTGCAGCACGTGCACAACGGTCAGGGCCAGTTCAAGGTCTGGGACTCCGTGCTGTCTGAAGAAGCGGTACTGGCTTTCGAATACGGTTACGCCACGGCAGAACCGCGCACCCTGACCATCTGGGAAGCACAGTTCGGCGACTTCGCCAACGGTGCGCAGGTGGTTATCGACCAGTTCATCTCCTCCGGCGAGCAGAAATGGGGCCGTATGTGTGGTCTGGTGATGCTGCTGCCACACGGCTATGAAGGCCAGGGTCCGGAGCACTCCTCCGCGCGTCTGGAACGTTATCTGCAGCTCTGCGCTGAGCAGAACATGCAGGTTTGCGTGCCGTCCACCCCGGCGCAGGTTTACCACATGCTGCGTCGTCAGGCGCTGCGCGGTATGCGTCGTCCGCTGGTGGTCATGTCACCGAAATCCCTGCTGCGTCACCCGCTGGCGGTGTCCAGCCTGGAAGAGCTGGCGAACGGTACCTTCCTGCCAGCCATCGGTGAAATTGACGAGCTGGATCCACAGGCCGTGAAGCGTGTGGTGATGTGTTCTGGTAAGGTTTATTACGACCTGCTGGAACAGCGCCGTAAGAACGATCAGAAAGATGTCGCCATCGTGCGTATCGAACAGCTTTATCCGTTCCCGCACCAGGCGGTGCAGGAAGCGCTGAAACCGTACGCTCACGTTCATGATTTTGTCTGGTGCCAGGAAGAGCCGCTCAACCAGGGCGCATGGTACTGCAGCCAGCATCATTTCCGTGAAGTGATTCCATTTGGGTCAGCCCTGCGCTATGCAGGTCGCCCGGCCTCCGCCTCTCCGGCGGTAGGGTATATGTCCGTTCACCAGAAGCAGCAACAAGATCTGGTCAATGACGCGCTGAACGTCGATTAATTAAAGGATACATAATGAGTAGCGTAGATATTCTTGTTCCCGACCTGCCTGAATCTGTAGCAGATGCGACCGTCGCTACCTGGCACAAAAAACCAGGCGATGCCGTTAAGCGCGATGAAGTGCTGGTAGAAATCGAAACTGACAAAGTGGTACTGGAAGTACCGGCTTCGGCGGATGGCGTTCTGGACGCGGTGCTGGAAGATGAAGGTACCACCGTGACTTCTCGTCAGATCCTGGGTCGCCTGCGTGAAGGCAACAGCGCGGGCAAAGAGTCCAGCGCGAAATCTGAAGAGAAAGCGTCCACGCCAGCGCAGCGCCAGCAGGCCTCTCTGGAAGAGCAGTCTAACGACGCCCTCAGCCCGGCGATCCGTCGCCTGCTGGCGGAACACAGCCTTGACCCGGCAGCCATTAAAGGCACCGGTGTGGGCGGTCGTCTGACCCGCGAAGACATCGACAAGCATCTGGCGAAAGCGCCTGCTCAGGCAGAAGCGAAAGCCCCTGCGGCAGCACCGGCTGCACAGCCTGCGCTGGGCGCACGCAGCGAAAAACGCGTGCCAATGACCCGCCTGCGTAAGCGCGTGGCCGAGCGTCTGCTGGAAGCGAAAAACTCTACCGCGATGCTGACCACCTTCAACGAAGTAAACATGAAGCCAATCATGGACCTGCGTAAGCAGTACGGTGACGCGTTTGAAAAACGTCACGGTATTCGTCTGGGCTTTATGTCCTTCTACGTGAAGGCGGTGGTTGAAGCGCTGAAACGCTACCCGGAAGTGAACGCGTCCATCGATGGCGATGACGTGGTTTACCACAACTACTTCGACGTCAGCATGGCGGTTTCCACCCCACGTGGCCTGGTGACCCCGGTTCTGCGTGATGTGGATACCCTGGGTATGGCTGACATCGAGAAAAACATTAAAGAGCTGGCTGTGAAAGGCCGCGACGGCAAGCTGACCGTAGACGACCTGACCGGCGGTAACTTCACCATTACCAACGGCGGCGTATTCGGCTCGCTGATGTCTACCCCGATCATTAACCCGCCGCAGAGCGCGATCCTGGGTATGCATGCCATTAAAGATCGCCCGATGGCGGTAGACGGTAAAGTTGAGATCCTGCCGATGATGTACCTGGCGCTCTCTTACGACCACCGCCTGATCGACGGCCGCGAGTCCGTGGGCTTCCTGGTTGCCATCAAAGAGCTGCTGGAAGATCCAACGCGTCTGCTGCTGGACGTCTAGTCACGATTTAGCATCACCTGCCCCGTGGACCGGCACACGCTGCGCCGGTCTACAGGTTTGAAGATAACGATTACCCTGAAGGATGGATAGAACACATGAACTTACATGAATATCAGGCCAAACAGCTGTTTGCCCGGTATGGCTTACCGGCTCCGGTGGGTTATGCCTGTACTACCCCGCGTGAAGCAGAAGAAGCCGCATCTAAAATCGGTTCCGGCCCGTGGGTAGTTAAGTGTCAGGTTCACGCTGGTGGCCGTGGTAAAGCGGGCGGTGTGAAGGTTGTTAAGAGCAAAGAAGAGATTCGTGCGTTTGCTGAACATTGGCTCGGCAAGCGTCTGGTAACGTACCAGACAGATGCGAACGGCCAGCCGGTTAACCAGATCCTGGTGGAAGCGGCGACCGATATCGCGAAAGAACTTTATCTGGGCGCGGTGGTTGACCGTAGCTCCCGTCGCGTGGTGTTCATGGCGTCTACCGAAGGCGGCGTGGAAATCGAAAAAGTGGCGGAAGAAACCCCACACCTGATCCACAAAGTGGCTATCGATCCGCTGGCAGGCCCAATGCCTTACCAGGGTCGCGAGCTGGCGTTCAAGCTGGGTCTGGAAGGTAAACTGGTTCAGCAGTTCACCAAGATCTTCATGGGTCTGGCGACCATCTTCCTGGAGCGCGATCTGGCGCTGATCGAGATCAACCCGCTGGTGATCACGACCCAGGGCGATCTGATCTGCCTCGACGGCAAGCTGGGCGCTGACGGCAACGCGCTGTTCCGCCAGCCGGATCTGCGCGAAATGCGCGACCAGTCTCAGGAAGACCCGCGTGAAGCGCAGGCGGCACAGTGGGAACTGAACTATGTGGCGCTGGACGGTAACATCGGCTGCATGGTTAACGGTGCGGGCCTGGCAATGGGCACCATGGACATCGTTAAGCTGCACGGCGGTGAGCCAGCAAACTTCCTCGACGTGGGCGGTGGCGCTACCAAAGAGCGCGTAACCGAAGCGTTCAAAATCATTCTCTCCGACGACAACGTGAAGGCCGTTCTGGTTAACATCTTCGGCGGTATTGTCCGTTGTGACCTGATCGCCGACGGTATCATCGGCGCGGTAGAAGAAGTAGGTGTTAACGTTCCGGTGGTTGTGCGTCTGGAAGGTAACAACGCTGAACTCGGCGCGAAAAAACTGGCTGACAGCGGCCTGAATATTATTGCAGCGAAAAGTCTGACGGATGCAGCTCAGCAGGTTGTTGCCGCAGTGGAGGGGAAATAATGTCAGTTTTAATTAATAAAGATACCAAGGTTATCTGCCAGGGCTTCACCGGTAGCCAGGGGACTTTCCACTCCGAACAGGCGATTGCCTACGGCACGCAGATGGTTGGCGGCGTAACGCCAGGTAAAGGTGGCACTACCCACCTGGGCCTGCCGGTGTTCAACACCGTGCGTGAAGCCGTAGAAGCGACGGGCGCAACCGCGACCGTGATCTACGTTCCGGCGCCGTTCTGCAAAGATTCTATTCTGGAAGCGATCGACGCAGGCATCAAACTCATCATCACCATCACTGAAGGCATCCCGACGCTGGATATGCTGACCGTGAAGGTGAAGCTGGATGAAGCTGGCGTGCGTATGATCGGCCCGAACTGCCCAGGCGTTATCACCCCGGGCGAATGCAAAATCGGCATCATGCCGGGCCACATTCACAAGCCGGGTAAAGTGGGCATCGTGTCCCGTTCCGGTACCCTGACCTATGAAGCGGTTAAGCAGACCACCGACTACGGTTTCGGCCAGTCCACCTGCGTGGGCATCGGCGGTGACCCAATCCCGGGTTCTAACTTCATCGACATCCTGAAGCTGTTCCAGGAAGATCCACAGACCGAAGCGATCGTGATGATCGGTGAGATCGGTGGTAGCGCGGAAGAAGAAGCCGCTGCTTACATCAAAGAACACGTGACCAAGCCAGTAGTGGGTTACATCGCGGGTGTGACCGCGCCGAAAGGCAAGCGTATGGGTCACGCAGGCGCGATCATCGCCGGTGGTAAAGGTACGGCTGATGAGAAATTCGCAGCGCTGGAAGCCGCAGGCGTGAAGACCGTTCGCAGCCTGGCGGATATCGGCGAAGCACTGAAATCCATCATTAAGTAAGTCCTCTCTGCTCCCCGGAAGGGGGGCGTTGCAGTATAAAAATGTCCGTTTCGACATGGTTGGCCGCTGTAAAGCGGCCTTTTTTATTGCCTGCGTCTGGCGACTAGCGTGAACTTGTAATCATCGGTATTGAACACGTTGCGGCTGTATTCAAATACCCGTCCGTCCTTCAGAAACCCGCGGGAGACTTTTTCCAGGATCGGCTTTGTCGGATCGAGTGACAGCGCGGCGATCGCCTCCACTGACGGCATGATCGGCACCAGCTCCTGCTCGCTGCGATCGATAACCAGCTTTTTGATCTGCTCAACGTAGTGGTATTTCGAATTCTCCATCACTTCCCAGGTGAGATCGGGGAACAGGGCCAGCGGCATCCACGTTTCTTCCAGATTTACCGGTTTTTGTTTGATAAAGCGGACGCGTTTGACGTGCCAGACTTTATCGTCATGAGAGAGATTCAGCTTTTCGGCAAGTTTTGCATCGGCTTTCAGCACTTCGAAAATGCTCACCTCACTGTGGGTATCCACGTTCCGGTCCGCCAGTTTTTCGTAAAACCCGGTGAGCTGGTAAATATCGTAATTGACGCGCTCTTCTTTTACGTAGGTGCCGCTGCCCTGAATGCTCTCGACGATCTGCTCTTCCGTAAGCAGCTTCAGCGCCTGTCTCACCGTGACGCGACTCACGTTGAATGCCTCCTGAAGGCTGGATTCCGTCGGTAACGCATCGCCAGGCTTTAACTCTCCCGCACTGATTTTTTCGCGAAGCGCATCGGCTATTTGCCGGTACATCGGTTTGTTACCCATCGAATCTGCCTTTCTAATACCTTTTCATGGAATTATGCCTCCCACTTAAAATTTGTAAATAATACAACTTAAATACAAATTTGCGTTGTTAGTGAAAGTGATCACATAAATGTATTGTATGACCTGCCAAAATTGCCGCCAGACAATAACAACTTATGTGTGAGGATCTTATGAACCTGACGACTCTGACCCATACCAGTGCTGTCTGTGTGCAGGCGCACTATGTCAGCCGTGATGAGGCCATTCGCCAGCTTACAATGCGGCTGGTGGCGCTGGGCAAAATTACAGATGGCGATGCATTTTTGGCGGAGGTCTACCGTCGCGAATCGCAGGGGCCAACCGCCCTGGGTGAAGGGCTGGCTGTCCCGCATGGTAAATCGAACGCGGTGAACGAAGCGGCTTTTGCGGTTGCTACGCTGCGCGAACCGCTGGAGTGGGAGGGGGTGGACGGCCCTGAACGCGTAGAGCTGATCGTCCTGCTTGCCATCCCGCCAGCTGAAGCGGGATCCACGCATATTCAGGTGCTGACGGCGCTGACGTCTCGCCTTGCCGATGATGCCCTCCGGGAGCGCGTTATGGCTGCCGAGACGGCAGAGGATCTGCTTGATGCGCTGAACGGTGTCTCGAAGGAAGACGAGGATGATACGCCGGTGAATGCACCAACCGTCGTCTGTGTCACCGCCTGTCCTGCGGGGATCGCGCATACCTATATGGCCGCAGAGTACCTGGAAAAAGCGGGACGTAAGCTCGGCGTCAACGTGGTGGTCGAAAAGCAGGGGGCGAACGGCATCGAAGGGCGAATTACTGCCCAGCAGTTGCAGGAGGCGAAAGCGTGTATTTTTGCCGCTGAAGTGGCGATCAAAGAGAGCGAGCGCTTCCAGGGGATCCCCGCCATTTCCGTGCCCGTCGCGGAACCCCTGCGCCATGCTGAAGCGCTGATTGAGCGCGCGCTGGTGCTTCAGCCTTCTAGCGATGCGCGCCAGGCGCAAGTCGATACCGAAACGAAAAAGTGCGTTAAAACTGAACTCAAGCAGGCGCTTCTCAGCGGCATCTCTTTTGCGGTGCCGCTGATCGTCGCCGGCGGTACGGTGCTGGCCGTATCGGTACTGCTGGCGCAAATCCTTGGCCTGCAGCACCTGTTTGACCAGGAAAACTCGTGGCTGTGGATGTACCGCAAGCTTGGCGGCGGCATGCTTGGCATTTTGATGGTGCCTGTCCTGTCGGCCTACACCGCCTACTCGCTGGCGGATAAACCTGCGCTGACGCCGGGCTTTGCGGCCGGTCTGGCTGCCAACATGATCGGCTCCGGTTTTCTTGGCGCTATCGTCGGCGGGCTGATCGCGGGCTATCTGATGCGCTGGGTGAAAAACCACATCCGGCTCAGTAGCCGCTACAACGGCTTTCTGACTTTTTATCTCTATCCGGTGATTGGCGTGCTGGGCGCGGGCAGCCTGATGCTGTTTGTGATTGGCGAACCGGTGGCCTGGCTCAATAACACGCTCACCGTCTGGCTTAACGGTCTGTCCGGCGCGAATGCGCTGCTTCTGGGGGCAATCCTCGGGTTTATGTGCTCATTCGATTTGGGTGGCCCGGTCAACAAAGCCTCTTACGCGTTCTGCCTGGGGGCGATGGCGAACGGGGTATACGGTCCCTATGCCATCTTTGCCTCCGTCAAAATGGTCTCAGCCTTCACCGTCACGGCGTCAACGATGCTGGCACCGAAGCTGTTTAAGTCGTTTGAAATTGAAACCGGCAAATCCACCTGGCTGCTCGGCCTCGCGGGCATTACCGAAGGGGCGATTCCGATGGCGATAGAAGATCCGCTTCGCGTTATTGGCTCATTTGTACTCGGATCCATGGTGACAGGCGCGGCTGTCGGTGCGATGGGGATCGGGTTGTCTACGCCGGGGGCCGGGATTTTCTCTCTTTTTTTACTTCACGATGCCGGGTTGGGTGGTGTGGTTGCTGCGGCGGGCTGGTTTGGCGCGGCGCTGGTGGGTACCGCTATCTCCACTCTGGTTCTGCTGCTCTGGCGACGCCAGGCGGTAAAAAAGGGCAACTACGTCACTGAAGACGCCTTATCGTAAAAACGCACAAACAGGAAACGAAGATGAAAGCTGTATCTCGCGTTCATATCACGCCGCATATGCACTGGGACCGTGAGTGGTACTTCACCACCGAAGAGTCGCGTATTCTTCTGGTCAATAATATGGAAGAGATCCTGACCCGGCTGGAGCAGGATGATGAGTACAAATACTATGTTCTCGATGGACAGACGGCTGTTCTGGAGGATTATTTTGCCGTTGTGCCCGAAAACCGCTCTCGCGTGAAGGCGCTTGTCGAGCGTGGAAAGCTGATTATCGGCCCCTGGTATACCCAGACCGATACCACGATCGTGAGCGGCGAGTCGATCGTCCGCAACCTGATGTACGGCATCCGGGATTGTATGGCCTTCGGCGAGCCGATGAAGATCGGCTATCTGCCGGATTCGTTTGGCATGTCCGGCCAGCTTCCGCATATCTATAACGGTTTTGGCATTACACGCACGATGTTCTGGCGCGGTTGTTCTGAACGCCACGGGACCGATAAAACCGAATTTCTCTGGCAGAGCCAGGACGGGAGTGAAGTGACGGCACAGGTGCTGCCACTGGGCTACGCGATTGGTAAGTACTTACCGGAGGACGAAGCGGGGCTGCGAAAACGGCTCGACAGCTATTTCGAGGTTCTGGAAAAGGCGTCCGTCACCAAAGCGATTTTGCTGCCCAACGGACACGACCAGATGCCGCTGCAGCAGAACATTTTCGCGGTGATGGAGAAGCTGCGTGAAATCTATCCGCAGCGTCAATTTGTGATGAGCCGGTTTGAGGAGGTCTTTGATCGCATCGACGCGCACCGCGATGACCTGGCGACCTTAAAAGGTGAGTTTATCGACGGTAAATACATGCGCGTGCACCGGACCATCGGCTCCACGCGCATGGATATCAAAATCGCCCATGCGCGTATTGAGAACAAAATTGTCAATATCCTTGAGCCGCTGGCGACGCTTGCCTGGACGCTGGGCTTCGACTACCACCACGGCTTGCTGGAGAAAATGTGGAAAGAGATCCTCAAAAACCACGCTCACGACAGCATCGGCTGCTGCTGCAGCGACAAGGTGCATCGCGAGATTGTCTCCCGCTTCGAGCTGGCTGAGGACATGGCAGACAACCTGGCGCGTTTCTATATGCGCAAGATTGTCGACAACATGCCGCAAAGCGATGCCGATAAGCTGGTGATGTTCAACCTGATGCCCTGGCCGCGTGAAGAGGTGATGAACACCACGATTCGACTGCGCGCCAGCCAGTTCCGTCTGCGGGATGACAAAGGCAACGAGATCCCGTATTTCATCCGCAGCGCACGCGAGCTCGACCCGGGCCTCATTGACCGACAGATTGTTCACTACGGCAATTACGAACCGTTTATGGAGTTTGATATTCAGCTCAGCCAGATACTGCCGGCGATGGGCTACCGTACGCTGTTTATCGAACCTAACGTGGCCGGGAAGGTACTCTCTCCGGGGGAAAACACCGCATCCTTACTTGAAAACGCCTTCTGGCAGATTGACGTAAATGACGACGGTTCGCTGCGCCTGCGCGACAAAGAAACCGGGCTTGTTTATGACCGCGTGCTGGAAATCGAAGAGAGCTCGGATGATGGTGATGAGTACGACTACTCGCCTTCGCGGGAAGAGTGGAGACTCACTTCCGCGCAGGGCGGGCATGAATTTGAGGTTACGCATGAAGGCTGGCAGAGCAGGGCGGTTATCCGCCATCGAATCGCCGTTCCGGCGAACCTGGCCGAACGCGCGGCGCGCCAGCGAAACGGCTATCTTGACGCTGAATTTGAGATTACGCTAAGCCATAACAGCAGACGCATTGACGTGGTGGTGTGCCTGGATAATCAGGCCGATGACCACCGCGTTCGCGTGCTGATCCCAACGCCGTTTATGACAGAGGAAGTGTTAGCGGATATGCAGTTTGGCTCGATCACTCGCCCGGTGCAGGACGCAGCGATGCAAAACTGGCAGGAGGAGGGGTGGAAAGAAGCGCCGGTTCCCGTCTGGAATTTACTTAACTACGCCGTCCTGCAGGAAAAACGAAACGGGCTTGCGCTATTTACCGAGGGGCTGCGTGAATTTGAAGTCGTGGGCGATGAACAAAAAGCATTTGCTCTGACCTTGCTGCGCGGCGTGGGGGTACTCGGCAAAGAAGATCTGCTCCTGCGCCCCGGCAGACCATCCGGTATCAAAATGCCGGTCCCGGACTCTCAGGTGCGTGGTCCGCTAAGCTGTCGCTTTAGCCTCTTCAGCTTCAGCGGCTCGCCGGAAAACGCGGGTGTCGCGCAGCAGGCTCAATCGTGGTTAACGCCGGTGCAGTGTTATAACAAGATCCCCTGGGATGCAATGAAGTTGAATCGCGCGTCGTTGACCACGCCGGAAAGCTACAGCCTGTTAGCGATTTCGCAAACGGGATGCGTACTCAGCGCGATCAAAAAAGCGGAAGACCGTGATGAGCTCATTCTTCGACTGTTCAACCCTTCGCAGTCCAGCGCATGTGACGCGATGCTATCTGTCAATCCAGCGGTGAAGCGGTGCTGCGAAACGGACATGAATGAACGGCTGATGGACCACGGTGAAGACGAAGGCATTGTCGGGGCGTTCAGACCAGGACAGTCGCGAACCTTTAGCCTTCTTCTTGCCTGAGAACCGCTGATATCATTAAAAGGCTGCACTGTTTGCGGCCTTTTTCATTAAATAGTCACTCCTCGGTGTTAAGTTATGGGGTGACAAAAGTAAAATAAATGTAATTACGAAGGGTTGCATAAATGCCATGGAAAAATAACCTGGCCCGACTATGCTTTATTGTTTGCCGCGCATCGAAATGAGGCTTTTGTTTCGCGTTAATTAAAATCACTTCTGTTTATATTTTTTTCCGTCTTCGATAACCAATCACATCTTAGCGTGCACATATCATTAACATGGTTTTTACCATTCTTACCACGATTAAACATAGTTAACATCAAGGTTTGTTTTTGATTTAAATCAAAGTTTAATCCTTGGAAAAAGGTGCTGAAAAGCGCTAAATTGTCCCCGATCAAAATGGCCGAAAAGTGGTAATTTTGCTATAAATTGATCACCGTCGAAAAACGTAAATGTGACTCTATAAAAACCTGTTTATTGTAAGGGTTTTGCAGCGTATTATATTTGCGGGATCAATTTGAGTTTTTTATTAACGTATTTGTAACCTCACGTCATCGTTTTTATCCTCCCTCAGGGTAATAACGACGACAAGGATGCGAATAATTTGTATTGGGGCATGCGTGTGGATCGCTTTGATGGGGTTCACTCTCGGAGTCTTCATGCGATGAGCAAGGAGTCATAATGTTAGATATAGTCGAACTGTCGCGCTTACAGTTTGCCTTGACCGCGATGTACCACTTCCTGTTTGTGCCACTGACGCTCGGTATGGCGTTCCTGCTGGCCATCATGGAAACGGTATACGTTCTCTCCGGCAAACAGATTTATAAAGATATGACCAAGTTCTGGGGCAAGTTGTTTGGTATCAACTTCGCACTGGGCGTGGCAACCGGTCTGACCATGGAGTTCCAGTTCGGGACTAACTGGTCTTACTATTCCCACTATGTCGGGGATATCTTCGGTGCGCCGCTGGCCATTGAAGGTCTGATGGCATTCTTCCTCGAATCCACCTTTGTAGGTCTGTTCTTCTTCGGTTGGGACCGTCTGGGTAAAGTCCAGCATATGGCGGTGACCTGGCTGGTGGCATTAGGTTCGAACCTGTCCGCGCTGTGGATCCTGGTCGCGAACGGCTGGATGCAGAACCCTATCGCGTCTGATTTTAACTTCGAAACCATGCGTATGGAGATGGTCAGCTTTGCCGAGCTGGTCCTGAACCCGGTTGCTCAGGTTAAATTCGTTCACACCGTCGCTTCTGGCTATGTGTGCGGCGCGATGTTTGTACTGGGCATCAGTTCTTACTATATGCTGCGCGGTCGTGACTTCGCGTTTGCTAAGCGCTCCTTTGCTATCGCTGCAAGCTTCGGTATGGCTGCTATCCTCTCCGTTATCGTTCTGGGTGATGAATCCGGTTACGAAATGGGTGACGTGCAGAAAACCAAACTGGCCGCCATCGAAGCCGAATGGGAAACCCAGCCGGCGCCTGCTGCCTTTACGCTGTTCGGTATTCCGGATCAGGACGCGCAGGAAAACCGCTTCGCCATTCAAATCCCTTACGCGCTGGGTATCATCGCCACCCGTTCTGTTGATAAGCAGGTGACAGGTCTGAAAGAGCTGATGGTGCAGCACGAAGAGCGTATCCGTAACGGTATGAAAGCCTACTCGCTGCTGGAACAGCTGCGTGCCGGTTCTACCGACCAGGCCGTTCGCGACCAGTTTAACGATGTGAAGAAAGATCTGGGTTACGGTCTGCTGCTGAAGCGTTATACCCCGAACGTGTCTGATGCGACGGAAGCCCAGATCCAGATGGCAACCAAAGACTCGATTCCACGCGTTGCGCCACTGTACTTCGCATTCCGTATCATGGTGGGCTGCGGCATCATCATGCTGCTGATCATTGCGGCGTCCTTCTGGTCCGTGATTCGCAACCGTATCGGCGAGAAAAAATGGCTGCTGCGCACTGCGCTGTACGGTATTCCACTGCCGTGGATCGCAATTGAATCAGGCTGGTTTGTGGCGGAGTATGGCCGTCAGCCATGGGCGATCGGTGAGGTGCTGCCAACGGCGGTAGCGAACTCGTCCCTGACCGCAGGCGACCTGATCTTCTCCATGCTGCTGATTTGTGGTCTGTACACCCTGTTCCTGGTGGCTGAACTGTTCCTGATGTTCAAGTTCGCGCGCCTTGGCCCAAGCAGCCTGAAAACCGGTCGCTATCACTACGAGCAGTCCACTGCGACTACTCAGCCGGCACGCTAAGACAGGAGTCATCAAATGATCGATTATGAAGTATTGCGTTTTATCTGGTGGCTGCTGGTTGGCGTTCTGCTGATCGGTTTCGCCGTCACGGATGGTTTCGACATGGGGGTGGGGATGCTCACCCGTTTCCTCGGTCGTAATGACACCGAGCGTCGAATCATGATCAACTCCATCGCCCCGCACTGGGACGGTAACCAGGTGTGGCTGATCACCGCAGGCGGCGCGCTGTTCGCCGCCTGGCCGATGGTCTATGCGGCTGCGTTCTCCGGTTTCTATGTGGCGATGATTCTGGTGCTGGCCTCTTTATTCTTCCGTCCGGTCGGTTTCGACTACCGTTCCAAGATTGAAGATACCCGCTGGCGCAACATGTGGGACTGGGGCATCTTCATCGGTAGCTTCGTTCCACCGCTGGTGATTGGCGTGGCGTTCGGTAACCTGCTGCAGGGCGTGCCGTTCCACCTGGACGAATACATGCGTCTTTATTACACCGGAAACTTCTTCCAGCTGCTGAATCCGTTTGGTCTGCTGGCCGGTGTCGTGAGCGTGGCGATGATCATCACTCAGGGTGCAACCTATCTGCAGATGCGTACCGTGGGTGAGCTGCATCTGCGTTCCCGCGCGACGGCTCAGGTTGCTGCGCTGGTTACGCTGGTCTGCTTCGCGCTGGCCGGTGTGTGGGTGGTGTACGGCATTGATGGTTACGTGGTGACGTCTGCGATCAACCACACCGCACCGTCTAACCCGCTGACCAAAGAAGTGGCGCGTCAGGCGGGGGCATGGCTGGTGAACTTCAACAATACCCCTGTGCTGTGGGCGATCCCGGCGCTGGGCGTGCTGCTGCCGCTGCTGACCATGCTGACGTCTCGTCTGGAAAAAGGCGCGCTGGCGTTCGTGTTCTCTTCACTGACCCTGGCATGCATTATCCTGACGGCGGGTATTGCGATGTTCCCATTCGTCATGCCATCCAGCACCATGCTGAATGCTAGCCTGACCATGTGGGATGCAACGTCCAGCCATATGACGCTGAACCTGATGACGTATGTTGCTTGCGTGTTCGTTCCGATCGTTCTGGCCTACACAATCTGGTGTTACTGGAAAATGTTCGGTCGTATCACGAAAGAACATATCGAAAGCAACACCCACTCTATGTACTAAGTAAGGAGCTGAATATGTGGTATTTCGCATGGATTTTAGGGACGCTTCTTGCCTGTGCATTTGGTGTCATCACTGCCCTGGCGCTTGAGCATGTAGAAGCGACCAAAGCGGGTGAAGAAAAACACTGATGAATATTATCGCGAAACTTTACGCGGTAATGGACAAGCGCCCGTTACGGGCGCTTTCTTTAGTGATGGCATTACTGCTGGCAGGTTGTATCTTCTGGGACCCTTCGCGCTTTGCAGCGAAAACCAGCGAGCTTGAAATCTGGCACGGCTTCCTCATTATGTGGGCGGTGTGCGCAGGTGTGATCCACGGCGTGGGCTTTCGTCCGAAAGCCGTTCACTGGCAGGGAATTTTCTGCCCGCTGATTGCCGATCTGGTGCTTCTCGCCGGTTTGATTTTCTTCTTCTTCTGAATAAGAAATGTCCGTTAACGTTATGGGCTTACCCGAGCCCATAAAAATTTACTCTCCGTTTACTTTCCCCCATTCCAAACCATCTTTCCCGCGCGTATAGTAGCGAAGTTTAAAAGCTCTAACTTTTGTTGCATTACTGGGATGTAAAGTGAATACAACGCTGTTTCGATGGCCGGTTCGTGTCTATTACGAAGATACCGATGCCGGTGGTGTGGTTTACCACGCCAGCTACGTTGCTTTTTATGAACGGGCACGCACAGAGATGCTGCGCCATCATCACTTTAGTCAACAGGTGCTGTTGGCTGAGCGAGTTGCCTTTGTGGTACGCAAGATGACGCTTGAGTATTTTGCGCCTGCCAGACTCGACGATATGCTCGAAGTCCAAACTGAAATTACATCAATGCGCGGAACCTCACTGGTTTTCACGCAGCGGATAGTCAACGCAGAGAACACCGTACTGAACTCAGCTGAAGTACTGATTGTTTGTGTTGATCCAACCATAATGAAGCCTCGTGCGCTTCCTAAGTCTATTGTCGCGGAGTTTAAGCAGTGACTGACATGAATATCCTTGATTTGTTCCTGAAGGCAAGCCTTCTGGTTAAACTTATCATGTTGATTTTGATTGGTTTTTCAATCGCATCCTGGGCCATCATCATCCAGAGAACGCGTATCCTCAATGCCGCCGGCCGTGAAGCTGAAGCGTTTGAAGATAAGTTCTGGTCGGGCATTGAGCTTTCTCGTCTGTACCAGGAGAGCCAGGGGCGCCGTGAAAACCTGACCGGCTCCGAGCAAATTTTCTATAGCGGTTTCAAAGAGTTCGCCCGTCTGCATCGTGCAAACAATCATGCGCCGGAAGCGGTGGTGGAAGGTGCCTCGCGTGCGATGCGCATCTCGATGAACCGCGAGCTGGAAAACCTTGAAACGCATATTCCTTTCCTCGGTACTGTCGGTTCCATCAGCCCGTATATCGGTCTGTTTGGTACCGTGTGGGGGATCATGCACGCCTTTATCGCGCTGGGCGCGGTGAAGCAGGCGACGTTGCAGATGGTTGCCCCGGGTATTGCAGAAGCACTGATTGCGACCGCTATCGGTCTGTTTGCGGCAATTCCGGCAGTTATGGCCTATAACCGTCTGAACCAGCGCGTGAACAAACTGGAACTGAACTACGACAACTTTATGGAAGAGTTCACTGCGATTCTGCACCGTCAGGCGTTTACCAGCACCGAGAGCAACAAGGGGTAAACCATGGCCAGATCGCGTGGACGAGGTCGTCGCGAGCTCAAGTCCGAAATCAATATCGTTCCACTGCTGGACGTCCTGCTGGTACTGCTGCTGATCTTCATGGCAACAGCGCCAATCATTACCCAGAGCGTGGAAGTGGATCTGCCGGATGCGACAGAATCACAGGCGGTGAGCACCAATGACGATCCTCCGGTTATCATTGAGGTTTCCGGCGTAGGGCAATACAGCGTCGTGGTAGAGAAGGATCGTATGGATCAGCTGCCACCTGAGCAGGTTATTGCCGAAGCGCAGCGTCGCCTGGAGTCAAATCCGAAAACGGTCTTCTTAATCGGTGGCGCGAAAGACGTACCCTACGATGAAATTATTAAAGCGCTGAACTTGCTACATAGTGCGGGTGTTAAGTCAGTTGGCTTAATGACCCAACCTATTTGATCATCCGCGTAGTTTTTGGGAACCGATAGTGTCAAAGGCAACCGAACAGAACGACAAGCTTAAGCGAGCGATAATCGTCTCCGCAGTGCTGCACGTTATTCTTTTTGCAGCGCTGATCTGGAGTTCGTTCGACGAGCATATTGATGCATCAGCCGGCGGCGGTGGAGGGTCTTCCATTGACGCCGTGATGGTGGATCCCGGTGCGGTAGTACAGAACTATAATCGCCAACAACAGCAGAAGGCGAGTGCAAAACGGGCTGAAGAGCAGCGTGAAAAACAGGCGCAACAGCAAGCGGAAGAACTGCGTGAAAAGCAGGCCGCAGAGCAGGAGCGTCTGAAGCAGCTTGAGAAAGAACGTTTGCAGGCGCAGGAAGCCGCGAAAGCGCAGGCAGAACAGCAGAAACAAGCCGAAGAGGCCGCGAAAAAAGCACAGGAACAGCAAAAGCAGGCGGAAGAGGCGGCAGCAAAAGCCGCAGCGGACGCGAAAGCACAGGCTGATGCCCAGGCGAAATTAGCGGCAGAAGCGGCGAAGAAAGCGGCTGCTGATGCCCAGAAGAAAGCGGAAGCCGAAGCCGCGAAGAAAGCCGCCGCTGATGCTCAGAAGAAAGCGGAAGCCGAAGCCGCAAAGAAAGCCGCAGCTGATGCTCAGAAGAAAGCAGAAGCGGAAGCCGCGAAGAAGGCCGCTCAGGAAGCAGAGAAGAAAGCTGCTGCCGAGGCCGCGAAGAAAGCGGCTGCTGCCGAGAAAGCTGCAGCAGAAAAAGCCGCGGCAGAAAAAGCGGCAGCCGCCGAAAAAGCCGCTGCTGACAAAAAAGCTGCAGCTGAGAAGGCCGCTGCCGATAAGAAAGCAGCAGCTGAAAAAGCGGCTGCTAAAAAGGCTGCCGCCGCTGAAAAAGCCGCTGCTGCCGCAGGGGTTGACGATCTGCTGGGCGATTTGAGCTCCGGTAAGAATGCGCCGAAAACGGGCGGTGGGGCGAAAGGAAACAACGCAGCGCCGACCGGAAGTGGTAACACTAAGAGTAACGGTGCGACAGGGGCTGAAATCAACGGTTATGCCGCGCAGATTAAATCCGCTATTGAAAGCCGATTCTATGATGCGTCTTCCTATACCGGTAAAACGTGTACGTTACGTATAAAACTGGCTCCGGATGGCATGCTGCTGGATATTAAGTCTGAAGGTGGCGACCCGGCTTTATGTACTGCGGCCCTGGCTGCAGCGCGTCAGGCGAAGATGCCTAAACCGCCTTCGCAGGCAGTCTACGAAGTCTTCAAAAATGCGCCGCTGGACTTCAAACCTTAAGTTACATTTTCCCCGTGCAAACGGGGAAAAATAGACCAGGTTTAGTCACAGGGTTCGGGTAGTTTTGTCTATTTGAGTTTGTTAACATTCTGCTAAATTATCGTGGGTAAGGTTACCCGGATAAGGGAGATATGATGAAGCAGGCATTACGTGTAGCATTTAGTTTTTTAATGCTGTGGGCAGCAGTACTGCACGCAGAAGTACGTATCGAGATCACCCAGGGGGTGGACTCGGCACGCCCAATCGGTGTTGTTCCGTTCCAGTGGGCCGGTCCTGGCGCTGCACCTGAAGATGCCGGTGGCATCGTGGCGGCTGACCTGCGTAACAGCGGTAAATTCAACCCGTTAGATCGTTCTCGTCTGCCTCAGCAGCCGGGTAGCGCGCAGGAAGTTCAGCCTGCAGCATGGTCTGCACTGGGTATTGATGCCGTGGTTGTGGGTCAGGTTACCCCTAATCCAGACGGTTCATACAACGTGGCCTGGCAGCTGGTGGATACCGGCGGTGCACCAGGTACCGTTCTGGCCCAGAACTCTTACAAGGTCACTAAGCAGTACCTGCGCTACGCGGCACACGCTGCCAGCGATGCGGTATTTGAAAAACTGACCGGCATTAAAGGTGCGTTCCGTACCCGTATCGCGTACGTGGTGCAGACCAACGGTGGTCAATTCCCGTATGAGCTGCGCGTATCTGATTACGATGGCTACAACCAGTTCCTGGTGAAACGCTCTTCGCAGCCACTGATGTCTCCAGCCTGGTCTCCGGACGGTTCTAAGCTGGCGTATGTCACCTTCGAAAGCGGCCGTTCTGCGCTGGTTATCCAGACGCTGGCAAACGGTGCGGTTCGTCAGGTGGCGTCTTTCCCACGTCACAACGGTGCGCCTTCGTTCTCTCCAGATGGCTCTAAACTGGCGTTTGCGTTGTCTAAAACCGGTAGCCTGAACCTGTACGTGATGGACATTGGCTCTGGCCAGATCCGTCAGGTGACCGACGGTCGCAGCAACAACACCGAACCTTCATGGTTCCCAGACAGTCAAAACCTGGCGTTTACTTCTGACCAGGCCGGCCGTCCACAAATCTATAAAGTCAACATCAACGGCGGTGCTCCGCAGCGTATTACCTGGGAAGGTTCACAGAACCAGAACTCAGACGTGAGCAGCGACGGTAAATTTATGGTAATGGTCAGCTCTAACGGTGGGCAGCAGCACATTGCCAAACAAGATCTGGTAGCGGGTGGCGTTCAAGTTCTGTCGTCAACGTTCCTGGATGAAACGCCAAGTCTGGCACCTAACGGCACGATGGTAATCTACAGCTCTTCTCAGGGGATGGGATCTGTGCTGAATCTGGTTTCTACAGATGGGCGTTTCAAAGCGCGTATTCCGGCTACTGATGGACAGGTAAAATCACCTGCCTGGTCGCCGTATCTGTAAATAATAATTAATTGATTACTAAAGGAATCATAGAAATGCAACTGAACAAAGTGCTGAAGGGGCTGATGATCGCTCTGCCTGTAATGGCAATCGCAGCGTGTTCTTCTAACAAGAACGCCAGCAATGACCAGAGCGGCGAAGGCATGATGGGTGCCGGCACCGGTATGGACGCGAACGGCAATGGCAACATGTCTTCTGAAGAGCAGGCGCGTCTTCAGATGCAGCAGCTGCAGCAGAACAACATCGTTTACTTCGATCTGGATAAATACGACATCCGTTCTGACTTCGCTGCGATGCTGGATGCGCACGCTAACTTCCTGCGTAGCAACCCATCTTACAAAGTCACCGTAGAAGGTCACGCGGACGAACGTGGTACTCCAGAGTACAACATCTCCCTGGGTGAACGTCGTGCTAACGCTGTTAAAATGTACCTGCAGGGTAAAGGCGTTTCTGCTGACCAGATCTCCATCGTTTCTTACGGTAAAGAAAAACCTGCAGTACTGGGTCACGACGAAGCGGCTTACTCCAAAAACCGTCGTGCCGTACTGGTTTACTAAGAGAATTGCATGAGCAGTAACTTCAGACATCATCTGTTGAGTCTGTCGTTACTGGTTGGAATAGCGGCCCCCTGGGCCGCTTTTGCTCAGGCACCAATCAGTAGTGTCGGCTCAGGCTCGGTAGAAGACCGGGTCACTCAACTCGAGCGTATTTCTAACGCTCACAGCCAGCTTTTAACCCAACTCCAGCAACAACTTTCCGATAACCAGAATGATATTGACTCTCTCCGCGGTCAGATTCAGGAAAGCCAGTATCAGCTTAACCAGGTTGTGGAACGTCAGAAGCAAATCTTGTTGCAGATCGATAGCCTGAGCAGTGGTGGTGCAGCAGCACAGCCAGCCGCAGGCGATCAGAGCGGTGCGGCGACGTCTACGCCAGCGCCATCTGCTGATACGTCAGCCTCAACAGGCGCGCCTGTACAGAGCGGTGACGCGAATACGGACTACAATGCGGCCATTGCCCTGGTACAGGATCAATCTCGTCAGGATGACGCGATTGCTGCGTTTCAGAGCTTTGTTAAGAAATACCCGGATTCCACTTATCAGCCAAATGCCAATTACTGGCTCGGTCAGTTGAATTACAACAAGGGTAAAAAGGACGATGCGGCGTTTTATTTTGCCTCAGTGGTGAAAAATTACCCAAAATCGCCGAAAGCGCCCGATGCGATGTATAAGGTTGGCGTGATCATGCAGGACAAAGGCGACACGGCGAAAGCCAAAGCGGTTTATCAGCAGGTGGTCGCAAAATTCCCGGGTACCGAAGGTGCTAAGCAGGCGCAAAAACGTCTGAATTCGATGGGATGATTATCGCATGACCAGAAATCGCGTTATTTCTGGTCGTGCAGCATGATTACTAAGCAGTTAAGTGATCTTCATCGAAATTTTTGTTGCGCAGAATTCTTAAATCAGTAATATATGCCGCCGTTGCCACGGGATATCAAACACCGTGAAAGCAGCATAAAAGTGGGTCGTTAGCTCAGTTGGTAGAGCAGTTGACTTTTAATCAATTGGTCGCAGGTTCGAATCCTGCACGACCCACCACTAAGTCAGGTGGAAGTAGTAGTAAAACGTGAAGGATAACGTTGCGTCAGCAACGGCCCGTAGGGCGAGGCGAAGCCGAGTCATCCTGCACGACCCACCACTTAACGCAGTTCCGGCAGTACAGAGTGGGTGATTAGCTCAGTTGGTAGAGCATCTCCTTTACACGGAGGGGGTCGGCGGTTCGAGCCCGTCATCACCCACCACTCGGGTCGTTAGCTCAGTTGGTAGAGCAGTTGACTTTTAATCAATTGGTCGCAGGTTCGAATCCTGCACGACCCACCA
>NZ_FODW01000001.1:1376745-1551976 GCF_900110475.1 Enterobacter sp. NFIX58 | reverse complement strand
GGGTCGTTAGCTCAGTTGGTAGAGCAGTTGACTTTTAATCAATTGGTCGCAGGTTCGAATCCTGCACGACCCACCAATGTAGAAAGGCGCCCTAAAGGCGCCTTTTTGCTATCTGCGGTACAACAAATGCTCCGCCCATCTATTCCCGGTGACTTTTCTCGCCAGATTCGCTATCTTGTTTAGTATACAAAACACAATTGCCACGCGTTTTGCTATGTCAGGCAAATGAAAGGCAATATTGTTAAGCCCGTAAAACGAGAAGCCATAATGAGTGTGATGTTTGATCCTGAAGCCGCAATCTATCCGTTTCCGCCAAAGCCTGTCCCGTTGAGCCAGGACGAAAAGCAATTCTACCGCGAGAAGATCAAACGTCTTCTTAAAGAGCGCGATGCGGTAATGGTGGCTCATTACTACACCGACCCGGAGATCCAGCAACTGGCGGAAGAGACCGGCGGCTGCATTTCTGACTCACTGGAGATGGCGCGCTTCGGTGCACGACATCCCGCTTCCACGCTGCTGGTTGCCGGCGTGCGTTTTATGGGCGAGACGGCAAAGATTCTGAGCCCGGAAAAAAACATTCTGATGCCCACGCTTAACGCGGAGTGTTCCCTGGATCTCGGCTGTCCGATTGACGAATTCACGGCCTTCTGTGACGCTCACCCTGACCGGACCGTGGTGGTCTACGCTAACACCTCAGCGGCGGTAAAAGCGCGGGCTGATTGGGTGGTCACGTCGAGCATCGCCGTTGAGCTGATTGAACATCTGGACAGCCTGGGGGAGAAAATTATCTGGGCGCCTGATCGTCATCTCGGCAATTATGTTCAGAAGCAGACGGGTGCTGACGTTCTTTGCTGGCAGGGTGCCTGCATTGTGCATGATGAATTCAAAACTCAGGCGCTGGCGCGCATGAAGGCGCTTTATCCTGACGCCGCCATTCTTGTTCACCCCGAGTCACCGCAGTCAATTGTCGACATGGCGGATGCCGTGGGCTCAACCAGCCAGCTTATTAACGCGGCCAGAACGTTGCCTCACAAGCAGCTTATCGTGGCGACCGATCGCGGTATCTTCTATAAGATGCAGCAGGCCGTGCCGGAGAAAGAGCTTCTTGAAGCACCAACGGCGGGCGAGGGCGCAACGTGCCGCAGCTGCGCGCATTGTCCCTGGATGGCGATGAACGGCCTGAAAGCGATTGCCGAAGGGTTAGAAACCGGTGGTGCGGCGCATGAAATCCATGTGGATGCCGCCCTGCGTGAAGGCGCGTTAATTCCGCTTAACCGCATGCTGGATTTTGCGGCTACACTACGTACTTAATTCAACTCGCCCCGGGGAAAAGATGGATTTTTTTAGCACACATAACATTCTGGTTCATATACCGATTGGTGCAGGTGGCTATGACCTGTCATGGATTGAGGCCGTAGGTACGCTGGCGGGCTTATTGTGTATCTGGCTGGCAAGCCTGGAGAAGATCAGTAACTACGCGTTCGGGCTGATTAACGTCACGCTGTTTGCGATTATCTTTTTCCAGATCCAGCTGTACGCCAGCCTGCTTTTGCAGCTGTTCTTCTTTGCCGCCAATATTTACGGCTGGTATGCCTGGTCGCGTCAGAACAGCCAGCAGGAGGCCGAGTTGCAGATCCGCTGGCTGCCCCTGCCGAAAGCCATCGCCTGGTTCGTCGCCTGCGTGGTGGCCATTGGCTTAATGACCGTTTACATCAACCCGGTGTTTGCCTTCCTGACCCGCGTTGCCGTTTCAGTCATGTCCGGCATCGGCCTGAACGTGACGATGCCAGAACTCCAGCCGGATGCTTTCCCGTTCTGGGATTCCTGCATGATGGTGCTGTCGATTGCGGCAATGATTCTGATGACCCGTAAATACGTTGAGAACTGGCTGCTGTGGGTCATCATCAACGTGATCAGCGTGGCGATCTTCGCCCTGCAGGGCGTCTATGCCATGTCGCTGGAATATCTGCTGCTGACCTTCATCGCGCTGAACGGCAGCCGAATGTGGATTAACAGCGCGCGTGAGCGAGGCTCTCACGCGCTTTCCAGCTAGTGGTCATGATGATGTGAATGACCGGACTGCGCCTCGTTAAGGTGGCAGTCCGGTCCGCTACAGGGCTGATACTCCATCTGGACGGTAGCGTGGCTAATGTCGTAGTGGTGCTCCAGGAAGTGCTGGATGCGATCGAGCAGCGCATCGTGGTCGTGAGGTGGGATCACCTGGACATGTAGCGTCATGACCGGTTTCTCTCCCACCAGCCAGACGTGCACGTGATGGACATTACGGACTTCCGGGACAGTACGGCGCAGGTTGCGCTTCAGCTCATCGATGTCCATGGATGCTGGCGCCCCTTCAAGCAGTTCGTTCACGCTCTCCTTCAGCAGTCGCCAGGCGCTGCGCAAGACCAGACACGACACCAGCACGGACAGAATCGGATCGACAGGCGTCCAGCCGGTATAGAGGATCACCAGCGCGGCGACAATCGCCCCGACTGAACCGAGCAAATCCCCCAGCACATGCAGTGCCGCCGCGCGCACGTTGAGGTTCTTTTCCCCGCTCCCGCGGTGCAGGATCCAGAAGGCCAGAATATTCGCCAGCAACCCTGCCACGGCAATGACCATCATTGTCGCCCCGGCGATCGGCTGTGGATGCTGAAAGCGCTGTATGGCCTCCCAGACGATAAGCACGGTAATGACCACCAGCGCAATGGCGTTAACAAATGCGGCCAGGGTGGTCAGCCTCAGCCAGCCGAAGGTGTGGCGCGTATTCGGAGGACGACGCGCAAACTGCACGGCCAGCAGGGCGAAGAGCAGGGCGGCGGCATCGGTCAGCATATGTCCGGCATCGGCCAGAAGCGCCAGAGAGCCGGAAACCAGGCCGCCAATGACCTCGATAATCATAAACGTTGCCGTGACGCCAAAGGCCAGCATCAGCCGTTTAGCGTTGTCGTTGCCGGGTGCATGCGAGTGGGAATGGGAGTGCGCCATGTCTGCTTTCCTGAAGTGTTATTGTTTTTAGTGTAGCGTTTTTAATAGGTTACTCCAAAAAGAAAGGAGAGCCTGGGCTCTCCTTTTTCTGACGGTGCATACAAATTACTGGGTGGTACCATCCGTTTTGGTATTGGCGTCGTCACCCACTTTGTCGTTAGGGTCCGGGCATTTGCCGTCCTTACACATGGAGTTCTTGTGGACCTCGTCTGAACTCATATTGTCATGGTTCATGGTGCCGGAACCGCTACCGTCTGGATGCAGCATGGTGCCGCCCGTGTTGGTATTACCGGTATTGATCTGGCCGTTGTCGACGTTATTCGGGGCAATATTCTGTTTTGCATCAGGCGCAGGCTGACCTGCCGCCGCAGCCGCATTCGCGTCACCGTTGCTCTCTGAGGTGCCCGTTTCGGCGGCCAGGACGCTGCCGCTGGCAAGGGTAAGGGTGGCGGTCAGGAAGAGGGTTGCCAGTTTTGTCATTTTCATCATGGTGCTCCTGTTCTTGTCGTTACGCTGGATAACATTCTCCAACAGTGCATCTTTTTTGAGGCGAAAGATTCCGCCTTACGGACTTACGTCAGTAGGGAATCGCGTTTAAGCGTTTAAAATTGGTTGTTACAGTTAAAAAGCTTAGGTTAGATCTCATTTTTCGCTATTTTGTGGCGATTTTTAGGCGAATTCCAGGAATTATCTGCGTGAAGTGTAAAACCGTGTTTACACTTCCTGGTCGACAAGATAGATTGAAAGGATTGCTTTCATTACTAAAGATATGGCAGAGCTGGAACGAAGATGAATTATCAGAACGACGATTTACGCATTAAAGAGATCAATGAGTTATTACCTCCTGTAGCACTCCTTGAGAAATTCCCCGCCACTGAAAATGCCGCAAACACGGTTTCTCATGCTCGTAAAGCGATCCATAAGATCCTGAAAGGTAATGACGATCGTCTTCTGGTGGTGATTGGCCCGTGCTCGATTCACGATCCTGCTGCCGCGAAAGAATACGCTGCCCGTCTGCTCACCCTGCGTGAAGAGCTGAAGGACGAGCTGGAAATCGTCATGCGTGTCTACTTTGAAAAACCGCGCACCACCGTGGGCTGGAAAGGACTGATCAACGATCCGCACATGGATAACAGCTTCCAGATCAACGACGGTCTGCGCATTGCGCGCAAGCTGCTGCTGGAGATCAACGACAGCGGCCTGCCGGCGGCCGGTGAATTCCTGGACATGATTACGCCCCAGTATCTGGCAGACCTGATGAGCTGGGGGGCAATTGGTGCCCGCACTACTGAATCTCAGGTTCACCGCGAGCTGGCGTCCGGTCTCTCTTGTCCGGTGGGCTTCAAAAACGGCACTGACGGCACCATCAAGGTCGCCATTGACGCTATCAATGCTGCAGGTGCACCGCACTGCTTCCTGTCCGTGACCAAGTGGGGTCACTCTGCCATCGTTAACACCAGCGGTAACGGTGACTGCCATATCATTCTGCGCGGCGGCAAAGAGCCGAACTACAGCGCAAAACATGTGGCCGAAGTCAAAGTCGGGCTGGAAAAAGCCGGGCTGCCACCGCAGGTGATGATCGATTTCAGCCACGCCAACTCCAGCAAGCAGTTTAAAAAGCAAATGGAAGTGGGCGTAGATGTCTGTCAGCAGATTGCCGGCGGTGAGAAGGCGGTAATTGGGGTGATGATCGAAAGTCATCTGGTTGAAGGTAACCAGAACCTGGAAGGCAGCGAGCCGCTGGTGTACGGCAAGAGCGTGACCGATGCCTGTATCGGCTGGGACGATACCGACGCCATCCTGCGCCAGCTGGCTAACGCAGTGAAAGCGCGTCGCGGTTAATTCTGCCGGCTCAAATAAAAAAGCGCGGACGGTTCCGCGCTTTTTTTATGGTCAGCGAAAATTACTTCGCTTTACCCTGGTTCGCAACGGCCGCCGCTTTCGCTGCGATTTCGTCCGCGTTACCCAGGTAGTAGTGTTTGATTGGCTTGAAGTTTTCGTCGAACTCATACACCAGCGGTACGCCAGTTGGGATGTTCAGTTCGAGAATTTCGTCTTCACCCATGTTGTCCAGGTATTTCACCAGCGCACGCAGGGAGTTACCGTGAGCCGCGATAATCACGCGCTCGCCGCTTTTCAGACGTGGCAGAATGGTTTCGTTCCAGTAAGGCACAACGCGGTCGATGGTCAGCGCCAGGCTCTCGGTGGTTGGCAGCTCAGCGTCGGTCAGTTTCGCGTAACGCGGGTCGTGGCCCGGGTAGCGCTCGTCATCTTTGGTCAGCTCTGGTGGGGTGACCGCGAAGCCGCGACGCCACTGTTTAACCTGCTCGTCACCGTATTTCTCAGCGGTTTCCGCTTTGTTCAGGCCCTGCAGCGCACCGTAGTGACGCTCGTTCAGTTTCCAGGATTTCTCAACCGGCAGCCAGGCCTGGTCCAGTTCGTCCAGCACGTTCCACAGGGTATGGATGGCACGTTTCAGCACAGAGGTGTAAGCAAAATCAAAGCTGAAGCCTTCTTCCTTCAGCAGTTTACCTGCTGCTTTTGCTTCGCTTACGCCTTTCTCGGACAGATCAACGTCGTACCAACCGGTAAAGCGGTTTTCGTTGTTCCACTGGCTTTCGCCGTGACGCACCAGAACCAGCTTAGTAATAGCCATCTCTTACTCCTCAAGCATTTTTAGAATGATAACAATTCTCATTATATTGCCGTGGCCGTGCCAGCAGCAACGCTTAACCCTAACCATAGCGAAAATAGTCTCTGAGTGTAAGATGCTTGTGAATCCAGGGTTATGATTTTGTCTGCGATCGGCGCTATTTTCAGCAAGGCGCGCAGAAAAAAGCCCTCCAGAGGGAGGGCTGAAGATTAATGTGGAATAAAATGATATTCCGTCACGCTAACGTACTCTTCACCCGGGCGCAGCACGCAGTCCGGCTGCGGCCATTCCGGATGATTCGGGCTGTCCGGCAGGAACTCGCTCTCCAGCGCCAGGCCTTGCCAGTCGCTGTACTCTTCGTGTTCGCGCGCCGTTGTGCCGCCGAGATAGTTACCTGAGTAAAACTGCAGGGCAGGGGCAGTGGTATAAACCGTCATCTGCAGCTTCTCATCGGTGGACCAGACCTGTGCGGCAGGTTGTTTCACATCACCTTTGGCCTGCAGCAGGAACGCGTGGTCGTATCCTTTCACCTTGCGCTGGTCGTCATCGCTCAGGAAATCCTGGGCGATCGTTTTCGCGCGGCGGAAATCAAAGCTGGTCCCGCTCACGTCCTTGAGCCCCTGATACGGAATGCCCATTTCGTCAACCGGCAGATACGCATCCGCCAGGATCTGCAGCTTGTGCTCACGCACGTCGCACTGGTTGCCGTCCAGATTGAAGTACGCGTGATTGGTCAGGTTGACCGGACACGGCTTGTCGACCGTCGCATGGTATTCAATGGCGATACGGTTATCGTCCGTCAATGTTAAGCGCGCGGAGGCGATAAGGTTACCCGGGAAGCCCTGATCGCCGTCCTGCGAATCCAGCGAGAACAGCACTTCGCCGTCGTTTTGACGAACAATTTTCCAGCGACGTTTATCAAAGCCTTCCGGGCCGCCGTGCAGCTGGTTTTCACCCTGGCTTGGAAGCAGGGTGTACTGCACGCCGTCGAGCTCAAAGCGGCTCTTCGCGATGCGGTTAGCATAGCGTCCTACGGATGCGCCCAGATAGGCGGACTGATTAACATACTGCTCGGGCGATGCGCAGCCGAGCAGGGTTTCGCGCACGCTGCCGTCCGGCATCGGTACGCGGGCTGAAAGCAGAGTTGCACCCCAGTCCATAAGCGTAACCACCATCCCCGCGCGGTTGCGCAGGGTTAACAGGCGATACGGCAGACCATCCGGTGCGAGGGTAGGTGTTTCGTTTAGCACTGTCCGGCTCCTTGTGATGCTTTGCAAACATAGAAGGTTTCTTTAATACCTGTTTTCGCTTCGTACTGCTTCGCCACGGCGTCCTGTACGGCAGGGACAAGCTCCTCAGGCACCAGCGCAACGATGCAGCCGCCAAAACCGCCGCCCGTCATGCGTACGCCGCCTTTGTCGCCAATGACCGCTTTGACAATCTCCACCAGGGTGTCGATTTGCGGAACGGTGATCTCGAAATCATCGCGCATGGAGGCGTGAGATTCCGCCATCAGCTCACCCATGCGTTTCAGGTCACCTTTCGCCAGCGCAGAGGCGGCTTCAACGGTACGGGCATTTTCCGTCAGCACGTGACGAACGCGTTTGGCGACAATCGGATCCAGCTCGTGCGCCACTTTGTTAAATTCATTGAGCGTCACGTCGCGCAGGGCGGGCTGCTGGAAGAAGCGGGCGCCGGTTTCGCACTGCTCGCGGCGGGTGTTGTACTCGCTGCCCACCAGCGTGCGCTTAAAGTTGCTGTTGACGATCACGACAGCCGCGCCTTTTGGCAGGGGAACGGCTTTGGTGCCAAGCGAGCGGCAGTCGATCAGCAGCGCGTGTTCTTTTTTGCCCAGCGCGGAGATTAGCTGGTCCATGATGCCGCAGTTGCAACCCACGAACTGGTTTTCCGCTTCCTGACCGTTCAGGGCGATTTGTGCGCCATCCAGCGGTAAATGATAGAGCTGCTGGAACACGGTGCCCACGGCGACCTCCAGAGACGCAGAGGAGCTTAAGCCCGCCCCCTGCGGCACGTTGCCGCTGATGACCAAATCGGCGCCGCCGAAGTTTTTGTTACGCTTCTGCAGATGCTTCACCACGCCGCGCACGTAGTTAGACCACTGCTGGCTGTCGTGCGTCACAATCGGGGCATCGAGGGAAAACGTGTCCGTCTCATTACCATAATCCGCCGCAATCACGCGAACCTGACGGTCGTCGCGCTTCGCGCAGCTGATGACCGTCTGGTAATCGATGGCGCACGGCAGCACAAAACCGTCGTTGTAGTCAGTGTGTTCACCGATCAGGTTAACGCGACCAGGTGCCTGAATAATGTGGGTGGCAGGGTAGCCAAATTTCTCAGCAAACAGGGATTGTGTTTTATCTTTCAGACTCATTTTTTAGACTCCTGATTCGCGATAGTGGACGTCGCTAACGGCACGCAGACGTTCTGCCGCCTGTTCCGCCGTCAGATCACGCTGGGTTTCCGCCAGCATTTCGTAGCCCACCATAAATTTACGCACCGTCGCAGAGCGCAGCAGCGGCGGATAGAAATGGGCATGCAGCTGCCAGTGCGGATTCTCTTCCCCGTTAAACGGTGCGCCGTGCCAGCCCATGGAGTACGGGAAGGAGCACTGGAACAGGTTGTCATAACGGCTGGTCAGTTTTTTCAGCGCCAGGGCAAGGTCGTCGCGCTGCGCGTCGCTGAGTTCGGTGATGCGCAGCACGTGTGCTTTAGGCAGCAGCAGCGTCTCAAACGGCCAGGCGGCCCAGTAAGGGACGACGGCCAGCCAGTGTTCGGTTTCCACCACGGTACGGCTGCCGTCTGCCTGCTCACGCTGTGCGTAATCCACCAGCATCGGCGAGCCGTTTTCCGCGTAATACGCTTTTTGCAGACGGTCTTCACGCTCGGCTTCGTTAGGCAGGAAGCTGTTCGCCCAGACCTGGCCATGCGGATGCGGGTTGGAGCAGCCCATTGCCGCACCTTTATTTTCAAACACCTGCACCCACGGGTAAGTTTGACCCAGCTCGGCAGTTTGCGCCTGCCAGGTGCTGACCACCTCTTTCAGTGCCTCAACGCTCAGCTCCGGCAGCGTTTTGCTGTGATCGGGAGAGAAGCAGATCACGCGGCTGGTACCGCGCGCGCTTTCACAGCGCATCAGCGGATCGTGGCTTTCCGGCGCGTCCGGCGTGTCGGTCATCAGGGCGGCAAAATCGTTGGTAAACACGAAGGTGCCTTTGTAGTCCGGGTTTTTATCCCCGGTCACGCGCGTATTGCCCGGACAGAGGAAGCAGTCCGGGTCGTGCTGCGGTAAGGTCTGTTTTGCAGGCGTCTCCTGCGCCCCCTGCCAGGGGCGCTTGGCGCGATGTGGAGAAACTAAAATCCATTGCCCGCTTAACGGGTTAAAGCGACGATGCGGATGATCGACGGGATTAAATTGCGTCATGACGGATCCTTAGTCCGGATAGCCTTGCGGGTGGCGTGACTGCCAGTGCCAGGTATCCTGTGCCATTTCATCAAGCGTGCGCGTAACACGCCAGTTAAGCTCTTTGTCGGCTTTGGTGGCGTCGGCCCAGTAAGCAGGCAGATCGCCCTCACGACGCGGTGCGAAGTGGTAGTTCACCGGCTTGCCGCAGGCTTTGCTGAAGGCATTGACCACGTCCAGCACGCTGCTGCCGACCCCGGCGCCGAGGTTGTAAATATGCACGCCAGGTTTATCCGCCAGCTGCTGCATGGCGGCAACGTGGCCGTCTGCCAGATCCATCACGTGGATATAGTCGCGCACGCCAGTGCCATCTTCGGTGGGGTAGTCATTGCCAAAAATCGCCAGCGAATCGCGGCGACCGACGGCAACCTGCGCGATATACGGCATCAGGTTGTTCGGAATGCCCTGCGGATCTTCACCCATATTGCCTGACGGATGGGCACCGACCGGATTGAAGTAGCGCAGCAGCGCGATGCTCCACTCCGGCTGAGCTTTTTGCAGGTCGGTCAGGATCTGCTCCACCATCAGCTTGCTTTTGCCGTACGGGCTCTGCGGCGTCCCGGTCGGGAAGCTTTCAACGTAAGGAATTTTGGGCTGATCGCCGTAGACGGTGGCGGAAGAGCTAAAGATGAAGTTTTTGACGTTGGCCGCACGCATGGCGGAGATGAGACGCAGGGTACCGTTGACGTTGTTGTCGTAATACTCGAGCGGTTTTGCAACGGACTCCCCGACGGCTTTCAGACCCGCGAAGTGGATCACCGCTTCAATAGCGTGGTCGTGAAGGATCTCGGTCATCAACGCTTCGTTGCGGATGTCGCCTTCCACGAAAGTCGGTTGTTTACCGCCAAGACGTTCAATCACAGGCAGCACGCTGCGCTTACTGTTGCACAGGTTGTCGAGAATGATGACGTCATGGCCGTTTTGCAGCAGCTGCACGCAGGTATGACTACCGATGTAACCGCTACCACCTGTTACCAGAACTCGCATATTTCGCTCCATTGGGCTTATGGTATGTAATAACCATAGCATAACAGAGACGCAAAAAGTGTGACATGGGATAAAATAGTGGAATCGTTTACACTGTTTTTAAAATCCGATTTTCAGCTGCCATGAGGCATTGTAGATCAACGGGATAGCAATGTATTAGTGCAGGTTATCTGAAAAACGGAGGGCGGTGCCCTCCGGGGGTCAATCGATTTTGCTTTGCAGATAACGATAGTGCTCACCATCCGGAACAAACTCCAGGCGATGCGTGATGCAGGAGGGGGCATCTTCGGCATGATGTGAAACAAACAGCAGCTGCGTTTCACCTTCGCTAATCAGCACGTCCACAAAGCGGCGGATAAGCTGTCGGTTCAACGGGTCGAGTCCCTGCAGCGGTTCGTCGAGGATCAGCAGCGTAGGGTGTTTCACCAGCGCGCGAACGATCAGTGCCAGACGCTGTTGCCCCCACGACAGGCTATGAAACGGCGCGTCAGCGACCCGGTTGTCCATGCCCAGGATGTCCAGCCACTGCTGGGCCAGCTTGTGCTGTTTGTCCGACACCGCCTGATAAATGCCGATCGAGTCAAAATACCCGGAGAGGATCACGTTGCGTACCGTGGTACTGACCCGATAATCCAGATGCAGGCTGCTGCTGACATAGCCGATATGTTTTTTAATATCCCAGATGGTTTCGCCGCTGCCGCGACGCCGACCGAACAGCGTCAGATCGTTGCTATAGCCCTGCGGGTGATCGCCGGTGATCAGGCTCAGCAGCGTGGATTTCCCCGCGCCGTTGGGGCCGACAATCTGCCAGTGCTCGCCCGGATTGACTGTCCAGCTGAGGCGGTTAAGAATCGGGCGATCGTCATAAGCGACCATCCCGTCACGCAGCACGATGCGCGGCTGGTGGGGGTCAAGCGCATGGCGGGCAGAAGGGGCGTCAGGTTCCGGAAGGGTAATACCGTCGAGCTGTTCGCTGTGGGCGAGCTGGGCAATCAGCGCCTGCTTAAGCAGCGCGGTTTTTTCGCCGGTCTCGATCAGGTTACAGTCGGCCAGGACGCCCGCGTGCTGGATAAAGTCCGGAATTTCATCGAAGCGGTTAAGCACCAGTACGAGGGTATATCCCTGCTGATTAAGCGATGCCAGCAGGGACGCCAGCTGCGCCCGGGACTGCACGTCAAGACCGTCGAACGGTTCGTCCAGAATAAGCAGTTCAGGTTGGCTCATCAGCGCCTGACAAAGCAGCGTTTTTCGCGTCTCGCCGGTAGAAAGGTATTTAAAGCGCCGGTTCAGCAGAGGGGTGATACCGAACTGTTCTGCCAGGCGCTCACAGCGGGCGGGGTCTTTCACCTCATCCTGTATAATTTCTGCGGTCGTACGGCCGGTATCGTCTTCGCCAGGGCTGAGCAAATCGGTGTTGTTGCGCTGCCACTCGTCGCTGACCAGCTTTTGCAGTTGTTCAAACGACAGGCGCGTCAGGCGCGTAAAGTCGCTCTGGTATTCGCCCTTGAGGAGGTTGAGCTCTCCCGCCAGCGCACGGGCCAGCGCAGATTTACCGCTGCCGTTGGTGCCGACAAACGCCCAGCTTTCACCCGCGCGTAGTGTCAAATCAGCAATCGTCAGCGTTCGGGTATCGCTAAGACGAAACGTGCCTTGCGAAATATGCAATGATGACATGATTTATCCCTGTTTTTGCAGCAATAGATATCAGGGATACGCACTGTCGGTACGATTGTCAATGCGCTCAGCACAAAGTGGCGATAATCACCCGGTCCGCGTTGAAATACGCGGTGACGACAGCACCTTCTTCTAAGCCGTCCGACTCGCTGAGCGGTAGGGTCGCGCAAAGCGGTTGCCCGTCTGCCAGGGTCATGAGCACTTCGCACTGCGCCTGGCCGCGTTCGATGTGGCTGATGGTGCCCAGCAGCTGGTTATCTGCTGCCTTTGCCGCATCGGGATCGCGCGTGATAGTGACCCACGGCGCCTTCAGCAGCACCAGCACCTCTTTACCTTCATCCAGTTCAAGACGTTCCGCGCTTTGCGCCGTTATGGCGGCTTTCAGGCGGGTGGTGCCATCGGCAAGCAGGATCTCAATATGCTGCTGTATCTGCAGATTATCGCGCGCCGTCACCGTTCCAAACCACTGGTTGCGGGCGCTGGTTTGTAGCGAGAAGCGGGAAATGGCGGCCAGCAGACTGTCCAGCGGCACGTTATCGTCATCGCTTAACACATCGAACGCTTTTTGCTGAATCTGGGCCAGGAGGTCGTAAAGCTGAATAAGGCGCTGTCCATAACGCGTCACGATCGCACCGCCGCCACCTTTGCCGCCCGTGGCTCTGTCCACCAGCGGCTGTTCGCTCAGGGTGTTCATTTCGTTGATGGCGTCCCAGGCGCTTTTATAGCTGATGCCCGCGTTTTTCGCCCCCTGGCTAATCGAGCCTGTTTGTTCTATTTGTTTAAGCAGGGTGATACGTCGCGGATCGGCGAAAAGCTTTTGCTGAAGTCGGAGTGTGAGGAGAATTTCGGCCTGCATAACAGTGTCCTGGCAAAAAGGGTATTGTGACCCAAATGGTGCAGGGCGCAAAGGGTACCGCACAAAAGGGGATGTTTTTCTCAGTTGAAAGGGTAGAATAAGCTATTCACAATATCTGGAGAAAACCATGTTAGAGTTGTTGAAAAGTCTGGTATTCGCCGTGATCATGGTACCAGTAGTGATGGCCATCATCCTCGGTGCCATCTACGGCCTGGGTGAAGTGTTCAACGTCTTTTCGAACATTGGTCACAGAGACCAGGCTAAAAAGCAGCATTGATTCCCCCCAAAACGCCCGGCTTGCCCGGGCGTTTTGCTCTCAAGATTTTCCCGTTTTCGCCGATAATATTTAACGTATCACACCGGTTTACCTCTTCAGCGGTACGATTTAACGCTGGGATCTCCCTGACGTTACCGTTATATTAATGTGTATATAACGCTACTCACAGGAGTTAAAAATGGCACGTACCTGGGTACGCCTTTTCGCAGGGGCAACGCTGACGCTTTCACTTACCGGCCACGCGCTGGCGGACGACGGTAAAATCACGGTCTTTGCGGCGGCGTCGCTGACCAACGCGCTGCAGGATATCGCGGCGGCGTATAAAAAAGAGAAAAACGTCGAGGTTGTATCCTCGTTTGCCTCTTCCTCGACGCTGGCGCGCCAGATAGAAGCGGGCGCACCAGCGGATCTGTTCATCTCGGCTGACCAGAAGTGGATGGATTACGCGGTGGAGAAGAAAGCGATTGATGCGGCAACCCGCGAAACGCTGCTGGGGAATAGCCTGGTTGTCGTGGCGCCAAAAGCCAGCGCCCAGGCTGACTTCACCATCAACAAAGAGACCCACTGGATAAGTCTGCTGAACGGCGGGCGTCTGGCGGTGGGCGATCCGGAGCACGTTCCGGCCGGGATCTACGCCAAAGAAGCGCTGCAAAAGCTGGGCGCGTGGGAGACATTGCCGCCGAAGCTGGCTCCGGCGGAAGATGTCCGCGGCGCGCTGGCGCTAGTGGAACGCAACGAAGCCCCGCTGGGCATTGTGTATGGCTCTGATGCCGTAGCCAGCAAGGGTGTGAAAGTGGTGGCTACGTTCCCGGAAGACTCCCACAAGAAAGTGGAATATCCTGTTGCGATTGTTGATGGACATAAAAATGCGACCGTGACGGCTTTCCGCGATTATCTGAAGGGGCCGGAAGCGTCCGCAATCTTTAAACGTTACGGATTTACGACTCACTGATGATATTGACCGATCCTGAATGGCAGGCTGTTCTGCTGAGCCTTAAAGTCTCTTCCCTGGCGGTTGCGCTGAGTTTGCCCTTTGGGATCTTCTTTGCCTGGTTACTGGTTCGCTGTCAGTTTCCCGGCAAAGCGCTGCTCGACAGCGTGCTTCATCTTCCGCTCGTGTTGCCGCCCGTGGTGGTCGGTTATCTGCTGCTGGTTTCGATGGGGCGGCGCGGTTTTATCGGCGAGAAGCTCTACGACTGGTTTGGGCTGACGTTCGCTTTTAGCTGGCGCGGTGCGGTACTGGCGGCAGCGGTAATGTCATTCCCGCTGATGGTGAGGGCGATCCGCCTCGCGCTGGAAGGCGTGGACATGAAGCTCGAACAGGCGGCGCGTACGCTGGGTGCCGGGCGCTGGCGCGTCTTTTTCACCATCACGCTTCCCCTGACTTTACCCGGCATTATTGTCGGGACGGTACTGGCCTTCGCCCGCTCGCTGGGTGAGTTTGGCGCGACAATCACCTTTGTCTCGAACATTCCCGGCGAGACGCGAACCATTCCATCGGCCATGTATACCCTGATTCAAACGCCGGGCGGAGAGGGCGCGGCGGCGCGGCTCTGTATCATCTCAATCGTATTAGCCCTGGTATCGCTGCTGGTGTCGGAATGGCTGGCGCGGCTGAGCCGTGAGCGGATGGGGAAATAAGCATGCTGGAACTGAATTTCACTCAGACGCTGGGAAACCATACCCTGACGCTTAACGAGACGCTGCCTGCAAGCGGTATCACCGCCATCTTCGGCGTGTCGGGGGCGGGAAAAACGTCGCTGATAAATGCCATCAGCGGCCTGACGCGCCCGCAGTCAGGACGGATTGTATTGAATAACCGCGTTCTGAATGACGTGGAAAACAAGGTGTATCTGTCGCCGGATAAACGCCGCATCGGCTATGTTTTCCAGGACGCACGCTTATTCCCGCACTACAGCGTGCGCGGCAACCTGCGTTACGGCATGGCGAAAAGCATGGCCGGGCAGTTTGATAAGCTGGTGACGCTTTTAGGCATTGAGCCACTGCTCGACAGGCTGCCATCCTCGCTTTCCGGCGGAGAAAAACAGCGCGTCGCCATTGGCCGCGCGTTGCTGACCGCACCCGAACTGCTGCTGCTCGACGAACCGCTGGCCTCACTGGATATTCCGCGCAAACGTGAGCTCCTGCCCTACCTGCAGCGCCTGACGCGGGAAATTAATATTCCAATGCTCTACGTCAGCCATTCGCTGGATGAGATCCTCCATCTGGCCGACAAGGTGCTGGTGCTGGAAGAGGGCAGCGTCAAGGCCTTCGGCAACCTGGAAGAGGTGTGGGGCAGCAGCGTGATGCACCCCTGGCTGCCCCGGGAACAGCAGAGCAGCATCCTGAAAGTGAGCGTGCTGGAACATCATCCGCACTACGCGATGACGGCGCTGGCGCTGGGCGATCAGCACCTGTGGGTCAATAAGATCGACAAGCCATTACAGTCCGCGCTGCGTATTCGTATTCAGGCATCTGACGTTTCGCTGGTGCTGCAGCCGCCGCTGCAAACCAGTATTCGAAATATCCTGCGCGCCAAAGTCGCGGAGTGTTTTGATGATAACGGCCAGGTGGAAGTGAAGCTCGAGGTGGGAAGCAGAACGCTCTGGGCACGCATCAGCCCGTGGGCCAGGGATGAGTTAGGGATCAAACCTGGCCTGTGGCTCTACGCGCAAATCAAGAGCGTCTCGATCACCGCCTGATTACAGCAGGTGGGTATAAATGTACTGCGCGATGCTGTCGGTGGTGTTGTCGCCAATCACCACGTTAGCGCGCGCTTTTACCGCGTCGTCGGCATTGCCCATCGCCACGCCCGTACCGACGGCTTCCAGCATGCTGATGTCGTTGTAGTTGTCGCCGAAGGCGATCGCGTCCTGCATTGACCAGCCCTGCGATTCCACATACTGCGTCAGACGCTTGCCTTTGCTATTGCCTTTGCGGGCAATATCCACCTGATCGTGCCAGGACCATTCACACTCCAGACCCAGCGTCTGTTCCACGTGTTTCGCGAAGGCATTCAGTTTGGTGGTGTCTTCATCCGTCAGGGCGAATTTCCAGATAGCCTCAACGTCCTGGGCTGCCTGACGCAGGGAAGTTACCTGAGTAAAGACCGGACGCTGCGCTTCGGGCAGGGACAACGCCCAGTTGCTGGTGCGCACCACATGGCCGGTTGGGCGCTCGTACACCATCGCGTTATCCACGTACATCAGGCCGTGAATGGCATGCTCATCCAGCAGATCAATCAGTTGCAGCGCCTGGGGAACCGGCAGCGGGTCGGAGGCTAAAACCTTTTTTGCCTGATAATCATACAAATAAGTGCCATTACAACAAATTGCAGGTGTATCTAACGCCAGTGCCTGATAAAAAGGGTGAATGGCTACGTGATGTCGACCCGTTACGATAAGGAGTTGATATCCCGCTTCCTGAGCGCGTTTAAGCGCTTCCAGAGAAGAGGGGAGAAGGGTTTTTTGCGGCGTCAGTAAGGTACCGTCTAAATCCAGAGCAATCACACGCGAGGTCATTTGTTTTTCCGGGTTAATATTGAATTTACGTTTTGATGGGATGGTACACCGAGAGGCGAACGCTTCAAAACTCCTGTCGACAATTCAGCATTCACCGTCAAAAGTTAACTACTTTCATGCGCAGTGAGGAGTGAATATTCATGAAACAAACCGTTTATACCGCCAGTCCTGAAAGCCAGCAGATCCACGTCTGGCGTTTAAATACCGAGGGGACACTCACGCTGGTTCAGGTTGTTGATGTGCCAGGTCAGGTGCAACCGATGGTTATCAGCCCGGATAAACGTTTCTTGTACGTGGGTGTGCGCCCGGAGTTCCGCGTGCTGGCCTATCGCATCTCTCCGGACGACGGCGCGCTGACTTACACTGCCGAAGCCCCGTTGCCTGGCAGCCCAACCCATATCTCAACCGATCGTAAAGGCAACTTTGTCTTCAGCGGCTCTTATAACGCGGGTTGCGTCAGCGTAACCCGTCTTGAAGATGGCATTCCGGTCGAAACCGTGGATGTGGTGGAAGGGCTTGAAGGTTGCCACTCGGCGAATATCTCTCCGGATAACCGCACGCTGTGGGTACCTGCGCTGAAGCAGGATCGTATCTGCCTGTTCACCCTGAGCGACGATGGTCACCTGGTGGCGCAGAATCCTGCTGAAGTCACGACGGTAGAAGGTGCAGGCCCGCGTCATATGGTCTTCCATCCGAACCAGCAGTACGCCTACGTGGTCAACGAACTGAACAGCTCTGTGGACGTATGGGAACTGAAAGATCCAAACGGTCAGATTGAGTGCGTGCAGACGCTGGACATGATGCCGTCTGATTTCTCCGACACCCGCTGGGCGGCAGATATCCACATTACGCCAGATGGCCGTCATCTGTACGCCTGTGACCGTACCTCCAGCCTGATTACCGTGTTTAGCGTTTCCGAAGACGGCAGCGTGCTGGCGGTTGAAGGCTTCCAGCCGACGGAAACCCAGCCGCGCGGCTTTAATATCGATCACAGCGGCAAATACCTGATTGCGGCGGGGCAGAAATCCCACCATATCGCGCTGTATGAAATTAAAGGCGAGCAGGGTCTGCTGGAAGAGAAAGGGCGCTACGCCGTAGGCCAGGGGCCGATGTGGGTGGTGGTTAACGCTCACTAAGCGGCTTAAAACAAAAAACCTCGCGAATGCGAGGTTTTTTTATGCCCGGTGGCACCGCGTTTACCGGGCCTACATAACCTGTAGGCCGGGTAAGGCGAAGCCGCCACCCGGCAAAAGGACTGCTTACTGCTTCGGCTCAGCAACCACTTTGCTACCGAGACCGCGGTTGTTGTACTCCCACATGCGGTTGAAGTTAGCGTCGTTCAGGTTACGCTGCACGTTCCCTTTATCGTCCACCGCACCGGTATTGCCGGAGAACGGACGTTTGGAGATTGCCGCATCCGCCCACGGCTTCGCCATGTTGAAGCCTTCGTTGATCACGCTGTCACGGATCACAACCTGACCGTTGGTCGCTGCGTCCACGTCCAGGGAGCGTCCCAGCTGCGCCACGCCGTCACCGGCAGCGTTAAAGCGGCTGTTCACGGCCAGGAAGCCGAAGAAGAGGTTCGACTGGGTTGCCGGAGCAAACACGTAACCTTCCTGCTGAGTGCGTGAGTTCACCACGCGGAAATCGGTGTTATCAAATACCACCGCGCCGCGGCCGGACACCAGATCCACATCACCTTCAACGTAGCTGTTGGTCACCAGCGTACGGGTCAGACGATTATTCTGCAGCGTGTTCTGTACACCGCTGTTGGTCACGAAGAAAGTGTTCTGACGACCCAGAATGTTGACGTTGTTAATCTGCACCTTATCGCCATCGCTGCGCAGCGCGACGGCCTGGTGGTTACCGGCGTCAACGCTGTCACCCAGGGTATTCTGGATGGTCAGGTTCTGCAGCTGCAGACCGTTATTCTGGGACCAGAACACCGCTGAGCACATCACGCCAATGGTGGCGGCACGCTTGCTCTGGCAGTTATCAAACATGTACCACGCCGGTTTACCCGGCATATATTTACCGGCCGGGTTCACCAGGTGACGCCAGGTGTTGCTGTCGATTTCGGAATCAATCGCCAGGCCAATTTTTACGTCGATCGCTTTTTCGCCCAGACCGTAAAGCGTAATGCTGCCCGGTGCCGCCGGAACATACACGGTGCCTTCATATTCACCTGGCAGGATCGCGATGTACTGGCGAGACGCGCTGTGTTTCGTGATGGCAGCATCTACCGCAGCCTGAATCGAGGTATGCGTTACGCCCTGCGCACCCGCCGGGCCAACCACGAAGTCAGGCTGTTTCGGCAGGTTAATCGAAGACGGGGTCCACGGCGCAGCGTTAGGATCCATCGACGAGAAGTAGTGCGCACGGTCGAAGTTCTTCGCTTCATCAGCAGACAAAATCGGGCGGGAGGCCGTACCGGGCGCGACCTGCTCAGAAGGCCGCTGATCCGGTGGGGTTGAACTGCATGCGGATAATGTCACGCCAAAGGCGAGTGCTAACGCCAGACGGGAAATCCTGGAAATGTTCAAGGTGAAGCTCCTGGGTATGCAAGTCTTTACGGGATAGACGAAATAGCCTGCTTTTTTATACTAAGTTGAGCGAAACGGGAAGATAAAAAGGGTAAAAGTTGCATTTTTAGCCCAGGGGCGGCGGGTAAGTGATCACAAATAAATAACATTTTCCGCAAAGTCGGTTGACAGCAGACAACAGATGAAAATAAATGTCTATACAACCTATGACAAGTGGAATGCCCATGCAGCAGATTCATCCCGACGATGTGATATGGCGAAATGCGCGACTGGCTACGATGGCGCCGGACGTCTGTGCACCCTATGGACTGAAAGAGCAACATGCCCTGGTCGTACGCGGCCACACCCTTCTGGCCGTGATCCCTGAATCTGACATTCCGGCCGGACACACTCACTGTGTCGATCTTCAGGGACGTCTGGTCACGCCGGGCCTGATTGACTGCCATACCCACCTGGTGTTTGGCGGCGATCGCGCGGCGGAGTGGGAGCAGCGTCTGAACGGTGTCTCTTATCAAACCATCAGCGCCCAGGGGGGCGGGATTAACGCTACCGTGACGGCGACGCGCAGCAGCTCGCCCGAAACCCTGCTTAAGCTGGCGCAGCAGCGGCTTCAGCGTCTGATGAATGAAGGTGTCACCACGGTTGAAATCAAATCCGGATACGGTCTCAACGCCGAGGCCGAAGAGAAGATGCTGCAGGTCGCGCGCCAGCTGAGCCTCAATAATCCGGTTGATATCAGCCCAACGCTGCTGGCGGCTCATGCGGTTCCGCCGGAATACCGACAGGATCCGGATGCGTACCTCACGCTGGTCTGTGAGCAGATATTGCCCACGCTGTGGCAAAAAGAGTTATACGAATCAGTAGACGTGTTCTGCGAAAACGTCGGCTTTACCCCGTCGCAAACCGAGCGCCTCTTTAAGGCGGCGACCGCGCTCGGTATTCCGGTGAAAGGGCACGTCGAGCAGCTGTCGAATCAGGGCGGTGCGGCGCTGGTCAGCCGGTATAAGGGACTCTCCGCCGATCATATCGAATATCTTGACGACGCAGGCGTTCAGGCGATGGCGCAAAGCGGCACGGTTGCGGTCCTGTTGCCGGGCGCGTTCTATTTTCTGCAGGAGCGCCAGCGTCCGCCGGTGGAACAGCTCAGAAAACAGGGTGTGCCGATGGCGGTCGCGACCGACTATAACCCCGGTACCAGCCCGTTTGCGAGCCTGCACCTGGCGATGAACATGGCCTGCGTCCAGTTTGGCCTGACGCCTGAAGAGGCCTGGGCTGGCGTCACGCGGCATGCCGCGCAGGCGCTGGGCCGCGGGGAAACCCACGGACAGCTGCGGGCCGGGTTTGTCGCTGATTTCATCGTCTGGGATGCTCGCCATCCGGTTGAGATGGTCTACGAGCCGGGACGCAATCCGCTGTATCAACGTATTTTCCGTGGGGAGGCAGTATGAGGTTATGGCGGCCCGTAGCCAAATCGGTCTGGCAGGGGCGCGACGACAGCGCTGAGGCCAGCAACGCAACGCGCATTTTCCAGACGATACGGCAGCAGGGAGCGTTCACGCCGCTATCATCCGGCATTGCGCTGATAGGCTTTGAATGTGATGCAGGGGTAAAACGCAATCAGGGCAGGCCCGGTGCCGTGCAGGCGCCTGATATGCTGCGAAAGGCGCTGGCGAATATGGCAAGCCATCAGGGACACGATCGGCTGGCGGATATGGGATCGGTCTACGTTGAAGGTGACGAGCTTGAGGTGGCACAGCAGACGTTAAGCGATGCCTTGACAGCCTGCCAGCGCTCCGGGATGCGCACGCTGGTCTTTGGCGGCGGACACGAAACCGCGTGGGCGCACGGTCGCGGCGTGCTGGACGCCTTCCCGAACGAGCGGGTTGTCATTATCAACCTTGATGCCCATCTCGATCTGCGCAAGGCCGAGCGGGCGACGTCCGGCACGCCGTTTCGCCAACTGGCGCACTACTGCGATGAGCGCGGGCGGGCATTTCAGTACGCCTGCTTTGGCGTGAGCCGGGCGGCCAACACGCAGGCGCTGTGGGATGAGGCTGAACGCCTGAACGTCACGCTGGTGGAAGATCTCCATTTCAGGCGCGATGCACTGTCTGCGCTGGAAAGTGTGCTGGCGCAGGCCGATCGCATTTACCTGACGATCGATCTGGACGTCCTGCCCGCCAGCGAGATGCCTGCCGTTTCCGCTCCGGCTGCGTTAGGCATACCGGCACTGGATCTCCTCCCCGTCATCGAACATATCTGCCGTAGCGGTAAGCTTCAGGCCGCCGATCTGGTAGAGTTTAACCCACAGTACGATCGGGACGGGCAGGGCGCTAAGCTCGCCGCCCGCCTGGCCTGGCAAATTGCTCACTGGTGGGCATAACACTATTCAAGGAGTCACGATGTTTTCACGCTCACCCCTGCCGCAGTCGAGCTCTCCCGCACCTTTCTACGAAAAGGTGAAGCAGGCGATCAGCGAAAAAATCGCCACCGGCGTCTGGCGGCCGCACGACCGCATTCCCTCGGAGGCCGATCTGGTGGCGCAGTTTGGCTTTAGCCGGATGACCGTCAACCGCGCGCTGCGCGAGCTGACCGACGAAGGGCTTCTGGTGCGTTTGCAGGGCGTTGGGACGTTTGTGGCGGAACCGAAAGGGCAATCCGCCCTGTTTGAAATCCGCAGTATTGCGGACGAAATTGCCGCGCGTAATCATCAGCACCGCTGTGAGGTGCTGGTGCTCGAAGAGACCCAGGCCAGCGCCGAGCAGGCGGTAGAGCTGAATGTCAAAGAGGGAAGCCGCATCTTCCACTCCGTGATGGTGCATTTCGAAAACGACATTCCGGTGCAGATTGAAGATCGCTGCGTTAACGCCGAACGGATACCGGACTATCTGAACCAGGATTACACCCACACCACGCCGCATGCCTATCTTTCGCTTGTCGCACCGCTGACGGAAGGGGAGCACATTGTGGAAGCCGTGCGCGCCACGCCGCAGGAGTGCGAGCGGTTGCGCATTAAAGAGCACGACCCGTGCCTGCTGATCCGCCGTCGAACCTGGTCCTCGTCGCACATTGTGTCGCATGCCCGGCTGCTTTTCCCGGGTAACCGTTACCGGCTGCAGGGCCACTTTATGTCATAGTTTTATAAGCGTGATCGCTAACGCAATATAATAAAATTGTATCTTTTTTGTTAAATCCGACCTTGTGTGTGCTTGTCTATACAAGTATATCTAAATGCATCATCTGTCCCGTATAGGAGCACACAATGTCGTCAGGTAAATACCGCCAGCAGGACGTCCGCGCCGCGCGCGGCACCACCCTTACCGCCAAAAGCTGGCTCACCGAAGCCCCGCTGCGCATGTTGATGAACAACCTTGATCCTGAGGTGGCGGAAAACCCCCACGAGCTGGTGGTTTACGGCGGCATAGGCCGCGCCGCGCGCAACTGGGAATGCTATGACGCAATTGTAAAATCCCTGACCGAACTCGAACACGACGAAACCCTGCTGGTGCAGTCCGGCAAGCCGGTGGGCGTGTTTAAAACGCACAAAAACGCCCCGCGCGTGCTGATTGCCAACTCTAACCTCGTGCCGCACTGGGCAACGTGGGAACACTTCAACGAACTGGACGCGAAAGGGCTGGCGATGTATGGCCAGATGACCGCCGGGAGCTGGATCTACATCGGCAGCCAGGGGATCGTGCAGGGCACCTACGAAACCTTCGTGGAAGCCGGTCGCCAGCACTACAACGGCTCGCTGAAAGGCCGCTGGGTATTGACCGCCGGTCTGGGCGGCATGGGCGGCGCGCAACCGCTGGCCGCCACGCTGGCCGGCGCGTGTTCCCTGAACATTGAGTGCCAGCAGAGCCGCATTGATTTCCGACTGCGCACCCGTTACGTCGACGAACAGGCCGAGAATCTCGATGACGCGCTGGCGCGCATCAAAAAATACACGTCCGAAGGCAAAGCGGTGTCGATTGCCCTGTGCGGCAACGCGGCAGAAATTCTTCCTGAACTCGTTGCCCGCGGCGTGCGCCCGGATCTGGTCACCGACCAGACCAGCGCCCATGACCCGCTGCACGGCTACCTGCCAAAAGGCTGGTCGTGGGAAGAATATCAGCAAAAAGCGGAGACCGACCCGGAAGGTACGGTGCTTGCCGCGAAACGCTCCATGGCCGAGCACGTCTCCGCGATGCTGGCCTTCAGCCAGATGGGTATTCCGACCTTTGATTACGGCAACAACATTCGCCAGATGGCGAAAGAGATGGGCGTGAATAACGCCTTCGATTTCCCCGGCTTCGTTCCGGCCTATATCCGTCCGCTGTTCTGCCGCGGCATCGGGCCGTTCCGCTGGGTTGCCCTGTCCGGTGACCCGGAAGATATCTACAAAACCGACGCCAAAGTGAAGGAAATCGTCGCCGATGACGAACACCTGCACCACTGGCTGGACATGGCCCGCGAGCGCATTAACTTCCAGGGCCTGCCAGCGCGTATCTGCTGGGTAGGGCTGGAGTGGCGTCAAAAACTCGGCCTCGCCTTTAACGAAATGGTGCGCAGCGGTGAAGTTTCCGCACCGATCGTCATTGGCCGCGACCACCTGGACTCCGGCTCCGTTGCCAGCCCGAACCGCGAAACGGAAGCCATGCGCGACGGCTCGGATGCGGTGTCCGACTGGCCGTTGCTGAATGCCCTGCTGAATACCGCCAGCGGCGCGACCTGGGTGTCGCTGCACCACGGCGGCGGCGTGGGGATGGGCTTCTCCCAGCATTCCGGGATGGTTATTGTCTGTGACGGAACGGATGAAGCCGCCGCGCGTATCGCTCGTGTGCTCCACAACGACCCGGCCACCGGCGTGATGCGTCACGCGGATGCGGGTTACGAGATTGCCATTGACTGTGCCAAAGAGCAGGGCCTTAACCTGCCGATGATCCCTGCCACACAAGGAAAGCATGAATGAACGCATTAACCCTCACTCCCGGCTCACTGACGCTCAAACAGCTGCGTAACGTCTGGCGTCAGCCGGTCACCCTTTCGCTGGATGAAAGCGCCCACGCCGCCATTAACGACAGCGTGGCCTGCGTTGAAGCCATCGTTGCCGAAGGGCGCACGGCTTACGGGATTAATACCGGCTTTGGGCTGCTGGCGCAGACCCGCATCGCGACGCACGATCTGGAAAACCTGCAGCGTTCTCTGGTGCTGTCGCACGCGGCGGGCGTCGGCCAGCCGCTTGACGATGAGATTGTCCGTCTGATGATGGTGCTCAAAATCAACAGCCTGGCGCGCGGTTTCTCCGGCATCCGCCTGAGCGTGATCCAGGCGCTGATGGCGCTGGTTAATGCGGAGGTCTATCCGTGGATCCCGGCGAAGGGCTCCGTCGGGGCCTCCGGCGATCTCGCACCGCTGGCGCACATGTCGCTGCTGCTGCTGGGTGAAGGCAAAGCGCGCTGGCAGGGCGAGTGGCTTCCGGCGAAAGAGGCGCTGAAAAAAGCCGGCTTAACGCCGATCACGCTGGCGGCGAAAGAGGGGCTGGCGCTGCTGAACGGCACCCAGGCGTCGACCGCCTTCGCGCTGCGCGGCCTGTTTGAAGCGGAAGATCTGTTTGCCTCGGCGGTGGTGTGCGGTGCGCTGACTACCGAAGCGGTGCTGGGCTCGCGTCGCCCGTTCGATGCCCGCATCCACGAGGTGCGCGGTCAGCGCGGGCAGATCGATGCTGCCGCGATGTACCGTCACGTGCTTACCGACACCAGCGAGATCGCGGAGTCACACCACAACTGTGAAAAGGTGCAGGATCCGTATTCCCTGCGCTGCCAGCCGCAGGTGATGGGCGCGTGCCTGACGCAGCTGCGCCAGGCGGCGGAGGTGCTGCTGGTGGAGGCCAACGCGGTGTCCGATAACCCGCTGGTGTTCGCCCAGGAAAACGAGGTGGTCTCCGGCGGTAACTTCCACGCCGAGCCTGTGGCAATGGCGGCGGATAATATCGCGCTGGCGATTGCCGAAGTCGGCGCGTTGTCCGAGCGCCGCATCGCGCTGATGATGGATAAACACATGTCCCAGTTGCCACCGTTCCTGGTGCGTAACGGCGGGGTCAACTCGGGCTTTATGATTGCTCAGGTGACGGCCGCAGCGCTGGCAAGCGAGAACAAGGCGCTGTCGCATCCGCACAGCGTGGACAGCCTGCCAACCTCGGCGAATCAGGAAGATCACGTTTCGATGGCACCGGCTGCCGGGCGTCGTCTCTGGGAAATGGCCTCCAACACCCGCGGTGTGCTGGCGGTGGAATGGCTGGCGGCGAGTCAGGGTATCGATCTGCGTGAAGGGCTCAAATCCAGCCCGCTGCTGGAGCAGGCGCGTCAGGTGCTGCGCGAGCACGTCACCCATTACGACGACGACCGCTTCTTTGCCCCGGATATTGATAAGGCGATGCAGCTTCTGGAAGAGGGACGCCTTGTAGGACTGCTACCTTCGGTGCTGTGATTTTTTTGCCCGGTGGCGCTGCGCTTACCGGGCCTACGAGTGCGAAATCCAGGCCGGGTAAGGCGTAGCCGCCACCCGGCTTTTTTTACGAATACATCGCCGTAATCGACGCGCTGCCAAGCGTATGGAAATGCACGTTAAACCCGACCATTGCGCCGCTCGCGCCTTCATCGACCTCAATCTTCTCCACATCCAGCGCGTGCACCGTGAAGATATAGCGGTGGGTTTCCCCTTTTGGCGGGGCCGCGCCGCCGTAGCCCGCTTTACCGAAGTCAGTACGCGTCTGAATGGCACCTTCAGGCAGGGCAACCAGGTCTGAACCGGAACCCTGCGGTAGTACGCGCGTGTCGGCAGGCAGGTTCGCCACAATCCAGTGCCACCAGCCGGAGCCAGTTGGCGCATCCGGGTCGTAGCAGGTCACGACAAAGCTTTTGGTGCCTGCCGGAACCTCGTCCCACGCCAGGTGCGGGGAGATATTGTCTCCCTGATACCCCATGCCGTTAAAAACGTGACGTTCCGGCAGTTTTTCACCGTCGCGCAGATCTTTACTGATGATTTTCATACGGTTTACCCTCGTTAATCGCTCGTTCAGCAAGTGTAATGCATAGGGTTAAATCGTGAAATGCGCGGGAATGTTAACGGCTGTTACGACCGCATCAGTTAATTTACGCAGCTGCTCCGGCGTAATGCTGTACGGCGGCATCAGGTAGATAAGCTTGCCGAAAGGCCGTACCCACACGCCCTGATCCACGAAGAAGCGCTGCAGCGCCGCCATATTCACCGGATGGGTGGTTTCAATGACCCCGATGGCACCCAGCACGCGCACGTCCGCCACGAAATTCGCGCCCGAGGCGGCGCTCAGCTCCGCTTTCAGCTGCGCTTCTATCGCCGCAACCTGCGTCTGCCACTCGCCGCTCTCCAGAATAGCAAGGCTTTCGCTTGCGACCGCGCAGGCCAGGGGGTTGCCCATAAACGTCGGGCCGTGCATAAAGCAGCCTGCTTCGCCGTCGCTGATGGTGTCGGCCACCTGGCGGGTCGTGAGCGTGGCGGAGAGCGTCATGGTGCCGCCCGTCAGCGCTTTGCCGAGGCACAGAATATCCGGGGCGATACCCGCATGTTCGCAGGCAAACAGCTTGCCGGTGCGGCCAAAGCCGGTGGCGATCTCATCGGCAATCAGCAGAATGCCCTCGCGGTCGCACATCCTGCGAATACGCCTCAACCATTCCGGATGGTACATCCGCATTCCGCCCGCGCCCTGCACGATCGGTTCAAGAATGACGGCAGCAATCTCGTGACGATGTGCTGCCATCAGCCGCGCGAAGCCGACCATGTCCATCTCGTTCCACTCGCCGTCGAAGCGGCTCTGCGGCGCAGGGGCGAACAGGTTTTCCGGCAGATACCCCTTCCACAGGCTGTGCATGGAGTTATCCGGATCGCACACCGACATCGCCCCGAAGGTATCCCCGTGATAGCCGTTGCGGAAGGTGAGGAAACGCTGGCGCGCTTCGCCCTTCGCATGCCAGTACTGCAGCGCCATTTTCATCGCCACTTCCACCGCCACGGAGCCGGAATCCGCCAGGAAGACGCACTCCAGCGATGCAGGCGTCATCGCCACCAGACGGCGGCATAAATCCACCGCGGGCTGATGGGTGATCCCGCCAAACATCACGTGCGACATCTGGTCAATCTGGGCCTTCATCGCCGCATTTAGGCGCGGGTGGTTGTACCCGTGAATCGCCGCCCACCAGGAGGACATCCCGTCAACGAGCCGCTCGCCGCTGGCGAGGTGCAGCTCGCAGCCGTGGGCGGAGGCCACCGGATAAACGGGAAGGGGGCGGGTCGTGGAGGTGTAAGGGTGCCAGATATGCTGCTTGTCGAAGGCGAGATCGTCCTGGGTCATAATCGACTTGTAAACCATTTTGAAAAGTTTTAGGTTTACGAGTATAAACCGAACCGAAAATTAACAAAACCCTTTGGAGAAGCCCGATGGCTCACCACGCACGCTGGACGATGTCGCAAGTTACTGAATTATTCAACAAACCTTTCCTTGAGCTGATGTTCGAAGCCCAACAGGTGCATCGCCAGCACTTCGATCCCCGCCATGTTCAGGTCAGCACGCTGCTGTCGATCAAGACCGGCGCCTGCCCTGAAGACTGCAAATATTGCCCGCAGAGTGCGCGCTACAAAACCGGTCTGGAGTCAGAGCGCCTGATGGAAGTGGAGCAGGTCCTCGACTCCGCGCGCAAGGCGAAAAACGCTGGCTCAACCCGCTTCTGCATGGGCGCGGCGTGGAAGAACCCGCACGATCGCGACATGCCGTATCTGGAGCAGATGGTGAAGGGCGTGAAGGAGATGGGCCTCGAAGCCTGCATGACCCTCGGTACGCTCAACGAAGAGCAGGCGCAGCGCCTCTCGGCCGCGGGGCTGGATTACTACAACCACAACCTCGACACCTCGCCGGAATTTTACGGCAATATCATCACCACGCGTACCTACCAGGAGCGTCTGGATACGCTGGATAAAGTACGTGATGCGGGGATCAAGGTCTGCTCCGGCGGCATCGTGGGCTTAGGCGAGACGGTGAAAGACCGCGCGGGCCTGCTGCTGCAGCTGGCGAACCTGCCGACCCCGCCGGAAAGCGTGCCGATCAACATGCTGGTGAAGGTCAAGGGCACGCCGCTGGCGGATAACGAGGACGTGGATGCGTTTGATTTTATCCGCACCATCGCGGTGGCGCGCATCATGATGCCGACCTCTTACGTTCGCCTCTCAGCGGGCCGCGAGCAGATGAACGAGCAGACCCAGGCGATGTGCTTTATGGCCGGGGCCAACTCCATCTTCTACGGCTGCAAGCTGCTGACCACGCCGAACCCGGAAGAGGACAAAGACGTTCAGCTGTTCCGCAAGCTGGGGCTGAACCCGCATCAGACCGAAGTCCTGACGGGCGATAACGAGCAACAGCAGCAGCTGGAGCAGCAGATTTTCAACGCCGACACCGACCAGTTCTACAACGCGGCAGCCGTATGACCTGGCAGGCACGGATCAACTCTGCGCTCGACGACCGTCGGGCGGCAGAGGCATTTCGCGTTCGCAGGGTGGTGGAAAACGGCGCGGGTCGTTTTCTTACCCGTGAAGGCCAGCGGTTCTGCAATTTCTCCAGCAACGACTATCTCGGACTGAGCCAGCATCCGGCCATAATCCGCGCCTGGCAGCAGGGCGCGGAGCGGTTTGGCGTGGGCAGCGGCGGATCGGGACACGTCAGCGGATACACCACGGCGCATCAGGCGCTGGAAGAGGAACTGGCTGACTGGCTCGGCTACCCGCGCGCGCTGCTGTTTATCTCCGGCTTTGCCGCCAATCAGGCGGTCATCACGGCCCTGATGGGGAAGGCGGACCGCATTGTCGCCGATCGCCTGAGCCACGCCTCCCTGCTGGAGGCGGCAAATTTAAGCCCGGCGCAGCTGCGGCGTTTTGCCCATAACGATGCGGGACAGCTTGCTGCGCTGCTGGATAAACCCTGCGAAGGACAACAGCTGGCGGTCACGGAAGGGGTGTTCAGCATGGACGGCGACAGCGCGCCGCTTGCCGCGCTGCACGAGGCCGCAAAGCGGCAGCATGCCTGGCTGCTGGTGGACGATGCCCACGGCACTGGCGTGATGGGCGACGAAGGGCGCGGGAGCGCGTATCAGCAAAACGTGAAGCCGGAACTGCTGATTGTCACCTTCGGCAAAGGCTTTGGCGTTAGTGGTGCCGCCGTACTGTGCAGCGAATCCGTCGCCGACTATCTGCTGCAGTTTGCCCGACACCTGATTTACAGCACCAGCATGCCTCCGGCGCAGGCCGTGGCGCTGTCGTCTTCGCTGGCAGTCATCCGCAGCGTGGAAGGGGATGAGCGTCGCCAGCGGCTGGCAGAGCATATCGCCCGCTTCCGTCAGGGACTCGCGGCGCTGCCCTTCCGCAGCACCGATTCGCAGAGCGCTATCCAGCCGGTGATTGTCGGTGAAAATGCCCGCGCGCTGGCCCTGGCACAGGCGCTGCGCCAGCGCGGCATGTGGGTGACCGCCATCCGCCCGCCCACCGTCCCACCGGGCACGGCGCGGCTGCGCTTAACCCTGACGGCGGCGCATGAACGACAGGATATTGAGACGTTGCTGGAGGCGCTCCATGATGCCGGTGAATAAGCAGGCCATCGCTGCCGCATTTGGCCGCGCCGCGCAGAGCTATTCGCAGCATGATGAGCTGCAGCGTCTGAGCGCGCAGGGGCTTCTGGCCGCCCTTGGCGAGAACCGTTTTCCCCAGGTGCTGGACGCCGGGTGTGGTCCCGGCAGCAACAGCCGCTACTGGCGCGGGGCAGGAAGCCAGGTGACGGCTATCGATCTCTCAGCCCAGATGCTGGAAGAGGCGCGCCAGCGGCAGGCTGCAGATCGTTATCTGCTGGCCGATATCGAGGCGATCCCGCTGGCGGACGCGCAGTTTGATCTGGTCTGGAGTCATCTGGCGGTTCAGTGGTGCAGCAGCCTGCCGCAGGCCTTGCGTGAGCTTTATCGCGTGGCGCGACCGGGCGGGAAGGTGGCGTTTACCACCCTGCTGGAAAGTTCGCTGCCGGAGCTGAATCAGGCCTGGCAGGCAGTCGATGAACAGCCGCACGCTAACCGGTTTTTATCGCATGATCAGGTGACGCAGGCGCTGGCAGGCTGGCGCGCTCGCAGCGTGGTGCAGACCATCACGCTCAATTTTAGCGATGCGTTCAGCGCCATGCGTTCGCTGAAGGGCATAGGCGCCACGCACCTGCATACCGGACGCGAGAAAAAACCGCTCACCCGCGGTCAGCTGCAGCGCCTTGAGCTGGCCTGGCCGCAGCAGCGGGGTCAATTCCCGCTCTCCTATCAACTTTTTCATGGGATTATCGAACGTGACTGAACGTTATTTTGTCACCGGCACGGACACAGAAGTGGGCAAAACGGTGGCCAGCTCGGCGCTGCTGCAGGCGGCACGGCTGCTCGGGAAAAACACTGCCGGGTATAAGCCCGTGGCGTCCGGCAGCGAGATGACGGCGGAAGGGTTACGCAACACCGACGCGCTGGCGCTCCAGCGTAACAGCACGCGTGAACTCGCCTATTCCGCGGTGAATCCGTACACCTTTGCCGAGCCGACCTCACCGCACATTATCAGCGCCGATGAAGGTAGTCCGATTGATTTCGCTGTGTTGTCTGCCGGACTGCGGACGCTGGAAAATCAGGCCGACTGGGTGCTGGTGGAAGGGGCTGGCGGCTGGTTTACGCCGCTTTCGGACACGCAGACGTTTGCTGACTGGGTGCAGGCCGAGCAGCTTCCGGTCATTCTTGTCGTCGGCGTCAAGCTGGGCTGCATCAATCACGCCATGTTGACGGCGCAGGCCATACAGCAGGCCGGGCTGCGTCTGGCGGGCTGGATAGCCAACGACGTGGTTGCGCCGGGTAAACGACACCTGGAGTATCTGGCGACGCTCAGGCGCGTCCTGCCCGCGCCGTGCCTCGGGGAGATCCCATGGCTTGCTGACGGCGCGGAAAATGCCGAAACAGGACGTTATCTCGATCTCAGCGTTTTGCTTCCCGCGACATCCAGTGAGCGATAAGCTCATCATCCAGTTCGTTAACGTGGCCCTGCGCCACGTTACGCCCGCGATAGAGCATACAGAAACGGTCCGCCACCCGGCGGATAAACGACAGCTGCTGCTCCGCTAACAGCACCGTCATTCCCAGCTCCCGGTTTAATCGCCCCAGCAGCTGCAACAGCTTCTGGGCAACGCTGTGCCCCGCGCCGTGCAGGGGTTCATCCAGGATCAGCAGGTGAGGGCGGTTTACCAGCGCATTAGCCAGCGCCAGCTGATACTGGTCGTCCGGAGAGAGCGTGTTGGCGCGGGTTTGCCGCACCCCATAGAGCGCCGGAAACAGGTCGTAAACGTCATTTTTCGCCTCCGGGTTAGGTTTCCCCGTCGCCCGCATGGCGATATGCAGGTTCTCCTCAATCGTTAGCTGAGAGAAGATCCGCCTGTCCTGCGAGACATAGCCAATCCCCGGCCCGGAGCGCTGTTCTGACGGCGGGTGGAGCAAATCACGCGGGGGCGCGCCCGCCTCATACCAGATGATGCTGCCGCTTTCGACGGGCACTTTCCCGGCGATGCAATTCATGAGGGTGGTTTTCCCCATGCCCGGCAGACCAACGACGCCTGTACACATCCCTTGCGGAAAATCTAAATCCACATTCCATAGCGTATGTTGACTTCCGTAAAACTGATTCACTGCACGCAGACTCAACATCTTTCTCTCCTTAAAAATGTGTGTAGGTGTGGCTCGTGGATGAATCTGCAAAACCCCTGCCATAAAGCGGAAAGTGGTTAAAAAAGCGACTTTTTTAGGAATAAGTCACAGAAGCGCGGCGGATAAAAACCGGGCTTGCACATCGACGGTGCTGGCGGTGGTGAGTTGTGGTGCAGAGCCCGAAAAGGTGAAAATGTGAGCAAGATCGCATCGGTTGGTTATGAATGACGCAACTGTTAATCAGCAAAAAATAGCTATAAAAATTTTTTGCCGCCGTCTCGTGGGAAAATCCGGGAATTTGCGGAGCGCCAGTCTGTATGGGCTGGAAGCAGTTATCCACTATTCCTGTGGATAACCATGTGCATTAGAGTTAGAAAACACGCGATAAGCGAGAGAAGACGCGGCTTACGCCCAAATTGACGCGAAACGCGGCTTTAGAAAATATCGTTTAGTTTTTAATTGCTTAGATAAAAGCAATTCCCGTCATGAAAGTGTCACCGGTTGCCACAAAACTATCATTACCTGGCTTGACAAATGTTAAAAAAGAAAAAGTTCTGGGGATAACCTGACCTGACTGGTGTTTTATGTTGTCACAGTCCAAATTTTGGTCGCTATCGCGCTAATCATTCAGGCGCTACTCTAAATATCCTGACATGCTACTGGTTTTTCATCCAGTGTTTTTTACTGGCATTCCTGGCAACAAGGAGTAAAATTACTCACCTGCCGCTTATAATGTCATCAGGTTGTCGCCCATGAGTAAACCGTTCAAATTGAATTCTGCTTTCCGTCCATCTGGCGATCAGCCTGAGGCGATCCGTCGTCTGGAAGAGGGACTGGAGGATGGGCTGGCGCACCAGACGCTGCTGGGGGTCACCGGCTCGGGTAAAACATTTACCATTGCCAACGTGATTGCGGATCTCCAGCGCCCAACGATGGTGCTGGCGCCCAATAAAACCCTGGCGGCGCAGCTTTACGGCGAGATGAAAGAGTTCTTCCCGGAAAACGCGGTGGAGTATTTCGTCTCCTACTACGATTACTACCAGCCTGAAGCCTATGTGCCGAGCTCTGACACCTTCATTGAGAAAGATGCCTCGGTGAACGAACACATCGAGCAGATGCGACTGTCGGCCACGAAGGCGCTTCTGGAGCGTCGTGATGTGATCGTCGTGGCCTCGGTTTCCGCGATCTACGGTCTGGGCGATCCGGATCTCTATCTCAAGATGATGTTGCACCTGACGCAGGGGATGATCATTGACCAGCGCGCGATTTTGCGTCGCCTGGCGGAGCTGCAGTACACCCGCAACGACCAGGCCTTCCAGCGCGGCACCTTCCGCGTGCGCGGTGAAGTGATCGACATCTTCCCGGCAGAATCGGACGATATGGCGCTGCGCGTCGAGCTGTTTGACGAAGAGGTTGAACGCCTGTCACTCTTCGACCCGCTGACCGGACACGTTGAGTCGGTGATCCAGCGCTTCACTATCTACCCGAAAACGCACTACGTGACGCCGCGCGAGCGTATCGTGCAGGCGATGGAAGAGATCAAAGTGGAGCTGGCCGAGCGCCGTAAGGTGCTGCTGGCGAACAATAAGCTGCTGGAAGAGCAGCGCCTGAGTCAGCGTACCCAGTTCGACCTGGAGATGATGAACGAGCTGGGCTACTGCTCCGGCATTGAAAACTACTCCCGCTTCCTCTCCGGGCGCGGGCCGGGGGAGCCGCCACCGACGCTGTTTGATTACCTTCCGGCCGACGGTTTGCTGGTGATCGACGAATCCCACGTCACGATCCCGCAGATCGGCGGGATGTACCGTGGCGACCGGGCGCGTAAGGAGACGCTGGTGGAGTACGGTTTCCGCCTGCCGTCAGCGCTGGATAACCGTCCGATGAAGTTTGAAGAGTTTGAGGCGCTGGCGCCGCAAACCATCTACGTCTCGGCCACGCCGGGCAACTATGAGCTGGAAAAATCGGGCGATGAGGTGGTTGACCAGGTGGTTCGTCCGACCGGGCTGCTGGATCCGGTTATCGAGGTGCGTCCGGTGGCCACGCAGGTGGACGACCTGCTCTCAGAGATCCGCGCCCGTTCCGCCATCAACGAGCGCGTGCTGGTGACCACGCTCACCAAGCGTATGGCGGAAGACCTGACCGAGTATCTTGAAGAGCACGGTGAGAAGGTGCGTTATCTGCACTCGGATATCGATACCGTGGAGCGCATGGAGATTATCCGCGACCTGCGTCTGGGCGAGTTTGACGTGCTGGTAGGGATTAACCTGCTGCGAGAAGGTCTCGATATGCCGGAGGTCTCGCTGGTGGCGATTCTGGATGCGGACAAAGAGGGCTTCCTGCGTTCCGAGCGTTCGCTGATTCAGACCATTGGCCGCGCCGCGCGTAACGTCAACGGTAAAGCGATTTTGTACGGTGACAAAATTACCCCGTCGATGGCGAAGGCGATTGGTGAGACGGAGCGCCGCCGCGAGAAACAGCAGCGTTACAACGAAGAACACGGCATTACCCCGCAGGGGCTGAACAAGAAGGTGGTGGATATTCTGGCGCTGGGTCAGAACATCGCCAAAACCAAAGCGAAAGGCCGCGGCAAGGCGCGTTCAGTGGTGGAAGAAGATACCGTCGTGCTGACGCCAAAAGCGCTGCAGCAGAAAATCCACGAGCTGGAAGGGCAGATGATGCAGCACGCGCAGAACCTGGAGTTCGAAGAGGCGGCTCAGATCCGCGACCAGCTTCATCAACTGCGAGATCTGTTTATCGCGGCGTCGTGAGTAAAGCGTTGTTTTCTCCCTCTCCCCGTGGGAGAGGGCCGGGGTGAGGGCATCAGGCCTCACTAAACGAATCTAACCCAACGCCTGAATCGCTTTCTCCAGCGCCTCGCGCAGCAGATGGCGGTCGTGGCGATACTTGATGTCTGAGGCCTCCAGCGGCTCCTGCACCACCAGGCGATCGCCGATACCGGATACATCCACCTTCGGCCCCACCACCACGCCGTCAATGATCTTCTTACCGACGTAATGCTCCATCAAATTGAGTTTATCCGACAGCGACAGGCTTGCGGCTGCCGGGCTCAGTTCACGCCCGAGGTTACCGATGTAAACCATTGGCGCCGGGGTGCGGCGCAGCGCCTGCGCCAGCTCTTTCACCAGCAGGATAGGCATCAGGCTGGTGTAAAAGCTGCCCGGGCCGATCAGAATTAAATCCGCGTCGCCAATTGCTTCTACGGCTTCACGCGTCGCCGGCACGCTCGGGTAAGTCATCAGCTCTTTGGGCGGCAGCAGAAGCTGGTCAATATTCACCTCGCCATAAACTTCATGCCCTTCGGCGTCGATGGCCATCAAGTCAACCGGTTGTTCAGACATGGGGATCAGGAATGCGTCCACTTTGAGCAGATTACGGATCAGATTGATGGCTTCGAGAGGCCTTACGCTCAGGTGATCCAGCGCCTTTAACATCAGATTTCCGAGGTTATGTCCGGAAAGTTCGCCATTGCCGCCAAAACGGTACTCAAACATCGCCGACGCGACGCTCGGCTCGGTAATTAACTGGTTCAGGCAGTTGCGCATATCGCCCCAGGCAATGCCGCCTTCGGCACGTCTGATCCGCCCGGTTGAGCCGCCGTTGTCGGTGGTGGTCACTATCCCTGTCAGCCTTGAGCCGAGTGACGACAACGAGGACATGACGCGGCCCAGGCCGTGGCCTCCGCCAAGAGCGACCACTCGGTCAAGATCCGCAAAAGTGCGATTGCGCATACGTATTCCTTATCACGTTCGATCGCGTAACAGTAACCTAACTACCCCTAAAAGACGATGCCTCACCCGATGCAAAATGACGTATATCAATGTGAAAGTGCGATTTTTAGGTATTCTGTAGCGAAAATGGGCGAATGATTCGCTATATACGTAATTATATAGCGAAAGCCGACAATGGCGCTGTCCGAATTTCCGCGCTACTATCGCCCTAACCACGTTTTCAACATTGAAAACATACACTCTAGCCCTTGTGCCTGTGTCGAAAGATATGGCGCTCTGGCCGTGGCGAATTTGCCACCAGGGTACAGAAAGAAATGACTGTGCCTCCCGTATCTGGAAAGGTGTACATGGCTTCACAACTTACTGATGCTTTCGCGCGTAAGTTTTATTACTTACGTCTGTCGATTACCGATGTGTGCAATTTCCGTTGCACCTACTGCCTGCCCGACGGCTACAAACCGGGCAGCGTCACCAATAACGGCTTTCTCTCCGTGGATGAAGTGCGCCGCGTCACGCGCGCCTTCTCTGAGCTCGGCACCGAAAAAGTGCGCCTTACCGGCGGTGAACCCTCGCTGCGCCGCGATTTCCCCGACATCATTGCCGCCGTGCGTGAAAACGAACGTATCCGCCAGATTGCGATGACGACCAATGGCTACCGTATGGCCCGCGACGTGGCCACCTGGCGCGATGCGGGCTTAACCGCCATCAACGTCAGCGTGGACAGTCTGGACGCCCGCCAGTTCCATGCCATTACCGGCCAGGATAAATTCCAGCAGGTCATGGACGGTATTGATGCAGCATTTGCGGCCGGCTTCGAAAAAGTCAAAGTCAACACGGTGCTGATGCGTGATGTAAACCATCACCAGCTCGATACCTTCCTGGCGTGGATCAAATCCCGTCCCATTCAGCTGCGTTTTATTGAGCTGATGGAAACCGGCGAGGGCAGCGAGCTGTTCCGCCGCCATCACATCTCCGGCATGGTGCTGCGCGACGAACTGCTCAGGCGCGGCTGGATCCACCAGATCCGCCAGCGCAGCGACGGTCCGGCACAGGTCTTCTGCCATCCTGATTATGAAGGCGAGATCGGGCTTATCATGCCTTACGAGAAAGACTTCTGTGCCAGCTGCAACCGCCTGCGCGTCTCTTCCGTGGGCAAACTCCATCTCTGCCTGTTCGGCGACGGCGGCGTGGACCTTCGCGATCTGCTGGAAGACGATGCGCAGCAGGACGCGCTTGAAGTGCGCATTTCTGAAGCTCTGACGCATAAAAAACAGACCCACTTCCTGCATCAGGGCAATACTGGCATTACTCAGAACCTGTCTTACATCGGCGGGTAACCAGTCTTAAGAAGGAATCAGAAGATGAGTCAGGTCAGCGCAGAATTTATCCCGACACGCATTGCGATCCTTACCGTTTCCGACCGCCGTGGCGAAGAGGATGATACCTCCGGCCACTGGCTGCGCGAGGCGGCCCATGACGCGGGGCATAACATTGTTGATAAAGCGATCGTGAAGGAGAACCGCTACGCCATTCGCGCGCAGGTCTCGCAGTGGATCGCCAGTGATGAGGTGCAGGTGGTGCTGATCACCGGCGGCACCGGCTTTACCGCGGGCGATCAGGCGCCTGAAGCGCTGCTCCCGCTGTTCGACCGCGAGGTGGAAGGCTTCGGCGAGGTGTTCCGCATGCTCTCCTTTGAAGAGATTGGCACCTCCACGCTGCAGTCGCGCGCCGTTGCCGGGGTGGCGAACAAAACCCTGATTTTCGCCATGCCGGGCTCGACGAAAGCCTGCCGCACCGCGTGGGAAAACATCATCGCCCCGCAGCTGGATGCCCGTACCCGTCCGTGTAATTTCCATCCCCATTTAAAGAAATAAGCTATGTCACAACTGACCCACATTAACGCCGCTGGCGAAGCGCATATGGTGGACGTCTCCGCCAAAGCGGAAACGGTGCGCGAGGCGCGCGCGGAAGCGTTCGTCACCATGCTGCCGGAAACGCTGGCAATGATTATCGACGGCAGCCATCACAAGGGTGATGTCTTTGCGACCGCGCGCATCGCGGGTATTCAGGCCGCCAAGCGCACCTGGGATCTCATCCCGCTGTGCCATCCGCTGATGCTGAGCAAGGTGGAGGTGAACCTGCAGGCCCAGCCGGAGCACAATCGCGTGCGGATTGAATCGCTGTGCCGCTTAACCGGCAAAACCGGCGTGGAGATGGAGGCATTGACGGCGGCCTCCGTTGCCGCGCTGACCATCTACGACATGTGCAAAGCGGTGCAGAAAGATATGGTGATTGGCCCGGTTCGCCTGCTGGCAAAAAGCGGTGGCAAATCCGGTGATTTTAAGGTGGACAGCCATGATTAAGGTGCTCTTTTTTGCGCAGGTGCGCGAGCTGGTAAATACCGACAGCCTGACGCTGGATGCCTCTTTTGAAAACGTTGCGGCTCTACGCGCGCATCTGGCGGCACAAAGCGACCGCTGGACGCTGGCGCTGGATGAAGGCAAGCTGCTGGCCGCCGTTAACCAGACGCTGGTGGAGCTTACCCATCCGCTGAAGGCCGGGGATGAAGTGGCCTTCTTCCCGCCGGTAACGGGGGGCTAAGATGGCTGAAACCCGCATTCTGGTGAGCCCCGGGCGTTTTAACGTGGGGACCGAATACAGCTGGCTGGCGGAACGCGATGAAGACGGCGCGGTCGTGACCTTTACCGGCAAGGTGCGCAACCACAACCTTGGTGACAGCGTGAAGGCGCTGACGCTGGAGCATTATCCCGGCATGACGGAAAAATCGTTGGCGGAGATTGTGGACGAGGCGCGAGGCCGCTGGCCGCTCGGGCGCGTCACGGTGATTCACCGCATCGGCGAGATGTGGCCTGGCGAGGAGATTGTCTTTGTCGGGGTGACCAGCGCCCACCGCGGCAGCGCGTTTGCGGCAGGGGAGTTCATTATGGATTACCTCAAAACCAAAGCGCCGTTCTGGAAGCGCGAAGCCACGCCGGAGGGCGATCGCTGGGTAGAATCTCGCGATAGCGATAAACAGGCCGCCAGCCGTTGGTAGTCGGTTTACGTGGATGTGTTACTCTTAACGAGTGTGTCTACTTAATCTTAATCAGGAGTGAATCATGGACCGATTTCCGCGTTCCGATTCAATAGTACAGCAGACCCGTAGCGGCCTGCAGACGTATATGGCTCAGGTGTACGGCTGGATGACGGTTGGCCTGCTGCTTACCGCGTTTATCGCGTGGTATGCGGCGAATACGCCGGAGCTGATGATGTTTATCTTCTCCAGCAAAATCACCTTCTTTGGGCTGATTATCGCGCAGCTGGCGCTGGTGTTTGTGCTTTCGGGTCTGGTACACAAGCTGAGTGCCGGCATGGCAACGACCCTGTTTATGCTCTATTCGGCGCTAACGGGGCTGACGCTTTCCAGCATCTTTATCGTTTACACCTACTCATCCATTGCCAGCACCTTCGTGGTCACCGGCGGGATGTTCGGTGCGATGAGCCTGTACGGTTACACCACGAAGCGCGATCTGAGCGGCTTCGGCAGTATGCTGTTTATGGGGCTGATCGGGATTGTGCTGGCGTCGCTGGTGAACCTGTGGCTGAAGAGCGAAGCGCTGATGTGGGCCGTGACCTACATCGGGGTGGTGATCTTCGTTGGATTGACGGCGTATGACACGCAGAAGCTGAAAAACATCGGCGAGCAGATCGACGTGCGCGACAGTTCAAACCTACGCAAATACTCGATTCTGGGCGCGCTGACGCTCTATCTGGACTTCATCAACCTGTTCCTGATGTTGCTGCGAATTCTTGGCAACCGTCGTTAAGATTGCTTTGCCGGGTGGCGGTTTCGCCTTACCCGGCCTACGAAGCGCGAACCGTAGGTCGGGTAAGGCGAAGCCGCCACCCGACTTATTCACTTCGCTAGCATCCTCTCATTCTTCGCCCGCAGCTTTTTCGCCCGACTTTCCAGCACCAGATAGCAGATCGTTGCCAGCGCCAGCGGCAGGAAGTAATACAGCATGCGGTACGCCAGCAGGGCGGCGATAATCGTTCCCTGAGAAACATGCTCCCCGGCCAGCAGGGCAATAAACACCGCCTCCAGCACGCCGATCCCCGCCGGAATATGCACAATCACCCCGGCAATACTGCTCACCAGCAGCACGCCCAGCACGAAGAAGTAGTTTACGTCCTCGCCGATCAGCAGCCAGATGATGGCTCCCATCGCCATCCAGTTGGCGCTGGAAACCGCCATCTGCAGCACCGCAAACTTCCACGAGGGCAGGACCAGCTTTTGCCCTTTGATGGTCATATGACGGCGTCTGGCAAAGGCGCAGGCCCACAGATAAACGGCGATAATCAACAGCAGTACGATGCCCAGAATCCGCAGCGTGGCCTCATCGATATACCAGTGCGCGGGCAACTGCACCACGCCGATGGTGAAGATCACCCCGCCGAGCAGAATATAGCCCAGCCAGTTGGTGGTAATGCTCAGGGAAAAAATGCGCGTGATGGTCCCGCCCGGCAGGCCGAGCCGCGAGTAGAGGCGATAGCGCATGCCAATCCCCCCGACCCAGGTGCTCAGCGTCAGGTTAAAGGCGTAGCAGATAAACGACACCAGCATTACCTGACGTTTGGCCAGCTTGTGGCCGCAGTAGGCCCGACCCAGCAGGTCATAGCAGCCGTACATCAGGTAGCTTACGATAACCAGCCCCGTCGCGCCCAGCAGCACCATCCGGTTATAGTTGCGGATAACCTTCCACACCTCTTCCCAGTCCACTTTCTGCGCGTAGACCACCAGCAGCACCGCGACGGCAATAAAGAATACCCAGGTGAGGATCTTTTTTGCCAGATGCCAGCGTGGATGCGATTTCGACATCAGGGTTTGCCTCCGTCTTCCGCTTCTATGCGGTCCTGGGTTTCCATTTCGGGTTGTACCGGCGGGTCCACCTGCGCCAGCTTCGGCGTATGCGCCGGCAGCCAGCCGACCATCGCCGGGAAATGCCGTAGAAAGTGGAACACCACCACGCTGATGCCCAGGTTCCACCAGGTGCGTTTGGGGACCATGGACTCATCCACGCGCACGCAGTCGTTAACGATCAACGCCTGCAGGTTATCCCGCAGGGTCTGATTAAACTGGCGATCGTGAATGATCAGGTTGGCTTCAAGATTCAGCGACAGGCTCAGCGGATCGAGGTTGCTGGAGCCCACAGTGGCCCAGTGATCGTCCATCAGCGCGACTTTGCCGTGCAGCGGCCGACGGCGGTATTCGTAGATCTGGACGCCGCCCTTCACCAGGTAGTTATACAGCAGCCGCGCCCCGACTTTGACGATCGGCATATCCGGCTCGCCCTGCACGATCAGCTTCACGCGCACGCCGCGACGGGCAGCATTGCGCATGGCATGCAGCAGTCGATAGCCCGGGAAGAAGTAGGCGTTAGCGATAATCACTTCGCGCTTGGCGTTGGCGAGCATCTTAAGGTAGTGACGTTCAATATCGTCCCGGTGCTCGCCGTTGTCGCGCCAGACGAAAAGCGCCTGCGCTTCACCGGGCTTCCGGTTCTCTTCCGGGCGATGGCGACGTCGCCACCAGCGGCGAACGGCCTCTTTCCCCGGTAGGTTCTCCAGCTCAAACAGCAAAATGTCCTGCACCACCGGGCCTTCAATGCGAATGGCGTAATCCTGCTTCGCTTCCGGGCCGTAGTCGGACATATGCTCAGCGGAGTAGTTAATGCCGCCGACAAACGCCACCGTCTCATCCACCACCACAATTTTGCGATGCATCCGGCGGAAAAGGTTGGTACGCATGCCGAACAGGCGAGGGCCGGGATCGTAGTAGCGGAACACCACCCCCGCGGCGGTCAGTTCATTGACGAACGCATCGCTGAGGTCCGGCGAGCCGTAGCCATCCAGCAGCACTTCAATTTTGACGCCGCGCTGGGCGGCGCGCAGCAGCACGCTGTGCAGCTGCTTGCCGACGTTGTCTTCGAACCAGATGAAAGTTTCGAGGATCACCTTCTGCTGGGCGTGATCAATCGCCTTAAAGACGGCCGGGTAATACTCGTCCCCGTTGACCAGCAGCGTGATCCGGTTGCCTTCCTGCCAGGAACATTTCATAGGTGGATCTCCGCGCTGAGCGGGGCATGGTCGGAAAGATGCCGCCAGTTAAGGAGCGCCAGGGCGGTCGGGCTACTGGCATGGGCATTTTTTACGTAGATGCGGTCAAGCCGCAGCAGCGGGAAACGAACCGGGAACGTGCGCGCAGGCCTGCCGTTCGCCCGGGTGAAAATTTCCTCCAGCCCGGCTTCCACCTTCAGGGGGTGGTTTGCCCGCTGGCGCCAGTCGTTGAAATCGCCTGCCACGACAACAGGTTCGCCGTCAGGCAGCGCGTTGGCCCATCCGGCCAACATTTTCAGCTGTGCCTGACGATGGGCTTCGCGCAGGCCCAGGTGAACGCAGCCGACGTGGATGGGCAGCTCAAGGTCGGGCGGGGTAATACGGCAGTAAAGCAGGCCGCGTTTTTCGCTCTCCCCGACGGAAACGTCGCGGTTTTCGTAATGTTCAATGGGGTAGCGGGACAGCACCGCGTTGCCGTGATGACCTTCCGGATAGACCGCGTTGCGGCCGTAGGCATAATCACTCCACATGGTGTCGGCCAGAAATTCATAGTGCGGCGTGTCGGGCCAGTTCTCAAAGTGAAGCGGATGCACTTCGTGTGCGCCCATCACCTCCTGCAGGCAGACAATATCCGCGCTGACGGTGCGCACCGCGTCGCGCAGCTCCGGTAAAATGAAGCGGCGGTTAAATGCTGTGAAGCCTTTATGAATGTTTATCGTCAGCACTTTAAGCGAGAAATGCTGCATTTTTTTCGTCATAAGCTCCTTCCTGAGTGACTATCCCAATGAAAATAAAGTGTAGTCGGCGTCACAAAAAGATGCGGCGTTACGGAATTTTCCGTAAAGTGCGGTAGTCTGATTAAGCAGAGAAAAATCCTTCAGGAGAGAAGCCATGAAGTGGCAACAACGTGTTCGTGTCGCAACTGGCCTGAGTTGCTGGCAGATAATGTTGCATTTACTGGTCGTGGCCGTACTGGTGATGGGCTGGATGAGCGGCACGCTGGTGCGTGTTGGCCTGGGGCTATGCGTCCTTTACGGCGTCACCGTGCTGTCGATGCTGTTCTTACAGCGCCACCATGAAGCGCGCTGGCGTGAGGTGGGTGATGTGCTCGAAGAGCTCACCACCACCTGGTACTTTGGTGCAGCGATGATTGTCCTGTGGCTGCTGTCACGCGTCCTGCAAAACAACCTGCTGCTGGCCCTGGCGGGTCTGGCTATCCTCGCAGGGCCTGCGGTGGTCTCGTTGCTGACCAAAGAGAAAAAGCTACGCGATGTTGCGTCTAAACATCGCATAGGCCACTGAGCCCGTCGTGGCCGCGATGACCAGTAGCGGCCACAAACTTCCCCAGACAATATCCAGACTCGCATCCTTCAGATAGATCTGCTTGGTGATATCCGTAAAGTGTCGTATCGGGTTTATCCACGTCAGATCCTGGAGCCACACCGGCATATTCTCGACGGGTGAGACGTACCCCGAGAGCAGGATCGCGGGCATCATAAAGACGAATACCCCGATAAACGCCTGCTGCTGCGTCGAGCAGAGTGCGGAAATCAGCAGCCCAAACCCCACCAGCGACAGCCCGTAAATCACCATCGTGAAGTAAAACAGCGCCAGCGATCCGGCGAACGGGATCTGGTAGGCCCAAATTCCCACCCCCAGCACGATGGTGGCCTGGAAGGTCGCGACAATCAGCGCCGGCACCGCTTTGCCGACGAAAATTTGCCAGGTGGCGAGCGGGGAGACCAGCAGCTGATCCAGCGTGCCCTGTTCGCGCTCGCGGGCGACGGAGAGGGAGGTGACGATCATCACCCCGATGGTGGTGATCATGGCGATCAGCGACGGCACCACAAACCACTTGTAGTCCAGATTCGGGTTATACCAGTTGCGCACCACCAGTTCGCTGTTGTTGGGCTTCGGTTTGCCGTCCATCAACTCCTGCTGGTAATCCTTCACGACTTGCTGCAGATAGTTGGCCGCGATCTGGGCGCTGTTGGAGTTGCGTCCGTCGAGGATCAGCTGCAGCGGCGCGGTCTGGAAGGTATCCAGATTGCGGGAAAAATCTGCCGGGAACCGCACCAGCAGCAGCGCTTTTTGCGTGTCGATGGTAGGCTGGATCTCCTGCGGGCTTTTCAGCAGCAGGATGTGGGTAAAGGCTTTCGCGCGGGCAAAACGCTGCGTCAGCTCAACGGCGTGTTTGCCGTTGTCTTCGTTGTAAATGGCGATGGTGGCGTTGGTCACCTCCAGCGTGGCGGCAAACGGGAACAGTAAAACCTGGATCAGCACCGGCAACACCAGAATGGCGCGGGTTTGCGGCTCGCGCAGCAGGGATTGCAGCTCTTTGCGTATTAACGTCCATAAACGGTGAAACATGCGCGCTCCTTAATCTAACCGCCGTTTGGTTTTCATCCACGTTAACCCGATAAACATCGCCGCAGACGCCAGTAAAAACAGCGTGTTGACGATCAGCACCACCGGAATATTCCCTGCCAGGAACAGGCTCTGCAGCGTGCTCACAAAGTAGCGCGCCGGAATCACGTAGGTCACGGCGCGGATCACGGCAGGCATGCTGTCTATCTGGAAGATAAAGCCGGACAGCATAATCGACGGCAAAAAGGCGGCGTTGAGGGCTACCTGGGCCGCGTTAAACTGGTTGCGGGTGATGGTGGAGATGAGCAGCCCCATCCCCAGCGTGCTGAGTAAAAACAGGCTGGTGATAAAGAACAGCACCACCAGCGAGCCGCGATACGGCACGCCGAGGATAAAGACGGACACCAGCATACAGAGCAGCATCGCCAGCATGCCGAGGAAGTAGTAGGGAATAAGCTTGCACAGCAGCAGCTCGACGCGCGTCACTTCGGTTGAAAGCAGCGCCTCCATGGTGCCGCGCTCCCACTCGCGGGCGATCACCAGCGAGGTCAGAATCGCGCCAATGACCGTCATGATAATCGTCACCGCGCCCGGAATAATAAAGTGCTGGCTGATGGCGGCGGGGTTAAACCAGTAGCGCGTCTGCACGTCGATGAGTGGTTTAAATTCTTCACCCCGATCTTCCGCCCGCTGCATCTGCCAGAGCTGCCAGATCCCCTCCGCGTAGCCCTGCACGAAGTTCGCGGTGTTCGGCTCGCTGCCGTCGGTGATCACCTGGATCGGCGCATCGGTATTCGCCCGCGCCATATTGGCGGCAAAATCCACCGGAATGACGATCAGACCGCGAATTTTCCCGGCCTGCATCTTCTGGATCAGCTCCTGACGATTGTCGCTGATGGTGGCGTCAATGTAGGGCGAACCGGTCATGGCGTGGGTGAAGTCCAGCGCCTCCTCGCTCTGCTGCTCCAGCAAAATCCCGACCCGCAGCTTGCTGGAGTCCAGATTAATGCCGTAGCCAAAGATAAACAGTAGCAGCAGGGGGATCACCACCGCAATCAGCCAGCTGCTGGGGTCACGCACGATCTGCCGCGTCTCTTTTATGCACAACGCGCGCACCCGGCGCCAGGAAATGGCGTTACTGCGCATGGGCATTCTCCTTATCCCAGTCGTGGATGAGGGTGATAAACGCCTGCTCCATGGTCGGGTCCGGGACCTCATCGTCGGCGGCCTGGTTTTTCAGGTCGTCCGGTGTACCGTGGGCAATCAGCTTGCCGCGATACACCAGCCCGATGCGGTCGCAGTACTCCGCCTCGTCCATGAAGTGGGTGGTCACCATCACGGTCACCCCTTTTTCCACCATGCTGTTGATATGCAGCCAGAACTCGCGGCGGGTGAGGGGATCAACGCCGGAGGTCGGCTCATCCAGAAACAGAATATCCGGCTCGTGCATCAGCGAGCAGGCCAGCGCCAGCCGCTGCTTAAAGCCGAGCGGCAGTTCGTCGGTGGCGTGAGAAGCAATCGTCGTTAACCCGAAGGCGTCGCTCATGCGGCGGATCTTCTCGTTCTGCGCCCGTCCGCGCAGGCCATACACGCCAGAGAAAAAGCGCAGATTCTGCTCGACCGTCAGGTTGCCATACAGCGAGAACTTCTGCGCCATATAGCCCAGATGCTGGCGCGCCTTGCCGGAGCTGACCTTCAGATCCATATCCAGCACCAGCGCTTTGCCGGACGTCGGCACCAGCAGGCCACACATCATCTTAAAGGTGGTCGATTTTCCCGCGCCGTTCGGTCCTAGCAGGCCAAAAATCTCGCCGCGTTTTACCGCGAAATTGACGTTATCGGTGGCGGCGAAATCCCCGAACTTTTTGGTGAGGGATTTGGCTTCGATCACCGTTTCGCCCGGCGTGCCGTCCACCGTGTGCAGAATTGCGCCAAGCGGAGACTCGGACGTCCCCGCGCCGCCCAGCAGGTCGATAAACGCATCTTCGAAGCGCGGCGCCGTCTCTTCCATGTCGATCTCAGGCATGCCGGGCGCCTGGCGAATATCGTCGACGGTGGCCTCTTTTTTGAGGATCACCCGCACCGAGCGGCCCTGAATCATTCCGTCGCTGACCTGCGGCAGCTTGAGCACCCGCTGCAGCAGCGAGCGGTTGGACGCCTGCGAGCTGTGCAGCAGGAAGCTGCGCCCGGCCATGCTCTGCGTCAGCGTCGTCGGCTCGCCCTGATAAAGCAGTTCGCCTTCGTTCATCAGCAGCACGTCCCGGCACTGTTCCGCTTCATCGAGGTAGGAGGTGCTCCAGAGAATCAACATCCCGTCGCCCGCCAGCTCGTGCACCATCTGCCACAGCTCGCGGCGCGATATCGGGTCGACGCCCACGCCGGGCTCGTCCAGCAGCAGCACTTTTGGCTCGCCCACCAGCGTGCAGGCCAGACCCAGCTTCTGCTTCATCCCACCGGAAAGCTTGCCCGCCAGCCGGTCGGTGAACGGGCCGAGGGAGGTAAATTCCAGCAGGCGGGCGAAGGTCTTCTGTCGGGCTTCGCCGGTAACGCTGCGCAGGTCGGCGTACAGGTTCAGGTTTTCCATCACCGTCAGGTCTTCATACAGGCCAAACTTCTGCGGCATATAGCCGAGCATGGCGTGGAGCGCGCCGTCATCTTTTATCGGGTCAAGGCCAAGCACGCTGGCCGAGCCTTCATCCGGCTTCAGCAACCCCGCCAGCATGCGCATCAGCGTGGTCTTTCCCGCACCGTCCGGGCCGACCAGGCCGGTGACATAGCCTTTCTGGATGGTGCAGTTCAGCGGCGCGACTGCCGGTTTGTCCATCCCTGCGAAGCGTTTGACCAGATTGTTGAGCTGGATAACCGCATCATTCATGTCGTTCCCCGCTATTCACTTTTACGGTGACGGGCATGCCCTGGCGCAGGGCGTCATCCGCATCAGTCACGATGATGCGCAGGCGATACACCAGGTCGGTACGCAGGTCCGGCGTTTCTACTGTTTTCGGCGTGAATTCGGCGGTAGGGGAGACAAAGCCCACCTTGCCGTGATACGGCTTGTCCGGGCGACCGTCGGTATAGAGCAGCAGCTCGCGGCCCGGCTGCATCTGGCCGAGATTAGGCTCATCAATGTAGGCACGTACCCAGACCGGGCGGGTCAGGGAGAGGGTTAACACGGTGCTGCCCGCGCTGAGCATGCTGCCCGGTTCCACGGCGCGGGTCATCAGCGTGCCGTCAGACGGTGCGATGAGCGTGGTGTCGTGCAGATCCAGCTCCGCCTGGGCCAGTTGCGCCTGCGCCTGTTCAAGGCTGGCTTTCGCCTGGGCGATATCCTGCGGGCGGTTACCGGTGTGGTACTGGCTTAACTTATCCTGCGCGGATTTCAGCGTTGCCTGCGCCTGGTCGCGGGAGGAGCGCGCATTTTCCAGGTCATTCGCGGAAATGGTTCGGCTTTTCCACAGCCCCTGCTGGCGAGCGTAGAAGTTCTGCGCGTAGTCATAGGCCGCCTGCGCCTGTTTGACGGCCGCAGCGGCCTGGGCGATCTCTTCGTCGCGATAGCCGGCCAGCATCAGGTCATACTGTGCCTGCGCAACGGAGACGCCCGCTTTGGCCTGCAGCAGCGCATTTTCATAGGGCGCTTTGTCCAGCATTCCCAGCGTCTGCCCGGTTTTAATGGCATCGCCTTCGTCAACGCTCAGCGAGGCGAGACGGCCGCCGATGCGGAAGCTCATGTTCACCGTGCGAATATCCACGTTACCGTACAGCGTCAGGCCTTTATCCTGATGGCTCTGGTACCACAGCCATCCACCGACGCCCGCGGCAAGCAAAACAACAACCACCAGAATGATGGCGACAGGTTTTTTCATGACTTCAGGCTCCTTTGCGTTAAGCCTTGCAGGATCAGATCGAGATGACAGGCGATCACCTCACCGATCTGCGCGGCTTTATCCTCATCAAATTGTGTCCAGCCGGTGCGTAACAGGATGGTTTCCCGGCCCAGACGGAAGGCAAGGATTTCACCCAGCAGGGCGTGGGTATGCAAAATTGTCGCGGTATCGTTGGCATCCCGCCCGGTATAGGCGGCGATCAGCCGGGTCAGGTGGGTATGCATCGGGGCAATGACCCGATCGTGTACCCGCTGATAGGCGGCAGTGGGGGAGAGCTGCTCGCGGGAGATAAACTTGCTCAGGTTGAGCGTATCGTCGTGGGTCAGCACGCGGATCATGTTGTGGCAGGCATTGAGGATCAGCTGGCGGATGGCCTCGCGATCGGGCGACGGCTGGCTGAGCAGCGCGGTGGCCTCCTCGACGTGCGGGTGAAACTGCGTGCCGATAAAATCGGCAATCCACTCGGCGCAGGCGAGATATAAATCCTCTTTTGAGCCAAAATAGTAGGTAATCGCCGCAATGTTTTGCCCGGCCAGCGCGGCGATATCGCGCGTGGTCGCATGCAGCCCATACTCACCAAACTGCGCCAGCGCGGCGGCAATAAGCTGGTTTTTGGCCTGTTCACCTTTGGTTGTTGTGGGTGTTGTATTCATGGCGGCATTAAAAATTAATCAATCGATTGATTAAGATTATGCCTGATTCACGCTTACGTCGAGGGAACGAGGAGGGATATTTTATGCGCCACGTCACAAAAGCTGCTACACTCCGCCCCTTCGCGACATTGTGGTTTTTGTCCTCCTAATTGTTATATCTCCCTGAAAACTACACCTGTGATGGTCGGGGCGGTTCGGAGTTTTTATGTCTTTTGATTCCCTTGGCCTGAACCCGGAAATTCTGCGCGCGATCGCAGAGCAGGGCTACGTTGAGCCAACCCCAATCCAGCAGCAGGCAATTCCTGCCGTTCTTCAGGGCCGTGACCTGATGGCCAGCGCCCAGACCGGCACCGGTAAAACCGCGGGCTTTACGCTGCCGCTGTTAGAGCTGCTGGTAAAAAACCAGCCGCACGCCAAAGGCCGTCGTCCGGTTCGTGCGCTGATCCTCACCCCAACCCGCGAACTGGCCGCGCAGATTGGCGAGAACGTGCGTGACTACAGCCGCTATCTCAACATTCGCTCGCTGGTGGTGTTCGGCGGTGTCAGCATCAACCCGCAGATGATGAAGCTGCGCGGCGGCGTGGACGTGCTGGTGGCAACGCCGGGCCGTCTGCTGGATCTGGAACACCAGAACGCGGTGAAGCTGGATAACATCGAAATTCTGGTGCTGGACGAAGCCGACCGCATGCTCGACATGGGCTTTATTCACGATATTCGCCGCGTGCTGGCCAAGCTGCCACCGCGTCGTCAGAATCTGCTCTTCTCCGCGACCTTCTCCGACGAGATCAAGGCGCTGGCGGAAAAGCTGCTGCATAACCCGCTGGAAGTGGAAGTGGCGCGCCGCAACACCGCCTCTGAGCAGGTGACGCAGCACGTTCACTTTGTGGATAAAAAGCGCAAGCGCGAACTGCTCTCCCAAATGATCGGTCAGGGTAACTGGCAGCAGGTGCTGGTCTTTACCCGCACCAAGCACGGCGCGAACCACCTGGCGGAACAGCTGAATAAAGACGGCATCCGCAGCGCGGCGATCCACGGCAACAAGAGCCAGGGCGCGCGTACCCGTGCGCTGGCGGACTTCAAGTCTGGGGACATCCGCGTGCTGGTGGCAACTGACATTGCTGCCCGTGGCCTCGACATTGAAGAGCTGCCGCACGTGGTGAACTACGAGCTGCCAAACGTGCCGGAAGACTACGTGCACCGTATCGGCCGTACCGGTCGTGCGGCGGCAACCGGCGAAGCGCTCTCTCTGGTTTGCGTGGACGAGCACAAGCTGCTGCGCGATATCGAACGTCTGCTGAAGAAAGAGATCCCGCGTATCGAAACCCCGGGGTATGAAGTGGATCCGTCGATCAAAGCCGAGCCGATTCAGAACGGTCGCCAGGGCGGTCGCGGTCAGGGCGGCGGTGGTCGCGGTCAGCAGCCGCGTCGTGCCGAAGGCGGCGCGCCGAAGTCAGCGGGCAAACCGCCGCGTCGTAGCAACGACAGCAAACCGGCCGGTGACAATCCGTGGCGCAGCGGCGAAGGCAAGCCGGCAGGAGAAGGGCAGCGCCGACGCCGCCCGCGCAAGCCTGCTAACCCGCAGTAATCTGGAAGCCCGGTCGTAAAGCCGGGCTTTTCTTTTTGCGGCTGCGAAGAGAAAGTGCCACAATAGTGGCTGTTTATACAGTATTTCAGGTTTTCCGATGGCTTTAACCGCTGCGCTCAAGGCGCAAATTGGCGCATGGTATAAGGCGCTACAACAGCAGATCCCCGATTTTATCCCCCGAGCGCCGCAGCGGCAGATGATTGCTGACGTGGCAAAAACGCTCGCCGGGGACGACGGGCGACATCTGGCGATTGAAGCCCCGACCGGCGTCGGGAAAACCTTGTCGTATCTTATTCCCGGCATTGCCATTGCGCGGGAAGAGGACAAAACGCTGGTGGTCAGCACCGCCAACGTGGCGCTGCAGGATCAGATCTTCAGCAAAGATTTACCACTGCTGCGCAAAATCATCCCCGATCTGCGGTTTACGGCCGCCTTTGGTCGCGGTCGCTACGTCTGTCCGCGTAACCTGGCAGGGCTTGCCAGCAGCGAGGCGTCGCAGCAGGATCTGCTGGCGTTCCTCGACGACGATCTCACGCCAAACAACAAAGCCGAGCAGGAGCTCTGCGCAACGCTGAAAGGCGATCTCGATGGCTATAAATGGGACGGCCTGCGCGATCACACCGATAAAGCCATCAGCGACGATTTGTGGCGCAGGCTCAGCACGGACAAAGCCAGCTGTCTGAACCGCAACTGTCACTACTATCGCGAATGCCCGTTTTTTGTCGCGCGGCGTGAAATTCAGGAAGCGGAGGTGGTTGTGGCTAACCACGCCCTGGTGATGGCGGCGCTGGAGAGCGAAGCGGTGCTGCCGGAGCCGAAAAACCTGCTGCTGGTGCTCGACGAAGGCCACCATTTGCCCGACGTGGCGCGCGACGCGCTGGAGATGAGCGCAGAAATTACCGCCCCCTGGTTCCGCCTGCAGCTGGATCTCTTCTGCAAGCTTGTCGCCACCTGCATGGAGCAGTTCCGGCCGAAAACCACGCCGCCGTTGGCGGTGCCGGAGCGTCTGAGCGACCACTGCGAAGAGGTTTACAGCCTTATCTCGTCGCTGAACAACATCCTGAATCTTTATCTTCCCGCAACCCAGGAGGCGGAACACCGCTTTGCGATGGGCGAACTGCCGGACGAGGTGATGGAGATTTGCCAGCAGCTGGCGAAGCATCTCGAAAAGCTGCGCGGGCTGGCGGAGATGTTCTTAAACGATCTCAGCGAGAAAACCGGCTCGCATGACGTGGTTCGCCTGCACCGTATTCTTTTGCAAATGAACCGTGCGCTCGGCATGTTTGAAGCGCAGAGCAAGCTCTGGCGGCTGGCCTCGATGGCGCAGGCGTCGGGCGCGCCGGTCACCAAATGGGCCACCCGGGAAGTGCGCGACGGGCAGGTCCATCTGTTTTTCCACTGCGTGGGCATCCGCGTGGCCGATCAGCTGGAAAAGCTCATCTGGCGCAGCGTGCCGCACGTGGTGGTCACCTCTGCCACGTTGCGCTCCCTGAACAGTTTTTCGCGTTTGCAGGAAATGAGCGGCCTGAAAGAGAAAGCGGGCGATCGTTTTGTCGCGCTGGACTCGCCGTTTAACCACTGCGAGCAGGGGAAGCTGGTGATCCCGCGCATGAAATTCGAGCCGCTGATCGACAACGAAGAGCAGCACATTGCGGAAATGGCGGCCTACTTCCGCGAACAGGTTGAGAGCAGAAAATACCCCGGCATGCTGGTGCTGTTTGCCAGCGGGCGCGCGATGCAGCGCTTCCTGGAGCACGTCACCGATCTGCGTTTACTCCTGCTGGTGCAGGGCGATCAGCCGCGCTACCGGCTGGTGGAAACGCACCGCAAACGTATCGATAACGGCGAGTGCAGCGTGCTGGTGGGATTACAGTCCTTCGCGGAAGGTCTGGATTTGAAGGGCGATTACCTGACGCAGGTGCATATTCATAAAATTGCCTTCCCGCCCATCGACAGCCCGGTCGTCATCACCGAAGGCGAGTGGTTGAAAAGCCTCAATCGCTATCCGTTTGAGGTGCAAAGTTTACCTGCGGCGTCGTTTAATCTCATTCAGCAGGTCGGGCGTCTGATCCGTAGCCACGGCTGCTGGGGGGAGGTGGTGATTTATGACAAACGTCTGCTCACCAAAAATTACGGCCAACGTTTGTTAAACGCGCTGCCGATCTTTCCGATTGAACAGCCAGAAGTGCCCGAGGTAAAAAAACGCCCGGCAACACTGACCGCCGGGCGCAGGAAAAGCATCCGTGCTAAGGGGCGCGGTCCTACTGGTAAGTGAAGGTCACCTGCACCACGCTGCTGAACGTCCCCGCGCTCACTGGCATGGAGGTGGCGTAGTAGCGTGCGGCGAGTGGGAAGGTGGCCGTGTGATCGTTTTGATTAATCACCGCGTTAAAGCTCGCCTGCGGGGCAATGAGGATATTGTCCTGCCGGTCCGCCAGCTCAAGCGCCAGCCCTTTTGCGCTGCCGATGTTGGCAAATTTTGTCGGGTGCAGGCTGTCTGCCTGGCCATAGAAAAAGGCCGTTGCCAGCGTCAGCGTTTTGGGACAATGCGAGACGTTCAGCGAAAATTCTTTCCATTCGCCCGTATCCCCCACGTCTTTAAAATTGCCGGACGCTGTCTGGCCGAGGTCGACGGTTAAGTTTTTGCTGGCGCTGTCGATCACGCAGGTATTGGCATAGATATTCCCGACCATCTGAACCTGGATATCATCCGCCCACGCCTGCGTCATCAGGCTCATCCCAATGAAAAGCACTATTTTTTTCATCATCGTCACTTATAGGCCAGAGTTATGGTGGCTACGGTGTTGGCCGGGCCGGGCGTGACCTCGTCGCTGATTTGCTGGTAGCGCACCTGGAAAGGAATATCCAGCGTCTGGTTGGCAACGGCCTCGCTGGAGGTCGTGACGTATTGATCGAAGGTGGCGATATCGTTGTCGAACAACATTCGCACCCCGACCCCGGTGGCCATTCCGGGCTGCTGAGTGAGTTTGATCACCCCAGCGTAGCCGGTCTCATAGCCGTTAGCGCTGGTGATTTTCACTTCAGGCTGTACCGTGGCGTTACAGTTGACCGTTACGTTAAACTCCTGCGCCGGCATGGAGAGCGTGCCGATGCCGATAAAATCGCTGACCGGAAAATCGCCTAGTACAACGGTGAGGTTTTTAGGGGAAACCGAACAGGTCACCTCCTGAATATTGACGTCGCCAGCGTAAGATACGGTGTTCGGAGAACCAATCCCGTCCATGCCATAAACGCCAATCCCAAACTTTGTCTGGTCAATTGAAAGCGTACCCGAGCTTACCGCATTGCTGGTTTTTATCAGTTCAAGGGTGACATCGAAGCTGAAGTTTCGCGCATCATCATTTGAGATGTAGCCAATGGGTGTACTGCGCGAATCGCAATAGACCCCACCCGCGCCCGTTATCCGCTGGCCTTTGTCGTTGACCAGCGCAATGCCAATCCCCTCCACGCCGGTACCGTACACGCCGGCGAGGCCCGGAATTTCGGTGCCGGTGCCGTAGTAGCAGGAGACAATTTCCTGACCGGCTTCATAGGCGTGGTCGCAGCTTCCCGCAACGTGAACGGTTTGTTCCGTTCCGGGAATACTTTCGCCCACGGGCAACGTGCTGGGTACCGATATGGTTGCCACGTTTAGCAACTTTGGCATATCGGGCGTCGTACATTCGGCCTTTGCATGGGGCATGAATAGCGCCGACAGGCCGAGCACGAATAAGAACACCAGTTGTTTTACAATCTGCATAAGGTCAACCTTTACGGTGAATCAATGACACTGCGCGGCAGCGTTAATGATGCTGTTTTTGTCTTTCTCATCCGTGAGGGCGTATTCAGCGACGCAATGTTCGCCGGCACCTTCACCCCACGAAACGGAGAGCGTGCCGCGCTGTGGCATGCCGGAGAGGTAGGTCTGGCCGCCGCTGCCCACGATAAATTCGCTGTCCTTATCGTCGGTGGTCACCGTTGCGCCAAAGGGCAGCGGTTTCCCGTTTTGCGTGAGCACCATCAATACCCGGTTCCCCACGCGGGTGTTAAAGCTGGCGCGCACCACCGCACCGCGGGTCGGGGTAACAACCTGCGCGGCGTGGGTAACGTCGGCGTCGTCCGGCAGCGTTTCGGTGTCCAGGGCAATCGTGTTATGGCGGTAGGCCGTGACGAACGGCACCACGGTATAGCCGCGGAAGTCGGTTTCAACGCCGGTCTGGTTGGCAATGTGCGTACCATGGGTGCCCGGCGCTTTGACCAGTGCAATTGTTTCGCCGAGCGGCTGGCTCAGCGTTATGCCGTTGGCGTGGGCGATAACGCCACCCTGCACGCCGACGTTTACGCTTTGCTGATAGTTGTCCTGACTCACGCCGCCGCTGAGCTCGCCGTAGGTGCCTTTGTAGTCAGCGTTCATGCTGGTCGAGTTTCCGCTACCGGTGCGGCTAAGCCCCTCCTGGATGTTCCAGTTCAGGTTATCTTCGGCCAGCGCCGTGCCGTTAAGGCCAATGTTCTGCGTCGTGCCGTCTTTGGTATTGTTCAGGTTGTAGGTTGCCCAGGTGTTATGCATCCAGCGATCGAGCGGCACGGAGACGCTCAGTGAAAACTGGTTGTCGTTGGAGACGGAATTGCCGTTTTCATCGCTGGCGTCGGTATTCTTGTTCATGCTGTAGCTCAGGCTGTAGCTCACGCCGTGCCAGCTGTTGTTGTAGCTGACGCTCATTGAGGTCATGTTCTGGCTCTGGCTCCAGTAGGTCTCTTTGACCAGGCTCAGCGTCATTGAGCCCCAGCCTTCGGGCAGGGTTTGGTCGATGGTGGCTTCTTCACGCTCGCGGCGCTGCTGCGGTGCCGACCAGTCATCCGAGCGGGTATAGGATTCCATGGTGTCTTCCAGCGTGTAGAACCCTTTGCTGTTGTAGCGATAGCCCGCCACGGAAAAATTCGTCCCCGATCCCGCAAAATCTTTGCTGTAGCGGAGGCGCGCAGACTGCCCTTTGCTGGACTGCTGTTTTTTCAGCAGCGCTTTTGCGCGGGTGACGTCGAGCGAGAAGGCGCCTAAATCTCCCATGTTTTTACCGACGCCCACCGCCTGAGACTGATAATGGCTGCTCTGCTGCACGCCGCCGTAGGCGGTGAATCCGTAAGGTAAGCCGTAAATTACGCTCCCCTGGGCAAACGGCGTTTTCTCGACGTCGCTGTCATACGAGCGGTAGCGGCCTGCGGTTACGCTGTAGCGCAGGTTTTTTTCACGCTGCAATACCGGCACCGACGCGTAGGGCACCACAAAGTGGCTTTCGCTTCCGTCGGTCTCTTTTACGGTCACCTGCAGATCGCCGCTGCTGCCGGTAGGGTAGAGATCGTTAATTTCAAACGCGCCGGGGGCGACGGTGTTCTGATAAATGACATAGCCGTTCTGGCGAACCATCACCAGCGCGTTACTGTGCGCCGTTCCGCGAATAATCGGCGCATAGCCTTTTTCGCTGTCCGGCAGCATGTCGCTGTCGGAGTTAATCTGCACCCCGGTATAGGGCACGCTGTCGAACACATCGGCAGGCGAAGAGCTCTGCCCGACGGTGAGATCGCTTTTCATCGACACGATATCGCGCTGGGCATAGGTATAGACGGAGGAGAACTTCTGCTGTTCTTCCTTGCCCGTCGTGCTGCGATTCCAGGTGGAATAGTTGCGTACGCGCCAGGCCCCGACATTAAAGCCCGGGCGCAAATTGACGTACTGGCTGCTGTTATCCTCTTCGCCCTGCTGGCGAGCGTGGCTCTGGCTGGCGTTGGCGCTGTAGTTTAATAAGCCTGCGGTGATCCCTTCATCAAACTCTTTGGGATCGATATAGCCGCGTGGCACCTGGCCCAGTGCCGTTTGCGGTATGCTCAGGAGCAGCTGTTGATTCCGAACGTGGAACGAGGCCGATGCCGAAGGGATGGCGCTAATGTCGGCACACGAACCCTTTGCCATTAACTGCGGGTATTTTTGGGTTTTGATGCCCAGACTTTTTAACTCTTCGAGGCTAAAACAAGGCTGAAGCGAACTGTTGCCCCGGCTATCCTGCTGCAATGTAAACGTCACGTCACGGGTGTCGATTTTATTATTATCAATATAGATCGCGACCTGGTATTTCCCCGGCGCCTGTCCAGGCCCTTTTTCATATACGGAGAGATCCGTTTTGGTCTGCTGAGGGTTGTCAATATCCAGCAGTGCCGGGTTAAAATAATCATCAGCCCACGCGAACTGCGCAAAACACACGGCTGCCAGACCACATAGCAGGGTCAGCAGCGTGAATAATTGGCAGGTGAACGGCTTTTTATGGCTGTACATGATTATTTTAATGCGTTATCAGACATGAAATTAATGAACGGATTTTGTCCAGGTTTTGCTGATGCTGCCGTAATCCGTAATAATGGAATACGTCACAGTATCGCCACCCGTATTGGCTGGCAGGGTAATGTGCGTTCCGGTTTCAGGCACGGCCCAGGTGGCTTTCGTGATTTTATGACCATTCAACGCCACGCTCTGGAAATTCATATAGAAGGGGGTCGGATTATTAACGACCAGATCGTTACCTTCACGATGCCATTCCAGCTTATCCGCCATCTCTTCCGGCTTGCCCTTAACGGACGATGGACGGTAGAGTAATTTGATGCGCGTATTAATCGCAATTTGCAGCGTATTCACCCCCTCAACGTGCTTCGATGAGGGAATCGCTTTAATATTTAACCAGTACAGCGATTCGCGATCGTCCGGTAAATTCCCGCCGGTGCGAACGACGCGCAGTACGTTATCCTCTTTCGCATCAAGACGAAACAGGGGCGGTGTAATCAGGAACGGCGCAGCGGCATGATTTTTACTGTCGGTATCAACCCAGGACTGCACCAGATAATCCGTTGTATCTGGATTTGAAATACCAAGAGATGACTCCTTTTTATCTCCCCGGTAGACCAGGCGGGTGCCATTAATAATGACTCCCGCATGAGCGGTCGCGGCTACCAGTAACAGAGTGCTCAGTAAATAACCATGGCGCATAAATATTTCTCAACATAAAGAAAAGATATTAGCTTTGACACAAAGCTAATATCTTCAGATTGAAAATATCAGTTATAAATAACGGTGAAGGTCGATACGGAGTTAGCAGGGCCAGCCGTAACGGCAGCCTGCGTCTGAATATATCGCGCTGCAAATTCCAGATCGTTAACCGTACTTCCTGCGTTGAGTGGATACGCGCGGGAAGGCGTATATAAGCTGACGGGTTGTTCAGATGAGTCAAGCAATTGAATGGCGACGCCGGTTGCGGCATTCGCATCTGCCGTTAACGCCAGCGTGGTGCTGTTATTCGCATCTGGCGTACCGCCAAAATTAATTGCTGCAGAGGTGACCGTCTCCGGACAATCTTTTAACTGAATATCAAATTTTGTTGGTGTGCTGGTGGAGCCTGCACCGGTGAATACCGTTTTTGAAACTTTGCCTAACTGGACGTTGAGTGGATCGCTTAATCCATTTACTACCTGACAGGCAGAATCAATAATTTCGCCGGTAAAGTTAATCTGTCCTTCACCGTTTGTTGCCGCAAAGGCGGATGCAGAACACCCTATCGTTGCAGCGATAAATAAACCTAAAGCAACCTTGTTCATAGTCAATCCTGGTGTGTTTCGGGTAAAAACGTTGCCTGGACGTTTTCACCGTGACCCTCAATAGTGTTCGGCGACTATTTAATCAAAAAAGATATGCTTTAGAATCTTCTATAGAAATCACAAATAATTGAAATAAAGCTTGTCTTTCGTTAACTGCTAAAAAATCAGCGGGTTGATTGTCTTCATAAAAAACTATCGGCCAGCGCTTCTTCAGGACTATAGTGTTCACAAGATGACGTAGTCAGGAGAAAAGACGTGGATTATCGCAAAATTATCAAAGAGGTAGGGCGGGGCAAAAATCATGCGCGCGACCTGGATTACGAAACGGCTAAGGCACTGTATACGCACATGCTGAATGGCGATGTGCCAGATCTGGAGATGGGCGGCATCCTGATTGCGCTGCGTATTAAAGGGGAAGGCGAAGCGGAGATGCGCGGTTTTTACGAGGCGATGCAGGCGCAAACGATGCGCTTAACGCCGCCAGTCGCAAAGCCGATGCCGATTGTCATCCCCAGCTATAACGGGGCGCGTAAACAGGCAAACCTGACGCCGCTGCTGGCGATTTTACTGCACAAGCTTGGATTCCCGGTTGTCGTACACGGCGTAAGTGAAGATCCCACGCGCGTATTGACGCAAACCATCTTTGAGCTGCTGGACATCAAGCCGACCCTTCATGCGGGTCAGGCGCAGGCGAAGCTTGACGGGCATCAGCCGGTCTATATTCCGGTTGGTGCGTTCTGCCCGCCGCTGGAAAAGCAGCTGGATATGCGCTGGCGTATGGGGGTGCGTAACAGCGCCCACACGCTGGCCAAACTGGCAACGCCGTTTGGCGAAGATGCCGCGCTGCGGCTTTCCAGCGTCTCTCATCCGGAGTACGTGACGCGAGTCGGCAAGTTCTTTGAAGAGGTTGGCGGGCGCGCTTTACTGATGCACGGCACCGAAGGGGAGGTGTATGCCAACCCGCAGCGCTGCCCGCAGATTGTGCACATTGATTCTGCCGGCGCGCGCGTCATTCTGGAGCGCGGGACGGATAATCGTGATGTGGCGTTGCCCGAAGCCAAAGATCCGCACACCACCGCCCACTGGATCACCCAGTGTCTGGCGGGCCAGGTCCCTGTTCCGCACGCCATTACGCAGCAGATGGCCTGCTGTCTGCTGGCGACGGGCGAGGTGGACTCGATAGAGGACGGTCTGGCGCGCGTGGCGCAGTCTTTTTAACTAAAAAAAAGCCCGTCCAGTGGCGGACGGGCAAGCAAGGGTAACAAACAACAGGGTCAATGAGGGTTGGAGCAGCTCACCAGAGGGTTTGGCGAGGGGACAGCATTCGTTCAGGCGATCATTTGTAGATAACCGCGGTACCGCTCAGCTTGTTATTGCCGTTAGCGGAGGTAATGGTGTATCCGCTTGCACCGGCAGCAGCCGCTTTCTCAGCCAGTTTGGCTTCCAGACCGTCCAGCGTGGTCGCACCATCAGCACTTACCACACCGACTTTATTCATGTTCTGTGCCTGAGTTGAAGAGACTGGCTCTACGGCGAAAGCGCCGAAGGACAGAGCGGACAGGGCAACAGCAGCTACAGCATATTTGATGGTTTTCATAATTAATCTCTCGCAGGTGTTTCTGTTAAGGGGACGATGTTCCGTCGATGTGATAAGTATCACGGTTTTTTACGAGGGATAAAATCGAAGAGAATTGACGTGGTTGCTCAAAAAAATTGAATGACAAATAACTTATTGAATATTAATAAATTCAAACTGGCGATTTACACTTCTTGTTGATGCGCTTTACAGAAGAAAGATGAAGGGCACATTTTGCTACGCGGTTCGCTAAAAATCGTGAGCGTAAAGGTAAGGGCCTGTGCGGTTAACTTAGGTAAAGGAAAGTCAACGTAACTGGCTGTCTTTCGAACCCCTGCGATTATATCCCGAATGCGATGAATTTTTCGAATCTTTATGCTGCTGGCAGGTGAAGCAAAGCCTTACGCCGGGGATGGCTTTTCGGCGCGCCTCGGGAATAGGGTCTCCACACTCTTCGCATTCAGTTAAGCTTTCGCCGCGCGGAATTTCACCGCGGGCACGCGCTACCGCATCTTCAATTGTACTGTTGATCTGGTCGTTAACGGCATCATCATTTGCCCAGCCGGAAGCCATTATGCCCTCCTGATATTGGTTCAGCCCTGCTTTTAATATGGGGTTAAAAAACGAACAGTCAAGGCGAGGGGGAAGAGAACTGCATCCGGTGGACAGATGCAGTCTGGGGAAAATAGCAGATTATTTATAAATGGTCGCTGTGCCGTACATATGGTTATCGCCGCCAGCGGAATTCACCACGAAGCCTTTTGCACCTTCCTGACGGGCTTTTTCGGCAAGTTTAGACTGGAGATCGTCAAGGTTGCTGGCACGGCTTACCGAGACGGTGCCCGCAGGCCGAAGCTGGCTGGTGTCGGTACTCGGGGTCAGCGACTGAACGGCCATCGCAGAGAATGACGCGGTCGCCAGGGCGGCAGCGATAACAGCAAGGGTCAGATACTTTTTCATAATCACATCCTCATGAGGAAACAACAGGTGATTCCCCTTAAGTTTAGAAGCCGGAGGAGTGTGACTTAGCGCAAATATTTGATGATGATCTGCTTATTTTTTGAACAACATCAGTTGACATTTCGCTGACAGATCATAGACATAAAGGTGTTTGATTTATGTCGAATTTTTGATCGATGCAGAGAAAGATTTACCGTTGGGCCAGCAAAGGGTATCTTACGCCGCTGTTTAAAGGAGAACGCCATGACTTCCCAAAAGCCGGGATTGCACCCACGAAATCGCCACCGCAGCCGCTACGACATGAATGCGTTATGCCTGAGCTGCCCGCCGCTACAGGACTACATTGTCCAGACCCCCGCGGGTGAACCTTCGGTCAACTTTGCTGACCCCCAGGCGGTTAAAATGTTGAACAAAGCGCTGCTTGCACACTATTACGGTGTGGCGAACTGGGATATTCCCGAAGGCTTTCTCTGTCCACCTGTGCCGGGCCGCGCGGATTACGTGCATCACCTTGCCGATCTTCTTGCCGAAGGTAATGAGGGCGTTGTTCCAGAGCAGGCCACCATTCTGGATATTGGCACCGGGGCGAATCTGATTTACCCGCTGATCGGCGCGCATGAATACCACTGGCGCTTTACCGGAAGCGAAATCGGTGCCGAGGCCTTTGCCAGCGCCCAGGCGATTATCAGCGCGAACCCTGGGTTAAGCCGCGCCATTCGTCTGCGTCGTCAGAAAGAGGCGGCGTCGATCTTCAACGGTATCATTCACAAAAATGAGAGCTATGACGCCACGATGTGCAACCCGCCGTTCCATGATTCGGCGGCCGCGGCCCGTGCGGGCAGCGAGCGCAAGCGCCGCAACCTGGGTCAGGCGGAAGATGCCGCGCTGAACTTCGGCGGTCAGCAGCAGGAATTATGGTGTGAAGGCGGCGAAGTGGCGTTTATCCTGCGCATGATTGCAGAAAGCAAACAGTTTGGTCGTCAGGTGAAGTGGTTCACGACGCTGGTTTCCCGCGGAGATAACCTGCCGCCACTCTACCGCGCGCTCACCGAAGCGGGTGCCGTAAAAGTGGTGAAAAAAGAGATGGCGCAGGGCCAGAAGCAAAGCCGCTTTATTGCCTGGACGTTTATGGACAATAACAAACGTCGCAAATAGCGCGCCGTCGTAGGCCGGGTAAGGCGAAGCCGCCACCCGGCAACGAGGCTACAGCGTTGGCTCCTGCGGTGGGAGCGGCGCTGCGGGCGGCGGCAGTACCTGATAGGTCTGGACCGGCATCCGCACGTTCGCCAGATCGAAGTGTTTTTTCACCATGCTGTCGAGCGCAAAGCGCACCGTCCACTGCTTCAGCGGCTGGGTGGTGAACGACACGCGCAGGGTAAAGGCCGTGTTCGTCAGCCCGACAATGCCGGCAAATGACGGCTCGCCAATCACCAGTCCGCGAATATCCTCCATCTGCATCAGCTCTTCTACCGCATCGCGCAGCGCCTGCTTCGCTTTATCGGCATCCTCATGACGATCCACATCGTAGTTCGCTACCACGGAGCCAATGCCGCGTACAAAGTTGGCGAAGGTGGTTATCGAGGACCAGGGAATGATGTGGTACGCCCCGGTGTCCTGGCGCACGCCCACCGAGCGAATCGACATCCTCTCAACGGTGCCGGTTAACGGCCCGATGGTCACCAGATCGCCCGTGTTCATCCCGTTCTCAAACTGGATAAAGATGCCGGTAATAATATCCTTCACCAGCGTTTGCGACCCGAAGGAGATCGCCAGCCCCAGAGCACCGGCACCGGCCAGCAGCGGGGCGATATTCACCCCGATTTCCGACAGCACAATCATGATGGTGATGGTACTGATAATGACCGCCAGCGCGTTGCGGAACAGGGTTAACAGCGTTCTTGCCCGCGCGCTGGGCAGGGGACGGCCGTGGATATCCGACACCAGACGGTTCTCGATAAGGCTCGCCAGCAGCGTCCAGCCGACGGCAGAGAAGAACAAAATCAACGCGATGCGAATCAGGATGTCGACCGTTTTCTCACCCGCACCGTTGTGCAGCCAGTTCCAGAAATCAAACAGGCTCCACGCATTCAGGAGCAGCATAATCGCCACGCAGACGGTGAGGATGCGCGCCACCTTCAGCGATACCGACATCCAGCCGTTTACCCGTTTTTGCAGTTCCGGGTAATTACGCTGTACCTGCGGCGACAGGGTGATGGTTTTCGAAATCCAGCGCGACAGCAGCCCCGAGACAAACGCTGCGATGCCGATAATGGCCAGGCTTTTGAACGTCGCCCCCATCATGAATTTCAGGCTATTGCCCGGGTCGAACAGCGAGAAGAAGCACAATACGATGAAGTAGGCGCTTGCCAGCCAGTGCCACACCAGGGCGAAAGCGCGGATAAACAGGCTAAAGAACGAGAGGGAGCGATCGGCCAGATTCAGCAGGCTTTGGGTAATGGTTTTTTTATTGTGGAAGATCAGATACAGCGACCAGACGGTAATGCAGATCATGATAATGACGTTTGCCAGCGCGCCAAACTGGACGTTCACCTGGTTGGAGATGATCGGCACGGCAACCAGCAGGCCGTAGCCAATCAGCCCGCTGAGCACGCTCAGGCGCAGCGCCCAGTACTTCGCCGTTTCATCCCGGATGGCGAAAGGACGCAGCGCCGGCACGTGGGGACAAAAGAGTAACCGCAGCAGCGCCTTGAAAAACTCAATCAGGGCAAAGGCATTCAGGAAAAGCGACTGCTGGAAGGCGATGGTTTTGTTGCCCGCGTTCAGCCTGTCGGCCAGCATCTGGCCTAAGAACAGCGTCAGCGCCAGCAGCAGTAAATCAATGATAAACGCTGAGGCTATCATCAACGGCAGGTGCAGCCAGCTGCTTTTCTGCTGATTCTTTCTGCGTCCCCATTGCCCCATTTTGCGGTACAGCGGCCACGCGCACAGGCGCACCAGCCAGTAAAAAAGGAAGACTGCACCGGCCAGTATCAGGAACTGCGTGGCGGCGGCGGTAAACGTTTGTGGGTTAAACGGCTTATGCGGTGAGCCAATCAGGTTGCGGTAGAGCTGAGCAAAGCGCGAGGAGAGGGCTTCCCCATAGTGTCGGCTCACGTCGGTGACGTTTTCCAGCACCGTTTTTTGTTCCTCCACCTGAGGAGGGGTGATGACAGGCACCGGCTCCTGTGGCGGCGTGGCGGCCACTTTCCGCAGTTGGCTGATGAGTTCCTGCCGGGAGGTGTCGTTCTCAAGGACGTCGGCGAGGGCGCTGTAGGCGGCTTTTTTCTGTTCGACATCGGGTTCAGGAGGGGGCGTACTTTGCTGACTGGCGGTTGTTCCGGTGGTCACACCGGGGATCGCGACGGCGAACGATGGCGCACTAAACAGGCTAATCAACAGCAACAGGATCCACGGCACGGCGTCCTCCGGTGAAAATGTCGAACAAAATGATAAGTATAGAAGTCGGGACGCGGAGGGGGATTTTTGGGAACAATCTGGCGTAAAAAAGCCGGGCAAGCCCGGCTTTAGCGTTAAGCGAGGGATCAGGAGACGTGCTGCAGGAACTCCTGCAGACGCGGGCTCGGCGGGTTCGCAATCAATTCCTGCGGGTTACCGTCTTCCGCGATACGGCCTTTATCAATAAAGATCAGGCGGGACGCCACTTTCTCAGCGAAGCCGATTTCGTGGGTCACGATAACCATCGTCATCCCTTCTTCCGCCAGATCCTGCATAACCTTCAGCACCTCGTGGCGCAGCTCCGGGTCGAGTGCGGACGTAGGCTCATCAAACAGCATCAGTTTCGGTTTGACCGCCAGCGCGCGGGCAATTGCCACGCGCTGCTGTTGACCACCGGACAGCTCGGAAGGGTAGTGGTGCGCGCGTTCAGCCAGGCCGACTTTCGCCAGCAGATCTTTGGCCAGCGCTTCTGCCGCCGCTTTGTTGGCGCCGCGCACGCGCAGGGGGCCAAACATCACGTTCTCCAGCGCCGTCAGGTGCGGGAACAGGTAGAACTGCTGGAACACCATGCCCGCTTCCTGACGAATCAGACGGTCATCCACTTTCGGGTCATTCACCTTCAGACCGTCGACGATCAAATCGCCGCTGGTGATCTCTTCCAGCTTGTTGATGCAGCGCAGCAGGGTCGACTTACCGGAGCCGGATGGCCCGATAATGACCACCACTTCACCCTGCTGGATGTTCAGATCGATATTGTGCAGCACCTGGGTTGGGCCAAAGTGCTTGGAAACGTTTTTAAATTCAATCACAGGATTTTCATCCTTCTTTCAAGACGACGCAGAACGAAGCTCAGAACCAGAGTAATGATCAGGTAGACCACGGCCACCGCACTCCAGATTTCCAGCGCGCGGAAGTTGCCAGCAATGATCTCCTGTCCCTGACGGGTCAGTTCGGCCACGCCGATAACAATGAACAGCGACGTATCTTTAATGCTGATGATCCACTGGTTACCCAGCGGTGGCAGCATGCGACGCAGCGCCAGCGGCAGAATAACGTGGCGGATCGTTTCGCGACGTGAAAGACCTAATGCCAGACCGGCTTCACTGAAACCTTTATGAATCGACAGCACCGCACCGCGGGTGATTTCCGCAATGTAGGCGCCTGAGTTGATCATAATGGTGACGACGGCTGCGCTGAACGGGTCGATGCGCAGGTCAGTGAACGCCATAGGCAGGGCGAAGTAAATGAACATGACCTGCACGACAATGGGGGTGCCGCGGATCACTTCGATGAAAACCAGTGCGATGTGGTTTGCAATCCAGCCACCGTAGGTACGGGCGAAACCGGCGACAAGACCGATAATCAACCCGCCAACCAGACCCAGGACCGAAATCCACAGAGTCATTTTAGCGCCTTCAAGCAAGAGTGGAATGGCAGGCCAGATGGCGCTCCAGTCAAACTGCATGATGTATTCCTGTATACCGTGGTGAAAAACGAAAAACGTAGGCCCGGTAAGCGGCAGCGCCACCGGGCGTTACAAACCTGAATTCAGGTGAAATTATTTAGGCTCGGTACCGAACCATTTTTTGTAGATTTCGTTATAGGTGCCGTTCTCTTTCAGCGTTTTCAGTGCGCCGTTAACTTTCGTGCGCAGGTCGTCGCTGCCTTTCGGGAACGCGATACCGTACTGCTGGGCTTCCAGAGACTCGCCAACGGCTTTGAACTTGCCGTTACCGGCTGTTTTGATGAAGTACAGGATGTTCGGCGTGTCGTGCAGAACAGCATCAGCACGGTTGGTGCCGAGTTCCATGTACGCGTTGTCGATGTTCGGGAACTGACGCAGGTCTTTGGTTTTGATATTGGCTTTCGCGTAATCAACCGAACCGGTGCCGCTCTTCACTGCCACCACTTTGCCGTCGAGATCTTTCACGCTTTTTACGTCGTTATTATCGGCTTTGACCATCACCAGCAGGCCGCTTTTGTAGTAGCCATCAGAGAAGTCGATCGCTTTTTTACGCTCGTCGGTAATGGTGATACCCGCCAGCGCCAGATCAACGTTCTTGGTTTGCAGTGCCGGGATGATGCCGCTGAAGTCCATCGGCTTCAGGGTGTAATCCAGTTTGAGTTCTTTTGCGACGGCGGCCCACAGATCCACATCGAAACCAACGTATTTATCACCCTGTTTGAATTCAAACGGAACGAACGCCGTGTCGGTCGCCACAACCAGTTTGTCGGCAGCCTGAGAGGACACCGCAAAAGCCAGGGTAAGTGCAGCCAGTGAAACTTTTAATACAGACTTCATAGCATTTCCTTTTATATCCACGGGGCGATCCCCTGCGAGAACAGGTGGCACAATGAAAAAATCGTGCCAACTTTACAAGCTATTGTTTTGTAAAGGGGATGATGTCATGCATTGCACAATAAATGGGGCAATGAGGTCTTATTGCACCAAAGTGGAGCACTGTTTTGGTGCGCTTCGTTTGGCTCAACTGACGGGGAGATATTTAGCGTAAATTCTGACGAAAAAACAATCTTCCGTTAACGGTTGTGTGAGGTGATTATTACAATTTCTTCACTTTTGCACGTTCTCAGGCAAAAAACGTGCACCATAGATGTGCAAAACCCTCACCGAAGGGCGAGGGTTTGATAGAAAATTCGTATGAATTATTCGATGTTAGATTCGATGAACCACAGGAACTGATCCAGATCGCGGGAGGCGGCGGTGAAGATGTCTGCGGTATCTTCGTCTTTCGCTTCGCTAATCGCTTTGCGCACATCGTTCGCCACAATCGCATAGCGGTCCGCCAGCTCTTTCAGGTGATCCTGAACGGTATGGATATCCAGCGGATAGCTTTTCAGCGGGGTTTTGCTGTTGATCACCTGTGTGGTGCCCAGCGCCACGCCGCCTAACTGAACGGCACGTTCAGCCATCGTATCGAGGTGGGTAACCAGTGCTGTGCGGAAGCCATCCAGCATTTCATGAACGGCAATAAAGTTTGCACCGCGCATATTCCAGTGGGCCTGTTTGGTGATCAGCGAAAGATCGATGAACTGGATCACCTGGCGATTCAGCAACTCAATGGTCGCTTTTTTGTCGCTGTCCGATACATCGTTACGGGTATAAAGCAGATTAGACGCTTTCGTTTTCACCAGTTTAGCGGTACTCATAATCTCATATCCTCTTGATGTTTATGTCCCAGGTAATTACGGAACTAAGTATAGCACCGGATTTTTTCTCTGCGGTTTGGCTGTGCCTATCGGTTTAATAGCGAGAAGGAGGTTGAGAATTTAATTTATTGAAAGTATTAGATAATTTATAAATTGATACAGATCAATCTTAATTGCTGAATGGGGAAGTTAACGCAGAGGAATATTTTGCTGGCAGGCGTGAGTGTGTAAGAAATTATAACGCCTGTGTTTCTGGCCTTTATTCTGCATGGCGTGGAAGCCATGCAGAATATATGGCCTTAGTTGATATCCACTTTCTCAACTTTTGGCTCCGGGCGCATGGTAAGCGTCGAGCCCATTGATGCCGCGATAATCGAGCAGAGCGCCAGCGTCTGGGTCAATGTCAGGGTTTCGCCGAGAAACACCATCCCGGAAATCGCGGCAAGCGCAGGCTCCATACTCATCAGGGTGCCAAATATGCGTGTCGGCAGACGCGTCAGCGCAATCATCTCCAGAGAATAGGGGAGTGCGGTAGAGAGAATCGCGACCGCCAGACCGATGGGCATGACGGACCATTGCCAGATAGACTCTGTCGCCTGCGCCATACCGATGGGCACAAACACGATGGCCGCAATCAGGGAACCCAACGCGACGGTCGCCGGACCGTGCTCTTCCCCTGCGCGCTGGCCGGTGAGGATATAGACAGCCCAGCAGGCACCTGCGCCCAGCGCCAGCGCTGCGCCCGTCAGATCAATCTCAGAAACGCTCTGGCCCAGCGGCAGCAGGAACCATAAGCCCAGTACGGCTAACACGACCCAGATAAAATCGACCGGACGTCGGGAGGAGAACAGCGCCACTGCCAGCGGGCCGGTAAACTCCAGCGCGACGGCAATACCCAGCGGTATCGTCTGGATGGAGAGGTAGAACAGGTAGTTCATTGCCCCCAGGGAGAGTCCATAAAACAGCAGCGGTAAACGCTGCTCCTTTTTGAAGCGCAGACGCCACGGTTTAAAAATGACCACCAGTATCGCCGTGCCCAGCACAATACGCAGGGCGGTCACCCCGGGCGCGCCAACCAGCGGAAAAAGCGATTTTGCCAGCGAGGCACCGCTTTGAATGGACAACATGGCAATGAGTATGACGGCTACCGGCAACCAGACCGACGACGTGCGGGATAACCCAGGCATCCTTTCTCCTGTCAGCTTATGTCAAATGAGGTAAAGGTTGCAGTGTAAAGGAAATATGCGGCTACGGTTGAGGTACTGTTGAAAAAAAAGCAGGTGAAATCCGTAAAATGGTTAAGCGCTGGTGGATTTATCGCCTGTCAGATTAGGAATAATCTGGATGAATGTAACTGCGCAGACGCGCACTATGCGCATTTAGTAGTGAAAATTGCATGTGATTTGAAAGAGATAGCTGATGCTGGAAACGTTCTGTTACAGGAAAGGTTTCATTAGACATCACGAATCACAAAGAGTTTCGCAAATTTTTTTGATATATTTAAAACTTACGGACTTACTTGGATCACATTTGAGGTGGTTATGAAAAAAATTGCATGTCTTTCAGCACTGGCCGCTGTACTGGCTGTTTCCGCAGGTACCGCTGTAGCTGCTACTTCTACTGTTACTGGTGGTTACGCTCAGAGCGACTATCAGGGCGTGATGAACAAAGCTAACGGTTTCAACCTGAAGTATCGTTACGAGCAGGATAACAACCCACTGGGCGTGATCGGTTCTTTCACCTACACCGAGAAAGATCGTTCTGAAAACGGCGCATACAATAAAGGCCAGTACTACGGTATCACCGCGGGCCCAGCTTACCGTCTGAACGACTGGGCAAGCATCTACGGTGTTGTAGGTGTTGGCTACGGTAAATTCCAGCAGACCGAAAACGAAGGTCTGAACCGCACTGCAAGCAACAGCGACTACGGCTTCTCCTATGGCGCAGGCCTGCAGTTCAACCCAATCCAGGACGTTGCTCTGGACTTCTCCTATGAGCAGAGCCGTATCCGCAACGTTGACGTTGGCACCTGGATCGCGGGCGTAGGTTACCGCTTCTAATCACTTCGGTGATTAAATAAAAAATCCGCCCACTGTGGCGGATTTTTTTTTGTCTTTTTCCCTCTCCCTGTGGGGGGAGGGGGGAACATACGGCTGTAGTGGTCATTCCGTTCACTTCATGTTCCTTGCTACTCTGTGACAGGATGACCTGTGAACGTGCCAGGGCGGCTCAATCGCCGCCGCCCTGGCGACCCGGGCTCCCGGCGGTAAATCGCCGCTTCGCGGTACCCTCAGCTTATTCCTTCAGGCTATCGGGTCGGGCATGAGCCTGCATCCCTGCAGGCCACGCCCTCTCGGCGCATCCCTGCGCCTCGCCCCGGCCTTACGGAAACGCTTCGGCGATTTACAGCCGGACCAGTACGTCGCTGTAAGTCATTAATTTTGCGAAGCAACGTTCATCGCTTCAAGTAAAAAATTACTGGGGGATCCCTCAGCCCTGTAGGAGAGGACCAGGGTGAGGGCATCAGACCGCTACTTACTCTTAATATCAAAAATATCCGTACCCAGATGGTTGTAGTCAACTTTCTGTAACTTGAAGTTGGTAACGTACACTTGGGGAGCTTTCTTGTTAGAGACAAACGGGTAAGCGTTTTTTATCTGCCCGGCGGTAATCCCCGTCCACTGCGAGAAAAACTGCAGGAAATCATTCGCTGAACGACGCGCTTTAATAACGCGATGCGTTTTATCGTCACTCGACAGCACCATAAACGGTACCTGGAAGTTCTGCTGGAACTTGTCATCGTGCGCCAGGTACTGCACCTCTTTCCCGCGCTCCTTAAACGCCAGTCCGTGATCCGAGAAATAGACCAGGGAGAAGCTGTCGCCCGTATTGCGCAGCTGATCGTAGAGCTTGCTCAGCAGGTCGTCGGTTTGCGTCATGGTGTAGAGATAGCAGGAGGTCTCTTTGGACTGCACGAACTCCGCGTACTTCCCGCCGGTCCGATCGCAGGCCTGCGGGTGCGACCCCATCAGATGCAGGACGATCAGCTGAGGCTGGGTGCGCGGGGTCGCGAAGACCTGCGCCGTCATTTTCAGCAGCGCTTCGTCTTTGGTATTTTTGTCGGCTTCAAAGTCGCCATTTTTCAGGAACTGCACTTCGTCAGCCCGTTTGGCGATGCTGGCGATGGCCGTATCGTATTCGCCAATTTGCCCCTGATTCGAGAACCACCACGTCTGAAAACCTGCGCGGTTTGCCAGGGTGACGAAATTATCCTGATACTGCGGTTTGCCATCCACCACCCGGTTAAGGGTCAGGCCGAGCGATTTCTGCGTTGAGCCGCTGGCCGCGACATAATCGGTAAACAGGGTGCCTTTGACCGAACTCGCGAACGGGGTGTTGTCCCAGTGGCCGCCAAACGCGCCCATTGCATCGCGACGCGCGCTTTCGCCAATCACCACCACATAGGTGTGATATTTCGGCTTAACGGCCAGCACGTTCCAGGTGTCTTTCATATTGGAAAGCTCTGCCATGCGGGCCTGTTCGTCGAGAACCTCTTTATTATTTACAACGACGTCTTTCACGAAGCGGAAAACCGGATAGCCGATGTTAATAAGTCTTAGCTTACCGTCCCAGGGAATATTCTGGATGGGGGCGACAAACGCTACGGCAACGCTGAACATCAGACAGAGTATGTCGATCTTACCCCAGGATTTTTTCTCGCCCGGCTGACGACGGATGGCGATAACGCCCAACGCGAAGATAAAGAGCCCGACCACGTAGCTGTACCACGGGAAGATCGTCAGGATCTCCGTCGACTCTTCCATATTGGTCGAGTGCAGCGCCAGCAGGGTATTAAAGTTTGGCGAGCCGTACGCCTGACCAAACGGAAAATAGAGTGCCGCAACCAGCGAACAGATGCCGATTAATGCTTTTTGCGCGCGCGGCGCGGCTCGCCACAGCACATGCAGAATGCAGGTGAAGGCCACCGCGTAGAGCAGACTAAAGGGATAACCGAGCGCAAAGTTAATCAGTAATGACTGCAAAAAGTAAAACCCCGTCCACGGGCTTAAGGCCCGGCTGCGGGTCACAACGGTATCTATCAGGGTTAAATTCATAGGTCACTATCATGGATGAAAACGCCATGTGCTCACCCTGGCGTCAAGGGTCATAACCTGCCTGACAGTGCGTGGAGAGGGAATGAGGGTCCGCTTCAGCGAGCCGCAAATTGTGCAGGGCTGCAAGAAGATAGTGCGAGCGCTAAATAATATCAACAGTTGCTAAGCAGATGTTTTGCGAAGGGGATTGCAAATCCGTAAAAAAGATCGGGAATAGGGCGGCTGGAAGCCAGTTTACAGCGAAAATGTGACGGGAAAATGAAGCGGCGTACCGCGACGCCGCTTAGTGGGAAGGTTTGTCATCCTGATGCGGTTTACTGTTAAACATATCGCAAAGCATGTTCAGCAGCATTAAGCGCACTTTAAAGGGGGAGTGGGTAAACACGGTCATGCACCTCTTGAATTCGTTCATAAGACCTCCTGATTTTTGATCCCTTCGATCCGTGAAGGGTGACTGCATTACATACAGATATAGCACAGGCTATATTGTATAGCTATGGCTATTTCGTTAATTTTTTGTGCTTGTGGAGGGATGGTTTACAATGTGCGCTCTCGATACCGGGCGCTGGAAGCGTCACCCCACTGAGGAAGTACAATGAACCGTCGCGCAGGTAAGCCAACCATTAAAAAAACGACGCAACTGGTGAATGTTGAAGAGCATGTCGAAGGTTTTCGCCAGGTCCGTGAAGCGCACCGGCGTGAACTGATTGATGATTATGTTGAACTCATTTCCGATCTGATTCGTGAGGTCGGGGAAGCGCGTCAGGTCGATATGGCCGCCAGGCTGGGGGTATCGCAGCCAACTGTCGCAAAAATGTTAAAACGTCTCGCCTCCGTGGGCCTAATCGAAATGATCCCCTGGCGCGGGGTCTTTCTGACGCCAGAAGGGGAGAAACTCGCGCAGGAGAGCCGCGAGCGCCATCAGCTTGTCGAGAATTTTTTGCTGGTGCTGGGCGTTAGCCCGGAGATTGCCCGCCGGGATGCGGAAGGAATGGAACACCACGTCAGCGAAGAGACGCTGGTGAAGTTTCGTGAGTTTACGCTTAAATATGGTCCCTCCGCTGAATGAAAATCCCTGGACTGCAGGCCCTGGCACGCGATCGTTTCTTCCATCTCTTATTACTCATTGGCGCAGGGTTAAGCCTCTTTGTGCCGTTTGCGCCACAGGCCTGGCCCGCTGCCATTGACTGGCGCACCATCATTACCCTGAGCGGCCTGATGATGCTCACCAAAGGGGTTGAGCTGAGTGGCTATTTTGACGTGCTGGGCCGTAAAATGGTGCGCCGCTTTGCCACCGAGCGCAGGTTGTCCCTGTTTATGGTGTTTTCCGCCGCGGTGCTGTCGACGTTTCTGACCAACGACGTGGCGCTGTTTATCATCGTGCCCCTCACGCTCACGCTGCGTAAGCTTTGCGAGATCCCGGTCAGCCGGCTGATCATCTTTGAAGCGCTCGCCGTTAACGCCGGTTCTCTGTTAACGCCTATCGGCAACCCGCAAAATATCCTCCTCTGGGGACGTTCCGGGCTGTCGTTCGCCGCCTTTACCTGGCAGATGGCACCGCTGGCGCTGGTGATGATGCTGTCGCTGCTGGCGGTCTGCTGGTTTGCGTTTCCGGATAAAAAACTGCAATACCACAGCGGCACCACGGGCCCGCAGTGGCAGCCGCGTCTGGTCTGGAGCTGTCTCGGGTTATACATCGTCTTTCTGTTCGCGCTCGAGCTGAAGTATGAGCTGGCGGGTGTCCTGCTGGTCGCCGCAGGCTTTGTCGTCCTCGCGCGGCGCGTGCTGGTCAGCGTGGACTGGACGCTGCTGCTGGTCTTTATGGTGATGTTTATTGATGTGCATCTGCTTATCCAGCTTCCGGTGCTGCAAAACGTGCTCCACAGCGTCAGTACGCTGTCTCAGCCGGGACTGTGGCTGACGGCGATTGGCCTGTCGCAGTTTATCAGCAACGTGCCGTCCACCATTCTGCTACTCAACTATGTTCCGCCGGACACGCTGCTGGCCTGGGCGGTGAATATCGGCGGGTTTGGGCTGTTGCCCGGCTCGCTGGCCAACCTGATTGCCCTGCGCATGGCCAACGACCGTCGTATCTGGTGGCGCTTCCATCTCTGGTCGATACCGATGCTGGTTTGGGCCGCGGCAATCGGTTTCGGAATATTCCTTCTCATATAGTGCGCAATTTGTCAGTTTTTCCTGGCAAACGTATAGCAACGTCCTAGCTTTAGTGAACGGCATAGTGTGATGCCGCTCACTGACAGGACCGTTGCTGAACTATGGCTGAAGATCAAACTCCACCTGCTGACGAGCAGGACAAAAATAATAATGAGCGTAAGCGACCGGGCAAAAAACCGTTAATTATCCTCGGCATTGTCGTGGTGGTGATGGTTGTCGTGGCGCTGGTCTGGTGGTTTTTAACCCGTAACGAAGAGACGACTGACGACGCCTTTACCGACGGCGATGTGGTGACGATTGCCCCGAAAACGGCAGGCTACGTCACCGAGCTGCGGGTGCGCGATAACCAGCGCGTGAAAAAGGGCGATCTGCTGGTGGTCATCGATCCGCGTGATACCACCGCGCAGCGCGATCAGGCTCAGGCCCAGCTTGGGCTGGCTATCGCGCAGCTGCACCAGGCCCAGGCGCAGCTCGCGCTCTCCAAAGTGCAGTATCCCGCCCAGCGTGACGAAGCCAAAGCGCAGGTGCTGAAAGCGCAGGCCGATCTGGCGAACGCGCAGGCGGAGTACCGTCGCCAGCGCGGCGTCGACCCGCGGGCAACTACCCAGCAAAGCATTGATTCCGCGAACGCTCAGCTGCGCAGCGCGCAGGCGGGGCTGGCCAGCGCCCAGGCGCAGCTGGAGGTGGCAGAGCAGGTCCAGCTGCAAATCCGCCAGCAGGAAACCAACGTTGAAGCGCGCGAGCGCCAGGTCGATCAGGCGAAAGCGCAGCTGGAAACGGCCAATCTGAACCTCTCTTACACCGAAGTCCGCGCCCCGTTCGACGGGTTTGTCACCAAACGCAACGTGCAGCCCGGCACGCTGGTGCAGGCGGGAACGGCGTTGTTCTCCCTGGTTTCGCCGAACGTGTGGGTGGTGGCGAACTTCAAAGAGTCCCAGCTTGAGCGCATGAAGCCCGGCGATAAGGTCACCGTGTCGGTCGACGCGTGGCCGGATATGGCGCTTGAGGGCCATGTTGATAGTATCCAGCAGGGCAGCGGCTCGCGCTTCTCCGCCTTCCCGGCAGAAAATGCCACCGGTAACTTTGTCAAAATTGTGCAGCGCGTGCCGGTCAAAATCGTGATTGATAAGGGGCTCGATCCGAACAAACCGCTGCCGCTGGGGCTGTCGGTTGCGCCGAAGGTGACGGTGGAATGACGGATCACAGCCACGACAGCTGGAAGCCCGCCAGCAACCCGTGGGCGGTGGCGATTGTCGTCACCCTGGCGGTGTTTATGGAAATACTGGACACCACTATCGTCAACGTGGCGCTGCCGCACGTGGCGGGTTCGCTCTCGTCCAGCTATGACGAATCCACCTGGGTGTTAACCAGCTACCTGGTCGCGAACGGCATCGTGCTGCCCATCTCGGCGTTTCTGAGCCGCGTCTTCGGCCGCAAGCAGTTCTTCCTGATCTGCATCGTCATGTTCACCGTCTGCTCGTTCCTCTGCGGCATCGCCACCGAGCTGTGGCAGATCATCCTGTTCCGCGTGATGCAGGGCTTTTTTGGCGGCGGGCTACAGCCCACGCAGCAGTCGGTACTGCTCGACTACTTCAAGCCGGAGGACAGGGGCAAAGCCTTTGGGCTCTCGTCCATCGCGATTATTGTTGCACCGGTCCTCGGCCCGACGCTGGGGGGCTGGATCACCGACAACTACTCCTGGCGCTGGGTGTTCTTTATCAACATCCCGGTGGGGATTGTCACGGTGCTGGCGATCTACCAGCTGCTGGAAGATCCGCCGTGGGAGAGTAAGTCAAAAGAGAAGCTGACCATCGACTGGACGGGGATCGGCCTGATCGCCCTGGGGCTGGGCTGCCTGCAGGTGATGCTTGACCGGGGGGAAGATGAGGACTGGTTCTACTCGAACTTTATTCGTACCTTCGCGGTGTTAACGCTTATCGGCATTATCGGTGCCATTTACTGGCTGGTATATGCCAGAAAACCGGTGGTGGATCTGCACTGCATGAAGGACCGCAACTTTGCCATCTCCAGCCTGCTGATGGCGGGGATGGCGATGATTTTGTACGGCAGTTCCGTGGTGATCCCGCAGCTGGCGCAGCAGGACCTGGGCTATACCGCCACCTGGTCCGGCCTGGTGCTGTCGCCCGGGGCGGTGCTGATTGTGCTGACCATTCCGCTGGTGCTGAAGCTGATGCCTGTGGTGCAAACGCGCTGGATTATTGCCTTTGGCTTTACCTGTCTGGCGGTGTCGTTCTTCTGGTCGCGCACGCTGACCCCGGATATCGACTTCGAGACGCTGGTGCTGTTCCGCAGCGCCCAGTCGCTGGGGCTGGGGTTCCTGTTTGTACCCCTGACCACCATTGCCTTTATTTCGATTCCAAGACGGCTGAATGCCGATGCGGCAGCGTTGTTCACCATGTTCCGTAACGTCGCGGGCTCGGTCGGGATCTCGCTGTCGACGGCGGCCATCACTGAACGGTCCCAGGCGCACAGTGCGCATCTGGCGTACCACGCCTCGCCATTTAACGAGCAGTTCCAGCAGGCGATACGCGAAAGCGCCCAGGCGATCCAGAACTTCACGACCCAGGTGGGAGACCCCGCCGGCATCGCCACCGGGCGCCTGTACCAGACCATGATCGAGCAGTCGCGCTTTTTGGCCTACATCGACGTCTTCACCATCCTGAGCGCCGTGGCCTTGTTACTGATTCCGTTTTGTTTGTTGCTCTCGCCGGTTAAGAGCGAGGGGAGTGCAGGAGCACATTGATGATACACAGACGTTTACACCCCCTGATGATAATGATGCTGCTGGCAGGCTGCGCCGTCGGGCCGGACTATCAGCCGCCCGCGCCGCCTGCCGTTACGCACTGGAACGATAAGGGCGACAGCGCGGTAAAATCGCAGACGACCTCCGCCGCGACCAACCCGCGCTGGTGGAAGACCTTCGGCTCGCCACAGCTCGACAGCCTGGTGGAACGCGCCATCGCCGGGAACCTGACGCTGCAGCAGACGGTGCTGCGCATCGCCGGCGCGCGCGAGCAGATTAACCAGGCGGGCGGGGCATTTTACCCATCGGTGAACGGCAATCTGCAGGCGACGCGCCAGCAGCTCGGGCTGGAAGGGGAGCTGAAATCCCACGGCGTGTATGACCAGGTGGATAGCATCGATCCCGCTCTCAAGGGCGCGCTGGGACCGCTGACGCAGCCGATCAACCTCTACCAGGGCAGCTTCGACGCCCAGTGGGAAATTGACCTGTGGGGTAAGGTGCGTCGTCAGGTGGAAGCCGCCGAAGCGCAGCAGAAAGCGGCTATCGAGCAGCGTAACGACGCGCTGGTGTCGCTGGAGGCGGAAGTGGCGCGCGCGTGGCTCCAGCTGCGCGGGGCGCAGAGCGTTATCGCCACGCTGAACACCCAGATTAAAAGCGCGCAGCAGACGCTGGATCTGACCGAGAGCCGCCAGCGCGGCGGGCTGTCGCCGCAGATGGACGTGGAGAATGCGCGTGCACAGCTGGGTAACCTGGAGGCGCAGCTGCCGCAGTACCAGGCGCAGGCGCGTCAGGCGATGAATGGCCTGGCAATCCTCCTGGGCAAGCCGCCGGGGGCGCTGGATGCGGAATTACAAAGCGTGCAGCCGATGCCTGCGCTGCCGGATATCGTGCAGACCGGCATTCCGTCGACGCTGGCACGCCGCCGTCCGGACGTGCGTGAAGCGGAGGCGAACCTTCATGCCGCCACGGCGCAAATCGGCGTCTCGGTGGCGGAGCTGTTCCCGAGCTTTACCCTCTCCGGGCAGTTTGGCCTGCGCAACAGCGAAACCAACTGGCTGACCGACTGGAGCAGCCACTTCTACAGCTTTGGCCCGCAGGTCTCCATTCCCATCTTCCAGGGCGGTCGGCTGGTCTCCAGCGTGAAGGTGGCGCGCGCGCAGCAAGGGGCGGCGGTGCTGGACTATCGTCAGACGGTGCTCACCGCGCTTGGCGATGTCGAAAATGCGCTGGTGAGCTATCGCACAGACCAGCAGCGTGAAGCGGGTCTCGCAAAAACGATCGACGCTTTGCAAAACGCCTTTGATTTAGCCAGCGACAGCTACCGCCAGGGGATCGCCAGCTTCATTGACGTGCTGGACGCCCAGCGGCAGTTGGCGCAGGCCGAGCAGCAGCGCGCGCAGGCGCAGGTGCAAAGTGCGCTCGACCTGGTGGCGCTCTACAAGGCGCTCGGTGGCGGCTGGGAGCCGTATCAGCAGGTGCAATTACCGGACTACAGCGTCTTTGGCGACGCCCCGCGCGGATAAATTTTCAGAGGATTGGGCAAGAAACGGACAGGAACGCCACATTCGCGATGGCTGAGGGGCGGGTATAACTATCGGGTACCCCTTAAACGACATGCGAGGATTATCTTATGCGTTATCAAAAACTGGGCAACACCGGTCTGTTCGTTTCTGAACTGTGCCTCGGCACCATGACCTTCGGCGGTGAAGGCGGCATGTGGGGCAAGATTGGTCAGCTCCAGCAAAGCGAAGCAGAACAGCTGGTGGGCCGCGCGCTGGATGCCGGGATCAACTTTATCGATACCGCGGACGTTTACTCGGAAGGGCGTTCGGAGGAGATCACCGGCCAGGCGCTGAAAAACCTGAAAATCCCCCGCGAGAACGTGGTCGTCGCGACCAAAGTGTTCGGCGAAACCGGAACGGCAGGGGTGAACTCGCGCGGCAGCTCGCGCTATCACATCATCAGCAGCGTGAAGGAGAGCCTGCGTCGCCTACAGCTGGATCATATCGATCTCTATCAGCTGCACGGCTTCGACCCGGCCACGCCGATTGAAGAGACGCTCTATGCGCTGGATAACCTGGTGCAGCACGGTCACGTGCGCTATATCGGCGTCTCGAACTGGGCGGCGTGGCAGATAGCCAAAGCGCTGGGCATTTCCGAGCGTCTCGGGCTGGCGCGTTTCGCATCCCTCCAGGCGTATTACACCATCGCCGGACGCGATCTTGAGCGCGAGCTGGTGCCGATGATGCAGAGCGAAGGCGTCGGGCTGATGGTCTGGAGCCCGCTGGCGGGCGGCCTGCTGAGCGGAAAATATGGTCGCGACGGGCAGAGCGAAGCCGGTGGTCGTCGTCTGGAGTTTGATTTCCCGCCGGTGAACAAAGATCGCGCCTTCGACTGCGTGGACGTGATGCGCACGATCGCCGAAAGCAAGGGCGTCTCCGTCGCGCAAATCGCGCTGGCGTGGCTGCTGCACCAGAAAGCGGTGACCAGCGTCATCATTGGCGCGAAACGCGTTGAACAATTGGACGACAACATTGCCGCCACCGGGATCCGTCTCAGCGAAGAGGAGCTTCAGCAGCTTGATGCGGTGAGCGCGCTGCCGCGGGAATATCCTGGCTGGATGCTGGAGCGGCAGGGTGAGTATCGCCGTAATCAGCTCGCGCAGCAGTAACATTCCGCATCAGGTAATTTTTTAATTTGTTTGCCCCTCGTTGCAGCAGTCGGCAAAAGCTGTTTATTTCATTGAGCATGCTTTTGCCGATTTAACGATGGGCCGTGGCGGCAATCAGCAACCGTCTTTGCAGGTTGCCGCTGGATTTTGCTCAAGGACTCTTACCAGCAGGGCTCGGGGTTCTCTAACTACATCTGTTCCAATTGACAGTACTTTGCCGTCCCGTTCTGCTGAATACTTCGCGACAACATCACCGAACGCATTTCGCTGCAGGGCGACCTCTTGTCCTGCTTTTACCGTGTCGCCGGGTTTAACGAAAACTTCCGCAAACCCACCTGTGGTTGCACGTATTGAACTGATAGCATTACCAATATACGTTTTATTACTGCTGGCGGTTGCGCCGATTTTGCCTTCGATAACCTTGTAGTGGATCAGTACATTGAGGGCACCCTCTAAGCCCCGGGCAATCATATCCTGCTGGTAAATCCTCGGTTCTCCCGTCTCGGCCGTTATCGCCGGGATACCATTTTGAATAAAGGTTGTCTCCATTGAGCCGGCTTCGCCGGGATCTTTCTTAATTTGATCGGCCGGAAAAAGTTCTGCAATCGTCCGGGCATCCGCATTGCGGTAGTCGGCATAAATGAACAGCGGATAAGCCGTTCCGGTAGACTGGGTGTGATAGTCAATCGCCAGGTCTACATTTCCCTTGTAAACCTTATTCCACATCATCCATGCCTGACGCTCAGCAGAGTTACCCGTTTCTTTTCCTGGATGTACGCGGTTGTAGTCGATCGTCTCACCACCATCGGTTGAAACAGACCATGTCCGGGAGACCCTTTCAAGTCCAGAACGGTTTGGACCAATAATGCCAATAACGCTGCCGTTCATTTTGGCGGGGTCCAGTTGTTCCATCACTTTTTGTACGATGCGCACTCCGTTTAGCTCATCCCCGTGGACGCCCGCCTGCAGCAGAACTTTCTTCCCGTCCGTTTTCCCTTTTGCCACCATGATGGGTACATACCATCGCTGTCCCGTTCCTGTCTCAACCCCCTCGAACATGAAGCGATGTTGTCCTGCTGTCAGGTCAGCTACATCCAGAGTCGAGATAACAGGTACTCCCTGTACCTTATCACCCGTATACACCGTTGCCGCGTGAGTCATTGAGCATGACAACGCTAAGCTAAGAGCGAATGCGATACGGCTAGTAGATATCTTCATGTGCGTCATTTTCCATTTGATAGGGTTGAGATTTTTATTTTCCGGCCAGGGCCTGGGTTCATGCTCATTAAGTTAATAATGATTTTATGAGGCCAGCCAGTGGCACGATCGGGAAATGTGATTTTGCATAGGCTTACGCTCCGGCCTCAGGAAAAGGATTTGCGCGATCTATTTTCCTGCCCGGCTTCCTCTTTCCAACATACCTCACAAAAAACGATCCTCCTCTTTGATCGTTTTTACATCTTCGCCTATATGACTAGTCATGAATTTTTAAATGACTAGTCATATAGGGAGAGAACATGAACAATCAGCTGCCGGCCAACTTTTTATGGGGCAACTCGGTCTCCAGCATGCAGACGGAAGGGGCCTGGAACGAGGGCGGGAAGGGGATGTCGGTATATGACATTCGTGAAGCCGGGGAGAACGTCTCCGACTGGAAAGTGGCGACCGACTCCTACCACCGCTACCGGGAAGATTTCGACCTGATGCAGGATCTGGGCATGAACTGCTACCGCTTCCAGATCTCCTGGAGCCGCGTCTGCCCGCAGGGCGACGGCCCATTCAACGACGAAGGCATCGCATTTTACGACCGCTTTATTGACGATCTGATCGCCCGCGGCATCGAGCCGATGATCTGCCTGTACCATTTCGACATGCCGCTCGCGCTGGCGCAGGAGTACAACGGCTTTATCGATCGCCGCGTGATGGACGCCTTTGTCCGCTACGGCAAAAAGATGATCGACTGCTTTGGCGACCGCGTGAAGTACTGGCTGACCTTCAACGAGCAGAATATTTTCCATATGCCGGAAGCCTTCCGCATTTCCGGCTATATGAAAGGCGAGAAAACCCTGCGCGAGCTGTATCTGCTCCAGCACCATACGATGGTGGCGCACATGGCGCTGACCGAATACCTGCACCAGACGAAACCGGGCAAGCTGATGGGCGGCATGCTGGCGCACCAGCTGATCTACCCGGCCACCTGCAAACCGCGCGATATCTTCTGCGCCCAGCAGTATGACGAATTCCTCAACCAGAATTTGCTGCGCGTCTTTGCCGGGCAGGGCTACAGCCCGGCGGTGATGGCGGTGGTGGAGCAGGAGGGCTTTGGCGATATCTACCGCGCAGACGATCTCGCTCTGCTGGCGCGCACCCAAAACGACTATATGGCCTTCAGCTACTACGCCAGCAAAACGCTGGACAGCGATGCGATCCCGGAAGGCACGCCGGTCAACTATTACCTGCTGCACGGCGAGAAAAATAACCCCTACCTGAAAGCCACCGAATGGAACTGGCAGATCGACCCGCTCGGTTTTCGCACCATCATTACCCGCTATTACAACGACTGGCGCCTTCCGGTGTTCCCGATTGAAAACGGCATCGGCGTGATTGAGTCCTGGGATGGGGTGAACCCGATTGAGGACACCTACCGCATCGACTACCACCGGGCGCACATCGAGGCGATGAAAGCGGCGATGTTCGAGGACGGGGCAGAGGTCATTGGCTACCTCGGCTGGGGGTTAATCGACATTCTCAGCTCCCAGGGCGACATGCGTAAGCGCTACGGCGTGGTGTACGTCAACCGGGAAAACCACGACCTGAAAGATCTGAAGCGCGTGCCGAAGAAGAGCTACGCGTGGTTAAAACAGGTTATCCATACCAACGGACGCGAGATGTAAGCCGTACGCTGCCGGGCCGTTTTTGTGACTGATTGATGGGAACACGCCGCTATGTCTGAAACAAAAATCACACCGCACATGCAGTCCTTTGTCGATAAATTTGTCGAGTTTTCGGCGCGCCTGGCAAACCAGGTGCACCTGCGCTCCCTGCGCGACGCCTTCGCCACGGTAATGCCCATTTTCATCCTCGCCGGTCTGGCGGTGCTGGTGAACAACGTGGTGTTTCCGTGGATGTTTAAGGGCGATACGCTGGCGCATTTTCAGGTGTGGGGCGAGGCGATTATCAACGGCACGCTGAACATCGCCGCGCTGCTGCTGGCCCCGATGATTGCCTGGTCGCTGGCGCGCAACAAAGATTTCGACAATCCGGTCTCGGCAGTGGTTATCGCCGTCAGCAGTTTTATCATTATGATGCCGATGCGCTTACAGATTACGCCCGTCGGCAGCGACGCTGCGGTCAGCGTGACGCAGGTGCTGACCTTCGCCAATATCGGCTCCACCGGGATTTTCGCCGGGGTGCTGATTGGGCTGCTCTCAACGGAAGTGTTTATCGCTATTTCGCGGCTGAAGGCGCTGCACATTTCCCTCGGGGAAAACGTGCCTCCGGCGGTGAGCAAATCTTTTACCGCGCTGATCCCGACCATTCTCACGCTCTCCCTGTTTGCGGTGCTGGCGGCGGTGCTGGCAAACGTGCTGCATACGGACCTGATCCATCTCATTACGACCTTCATCCAGCAGCCGCTGCGGCTGATCAACACCAGCCTGCCTGGGACGATTTTCATCTACAGCTTCGGCAACTTCCTGTTCACGCTCGGCATTCATCAGTCAGTGGTCAACAGCGTGGTACTGGAGCCGTTCCTGCTGATCAATACCAACGAGAACATGCTGGCCTTCGCCAACGGCCAGCCCATTCCGCACATCATCAACAACATCTTCGTGCCGACGTTCGGCATGGTGGGCGGCACGGGCAGCACCATCTCGCTGCTGATCGCCATTTTTATCTTCTCCCGACAACAGTCGGCGAAGCAGGTGGCGCGTCTCTCGCTGGCGCCGGGCCTGTTCAATATCAACGAGCCGGTGATTTTTGGCCTGCCGATCGTGTTTAACCTGCCGCTGATGATCCCATTCGTGCTGCTGCCCGCGATAGGCATTTACTTTGCCTGGCTCTGTACCACGCTGGGATTCATGTCGCGCTGCGTGGTGATGATCCCGTGGACCACGCCGCCGATTCTCAGCGCCTGGCTGGCCACGGCGGGAGACTGGCGGGCGGTGGTGGTGCAGTTGGCAATCATCGTATTTGGTGTATTCTTCTACCTGCCTTTCCTCAAAATTGCCGAGCGAGTGGCCTTGAAAAACAGCGGGATAGAAAACTAACAGAAAGGAAGGACGATGGCGGCGAAGTACATCACCATAGCGCGGGAAATCAAGAAACGCATTATCAGCCAGCAGTACGCCGCCCATGAACCGCTGCCGGATCAGTTTGCGCTGGCGGCGGAATTCAGCACCAGCCGGATGACCATTCAGCAGGCGATGCGCCAGCTGATCGTCGAAGGGCTGGTCTATACCCGCCAGGGGCAGGGGACGTTCATCCGCAAAAATTTCCTCCAGCTTTCGCAGTGGGATCTCTCCGGCAGCGACTACTTTGGCGCGACCAAAACCTGGGCGCATCTGGGTACGGTTACGAGCCAGGTGGTGCATTTCGAGCTGCGCTTCCCGAACGAAAAAGAGCAGGCGTCGCTGATGATTAACGCCGATGCGCCGATCTACGACTTCATTCGCCTGCGTTTGCTGAACGGCGAACCGATGTCGCTGGATTCCACGGTGATGCCGATGAATCTGGTGCCGGGCCTGACGAAAAACCATCTTGAAGGTTCGGTGTTTCAGTACGTTCAGGAGACCCTGGGGCTGAAAATTATGGGCTCGTATCGGGTGGTGCGGGCGCTTAAGCCCAGCGCGCTGGACAGAGAGCATCTGGTCTGCGAGGAAACCGATCCGGTACTGGAGGTGGAGCAGGTCATTTATCTGGAAGATGGCACGCCGCTGGAGTATGCCCACTGTCACTATCGGTACGACCACGGCGGGATTGTGATCGTGAATAACGGGTAAAAAAAAGCGGGCCTCTAAGCCCGCTTTTTTAATGCGCGTGACGTGATTAGTTCAGACGCACCGGCATACCGGAACGGTTCTGCACGGCCTGGTCAACAATCGCCGTTTCAACGTCTGGCTGAGACGTTACCGCCTGTACCGCGCTGTTCAGCGTAACAGGAACGACTTCGTTGTTGTTGATCTGGTCTTCGCTGGTGGACAGCGGGTTGTGCACTTCGATGTAGCGGCTGCCGTCTGGTTCAGACGTTGCTTTCACCGGTTCGTTGATGAACTGCACGCGCGTACCGACCGGCACGTTTTCGAACAGGAACTTGATGTCGTCGTTACGCAGACGCACGCAGCCGTGGCTCACGCGCAGGCCTATACCGAAGTTGGCGTTGGTCCCGTGAATCGCATACAGACGGCCAATGTACAGGGCATACAGACCCATCGGGTTATCCGGGCCTGCTGGCACAACGGCTGGCAGCGGTTCGCCCGCAGCGATGTATTCCGCGTGCATTTTAGCCGTTGGCGTCCAGGTTGGGCCCGCTTTCTTACGTTCAACTTTGGTGGTCCAGTTCAGCGGGGTGTCTTTACCCAGCTGGCCGATACCGATTGGCAGCACGATGACGGTATTGGTGCCTTTCGGGTAGTAATACAGACGCATTTCGGCGCTGTTAATTACGATACCTTCATGAACGGTATCCGGCAGGATCAGCTGCTGAGGGATATTCAGCACGGTACCTGCTTTCGGCAGGTACGGGTCAACGCCCGGGTTCGCTTCCAGCATGTTAGACAGACCCAGCTGGTACTGCGCCGCGAAATACTCCAGCGGCTGAGAGTTACCTTCAGGAACCGTCACCACCTGGTTTTGACCCACCAGACGGCTTCCGTCGGTCGGCAGGGGATACGTCACCGCAGACGCGGTCTTACAAAAACCTACTACGGCTAACGCCGCCGCAAAAAGCGCTGTTAATTTCATGTTCATGTTGTGCGAGGTATCTAAGCCATTCTGGCGATGAGTTGATAAGTCTGAATCTGTGATGGGAGCGCATTATATGTGCATTCCCGCTCACTGGGAATTCAGATGTGTACGAAATCACATTTTTTTCGATTTTGTTAAAGTTTAGTGGATGGCCGCAACGCGGGATCTCAATTCGGAATTGTGGCATAATGCCGTGTTTATCACACTTTTCGCAGGAATCTCCCCGTGTTAGTTACCAGCAACGTCACTATGCAGTTTGGCAGTAAGCCGCTGTTCGAAAACATTTCCGTCAAATTTGGCGGCGGCAACCGTTACGGCCTGATTGGTGCCAACGGTAGCGGTAAATCCACCTTTATGAAGATCCTCGGCGGCGATCTGGAGCCGACCCTCGGCAACGTGTCGCTCGATCCGAACGAGCGCATCGGTAAGCTGCGTCAGGATCAGTTCGCCTTCGAAGAGTTCACCGTGCTAGACACCGTGATCATGGGGCACGCGGAGCTGTGGGAAGTGAAGCAGGAGCGCGATCGCATCTATGCGCTGGCCGAGATGAGCGAAGAAGACGGCTATAAAGTGGCCGAGCTGGAAACGCAGTACGGCGAGATGGACGGTTACTCTGCGGAAGCGCGCGCGGGCGAGCTGCTGTTGGGCGTCGGCATTCCGGTTGAACAGCATTACGGCCCGATGAGCGAAGTCGCGCCAGGCTGGAAGCTGCGTGTGCTGCTGGCTCAGGCGCTGTTCTCTAACCCGGACATCCTGCTGCTCGACGAACCGACGAACAACCTGGACATCGACACCATCCGCTGGCTGGAGCAGACGCTTAACGATCGCGACAGCACCATGATCATCATTTCGCACGACCGTCACTTCCTGAACATGGTCTGTACGCACATGGCGGATCTGGACTACGGCGAGCTGCGCGTCTATCCGGGCAACTATGACGAGTACATGACGGCGGCCACTCAGGCGCGCGAGCGTCTGCTGGCGGACAACGCCAAGAAAAAAGCGCAGATTGCCGACCTGCAGTCCTTCGTCAGCCGCTTCAGCGCTAACGCCTCTAAATCGCGTCAGGCAACCTCGCGTGCGCGTCAGATTGATAAAATTAAGCTGGAAGAGGTTAAAGCCTCCAGCCGTCAGAACCCGTTCATCCGCTTCGAGCAGGACAAGAAGCTGTTCCGTAACGCGCTGGAAGTGGAAGCCCTTACCAAAGGCTTCGATGAAGGCCCGCTGTTTAAAAACTTCAACCTGCTGCTGGAAGTGGGCGAGAAGATTGCCATTCTGGGCGCCAACGGCGTGGGTAAATCTACCATGCTGAAAACCCTGGTCGGCGAACTGCAGCCGGACAACGGCACCGTGAAATGGTCCGAAAACGCGCAAATTGGTTACTACGCGCAGGACCATGAGTATGAGTTCGAAAATGACCTGACCGTCTTTGACTGGATGAGCCAGTGGAAGCAGGAAGGCGACGACGAGCAGGCGGTGCGCAGCATTCTGGGTCGTCTGTTGTTCAGCCAGGACGACATCAAAAAGCCAGCTAAAGTGCTCTCCGGTGGTGAGAAGGGACGCATGCTGTTCGGCAAGCTGATGATGGAAAAACCAAATATCCTGGTGATGGACGAACCGACTAACCACCTGGACATGGAATCGATCGAATCGCTGAACATGGCGCTGGAGATGTATCAGGGCACCCTGATCTTCGTCTCTCACGACCGTGAGTTCGTCAGCTCGCTGGCGACCCGCGTGATCGAAATTACGCCAGAGCGCGTGGTGGACTTCACCGGTAACTACGAAGATTACCTGCGCAGCAAAGGTATCGACGGCTAATAAAAAGCCCGGTGGCGCTTCGCTTACCGGGCCTACGGGTGTCTTTGTAGGCCGGGTAAGGCGAAGCCGCCACCCGGCAATGTTCAGAGCACCCACTCACTCCTTTCAACCCCGTTCACCCGCAGCGTACGTTTTTCCCCCGCCGGTAATGACACTTTCAGCGCCTTCCACGCCGGACGATAATCCCCACGCGCGTTCACCTTCAGGTTGATGGTTGCGCCGTCGCACACCATTTCCCATTCCACCCACAGCGCATTGCCGTTCTGATAGCCCCAGCTTTCACCGTCGTCTTCAAACAGCAGCCCCGAGGTCTTGCCGACGCCTTTCACCGGGAACAGCTTCAGCTCGCGGGTCGTATCTTTTTCGGCACTCACATGCGTGATGCGCTCGCTCAGCGGCAGACCGGCTCCGGCGCGCACCAGCAGCGGCAGTTTTTCCAGCGGCGCATCGAGGACGATGGATTGCCCGCCTGCATACCACGCGTGGGTGTAAAAATCATACCAGCCCGTTTCGTTATCCGGCAGCCAGACCCGGCGCTCGCGCTGCCCGGCTTCGACGACGCTGGCGACCAGCAGGTCGCGGCCCAGCAGGAAGTCGTCGCACTCTTCCAAGGTCTGCGCATCGTGCTCGTGGTCGAGGAAGGTCGGGCGCAGCATCGGCTCGTCGTCGGCGTGCGCCTGCCAGAGCAGGGTATAGAGATACGGCAGCAGGCGGTAGCGCAGCTCAATCGCGCCGCGAATGGCAGGCGTGACGCCCGGATACATCCACGGCTCGTTCACCGTGTGGTCATCGTTCCACGAGTGAATGGTAAAGCGCGGGTGCATCACGCCGTTCTGCACCCAGCGCACGAACAGCTCGGCGTCCGGCTTGTCGCCGGAGAAACCGCCCACGTCATGGCCGACGTTGAACAGCCCGGACAGGCTCATGCCCAGCCCCATGCGGATGTTATAGCGCAGCGTGTCCCAGTTGGTGCGGTTGTCACCGCTCCAGGTCTGAACGTAGCGCTGCATCCCGGCGCAGCCGGAGCGGGAGATGAGATACGGGCGTTTTTCCGGCGCAAAGCGCTGCTGCGCTTCCAGCGAGGCGCGCATCATCAGCAGCGGCATGACCGGGCGAATATGCTTGATGGCGATCTCCTTGCCGAAGCCAAAGCAGCGGGCTTCCCCGTCCCACACTTCGTACTCGTTGTTGTCGTTCCAGGTGGAGTCGATGCCCATCTCCAGCAGCTGCGTGGTGACGCCGTTCTGCCACCACTGCACCGTCTGCGGGTTGGTAAAGTCGAGGTGCGAGCCTTCGTCATCCCAGAAGCTGGAGCGTTCGGGTGCATCGGTTTCTGAATCGCGAATGAACAGGCCGCTCTCCGCCACTTCGCTGTAGCGCGGATGATCCTGCAGCAGGCACGGCTTGATGTTTGCGGCCAACTTCAATCCCGCGTCGTGGAACGCCTGGCTCATCACCTTCGGCTGCGGCACCTTGTCATAGTTCCAGTTGAAGACGTAGCGCTTGCCGTTGATGGAGGTATAGCCAGACGAAAGCTGGAACGAGTCGCACGGAATGGCGTGCTCTTCGCAAAGGCGGATGAAGTTCATCAGCTGATTCTGCGCGTCCGGCGCGTCGGTGTAGTGCATGGTCGAGCCGCTGTAGCCCAGGCTCCATTTCGGTCCGAACAGCGTTTTCCCGGTCAGGCGCACAAAGGCTTTGGTGACGTCCAGCACGCGCCTGCCGGTAAAGATGTAGTAGTCGATATCGCCCGCTTCCGCCTGCCAGCGGCGATAGGCGGTGTGGTAGTTGTCGATTTCGTTACCCAGATCCAGCCAGCAGCTGCTCAGGTTGTCGTAGAACAGGCCGTAGCTCACGTCGTCGCGGCGGGTAAGGGTGAACGGAATGTGCTTGTACAGCGGGTCGGTGCTGGCGGCGTTGTAGCCCATGGCGTCGAGGTTGCGCATCTCGTAGCGTTTACCGTTGCGCTGCAGATCGCCCGCTTTCTCACCCAGGCCGTAGAAACGCTCGTCTTTACGACGGCTGAGGTAGTGCGCCACGCCGTCGCCGTGGGCGTTCAGCAGGTAGGCGCTGGTGGGGCGGTCGTTGACCAGCGGCTGCCACTCGCCCGCCTCATTGCGGTAGTGCCACTCCAGCCACAGCGGCTGGTGCACGGTGACGCGCAGCTGTTCGGTTGCCACGGTTAACGTGTCGTCCTGCTGCGTCAGGATCCAGGCCGGGCAGGTGAAGCCGCTGACATCGTCACGACGGCGACCTTCCCACGGCACGTCTTGTTCCGGGGCGATGCTCCAGGTGCGGTCCAGCGCCAGCTCGCCTTTGCGTTTGATCAGCACGCGGAACAGGTTCTCTTCCAGTACATACAGGCACAGGCGGTGCTGGTTATCGACCAGCAGTTCAAGATGGTTTGCCGACTGCGTATCAACGGTCCAGTTTTTCAGGGTTTTCATATGCAATACATCCACTATCAGGCGCGCTTGGCGCGACGTTCAGCAATAAATGCTACCAGGAAGAGAGCGCCAATCAGGTCAAAGAAGCCCATGGCGATAAAGAGCGGGTTAAAGCCGATTTTGTCGGCGGTCACACCGATTAACAGCGAGAACAGGAAGCTGGCGATCCACGCCGCCGAGCCGCGCATGCCGTTGACTGTCGCCATCTGGCCTTTGTCGAACGACTCAACGACCAGGGCGCTCAGCATGCAGGAGATGATCTGGTGCCCGAAGCCGCCGATGGAGATCAGCACGATGGTGATATACGGGTCGCGGGTAATGGCCACGATGGCCAGCGAGATCATCAGGAACGCGCCCGTCACGGAGCTGGCGACGACAGAGTTCACGCGGGAGCAGCCGAACAGGCGGGTGTACAGACGCGTCAGGTAACCGCTCGCCACGCTGCCGAGGTCAGCGGCGAGGAACGGCAGCCAGGCAAACATCGCAATCTGCTTCAGATCCATGCCGTGCTCTTTGGCAAGGTACAGCGGCACCCAGAAGCTCAGCACCGCCCAGGCCGGTTCCGCCATAAAGGCCGGGATGGCGATACCGTAGAAGCGTTTGTTCTTCGAGACGGTTTTCAGCGCGGTCAGGAAGGGCAGTTTGACGGCAGGCGGTTCGTTATCCTGCTTGATAAACGCCAGCTCGTCCTTGCTCAGGTTCGGGTGCTGCTCCGGGTTATGGTAGAACGCCCACCACAGGATCACCCACAGCAGCGCCAGCACGCCGGTAAACATGAACGCCCCCTGCCAGCCGAACGAGGCGTGAGCGAAGTAAATAATAGGCGGAGCCAGCATCGCGCCGATAGAGAAGCCCACGCCCGCCCAGCCGGCAGCAACGGGACGCTCTGATTTCGGGAACCATTCACCGATGGTTTTGGCGTTCGCCGGGGTAGCGGCGGCTTCTGAAGCCCCCATAAAGAAGCGCAGTATGGCCAGGTGCAGCCAGCTTCCGGCGCCCGCATGGAAAATACACATCAGCGCCCAGATCCCGGCGCAGACCATAAAGCCAATCTTCAGGCCAATGACGTCAATCAGCCAGCCGCACAGGGGCTGGAAAATGGTGTAGGCGATCTGGAACGCACCGACGATCCAGGAGTATTGCTCGGTGGTGATCCCGAGGCTCTCTTTTAGCTCCGGAGCGAGAATACCTAAGGAATTTCGGGTGATGTAGTTAACGGTGACGCCCAGCAAAAACAGCACCAGCACGTACCAGCGCAGGTTCTTGATGACGCGACGGGTTTTGCTTGTCGCAACGGTGTTATTGATGTCCTGACTCATTTTACTCTCCACAAGACGGACGGTAAGGGGACGGAGGTTCAGGTGTCACACAGATTTTTATGCCTTTGATTTCTATCCGTTTAAACTGCTTAAGTTGGTATACAACTAGTATGGAAGTTGTGTGACAGGTTCACCTTAAGGGAGAAAATGAGCGGGCAATAGTCTATTTTGTGCAAAATTTCTCATAACTGACGTAAACACTCTGGCAAGATGGTATTGATATCAGTTATTGCCTGACAAACACGCTATGAAAATTTTTTCATTTCGCAAATGGAGCCAGATCACAAAATGGACAAAAGGCTAAAAATCACCGAAATCGCTGCCCGCACGCAGCTCTCGATCAGCACCGTGTCACGCGTGCTGGCGGGGAAAGCGAATACCAGTGAAAAAGCGCGCGCAAAGGTGCTGGCGTGCGCGAGGGAGCTGGGCGTGATGGAGGGCATGGCAGCGGGGCGGCTGCTGCTCAATAGCCTGGTGGTTTTTGCTCCTCAGCGCGCTTTCGACGAGCGGTCCGACATCTTTTACTACCGCGTGATCCAGAGCGTGAGTAAAGGCCTGGCATCCCACGATGTGCGCCTGCGCTACTGCGCGCTGGAAGAGAACGACAGCGACGCCCAGCTGTTTCTGGCGCGGATGAACGAGTCGGACACCCAGGCCGCCATTCTTCTCGGTATCGACGACCCGCATATCCACGATCTGGCGGTGGACGTGGGTAAGCCCTGCATGTTGATTAACTGCCGCGACCGGCACATGCGTCTGCCTGCCGTTGCGCCGGATCACCGCGCCATTGGCGAGCGGGCGGCGGAATACCTGTTCGAGATGGGGCACCGTGAGGTGATGAACGTGCTGTGCCTGCGTCGCTACACCATGGAGCTGCGTCTGTCAGGGATCCGTGACGCGTGGCAGTCTCACAACCTGGCGTTCAACGACAGGCGCGATCTGCTGGTGGTGCCCAGCTTCAGCGCGCGCGAAACGGAACAGGTGGTCAGCGCCTGGCTCAGCGAAATGCAGGGCAAGGATTTGCCAACCGCGTTTCTGGTCGGCGGCGACTTTATGGCGGCGGGCACCATTAGCGCATTACAAAACCACGGATTGCGCGTGCCGCAGGACGTCTCGGTGATGAGCATTGACGGGTTTAACCTGGCGGCGATCCAGGATGTGCCGCTGACGGCCGTGCATGTTCCCCGCGACGAGCTGGGGACGGAAGCGGTACACATGCTCCAGCAGCGGCTGATGCGCCCGGACGCGCCGGTGGGGACGTTACTGCTTAACGGCACGCTGACCGTGCGAGAATCGGTACGGCGGATACGTCAGGGAAAACGACGCACCGCCGTTGAGCGGGAAGGGCTGTATGACAGTTAGACCATGCCCAGCGCGCGCTTGCCGTGGATGTTGAGATCGTTCACGGTAAAGCGGTCCTGCCAGCTCTTTTCATAATCTTCGCGTGGGAAATCCCCCGGCGATGCGCCGGTCTCCAGCGCTTCCTTGACCTTCTTCGCATAGGCGAGGTTTTTCTCGCACATCGGTGCGGCGGGGATATACATCACGTTGCCCCAGCCCTGCTGATTGTCCACCGGCGCGACGGAGTGGATCACATCGCAGTGCCACCACACCGAATCGCCCGCGTCCAGCGCCGGAATGCTGGTCAGCGCCTCGATGAGCAGCGGGTGCCACTTCTCGGAAACCGGCAGCACGCGCCCCGGCGCCACGCCGCACAGCTCGTCTTCCGGCACGTCGTCCAGCAGCGGACGCAGCAGAATGTACGCCATCGCTTCCGGGATCGGCACCACGTGCAGCAGCCCCTGGCCAGGGATCATGTCCGACAGCGCGGTCCAGCCCTGGAAGGTGCGGAACACCGAGCATTTGGTGGTGTTATCGACGGTATACTCTTCCACTTCGGTACGGTGCGCGGCGTTCCACGGATCGTATTTCTCGACGTTGCCGTCAAACACGCGGGCAAAGACCTGCTGATAGGCCGGCAGCAGCCAGCGCTCCAGCGCGCCGGAGTCGGTATGCGCGCCCAGCCCTTTCGAGGTGGTTCCCGGCGGACGGCGGCGGATACGATCCGGATAAATCACGCTCACGTCCGGGTCAAACCACTGCTTGCCGTTGCTCTCGAACGTCCATAAACGGTTCAGGAACGACTGCACCTGCGCCATCTCTTCGCTCTGGCGCGCCTGCATCTGCGCCTGCGACCAGTAGATCGGGTAAATTTCCGGACGGGAAGCGGTCAGGGTGCCGAAGAAGTTATCGCCTGGCCCTTTGTACACCTCGTCAAACTTGTTCAGATCGAGGTAGTCGAGCATCGACTGATCCCACGCCAGTGCCTGCTCGCGCGGGAAGTGACCTTTAATCACCGCACAGCCGCGGCGTTTAACGGCGTCGCGCTGCGCGTCGGTAATCGTGCCGTTTTTTACATCGGTAAACGGGATCACCGGCCAGACGGATTCACCTTTATTTTTAAGCGCGTTAATTTCCGCCACGCGGGTGGCAATTTTGTCGCTGAGCTTGTTAAACACCGCCTGCACGTCGCCGATCTGCGCGCGTAACTCACGTTTCAACTGACGGATTGCCGCTTTGTGATCCGCCGGCAAGGTTTCACTGGTAAAGGTCATAACTGCCTCGCATCTTTCATTCGAAAGTAAAAGTGTCTACAAGTGATACTTTAAGTTAAAAATAAGTTAATGCAAGTTTAAAAACTTGACGTGCGCCACAGGACGGAAAAAGAGTGAGAGGCCGGAGCCAGGCTCCGGCGAAGAAAGGATCAGGCGTCGAACGGGGAATGGTTGTCGAGCACGGCCTGAATGACGTTCAGCGCGCCCTGATGGTTGTTGTCATCGGTGCTGTAGCGGCTGATTTCTTTGATGCTCTCTGCCGCGTTACCCATCGCAAAGGAATATTTCACCAGCTTCAGCATCTCGGCATCGTTGCCGCTGTCGCCAATCGCCACGCACTCTTGCGGGGAGATTTTCCAGCGCTTCAGCAGACGGCTGATGCCGTTAGCTTTGTGCAGGCCGGGGATAATCAAATCCACAAAGCCAAAGCCGCTGGTGACCGGCTTCATGATGCCGTCCAGCGAGACGTGCAGCTTATCCACCAGATTGGGGATATCGCTGTCCGGCAGGTTCAGGGAGAACTTAAACAGCACGTCGTCAATGTCGCGGTAATCGCTGATGCGCTTTAAGCGGTGGTAGTGCTTTGACATCAGCGCCACGAACGCGTCCGGGGCTTTATCGCTGACGTACGCGCTCTCCAGCCCGCAGGCCACGAAGTTCAGCCCTTTATCTTTCAGCAGTTCGCCAATCACGATCTGCGATTCATGGCGGGTCAGCTCACCGTGAAAAATCTGCTCCCCGCGATCGAACACCAGCGCGCCGTTTTCCGCCACGAAGGAGATCCGATCTTTGAGCTCCGGAAAAAAGGAGATGAGCTGGTAATACTGGTTGCCGCTGGCGACAACGAATTCAATGTCGCGGGCTTTAAGCTGTTCAAACTGTGCCTGGAAGCGGTCACGATCGTACTGCTTGGCATCATCAAGAAAAGTTCCGTCCATATCGGTGACGATAACTTTAACGGTCATACTGTGCTCCTGGGTCACTGCGTTTTGAAACATTCTAATAACAAGGTGACGGGGAGCACAAATTTAATTTCGAATGAAAGTCAGAAAGCCGGGTGGCGGCTTCGCCTTACCCGGCCTACGAGGAGACTCTGTAGGCCCGGTAAGCGCAGCGCCACCGGGCGTTTTTTTACAGCGTATGTTCAGTACGGGCGATAATATCGTCCTGCGCATCCGGCGACAGGGCGGTGAAGAACGCCGAGTAGCCTGCGACGCGCACCACCAGGTCACGATACTGGTCAGGGTGTTTCTTCGCCTCCAGCAGCGTGTCGCGGGAGACAATGTTGTACTGAATATGCCAGCCCTTATGCACCTCGAAGAAGGTGCGCAGCAGCACCATCAGCTTCTGGCGATCGCTGTCGTTTTCCAGCGTTGACGGGTTCAGCTTCTGGTTCAGCAGCACGCCGCCGAGAATCGCCTCGGTAGGCAGTTTACCCACGGAGCCGATGACCGCCGTTGGACCCAGGTGGTCGGTACCGGAAGCCGGGCTTGCCCCTTCCGCCAGCGGCGTGTGCGCCTTACGTCCGTCCGGCGTCGCCATCGTCGCCGCGCCAAACGGTACGTTCGCGGAGATGGAAGAGGTGCCCGCGTAGTAGTTACCGCCAATCGGGCCGCGGCCGTAGCGCGGGTTATGGTACTGCTTCAGCTCTTCAATGTAGGTCTGATAGGCGCGGGTCAGCAGCATATCCACGCTGTCGTCGTCGTTGCCGTACTTCGGTGCGCCGTTGATCAGGCGCTGACGCAGCTGCTCGTGGGTCAGGCCATCGAAATCATCGGCCAGCGCCGCCGCCAGCTGCTGCTGGCCGATGACGCCCTGTTCGAACACCAGCTTCTTCACCGCCGCCAGGCTGTTGCCGAGGTTGGCGATCCCCACCTGCAGGCCGGAGACCCAGTCATACTTCGCGCCGCCCTGCTTGATGCTTTTCGCGCGCTCGATGCAGTCGTCCACCAGCGCCGAGCAGAGAATATCGTGGACGTTCTCCTCGAGCATGGTGTCCACCACGTACTCAATTTCGATGGATTTGCGGGTGTAGTAGCGGATCTGGCTATCCCATGCCGCCATCACCTCCTCGAAGTTATCGAAGTTACCGGCAGAAAGCGCTTTCTCCTGCGGCAGGAACACCTTGCCGCTGGTGGCATCGCGGCCGCCTTCCAGCGCGGCCAGCATCACGCGGGCAAAGTTGATAAAGCTCATGCCGGTGCAGCGGTAGCCCCACTTGCCGCCCACCGCGGTTTCGATACAGCCAATCGCCGCGTAGTCGTAGGCGTCTTCTCGTTCAACGCCGAGCTTGATGAATTCCGGGATCACGATTTCATCGTTGTTAAAGGCAGGCATCCCGAAGCCGCAGCGGATCACCTGCACGCAGGCGTCGAGGAAGTCGTTGCTCATGCCCGCGTGGTAACGCACGCTCAGGTTCGGCTGGGTGGAGCGCAGACGACCGCAGGATTCCAGAATCGCGTAGGAGAGAGGGTTCACCGCGTCCATCGGCTCACCGTTGACCAGCTTCTGGCCGCCGATGGTGACGTTCTGGTACAGCGGGCTGCCGGCGGAGGCTTTGGAGTGCGAGCCGGAGCGGATCTTATTCACTTCCAGCAGCTTCAGCCAGCAGCTGTGCAGCAGCTCGATGGCGTGTTCGCGATCCAGGCTCTGGTTCAGCTCCACGTCACGGCGGTAGTACGGATAGAGATACTGGTCCATACGCGCGAAGGAGACGGAGTGGCCGTTGGACTCAATCTGCAGGATCAGCTGAATGAAGTAGCACAGCTGCAGCGCCTGCCAGAAGGTTTTTGGCGGCTCGTGAGCAATCACGTCGCAGTTTTCTGCCATCGCCAGCAGCTCGTCGCGGCGGCTTTCGCGGGTTTCGGTGGAGGCCATCTCGCGCGCCAGATCGGCGAAGCGTTTGATGTGCAGGCTCACCGCTTCCAGCACGATATCAATTGCCTTCAGGAACTGATCGCCGTGCAGGTCTTCCAGCACCGTCAGGTTGATGCGCGAGCGGCGCTCGGCCACTTTGGCGCGCAGGCCGTCGAGACCTTTCTCCAGCACCAGGGGGAAGTTCACCGCCAGGTGCGCGTCGCCGGAGGTCATGTTGCCTTCGGCTTTGATGATGCCGGTTTCCAGCAGGCCTTTCTGCTCGTCGGTGAACATGCCGTAGCAGCGGTCCTGCACCGTCTGGCCGCGCCACCACGGGCAGATCTCATGCAGCACACGCTTGTTCTCTTCGCTCACCGCAAAGCCCGCGCCCGGGCGATCCGCCAGGTCGTCAATCTCTTTCTCAATCCAGGAGACGGTGTATTCCGGGAAGATCGGCGCGGCGCGCACTTCGCTGGCCTGGTTACCGATAATCAGCTCGTCGTGTTTGATCCAGATGGTACGCTCGGCCAGGTGATGCGCCAGCGCCAGGGCGCGGCGGACCGGGATCGGCTTGTCCATGTGCTGCTGGTACATTTCGGTGTAATGCTGGGCGCGCTCGGTACAGACCGGCGGCTTAACGATATGCACCAGCGCCGTTTTGTGCGCCTTAATGCGCTCGCTGAGGGTATTGAGATTCAGGGTTGTCATAAGTTTATCCTCGTAAGGTCGCGGTTAACCCTTTCTGGCAGGCGTACTGCTGCGCGAAGTCCAGCAGGGCAGGGTTATCCAGCGGTTTGTCAGGGGCAGAGTAGGGTTGGCCGAGCAGGGTGTATTTGTTCATGCCCAGCGTGTGATACGGCAGAAAATGAATATCGTCGACGCCGAGCTCATCGGCAGCGAAGTTGGTGATGGCGGTGATGGAGGCTTCATCCGCGTTAAAGCCCTGGATCAGCGGCACGCGGATGGTGATCGTTTTCCCGGCGGCGGCCAGGCGTTTCAGGTTGTCCAGGATGCGCTTAGCCGAACCGTCCGTCCACTGCTTGAACACGTCACCGTCGACGTGCTTCAGGTCGGCGAGGAACAGATCGACGTAGGGTAATGACGGCTCGATATAGTGCCACGGCACGTGAAGGCAGGTTTCGACGGCTGTGTGGATCCCCTGGTCATGGCTGGCTTTAAACAGGGCCTGCGCCAGTTCGGGGTTCATAAACGGTTCGCCGCCGGAGAGGGTGATCCCGCCGCCGCTGCGGTCGTAGAAGGGTTTGTCGCGCAGTACGGTCGCCATGATCTCCTCGACCTGCCGTTCTTCACCGCAGACGTTCAGCGCCTGCGTCGGGCAGCAGTCGGTGAGGGCATTAAGCGTCTCTTCACTTAATTTCTCACGATGAATGACCATCCCGTTCAGCGCACGTTCGATACAGCCCGGTGCCGCCTGCTGACACAGGTCGCAGCCGTCCAGGCACAGACGCGCATCAAACAGCACGTCCCGGCTGCGGGAGCGGCTTTCCGGGTTCTGGCACCAGCGACAGCCCAGCGAGCAGCCTTTCAGGAACACCACGGTACGGATACCGGGGCCATCGTGGGTAGAGTAACGCTGAATATTGAAGATCATGTTTTCGCCTCTCATCTTGCATACGAAGATTAAATGACTTTCGAATGAAAGTTATCTTGATGCAGGTCAACTCTTGAGCAGGTTTTGTCGTGATAGGGTAAGTGCAGGCTAATTTTGAGGGTGACATCATGGAACTTTATCTCGACACATCTGACGTTGCGGCAGTCAAAAAGCTGGCGCGTATCTTCCCGCTGGCGGGCGTGACCACCAACCCAAGCATCGTTGCTGCCGGTAAAACGCCGCTCGACGAACTGCTGCCCGCGCTGCACGACGCGCTGGGCGGTAAAGGCCGTCTGTTCGCGCAGGTGATGGCGACCACCGCCGAAGGGATGGTGGAAGACGCGCGTAAGCTGCGCGCTATCATTAACGATCTGGTGGTGAAAGTGCCGGTAACCGCAGAAGGGCTGGCGGCGATCAAGATGCTGAAAGCGGAAGGGATCCCGACGCTGGGTACGGCGGTATACGGTGCCGCGCAGGGGGTGCTGTCCGCGCTGGCGGGGGCGGAGTATGTGGCGCCTTACGTTAACCGCGTGGACGCGCAGGGCGGGGACGGGATCCAGACCGTGGTGGAATTACAGCAGCTGCTGACGCTGCATGCCCCGCAGTCAAAAGTGCTGGCCGCGAGCTTTAAAACCCCGCGTCAGGCGCTGGACTGCCTGCTGGCAGGGTGCGAGTCCATCACGCTCCCGCTGGACGTGGCGCAGCAGTTTATTACCTCTCCGGCTGTGGATGCGGCGATTGTGAAGTTTGAGCAGGACTGGCAGGGGGCGTTTGGACGGACGTCTATCTGACGCGGTTGCCGGGTGGCGCTGACGCTTACCCGGCCTACGATTTTCTCCCTCTCCCTGTGGGAGAGGGTCGGGGTGAGGGCATCAGGCCGCAGCAGGGTTTACCCTCCGCAAACCTCACACCCTGGGTTACGCATCAGCTTCATCTCGCGGAACTGGCAGGTCATCGCGTCGTACATCACGATTTTCCCCGCGGCGGGCGTGCCGTAATTCGCCAGCACCTTGATCGCTTCCATTGCCTGCAATGAACCAATCACGCCGACGAGCGGCGCCATTACGCCCGCCTCAACGCAGGTCAGCGCATTCTCGCCAAACAGACGGCTCAGGCAGCGGTAGCAGGGTTCACCCTCGGCGTACGTGAAGACGCTGATTTGCCCCTCCATGCGGATCGCCGCGCCGGAGACCAGCGGGGTTTTGTGAGCAAAACAGCCCGCGTTGAGCTGATTACGGACGGTGACGTTATCAGTGCAGTCCAGGACCAGGTCGTGCCGGGCAATCTGCGCGGAGAGCGCGTCGTCATCCAGCATTGCGTCAATCAGCGTGAACTGAACGTGGGGGTTGATGCGCGCCAGCGCAGCCCTGGCGGATTCCACTTTCGGCTGGCCCACCGTCGCGTCGCTGTGCAGCGTCTGGCGCTGCAGGTTGGAGACCGATACGGTATCGAAATCCAGCAGCGTCATGCTTCCCACGCCCGCCGCGGCAAGGTACTGCGCGGCGGCGCAGCCCAGCCCGCCCAGCCCGACGACCAGCACGCTGGTCGCCTTGAGCGCTTCCTGACCCTCGAAATCAAACCCGCGCAGCACAATCTGGCGGTTGTAGCGCATCATCTCCTGGTCGCTCAGCTCCACCGTCATGTCAGCCTCCGAACAGGTGGTTAAAGCGCTCGACCTCAACCCATTCGCCGGCTTCCACGTTGCCGCGCTCGCGCTCCAGCACGATGAAGCAGTTGCCCAGACAGAAGGAACTGAAAATGTGCGAGCCCTGATGTCCGGTGGTGCTCACTTCGAGCTCGCCGTCCGCACCGCGGGTCAGAATGCCGCGCTGGAAATCGAGACGGCCCGGTGATTTTTTCAGCCGCGTGGCGGCACGCACGCGCACGCGTTCCGGCAGCGGGCTGGCCTTGTTGCCGGAAAGCTTCGCCAGCAGCGGGATCGCCAGCTGGTAGAAGGTGAGTGCCGCCGAGACCGGGTTACCCGGCAGGCCGCAGAACCAGCTGTGTGAAAGCTTGCCAAACGCGAACGGCTTGCCCGGCTTGATCGCCAGCTTCCAGAATGCGATTTCACCCAGCTCTTCAAGAAGGGTTTTGGTGTAATCCGCTTCGCCCACGGAGACGCCGCCGGAGCTGATGACCACGTCGGCGGATTTATCCGCCTCGATAAACGCCGCGCGCAGTTGTTCCGGGTCGTCTGGAATAATCCCGAGGTTAATCACCTCGCAGCCCAGCTGCTCCAGCATCAGGTGTACCGCCAGGCGGTTGGTGTCGTAAATCTGGCCGTCCTGCAGCGGCTGGCCCGGAAGCTGCAGCTCGTCGCCGGTGGAGAAAACGGCGACGCGCACTTTACGGATCACGTCGATGTCCGCGATGCCGAGCGACGCCAGCACCGGCAGCTCCGCCACCGTCAGCTTTTGCCCGGCGGCAAAGACCGTCGCGCCGAGGGTAATGTCCTCGCCGGTACGGCGGATGTTCTGGCCCGCTTTGACGCTCGCGGTAAAACGCACGCCGTCGTCGGTCTGTTCGGTCTCTTCCTGCATCACCACGGCGTCGCAGCCTGCCGGAACCGGTGCGCCGGTCATGATGCGCACGCAGGTGCCCGCAGGCCATTCGCCGCTAAACGGCTGACCCGCAAAGGCTTTACCCGCCACCGGCAGGGCGTTACCCGTCTGGAGATCCGCCAGGCGTACCGCGTAACCGTCCATCGCGGAGTTATCAAACCCCGGCACGTTAAGCGGAGAGACGATATCGCGCGCGGCAATACGGCCAAAACAGCGCACGAGGGGCAGCGTCTCAACGTCATGCAGCGGGGAAACTCGGTCAAGCATCTGCGTGAGTGCCGTCTCAAGCGGCATCAGTCCGGCGGTAAAATCCATGGTGGGCTCCTGCGGAGTAACAACGAAAGCGTCCATTATGGCAGAAAAGTGCGGCTAACTGTATGACCGAAGGGTGCACGCTTTACATCACTGTTACGTCTTTCTATATTCAAAAATCATCTGAAGTTTCGTCGACGATAATGATATTTATAGAAAAAGCCGCAAAACAGGCTAACGGGTGATGCGAATGGTTAAGGCGGTAATCGCAATTCATGGCGGGGCCGGGGCAATCACCCGTGCACAGCTCACTCCTGAGCAGGAAAAACGCTACATCGACGCGCTGTACGCCATTGTGGAAACGGGCCAGAAAATGCTGGAAGCGGGCGAGAGCGCGCTGGATGTGGTCACCGAGGCGGTGCGTCTGCTGGAAGAGTGCCCGTTATTTAATGCGGGGATCGGTTCGGTCTTTACACGGGATGAAACGCACGAGCTGGATGCCTGCGTCATGGACGGTATCACCCTGAAAGCGGGGGCCGTGGCAGGCGTCAGCCACCTGCGTAACCCGGTGCTGGCCGCGCGTCTGGTGATGGAAGAAAGCCCGCACGTACTGCTGACGGGCGCGGGGGCGGAGAGGTTTGCCTTTGAACACGGAATGGAGCCGGTATCGCCTGACCTGTTTTCCACAGAAGCCCGCTATCAGCAGCTGCTGGACGCCCGTTCGGCGGGCATGACGCAGCTTGATCATACTGCGCCGCTGGATGAGCGCAGCAAAATGGGCACGGTGGGCGCGGTGGCGCTGGATAAAGCCGGCAACCTCGCGGCGGCAACCTCCACGGGCGGGATGACCAACAAGCTGCCCGGACGCGTGGGTGATAGCCCGCTGCCTGGCGCGGGTTGCTATGCCAATAACGCGACGGCGGCGGTGTCGTGTACCGGCACCGGAGAAGTGTTTATCCGCGCTCTCGCGGCCTATGACATTACCGCGCTGATGGATTACGGCGGCTTAAGCCTGAGCGAGGCCTGCGAGCGTGTGGTGATGGAAAAATTACCTGCCCTGGGCGGCATCGGCGGACTCATTGCGGTGGATCGTGAGGGCAACGTGGCCCTGCCGTTCAACAGTGAAGGCATGTACCGCGCCTGGGGCTATGCCGGCGATGAGCCGAGCACGGGGATCTATCGTGAATAAGGGGGCAGCGCGTGCCGCACAGTGAAGAGCTGGACAACCGCGAAGTGCTGGCTGTCCATCAGCTGAATATTGCGTTTCAGGAAGAGCGGCAGTTCATCCCCGCAGTACAGAATTTATCGTTCACGCTCAGGCGCGGCGAGACGCTGGCGATTGTTGGCGAGTCCGGCTCCGGGAAATCGGTCACCGCGCTGGCGCTGATGCGCCTGCTGGAACAGACGGGCGGTCAAATCAGCAGCGAGAAAATGCTGCTGCGCCGCCGTAACCGCCAGGTCATTGATTTAAACGAGCTGAGCGGCGCGCAGATGCAGGGCGTGCGTGGGGCGGATATTGCGATGATCTTCCAGGAGCCGATGACCTCCCTGAACCCGGTGTTCCCGGTGGGGGAACAAATTGCCGAGTCCATCCGCCTGCATCAGGGGCTGAGCGGCGATGAGGCGCTCAGGGAAGCCAGACGCATGCTGGAGCTGGTACGCATTCCGGAGGCGCAGGCCATTCTCGGCCGCTACCCGCATCAGCTTTCCGGTGGCATGCGCCAGCGGGTGATGATCGCCATGGCGCTCTCGTGCCGTCCCGCGGTGCTGATTGCCGATGAGCCGACGACGGCGCTGGACGTGACGATTCAGGCGCAGATCCTGCAGCTCATCAACGTGCTGCAGCAGGAGATGGATATGGGGGTGATCTTTATCACCCACGATATGGGCGTGGTCGCCGATATCGCCGATCGCGTACTGGTGATGCACAAGGGCAGCGCGGTCGAAACCGGCACGGTTGAGCAGATTTTTCACGCGCCCGCGCATCCCTACACCAAAGCGCTGCTGGCGGCGGTCCCGCGTCTTGGGGCGATGAACGGCAGCGATCTGCCGCGTCGTTTTCCGCTGATTTCCCTGGCGGCGTCTGAGCCGCAGGAGGAGGAACGCGAGCAGGACACCGTGGTGCCGGGCAAGCCCATTCTGGAAGTGCGCAATCTGGTCACCCGGTTTCCGCTGCGCAGCGGTGTACTGAACCGGGTGAAGCGCGAAGTGCACGCGGTGGAAAACGTCAGCTTCGATCTCTGGCCGGGCGAAACGCTGGCGCTGGTGGGGGAGTCCGGCTGCGGTAAATCCACGACCGGGCGCGCGTTGCTCCGTCTGGTGGCCTCTCAGGAGGGCAGCATTACCTTTAACGGCGAGCGCATTGATACCCTTCCGGACAGCAGGCTGCAGGCGGTGCGGCGGGATATTCAGTTTTTTTTCCAGGATCCGTATGCCTCCCTCGATCCGCGCCATACGGTGGGGTATTCGATCATGGAGCCGCTGCGGGTACATAACCTGCTCGACGGCGAGGCGGCGCAGCGTCGCGTCGCCTGGCTGCTGGAGCGCGTTGGCCTGAAGCCGGAACACGCCTGGCGTTATCCGCACGAGTTTTCCGGCGGGCAGCGGCAGCGTATCTGCATCGCCCGCGCGCTGGCGCTGAATCCGAAAGTGGTGATTGCGGATGAATCCGTCTCGGCGCTGGATGTCTCTATCCGGGCGCAAATCATCAATCTGCTGCTGGATTTACAGCGGGATATGGGGATCGCCTTCCTGTTTATCTCGCACGACATGGCGGTGGTTGAGCGCATCAGCCATCGCGTGGCGGTGATGTTTATGGGGCAAATTGTGGAAATCGGCCCGCGAAGAGCGGTGTTCGAGAACCCACAGCACCCGTATACCCGCAAGCTCATCGCGGCGGTCCCGGTCGCCGACCCGGCGCATCGTCACGGCCAGCGCGTGCTGCTGCAGGATGAAATGCCGAGCAATATTCGTAAACGCGGCGAGGCCGTAGAGCGCGTGGCGTTGCGTGAGGTCGGGCCGGGTCATTTCGTGGCTCCCCCGCGTCAGGACAATGCTTTTTCGCGGTTATAACTTTCAACAGGCAGGAGAACATAATGGTTACATTTGTAGCGCGTAGATGGTTGTTAGCCGCGAGCGTGACGGCAGCCCTGGCCGCTGCCCCCGCGTTCGCTGCCAAAGATGTGGTGGTCGCTGTCGGCTCTAACTTCACCACGCTGGATCCGTATGACGCTAACGACACGCTCTCCCAGGCGGTGGCGAAATCGTTCTACCAGGGCCTGTTTGGCCTGGATAAAGAGATGAAGCTCAAAAACGTGCTGGCGGAGGGGTACACCGTTTCGGATGATGGGCTGGTGTACACCATTAAGCTCAAAACCGGGGTGAAGTTCCAGGACGGCACCGACTTTAATGCGGACGCGGTGAAGGTAAACCTCGATCGCGCCAGCAATCCTGAGAACAGCCTTAAGCGTTATAACCTCTATAAAAACATCGCCAAAACCGAGGTGGTCGACCCGGCGACGGTAAAAATCACCCTGAAAGAGCCGTTCTCTGCGTTTATCAATATTCTGGCGCATCCGGCGACGGCGATGATATCCCCTGCCGCGCTGAAGAAATACGGCAAGGAGATCGGCTTCCACCCGGTCGGTACCGGTCCGTACGAGCTGGTCACCTGGAATCAGACCGATTTTGTGAAGGTGAAGAAATACGCGGGATACTGGCAGAAAGGGCTGCCGAAGCTGGACACCATCACCTGGCGTCCGGTAGTGGATAACAATACCCGTGCGGCGATGCTGCAAACCGGCGAGGCGCAGTTTGCCTTCCCTGTTCCGTATGAGCAGGCCGCCATTCTGGAGAAAAACAGCAAGCTGGAGCTGGTCGCCAGCCCGTCGATCATGCAGCGCTACATCAGCATGAACGTCACGCAAAAGCCGTTCGATAATCCGAAGGTGCGCGAAGCCATTAACTACGCCATTAACCGTCAGGCGCTGGTGAAAGTCGCTTTTGCGGGCTATGCCACCCCGGCCACCGGCGTGCTGCCGCCAGCTATCGCGTATGCGCAAAGCTATCAGCCGTGGCCGTACGATCCGGCTAAAGCACGCGAGCTGCTGAAAGAGGCGGGCTTCCCGAACGGGTTCAGCACCACGCTGTGGTCGTCGCATAATCACAGTACCGCCCAGAAGGTGCTGCAGTTCACCCAGCAGCAGCTGGCGCAGGTGGGTATCAAGGCGCAGGTGACCGCCATGGATGCCGGACAGCGTGCGGCCGAGGTTGAGGGGAAAGGGCAGAAAGAGAGCGGCGTGCGGATGTTCTACACCGGCTGGTCGGCCTCGACCGGTGAAGCCGACTGGGCGCTCTCGCCGCTGTTTGCCTCGCAGAACTGGCCACCAACCCTGTTCAATACCGCGTTCTACAGCAACCCGCAGGTGGACAAAGACCTTTCTGACGCGCTGAAAACCACCAAACCGGAGGAGAAAGCACGCCTCTACAAGGACGCGCAGGACATCATCTGGAAAGAGTCGCCGTGGGTGCCGCTGGTGGTGGAGAAACTGGTGTCAGCCCATAACAAAGCGTTGACCGGGTTCTACATCATGCCGGATACGGGCTTTAGCTTTGACGATGCGGATTTAAAATAACGCCCATGCTGAACTATGTTTGTAAACGCCTGCTGGGGCTTATCCCGACGCTGCTGATTGTGGCGGTGCTGGTGTTTTTGTTTGTCCATATGCTGCCGGGCGATCCGGCGCGTCTGGTTGCCGGGCCTGAAGCGGATGCCACGATCATTGAGCTGGTGCGTAAACAGCTGGGTCTTGACCAGCCTCTGTATAGACAGTTTCTGCACTATATTGGCAACGTTCTGCAGGGTGACTTTGGTATCTCGATGGTCTCGCGTCGACCGGTGTCGGAGGAGATCGCCAGCCGCTTTATGCCCACGTTCTGGTTAACGATAGCCAGCATGAGCTGGGCCGTGGTGTTCGGACTTGGCGCCGGGATTGTGGCGTCCGTCTGGCGTAACCGCTGGCCGGACAAGCTCGGCATGGCGCTGGCGGTGACCGGCATCTCCTTCCCGGCGTTCGCGCTGGGGATGCTGCTGATGCAGATCTTCTCCGTCGAGCTGGGCTGGCTGCCCACCGTCGGGGCCGATACCTGGAAGCATTACATTCTGCCCTCGATGACGCTGGGGGCTGCCGTGTCGGCGGTGATGGCCCGCTTTACCCGCGCCTCGTTCGTTGACGTGCTGAGCGAAGATTATATTCGCACCGCGCGGGCGAAAGGGGTCAGCGAGAAGTGGGTCATCCTCAAGCACGGGTTCCGCAATGCGATGATCCCGGTGGTGACGATGATGGGGCTTCAGTTTGGCTTCCTGCTGGGCGGCTCTATCGTGGTGGAAAAGGTCTTCAACTGGCCGGGGCTGGGACGTCTGCTGGTCGATTCCGTCGAGATGCGCGACTACCCGGTGATCCAGGCGGAAGTGCTGCTTTTCTCGCTGGAGTTTATTCTTATCAACTTAGTGGTGGACGTGCTCTACGCCGCCATTAACCCGGCCATCAGGTATAAGTAAGATGCGATTGTTGAACTGGCGACGTCAGGCCGTTTTAAACGCCATGCCGGGGCTAAAACCGGACCACATCCGCACCCCGTGGTCTGAATTCTGGCGGCGTTTCCGCCGTCAGCCGGTCGCGATGACGGCGGGGCTGTTCGTGCTGCTGCTGATTGTGGTGGCGATCGTGGCGCCGTGGGTGGCGCCGTTTGATGCGGAAAATTATTTTGACTACGACCGCCTGAACGACGGGCCCTCGATGCTCCACTGGTTCGGCGTGGATTCCCTCGGGCGGGATATCTTTAGCCGGGTACTGGTAGGGGCGCAGATCTCGCTCGCCGCCGGGGTGTTCGCGGTGCTGATCGGCGCGGCCATCGGGATCGTGCTGGGGCTGGTTGCCGGGTATTACGAAGGCTGGTGGGACCGCATCATCATGCGCATCTGCGACGTGCTGTTTGCCTTCCCCGGCATTCTACTGGCGATTGCCGTGGTGGCGATCATGGGCAGCGGCATGGCCAACGTCATCATCGCGGTCGCGGTGTTTTCGATTCCGGCCTTTGCCCGCCTGGTGCGCGGCAACACGCTGGTGTTAAAACAGCAGACCTTTATCGAGTCGGCCCGCAGTATGGGGGCCAGCGATGCGACCATCCTCTTCAGCCATATTCTGCCGGGGACGGTGTCGTCCATCGTGGTCTATTTCACCATGCGCATTGGCGTGTCGATTATCTCGGCGGCCAGCCTGTCGTTTCTGGGGTTAGGGGCACAGCCTCCGACGCCGGAGTGGGGCGCGATGCTGAACGAGGCGAGGGCCGATATGGTGATTGCGCCGCACGTGGCGATCTTCCCAAGCCTGGCGATTTTCCTGACCGTGCTGGCGTTTAACCTGTTAGGTGACGGGCTGCGCGACGCGCTGGATCCGAGGATAAAGGGGTAGTGCAGTGAAATGTGCCGGGGGGCGGCTACGCCTTACCCGGCCTACAAAAGCGGAGTGGGGCGATTAAACCCGGCTACCCCACAGGTCATACTCGTCGGCGTTTTCAACCTTCACGCGAATAATATCACCTGGCTTAACGTTGGTTTCGCCATTCAGGTACACCGCACCGTCGATTTCAGGGGCGTCCGCCATGCTGCGGCCAATCGCGCCTTCTTCGTCCACTTCGTCGATGATAACCATGATTTCGCGACCCACTTTCTCCTGCAAACGCTCGGCAGAGATCTGTTGCTGCAACTGCATGAAGCGGTTCCAGCGCTCCTCTTTCACCTCTTCCGGCACCTGGTCCGCCAGCTCGTTGGCGGTTGCGCCTTCCACCGGGCTGTACTTGAAGCAACCGACACGGTCCAGACGCGCTTCTTTCAGGAAGTCGAGCAGCATCTGGAAGTCTTCTTCGGTTTCACCCGGGAAGCCGACGATAAAGGTGGAGCGCAGGGTCAGGTCCGGGCAGATCTCACGCCACTGCTTGATGCGCGCCAGCTGGCGGTCAACGGAGCCAGGGCGCTTCATCAGCTTCAGGATACGCGGGCTCGCGTGCTGCAGTGGGATGTCCAGGTACGGCAGAATCTTGCCTTCCGCCATCAGCGGGATGACGTCGTCAACGTGCGGGTACGGGTAGACGTAGTGCAGACGCGTCCAGATACCGAGTTTGGACAGTTGCTCGCACAGGCCGACCATGCTGGTTTTCACCGGCTCGCCGTTGTGGAAACCGGAGCGGTGCTTCACGTCCACGCCGTAGGCAGAGGTATCCTGGGAGATGACCAGCAGCTCCTTCACGCCCGCGTCGGCCAAGCGCTTAGCTTCTGCCAGCACTTCGCCGATTGGACGGCTCACCAGATCGCCACGCATGGACGGGATGATGCAGAAGGTACAGCGATGGTTACAGCCTTCGGAAATCTTCAGGTACGCGTAGTGGCGCGGCGTCAGCTTCACGCCCTGTTCTGGCACCAGGCTCAGGAACGGGTTATGTTTTGGTTTTGGCACGTAGTGATGAACATGTTGCAGCACCTGCTCGTAGCTGTGCGGGCCGGTGATCTCCAGTACCTTCGGGTGCACTTCGCGGATCTGGTCTTCTTTCGCGCCCAGACAGCCGGTCACGATCACTTTGCCGTTTTCGGTCAGCGCTTCACCGATGGCTTCCAGTGACTCCTGGACCGCGCTGTCGATAAATCCGCAGGTGTTAACAATCACCATATCGGCGTTGTCGTAGCTTGGCACCACGTCATAGCCCTCGGTGCGCAGTTCGGTCAGGATGCGTTCTGAATCCACCAGGTTTTTCGGGCAGCCCAGGGAGACGAAGCCGATTTTCGGCTGGTGCGTAACATTGCTCATAGGTTAAAAATTCATCAATTATGGAGTTATCAGGGCGGGATTTTACAGCGTATCGCGGGGGATTTATACACTCTTTGCAAGGCGGATGCGTCGGGCCGAGGTTGTAACATTGTAAATAATGTTAATCAGTTAATAAAAATTGATCCCAGGCATTAAACTGTACAAAAAATGTACTTATCCTGACTATGCACCATGGCTGACAGAGGAGGAAAGAGCATGACCGTTGACAGACTAAAACGCGATCTGCTGAACAAGCTGATCAACGCCCGAATCGACCTGGCCGCGTACCTGCAGTTGAGGAAGGCAAAAGGGTATATGTCAGTCAGCGAAAGCGAACATCTGCGTGATAACCTGTTTGAACTGTGTAATTTCATGCGTGAAAAAGCACCGACCCTGAAGGCGAACGGCGGCGAAAGTGAAGAGATCGCGCTGCGCCGTGCCGCCGAAGTGCTCTCCATTGCAGGGGTGTGTCTGATGAACGGACGCCACGACTGCCCGAACTTTATCGCCGTAAACGCGGAGAAGCTTGAAAACTGCCTGACAACGCTCTCTCTATGCATCATGTGTCTGAACGAGCACAAACAGCTCGAACAGCACTGATCCCGGGGGAGGCAACTCCCCCTTCAGCTTAAGCTTTTGTAAAAGTGATAACGCGCCCGGACGCAGTGGCTAATCTTTATGCCATATGCCGATAAAGGAGCGCGTTATGCCTCGATCCTCGCTGATTTCCCTGCCTGCGTTATTTATTTCGTTTTCACTTCTTGCTGCGCCAGAGGCGGTGAAGGTCGAGGTGCTGCAAAACAGACTCGATCACCCCTGGTCCCTGGCGTTCCTGCCGGACAATGACGGGCTGCTGGTGACCCTGAAGGGGGGGCAGCTCAAACGCTGGCAGGCCGGAAAAGGACTCTCCGATCCGATTGTCGGCGTACCGAAGGTCTGGGCAAACGGTCAGGGAGGATTGCTGGATGTGGTATTGGCGCCAGATTTTGAGAAGTCGCGCCGCGTCTGGCTGAGCTACGCCGAGGCCGGGCATGACGGCAAAGCCGGAACGGCGGTGGGCTATGGCCGCCTGAGCGACGACTATTCCCGCATCGAGGGATTCCAGGTGGCGTTCCGCCAGATGCCGAAACTCTCAACCGGTAACCATTTTGGCGGGCGGCTGGTGTTCGACGGCAAAGGCTCTCTCTTTATTGGACTCGGCGAGAACAATCAGCGTCCGACGGCGCAGGATCTGGATAAATTGCAGGGCAAAGTGGTGCGCCTCACCGAAGACGGGAAGGTCCCGTCGGATAACCCCTTCGTGAATACCCCCGGTGCGCGACCCGAAATCTGGTCTTACGGCATTCGCAACCCGCAGGGGATGGCGATGAACCCCTGGAGCGACACGCTGTGGCTGAACGAGCATGGCCCGCGCGGCGGGGATGAGATCAACATTCCGGAGAAAGGTAAGAACTACGGCTGGCCGCTGGCCACGCACGGCATTAACTACAGCGGCCTGAAAATCCCGGAAGCCAAAGGCGAGCATGTTGAGGGCACCGAGAAGCCGCTGTTCGTCTGGAAAGTCTCACCCGCGGTGAGCGGCATGGCGTTTTACAACAGTGACGTCTTCCCGCAGTGGAAAAATAAGCTGTTTATCGGCGCGCTGAAGGAGAAGGACGTGATCGTGCTGAGCGTGGAGGGAAACAAGGTGACGGAGGACGGGCGCATTCTGGGCGACCGGGACCAGCGTATTCGCGACGTGCGGGTGGGGCCGGATGGGTATCTGTATGTCCTGACCGACGAGACGGACGGGCAACTGTTGAAAGTCAGCCCGTCCGGCGCGTAATCAGGTGACCGGGATCATCACGACGTTACGGTAAGCCGGGCGATCGCTCAGCTGTTTAAGCCAGCGCTCAAGGTGAGGGCGTGGCGTCCACTTCAGACCCATATTGGTCAGGTTCCAGACGAAGGGTGCCACGGCGATATCGCCTGTGCCGAACGCCTCGCCGGAGAACCAGGCGTGCTTCGCCAGCTCGTCATCCATCATCGCAAACAGATTTTCGCAGGCATCCTGCGCGGCGTGAATCGCGGGATAGTCGCGTTCAGCTTCCGGAGTGCGGATAAGCCCCATCAGGATCACGCGGTGGGTCGGGGACAGCGTCTGGTTTGCCCAGTCCATCCACTTTTCGCCCTGGGCGCGCCGGGCCGGGTTTTCAACCCACAGGCGTCCCTGACCGTACTGGGCGGCGAGGTAACGGACAATGGTGTTGGACTCCCAAAGCGTCGCGTCTGTTTCATCATCGCGTAGCAGCGGCACCAGGCCGTTCGGGTTCATGGCCAGATAGTCGGCCTCTTTGTTCACGCCGAACGCCATGCCAGCCATGATTTGATTGAACGGTAAATCCAGCTCTTCCAGCGTCCAGAGCACTTTCTTAACGTTGGTCGAATTATTCCTGCCCCACAGCGTAATCATATTTACTCCCGATGAGATGTGAATCCGAGTCAGCCTTTCGCCATGGTGAGATAAACCTAACAATTACGCAACAGAAGACAAAAAAATCGTCTTAATCAAAGCGTATCTGAATGTTATTGCATAAACTTTAATAACTTTACCCTCGTTGGGTTTCTTTAACGGTTTTAGTGCGCTATTACTCATCGCTTCTTGCGACACGGTGATGTGACGTAATTTTTGAATGGACACTCGGGTGGCATTTATGACGCGTAAAATGACTTCTCTGCGCAGCCTGGCGGCAGGCTCTGCGCTTCTTTTCCTGTTTGCACCAACGCTCTACGCAGCTGAACAGGCTGCGCCCGAAGCGCCGCCAGTGGATGCGCGCGCCTGGATCCTGATGGACTACGCCAGCGGTAAAGTGCTGGCGGAAGGGAATGCGGATGAGAAACTCGATCCGGCAAGCCTGACCAAAATCATGACCAGCTATGTGGTGGGCCAGGCGCTGAAAGCGGGCAAGATCAAACTGGACGATATGGTGACCATCGGGAAGGACGCGTGGGCGACCGGCAACCCGGCGCTGCGGGGTTCTTCCGTGATGTTCCTGAAGCCAGGGGATCAGGTTTCCGTTTCCGATCTGAATAAAGGGGTGATTATTCAGTCGGGAAATGATGCGTGCATCGCGCTGGCCGATTACGTTGCCGGCAGCCAGGATTCTTTCATTGGTTTGATGAATGGCTACGCGCAAAAGCTGGGCCTGACCAATACGACCTTTAAAACGGTTCACGGTCTGGATGCGCCGGGACAGTTTAGTACCGCGCGCGACATGGCGCTGCTGGGGAAAGCGCTGATCCACGACGTGCCGGATGAATACGCCATCCACAAAGAGAAAGAGTTTACCTTCAACAAAATTCGCCAGCCGAACCGCAACCGCCTGCTGTGGAGCAGCAACGTCAATGTGGACGGGATGAAAACCGGCACCACGGCGGGGGCGGGCTACAACCTGGTGGCTTCCGCGACGCAGGGCGATATGCGCCTGATTTCAGTGGTGCTGGGCACCAAAACCGACCGCATTCGCTTTAACGAATCCGAAAAACTGCTGACCTGGGGCTTCCGCTTCTATGAAACCGTGACGCCGATTAAACCGGATGCCACGTTCGTCAGCCAGCGCGTCTGGTTTGGTGACAAGAGCGAAGTGAACCTGGGCGCAGGTGAGGCGGGCTCGGTGACCATTCCGCGCGGCCAGCTGAAAAACCTGAAGGCTAGCTACACCCTGACTGACCCGCAGCTTACGGCTCCGCTGAAAAAGGGCCAGGTGGTCGGGACGATTGATTTCCAGCTTAACGGTAAGTCGATTGAACAGCGTCCGCTGATTGTGATGGAAGCGGTGGAAGAGGGCGGCTTCTTCAGCCGGATGTGGGATTTCGTGATGATGAAATTCCACGGGTGGTTTGGCAGCTGGTTTAGCTAAGTTTTTTTTGCCGGGTGGCGGCTTCGCCTTACCCGGCCTACGTTCGAGCCGTTGTAGGCCGGGTAAGGCGAAGCCGCCACCCGGCATAACCTCAATACATCAACTTCACCTGCTGTGCCTTCGCGTGGGCCACAATCTCGTCGTCCGGGCGGCAATCGCTGACAATGGCATCGAACTGCGCCAGCTCGCCCATTCTTGCCGAACGTACCTTACCAAACTTGCTGTGATCGACCACCAGCACATGATACTGCGCGGCGCTTAACGCCCAGTGCTTTACCGGCAGCTCTTCCAGATTAAAGCAGGTTGCGCCCTGGCGCACATTAACGCCGGCGGCGGAATAAAACGCGATATCCGGGCAGAGATTACTGAGCGTGTCCTGCAGGTTGAGCGGCTTAAAGATCGCGTTGCTGGCGTGAAACTCACCGCCGCAGAGGATCACCCGGCACTCGGGTTTCTCCTGAAGCGCCAGAAAGGTGTTCAGGGAGTAGCACACGGCAGTGAAAGGGATGCTGCTGTCGATGGCTTCGATAATCCACGGCGTGGTGGTACCGCAGTCAAAAAACAGCGTCTGGTGCGGCTGTACCAGTGAGGCCGCAAGCCGCGCGGCTTTGCGTTTCTCTTCCACCAGGCGCGTCTTCTGGTCGCTGATCAGATAATGGCTGGCGCTGCGTGGCTCAAGCACAATGTATCCGCCCAGCAGCACGACGGGCGCGCGCTCGCTGTTCAGATCCCGACGAATGGTCATCTCTGAGACGCCGAGGAGGTTGGCGGCTTCCTTAAGATGCAGCTTATCGCTGCGCTTCAGCGCCTGAAGCAGCTGAGCAATGCGGTCATCGCGACGTGTTTCCATAGTTCCTCGGGATAAAAAAGTGAACCCCCGCAGGGCGGGGGTTCAAGTGTAACCTGTCAGGTCGGGGTTAGTCACGTATCCAGCCTTTGCGGATCGGGATAGCGAAAATGGCGCGATAGAGGGTAGAGAGCCCGCTATAGAGCGCCTCACCGATAAGGCTCCACAGGATAGCCGCGCTCACGCAGCCAATCAGCCCCACCAGGAAGCCGCCCACCATATCCAGCGGCCAGTGGACGCCCAGATAAACGCGAGACCAGGCGATGGCCACCGCGACCACCATCAGCACCGCACCTGACCACAGGCGATGCCAGAACAGGAAGGCCAGCGCAAAGGTGAAGATCACCGTCCCGTGATCGCTCGGGAAAGAGTCATCCGGCGCATGGTGCAGGAAGGTATAGCCCACGTGATCGACAAACGGACGATCGTGCGGGAATGCGTGGCCCAGAATGTAGCTCACCAGAACGCTCACGCCCAGCGCCATCGCCACTTTGATCACCAGCTGGCGCTGTGCTTTCACCTGGCTACGAGGTCCCCACAGCCAGAGGATGGCGGCCAGCGCGGGCACGATGCTGATCAGATCTTTTGCCAGAAAGGTGGCAAAGTCGATCATCCACTCGGGCGAGGCCGGGGTGGCATTGATCAGATAGAACAGCTGATAATTCAGATTCTCTAGCATAGCGTTATCACTCTTTAGCAAACCGGGTGGAAACAAGGCCGTAGACCACCACCTGAGAAAACCAGACCCACCACCCAGCCCACAGGTTGTGAGAGAAAAAATGTGCCCCGCGCATGATCTGGCCATAACCCATCACCAGACCTAACACCACGCCCAGCGCAACGAAGCTCCAGGCGAGACGCGGACGCTCGCGCCAGAAGGCAAAAAACAGCCCCATCACCATAAAGCCGCTGGAGGCATGACCGCCGGGGAAACAGCGCCCCGGACCGCTGTCTGCAGGGACGGCGCTGAACAGGGGATAAGAGACAGCCTTACCGCCATATTCCACCAGGTCCCACGGGCAGCTGTGATGGCTCATGCTTTTCAGCAGGCCCACCACCAGCGCGCCAACGCCCATCAGCAGCGCCGCCGTCACCAGCCTTGCGTTACGCTTGTAAGCGCCGTAAAACAGCGCCACGGCGCCTAAGGCGATGGCGATGTACTTCGCCAGACGATGGTTGAGCAGATCCAGCAGGTGGTCTTTCTGCAGCGGGAAGCTCTGCGTCGCCGCGTCATACCAGAAGCCGGTTACCCATCTGTCGAGCGCTTCATTGCGCGATAGCCACGTAAACACCACGGCAAGGGCTATCAGTATGAAAAGCTGATAACCATAAAAGCGGGCCGGTAAGCGGTAAAGGCGTTTTGTCTTATTTGTCTGTAACTTAGACAATTCTGAACGACTGGAGGTGAGTGCCATAATTTGGGGTCGTTGACGAGTAATGGGGCTATCATAAATCTGTCAAATTAAGGAAACCTTAAACGAAGACGATATGTGCTTTATTTCTGTTTATCCTCGATAAATCACTATCTCGGGCTGCGGCATTTCATTACACTCGTCGCGATTTTGTCATTATAAAGAGATTGCATGTTAAACCGTTCTTCTTCAGGTTCACGTCTGGGTCGTCAGGCGTTGCTTTTCCCTCTGTGTCTGGTGCTCTACGAATTTTCTACCTATATCGGCAACGATATGATCCAGCCCGGGATGCTGGCCGTGGTGGCGCAGTACAACGCCGGCATCGAGTGGGTACCGACCTCCATGACCGCCTATCTGGCCGGCGGCATGTTTTTGCAGTGGCTGTTAGGCCCGCTGTCGGATCGTATTGGCCGTCGTCCGGTGATGCTGACGGGCGTGGTGTGGTTTATCGTCACCTGCCTTGCCACGCTGCTGGCGCAAAACATTGAACAATTTACCCTGCTGCGTTTCCTGCAGGGGGTGAGCCTGTGCTTTATCGGCGCCGTGGGGTATGCCGCCATTCAGGAGTCGTTTGAAGAGGCGGTGTGTATCAAAATTACCGCGCTGATGGCGAACGTGGCGCTGATCGCTCCCTTGCTCGGGCCGCTGGTAGGCGCCGCATGGGTGCATATGGCACCGTGGGAAGGGATGTTTGTGCTCTTTGCGGTTCTCGCCGCCATCGCGTTCTTTGGTCTGCACCGGGCAATGCCGGAAACCGCCACCCGCATCGGCGAGAAACTCTCGCTGAAAGAGCTGGGGCGGGATTACAAAGAAGTGCTGAAGAATGGCCGCTTTGTGGCGGGCGCGCTGGCGACCGGGTTCGTTAGCCTGCCGCTGCTGGCGTGGATTGCTCAGTCACCGGTCATTATCATCAGCGGTGAAAAGCTCAGCAGCTACGAGTATGGCCTGTTGCAGGTGCCGATTTTTGGCGCGCTGATTATCGGTAACCTGGTGCTGGCGCGTCTGACGTCACGCCGCACCGTGCGTTCACTGATTATCATGGGCGGCTGGCCGATTGCAGCTGGGCTGATTCTGGCGGCGGTGGCGACCGTTGCGTCATCACACGCTTATCTGTGGATGACGGCAGGACTCAGCATTTACGCCTTCGGGATTGGCGTGGCGAACGCCGGGCTGGTGCGCCTGACGCTGTTTGCCAGCGAGATGAGTAAAGGCACGGTCTCCGCGGCGATGGGGATGCTGCAGATGCTGATTTTTACCGTCGGTATCGAGGTGAGCAAGCATGCCTACGCGATGGGAGGCAACGGGCTGTTCAGTCTGTTTAACCTCGCCAACGGCGCGCTGTGGGTTGGCCTGATGGTGGTGTTCCTGAAAGACAAGCGCGTCGGAAACGCCCTGCAACCTTAACTGTTTATTCCCTCTCCCGGTGGGAGAGGGTTAGGGTGAGGGCACCAGACCGCACTGTGTTAGTTAAACGGTGCCTCCCCATCCAGCACCTTATCAATCACATCCAGCACGCCTTCCTCGTTATTGTGAGGCGCTTCAAAACGCGCCGCCGCTTTGATATGCGGTCTGGCATTCGCCATCGCAAAGCTGAACCCTGACTGGCGCAGCATCTCCACGTCGTTGCCGCTGTCGCCGAAGGCCACCACGTCGCTGTTCTCTATCCCCCAGCGCTGCTGCAGGATCCGCAGGCCGTTGGCCTTATGAACGCCGGGGATAATCAGGTCGATACTGCCGTGACCGGTGGTGACGGGCACCATGATGTCGCTGAGTTTTTCATGCAGCAGCGCCTGAATACGCGGAATTTCAGCATCGGATACGTTAAGCCCGAACTTGAAGAAAATATCGTTCAGGTTGCCGAAATCGCTGACCATTTCCAAACGGTGATAGTACTTTGCCGCGATGGCCTTAAAGCCCTCGTCATAGCACTTGAGCGTGTAGGCGCTGCTCTTCCCGCAGGCGATGATCTCGATGCCCGGCACGTCGTTTAACACGTTCGCGACGGTCTCGAAATGGGCTTTCGACAGTTCACCGTTGAAGACGTCTTCACCCTCACTCACGACCCAGCCGCCGTTTTCGGCGACGAATGAAATTTCATGCGCAATCTCCGGGAAAAAGGAGATCAGCTGGTAGTACTGGTTGCCGCTGGCGACCACGAAGCGAATGCCTTGCGCCTTCATGCGCGCGTACTGCGCCAGAAAGCGCGGGCGATTGTAGGTCTTGGCATCACTCAGGAATGTGCCATCCATGTCGACGGCGATCAGTTTAACGCTCATATCCCTTCTCCAGTGTCGTGTGTTTCGTTTCCGGCTTTGCCACCGCGCGCGCCACCAGCGCCGCGACGATCACCAACCCTAATACCACCAGCATGGCGCTGCGCAGCCCGTAGTGCTCCCCGAGGAAGCCGAGCAGCGGCGGCCCGACCAGGAAAGCGAGATAGCCGGTTGTCGCCACCACGCTGACGCGCGTCGGGGCATCCGGGCCGGTGTCGCTGGCGGCAGAAATGGTCAGCGGGAAGCCGAGGGACGCGCCCAGTCCCCAGAGGATCACCGAGACGCCGGCAATCCAGCCCACATCCACAAAGATGATCATCGCGATACCCAGCCCGCCGAGCAGGGCGCTGGCGCGCACCACCGCCACGCGGCTGTAGCGGTCGATAAACCAGCCGCCAGTGAAGCGCCCGACGGTCATCCCCAGCGTAAACCCGGCGTAGATCAGCGAGCCGGAGGTCGGGCTAAAGCCGTGACCGTCCACCATCAGCAGCGGCAGCCAGTCGTTGGCGGACCCTTCCGCGAACGCCATCGCCAGCACCACCACGCCAATCAGCATCAGCTGATAATCACGGTAGAAGGGCAGTCCTTTTTCGGCCGAATGCTGTTCATCTGAGGCGTTCTTGCCGGTGCCGTCCGGGATCGCCCGGATGCCGGTCAGAATCGGAATAATGCACACCACCGCCGCCAGCAGGATATGCAGATTCGCGGTCATGCCGAAGGCCGTCAGAGCCATCCCCACGCCCGCCCCGGCCAGCGTGCCGAGGCTGTAAAAGCCGTGCATCATCGGCAGCACGGTTTTGTTCATCTCGCGCTCGACCGCCGCCCCTTCAACGTTTATCGCCACTTCCGCCGAGCCGAAGCTGCCGCCAAACACCGTCAACCCCAGCGCAAACAGCACCGGTGAGGCAAACCACAGCGCCACGCTCAGCACCATCATCCCGAACACCGCGAAGCACATGGTGGTGCGGATCACCGCCCGCGTACCGAAGCGCTTCACCAGCCAGGCGGAGCAGAGGATGCCGCTCATGGAGCCTATCGACAGGCCGAACAGCACGATGCCCATTTCCGCGGTAGAAACGGACAAAATGTCGCGAATGGCGGGGGTGCGCGTGGCCCAGGAGGCCATCAGCAGACCGGGAATAAAGAAGAACATAAACAGCGCCCACATGCGGAGCTGCAGGGCTTTACGGGGAGAGGTCAGCGTCATTGGGGTAGCACCAGAAGTACAACAATAGCGACAACACTAGCAAGTTTGTGTACATTTGTACACAAACCAGGTGAGGAATTGATGAGCAGACCACCCAACGATCCGCATCGCCGGGAGAAAATCCTGCAGGCGACGCTCGACACCATTGCTGAACACGGTATTCACGCCGTCACGCATCGTAAAATCGCCACCTGCGCGGGTGTGCCGCTGGGGTCGATGACCTACTATTTCGACGGTATGGAGCCGCTGCTGGAGGAGGCCTTCACATGGTTTACCCGCCAGATGTCGCAGCAGTACCGGGATTTCTTTGCGGGCGTCACCGGGCCGGAAATGGCGTGCGAATCCATCACTACCCTGATCCACAGCTCGCAGGTGACCACGCCGCACAACATGGCGCTGATGTATCAGCTTTACGCCTTTATGCACCGCAGCGCGGCGCTCAAAACGGTGATGCAGGACTGGATGAAGATGAGCCAGACCACGCTGGAGCAGTGGTTCGACCCGGTCACCACCCGCGCGCTGGATGCGTTTATCGAAGGGATGACGCTGCACTACGTCACTGACCGGACGCCCTTAACCCGCGAAGAGATCCGGGCCATGGTGGGCAGGATTGCGGGCGAGAGCTAGGTTGCACCGGCGGTCATATTGACTGTGGTTCCCGTGATGGCGCTGGCCGCATCTGAAGCCAAAAACGCAATCGTGTCTGCTACCTGCGCCAGCGTCGGCAGGCGATGCGTCAGGGTGCTTTGCGCGGCGCCATCGAGAAACTGCCCGACCGTAATACCCATCGCCTGCGCCTTGGCGGCGAAAATGGCGCCCACATACGAACCCGCCTGCACCGCGTCGGCTATTGCGTGCGAGCGAAGACACAGCACACGAATATTTTGAGTCCCCAGCTCAGCCGCAAGCGCCCGGGTAAAGGCTTCCGTTCCCGCGCAGCCGACGATATGTCCGAGGTGGCCCGCCATCGTCATGTTTGCGGCGGGGGCGACGACGGTAATTATGGTCCCGCCATGCTCGCCGCCCATGCGAGATGACACGGCTTTCGCAATGTTAAAGTACGCGGCCAGGAAAGGGTCGAAGCCCTGACGGAATTCGCCGAGCGTTAATGCCTCAAGACGTTTGCCCTGATCGTGCATAAAGCCCGTGGCGTTGACGACGATATCAATACGGGCAAGGTCGGGGAGCAGCGAGGACTCCTCGAGCGCATCGAAAACAAACGTGCTGGCAGAACCGCCCGCGGCGCGAATGCTGCTGGCGGCCTGCTCCAGCCCGGCGTGGGTGCGTGCGGCGAGATACACCTCCGCGCCTTCACGCGCAAGAGCGTGTGCCGCAGCGCTGCCGATGGCGCCGCTGCCGCCGAAGATGACGGCGGTTTTGTTTTTAAGACCCATGCCTGCATACCCTCACCAGACTTAACCCTCAACAGTATGTGCCGGGTTCCGGCGGATGCAACTCAGCCGTTGGGCGGGGTATGCGGTTGGCAGATCTTACCGTGCCATTATCAATGGGTTACTTTGGCGAGATTTTTTTCCCGCTGGCGTCTACGACGGCTTCGCCATCCTCTTTTGTAAATGCCCCTTTCTGCGCATCCGGCAGAATATCTAGGACGACTTCAGACGGGCGGCACAGGCGGGTGCCCAGCGGCGTGACCACGATCGGACGGTTAATCAGAATCGGGTATTGCAACATAAACTCGATTAGCTGGTCGTCGGTGAAGCTATCTTCGGCAAGGCCGAGCTGCTCATAGGGCTCCACGTTTTTACGCAGCAGATCCCGCACCGAAATGCCCATATCGGCAATCAGGGTGGTCAGCGTATCGCGCGACGGTGGGGTTTCCAGATAGAGGATAATCTCTGGCTCCGTGCCGCTGTTGCGGATCATCTCCAGCGTGTTGCGCGAGGTGCCGCAGGCGGGGTTGTGGTAAATGGTGATGTGGCTCATATCAGTGGCTCATTACAGTGTGAAGGAGAGACGTAGCGCCAGCGCGGCGAGCGTCACAAACAGGACCGGCAGCGTCATGATGATGCCCGTCCGGAAATAGTAACCCCAGGTGATCGTCATGTTTTTCTGCGCCAGCACGTGGAGCCAGAGCAGGGTGGCAAGGCTGCCGATAGGCGTGATTTTCGGGCCCAGATCGCAGCCAATCACGTTGGCGTAAATCATCGCCTCCTTAATCAATCCCGTTGCTGTGCTGCCCTCAATGGCGAGCGCGCCAATCAGCACCGTGGGCATATTGTTCATTATGGATGACAGGAACGCGGTGATGAACCCGGTACCCAGCGTGGTGGCCCATAATCCGTGCCCGGCCAGGCTATTTAACACGCCTGAGAGATACTCCGTTAGCCCGGCATTGCGCAGGCCATACACCACCAGATACATCCCCAGTGAGAAGATCACGATCTGCCACGGTGCGCCGCGCAGCACTTTTCCGGTATTTATCGCATGTCCGCGTTTTGCAACGGCAAACAAAACCAGCGCGCCCGCAGTCGCAATGGCGCTGACCGGAATACCCAGAGGCTCCAGCACAAAGAAACCGACGAGAAGAAGGAGCAGCACGATCCAGCCGGTTCTGAACGTCGGAAGATCGTTTATCGCGCGTGCAGGCTCACGCAGTTTCGCCAGGTCATATTCCGGCGGAATTTCCTTGCGGAAGAACAGATGGAGCATGACCAGCGTTGCGGCAATCGCAGCGATATCAACGGGAATCATCACCGAAGCGTATTCGCTGAACCCCAGCGTGAAGAAGTCTGCCGAGACGATGTTGACCAGGTTCGACACAATCAGCGGCAGGCTGGCGGTATCGGCGATAAAACCAGCCGCCATCACAAACGCCAGCGTGGCCTGCTTGCTGAACCCCAGCGCCAGCAGCATGGCGATGACGATAGGTGTCAGGATCAACGCTGCACCGTCATTGGCAAACAGCGCCGCGACGGCCGCACCCAGCAGTACGATATAAGTAAACAGCAAACGCCCCCGACCGTTTCCCCAGCGGGCGACATGCAGCGCCGCCCACTCGAAAAAGCCGGACTCATCCAGCAGCAGGCTGATGATAATAACGGCGATAAACGTCGCCGTGGCATTCCAGACGATATTCCACACCACCGGAATATCGTTAAGGTGGATCACGCCGCTGGCCAGCGCCAGCCCGGCGCCAATCGTCGCGCTCCAGCCGATACTGAGCCCTTTGGGCTGCCAGATGACCAGTACCAGCGTAAACAGAAAAATTGCCCCTGCCAGAAACATCTTCTACTCCGTTATATCTGTTTTTGTGAATGTGTTTAACACAACCCTGGAAGGCTGTTCTTTAGCCTGGCACGCGTTTCTTCCCGCAGGCAGTTCCAGCTGTTATCGATAATGACGGCTGCCCACGCAGGCATGTTCGGAGACAAACGGTAATAGACCCACTTTCCCTCACGACGGTTGATAACCAGCCCGGACTCACGAAGTAAGGCCATATGGCGCGAGACTTTCGGCTGTGACTCCGTGGTTGCGGAGCAGAGATCGCAGACGCACAGCTCGCCGGCTTCACGCAGAAGCATGACGATGGAGAGCCGCGTTTCGTCGGAGAGGGTTTTGAAAAGCTGGAGCGGGTGGAGCATGGTCGAACCCTGTGGATAGTTGATACATATTTGTTTAATCATATATGTTTGAGGCGGGGGAGGGAAGAGGGGGATGATGGAGCAGAGAATTTCAGACAACAAAAAACCCATTTATGTAAACGGGTTAGCAAAAACAATGACTTGTAAAATAATCAACAAGTTAGGTTATTGGTAAGGAGTGGCGATTACGGGGCAATGCCAACCGCTGCCGCCACTTTGTCGCCACTTGGCATTTGTTACTTAGTCATTGCTTTCGGTGAAGTTTATAATGGCTTTCCTACTACAGGGCTACTGGAATGAGCCATGAAACTCTTTATTGCCTCAATACTGATGCTATTTTCCCCCCGCAAAGGGTTTGAGTGGTTCGTCAGGAAATTTTTCCCAAATGATTACATTGTCCCTAGCTTCATCGAATCCTCATGTCACTTAAGGAAAAAACTACGTGCTGCTGCAACGTATAATTTCTTCTTTTTCTCAGCTGCAATGATTGTCATCTGGTATTTTTGGCGGTTCGAATTTTCATGGGTTAATGCTATTAAAGCAGTTTCTTCATACATAGCATTGACAGTCACCGTGGGGCGGGGGGGCTGGAGCCTACAAACGTGGGATGGTAATACCCTCTCTGAGAGAATTGATCAAAGAATTTACAAGATGGCTCAATACATAAATGTAGCGATTTTACTGGTGACAATTTACTACCCAACTAAATAATTTATGTTGCCATTGTAGCCAACGGATTAAAGCGTGGAGCTGTTTCAAGGTGGTCAGGAGCCAGGTGAGCATAGCGCATCGTCATTTTTATGTCGTGATGGCCCAGGATTTTTTGCAGCGCAAGGATGTTCCCGCCGGACATCATGAAATGTGCGGCGAACGTGTGACGCAGAACGTGGGTAAGTTGCCCGCGCGGAAGCACAATGGAGGTTTTATCCATCACTGACAAGAACTGGAAGTAGCAATCCGTAAAGAACTTGAAGCCGTCCAGGGCAATGATTTCCTCATACAGCTCTTTGCTGATCGGAATACTGCGGTTCTTTTTGCCTTTGGTCCTGACAAACGTGATTCGTTACTTTGTGACCTGGGAGCGGGTAAGGTTCACCGCTTCGCGCCAGCGCGCTCCGGTACTCAAGCAGATTTTAACGACCAAAGCGAGTAGGGTGCTTTGGCGTTGACAGTCGTATAGTAGTTCTGTGATCTGCTCATGCGTTAGCCAGGCCATTTCTTTTTCGGCAATCGTGAACTTGCGCATGTTCTCCAGCGGATTAGGTGCTGTCCATTCACCAGGTCGGGTTAGCTCGCTAAATACTCCGCTCAGATAGCTTTGCTCCAGATTGATGGTTACCGGGCTGGCTCCGTTCTTCCACTTCTCGCTATAGTAGATTTCACCCGTCAGACGTTTATCACGGTAATGCGCGAATAATTTGGAACTGAGATCTATAGCTAGCGGGTTTCCGAGTGCATTGACCATCAGGATGAGCTTGTCGTAAACATGCTCGCCAGCTGTCAGGGATTTGCCATGCAGTTTGAACCAAAGATCAATTATATCTTTTAAAGTACGACTGTCTATCGATTCGCCCAGCCAAGGCTTAGCCTCTGCTTCATTCATTGTGTGACGCTCAAAGGCCAAAGCTTCACCTTTAGTGGCGAATTGTTTACGCACACGCCGTCCGCTACGCCCTGTAGGATAACATTCACAAATCCATTTTCCGGTGTTTGCTTTTCGTACTGTCATATTCAACACCCTCCATTTTGAGGGTATTTTTACTGTATATAACCAGTGTTAATGTTTGATATTTAGCGTTCTAAACACACGAGTTCGCTGGATCACTTATCATCATTTGCAGCTGGTTTTTTATCTAAAACGGAACCTAATATGTTAAATAAACTCGGAGGTTGCTGGGTTTTATCTGAAAAAGCAGAGTTCGCTGACATATTCCAATCTTTGAAAACATCAATCGCATCCTGCTTTGTAGCTGTGGAACCGTAGATTTGAAGGAATACTTCGCCAAACATTAATGCATGTTGACGATCTTTACGTATTATAGCTTCATGCGTATATTTTTTGGAGTTGTTAAGGCAAAAATAAGAAAGCCATGAGAGTAAAGCCACACCAAGTAATCCGCGCGTGTAATAATATAAAAGCTCAGTAAGTGTGGTGTCTTTAATTTCTATCTTAAAGAAAAATGTCATAAAGGCGGCAATAATTGCTGCTAGTGCAAATATTACTCCTGCTATAGCCCAGTTATAAGACATTTCAGTGAAATCTTTATCATCTTGTTGAAGTTTTTCTTTAACTCCTTGGACATACTCAGGAACTTTTTCATCTATTTTCTTTTGTTGGAATTTACTAAGTAGTTCTTGGTTTTGTTCAAATAGATCACGGTTTTTATTATGTTGATTCTTGAGTTGGAGCGATATTTTTTCTTTGCTATCTAAAGTGGATCTTAATTCTAATTCTAATTTAGCAATCTGCTCATATAACTTATCAGAAGTAGCTACAGATTCCGCTACTTTCCTTTCGAGGTCTTTGATTAATGAATATGATGACTCTACTTCTGGGTATCTTACAACATTTCCGTGAGGTCCGGGAATATTACTAAAGTATTCTCTGCTAGAGCTGGAAATATCGTATGAATTTATTACCTGATCAAATTGAGAGTAGTTTCGCGAGTTTAAAAGATTAAGTAATACTTCATAGGTATCTGAAGAAATAAAATTCCTCGCACGCTCCAGTCTATATCTTCTTGAATTGAAGTCGTTATGTTCAGTTGAATCACTCATTAATTTAGTTCCTTATAGATATTCCATCAAGGAAAATTTGCACTTAGCGATAGCTTTGATATCTTGAATGTTACATTCAAAGAAAGAATTTTTATCGGAAACTTTAACTCTAGCAATAGGTATTCTGGTTATTGTACGGATATTTATTTTTCCTTCAACTAAAATTAACCATTGGCCATCTGTAATTTCATCAAATTTTTGCTCGCATAAGAACATTTTTTCTGAGTCTCTTACAATTAACGGTGGTTGAATTGTATCAGGGAGCAAAGCTTTATCTAGTAGGTAGCAAATTAGAATCGAACAATTTTCCATCTACAATTTTTTACGAGAAATTGTAACAATATCATTTTTTATATCGTCAAATACGGGGCCATTTCCGGTCGTTAGCCAAGCTAATGAAGTACCAGTTTCAAGAGCACATCTAATTATCCAGTCTGAAGGAAATGTGTCATGAAGATATCTATTAGCCAAAGTGCTTTTAGATACCTTTTAATGATCTGCTAGTGCCTACCTTGTTGTGAAACCGTATGCCTCAACAAGACGCTCAATCGCCTCACGGCCACCCGTCTCAAAATTCAATGAGTTCCCATTTGGGTACTTTGATGTTGACATATCTCTTATGCGATCCTGGTATGCACCTTGTTCCCAATTGGGAACTTATCACAGTTCAAGGTAGTTAAACAAGAAGTCATGCATCATGACACCTTACATTTCAATCTCATTAACCGTACCTTCAATCTCTATAGAAAAATACAGTGAACTCACAGGGTTATCTATAGATACCATTCATGACATGTTGACAGGTGGTCGTTTGATTCGTAATCGTCTCCGCAAAGACAAAAAGCGCGAAAAGGTAATGATCAATATCGCAGCCATGACAGTGGATGCGCTCTCCAGCTGCAACTTAAACATCATTTAGTTCAATTTTGAAATCTAAAAGAGAAGGTTGCTATGTTTGATTATCAAACCTCTAAACATGCTCACTTTGATGCAGCTTGCAGAGCGTTTGCGCTGACGCACAATCTTGAAGATGTGGCAGCTGCCGTTGGTATGCGTCCGCAGATCCTCCGTAATAAGTTGAACCCGGTTCAACAGCACCGCCTGACCTGTGACGAGCTGCTGGCTATCACCGATTACACGGAAGATGCCCGTTTGCTGGATGGAATGCTGGGGCAGATTAACTGCTTGCCCTCCGTTCCGGTCAATAACGCCACTGAAGCGGAGCAGCAGGACACGCTGAAGAAAGGGATTGAAAACCTTATCCGCTGTGCGTTCAGGGAAAACGCGGATTATGACGTGAAAAAAACGTGGCCATATTACTCTGCTGTACCGCTACCGGTTCCTATAGCGGGTAATGATTCGGGGATGTTCCAGTTTCCGCCAGAAGGGACGCTGGTAGAGATCGCTTTCACTGGCGGACGTCCGGATAAGCCGTTTGTGCGACAGACCGTGCCGGACGGAACTAGCCTCCCGGATATCCAGCCAGGCGAACAGCTGCAACAGCAGCGTGCGGAAGTGTCGCAGCGCGTCACCCAGGCGGGTGACTGGGTGAGGCAGACAGACCAGACGACCAGTGAAACTTCTATGGCACGGGTGGTTAAGGCCGATACAGAACAGCGGGAGCTGGTCAGCCGCGAAACCACGGTTAAGGCCACGGATAAAATTACCGTGCTGGGCACGTCCACACTACTGGCCGGAGCCATTCAGCAGGTGTGATTACAGCTAGGCAGTAAATAACCGCGTGGCGAGTATCGGCGGCAATGATGAAACGGACATAGCCGGGAGCCAGACAGTCACAACGGGTAAAGACCTGATCGAGAAAATTGGCCAGATACGTAAAAGCGTGGCGGCCGTACAACAGCAGATTATTGCCCCGGTAGTGTGGATTGGCTCCGGCACAATCAACGTGGCGCAGCTGATGCTCGACACACTCGAAGTGGTGAAAGAGCTGGCAGAGCAAACGGCAAGCCACACGCACAGCAATACGGGAGCACCGACCAACGCGGGAGCCATACGGAACACCGGAACGAAAGCGGACACGCTGAACGGCAAATATTCCCCGGTGATTAGCAAGTAAACCTGTCCAGAACATAACCCGCGAAAGCGGGTTTTTTTATGCCCTTCATCCCCTGGCGGGGATATCTCTTTTCTTACCTCACAGGCGGCTATCGCTACGCGCTGCCAGCGGCGCTCTGCCGCGTTCAGCCTTTTAAGCCACTCAGAGCCACCCTTAAAACAGATCATGTGTACAGCAGGGCGCTGGCGCGTCACAGCATGGCAAAAAAAATCTTTCGCAGACCAAAATTGCACTACACCGCACCCGCCTGCGGTTTTTAGATCATAAAAATTTTTCAGTTTTATTTTTCTTCAAACCAGACCGCTTGGCCGCACCAGTGCTGGCGGTTAAGCAGAAATCCAAAACTGAAAAGGTTGAAAAGAATTTCAGTGTTTTTCATTTTTGAAGATATAACAAATTTCTTGCTTCTTTGGTAACTTATTGATAATTAAGACTAAGAGTGGATTTAAGTGTGTTTGAAGCAAGAGCCGTATTTATTTGCCTCTTAGATGGATATGTTTGTATGTCAGTCAGGACAAGCCAGACAGCATATTGAGAAGATTTATGCACTGAAAAAAGTGACAATTAGGAACTTTTAAAAAATCACTGTTACCCTAAAAAGGAATGTCTAAATCTGGAATGTTTTCACGAACCTTTATAGAAAATAATCGCTCACTTCTGAAAGGTTTGAGGTGTAGCTCGGAAAACTTTTTTTCATATCTTTCTTTGAATCTTAAAGAGTAAAGCGTCTCGGTAAACTCACTTACTTCAAAACATTTTTCAATGTCGCTCATATAAAATGAAAAGTTGAACTCATCTAATTCTGCCTTGATTTTTACATCGGACATGGCATTAATAATGGATATAGCTGTTTCTGCGTCAAAGCTATGAAAATGATCCGTGTTGAAATTTACTTCCTCGTTCCATCTATCATCAGCATATAACCTGATTGTTTGATTAAGTTGATATACCTTCTCCTCATCACTGATGTAAGTTAACGCTTCAATCCACCCTGATTTTTCAAGGAATTTTACATCTTCATGTTCGCTATGAAAGCTAAGGGAAGGGAATGTGATTAAGCTTCTAATAATATTAATCTTATCAATACTGAGATGGAAGTAAGCAGTTTTAAAATTTGAAAATATTACTTCGTCACGTATATTCTTTTCCTTAATAGCTTTTAATTCACTTTGGGATTTTTTATTTTTAGAAATGAGGTGTTCATAGATTGTTAATACAATCAAATCAACTATGCTGAAAACAACAATTCCTAATGAAACACCTATTACAAGTGAAATTAATAAAATATAAGTTTCATAGTTTTGTGCTATCGGTTTTATTGCAGGCGTTAGCCATAAATGTAGAAGCGGTAATATTATACATAAGGATAGGACTCCACCACATATCATAAATAATGTTGTGCAGGCTCTTCTAGGAGTGTACAAGGTAGAAACAAAATTGATAAATTGATCTATATAGTTCACTGGAATTCTCAATTTGTCAGATTGTGTGTTTTGCGGAATCACTGTTCATATCTTCCGGTTCTTGCTGGTCAATTACCCGAATGGCATCAGCAGCTTGAATCAACTTTAGAGCATCATCAACACTTACACCTTGTAAGTCTATGATTTTTCTATCGGCTGCGACTTCAATTCTTATTTTGGATTTTGACTGCAACAAGTTCAGTACCTTAAGAAGGTATGGCGCAAACTTCTGCCCACGTTCAACTAAAATGCTCAGATATTCACGTATGCCTGGATTGGAGGAGAAACATTGTACTCTTTTGGCGTCAATGCCGACAATACTGCATTCTTCTACAAAAGTCTGCTTCAACTCCTCAGGAATGTATACAGCAATTGAAAAATACTGGGATTGATTTTTTGATGACATGATACAGGCCTAAGGAACGGGAAGTAGAGCGCTGTCGCCACTTTGCCGCCACAGTCGCAATTGTTAGTTCCTAACTGATTGATTAGAAGGGGTTATAATAGCAGGCAACAAAAAACCCATCAACCTTGAACCAAAACGGCGGGGTTGATGGGCTCCACAAATTGGGGACATCAAAGAAAAGCAGTGGCACTAGTTATGACTGCCCCCTGATAAAAAAGTTCTGCGCGTAACGAAAATTTTTTCAACCACGCGCAAACTTAGGAGTTATCCGAGTCCGGGCCAGATGATGATAATCAGCGTACCCGCCAGTGTCAGCAGCACGTTAGCGATAGCGTACGTGCCCGCATAGCCCAGCGCCGGGATGTTGCTGCGCGCGGTATCGCTGATGATTTCCATGGCAGGCGCACAGGTACGCGCCCCCATCATCGCCCCGAAGAGCAGGGCGCGGTTCATGCGCAGCACGTAGGCACCGAACAGGAAGCAGATCACCACCGGTACCAGGCTGACGATAAGTCCGGAAACCAACATCTGCCAGCCGACGGCGCCGAGGCTGTGACCAATCCCGCTGCCCGCGCTTAAGCCCACGCCCGCCATAAAGACCATCAGACCGAACTCTTTCACCATGTTCAGCGCGCCCTGCGGAATGTAGCCGAAGGTCGGGTGGTTCGCTCGCAGGAAGCCCAGCATGATCCCGGCGAACAGCAGCCCGGCGGCGTTACCGATGCCGAAACTGAAGTTGCTGAACTGGAAGGTGATCATCCCGATCATCAGGCCAACGATAAAGAAGGCGCAGAAGGCCAGCAGGTCGGTGACCTGGCTGTGAATGGAGATAAAGCCGATGCGGTCGGCCACGGTTTTCACGCGGCGGGCGTCGCCGCTGACCTGCAGCACGTCGCCTTTGTTGAGCACGACGTTGTCGTCGATAGGCATCTCAATCTGGCTGCGGATCACGCGGTTGAGGAAGCAGCCGTGGTCGGTCAACTTCAGCTGCGCCAGGCGGCGGCCCACGGCGTTATGGTTTTTCACCACGATCTCTTCGGTGACGATGCGCATGTCGAGCAGGTCGCGGTCAAACACCTCTTTGCCGTTACGGAAGCTCGGGTCGAGACGGGCGTGGGCGTCCGGGTAACCTACAAGAGCGATGTCATCGCCCATCTGCAGCACCGCGTCGCCGTCCGGGTTCGCCAGAATGCCGTTGCGGCGGATGCGTTCGATGTAGCAGCCCGTCTGGCGGTAAATCCCCAGCTCACGCAGATTTTTGCCGTCAGCCCAGGCAACCAGCTCTGGCCCGACGCGATAGGCGCGGATCACCGGGAGATAGACTTTACGTTTGGAGTCGGTATCCAGACCGCGCTCGCGGGCGATTTGCTGGGCGCTGGTCTGCAAATCCTGGTGCTGCAGTTTGGGCAGGTAGCGTGCGCCGACAATCAGGCTCACCAGACCAATCAGATAGGTCAGGGCATAGCCGAGGCTCAGGTGGTCGAGTGCGGTAGAAAGCTGCGCGCCGGCCATGCCGGAATGGCGCAGGGTATCACCGGCGCCCACGAGCACAGGGGTGGACGTCATGGAGCCTGCCAGCATACCGGCCGTTAACCCGATATCCCAGCCAAACAGTTTACCCAGCCCTAAGGCGATCAGCAGCGCGCTGCCGACCATTACCAGCGCCAGCATCAGATAATTTTTGCCGTCGCGGAAGAAAATTGAAAAAAAGTTCGGTCCTGCTTCCACGCCAACGCAAAAAATAAACAGCATAAAACCTAAGTTGAGCGCGTCCGTGTTAATGCTGAAGTGCTGCTGGCCTAATAATAAGGAGACGACTAAAACGCCAATGGAATTACCAAGTTGAACTGAACCCAGGCGCAATTTACCCAGGCAAAGGCCCAGCGCCAGTACCACAAATAATAACAGGATGTAATTCCCATTTAACAAGTCTGCGACGTTTATATTCACGGAGGCTAACTTCTTGTTTACCAGTAAGTTGTTGAATGAAAGGACTTTTTGGGCTACTGTTTTCTGGGTCAGGGAAAGGCGTTAACGCTCCCTGTTTCCTGCTTTATTCCCTAAAACATTAGCTGGCGTGTAGTTTAATCGTATTAGCTACTGACAGCTACTGATTATCGCATCACCCTGTGCGTACTTTGGCAAGGATTGCCGCATTGCTTTATCTGACTGGGCGTCTACCCGACGAAAGTGTATTTGATAGAGATAAGTCAGGAGGATAGTTTGAACATTAAACGAAACTGGGCGGGGGTGATCAGCTGCTTTTTGCTGTTCACGGTCGTATGCATGTCGCTTGCTTTTAACGTGAAAGGGGCATTCAGGGCATCGGGTCATCCGGAGCTGGGGCTGCTCTTTTTTACGCTGCCGGGGGCTGCTGCCAGTTTTCTCTCCCGTAAAGGGGAGGTGGTGAAGCCGCTGTTGGGTGCCATGCTGGCCGCGCCGCTCTGTTTGCTGCTGATGCGCTTGCTCTATATCTCAACGCGGAGTTTCTGGCAGGAGCTGGCATGGTTGATGAGCGCTGTATTCTGGTGCGCCCTTGGCGCGCTCTGCTACTTATTTGTGCGCAGTCTGCTTCGGCACCGACGGCACCACAAATAAAAACGCCCTCTCGGTGAGGGCGTCTTCACATTACTGGGCGGCAAACAGGCCCAGATGCTCTTTGGCGTACGCTTCAAAGTCCGTGCAGCCGCCGATGTGTTTCTGATCGAGGAAGATCTGCGGTACGGTTTCAACCGGCTTGCCGACGGTTTTTTCGAGATCCGCCTTCGTGATGCCTTCCGCGTGGATATCCACGTAGCGGAAGTTGAAGTCATCGCGCTCTTCGGTCAGTTTCTCAGCCAGCTCTTTCGCGCGTACACAGTATGGGCACCCTGGACGACCAAAAATTACTGCAAACATTTCTCTCTCCTCAAAAAACAAGCCTGACGGCGAATAAGACATATAGTGCCCGATAACCTGCCGCCATTAAAGAAGGTTTCGCCTGTCGCTTTGATACAGTCAGGCTATGTTTCGCCAATTACATCGCGCAAATCATTGCCTATACTGGCTGCAATACGTATTAAGCAAGACAAAGAGAGACAAGATGACACCCACGATTGACCTGCTCCGTTCCCACCGTTCCATTCGCCACTTCACCGATGAGCCGATTACCGAGGCGCAGCGTGCCGCGATTATTGACAGCGCCAGGGCGACCTCCAGCTCCAGCTTCCTGCAGTGCAGCTCCATTATCCGCATCACCGACCCGGCCATGCGCGAGCAGCTGGTGACGCTGACCGGCGGGCAGAAGCATGTGGCTCAGGCGGCCGAGTTCTGGGTGTTCTGCGCCGACTTCAACCGTCATCTGCAGATCTGCCCTGAGGCCGAGCTCGGGCTGGCCGAACAGTTGCTGCTGGGCGTGGTGGATACCGCGCTGATGGCGCAAAACGCCTTCACGGCGGCGGAGTCGCTGGGGTTAGGCGGTGTCTACATCGGCGGCCTGCGTAACAACATTGAAAGCGTGACCGAGCTGCTGAAGCTGCCAAAACACGTGCTGCCGCTGTTTGGCCTGTGCCTCGGCTGGCCTGCGGATAACCCGGATCTGAAGCCGCGCATTCCTGCGGCGATGCTGGTGCATGAAAACCACTATCAGCCGGTCGATCAGGATGTCCTGAATCAATACGATGAAGAGCTGGCAAACTACTACCTGACGCGCGGTAGCAATAACCGTCGCGATACCTGGACTGACCATATTCGTCGCACCATCATTAAAGAAAATCGCCCGTTTATTCTTGATTATCTGCACAAACAGGGCTGGGCGACGCGATAGTCCATTTATCCTGCGCCTGCCTGCGTATATGATACGCAGGCTTTTTCCATGTCTTCAGAGAGGTGCAGGGTGAAAATTGCCATATTGTCCCGGGATGGAACGCTCTATTCATGTAAGCGCCTGAGAGAAGCGGCGGCGAAACGCGGGCATCAGGTTGAGATCCTCGACCCGATGTCCTGCTATATGAACATCGACCCGGCCGCCTCGTCGATTCACTACAAAGGTCGCAAGCTGCCGCATTTTGATGCGGTCATCCCCCGCATCGGCTCCCAGATTACCTACTACGGCACCGCCGCGCTGCGCCAGTTCGAGATGCTGGGCAGCTATCCGCTCAACGAATCCGTCGCCATTTCCCGCGCCCGCGACAAGCTGCGCTCGCTGCAGCTCCTTGCCCGTCAGGGGATCGATCTCCCCGTCACCGGAATTGCCCATTCACCGGACGACACCAGCGATCTGATCGACATGGTGGGTGGCGCCCCTTTGGTGATCAAGCTGGTGGAAGGCACCCAGGGCATTGGCGTGGTGCTGGCGGAGACGCGTCAGGCAGCGGAGAGCGTGATTGATGCCTTCCGCGGGCTGAATGCCCACATTCTGGTGCAGGAGTATATCGAAGAGGCCAAAGGGCGCGACATCCGCTGCTTCGTCGTGGGAAACGAGGTGGTGGCAGCCATTGAGCGTCAGGCCAAAGAGGGCGATTTCCGCTCTAACCTTCACCGCGGCGGCGTCGCGCGTGTAGCCGATATCAGCGACCGGGAGCGGGAAATTGCGGTGAAAGCGGCGCAAACCCTGGGGCTGGACGTGGCGGGTGTAGACCTGCTGCGCGCAACGCGCGGGCCGCTGGTCATGGAGGTGAACGCCTCGCCCGGACTGGAAGGCGTGGAAAAAACCACAGGGGTCGATATTGCGGGTAAAATGATCTTATGGATCGAGCGTCATGCGACGCCGGGCTACTGTCTGAAAACGGGTGGTTAAATGGATTACCGCGCGCTTTTTAAGTACCCTATGCGAAGTTTTTATTAAAGAGGCTGCACAGCGATGGATTTACAGGTCGTACCTACACTGGATACGTTACGTCAATGGCTTGATGATGCCGGAATTACATTCTTCGAATGCGATTCCTGCCAGGCGCTGCATCTGCCTCATATGCAGAATTTCGACGGCATTTTCGATGCCAAAATCGATCTGATTAACGACGTGATCCTTTTCTCCGCGCTGGCCGAAGTGAAGCCCTCCGCGCTGCTGGCGCTGGCCTCCGACCTGTCGGCCATCAATGCCAGTTCTTTGACGGTGAAGGCATTTCTCGACATACAGGATGATAATCTGCCAAAACTGGTCGTTTGCCAGTCTTTATTCTCCGGGGCAGGGCTGTCGTTCAAGCAGTTCGCCTGGTTTATGCGCCTGAGCGAAGAGCAAATTTCGATGGTCATGATGGAAGCCAATGCACATCATCTGCTGTATAGCGCGGAAGATGATGCAGAGAATAATGATGCATCTCCCAATTTTCTTCACTAAGCCTGTCTGACTTTTGCGCAGTCGCTGCCATGGCGGCTGCAGAAGGCCATTTTTTCTGCTGCTTTTAACCTTCCTTTAAAGAATTATTCACCTCCCTGAAGGCCGTTTCGGCTTATCACGTAGACTTAACCTGCATAAAAAATTGATAAAAGGCGTTTTTTCGTCTGGGCTATAGCCGGAGACACGGGCTACAGTTATTCTTGCGATGCTTCAAAAAGCGAGCGGAAGCTGCCGGGTAAAGAGGTTTCTTTTTATTTTGAGCAGAGCGACAAACTATGCATGATTTTTGCATATATCCAGATTGCACAGTTTTAGTTCGTTTGTTAACGAGCTTTCAGAAGGAATAACACTATGATCGCCTTGAATAAAAAATGGTTATCGGGTCTGGTTGCGGGTGCTCTGATGGCCGTCTCTGCCGGCACGCTCGCTGCGGAACAAAAAACGCTGCACGTTTATAACTGGTCTGACTATATTGCGCCGGACACGGTCGCAAATTTTGAAAAAGAGACCGGCATTAAAGTGGTCTACGACGTGTTCGATTCCAACGAAGTGCTGGAAGGAAAACTGATGGCGGGCAGCACCGGGTTTGACCTCGTGGTGCCTTCCGCAAGCTTCCTCGAGCGCCAGCTGACCGCAGGCGTCTTCCAGCCGCTGGATAAGAGCAAATTACCGAACTGGAAAAATCTCGATCCGGAAGTGCTGAAGCTGGTGGCCAAGCATGACCCGGACAACAAATACGCGATGCCGTATCTCTGGGCGACCACCGGTATCGGTTTTAACGTTGATAAAGTGAAGGCGGCGCTGGGCCCGGACGTGAAGCTGGACAGCTGGGACGTGGTGCTGAAGCCGGAAAACCTTGAGAAGCTGAAAAGCTGCGGCGTCTCCTTCCTCGATGCGCCGGAAGAGATTTTCGCGACCGTGCTGAACTACCTGGGCAAAGACCCGAACAGCAATAAGGCGGATGATTACACCGGCCCGGCGACCGATCTGCTGCTGAAGCTGCGTCCAAATATTCGTTACTTCCACTCTTCCCAGTACATTAACGACCTGGCGAACGGCGACATCTGCGTCGCGATTGGCTGGGCAGGGGACGTATGGCAGGCGGCTAACCGTGCGAAAGAGGCGAAAAACGGCGTGAACGTCTCTTACTTCATTCCGAAGGAGGGGGCGCTGGCCTTCTTTGACGTCTTCGCGATGCCGGCTGACGCGAAAAACAAAGACGAAGCGTATCAGTTCCTCAACTACCTGATGCGTCCTGAGGTTATCGCCCACATCAGCGACCACGTTTACTATGCGAACGGTAACAAGGCCTCCGTGCCGCTGGTGAGCGAAGAGATCCGTAATAACCCGGCTATCTATCCGCCAGCGGATGTGTTCGCCAAGCTCTTCACCCTGAAAGTTCAGGATCCAAAAATTGACCGCGTGCGTACCCGCGCGTGGACCAAGGTGAAAAGCGGTAAATAACGGCGTTTGGTATTGCTGCCCGGTGGCGTTATCGCTTACCGGGCCTCTACAACCCGTAGGCCGGGCAAGCGTTAGCGCCGCCCGGCGATGCGCACCCTGACGGTGCGTTTGCACCAGTTTTGATCTCTACCGGAGAACACCCCGTGAATGACGCGATCCCCCGCCCGCAGGCGAAAGTCCGTAAAGCGCTGACCCCGCTGCTTGAAATTCGTAACCTCACCAAATCTTTTGATGGCCAGCATGCCGTGGACGACGTCAGCCTGACGATCTATAAAGGCGAAATTTTTGCCCTTCTGGGGGCCTCTGGCTGCGGTAAATCGACCCTGCTGCGCATGCTGGCCGGTTTTGAACAGCCCACCGCCGGGCAGATCGTGCTCGACGGCGTGGATCTCTCCAGCGTGCCGCCGTATCAGCGCCCGATCAACATGATGTTCCAGTCCTACGCACTGTTTCCGCACATGACGGTGGAGCAGAACATCGCCTTCGGTCTGAAGCAGGACAAGCTGCCGAAAGCCGAAATTACCGCGCGCGTGGCCGAGATGCTGAGCCTGGTGCACATGCAGGAGTTCGCGAAGCGTAAGCCGCACCAGCTCTCCGGCGGCCAGCGCCAGCGCGTGGCCCTGGCCCGCAGCCTGGCAAAACGCCCGAAACTGCTGCTGCTCGACGAACCGATGGGCGCGCTGGATAAAAAGCTGCGCGACCGTATGCAGCTCGAAGTGGTCGATATCCTTGAGCGCGTGGGGGTGACCTGCGTGATGGTGACCCACGACCAGGAAGAGGCCATGACCATGGCCGGACGTATCGCCATCATGAACCGCGGCAAGTTCGTGCAGATTGGCGAGCCGGAAGAGATTTATGAGCATCCGACCACCCGCTACAGCGCGGAGTTCATCGGCTCGGTTAACGTTTTCGAAGGGCTGCTGAAAGATCGTCAGGAAGACGGTCTGGTCATCGAATCGCCGGGGCTGCAGCATCCGCTTAAGGTTGATCCGGATAACTCGGTGGTGGATAACGTGCCGGTCTACGTCGCGCTGCGTCCGGAGAAGATCATGCTCTGTGAAGACCCGCCTGCTGATGGCTATAACTTTGCCGTCGGGGAAGTGGTGCACATTGCCTATCTGGGCGATCTCTCTATCTATCACGTGCGCCTGAAAAGCGGGCAGATGCTCAGCGCGCAGTTACAGAACGAACATCGCTATCGCAAGGGACAGCCGACCTGGGGCGACGAAGTGCGCCTGTGTTGGGATGCAGACAGTTGCGTTGTGCTGACGGTATAAGGAGCGGCCAATGAGTACACTTGAACCTCCAGCCCGCGTCGAAAAGCCGGGCGGCTTTGCCCACTGGCTGACGCGCATGCAGATGAAGCACGGCCGCAAGCTGGTGATCGCCATGCCGTACGTGTGGCTGATCCTGCTGTTCCTGCTGCCGTTCCTGATTGTTTTCAAGATAAGCCTGGCGGAAATGGCGCGGGCGATCCCGCCTTACACCAACCTGCTGGACTGGGCCGACGGGCAGCTGACGCTGACCTTAAACCTGGGTAACTTCCTGCAGCTCACCGACGACCCGCTCTATTTCGAAGCCTATCTGCAGTCGCTGCAGGTGGCGGCGATCTCGACGCTCTGTTGTCTGGTGATGGGCTACCCGCTGGCGTGGGCGGTGGCGCACAGCAAGCCGTCGACGCGAAATATCCTGCTGCTGCTGGTGATTTTACCGTCGTGGACCTCGTTCCTGATCCGCGTTTACGCGTGGATGGGGATCCTGAAAAACAACGGCGTGCTGAATAACTTCCTGATGTGGCTCGGGGTTATCGATCAGCCGCTGACGATCCTGCACACCAATCTCGCGGTCTATATCGGCATTGTGTACGCCTATCTGCCGTTTATGGTGCTGCCGATCTACACGGCGCTGACCCGTATCGACTACTCGCTGGTAGAAGCGTCGCTCGATCTCGGTGCCCGTCCGCTGAAAACTTTCTTCAGCGTCATTGTCCCGCTGACCAAGGGCGGGATTATCGCCGGGTCGATGCTGGTCTTTATCCCGGCGGTGGGGGAGTTTGTGATCCCGGAACTGCTCGGCGGGCCTGACAGCATCATGATTGGCCGCGTGCTGTGGCAGGAGTTCTTCAATAACCGCGACTGGCCGGTGGCCTCGGCGGTGGCGATCGTGATGTTACTGCTGCTGATCGTGCCGATCATGTGGTTCCACAAGCATCAGCAGAAACAGATGGGAGATCACGGATGAACAACTTACCGGTAGTGCGCTCCCCGTGGCGAATTGCGATCCTGGTCATCGGCTTTACCTTCCTGTATGCGCCGATGCTGATGCTGGTGATCTACTCGTTTAACAGCTCCAAGCTGGTGACGGTCTGGGCAGGCTGGTCGACGCGCTGGTACAGCGAGCTGTTCCACGATGATGCGATGATGAGCGCGGTGGGGCTGAGCCTGACCATTGCGGCGCTGGCGGCGACCATGGCGTCCGTGCTGGGCACGATCGCCGCGCTGGTGATGGTGCGCTTCGGGCGTTTTCGCGGTTCAAACGGCTTCGCCTTTATGATCACCGCTCCGCTGGTTATGCCAGACGTGATCACCGGTCTCGCGTTGTTGCTGCTGTTCGTGGCCCTGGCGCACGCCATCGGCTGGCCGGCGGACCGCGGGATGCTCACCATCTGGCTGGCGCACGTAACCTTCTGTACCGCCTATGTCGCGGTGGTGATCGCCTCGCGCCTGCGCGAGCTGGATCGCTCCATTGAAGAGGCGGCGATGGATCTCGGCGCGACGCCGCTGAAGGTCTTTTTCATCATCACGCTGCCGATGATTATGCCGGCGGTGATCTCCGGCTGGCTGCTGGCGTTTACCCTGTCGCTCGACGATCTGGTTATCGCCAGCTTTGTCTCCGGCCCGGGGGCGACGACGCTGCCGATGCTGGTTTTCTCCAGCGTGCGCATGGGGGTCAACCCGGAGATCAACGCCCTGGCCTCTATCATCCTCGGCGTGGTCGGAATTGTCGGATTTATCGCCTGGTATTTGATGGCGCGCGCGGAAAAACAGCGCGTGCGCGATATCCAGCGTGCAAGACGCGGCTGAAGGATTTAAAATTTCCAGTGATGTGCCGCGCATGACGCGGCACTGTTTTTCAGGGAAGTAAAACATTGGGATTATTAAAAAAATCACGTATTACGCATGCGCGTCCTAACGTACCTGCACTGGTTCAGGTGGCGGCGCTCGCCATTATTATGATCCGCTGCCTGGACGTGCTGATGATTCTGAATACCCTGGGTGTGCGCGGCATCGGTGAATTCATTCACCGCAGCGTGCAGACGTGGAATCTAACGCTGGTCTTTTTGAGCAGTCTGGTGCTGGTGTTTATCGAGATCTACTGCGCGTTTTCGCTGGTTAAAGGGCGCAACTGGGCGCGCTGGGTCTATATGCTGACGCAGATTACCGCGGCGAGCTATCTGTGGGCCGCTTCGCTGGGGTATGGCTACCCGGAGCTGTTCAGTATTGCCGGTGAGTCCAAACGCGAGATCCTGCGCGCGCTGTTTATGCAGAAACTGCCGGACATGCTGGTGCTCTTTCTTCTCTTCGTTCCGGCCTCCAGTCGACGGTTCTTCCGCCTGCAATAATGTGTATACACGTCATCCTTCAAGCCGTCTCTGCGTTGGCCGCGTCTGTTCACCCCAGTCACTTACTTGAGTAAGCTCCTGGGGATTCTCAGACTTGCCGCCTTGATACAACTTGAATGATTTTGTGTATATAATCGCAGCCCTCGTGATTTTTAAGGTTTTCATATGCAGTGCGCACTCTATGACGCCGGACGCTGCCGCTCCTGTCAGTGGATAGAACAACCGGTCTCTCAACAACTCACCGCCAAAATGGCCGACCTGCAACAGCTGCTGGCAGAACACGCGGTGGGCGAGTGGTGCGCACCCGTCAGCGGCCCTGAGCAGGGCTTTCGCAATAAAGCCAAAATGGTGGTCAGCGGCAGCGTAGAAAAACCGCTGCTGGGGATGCTGCACCGCGACGGCACGCCGGAAGACTTAACCGACTGCCCGCTCTATCCCGCTTCCTTTGCGCCGGTCTTTGCCGCACTCAAGCCGTTTATTGCCCGGGCAGGGTTAACGCCCTATAACGTGGCCCGCAAGCGCGGCGAGCTGAAATACCTTCTGCTGACGGAAAGCCAGAAAGACGGCGGCATGATGCTGCGCTTCGTGCTGCGCTCTGAAACTAAGCTGTCGCAGTTGCGCGCGGCGCTGCCGTGGCTGCAGGAACAGCTTCCGCAGTTGAAGGTCATTACGGCGAACATTCAGCCGGTGCATATGGCGATCATGGAAGGGGAGAAAGAGATTTTCTTCACCGACCAGCACGCGCTGGCTGAGAGCTTCAACGGCGTGCCGCTGTGGATCCGCCCGCAAAGCTTCTTCCAGACCAACCCGACCGTGGCAAGCAGCCTGTACGCCACCGCCCGCGACTGGGTGCGTGCGTTGAACGTTCACCACATGTGGGATCTGTTCTGCGGCGTGGGCGGGTTTGGTCTGCACTGCGCCACGCCGGAGATGCAGCTCACCGGCATTGAGATCTCTGCCGAAGCGATTGCCTGCGCGAAGCAGTCCGCCGCCGAACTGGGGTTAACGAATCTGCACTTCCAGGCGCTGGACTCCACGCAATTCGCAACCGGCCAGGGCAACGTGCCGGAGCTGGTGCTGGTCAACCCGCCGCGCCGCGGCATCGGCAATGCGCTGTGCGACTACCTGAGCCAGATGGCGCCAGAGTACATCATCTATTCCAGCTGCAACGCGCAGACCATGGCGAAAGACATCGATCAACTACCGGGCTATCGCGTTGAACGCGTTCAGCTTTTTGATATGTTCCCGCATACCGCGCATTATGAAGTGTTGACGTTGCTGGTGAAAACGCACTAATCCTCAACATTGCCCGGTGGCGCTGCGCTTACCGGGCCTACGATCCGGAGTAGGCCGGGTAAGGCGTAGCCGCCACCCGGCTTTGTTTGCTCAACCCAGGAATGCGACTCCCGCCTCTGTTTTAAGCCAGCGTGGCGCTTTCAACTGGTCGGCAAAATAGCCTGTCAGCTCAAAGAGCAGATCACCCATCACGCGGGCTGACTCCGGCGCAAGTACCCCCCCTATTAAGAGTTGCGTAATCTCCTCACAATAACGGCACAGTTGATCAGGCTCCGCGTTGAATGCAGGTTCTCTTTCTGGGAAAACGTCCACCGTTAATCGTTCATACAAATGCTCCGGCACAGGTTCCAGCAGCATCGGGCGGAGCAAGGCAAGACAGGTGGCGAGGCGGCCACAGAGCGCGATTTTTCTGGCAGGATCGGTTTCTTCAACCAGCGCTTCGCAGTAGCGCTGGCAGTTGTCGGCCAGATCGGTGAAATCGGTATTGTGATTAACAGGAAGTGTGAGAAGTGTGTCTGAAAAAGACGAGACGATCGACATATAAACATCCTCAGTATGTTGGTTTGTTACCTTCCAAATCTTCAACAAAATGTGAACTCTTCATCCCGGCGAAATCAGGTAAGCTTACGTCATAAGAAATGAATGAAGGCTTACCCATGAAGCAGATCCTGCTGGTGGAAGACGACCACGATATCGCGGCGCTTCTGCGACTCAATTTAGAAGACGAAGGCTACGCCATCACCCACGAGCCCGACGGGGGCAACGCCCTGCAGCGTCTTGAAGCCCAGACGTGGGATGCGGTGATCCTCGACCTGATGCTACCCAACGTGGACGGTCTGGAGATTTGCCGCCGCATCCGTCAGATGACGCGCTACCTGCCGGTGATCATCATCAGCGCCCGCAGCAGCGAAACCGACCGCATCACCGGGCTGGAAACCGGCGCCGACGACTATCTGGCAAAACCGTTCTCCGTGCAGGAGCTGATTGCGCGTATCAAAGCACTGTTTCGTCGCCAGCAGGCGATGGGGCAGGCGCAAACCGACGGACACATTCAGGCGCACGGACTGACCATCGATCCGCTGGCGCGCAGCGTGCTGCTTCACGGCCAGGTGGTGGACCTCACCCCGCGCGAGTTCGAACTGCTCTACTTCTTTGCCCGTCATCCCGGCGAGGTGTTCTCCCGTCTGGCGCTGCTGGAGCAGGTCTGGGGCTACCAGCATGAAGGCTACGAGCACACCGTCAACACCCATATCAACCGCCTGCGCATCAAGATAGAGAAGGACGCCGCCGAGCCGGAGATCATTCGCACCGTCTGGGGCAAGGGCTACAAATTTGCGGAGCCGCAGCATGATGCGTCGCTTTAGCCTGAGCCAGCGCCTGACGCTGCTCTTCATCCTGCTGATGATGCTCTGCGCCGCCGTCGCCTGCGCGGTACAGCTCTACAGCAGCATGCAGTACGGTAATGCAATGGTGCAGCGTTTGTCGGGTGGGCTGGCGCAGCAGATCGTCCAGCGCGAACCGATTCTTGACGCGCAGGGCCGGGTCGACCGCAGCGCGCTGAAACCGCTGTTTGGCCGGCTGATGACCTTCAATCCGAGCGTTGAGCTGTACGTCATCTCTCCTGACGGCGATATCCTCGCCGACGCCGCACCGCCGGGCCATATTCAGCGGCAAAAAATCGACCTGGCGCCGGTGCAGAGCTTCCTGAGCGGCACCGCCATGCCGGTACTGGGCGACGATCCGCGCAGTCAAAATCAAAAAGTCTTCAGCGCCACGCCGCTGCGGCAGGACGGCGAGCTAAAAGGCTATCTGTACATCATCTTGCAGGGCGAGGAGTCAAACGCTCTGGCGGAAATGGCCTGGCACAAGGCGCTGTGGAGTACCGTCCTGTGGTCACTGCTGTGGGTCGCGCTGTTTGGGCTGCTGGCAGGGCTGCTGGTCTGGTACTGGGTCACGCGTCCGGTCAAACAGCTGACGGTGGAGGTCGCCGGGCTGGAGCAGGACAGCATGAGCGCAATCAGGCTGCTGGCGGCACAGACGCCGGACGCGGCGGCAAAAGATGAAGTGGCGATCCTGCGCAACAGCTTTATCGAGCTGGCGCGCAAAATCACCCAACAGTGGGATCGGCTGGCCGACAGCGATCGCCAGCGTCGGGAGTTTATCGCTAATATTTCGCACGATCTCCGCACGCCGCTGACCTCACTGCTGGGCTATCTCGAAACTCTGTCGCTCAAATCCGCCACCCTGACGCCGCAGGAACACCAGCAGTATCTCGCAACCGCGCTGCGTCAGGGGCAAAAAGTCCGGCATCTTTCGCAGCAGCTGTTTGAGCTGGCGCGCCTGGAGCACGGCGGCATTAAACCCCAGCGCGAGCGGTTCGCGATGGCGGAGCTGATTTCCGACGTGGCGCAGAAGTTTGAGCTCACGGCCCGCACGCGAGAGGTCAATCTCCATATTGACGTACCGGGGCCGCTGCCGATGGTAAACGCCGATGTGTCGATGATTGAACGCGTGGTGACCAACCTGCTGGATAACGCGATGCGCCATACGCCGGGCGGCGGAGAAATTCGCCTGGCGGTGTGGCAGGAAAATGAACAGCTGCAGGTCGAAGTGTCCGACAGCGGAACGGGCGTGGATGCCTCGCTGCGCGACGATCTGTTCCAGCGGCCGTCGGCGCTCAATACCCAGGCCTCGCGGGAGAATCGCGGCGGGTTGGGGCTATTAATCGTGAAACGGATGCTGGAGCTGCACGGGGGCGGGATCAGGCTAATGGAGTCGGTGAGCGGGGCACGGTTCAGGTTCTTTGTGCCGTTATGAGAGAGTGCCGGGCGGCGCTGCGCTTACCCGGCCTACAAATCCCCCCCGTAGGCCGGGTAAGGCGAAGCCGCCACCCGGCAAAAGACATTACTGCGGGAACCACTGATCGCTGATTTTCTGGTACGTACCGTCCGCTTTAATCGCTTTCAGCGCACCGTTCAGTTTTTCCAGCAGGGCTTTGTTATCCGGACGTACCGCGATGCCGAGGCCCGTGCCGAAGTACTGCGGATCGGTCACTTTTTCCGTTGCGGTGCCCAACTGCGGGTTGGTTTTGAGCCACTCGTTCACCACGGCGGTGTCGCCGAAGACGCCGTCGATACGGCCATTTTTCAGGTCGATAATCGCGTTCTGGTAGCTGTCATAGGCCACGGTCTTCACTTCAGGATGTTTGTCCTGCAGGTATTTCTGGTGCGTGGTGCCGTTTTCCATCCCGATGCGTTTGCCTTTCAGCTGATCGAAAGAGGTATACGCGCCTTTCTTCGCAATCACCACCGCCGAGTTGGCGTAGTACGGGTCGGTGAACGCCACCTGCTTGCTGCGCTCAGGCGTGATGTCCATCCCGGAGATCACCGCGTCGTATTTTTTGAACTTCAGCGACGGGATCAGGCTGTCAAAAGCATGGTTAGTAAAGGTGCAGTCGGCCTGCATCTGTTTGCACAGCGCTTTCGCCAGATCGATATCGAAACCGACGATCTGGTTGCTGGCATCCAGCGACTCAAACGGCGGATAGGTGGCGGACACGCCGAAATTGATTTTTTCCGCAGCGGATGCGCCAGCGGCGAAGGTGGCGAGTAATGCGGCCAGAACTAACTTTTTCATTGTAATGCTCCCGTCTGTCTTATTGATGCGCCGTGTCTGCGGCCTGGATGTACAATGCCAGTTAATGAATTTATATGCAATAAAAATGATTAAGTATTATTTTTATCGCAAAAAAAAGCGGATAACCCATTAGGTTACCCGCTTTATGAATACCGTTTTATGCATTCGCGTGGTTAATTTCTGCGCTCAAACGCCAGCGCTTTACGCTCAATCAGGCGCATCATCAGCGTCAGCAGACCGTTCACCACCAGATACACCACGCCCGCCGCGCCGAACACCATTACGTCATAGGTGCGTCCATACAGCAGCTGTCCGTGTCCCATCACTTCCATCAGGGTGATGGTGTAGGCCAGCGAGGTACTTTTGAACACCAGCACCACTTCGTTGGAATAGGAGGAGAGGGCGCGCTTAAAGGCGTACGGCAGCAGGATTGCCAGCGTGTCTTTCTTGCTCATGCCCAGCGCCCCGCAGGACTGCCACTGGCCTTCCGGGATGGCGCGGATCGCCCCGTAGAACAGCTGGGTGGTATAGGCCGCGCTGTTCAGCGAAAGGGCAATCAGGGCACACAGCCACGGCTCAGAAAGCAGATGCCAGATAACCGGATACGCCTGCAGCGACGGGAACTGGCCCGGGCCGTAGTAAATCAGGAAGATCTGCACCAGCAGCGGCGTACCGGTAAACAGGGTGATGTACCCGCGCACAATCCACACCAGAACAGGCGTTTTCAGCGTCAGGATGATGGTGAAGATGAGCGCCAGGATCAGCGCCACGATAATGGACGCCACGGTCAGCGTCAGGCTGGTGTGCAGCCCTTTCATCAACTCGGGAAAGTATTCAAGCATCAGCCTGGTCTCCGTTCAAAGCGCGTCGCTCGCAGGTCAATACGCTTGAGGATGTACTGACTGAGCAACGTGATCACCAGGTAGATCGCCGCCGCCACAATGTACCAGGTAAACGGCTCCTGGGTACGGGTGGCGATGCTTTTGGTTTGCAGCATCAAATCGTTAACGCTAATCAGGCTCACCAGCGCGGTATCTTTCAGCAGCACCAGCCACTGGTTGCCGAGCCCCGGCAGGGCATGACGCCACATCTGCGGCATCACCAGACGGAAAAAGATGGCGGATTTCGACAACCCTAACGCCTGGCCCGACTCCCATTGTCCCTGCGGCACGGCTTTCAGCGCACCGCGCAGGGTTTGCGACGCGTACGCGGAGTAGAGCAGGGAGAGGGCAATCACGCCGCACAGGAACGGGCTGACGTCGAAGTTTTCGATCTGCATCTGCACCGGGATCTGCGCAAAGCCGAGATTAAGGGTGAAGCCGTCCGACAGCGTCAGCAGCAGCTGTGAGGAGCCGAAATAGATAAACAGGACCACCAGAATTTCCGGTAGCCCACGCAGCACGGTGACCAGCGCGGAGCCTGTCCAGGCGACAGGGAACCATTTCGCGGATTCCCACACCGCAAAGAACATCGCCAGCACGAGGCCGATAATCAGTGCGCAAACGGCAAGGCCGACGGTCATCCCGGCGGCGCTTGCTAAAGGAAAAATTTCATTCATCAGGAATTACTTCTGGAACCATTTTTTGTAGATGGTTTCGTAGGTGCCGTCTTTCTTCACTTTTTCCAGCGCAGCGTTGAATTTCTGCTGCAGCTCAGTGTTGCCCTGACGAACGGCAATCCCCAGACCGGTACCGAAGTAATCCTTATCGGTCACTTTGTCGCCCACTGGCGCCAGCTTGTCGTTGGCTTTCAGCCACTCGGTCACCACCGCGGTATCACCAAATACGCCGTCGATACGGCCATTTTGCAGATCCAGCTTCGCGTTCTGGTAGCTGTCATACGGAACGGTGGTGATTTCCGGATGCTTATCCATGATGAATTTCTGGTGCGTGGTGCCGTTCTGCACGCCCACTTTCTTGCCTTTCAGCTGATCGACAGAGGTGAATTTACCTTTCTGACCAATGAACAGGGCGGAGTTGTCGTAGTAAGGGGTGGTGAACAGCACCTGCTTTTCACGCTCGGGGGTGATGTCCATACCGGCCATCACGGCGTCGATACGGCGGAACTTCAGGCTTGGGATCAGGCTGTCGAACGCCTGGTTGCTGAAGGTACAGGTTGCATCGATCTCTTTACACAGGGCGTTAGCCAGGTCCACGTCGAAGCCCACAATTTTGTTGTTCGCATCAATGGACTCAAACGGAGGGTAAGAGGCTTCCGTCGCGAAACGAATGGTCTGGGCTGCGGTAGCAGAAAGGGTAACGCCAGCAAGCAGCACGGCAAGTAATACTTTTTTCATTATATTTCCCCTGACACAATCAATGAGATAAATAGTTTTTGAAGGCATCGGTTTGCGGGTTAGCGAAGCAGCTCGCATCACCTTGCTCAACGATATACCCATTTTCCATGTAGACCACACGGCTGGCGGTTTTGCGCGCCACTTCCACTTCGTGGGTGACGATAACCTGCGTAATGTTGGTTTCCGCCAGCTCGCGAATGATGCTCACGATCTGGGCGGTGATTTCCGGATCCAGAGCCGCCGTTGGTTCATCAAACAGCAGCACCGCGGGTTCCATCATCAGCGCACGGGCAATGGCCACGCGCTGCTGCTGACCACCGGACAGGTGCAGCGGGTAGCGGTCGCTGTAGGGCTTAAGGCGCAGACGCTCCAGCAGCTTTTCGGCACGCGCAATGGCCTGATCCTTGCTTAACCCCAGCACGCGGCAAGGGGCTTCAATCAGGTTCTGCAGCACGGTTAGGTGCGGCCAGAGATTGTATTGCTGGAAGACCATGCCGACGTTTTGACGCAGTTCGCGAATCGCCTTATCAGACGGCGTCTTCGCGAAATCAAAATGGTTTCCGGCAATCGCCAGCGTACCTGAACGGGGCATCTCAAGCAGATTAAGAACACGCAGAAGGGAGCTTTTACCTGCACCGCTTGGGCCAAGCAAAACCAGCGTTTCGCCTTCCGGGCAGTTTAGCGTGATGTCAAACAGCGCCTGGTGTGCGCCGTAGAAGCAGTTAATGCCGTTTAGTTTAATACTCATCGGGGCAGTCTTTACTCATCCAGGCAATCTATAGCAATTGAGGCCGCAGATAGTACCGTTGACAGAATAGTTATGCAATATTTCTGCGTTAAAAGTTAAATATAACCCGTATTTCCTCTTAAACATAGCACAAAATAGCGAACGGCAAGGTCGGCGAGTATAAATGTCGGCATTCCGCAAGAAATGCCGGACATTTTACGGGGGTAACATTTTTATCATTGATGAATCAGCGGTTCTCAATCGACTGGCGAAGCGTGCCTGCCGGGGCATGAACGCTGCCGCCCACGTAGCGTACGTCGTCCACCGCCCAGCACTGTCCTTCACGGATCATCAGCACTTCGTCCTGCCAGGTTTGGGTGCCCTGCGTCAGCTTCACGCGCAGCGGAATATTACGGGCATCCGTGTTCGGGATGGTTGACGCGCTGGCCACTTCGGCGCTGTCCGGTAGCGTGGTGCGACTGGAGAAGGGATCGGATTTCAGCAGCGCGTTGTGCTGCGGATCGCGGGTGGCATCATTAAGCAGTTTTGCCAGGCCATCGCTCAGATACGGGCGCAGGCCGGTGAGATCGTTGCTGCGGTGCTGGATGCGATAATCATAGAACTGCTGCGCCACGGTGTCCGGGCCGCCCTCAATGCAGGGGCCGCTGCGGGTACCAATATCCTTAAAGGCAGGCGTGACCGTGGTGGTACAGGCGCTGAGCACCAGCGCGCAGGGCACGAAAAGTGTTAAAGCTGAATAGCGCATGTTGATTTCCTTATTTATTAACTATCCTTTCAATCATAGCGTAACGAACCGATAATGCTGTGCCTAAGGCATTGAACGCTAAAGAAGGAGAGAAACCATGCAGTTTTCAACAACGCCAACCCTGGAAGGGCAGACAATTACCGAGTACTGCGGCGTGGTCACCGGCGAAGCGATTCTCGGCGCCAATATCTTCCGTGACTTTTTTGCCGGTATCCGCGATATCGTGGGTGGCCGCTCGGGTGCATACGAAAAAGAGCTGCGCAAAGCCCGCGAAATCGCCTTCAAAGAGCTCGGCGAGCAGGCGGAAGCCCTCGGCGCGGATGCGGTCGTGGGGATTGATATCGACTACGAAACGGTCGGTAAAGATGCCAGCATGCTGATGGTGAGCGTGAGCGGTACGGCGGTGAAAACCCTGCGATGACGCGTTTGTTTGCCACCTTCCTGCTGGCGCTGCTGCTGGCAGGATGCGTCACGGAAAAGGGGATCGTTGATAAAGGCGCCTACGAGCTGGATACGCGTCATCAGGCGCAGGCGGCTTACCCGCGCATCAAGGTGCTGGTGATCCACTACACCGCGGATGATTTTGACAGCTCGCTGGCCACGCTGACGGATAAAAACGTCAGCTCTCACTATTTGATCCCTGCCAGCCCCCCGGCGGCGGACGGCAAGCCGCGCATCTGGCAGCTGGTGCCCGAGAGCGAGCTGGCCTGGCATGCGGGCATCAGCTTCTGGCGCGGTACAAACCGCATCAACGATACCTCTGTCGGCATTGAGCTCGAGAACCGCGGCTGGCAAATGCGCGACGGCGTGAAAACGTTTACTCCGTTTGCCCCTGCGCAGATTGCGGCGCTGGTGCCGCTCGCCAAAGACATTATTACCCGCTACAACATCAGACCTGAAAATGTGGTGGCCCATTCGGATATCGCCCCGCAGCGTAAAGACGATCCCGGTCCGCTGTTTCCGTGGCAGCACCTGGCTCAGCAGGGGATAGGTGCCTGGCCCGATCCTGCCCGCGTGGCGTTCTATATCAATGGACGGCCGCGCTATCAGGAGGTCGAACGAGAGGCGCTGCTCGATGTGCTGAAGCGCTATGGCTACGAGGTGCCGGACAACGCCACGGAACAGCAGCAGAAGAGGGTGATCTGCGCGTTTCAGATGCACTTCCGCCCCGCGCTGTGGAACGGTGTGGCTGACGTAGAAACCCTGGCCATCGCCGAGGCGCTTTTAGAGAAATACGGGCAGGGGTAGTCCTTCAGGACTGCCCCCTGACCAGGTCATATTACCTTATTTTCTATGAGATTAATCTTAAGTACATTCTCAATTCATTTTTAGTTAATTGACTTAAAAATACCCTCATTTAAGATAGACGTATAGCTTGCTAAGTAATAACAAAAAATAACACCTGCTTATTGCTCTTACTTCACTTCTTCCAGAAGTTTTTATCAGGATTATACGAATAGTTCGGTGGTTCCACCATGGCCCCTTTTTATCTAAAATTAACATCTTAATTCGGGTATAACAATGTTAAGCATTTACGGCAGAAAATTGCGTCCGCATCATGAAATGGAAAACATTATTTCCGCAACAGAAGGATATGAAGAAAAAACGTTAAAGAAATGGCAAAAAATTACCACCGTCGACAATGAATTTATTCATGTTATCGTCAGCGGTGAAGTGGAATTTCGCCGCGAATCCGACGAGCTCTGTATGTTCACCCTGCAGGGGCAGTGCGTGTTTGGACTCTCTTCCATTTTTTATCATTCATCCCATATGTATGGCCTGGTCCGCTCGAATACCGTGGTGCGTTCGATTCCTAAAGACGCCTTTTCTCAGCTTATGACGGAGAAAGGCTTATGGCCTGAGCTTACCAAAGTGCTGGCCTGGTATATCTGCATGCTGAGCAAGCGTGATGACGTGCTGGTCGCCCGCAGCGCCTATTCTGTTGTGCGCGAGTTTTTGCTGGAAATTAATGAACTGATTGTCCATCATCAACGCGATATCAACGTTTATGATTATATTCAGGAATACACCAACCTGGCACGCAGCACCATTATCAAAATTCTCTCCGACCTGAAAAAAGGTCAATATATTGTGGTGGAAAAGGGTCGACTCCTTAACATCACCAACCTGCCTGAAAAATATTAACTATTCCAGCCGGTCTCCTTTTTCACTTAACGGAGACCGGGAATTTTCTTTATGTAATGTGCTGGCCTGAGCATTATCCTGCGTTTCGTCAACCGGCGGCGCGGGTATTTTGCCTTGCGAATAATCCTGCTCCTGTTCTTTTAACGCCTGCTTAAACAGCTCGGTTAATGAACCGTCGTCACCGTCCGTGCGGGCGGGGGCTGCATCGTCGTGCGCTTGCGTGCCGGGGAGGGTATCCCGCGAGGTATCGTGCGGCACCGTGCCGTCCGGCGCCTGCTGCCAGTCGGCGTCGTCGCTGTTAATCGGCAGATCCTGCATGGCAGGGACGTCGGCCTGCACCGGCGCGGGTTTCGGGTGCGGATGCGGGAACGGCTTACTCACATACACGTAGTGCATGTCGGAAAGCTGCGTTTCAGGCTTCGCCACGTGCACTTTTTTTACCGGCTCCGGCGCAGGGTGGCGCAGTTGCCAGTAAACGTGGGCGTACAGCCCCGCCATCAGCATGACGCAGAGGCTTACTATTCCTAACAAGGCGTTAGAAACGATCTTTTTCAGGCTGGGCATGCGGTACGAAAACCAGACCGCTTCCCCGGAAACGTAGCTGCGCTGAGCCGCAAGACAGATGGTAGACATTAGGAATGCTTCTCCTGCGTTTTCGCGTCCGGCGCGGCGTGGGTGGTCTGAAGCAGCACGCTCGGCGTGGTGTTGGTGTCACGCATTAACTGCATCAGCGTATCTTCCCCGGGAATGCCGTCGACGCGCAGATGCATTTTTTGCTGGAACTCGCGGGTGCGTTTCATCATCTCCGCCGTCCAGGTTTGCGCGTGGGTTACCGGTTCGGCAAGGGCCTGGCTCAGCTGCTGGTCAAGCCAGGTCAGCTCTTTGCCGTCGCTGGCGGCGCTGATGGCGTCTTTGCCTTCCGGCGTCAGGCGGTGGAGCTGGGTATAGTTGCCGGTGGCATGCTGGTTAAACCAGTGACGGCTTACCTGCCAGGTGCGGTTGTTCATCAGCAGGTCAAGCGAGTTATCCCCGACGCGGGCGACCACGGCATAGTTAAGGTGGTTGCCGGTTTTCAGTTCACTCACCCACGGATACCCTTCCTGTGCCAGCGCATCCGGGGAAGCATTCCCCTGCTTACACATCAGGTTCACCTTCGCGGCGTTCTGGCACAGGGCATCCTCCGCCGAGGCGTCATATCCCCACATCAGATAGAGCTGATGCATCGCATCCGGCTGATTAACCACCTCGTTGTCGATAACCGGCACCACCGGCGCCTGGACTTTTGGCGTCTTCTGTTTCCAGCTGGCAGGCACCGGCAGTTGAATCGGAAGTCTTGCACCGATCGAAGAGGTCAAATACCAGCCGCAGGCGGCGAACAGCACAGAGGCGAATACGCTCACGGTAGCCAGGCGCTTACCGTATTTTTTCGCAGGCAGGATCTCACCTGCCGCCAGGCGCAAATGACGCGGGCTGACCTGGGCTGCACGTTCGGTCCAGGCGGCGAGCATCGACAGGTGCGCCAGCTCGTTCAGCTTGCTGATATTCCCTTTAGTCAGGGCATGCATTTTACGCACCCGCGCCGGGGTTAACGGCGCGTGCTCACCCCCGTGCGCTTCACACTGCGCCTGAACGTAGCTGAGAAACTCCCGGCAGGTAAGGGGACGCAGGGTGTGACAGGTATGCGCATATTCACGCAGTTCAGGCTGCTGCATCAGCGCGGCATCCCGATCCGCTGGCCCCATCAGCACGACGGACAGGCGAAACTCCAGCTCCTGCGCACGCGTCAGCAGCAGAGCCAGCACCTCCCGACAGGTTTCTTTCATGGCATCGGTATGGCTAATCACCAGCACTTTCGTCCTGCTTTTCCCTCCCTGCCACTGGTGCAGGATGGTATCCACCGCCTGAAGCCGGTTTTTGCTCTCTTTCGTTCCCGGGTTGAGTTTATACAGCAGGCTACTGGCACTCAGTTTTGGAAACGCATTGATAGCAATAACGCCAGGGGAAGTGGATTTCAGGGCGTCGCTGAACTGGCCCAGCAGCGGGGCATCGTCAGCAAAGAGCCCAATAATCCCCGCCTGTTGGGTTTTCTCTTTCAGCAGGTTGAAAATATCCTGATGATACGGCACGAAGAAATCGCCCGAGGCGCGGGTGATTTTTCGAAAAGGCGGGTGATTAAATTTAAAATGACTCTGATACATAGCGACTTACCGTCTCTGGACATGAATAGCAATGGTCCGGAAAAGTACGGCAAGGCTGCATCATGGTCAATTTACGGACAGGGTAAAAATAACCTGTTGGCTACCTCTAACACCGCTCTTTTTGACGGTCAATCTTTTTCTTTATCAAAGTTAACGGCGAAGCAGGTGGTCGATTATCAGGCCGCTAATTACTATTTATGCCACATATTGGCGCAGCATGACGCTGCTTATTTTCGCTTTGCTAAAGGCCAGATGAATAATGAGGTTCTCACTTCTTTCACGATGGATAACGCCCTGTATTATGTTTGTATTGCTGATTTTTTGCGGTCAGCAAGGCTACGTCATTTTTAAAGATTATAAAAAAGTGACGAATAAGCTGGCGAACACAGCGGCGAAACCGCAAAAAAGACGTCAGGAAGAAAAGGCTTTTTCACTTTTCACCGCCGCCGTGCGTCAGGATAGCCTGCCTGCGGCCGCGAAAGCCCCGCTCGCCGCCGAAATTGAGGGGATCGTCCGCAGCGACGATGCCTGGCTCTCCTTCGCCGTGATCAAAACGCCGGGGGGACAGAAGAGCTATCGCGAAGGCGAGGCGCTGACCGGTTTTAACGATGCCTTTATTCAGGAAATTAACAAAGACAATGTGGTGGTTAATTACGAAGGTGCTACGCAGGTACTGGCGTTAAATAAACCTGATTATTTTAAGGGCGGCGTAGACAGCGGTCCGGTAACCAAATCGACGAAAGATGCAGGTGCGGAAAGCGTGCATCTGGATGATTATCTGGTGTTAAAACCACTTATCGAAAAGGGCCAACTGGAAGGCTACAACATTAATCCAAGGAATGCCTCTGCCTTCTACAGCCATTCCGGGCTGGAAAAAGGCGATGTGGCGGTAAAAGTCAATTCTGTCGATATGACCGATGCAGCAAAGGCAAAAAATATTATTGCCAACTGGTCGAAAATGAAAGAAGCGGAGGTCGTCGTCAGACGTCACGCTCACCTTGAAAATATTCGGGTCAATGTTCTAAACAATTAACAAGTGTACAGACATGAAGAAATTTCCTTGGGCGTGCGTGGCGCTGACCGCATTGTCGTTATATTCCAGTTCGCTGCTCGCAGCTAACTTTAGCGCCAGCTTTAAAAATACCGATATCCGCGAGTTTATTGATACGGTAGGCCGCAATCTGAACAAAACCATTCTGGTCGATCCGTCCGTTCAGGGCACGGTGTCGGTCAGAACCTATAACGTGCTGACGGAAGATGAGTATTACCAGTTCTTCCTGAGCGTGCTGGACCTGTACGGCCTGTCGGTGATCCCGATGGATAACGGCATGGTCAAGGTGGTGCGCTCAAGCATTGCCCGCACCGCCGGTGCGCCGCTGGCCGACGGTAAAAATCCGGGCAAAGGTGATGAGATCATCACCCGCGTCGTGCGCATGGAAAACGTGCCGGTGCGCGAGCTGGCCCCGCTGCTGCGCCAGCTCAACGATGCCACCGGCATCGGGAACGTGGTGCACTTCGAGCCGTCCAACGTGCTGCTGCTAACCGGTAAAGCCTCGGTGGTCAATCGCCTGGTGGATCTGGTTCAGCGCGTGGACAAAGACGGTATTCAGCGCCGCGAGATTGTGCCGCTGCGCTTTGCGTCCGCTAAAGAGCTCTCCGACATGTTGAACAACCTCAACAATGAAGAGCAGAAGGGGCAGAACGCGCCGCAGCTGGCCACCAAAGTGGTGGCAGATGACGAAACCAACAGCCTGGTGATCAGCGGCTCGGAAGACGCGCGCATGCGTACCCGCTCCCTGATCCATCAGCTGGATCGCGAGCAAAATAACGAGGGGAATACCCGCGTCTTCTATCTCAAGTATGCCAGCGCCACCAAGGTGGTTCCGGTCCTGACCGGCATTGGCGAGCAGCTGAAGGATAAGGCGGGTGCGCCGAAGTCGAAAGCCGCGCCTGCGTCCAGCGATCTGAACATTACCGCCGACGAGGCAACCAACTCGCTGGTGATTACCGCCCAGCCTAACGTGATGAACTCTCTGGAGAAGGTGATCGACAAGCTCGACATCCGTCGTCCACAGGTGCTGGTGGAAGCCATCATCGCGGAAGTGCAGGACGGTAACGGCCTGGATCTCGGCGTGCAGTGGACCAGCAAGCACGGCGGCGTACAGTTCGGCTCAACCGGCCTGCCTATCAGCCAGATTAAAAACGGCACCATGAAGGGGGCGAGCTTCACTGGCCTTGCGACCGGCTTCTTTAACGGCGATTTCGGTGCCCTGATGACCGCGCTCTCCACCGACGGCAAGAACGACATTCTCTCCACCCCAAGCGTGGTCACGCTGGATAACAAAGAAGCGTCGTTCAACGTCGGGCAGGATGTGCCGGTGCTCTCCGGCTCGCAGACCACCAGCGGCGACAACGTCTTTAACTCCGTTGAGCGTAAGACGGTCGGTACCAAGCTGAAAATTGTGCCGCAGATCAACGATGGCGACATGATCCACCTGAAGATTGAGCAGGAAGTCTCCAGCGTCGACAACAGCGCGACGGAGGACGCCAGCCTCGGCCCAACCTTCAACACCCGCACCATCAACAACGAAGTGATGGTACACAGCGGTCAGACGGTGGTACTTGGCGGCCTGATGGAAAACGTCACCAAGCAGTCGGTTTCCAAAGTGCCCCTGCTCGGCGATATCCCGCTGGTTGGTCAGCTGTTCCGCTACACCTCGCAGGATACCTCGAAGCGCAATCTGATGGTGTTTATCCATACCACCGTCCTGCGCGACGACGATAACTTCAGCGCGGCGTCGAAAGAGAAATATGACCAGATCCGCGCCCGCCAGCAGCAGCGCGTGGAGGAGAAGAAGCTCGGTATTATTGAACCGTCCGACAGCGCGGTGCTGCCAGCCTTCCCGTCGGCCAGCGCCGCGCCGGCCACAACCCGCGCCAGCACGTCGCGCAATCCGTTTAAAAACTAAGGCGGAGGGCGCAACGTGGATGAACTGAGTAAAACGCTCTGCAGCAGCAGTTACGCAAAGGATAACGGCGTCCTGTTTTACAACAACGACGTCTACATTCGCGAGGATGCTCCCTCGTTTGCCCTGCTGGAGATGCGCCGGGTACTGGGACGCCCCTTCGAGCCGACGATCCTCGCCCCTGAGGCCTTTGAGGAGATGCTGGCCAAAATCTGGCAGCAGAGCAGCGGCGTCTCCCAGCAGCTGGTGGACGATATGGACGCGGATATCGACCTGATGGCGTTAACCGAGGAGATCCCGGATAACGAAGATCTGCTCGATAACGACGAAAACTCGCCGGTGATCCGCCTGATCAACGCCATTCTCGGCGAGGCGGTGAAGGACGGCGCGTCGGATATCCACATTGAAACATTCGAACGGACGCTGAGCATTCGCTTCCGCGTTGACGGCGTCCTGCGCCCGGTTCTCCAGCCTGCGCGCAAGCTCGCGCCGCTGCTGGTGTCGCGCATCAAGGTCATGTCAAAACTCGACATCGCCGAAAAACGTCTGCCGCAGGATGGTCGTATCTCCCTGCGCATTGGCCGCAAGGCCATCGACGTGCGCGTCTCGACCATTCCGTCCCAGTACGGCGAGCGCGTGGTGATGCGCCTGCTCGATAAAAGTAACCTCAAGCCCGACATCAACAAGCTGGGCCTGATTGATGAAGAGCTGGAGAAGTTAAAAGGGCTGATTGACCGCCCGCACGGCATCATCCTGGTCACCGGGCCCACGGGCTCCGGGAAAAGTACCACCCTGTATGCCATTCTCTCGGCGCTGAACGGCCATGAACGCAACATTCTGACCGTCGAAGACCCAATTGAATACGAGCTTGAAGGGGTGGGGCAGACCCAGGTGAACCCGCGCGTGGACATGACCTTTGCCCGCGGGCTGCGCGCCATCCTGCGTCAGGACCCGGACGTGGTGATGATCGGGGAGATTCGCGACGGCGAAACCGCGCAAATTGCGGTGCAGGCCTCGCTCACCGGTCACCTGGTCATGTCTACGCTGCACACCAACAGCGCCGCCGGGGCTATCACCCGTCTGCGGGATATGGGGCTGGAGTCGTTTTTAATCGGTTCATCGTTGCTCGGTGTCATTGCCCAGCGTCTGGTGCGTCGGCTGTGTACGCACTGCCGTACCACCAGTCCGCTGGACGCCAATGAAAAAGCGCTGTTCAGCTTCATGGAGACGCCGCCGAAAGCGATCTATCGCGCGGTGGGCTGCGAGCATTGCCGCCAGAGCGGCTATCAGGGACGTGCGGGCATTCATGAATTCCTGGTGGTGGACACCGCCATGCGTCGCGCCATCCATGAAGATAAAGATGAGATGTCCATCGAAACGCAGCTCTTTAAGCAGGCCTATAGCCTGCGCGAAAACGGGCTGCTGAAGGTGATTAGCGGCGTCACCTCTCTGGAAGAGGTGATGCGCGTCACCGCCGAGCGTGGGGGGGATGAGTAATGGCCCTCTACGCATGGACGGCAACGGATGCGGCGGGCAAAACCCGGCGCGGCACGCTGCAGGCCGAAGGGCAAAAGCAGGTTCGCCAGACGTTACGTGAGCAAAAGCTGATGCCCGTCAGCATCTCCGAAACGCGCGAGGCGGCGGCGTCCGGGAAAGCGAAAACCGGGGCGAAGCTCTCCACGCCGGTGCTGTCGATGTTTACCCGTCAGCTCTCCACGCTGGTCAACGCCGCTCTGCCGCTGGAGAGCGCGCTGAAGGCGATCTCGAAGCAGACGGAGGACAAAAAGCTGGCGGCGATGGTGGTGGAGATCCGCGAGAAGGTGGTGGAAGGGCATACGCTGTTCGACGCCTTCAGCCAGTTTCCGCGCACCTTCGACAAGCTCTACTGCACGCTGGTGATGGCCGGTGAAAAAACCGGCCACCTCGGCGACGTGCTGGAGAAGCTGGCGGAGTACAACGAACAGCGCCAGAAGATGAAGAGCAAGCTGACGCAGGCGATGGTCTACCCGATCACCCTGACGGTGGTGGCCATCGCGGTCATTAGCATTCTGCTGGTGGCGGTGGTGCCGCAGGTGATCGAACAGTTCACCCACATGAAGCAGCAGCTGCCGATCACCACCCGCACGCTGATTGCGGTGAGCGATTTTCTGCAGGCGTACGGCATCTATATTGTCGGGATCCTGGCCGGTGGGGTTATCGGCTTTAAGGCCTGGCTCAGAAACGCTAAAAACCGCTTTCGCTGGCACAGCTGGCTGGTGAACGGCTCGCCGATTAAAAAGCTGGTGTGCGCCATCAACAGCGCCCGCTATATCCGCACGCTCAGCATCCTGCAGGCGAGCAGCGTGCCGCTGCTCGAAGGGATGTATATCGCGATGGACGGTATCGAAAATCTCTACGCCCGGCAGGTGCTGGAGCAGGCGGCGGATACCGTGCGCCAGGGGGCATCGCTCTATGCCGCGCTGGAGCAGGCGAAATTATTCCCGCCCACCATGCTGTACATGATTGCCTCCGGTGAAGAGAGCGGCGAATTAGGCAACTTAATGGACCGCGCGGCGGAAAACCAGGAGTCGGCGCTACAGCATCGTATTACGTTAACGCTGTCGGTATTTGAACCGGCGCTGGTGGTCTCCATGGCGACGATTGTTTTATTCATCGTGCTGTCAATATTACAGCCGCTTCTGCAACTTAATAATATGGTAGGTTAAATCATGGCTATAAAAACAAAACGTCTGGCTCGCCAGGCGGGGTTCACCTTGCTCGAATTAATGGTGGTGATCGTTATTCTCGGCGTTTTAGCGAGTATGGTGGTGCCAAATTTAATGGGTAATAAAGAAAAAGCGGACGCGCAAAAGGCGACCAGCGATATTGTTGCGCTCGAAGGCTCGCTGGATATGTATAAGCTCGATAACCACCGCTACCCGACCACCGAGCAGGGCCTGCAGGCGCTGGTGACCAAACCTGAGATCGCGCCTATTCCCAACGGCTACCGCGCCGACGGCTATATTCGCCGCCTGCCGCAGGACCCGTGGGGCAACGATTATCTGCTCGTCAGCCCGGGTGAACACGGCGCCGTAGACGTCTTCTCTGCCGGTCCTGATGGCGAAGCCAATACCGCAGACGATATTACGAACTGGTCTCTGGATAAGAAAGAGAAATAATGAAGAGTCAACGCGGCTTTACGTTGCTGGAAATTATTCTGGCGCTGGTGATATTTGCCAGCTGCGCCATGATGGTTGTATCAACAATACCCTCACGCAGCGGTGCGGATATATTTGGTCAGCAATTAAAAGCCCTCGTTGATTATGGTTCAGACCGCGCGGTAATGGACGGAAATATTGTCGGGCTGGTCATCACTACCGATAACTATCAGCTGGTCACGCTCGACGATAAAAACGGCGAACGTCGCTGGGTGCCATTATCCGCAGGCCGTATTACCACGAAGGGCAATTTCCCGGAAGAGATGCACGTATCGCTTTCGCCTCAGCGTCTGGCGGCGACCGTCGAGGCCGACCCCCAGATCCTCTTTCTGCCGGACGGCGAGATTGGCCGTTTTACGCTGACGCTGCAAAGTTACGACAAACAGCATCACTTCCGCGTGGTGTCGCAGGGCGCTGCCCCGGTATCGGTAGAAAACAATGACTAAAGGCAAGGTTAAGCAAAAGGGGATGACGCTCCTGGAGGTGATGGTGGCGCTGGTCATTTTCTCCACCGCCGCGCTGGCGCTGATGAATTCCGTCTCCCTGAACGTACGCTTCACCCACGGGCTGGCCGAAACGCTGCAGGCCAGCTGGGTTGCGGAAAATCAGCTGGCAGAAGCCCAGCTTGCTAAAGCCGATTTTCCCGATACCGAGGAGCAGGGGACGGAAATTATGGGGGGACGCAGTTGGTACTGGCACAAGCAGCGGGTGAAAACCGCCAATAGCGGCTGGGCCAATGCCATCCGCGTTTACGCCGAAGGTGATGAAAGCCAGCCGGTCATTTCGCTTCAGATTATCGGGCCGGGAGAAGAGAGCAAGTGAAGACGATCCGACGCCAGCGCGGTTTTACCCTGCTGGAGATCATGATTGCGCTGACCATTTTCGCGGTCATCAGCACCCTGGCCTGGCAAATTCTGGACGGCGCGATGCGCACCAGTTCAGCCACGGATGCCAGTGCGGCAAAGCTCAACCAGCTTCAGCGTGCCTGGAGCCTCATGGAGCGCGATTTTTTCCAGCTGCAGGCGCGGGCGCCGCGCAACGAGCCGGATCTGTTTTTGCAGGATGGCGATGCGGTTGAATTCACCACGCTGAACGGCGTGAGCGGCACGGTCCAGCTGGAGCGCGTGCGCTGGCGGCTGGAAGAGGGGCGCCTGTATCGCGACGTCTGGCCGGTCATTGACAGCCCGGCAGACGTCAAACCCGATGAAGTGCCGATTGTCAGCGAGGTGAAATCGATGCAGTGGCGGTTTTATCGCAAGGGCTGGCAAAAAAGCTGGGGTGAGTCCGCCCATCTGCCAGACGGCGTGGAGCTCACGCTGACCATGGAAAATGGCGAGACCTGGCGCTGGGTGTTTACCACGCCGGGAGACATGCCGGAAACGGCGGCACCGCAGCCGGGCACCGAAACGGCGGCACCGGCGGCGGAAAATACGCCCGCCCCGCAACGTGCGCCTGCGCCGGACGTGAAGCCATGAGCCGGATACATCAACAACGCGGCGTTGCCCTGCTGGTTGTGCTGATCCTGTTGGTCATGATGTCGGCCCTGGCGGCCAAAATCAGCCAGCAGTTCTGCCGTAATTTGCAGAAAACCCACTATCAGGTGAGCCAGCAGCAGCTGCGCTGGGCAATGCAGGCGCAGGAAAAGGTGGTGAAAGATCGCTTGCAGAGCGACGCCAGCGGCGAGAGCAAACCGCTCGACCCGGAGGGCGACTGGCACCAGCCGCTGGAGACGCAGGGTGAAGACTATACGGTGGTCAGTCAGGTCGAGGACGCGCAGGACTGCTTCAACGTCAATAACCTGCTGGCCGCAGACAAAGTGGCTCAGGATCAAACTGCGTCAGCCGTGCCGGAAAAGCCGCGAAAAGAGAAGATTGTCGAGCAGATCCTGACGGACGGCGGCGTCAGCCAGACGACGGCGGAAGAGGTCTATCAGCAACTGATGGATTATCTCGACGGCGACACCACAACGGTGAAAGAGGGCGCGGAGACGGACGCCTGGGCTGGCGTGGTGCCGGCGCGTCAGCCAGCGAATCAGATGATGCGCACCCTTGCCGAGATAAAGCTGCTGCCGGCGTTTCCTGTTGCGGCGTACCCGAAGGTGAGCAAGCTGTTATGCGCGCTGCCGGACTCCGCCAGCAAGGTGGATGTCAATACCCTGACGCCGGAGCAGGCTCCCTTACTGGCAGCCCTGTTCCCGGGAAAACTGACCGCGGACGATGCCGTTCGCCTGATTGCGTCGCGGCCGGAGAGCGGCTGGGAAAGCATGGAAGTCTTCAGCAAAGCGCTGGAACAGGCCTTCCCGCAGCTTAAGGACGATCTCCCGCAGGTGGCTGAGGTTCTCTCCATCAACAGTCGGTATTTCCGCGTCAACTATACCGGCAATACCGATGAGTTAACGCTTCGCGTGGTGAGCCAGCTTCAGGTGAATAACGAAGCCGGTGAAATTGTGACGTGGCAACGTCGTTACCGAATGATTGAATAAGAAAAGTAGAACGCTATGAAACAGGTCCTTTTTGTTCGTCCCGACAGCCGTGAGGACGGGAAAATCATGTGGTGTGAGTCGGGAAGCGAACAGGTTACAACCCTGGACACCCCGCAGGCGCTGCATACCCTTGCCGATCATCCGCTGGCCGCGCGTGTCTGTCTGCTGCTGCCCGCCAGCGAGATGATCTTCCGCCACTTTACGCTGCCGAAGAAAGTCGCGTCGCAGGCGACCGCCTTCTCGTGGATGGCGGAGGAGACCCTGATCGGCGAGGTGGACGATCTCCACTGGACGGTGCTGAACAAAAAAGGCGCCGAGGTGGACGCGGTGGCGATAGATACCGCCCGCCTGCAGCAGTGGCTGACCCGCTTTCACGAGGCGGGCCTGAAGGTGATTCAGGCCCTACCGGACGCCTGGCTGCTGCCGGTGACGGCGGGCGGAAGCACGCTGGTCGCGCAGGAGGAGAACTACTGGCTGCGCTTATCCCCGCATACCGCCTGTAACGTTGAGGCGGGCCTCTTGCCGCTGCTGATGCAAAAAGCCGGAGACGGCGAGGTGCGTTGCTACGGGGAGATCCCGCCGGGCGTTGACGTTGACGAACAGCTGGCGGGCGAACATCCGCTGGTGCTGATCCAGCCCCAGTGGCAGGCGTGCCGCGTCAACCTGCTGCACGGCGCGTTCAGCGCGAAGGCGACCAGCGCGAGGGCGGCGAAAGGGATGAAGGCCGCCGTCGCGGCGATGGGGCTTCTCTCTCTGGGCCTGCTGCTTGGCCCCCGCATCGCCCTGGCGTGGATGCTGGTCGATCAGGAAAATCAGGTCCAGCAGGAGATGGTCCAGCTCTATCAGCACCATTTTCCTAGCATGCGCCAGCAGACCAACATCAAGTACCACTTCGGGCAGAACATCAAGAAGCAGCCTAAGGGCATTTTTTTGCAGATGGACGAGCTGGAAAAAATCCGTCAGTCCGTTCCGTCAATGGAAATTACGCTGCTTGAATATGACGACACGCAGGGAGGCCTGACGTTAAGCGTGAGTGCGCAAAACGAGCAGGCGTTACAGGACTTCATTCATCAGGCCAGCGCGAATTTTGATTTTACGTTACAGCTTATTTCAAAGGACGCGCCGTATACGGCCATGATTACAGGGAAATATAAATGAAAGGGCGAATTGCACAGCTTAAATCTCGTTATCAACAATACAGCGTCAGAGAACAACGCATTTTAAAAATAGCCGCGGGAGCCTTATTCGGCGCCGTCATCTATTACGCGGGGGTAATACCCCTGGATAACATGATAAAAAATAGCCAGGCGACGCTGGCGCGACAAACGGAAACGGTAAACTGGATGAAAACAGAAATTGATAAAAACCATCTGCCGGTGCTACAGGTGAAAACTGATAATCCACGCAGCGTGGTGGAGAATAGCGCGCATGAAATTAACCTGACCTTGACCGATATTCGCCAGGATGGTCAGACCCTGGCCTTTGTGGTGAACCGGGTCAACGTCTATGAATTAAAAAACTGGCTGCGTGAGATGAACCTCGCCTCCGGCGTCAGGCTCGAGAAAATAAACCTCACGCCGGTGGATCACCTGAGCGACGTGAAGGCCGAAATCCAGCTGACCTGGAAAAAAGTGGCATGAACGGGCTGATGCTCGTCCGGGAGAGTTATCCCGTCGGGTTTGCCGCGATGAGCGGCGTGCTCGGCGCGATCCTGGGGAGCTTTCTCGGCGTCGTGGTGGACCGCGTGCCGGGGATGGTGATGGAGGAGGCGTGCCGCAGCAACCTGCTTTTCCCTGCATCGCACTGTCCCGTCTGCCAGCATGCGCTGCGCGCCTGGGAGAATATCCCGCTGCTGAGCTGGCTGGCGCTGCGGGGACGCTGCCGCTGCTGTCAGTCGGCGATTCCGCTGCGGTTATTTTTACTCGAACTGGTGATGGCGCTGTTCTTTGGCGTCACCGCCTGGTGGATACCGGGCTTAGCATCCCTTTTCTCGCTGTGGGTGCTGGCGGCCTTTCTGCTGCCGTTGGCGATGATTGATAGACAGCACCAACTGCTGCCCGACTGCCTGACGCAGCCGCTGCTGTGGGCCGGGCTGCTGTTCCACGCCTTCAGCCACGGACTGCCCCTGCGCGATGCGCTGCTGGGCGCGGTGGCGGGCTATCTTTCGCTCTGGCTGGTGTACTGGGCGTTTCGTCTGCTCACCCGCCGGGAAGGGCTGGGCTACGGCGATTTTAAGCTGCTGGCGGCGCTGGGCGCCTGGTGCGGCTGGCAGGCGCTGCCTGAGATTGAATTAATTGCCGCATTAAGCGGCATCGTGGGGTATTTGCTTTTAAATAAATTAAATAAAAATAACCTCACCATCGCTTTCGGACCTTATCTGGCTTTTGCTGGAATAGCACTCTATACCAGCCAGTTATTTTCGCTCACATATTAAATAACCGGGTCAAGTTTTTTTATCAATTTTTTCGACGGGGAAAGAGAAGGACGACCTTTTATCCTCAGTGTATCGTAAAAGGCATAAGCTACACGGAGTTTTAGCTTGTATCTTTTAATGGAGGAATACAACGCGTCTTTAAGGTTTGGGTAACGGCTGTCTGCGTATTTAAAAAACGCACTATGTGAATAATATTCCATGTTTTAAAGGAAGACATGGGTCAATTACGTTTACGAATAAATTTATCAGGAAATAAAAATGAAATTTATTAAGCCTAAATATCTGGCGCTCTTTATTGCAGCGGCAACCGGTTCTGCATTCGCAGCTGCGCCAGGTGCACCGACCATCGGCTACGGCAATGACAAATTTGCGCTGGTGGAAGTGGATCAGGCCGCGCAGGATTACAACAGCCTCGTCAAGGTGCATAACGACGGCGTGGATGTGAAAGTCGAGTGGAACGTGTGGAGCGGCGACGCGCCAACCTCTGCAAAAGTGCTGCTCGATGGTCAAACCGTGTGGACCGGTGCAGCCGGTGCAAGCGGCTCAGCCACCTTTAAGGTGAAAAAAGGCGGACGTTATCAGGAACAGGTGGAAGCCTGTAACGCCAGCGGCTGTACCAAAAGCGCCAGCAAGCTGATCATCGTGGCGGACACCGACGGCAGCCATCTGCTGCCGCTGAACGCACCGCTGCAGGAGAACAACAAAACGTTCGCCAAACATCCTGATAAAGTGGTTGCGGCGTACTTCCCTGAATGGGGCGTTTACGATCGTAACTTCCCGGTTGATAAAATCCCGGCTGCAAACCTTAACCACATCCTCTATGGCTTCATTCCAATCTGTGGCGGCGACGGCATTAACGATGGCCTGAAAACCGTTGAGGGCGGCAACAGCTTCTCCGTGCTGCAGCGCGACTGCGCCGGACGTCCGGACTTTACCGTGGCCATCCATGACCCGTGGGCTGCTCTGCAAAAACCGCAGGCGGGCGTCGCCGACTGGGACGACCCGTACAAAGGGAACTTTGGCCAGCTGATGGCGCTGAAAAAAGCGCATCCTGACCTGAAAGTGCTGCCATCCATCGGCGGCTGGACCCTGTCCGACCCGTTCTACCACATGGGCGACCCGGCAATCCGCTCTCGCTTCGTGGCCTCCGTGAAGGAGTTCCTGCAGACCTGGAAATTCTTTGACGGCGTGGACATCGACTGGGAATTCCCGGGCGGCGGCGGCGTGACTGAAACCAAAGGCAACCCGCAGCAGGATAAAGCCACCTACACGGCGCTGATTCACGATCTGCGTACCATGCTGAACGAGCTCTCCGCGCAGACGGGTCGTACCTATGAGCTGACCAGCGCCGTGGGTGCAGGCCGCGACAAGATCGAAGACGTGGATTACACCACCGCTCAGCGCGACCTCGACCATATCTTCCTGATGAGCTACGACTTCTACGGCGGCTGGAGCAACACCGAGCTGGGCCACCAGGCCGCGCTGCGCGCGCCGTCATGGCGTCCGGACACGAACTACACCACCGAGAACGGCGTGGACGCGCTGCTTGCTCAGGGCGTACAGCCAGGCAAGATCGTGGTGGGTGCGGGCATGTATGGCCGCGGCTGGACTGGCGTGCATGGCTACACCGGCGACAATCCGTTCACCGGTACCGCAACCGGCATGGTGAAAGGCACCTGGGAACCGGGCGTAGTGGACTATCGTCAGATTATGAACGAGTACAAAGGCAAGCCAGGCTGGGAATCCGGCTACGATGCGACTGCCGAAGCGCCGTACGTCTTCAATAAGGCAACGGGGGATCTGATCTCCTATGAAGATGCACGCTCTACCACGGCAAAAGGGAAGTACGTGCTGTCGAAAAACCTGGGCGGCCTCTTCGCCTGGTCTATCGACTCCGATACCGGCGACATCCTGAACGCGATGAACGAAAGCCTGATGGGCGGCTCTGCGCCAGTTGATCCGGTCGTGACCAACCATGCGCCGGTTGCCACCGCGGTTGACCAGACGGTAACCGGTCCGGCTACCGTGACCCTGGACGGTTCGGCTTCAACCGATCCAGACGGTGATGCCATTACCTACAAATGGACCCAGATCTCTGGCCCATCGGTGACCCTCACCAACAGCACCAAAGCGAAGGCTTCCTTCAACGTGGCGGCCGTCACCAGCAACCAGACGCTGGCGTTCCGACTGACCGTGACCGACGCGAAGGGGCTGAGCAACTCCGCTGATGTTCAGGTCGTTAACAAAGCGCCAAAAGCGAACCAGGCGCCGGTGATTAACCCAATGCAGAACGTCACCCTGCAGGCAGGCGAAACCTATGCCCTGCACGCGCAGGCGGCGGATCCAGACGGTGATGCGCTGACCTACGCCTGGAGCGTACCGGCTGATATGCACGCGACCGGTACCGATAGCGCGAACGTGAACATCACCGCGCCTGAGGTGAGCTCTGAGTCGTCCTATACCCTGAGCGTGGTGGTGAGCGATGGCAAGACCAGCGTTCAGTCCAACGTCCAGGTCGTGGTCACGCCAAAACCGGCTGACGAAGTGACGCCTCCGGCAGAAGACGTCACCCCGCCTGCGGATGAAGTGACGCCACCGTCAGACGAGGTGACCCCGCCATCTGATGAAGGTACGGCGACCGGCAGCTGCGATAAGCCTGTTGACGCCAACGCCAGCAAATATCCGGCGTGGGAATCCAGCAAAATCTACAACACGGGCGATACCGTCAGCTTCGACCATTTGGTGTGGAAAGCGAAATACTGGACGCAGGGCAACCAGCCTGACTTCGGCGTGGACGCATGGGAAATGGTAAGCAACGTGAAGATGAACTGGCGCTCTGACCTGGCATACAACGGCGGCGATACCACGACCTACCAGGGCAACGTTTACCGTGCGAAATGGTGGACGCAGGGTGATAACCCGGCCAACAGCGACGTATGGGTGAAAGAAGGCGCATCAACCGATTGCAAATAACCTTCTGAACCGTGAATTGCGGGAATGATATCAACCCGCAATGGTTGGTCACACCCCACTTCGGGTGTGACCAACACTTCAGAATGATCGCTAATTATGAGCAGGAAGAGGTTCAGTATTTAAGAGCAGGTGCTCATGAAACGCGTGATTTTATTTTTACTGCTGTTTAGTCAAAGCGTATTTGCGAACTGTTGGGATAACGCCGGACATTATTATCACGTCGATCCGTGGCTGTTATATGCGATTGCCAAAGTGGAATCCGGAATGAATCCTTACGCGGTAGGCTGGAACCACGACGGCACGCGTGACGTCGGGTTGATGCAGATTAACAGCTCGCACTTCAGCGAGTTAGAGCGTCAGGGGATTGATGAGAACCAGCTTATAACTGAGCCCTGTACCTCCATTATGGTCGGCGCGTCCATCCTGTCCGGGATGATAAAAGTGTATGGCTATAACTGGGAAGCGGTAGGCGCCTATAACGCCGGGTTGAAAAAAGAAAATTATCCGCAGCGCATGCGTTATGCCCATAAAGTGTGGGCGAAGTATCAGCAAATAAAGTCGGGTAAATAACGATAGCGTCATTTTTGTTTTTTGAAGAATTCCTTTTGGTGTTCTTCAGAAAATGAAAAAGAACCACACTCTCAGGCTTATTTATTAAGGGAGTAATACATAAGCCGGGAATGTACTCACCCTAGTTGCTTAAATACAGGATTATTTGAAATGACGAAAAGGACATTACTGAGCGTTCTCGTGGCGGGAGCATGCATTGCACCCTTTATGGCGCAGGCTGCATCACTGCAGGCGGCCAGCAGCGAGCCGTACACCATGAAAGCCAGCGATCTGGCGAAAAAGGAAAAAGAGCTGACCAATTTCCCGCTGATGGTTTCGGTGAAAGACACCATTGCGACTCTGGACAACAGCCTCGTTGAGCAGATTGAGCCAGGTCGTGCGTCGAACCCTGACAACGTCAAGCGCGTTGAAGGGATCGTGAAGGCCAGCGACTGGGAATATCTCTTCCCGCTGCGCGCTCAGTCTTACACCTACAGTAACTTCCTGAAGGCTGTTGGTAAATTCCCGGCACTGTGTAAGACCTATAATGATGGTCGCGACAGCGACGCCATCTGCCGCAAAGAGCTGGCGACCATGTTTGCCCACTTTGCGCAGGAAACCGGCGGTCATGAAAGCTGGCGTCCGGAAGCCGAATGGCGTCAGGCCCTGGTTCACGTTCGTGAAATGGGCTGGACTGAAGGCCAGAAAGGCGGCTATAACGGCGAATGTAACCCTGACATCTGGCAGGGGCAGACCTGGCCATGCGGTAAGGACAAAGACGGCGACTTCGTAAGCTACTTTGGCCGCGGCGCGAAGCAGCTGTCTTACAACTACAACTACGGTCCGTTCTCGGAAGCGATGTTTGGCACCGTCCGCACCCTGCTCGACAAGCCTGAGCTGGTGGCGGATACCTGGCTGAACCTGGCGAGTGCGATCTTCTTCTTCGCCTATCCGCAGCCGCCAAAACCAAGCATGCTGCAGGTTATCGATGGCACCTGGCAGCCAAACGATCACGATAAAGCCAACGGCCTGGTTCCTGGCTTCGGCGTGACCACCCAGATCATCAACGGTGGCGTAGAGTGCGGCGGCCCGACTGAGATTGCCCAGTCTGAAAACCGCATCAAGTACTACAAAGAGTTCGCGAACTACCTGAAAGTGCCAGTTCCGGCGAATGAAGTGCTGGGCTGCGCCAACATGAAGCAGTTCGATGAAGGCGGCTCCGGCGCGCTGAAGATCTACTGGGAGCAGGACTGGGGATGGAGTCCGGATACGCCGGACGGTAAGACCTACTCCTGCCAGCTGGTGGGTTACCAGACGCCGTTCAGCGCGTTCAAAGAGGGTGACTACACCAACTGCGTTAAGAAGTTCTATAACGTGAACATCATTAACGATGACGGCTCGGCAGTGACCCCAGGCGAAGACAAAACTCCGGCAGACACCACGCCGCCAGCGGATACCACGCCAGCGGAAGATACCACCCCTGTTGAACCGGCAACCGTGAATCACGCCCCTGTGGCGCAGATTGCGGGCCCAATCGGGGCGGTTGAAGCGGGTGCGCAGGTTTCCCTGAGCGCGGAAGGCTCCACAGACGCCGACGGTAACAAGCTGACCTACACCTGGCGTTCCCAGGATGGCCAGACCGTGACCGGTCAGGACAAGGCGGTGGTGACCTTTAAGGCACCAGAGTCTGCAACGGCTCAGCAGTACGAAATCGGCCTGACCGTCAGCGATGGCGAACTGACCAGCACTACGTCTTACCTGCTGAACGTGAAAGCGAAAGCCACGTCTAAGGACGAAGGCACTTCCGGCTCTTACGCCGCGTGGAGCGCGAACAGCAAGTACAACGCAGGTGATATCGTGAACAACCACGGTAAACTGTTCCAGTGCAAACCGTTCCCGTACAGCGGCTGGTGTAACAACTCTCCGGCATACTACGAACCAGGCGCTGGCCTGGCGTGGGCAGATGCCTGGACAGCTCTGTAAAAGCAAACGGCAACCCTCGGGTTGCCGTTTTCGTACATGAGGCTAATGGAGCGATGGGGCAGTACGGAGCAGTTGTAGGGCCGGTCAGGCGAAGCCGCCACCGGGCAAAAAGGCTAGCGATGAAGCTTCCCGTGATCCCGTAACCACGCCGCCGTGCGCATAATCCCTTCATCCAGCATCACAACCGGTTTATACCCCAGCTCATTCTCCGCCCGCGAAATATCCAGCGTGAAGTCAAAGTTGAGTTTAGAAACGCCGTAATGCGTCAGCGCAGGCTCTTTGGCTGTTTTGCTGCCAAAGCGCTCCATGCTGCGGGCAATCATATCCAGCATGGGATAGGGAACAGAACGGATACGGCAGTCGATCTGCAGCTCGTCGATCAGCCGCTGCACAATGCTGCGCAGCGTGCACGGTTCGCCATTAGTGATGTTATAGGCGCGACCGGAGATCAGCTTATCGCAGTCCGGCTGGCTGGCCAGCCACATGGCGTGAACGGCATTTTCGTAATAGGTCATATCCACCAGCGCATCGCCGCCGCGCGGCAGCAGCACGCTGCCGTAGTGGTGCATCATCTGCGCCAGACGGGGAATAAATACCTTGTCGTGCGGCCCGAACAGGCTCTGCGGACGCAGGACCGTAAAGCGGGTATGCGGGTTTGACTGCGCCAGCAGGTCAATGACCTCTTCGCTGGCCGCCTTGCTGCGGGCAAATTCACAGGCAAAGCGGGCAGGGCGGAAATCTTCCTGCACGTCGCGATGGTGGTGATAGTCGAAATAGAGTGACGGTGACGAGATATGAATAAAGTTACGCACGCCCCAGGCAACGGCCCATTCGCCCAGACGGCGGGTGGCCCGCACGTTGGCGAGATCGAAGGCTTCCTGGGTCCCCCACGGGGAGGTAAAACTGGAACAGTGCCATAGCGTGTCGATACCGGCGAGCATCACTTTCGCCTGCGAGGAGACGAGCTCCGTCAGGTCGGCATGGACGAACTCTGCGCCCATTTTTTGCAGCAGTTTACCCATCGCTTCGTTGCGACCGGTGGCCCTGACGCTGATGCCTTTATTGCGCAGAAATTCGACCGCATTTCGGCCTAAGCCGCTGGTCGCCCCGGTAACCAGTACCTTCATAGCTATCCACTGTGTTGAAAAGAATTTCGTGCGCATTCTTTCGTGAATTACGGCGCTATGCAATGGGAAAGGTGAAAGAAAGAGAGTTTTATTTAGATCTTTTCCGTCTTTTGTTCTGCCCGTTGCGCAATGCGTTTCGCCATGCCCCGGAAGATAAACAGGTGGGCAGGGATCATCAACAGCCAGTAGAACAGACCCGGCATTCCGTGCGGATGCCACCATGCGCGGACGTCCAGTTCACGATGATCGCCTTTGTCTTTCAGGGTAAAGCAGAGTCGGCCCAGCCCCGGGGCTTTCATGCCGAATAGCAGCGCCAGCTGTTTTTCCGGCTCGACAATAATCACCTTCCAGCTGTCAACCGCGTCACCCACCTCAAGATACGGGCGTGCCGGGCGGCCTTTTGCCAGTCGGTGGCCCACCAGCAGGTCCATTGCCCCGCGCGTTTGCCAGAGGAGATTTCCGAAGAAATACCGTTCTTTGCCGCCAATCTGGTTCACCACCTCCCACAGCGCGGCCAGACTGGCGCCGGTTTTCACCGTACAGCCCGCCTGTTTCGGGTAATAACCATACTCCGGCCGCCAGCGGGCAAAGGCCTGGGCGTCGTAACCCCAGTCGCTGGAGTTCACCAGCTTTTCTTCTTCCTTGAGCGTGTTGCGCACGGCATCGTCAAAGCGGATCAGGTCCTGAGGAATTAAGGCGCGCAGCGCGCGATCGTCGGCCAGTAAATCATGCTTCAGCCCCTGAATAAGCGCTTTGGCGGTCGTCGGCGGCACCGAGGTGATGACATTCAAAAACCACACCGAAATCCAGCGGGTCGGGAAGGGAATGGGGATCAGCCAGCGGCGGCGTCCGCTGACGCGCATGAAATGTTCGAACTGCTCCTGATAGCTCAGCACATCCGGGCCTGCCGCCTCGAGCACGCGGTGTTGCTCCGCCGGATGATCCAGCAGGGCCACCAGATAATGCAGCAGATTCTCCAGCGCAATCGGCGTGGTGCGCGAACGGACCCAGCGCGGCGGCGTGAGCACCGGCAGGTTGTAGACCATATCGCGCATCACTTCGAAGGCGGCAGAGCCTGCGCCGACGATGATCCCGGCGCGCAGTTCGGTGACGGGGATATTTGCCCCCCGCAGGATGTCCGCCGTCAGCTGGCGGGCGCGCAGGTGATCGGACTGCTCGTGTTCAGGTGCCTGGAGTGAACTGAGAAAAATCACCTGCTTCACCGGGGTTTGCAGCAGGGCATCGCGGACATTCATCGCCACCTGACGCTCGTGGGCGATAAAATCCCCGCCTTCGCCCATGCTGTGTACCAGGTAGTAAAGGGTGTCGACCCCGTCCAGCAGCGCGGGAAGCGACTTTGGCCAGTTGAGGTCAACGTTGTGACAGGTAACGCCCGCTAAACCGAGTTTTTGCAGGCGTTCGGTGTTGCGTGCCGCAGCCAGCACCTGGTGCCCCTGCTGGCTTAACGCCGCGGTGAGATGCTGACCGATATACCCGCTGGCGCCGAGCACCAGAATGCGTTGCGGCACGTGCTGCTCCTTATCGCTGTAAAAACGCCTGCCAGTGTTTCACCACGTCGGTCAACTGCTCGCGGCTGACGTCGAGATGCGTGACCAGACGCACGACAGGCGAGGCGTTGATCAGCACGCCACGTGCTTTCATGAACTCGCCAAGCGCAGCAGCGTGGTCATCGCCCACGCGAACGAACAGCATGTTAGTGTCGTGGCGCATCACGTCGGCGCCAATTTCACGCAGCTGCGCCGCCATCCACGCGGCGTTGTCGTGATCGTCCTTCAGACGCGCCACGTTGTTTTTCAGGGCATACAGCCCCGCAGCTGCCAGAATACCCGCCTGACGCATGCCGCCGCCGGTCATTTTGCGCCAGCGGTTGGCACGCTTGATGTAGTCCGCATTGCCGACGAGCAGGGAACCCACTGGGGTGCCCAGCCCTTTAGAGAGGCAGATGGTGAATGAGTCGCAGTATTGCGTAATCTCTTTCAGCTCGCAGCCGTACGCCACCACGGCGTTGAAGATGCGCGCGCCGTCCACGTGCAGGCCCAGCCTGCGTTCGCGGGTAAACTCCCATGCGGCTTTCAGGTATTCGCGCGGCAGCACTTTGCCGTTGTGGGTGTTTTCAAGGCTGAGCAGCCTGGTGCGGGCAAAGTGAATATCATCGGCTTTGATTTTCGCCGCGACCTTGTCGAGCGGCAGAGTGCCGTCCGGCGCGGCGTCAATCGGCTGCGGCTGAATGCTGCCGAGCACCGCAGCACCGCCGGCTTCGTAGAGGTAGTTATGCGCGCCCTGGCCGACGATGTACTCTTCACCGCGCTCGCAGTGGCTGAGCAGCGCCACGAGGTTAGCCTGCGTGCCGGTGGGCAGGAACAGGGCGGCCTCTTTTCCGCTCAGCTCTGCGGCATAGCGCTGCAGTTCGTTTACCGTCGGGTCGTCGCCGTAGACGTCGTCCCCGACCGGGGCGGCCATCATCTCTTCGAGCATGGCGCGACTCGGGCGGGTAACGGTATCACTGCGTAAATCAATCATGGCATGTCCTTATATTTAAAAAGGCGATGCCAGATGTTTTACCTGAGCCAGTTGGTTTTTGCCAGTTCGATCACCTCGTCACCGCGCCCGCTGATGATGGCGCGCAGCATGTACAGGCTAAAGCCTTTGGCCTGCTCCAGCTTGAGCTGTGGCGGGATGGCCAGCTCCTCTTTGGCGACGACTACATCCACCAGTACCGGGCCGTCGATGGAGAAGGCGCGCTGCAGGGCTTCATCCACCTCGGACGCTTTCTCCACGCGGATGCCGGTGATGCCGCAGGCCTCGGCGATGCGGGCAAAGTTGGTGTCGTGTAGCTCGGTGCCGTCCGTCAGATAGCCGCCGGCCTTCATCTCCATCGCCACGAAGCCCAGCACGCTGTTGTTGAAGACCACGATTTTCAGCGGAAGCTTCATCTGCACCACCGACAGGAAATCGCCCATCAGCATGCTGAACCCGCCGTCGCCGCACATCGCCACCACCTGGCGCTCCGGCGCTGTCGCTTTTGCGCCCAGCGCCTGCGGCATGGCGTTGGCCATCGAGCCGTGGTTGAACGAGCCGAGCAGACGGCGCTTGCCGTTCATTTTCAGGTAGCGTGCCGCCCAGACGGTTGGCGTGCCTACGTCGCAGGTGAAGATGGCATCGTCGTCCGCGAAATGACTGATCTGCTGCGCCAGATACTGCGGGTGAATGGCTTTGTCGCTCGGTTTGGCGAGATCGTCCAGACCCTTGCGGGCATCGCGATAGTCGCTTAGCGCTTTATCGAGGAACTTGCGATCGGTTTTCTCTTCCAGCAGCGGCAGCAGGGCGGCAAGGGTGGATTTGATGTCGCCCACCAGCGCCATATCGACCTTGCTGTGCGCGCCGATGCTGGCCGGGTTGATATCAATCTGAATGATTTTGGCGTCCGTCGGGTAGAACGCGCGGTACGGGAACTGGGTGCCGAGCAGGATCAGCGTGTCGGCGTTCATCATGGTGTGGAAGCCGGAAGAAAAACCGATCAGTCCGGTCATGCCCACGTCGTACGGGTTATCGTATTCGACGTGCTCTTTGCCGCGCAGGGCGTGGACGATCGGCGCTTTCAGCTTACCGGCAAATTCCAGCAGCTCCTTGTGCGCGCCCGCGCAGCCGCTGCCGCACATCAGGGCGATATTGCTGGCGTAACGCAGCAGTTGCGCCAGCTTTTTCAGCTCCTCCTCGGCTGGCGTCACCACCGGCTGCGGCGCGTGATACCAGTGGGTGCTGGCCCCTTCCGGCGCGGCCTTGAGGGCTACATCGCCCGGAATAACGACCACCGAAACGCCGCGATTCAGCACGGCCTTGCGCATGGCGATCGCCAGAACCTGCGGGATCTGCTCCGGGGATGAAACCAGTTCGCAATAGTGGCTGCATTCACGGAACAGCTCCTGCGGATGCGTCTCCTGAAAATAACCGCTGCCGATTTCGGAAGAGGGGATGTGGGCGGCAATCGCCAGCACCGGCACGTGATTGCGGTGGCAGTCGAAGAGACCGTTGATCAGGTGCAGGTTACCTGGGCCGCAGGATCCGGCGCAGACGGCCAGTTCCCCGGTAAGCTGCGCTTCAGCGCCTGCGGCGAACGCGGCAACCTCTTCATGGCGGGTCGGCATCCATTCGATGGTCTTCATCTTGTTAAGGCTGTCGCTGAGTCCGTTCAGGGAATCGCCGGTAACGCCCCAGATACGTTTTACGCCAGCCTGTTCGAGCGTTTTCGCTATATATGCAGCCACGGTTTGTTTCATGGTTGTCCGTCTCCTTTTTGTGATAACGCTTACAAGCTTAGAAGAAAGTCTCCGTATTGCCCGTCAAATCCCCCCAATTAAAAGGTGCTTTTCATGCGTAATTATTCGGCATAATCTGGTGATATCTCAGTGAAAACAGGAATCATTTCAAATGGTTAAATCATTGTTAATTGCTGTTAATGAAAAGCTATCGTGCGACGATCTTGGCAAACTCTTGTTACGACTTGCCGTCGGCGGGCTGATGCTCTTTCACGGTTTGCATAAGCTGTTTGGTGGGGTGGGCTTTATCAGCGGCATGCTGGTGGAGAAAGGGCTGCCGGGGTTTATTGCCTACGGCGTGTTGATTGGCGAAGTGGTGGCGCCGATCCTGATTATTGTCGGGCTCTTTACGCGCCCGGCCGCGCTGGTGCTGGCGTTTACGATGATCGTGGCATGGCTGATGGTGGGAATGGGGGAAACGCTCGCCCTTGATAAGGTTGGCGCATGGGCGATTGAAAGCCTGGTGTACTTCTTTATCGGCTCGCTGGCGGTGGCGTTTTTAGGCGCAGGGCGGTTTGCGCTGGGGAAAGCGCCTGCGTGGCGGTAGGGGTTGGAATCTGTTCCGAGAGAAGGGGTCTACGGACCCTTTTTTATTGGTGAGTTTTAAGTAGTTGATTTCACAACGGTGAATTGTAGGGGGTGAAAAAAGGGGTTACGGAGAATTTTAGGGGGATTTCTTTATATCACAAGAAGATAGGTGTAGATTGTTCCAGTTCACTGCCGTACAGGCAGCTTAGAAAACACTCTTACAGTCGCCGTAGCCGTTTCTGCGGTTCACTGCCGTACAGGCAGCTTAGAAAATCGATAGGGCTCACGCCGTACACCTCATTGCGTTCACTGCCGTACAGGCAGCTTAGAAAGGCGCTGTCGTTGTTTAATTTCATCTATAACCGTTCACTGCCGTACAGGCAGCTTAGAAAGAGAATCAAGCCAAGTGAGCTGCCCAGGATCCGTTCACTGCCGTACAGGCAGCTTAGAAATTTCGTGGTAACCCCGTAACTGGCGCAACTGCGTTCACTGCCGTACAGGCAGCTTAGAAAAACGGACGTCATCCGCCACGACGCGGTGAGCTGTTCACTGCCGTACAGGCAGCTTAGAAACATATTTCGTTCAGTTCTGGATAGTTGAGCATGTTCACTGCCGTACAGGCAGCTTAGAAATTGAGGTTCATCAGCTCCGGCGCTTGATACGCGTTCACTGCCGTACAGGCAGCTTAGAAACTGCGCGCTAATCTGCTCAGTTGTCAGCGTAACGTTCACTGCCGTACAGGCAGCTTAGAAAGAAAAGCTCGGGAACGCGTTTTTAACGTGGGTGTTCACTGCCGTACAGGCAGCTTAGAAAGCTTCCCTGTCCTTTGCTGTTACGTGATAATCGTTCACTGCCGTACAGGCAGCTTAGAAACTTTGGTCAGGTGATGTGGACCCAGCAAAAACGTTCACTGCCGTACAGGCAGCTTAGAAAGAAAAGCTCGGGAACGCGTTTTTAACGTGGGTGTTCACTGCCGTACAGGCAGCTTAGAAAGCTTCCCTGTCCTTTGCTGTTACGTGATAATCGTTCACTGCCGTACAGGCAGCTTAGAAACTTTGGTCAGGTGATGTGGACCCAGCAAAAACGTTCACTGCCGTACAGGCAGCTTAGAAAGAAAAGCTCGGGAACGCGTTTTTAACGTGGGTGTTCACTGCCGTACAGGCAGCTTAGAAAGCTTCCCTGTCCTTTGCTGTTACGTGATAATCGTTCACTGCCGTACAGGCAGCTTAGAAACTTTGGTCAGGTGATGTGGACCCAGCAAAAACGTTCACTGCCGTACAGGCAGCTTAGAAA